>NZ_JAMBNZ010000040.1 GCF_023715365.1 Georgenia satyanarayanai
GGCTCTTCGGACTTCTGGTGGGGAGCGGGACTCGCGGCGGTAGTTGAGGGCGGGTATGGGTCGAGGTCCTCGATGATCGGTAGCGACCAAGCAACCGTTCGTTCCGAGGACCTCGACGTTGACCAACGCTACGGGGTGCAGTGATGCGCCCACCACTGATCCCTGCGTCCGCTGCGACACATTCCTGGGCATCCCCGAGCTCCATGTGGAGGCCGTGGAGCGTACCGACGCGCTGTTGACCGTCACTGTCTCCACGCCCTGGCGGCTGATGGGCTGCCCGGACTGTGGGGTGGTGGCACCGAGCCGGGGACGGCGACGTCGCGAGCTGCATGACGTGCCGGGCATCGTGCCGGTGCGGGTGATCTGGCGTCAGCGCACCTGGCGCTGCCCCGACCCGGACTGCCCCAAGGGCACGTTCGTCGAGCAAGTCCCCGCCCTGGTGGAACCTCGAGTCTCGCTGACGAGCAGAGCGGTGGGATGGGCGATCGGTCAGCTACGCCGCGAGCACGCCACCATCGAAGGACTCGCCCGGCAGCTGGGGGTGGACTGGAAGACACTGTGGCGCGCCATCCAGCCCCGCCTGCAGGAGCTGGCCGCCGATGAGTCCCGCTTCGAAGGGGTCGTCAGCCTCGGGGTCGATGAGCACCTGTGGCATCACGTCGACCCACGGCGCCGTGGCCCCAAGGAGCTCACCGGCATGGTCGACCTGACCCGCGACGCCGACGGCAAGGTCCGCGCCCGGCTGCTGGACCTGGTGCCCGGCCGCTCGGGCAAGGCCTACGCCGACTGGCTCACCGACCGTAGCGCCGACTTCCGTGCCGGGGTGCAGGTCGCGGCGCTGGACCCCTTCGCCGGCTACAAGACCGCGATCGCCGACGAGCTCGC
>NZ_JAMBNZ010000041.1 GCF_023715365.1 Georgenia satyanarayanai
GTCCTCTTGCTGCGCGGCCGGGTTGCGGCTTCCGGGTCGCACTCGCTCTCGTGAAGCATCCGGCCGGCCAGAAATTCCTGGCCGGGCTTGCGCATCGGCGGGCACTCCGCGAAACGGAAAGACATGCCGATGCAACAAAACAGGGAAAGAAACCGGGCGCCCTGACGCTGCTTTCCTGTCCGCGATCCATCCTGGGTCCGGGCCGAGGCGGGACGCGACCCGGCACGCCATGGGCGGACCGGGGCAATCGAGGTCGATCTCCGGACACCGAAATGGTTCCAGTTTCCATGCCCGCCAAGCCTGTGCGCCGCACCATCTGGGTCGATGTCGAAGACCTCTTCCAGTATGCCCTCGCCAATCCGCGCCCCAGCGGCATCCAGCGCCTGGTCTTCGAGATCCTGCGCGTGCTGCCGGACCGGGCGGCGCGGCAGCCGGGCGCACCACGGATCGCCTTTGTCCGCCACGATGACGGGCCGGATCTGCTGCGCGAGGTTCCCTTCACCGAGGTCGCCGTGCTGTTCGAGCGCCTGTCGGAAGGCCAGGGAGGGAAGCCGGAGGCGGCCATACCGCCGCCCCGCCCCCCTGCGCCCCGCGTCCGCCAGGGCAGGCCGTTGCTGCAACGCCTGCGCTTCGGCCTGATCTACCGCCTGCAGAAGCTGCCGCCGCGGACCTCGGAAACCCTGCTGCAAGCCGCCGTGCTGCAGATGAACGTGCTGCGGACCGGCCGCCGCGGCCTTGCCCTGTGGCGGGACCGGCGGCAGGCCGGCGCCCCCCCTTCCGCAGCCCCGACC
>NZ_JAMBNZ010000042.1 GCF_023715365.1 Georgenia satyanarayanai
ACGCCCGCCGCCTCCACGGCACCCTGGGCAACGTCCCGCCCATCGAGTACGAGCAAGCCCACTATGCTGCCCTCAACCCCGAGCCGCAGCCCGCATGAGAGCGGCAGAGAACCTGGGGCGCTTCAGTGCGGAAGCCAGGCCGAGCGTGCTGGCGAGCTTGCCGAGGGCCGATGACCGCAGCCTGATGTCAGCATGCTGGTAGTTGCGTGTAGTGGTGATGGACGAGTGACCAAGGATCTCCACTCGCAAGCTCTCTTCGACGCCGAGTGACTGCAGCAGGGTGGCTGTGGTGTGACGCGCCTCGTGGAGCGTCCCGGCGCGTGTGATGCCTGCCCTCTTGGCGACCTCTCCCCATGCTTCGGTGTCTGACTTGGGTTCAATGGGCCGGCCGGTGAGGGGGCCGTCCTCTGCGCTTCTCGTGAAGAGGAGGCCGTGCTGGTTGGCCTCGCGGCCTGCCGCGTCGACCCGCTGGGCGACGAGTTCAGCGAGTCCGGGCGGCAGCGGCAGGGTCCGCCAGCCCGCCCGGCTCTTGGGCCGGATCAGGTGGAGACCACCCTCAAGGGGCTCTTCGGACATTCGGTGGGGATCACGTCTTGAGGCCTCCGGCGACGAGGAGCATACGGAGACGGTAGTTGTCGCGGTTGCGGTAGCCGCGGGCGAGGCGGCGGTGGAGCTCGATGATGCCGTT
>NZ_JAMBNZ010000043.1 GCF_023715365.1 Georgenia satyanarayanai
AGACCTCGGCGACCATGAGCCAGTGGGCAGGTGGCTTGGCTGGATAGAACAAGGGCTCGCTGGTCCAGACATCGTTGACGTCATCCAACCCCAGGTGGGGATGCTTGAAGAGGTGACTGGCCTGCCGGTCGATCTCGACCGGCCAGTCGTCATCGAGCCGATCGACGTCGAACCTGCCCACGCAGACATCGTAATACAACCACTCACCGATGACTACAGCAGTGTGCGGTCGTGGATCCGCCATCGGGACCGAGCCCGCATCGGCCGGGGGTGCACACACATTTAGGAAGGGCTTAGCGTGTGGCGGGTGCCCGCGCGACGCTCGTAAGCGCGGAGGTGGTCCGTGGTGACTGAAAGACTGCGGCTGTGAAGACACCCACGGCACTGAGCAGCGGCGCGTAGACGCTCGGGATCATGCCCTGACCGCCGTCGTCGTCGGAAGTGGGGGCGCCTTGGTCAGGACCAGTGAGATGACGGCGTTGCGGCTCGCCTCGCCGCCTCCTCTGCGGTGCCCATCTCCGGACGGCGGAGGTCCGAGGCTGCCCGAGGACGGGCGGAGCTCGGATGATGCTCCTATGGACTGTCAAGCGGCGAGGAGCCACTGGCGGTAGGTGCTGGCGAAGTCGTCATCTCGCCTCTTGCCGCGTTCGATGTCGGATATGCGT
>NZ_JAMBNZ010000044.1 GCF_023715365.1 Georgenia satyanarayanai
CTTGCCCGCCGGCAGCGCCAGGATCGTGGTGAACCTCGTCGTGCGCTCAACCAGCGTCGCCGCCGCAGAGCGGCCGTGGGCGCCGATCACCAGGTCGCCCTCCCAGTGGCCCGGCACGCGCCGCTCGCCCAGGTCCTCGCGGTCATCGATGCTCACCATCCCCACGATCGGCGCCCCGCGCTGGCCCAGCGGCCTGGGTGCGCGGCGCCGGGTGCGCTTGGACCGCAGCATCACCCCGTGCGCCGCGAGCTCACCCTTGGGCAGGGCGTAGATGAACCGGTAGATCGCCTCGTGGCTGACCGTCCTGCCACCGGCCGGCACCGAGCCCTTCATCAGGCTCACGCTCTCGTCCCGGGCCTCCAGGTGCAAGCGTCCGGCGATCTGACGCGGCGTGCGTGAGTGCTTCAGATCGGCCAGCACCCGGGCACGCAGCACCGGATCGGCCTCAACCTTCCCCCTCTGGGGACGCGACCGGCGTCGCTGGGCCCGGCAGTCCGCGGTGACCATCTTGTACCCGCGCGTCTTCGTCGCGTTACGCCGGATCTCACGCGAGACCACCGACGGGGAACGGTCGAGGTACTCGGCGATCCTGCGCACCGTCCACCCCGCCTTGAGCCCCGTGGAGATCTCCGCCCGATCCGTCGCCGTCAGCATCCTG
>NZ_JAMBNZ010000045.1 GCF_023715365.1 Georgenia satyanarayanai
CTTGTGTGAGGCCCGGATTTGCCTGGACCTCGCCCTGCTCCCTTGGACGTGCATAGCCATTAAGCACGCGGAGGCTACCTGTCTGCGTCACCCCTGTTAATACGCTTACCTAATGCCGGTTCGGGTTCCGCGCGCGGCCCACACGCACCCCGAAGGGTGACGTGAGGGCGTTGGGCGGTTAGCATCACCGGGCTCGGTATGGGCGGTGTTTCGCCGGTACGGGAATATCAACCCGTTGTCCATCGACTACGCCTGTCGGCCTCGCCTTAGGTCCCGACTTACCCAGGGCGGATTAACCTGGCCCTGGAACCCTTGGTCATTCGGCGGACGGGTTTCTCACCCGTCTTTCGCTACTCATGCCTGCATTCTCACTCGTGTGGGATCCACCACTGGGTCACCCCGCAGCTTCACCTCCCACACGACGCTCCCCTACCCATCAACACCCCTGAACACACTCCACGAGGGAGGATGCTGGGGACATGTGCTGATGCCACGGCTTCGGCGGTGTGCTTGAGCCCCGCTAAATTGTCGGCGCAGAATCACTTGACCAGTGAGCTATTACGCACTCTTTCAAGGGTGGCTGCTTCTAAGCCAACCTCCTGGTTGTCTGTGCAACTCCACATCCTTTCCCACTTAGCACACGCTTAGGG
>NZ_JAMBNZ010000046.1 GCF_023715365.1 Georgenia satyanarayanai
ACTGAAGCGCCCCAGGTTCTCTGCCGCTCTCATGCGGGCTGCGGCTCGGGGTTGAGGGCAGCATAGTGGGCTTGCTCGTACTCGATGGGCGGGACGTTGCCCAGGGTGCCGTGGAGGCGGCGGGCGTTGTACCAGTCGGTCCAGCCGGCGGTGGCGTACTCCACGTCGGCGATGGTCTTGAAGGGCCCCTCGTGGAACACGGTGGTGCGGATCGCCTCGGACTTGTACAGGCCGTTGATGGTCTCGGCCAGTGCATTGTCGAGCGCGTCGCCGACCGACCCGATCGAGGGCCGGATCTGGGCCAGCGCGAGGTGCTCGGTGAGCCGAATGGACGTGTATTGCGACCCGGCATCGGAGTGATGGATCAGCTCTCCTGGCCTGGGGGCGTGGCCGTCTCGGTCGCGCTGCCACAGCGCCATTCGCAGCGGGATCATCACCAGGTCGGTGTGCATCGTGGCAGCCACGTGCCAGGCCACGATCCGCTGGGAGAACACGTCGATGATGAACGCGACGTAGACGAACCCGGCCCACGTGCGGACATAGGTGAAGTCCGTGACCCACACGCGGTTGGGTGCCGCAGCGGTGAAGTCCCGGTTCAGGAGGTCACCGGCGCGGATGCCGTCCTTGGCCCGGATCGTGGTGCGGG
>NZ_JAMBNZ010000047.1 GCF_023715365.1 Georgenia satyanarayanai
GCAGCAACGGCTCGACTGTCTCGACGTAGTTCGCTACCTCCCCCGCTTCCACTTCCGACTTGCCATAGGGGTTGTTCGTCCGAGACCTCAATCGCTGCAGCAGCACCTGGAGCGGTGCGCTGAGCAGGACCACATGATCGAACCGGTCATAGAACCGGCCTTGGCTATCCACGGTGCCGGACACGACGACATCACGATGATCGGCCAGGAGCTGGGACATCCGGGGTTCATCCCACGTGCCATCCGGGAGCGTCCATCCGCCGTAGTCGGTGTCGACGACGACGTGGCCGCGCCGCTCCAGTTCTTCGAGCACGGTCGACTTCCCGGTGCCTGACATCCCGGTTACGAGAACTCTTGCCACCATCGCGACTCTAATGCCGAGTCATCGCAACGGCGCGTGTCTGGGGCCGGCGAATGCCACCGGTTGACGATGGCCGGTCAAGCCCTGGGGAGTGGTGTATCGGTCCTCGAGATCGGGGGGTTGGATCAGGCGCTGATGGCGCCGATGGGTTCGGTGGTGGTCACCTCCTCGGGGCTGGTCTCGGCGACAAGGGCCAGTCGA
>NZ_JAMBNZ010000048.1 GCF_023715365.1 Georgenia satyanarayanai
GCTGGTAGCGCATCGTGAATTTATTGATTTACGTGCTTATGTGTTTTGTCGCAATCGCAAAGGTGAATTGCTAGAGCCTGAGAGGATTCGTTTTTATCGCACAGGTTTGGTGATTCAAACATTAGCAGACTTTAAAGTGGTGGACAGCCGGCAAACTCCCCGTAAAAAACGCAATGACGCCTATAAAAATGCGATTGCCGATAACGGGATTTGGAAAATATTTGTTAAAAATTAAAAATATTGAGGTTTTGTATGTTTGTGCTTGCTGCCAGTGCTGATAGTTCTATGATGCTTGACGCAACTATCTTTTTGGGTGCAGCAGTGATTTTGATACCGCTTGCAAAGCGTTTTGGTATCGCCACGGTATTGGGTTATTTGTTTACAGGCTTATTGCTGGGTCCAAGTTTTTTAAAAGTTGCGAGCAACCCCGATGACTTGCTGCATTTTTCTGAATTTGGCGTCGTGCTGTTATTATTTATTATTGGTTTAGAGCTACAGCCCTCTCGGCTTTGGGCACTTCGGCAACAGATTTTTGTGTTAGGCGGGCTGCAGGTGAT
>NZ_JAMBNZ010000049.1 GCF_023715365.1 Georgenia satyanarayanai
GGCACCAGCCGCGGCCTCACGCCCCGCCTGCGCCGGCTGCTCCGCCGCCGCAGCGCCATCGAGCCCGAGATCGGCCACATGAAGACCGATGGCCGCCTCGCCCGCTGCGCCCTCAAGGGCACGCTCGGCGATGCTCTCTACGCCGTCCTCTGCGGCTGCGGCCACAACATCCGCAAGATCCTCGCCCACCTCAGGGCCCTTTTGGCCGCTCTCCTCGCCGCCCTCCGACAGGCAATCCTCACCCCGATCAGCCAAGCCAGCGTCCCGACAGGCCGCACCCTGCTCGCAGGGGCGACAGCCTGAAGACGTTGTTCAAGGCCGACTAGCGAGGCTGGCGGGGGAGAGGCTGTACTGGCCGCCCGCCGCGTTCCGGGGATGGGCCAGGGTGGCGCCGAGACGGGCCGCCTCCTGCTGTGCCGCCCGCTGGTCCGAGAAGGGGAAGGGATGCACGATCGCCCCGCGCGCCACGGCGATGTCCACGGCGGTGGAGAAGGACAGGACATCGACGATGACCAGCGCCGCGGTCCGCTCATGGAGGGCGAGGAGCCCGGCG
>NZ_JAMBNZ010000005.1 GCF_023715365.1 Georgenia satyanarayanai
GCCGAGCAATTCAACGTCTGGCCAGCACGCATATCCGACATCGAACGCGGCAAGAGGCGAGATGACGACTTCGCCAGCACCTACCGCCAGTGGCTCCTCGCCGCTTGACAGTCCATAGGAGCATCATCCGAGCTCCGCCCGTCCTCGGGCAGCTTCGGACCTCCGCCGTCCGGAGATGGGCACCGCAGAGGAGGCGGCGAGGCGAGCCACAACGCCGTCATCTCACTGGTCCTGACCAAGGCGCCCCCACTTCCGACGACGACGGCGGTCAGGGCATGATCCCGAGCGGTCTACGCGCCGCTGCTCAGTGCCGTGGGTGTCTTCACAGCCGCAGTCTTTCAGTCACCACGGACCACCTCCGCACTTACGAGCGTCGCGCGGGCACCCGCCACACGCTAAGCCCTTCCTAAATGTGTGTGCACCCCCGGCCGATGCGGGCCCGGTCCCGATGGCGGATCGTGAGCCGGAACAAGTGCTCTCAGGAGCCCGAGGATCTCTGTGGCCAGGAGGCCCACCCTTCAGTGAGGTCACAGAGGATGGGCTTGGCGGCTTCGAAACGCTCTGCCGGGATCTCCTCGGCGCGGGATCTTCCGGAGTTTGCACCGTCGGGATAGGTGAACGCGTACTCGACCCAAGGCTGGGGTCCGTCTTCGATGCCCTCCCGGTAGTGTCCGGTGATGACCGCGAGCACTTGCTGCTCTAGTAGGTCGGCTTCAGTGGTCCAGTTGGAGTCGCACGCGTCGCAGCCGCATACCGGATAGTGGAAGTCGTGCAGCAAACCGGCGTGCAGAAAGATGCCGGGGTAGGCAGTGAACACGAACGTCAGCGCGGCGCATGCCGGGTCGTTGGGCTGGATGCGCACCGCGCGTAGGAATTCAGGAGCTGGGCGGAGCAGATCTCCAGCGGTCCCCTCACCCTCGGTGAGTCGGACGTCGTAGGTAGCGCGCAGATGTGAGATGAGGGCATCAGCCACTGTGTGGAGTGGTGCGAAGCGCTCGGGATGGGTGTCGACCGAGTAAGTCTCTTCCGGCGGTGACCCGCTCCACCGGTTCCCGTAGTCGATGATCTGGCCGTCTGCGTCATGGAAGACCGGTGCAACGACCGAGGGCCGGTTATACGCGCTCACCTCCTCATCCTCCCGCACCCGAGCGCGAAGGACGTCCTTTCGATCACTCCCCACGCCACGGCGCGCTAGTAATCCGGTTCTCCCGCAGGGCTCAGGGCGGGGGCTACGGTCAAACACCTCCGCGTGTCCGCCGTGGGATTCAGGTCGAGACTGCCTCGACGGTGGACACGGTCCCGTGTGAGGAACCGGCCGCGGGTCACGCCGAGCTCGCCGTCCTCCTCGGCGTGGAGATCAGCCTCGTCCCGCAGGGGATCCCTTCCACGTCGTACGCCTGACCGGCGACGCGCTGGACCGCTGCCGCCGCCGCACGCTCTCTCTCGGAATACGACCTACCTATCGGGCTCGAAGTCATGCGGCTCTTCGGACATTCGGTGGGGATCACGTCTTGAGGCCTCCGGCGACGAGGAGCATACGGAGACGGTAGTTGTCGCGGTTGCGGTAGCCGCGGGCGAGGCGGCGGTGGAGCTCGATGATGCCGTTGATGGCCTCGGTGCCGCCGTTGTTGGAGCGGTTGGTGGTGAAGTAGGCCAAGAACGCGTCCTTCCAGCGGCGTAGCGTCCGCCCGAGTCTCGCGATCTCGGGGATGGGGCAGGTGTGGAAGATGCTCAGGGTGCGTTCGGCCATGACCCGGCCGGCGGTCAGGTCGGCGCAGCGGTAGGCGGCCCTGAGGTCTTGGGCGCAGCGCCAGGCGAGGTAGACGGCCTGGTGGGCCTCGTCGGTCTCGATCGCTGCCGCGAGGCGAGTGAGTTGGCGGTCGGTGAGGTTCTCCGCGCCGGCGCGCAGGATTCTCTGGATGCCGTAGAGCGGGTCGCCCTTGCGGCCGCGGTGTCCCAGGGTCTCTTGCTGGACGCGGCGACGGACCTCATCAACGGCCTGGGTACCGAGCTTGACGACGTGAAAGGCGTCCAGCACGGCGGTGGCGTCGGCGAGCTCGTCGGCGATCGCGGTCTTGTAGCCGGCGAAGGGGTCCAGCGCCGCGACCTGCACCCCGGCACGGAAGTCGGCGCTACGGTCGGTGAGCCAGTCGGCGTAGGCCTTGCCCGAGCGGCCGGTGAACCGCCCCGGGTTCGATGGAGAGTTCAGTTGTTGGCTGTGATGAGGGTGTCTGTGTCCTCGGTGGCGTGATACCGGGCCTCGAAGGTCACCGGTGAATTGTATCCCAAGCTTGAGTGCAGGCGCTCATTGTTGCACCAATCGGCCCACATCATGGTGGCCAGCTCGACATCCTCTAAGGTCTTGAAGGGCCGGTTGTGAAAGATGTCGGTCTCGATGCACTCGCTCTTGTATAGTCCGATAATAGATTCCATGAGTGCATTGTCGTACGCGTCGCCCACGCTCCCGATCGACGGTGCGATCGCCTCGAGGGCGAGTCGCTCAGTGAAGCGCACAGAAGTGTATTGACTCCCTGCGTCGGAATGGTGAATCAAGCCTTCTGGGATCGGGTCCCCGGAGGCGTCCCGGAACCAGATTGCCATTCGCAAGGCATTGGTGACAAGATCGGCGTGCATGGTACTTTGCACATGCCAACCGACAATGCGCTGAGCGAAGACGTCGACAATGAATGCCACGTAGACGAACCCAGACCACGTGCGCACATATGTGAAGTCCGCGATCCAGGTGTGATTCGGAGACGGGGCGGCGAACTGTCGGCCCAGCAGGTCCGCGGCGCGCTGACCCTCATCTGCTGGCACCGTGGTGCGCACCCGACGGCCGCGCAGCACGCCGCGCCAGCCAGCCTCGCGCATGATGCGCGCGACCGTGCAGCGGGCCACGGTGATGCCCATGGCGCGCAGCTGGTGCCAGGTCTTGCGATAGCCGTACAGGCTCACAGCCGTGGCCCTCCACGCTCCGGTCAATTCATCGCGCTTGAACCGCAGGTCGAATATGGCATTGCGGATATACGCCTCGTGAATGTCCCTGTCGCTGGGTCGGCGCGATCGCCACGCATAGTAGGTGCTCGGGGCGATCTTGCAGCCGTGCTCGGTCAGCACGGCGCAGATCGGCTCGACCCCGAAACGCTCCTTGTGGCTTTCGATGAAGTGGCAGATCACCGCAGTGGCGGGTCGAGCTCCCGCGC
Source organism: Georgenia satyanarayanai (assembly GCF_023715365.1). Classification (GTDB taxonomy): domain Bacteria; phylum Actinomycetota; class Actinomycetes; order Actinomycetales; family Actinomycetaceae; genus Oceanitalea; species Oceanitalea satyanarayanai_B. Next base: position 3,204 of record NZ_JAMBNZ010000005.1, read on the forward strand.
GAAGAAAGACGCTGCCGCTTTCAGGATGTCATTCGCCCGGCGAAGTTCCCGAACTTCACGTTCGAGCTCCTTCACCCGCGCCGGGTCGACAGTAGGGACGCTGGGCGTCTTACCGAGGGCCTGGCCATCGGCGTTCTTCACCCACACGCGTAGGCTTTCAATTCCGATATCCAACTTGTTGGCTACGGCCTTGACCGCGCCGTAGCGCGTTTCATAGTCCTTCTCGCATTCGAGCACCATCCGGACCGCGCGCTCCTTGAGCTCCTGCGGGTATCGCTTCGACATAAGTCCGATCCTCCCAAGATCGCGACCCTCCATCGAACCCGGGGCGGTTCACACCGCTCGGGAGACGGCCCGGGAGCTCGTGATGTTCATGCAGCGACCCGGTGGCCAGAGCCAGTTCTCCACGGCTCTGCGAACCCCACCGACCCGCCAGCCGCAGCTGCGCTCGCTCATGGACACCGTGATTGCCGAGCCTGCGGCGGAGCACACGGTGATGTCCATGGCCGCCGCCGACGGGGTCAGCGAGCGCCACCTCACCCGCCTGTTCCGCCCGCTGGCTTGAGCAGGTACGCGTCGACGCCGCCCGGTCGCTGGTCCTCGACGGCCACACCCTCGCGCGCGTCGCCGAGCTGTGCGGCCTCGGCAGTGACGAGACGCTCCGCCGCGCCTTCATCCGCCACCTCGGCACGACGCCGTCAACCTATCGCGAGCGGTTCAGCACCACGAGCCCCACCGGGCGAACGCGCCTGCTGTAGTCGTCGACGGCCCCTCCCCTGACGCGACCTGTCGGTCGCTCAGCCGCCCTCCGCCGTCGAGCACCGACCGACGCACTGGTCGACCTCATGCACCGTCACCCCCGTCTCCGTCAGCCCCTCGAGCGTCGCGGCGGCCCCCTCGAGGAGGAAGCCGCACCCGTCGACCGGCCACTGCGGTCGCACCGCCCGACCATCGTCGTCGACGAGGAAGATCGCCGGCTGCACCTCCATCTTGGCCATGCACGCGCCGCTGCTTCGCGGCGCCGACTCGCGGGCCAGCGCGGCGAGGAACGGGTCCACGTCACCGGTGAGCGTGACCTCCTCGATGGTCAGCCGCTGAAGCACGTCCGCGTCCTCCTCCGCAACGGGGACATCGGGAAGCGGCTCGTCGGCACCGAGATCCTCGATCCTCGGGACCAGGGTGGGCGGGGCCGGCTCCTGGAGCATCGTCGTCATGGAGATCCTGCAGAGCACGACTCCGGCCGGCTGGAAGTCCGGAGGGACCGCCCCTGGCGTGGGGCCGGGGCTGCCGGTGTCCTGCGGGAACAGGGAGATACTGGTGACGACGTCGTCAGCGAGGCAGTCGGGGCCCGACTCAGCCACCTCCGCGAGGGGCGGCATGGTTGCGGGCGGCATGGTGGCGGCCGGGTCGGCCGGCGCGGGCTGTGTCCCGCAGGCTCCGAGGACGCACAGGCCCACAGCCGAGACGGTCAGTCGGCCCCACCGGCGGCCCCGTCGGCGGATCATGTCGCGGCGGAGATCTGCTGCACTGTCAGGGGTCATGGCCTGATTGTGTCGACCGACCGAACCATCTTTCACGGTTCGGGGGGACATCGTCCTCGACGGCTCAGGATGCGCCGCCCGTGATGCCGGTCACACACTGGGACGGCCAGCATGTCCGCACCGACGAGGGAGATCACCATGGCCACCGGGGAGACCGGCTTCGACGACGTCACCTTCAACCTCATCTCCGTGCAGTACCACGCACTGAAGGCCGGGCACGACTACGGACAGTACGTCCGCGACGCCCGCAACGCCGGCGAGGAGGACATCGCCCAGTTCTTCGAGCAGGTGATGAAGGAGGACTCCGAGCGGGCACACAGGTGCCACGAGCTCCTCCGGCAGCTCGGCGGTGGGACCGACCAGACGTCACCGCAGCAGGGACCGGCCTGACCAAGCACGTGACACGGACGAGGAGTGCAGCATGAGCGAGAGCACCGCCGGAGACGTGCCCGTGGAGAACCCGCAGCACGCGTCCGCCCCTGAGGCACCTGACCGCGCCGCCCCGGAGACTCGGGAGGACACCCCCGACCTCACCGGCGCAGTGCCGCCAGAAGGACCCGACCCCGACGCCGACGGCGAGGACCGCTTCGACGCCGGCTGATGAGTCCCGCCCTCGACCGACGATCATGGGAGTCGCCGGCGGTCGGTCGGCTGTCGGCGGAAGTCGACTGTCGGCGGTACGTCGGATGTAGGCGGTACGTCGGTTGTGGGCGGCGCGGCATGCTTGGCCGCTGGGGCGGCGGATGAGGGCGGCGGAAAGCGACAAGTGTCGCGGCTGCCGTCGGTAGGGTGGCCATGCCCGCCGGTCGGCGGGCACCAGCCATCGCCGGCAGCGCTCGCCGGTTGGAGGCTGCGCACGGCCGTACCGCTCACCTGCATTTAGGAGCTCCATGGAACTCGCCGGCACCGCCCTGATCGTCGTCGTGGCGGTCGTTGCCCTCATCGTCCTCGTCATCATCGGCTTCATCTACGCCAAGGTGCGCTTCAAGATCGCCACCCCGGACGAGGCGCTCATCATCACCGGCCGCAAGAGCGGCAAGCCCGTCATCAACCCGGAGACCGGGGACGAGACCACAGACCTGTCCGGCCAGCGCGTCGTCATCGGCGGCGGCACGTTCGTCAAGCCGGTCTTCGAGCAGGTCGTGCGCCTGTCGCTGGCCTCCCAGAGCTTCTCGGTCGCCGCCGAGGACGCGACGACGAAGAGCGGTGTCGGCGTCACGCTGCGCTCCATCGCCGTCGTCAAGGTCGGTGGCACCGAGCGGATGGTGCGCGCCGCCGCGCAGCGCTTCGCCGGCCGCAGCCAGGAGCAGGTCATCGAGCAGCAGACGAGCGAGGTGCTCGTCGGTGTGCTCCGTACGATCGCCGGAACGCTGACCGTCGAGTCAATCCTCTACGAGCGCCAGGAGTTCTCGAAGGAGGTCAAGGACATCGCCGTCCCGATGCTCGCCGAGCGAGGCCTCGTCCTGGAGAACTTCGAGATCCAGACCGTCGAGGACTCCGGCGACTACATCCGCAACCTCGGGCGCCCCCGGGCCGCCGCCGTCGCCCGTGACGCGGAGATCGCGGAGGCGCAGGCCCAGCAGGAGAGCACCGAGCGGTCCAACGAGGCCGCGGTCCAGATCGCCGAGTCGAACAAGGCCCTGGCCTTGCGCAACGCTCAGATCGCCCAGCAGACGGCGCAGGCCCAGGCCGAGGCCGAGGCGGCGAAGGAGCGCGCCGAGGCCGAGGCGCAGCAGGCCGTCCTCGTCGAGCAGGAGCAGGTCGCCGTGCGCCGGGCGGCGCTGCGCGAGCAGGAGCTGCAGACCGAGGTCCGCAAGCCCGCCGAAGCCCGTAAGTACGAGGCCGCGCAGGAGGCCGACGCCCGCAAGTACTCCGTCGAGCAGGAGGCGGAGGCCTCCAAGACGACCGCCATTCGCAAGGCCGAGGCGGAGGCCCAGCGCACCATCGCGCAGGCCGACGCCGAGGCGTCCGCGGCCCGCGCCCGCGCTGAGGCCGACCTCGTCCAGCAACAGCGCCGTGCCGAGGGTGCCCTCGCCCTCGCCCGTGCGGAGGCGGACGGCACCCAGGCCCGCGGTGAGGCGGAGGCCGCCGCCGAGCGCGCCAAGGGCGAGGCACGCGGTGCCGCGATCAAGGCCGAGTCCGACGCCTACCAGGCGTTCCCCGAGTCGGCCCGTCTCCAGATGATCCTCGACGCGCTGCCCCGCATGGCCCAGCCCTACGCGGACGCGCTCGGCAGCATCGACGACCTCACCGTCATCGACAAGTCCGGCGCCTCGCGCCTCACCGAGCAGGTCTCCGTGGGTGTCCAGGAGCTCGGCACACTGCTCAAGGCCCAGACCGGCATCGACCTGCTCGACCTCGTCCGCGGCCGCACGACGGACGCGCAGCAGCCCGCGCCGGTGGGCGTGGGGCGCACCGCTGCGGGCGACGACGGCGAGAGCAGCACCTCCGCCTGACACCACCCGGCGGGCCCGGCACGTCCGGGCCCGCCGGTGAGCGAGGTCATCCACGCGGCACCGCGCCGCGCCGATAGGGTGGGAGGTCGGAGCAGCCGGGACCACCGCCCCTCGCTCCCCGGGCCCGACGACGCGCCTCCCAGTCCTGACCACCGGCGCCTGCGCCGTCGACCACGGGAGACCTCGTGACCTCACCCCTCGCTGCGCCCACCGGCCCCAGCCCCATGGAGCGCCGCCGGGTGCGCAGCGAGGACGTCACCTCCGTCGTCGGCGCGCTGCGCAGCCCGCGCCGGCTGCGCACCGAGGTCCTGGCCGGCCTCGTCGTCGCCCTCGCTCTCATCCCCGAGGCGATCTCCTTCTCGATCATCGCCGGCGTCGACCCGCGTGTCGGGCTCTTCGCGTCCTTCACGATGGCCGTCTCCATCGCCTTCCTCGGCGGACGTCCCGCCATGATCTCGGCGGCGACCGGTGCCGTCGCGCTCGTCATAGCGCCGGTCATGCGCGAGCACGGCATGGACTACCTCATCGCGACCGTCATCCTCGCCGGTCTGATCCAGGTGCTCCTCGCCGTCGTCGGCGTGACCCGGCTCATGCGCTTCATCCCGCGCAGCGTCATGGTCGGCTTCGTCAACGCGCTGGCGATCCTCGTCCTCCTCGCCCAGCTGCCCTACCTCACCGACGTCTCCTGGCACGTCTACGCCATGGTCGCGGCCGGGATCGCGATGATCGTCCTCGTCCCCCGCCTCACCAGGGCCGTGCCCGGCCCGCTCGTCGCCATCGTCGTCCTCACGGCGGTGACCGTGGGCTTCGGGCTCGCGGTCCCGGACGTCGGCGACCAGGGCGAGCTGCCCGACTCCCTGCCCTCGTTCTTCCTGCCCGACGTCCCGCTCACGCTCGAGACGCTGCAGACCATCGGCCCGTTCGCCGTCGCCATGGCCCTCGTCGGGCTCATGGAGTCCCTCATGACGGCGAAGCTGGTCGACGACGTCACCGACACCCACTCCGACAAGACCCGCGAGGCGTGGGGCCAGGGTGCCGCCAACGTCATCACCGGCTTCCTCGGCGGGATGGGTGGCTGCGCGATGATCGGCCAGACGATGATCAACACGAAGGTCTCGGGCGCGCGGACCCGGATCTCGACCTTCCTCGCCGGGGTCTTCCTCCTCGTCCTCGTCGTCGCGCTGGGTGACGTCGTCGGCACGATCCCGATGGCGGCGCTCGTCGCCGTGATGATCATGGTCTGCGTCGCCACCTTCGACTGGCACTCCGTGCGGCCCTCGACGCTGCGGCGCATGCCGAAGAGCGAGACGACCGTCATGCTGTCGACCGTCGTCGTCACCGTGCTCACCGAGAACCTCGCCTACGGCGTCGTCGCGGGCGTCGTCGTCGCGGCCGTCATGTTCGTCAACCGTGTCGCCCACGTCACCGAGGTCGTCGAGGTGGCCCACCCCGACGACGACACCCGCGTCTACGCGGTCGTCGGTGAGCTCCTGTGGGCGTCGTCCAATGACCTCGTCTACCAGTTCGACTACACCGGCGACCCGAAGAACGTCGTCATCGACCTCTCCCGGTCCCACATCTGGGACGCGTCGACCGTCGCGACGCTCGACGCGATCACGACGAAGTACGCCGCCAAGGGCAAGAACGTCACCATCACCGGGCTGAACGAGGCAAGCGCGCAGCGTCATGCCCGTCTCGCCGGCCACCTGGCCGGGGAGTTCTAGGAGCGGACCTCGCCCGCCCTCCCCCTCCGTGCGTCGAGGACGGCGACCACGAGAGTGATGAGCAGCAGTGCCGCCGTCGCCGCGAACCCGGCGGTGACGGCGAGCGGCCACCCGCTGCCGTCGAGCACGGCGAAGGCGATGGCCGTGATGATGCCCAGTCCCATCGCGGTGCCGATGCGCTGGCCGGTCTGGAGCACGCCACCGGCGCTGCCCGCGTACTCGAGGGGCACCTCCCCCAGCGTGATCGTCTGGTTCGGCGTGATGACCAGGCCCTGGGCGGCTCCGATGAAGGTGAGCGTGAGGAGCATCCACCACACGCTCGCGTGGCCGGCATCGACGAGCTGGACGACAGCGATGCTCAGCGCCAGACCGATGATCGCGCTGACGATCCCGGCGACGACGATCCGCCGACCGTGGCGAGTCACCCGCCTGCCCGACCAGTTCGCGGCGAACGCCGACAGGACGGCCGCGGGCATGCCGATGAACCCCGCCTCCAGGGCGCTGCGGCCCAGGCCGTCCTGGACGTAGAGCGCCACGAGCACCCACACGCTGGTCACGCCCATGAAGTACAGGCAGGCGATGAGCGTGCCGGTGGTGAAGCTGCGCACGCGGAAGAGCCCGAGGTCCACCATGGGTGCGTGCCCGCGGTCGCGGTAGCGGCGCTCCCACCACAGCCACACACCGAGGAGGACGACGGCGACGGGCAGGACGAGCCACCCGCCCGGCCCGAGGGACCTCTCGACGAAGGGCAGGAGCAGCGCGAGCACCGCGAGGCCGAGCAGGATGGCACCCACCGGGTCGAGCTCGCGCACCACTGACCGCCCGCCGCGCTCGCGCGGGTTCCGTAGCGGGCGGGGCAGCCAGCGCAGCGCGAGGACGATGGCGGCGATGCCGACGGGCACGTTGACGAGGAAGGTCCACCGCCAGCCCTGGGCCTCGCCGGCGAGCTCGACGATGAGCCCGCCGATGACGGGGCCGATGGCGACGGACACCCCGATGACGCTGCCGAGCGCGCCGAAGGCCCGGCCCCGCTCAGGACCGCGGAAGTACTGCTGGATCATCCCCACGGCCTGCGGGTTGAGCAGGCCCGAGCCCAGGCCCTGGAGCACCCGCGCGATGTTGAGGCTGAGCGGGTCGGGAGCGAGCCCGCCGGCGATCGAGGAGAGGGTGAAGAGGGCGACGCCGGCGATGAACAGCGGCCCCCGGCCGAGGATGTCCCCGGCGCGGCCGGCGGCGACGAGGACGACGCCGAAGGTGAGGGCGTAGCCGGTGAGCACCCACTGCAGCTCGGAGTCCGAGGCACCCAGGCCCTGCTGGATCGAGGGCAGGACGACGTTGATGATGCTCACGCCCACGAGCGACATGAAGATCGCCACGAGCAGGACCGCGAGGATGCGCCAGCGCCGGGGGTCGGGTGTGGTGGTGTCGTCCGCCGGGCTCAGGGTGGCCGCCTCTCATCCGCTGGTTGTGCTCCCCGATGCTACGACCGTCACGGCCGAGTGGGATCATGGTCCATCGTGAGCACGCCACTGAACCGCTTCGGTGACCGCGCCCGCCGGTCGGCGTGGGCCGTGTGGCTGGCCGGCGGCGGGGTCTACTTCCTCGCCCTCCTCCACCGCGCCTCACTCGGCGTGGCGGGCCCGGACGCGGTGGACCGTCTCGGGATCACCTCCACCCAGCTCGGCTCCTTCGTCATGGTCCAGCTGGGCCTGTACGCCGTCATGCAGGTGCCCGCCGGCGTCGCCATCGACCGCTTCGGCCCGCGGCGCGTCCTGTTCGTCGCCACGCTCGTGCTCGGGACGGCGCAGCTGGGCTTCGCGCTCGCGACGAGCTACCCCGTCGCCCTCGCCGCCCGCGCCCTGCTCGGCATCGGGGACGCCGCCGTCTTCATCGCCGTCCTGCGGCTGGCCGCGATGTGGTTCCCGCACCACCGGTACGCCTTCCTCACGATGCTCACCGGGCTCATCGGGATGGCCGGCAACCTCGCCGCCACCGTCCCGCTCGCCGCCGCCCTGGGCTGGCTGGGCTGGACGCGCACCTTCGGCTTCACCGCGGCCGCCTCGCTCCTCTACGCGCTCCTCCTGCTGCGGCCCGCGGTCGCCGCGCCCTACCGTGCCGTGCCGGCCCCGGACGTGCCCGCCGTCCCGCGCAGCGCCGTCGCCGACGTCCGCGCCGCCTGGGCCCGCCGCGAGACCCGCCTCGGCTTCTGGACCCACCAGGCCACGATGACCCCCGGGGTCGTCATCTCCCTCGTGTGGGGCTTCCCGTACCTCACCGCCGGGCTCGGCTGGTCCGACGCCGCGGCTGCCTCCCAGCTGTCGATCTTCGTCCTCGGCACGCTCACGATGAGCTTCGTCGTCGGGCCGCTCGCGGGGCGCAGGCCCACGTGGCGCTCGCCGATGGCGATCGTCGTCGCGCTCCTCGGCATCCTCGCCCTGGCCCTGCTCGTCCTGTGGCCGGGCGGGCAGCCGCCGCACGCCGTCGTGACGATCGCCTTCGTCATGCTCGCGATCGGTGGTCCCGGCTCGCAGATCGGCTTCCACATCGCCCGCGACTACAACGCGCCCGTGCGGATCTCGACGGCGACGGGCCTGGTCAACGCGGGTGGCTTCGTCGGGGCGATGCTCGCGGCGATCGTCGTCGGGCGGGTCCTGGACCTGCGCGGCGGCACCGACCCGAGCCTGCTCGACTACCGGTGGGCGGTGGCCTCCATCGCCCTCATCGCCGTCATCTCCACCCTCGCGCAGGTCCTCACGCTCCTCGGGGTGCGCGCGGACATCCTCGAGCGGATGGCACGCGGGGAGCACGTCGTCGTCCCCCAGACCGAGCACTGGTGGGACCGGGCCTACCAGCGGCTGGCCCGCCGCCCGCGCCCGTAGCGGTAGCCGGCCCCGGCGAGGAGCACGACGACGCCGCCCGCCACCACCGGCGGCGGCAGCGACGCGACGAGGACGAGACAGCCGACCACGCCCAGGACCTGGACGGGGACCGGCGCGAGCGGGGTCAGGCGGCCCCGACATCGCGGCGGCGGAGCCCGACCAGACCGGCGAGCAGTAGCAGGGCGGCGAGTGCGGCCATGACGACCAGCGGGGCGGGCACGAGGTCGGCGTCGGGGACCGCCGGGGTGTGCGCGAGGGGTGAGACGTCGCGCGCCCAGCCGGGCAGCCCGAGGAGGTCACCGAGGAAGGCGACGACCGCTGCCCACACCACCAGCGCCCACGCGAGGCCGGCCGCCCGCGGGGCGAGGCCGTACAGCGCCACGGCCAGCGCACCGACGAGCAGGATCCCGGGCAGGTGGGCGAGGGCGGCGAGCGTGAGCTCACCGACCCAGGCGGCCTCACCGGTGGCCAGCGTGACACCGGCTCCCACGCCGAGCCCGATGAGCACCTGGACGAGGACGGCCTCGACGAGCACGACGGCGACCCACCGGACGAGGAGGGCGGTGCGCGAGCTCCCGGAGACGAGCAGACCCTCCACCCGGCCCGCCCGCTCCTCCGCCCGCAGCTGCAGGACGCCGGAGACGGCGAGCGCGGCCGGCCCGACGGCGAGGAACCCGAGCATGACCGCGGCGAAGGACCGGGTGAGGTCGCTGAGGTCGAGGTCGATCCACTCCCCCACCGCGGGGATGTCAGCGACCATGCCCTCGAGGGAGTTCGCGAGCGTCCCGAACGCCAGGGCGAAGAGGAACAGCCCGACGGCCCAGCCGATGAAGGTGCCGGACACGAGGCGCCGGGCGAGGCCGGTGGGCGCGAGCAACGACCGGGACGCGGCCGGCGGACCGGGGCGCGCGGGCCGCAGCCCGGCACCGAGGTCGCGCTGCCGGGCGAGGGAGACCGCGAGGACGAGGAGCAGGACGGCCACGAGGGTCGACACGGCCAGCGGCCACCAGCGCAGGTCGACGTAGAGGCGGGTCTGCTGTGCCCACGCGAAGGGGGAGAGCCACGACAGCCAGGAGCCCTGGGGCTCGATGACGTCGCCGATCCCGCGGACGAGGAACGCGACGGCCACCGCCCCCAGGGCCATGCCCGAGGCCGCGCGGGCGTGCTCGGTGAGCTGTGCGGTCACCGCGGCGACCGCACCGAAGACGAGGCCGGTGAGGCCCGTCGCGACGCCGAGGGCCACCGAGTCCGCCGCGGCCATCCCGGTCCCCACGAGCGCGCCCGTGACGGCGGCGGCGACGGCGAGGTCGGCGACCGTGACGGTGAGCACGGCGGCGAGCGCCGGGGCGAAACGGCCCACGGGCAGTGAGCGCAGCATCTCCAGGCGGCCGGACTCCTCCTCACCGCGGGTGTGGCGCACGACGAGGAGCACGCTCATGATGGCGGCCGGCAGGAACACCCACAGCGAGAGCTCGTTGGCGAGCATGGCGCCGAAGGTGTAGTCGTCCAGCGCGAACGCGGGCCCGGTCATCATGACGGCGGCCGGGCTGTCCATGAGGGCGGCCCGGGCCTGCAGCGCCTGCGCGTCGGGGTAGGTGTCCTCGAGCGCGGCGACCGAGCCGGCCACGAGCGCGGCAAAGGCGAGCGCCCAGACGAGGATCTGCCGGCGCGAGACCCGCAGGAAGAGGCGCAGCAGCCGGGCCGTGCCGGTGAGGAGCTCCCCGCCGTCGGTGCTCGCACGCCCGGTGGCGGCCCGGGCGGTGCGCGTCGTCGTCATCGAGCAGCCCTTCGCCCCTCGGTCTGGTGCTCCGGCTCGTCGCCGTAGTGGCGCAGGAACAGGTCCTCGAGCGAGGGCGGGGTGATGGTGAGGTTGTGCACGCCGAGCTCCGCGAGCACGGGGAGCAGCTGCGCGACGGCGGTGTCGTCGACGTCGAAGCGCACCCGGGCGCCGTCGACGGCGAGGTCGTGCACCCCGGGTGCGCGTCGGACGCGGGCGAGGTCCGCCGTCGTCGTGACCGTGACGGTGGACCGGGTGAGGTGGCGCAGCTCGGCCAGGGTGCCCGTCTCGACGTCGCGGCCCGCACGGATGATCGTCACGGTGTCGCAGAGCTTCTCGACCTCCGCGAGGATGTGGCTGGAGAGCAGGACGGTGCATCCCTGGTCCCGCAGGCGGCGGACCTCCTCGGTGAAGACGGCCTCCATGAGGGGGTCCAGGCCGGAGGTCGGCTCGTCGAGCAGGTAGAGCTCGACGCCGCGGGACAGGGCCGCGACGAGCGCGACCTTCTGCCGGTTGCCCTTGGAGTAGGTCCGGGTCCGCTTGGTCGGGTCGAGCTCGAAGCGCTCGAGCAGCTCGGCACGCCGGCGGCGGTGGGCGGTGCCCGTCTCGTGCCGGGTGAGGACGTCGATCGCCTCGCCGCCCGTGAGGCCCGGCCACAGGCTCGTGTCACCGGGGACGTAGGCGAGGCGCCGGTGGACGGCGACGGCGTCGCTCCACGGGTCGCGGCCGAGGACCTGAGCGGTGCCCGAGTCCGCTCGCAGCATGCCGAGCAGGACCCGGATGGTCGTCGACTTGCCCGACCCGTTGGGACCGAGGAAGCCGGTGACCTGACCTGCCGGCACGCGGACGGAGAAGCCGTCGAGGGCGCGGGTGGAGCCGAAGGTCTTGACGAGGTCCTGCGCGAGGATGGCCGTGTCCGACATCGTGTCTCCTGTCAGCGTTCGGGTGCCTGGCCGGTGCGGCTCTCGACGTAGGAGTCGAGCAGGGACCGGTCGGTGAGCAAGGGCTCGGTGTAGACCTCGAGGAGCGGGCCGACGATGCGCTCGGAGTAGGCGCGCAGCCAGCCGGGCAGCTCCTCGAGGTCGAGGTGCTCCTGCTGGGCAGGCAGCTGGAGGAGCAGGGCGCCGAGCGCCTGCTCGGTGAGGACCCGCGCCCGCGCCTCGGGGTTCCTGCTGGGCCGCACGACTCCGGCCGCCTCCCCCTGCCGGAGGTACCCGACGGCGTCGCTGACGAAACCGTCGACGAGCTGGGTGGCCAGCAGGCCGCCGGCCTGCAGCCGGCGCAGGACGTAGCCGACGACCGGCGCGTAGCCCTCGATCTGCGCCAGCTGCGTGAGCATCGCCCCGGCCCCACTGCCACCGCCGAGCACGGGGGTCTTGTTCTCGCGGGCCACCGTGAGGACGTGGGCGTCGCAGGCCTCACGCAGCCCGTCGCGGGAGCCGAAGTGGTGGATGATCAGCGCCGCGCTCACCCCGGCGTCCGCCGCGATGGTGCGGAGCGGGGCGGCCACGCCGTCGACGGCGAAGCGGCGCACGGCGGCGTGGAGGATGCGGGCTCGGGCGGTGAGCTCGCCACCGACGGCCTCCGCTGAACCCATGTTCAACATGCTAAACGTGCGTTCAGTACGCGGTCAAGAGGCCCGTGTCAGAGTCCTCCGCGCAGGGCGGCGACCGGCTCGAGGGACGCGGCCTTGAGCGCCGGGTAGGCCCCGGCGAGCAGGCCGATGACGCCGCCGAGCGCGGCCGAGCCGGCGACGAGACCGAGGTCGAGGATGGGCGTCCACTCCTGGACCACGCTGATCCCCACGACCGCGAAGGCGCCCAGCGAGGCCCCGATGAGGCCACCGAGCAGGCCGATGGTCACCGACTCCGCGATGAACTGGGTGGCGATCTGGCGGCGGCTGGCGCCCAGCGCCCGGCGCAGGCCGATCTCGCCCACCCGCTCCATGACGCCCAGCAGCGTGACGTTGGCGATCCCGAGGCCACCCACGAGCAGGGCCACCCCGCCGAGCGCGAGGAAGATCGCGTTGATGTCGCCCTGGACGTTCTCCCGCAGCACGTTCCCCAGGGACGGGGCCTGGACGGTGACGTTCTCCGGGTTGTTCGGCGACAGCGCGAGCGGCGCCTGCTCGGCGAGCAGCGGGCCGGCGCCGACGGCGATGCGCACCTGCACCTCGGTGGCCGCCGTGAGGTCGAGGTCGGCGCGCGCGGTCCCCAGCGGGAGGATGACGGCGTCGAGCACGTCCTTGCGGCGCGCGACGTCGTCGATGATGCCGATGACCGTGTAGGCCTCCTCGCCGATGAAGATAGCGGGCTGGGAGTCCACCCGGTTGATGCTCAGCCGCTGGGCGGCGCCGGAGCCGAGCACGACGACGCGGTCGGCGCGGGCGTCGTGCCCGGCGTCGAACATGCGCCCGGTGGCCAGCGTCCCGCGCAGGGCGGGCAGCAGCTGCTCCGAGCTCGCCACGAGGCTGGGCTGCGCCTGGGTGGCCGCCGCGGGGTCGATGAGCGGCACGGAGGTGATCCGGCGCTCCCCGGCGTCGAGGTCGGCCATGAGGACGGCGGCCTCGACGCCGGCCAGTCGCTCCAGCCGCTCGGAGCTGTCCCACGGCAGCGCCGTGCGCGAGCGGCTCGCGCCACCCGCACCCTCCGCGGTGCCGGGAGTGACGACGGCCTGGGTCGCCGCGACGGCGTCGAACTGGCGGGCGATCTGCCCACCGCCGGTCTGGGCCATCCCGATGGTGACGACGAGCGCTGCGATGCCGAGCACCGTACCGAGGATCGTGAGGGCGAGCTTGCCGGGGCGCGCGCCGATGCCGTGCGCGGACTCGCGCAGCAGGTCACGCACCCCGAAGCCGTTGCCGCTCACGGCACCTCCCGCAGCACACCGTCGGTGATCCGCACGCGCCGCTGGGCGCGGGCGGCGACGGCGTCGTCGTGGGTGATGACGAGCAGGGTGAGGCCGTCGGCGTGCAGCTCGTCGAAGAGGTCGAGGACCTCCCCGGACGTCACGGTGTCGAGGTTGCCGGTGGGCTCGTCCGCGAGCAGCAGCCGCGGCGCGGTGACGACCGCCCGGGCGACGGCGACGCGCTGACGCTCCCCGCCCGAGAGCGTCGTGGGCCGGAAACCGATGCGGTGCTCCAGGCCCACCCGCTGCAGGGCGGCGTAGGCGCGGCGCAGCCGCTCCTCGCGCGGCAGGCCGGAGTACATCGTGGCGAGCAGGACGTTCTCCAGGACCGTGCGGTGCGGGAGCAGGTGGAAGGCCTGGAAGACGAAGCCGATGAGCCCGCCGCGCAGCGCGGTGCGCTGCCGCTCGCCCACCGTGTGGGTGGGGATGCCGTCGAGCCAGTACTCCCCGGCCGAGGGCCGGTCGAGGAGGCCGAGGAGGTTGAGCAGCGTCGACTTGCCCGAGCCGGAGGGCCCGACGATGGAGAGGTACTCCCCGCGCGGCACCCGGAGGGAGACCGGGTGCAGCGCGGTGACGGCGGGCGGCCCGGGGAAGGAGCGGGAGACCTCCCGCAGGTCGACGACGGGCGGCACCTCGCCGTCGTCGACGACCGCGTCCTCGCGGACCGGCGCGGCCGTCACCGGCCGACCACCACGAGGTCGCCGACGGTGAGCCCCTCACCGCTGACCTCGACGTACCCGTCGGCCGTGAGGCCGGTCTGGACGACGACGATCTCGGTGCGCGCCTCGCCGCGCTCCACCTCCACGCGGCTCTCCCCGCCCGCGCCGGCGGTCAGCGCGGCGACGGGCACGACGAGGACCTCCCCGCCGGTCGACTCCAGCGGGATCGTCACCCGGACGTTGGAGCCGACGATCTGGGCGCGCTGCTCCTCGGTGATCTCGGTGGGGACGAGTACGAGCTCGTGCCGTGCCCCACCGCCACCGCCACCGCCGTCACCCTCCCCCTCGCCGTCGCCGGCGGGCCGGGCGCTGGGGGTGCGCGTCTCGGTGACGGTCGCCTCGATCTCCTCGTCCCCCACGGTGAAGTAGGCCTTGGTGCCCTCGGGCACGAGGGTGGCGTCGGCGTCGGAGACGCTGGCGAGGACCTGGAGGGTCGCCCCGGAGATGGTCAGTGCCTCCCCGCTCACGGTGTCCCCCCGGCGCACCATGACGGAGTCGACCCGGCGCGGCAGGGTGTCGACGTAGACGACCTCTGCGGCGGGCAGCGGGGTCATCGCGTTGCTGCGTGCCTCGGCGAGCGCCCGCGCGGCGTCCTCGACGGCGGTCGCTGCGGCGTCACGAGCCGAGCGCTCCGCGGAGGTGTCCGGGGCGGCGAGCGCCTCCTCGCGCTCGACGCGGACGACCGCCAGCTCCTCACGGGCCTGGGTGACGGCCTCGGCGCCCTCCTGCGCCGCGAGCTGGACGGCTCGCTCGGCGCGGGCCACCGCGGTGTCGAGCCGCAGCCGCTCCGAGCGGGGCAACCCGCCGGCGGCCCGGTTGACCTCCGCCTGCGCCTGCGCGTAGGCCTCCTCGGCCATGCGCAGCCCCTCCCGGGCTGCGGTGAGGGCCTCGTCGGCCCCCTCCTCCGCGACGGGCGACGCGTAGCCGGCCTGCTGGTAGAGGGCGTCGACGGCGGCGGAGGTGGCGGCGTCGAAGACGTCGGAGTCGCGGTTGCCCGCGTTGAGGCCGAGCGAGTGCAGCGCGGCCTTGAGCTGGGTGACGTCCGGCCCCGAGCTACCCACGCGCAGCGTGCGGTAGACGGGCAGCTCCCCGGGCAGCACGACGACCGGCCGCCCGGCGACCTCCATGACCACCTGCCCGGCCTCGACGAGATCCCCGACCTCGGGCACCTGCCCGGTGACGATGGCGGGCCCGCCCATGTCAGTGGTCTCGAGAGCCACCGAGACGGGGTCGTCGTAGAGCGCGTCACCACGCAGGGTGAGGTCGGTGGACAGCTCGCGTTCCTCGACCGGCACGGTGATGAGGCCCGCCTCGGGCGGCGCGGCCTCCGCCGCGCGCTGCGCCGGGGAGATGACGAGGTTGCTCACCCCGATCCCCGCCGCGAGGCTCGCGACGGCGGTCACGGCAACGACGACGATCGTCCGGTTCGCGCGGGGCGGCCGGACCCCGGGAGGCAGCTCCTCCTCGGGCTCGCCGGGCAGGTCGAGGACGGCGCCGTCCGGCTCGCCGGACTGCTGCCGGCGGCGGAGGCGAATCACGCGTCCTTCCCGTACGCCGCGACAACGGCGTCGATGTCCGCCTGGTAGGTCTCGATGAACTTCTCCTCGAGCTCGAACTGGATCTCGAGGGAACGGGCCTCCACGTCGAGCTCCTCCTGGCAGCGGAAGTCCGCGACGGCCGCCGCGATCTCCCGCTCGCGGAGCTCGGCCAGCCCCATCTTCTCCATGATCTCCGCGACGGGGTCGGTACCGCCCGCGGCCTCCAGCGCCTCCCAGTCGAGGTTCTCCCAGTCGATCTCGGCGTCGGCCTTCTGGTAGAGCGCGTCGTACTCCTCGTAGAACTGCTCGGTCGCCGCCGTGGGGGTGGTCATGCCGGTGATGCCGGCGTCAGCCATGCAGGCGGCCCACTCGTCGTTGATCTCCCGCATGCGGGGGTCCTTCTCACCGTCCTGGTAGAGCTGATCCATGGCCTCGAAGAGCTCGGTGAAGGCAGGGTCGGACCACGGGTCCCCCTCCTCGTAGACCTCGTGGTTGGCCAGGCCCTGGCAGCCGGCCTCCTCCCAGTCGTACTCCTCGACGAACTCCTCGTCCTCGACCCACTCCTCCTCCTCGGTGAAGGTCTGCGGGCCGTAGAGGGCCTCGTAGTAGGCCTCCTGCTCGGAGGCGGACATCCCGCTCACGTACTCGTCGTTGGGGTCGACGAACTCCTCCTCGGGCTCCGCGACCTCCTCCTCCTGCGCCGACCACGGGTCGGTGGTCACCCCGTAGCCGTACTGCTGGGCCCACTCCTCGGTGTCCCAGTCCTCGTCCTCGGTGACGATCATGGTCCCGGTGTCGTACTCGACGGGCGTGTACTCGAAGCCCTCGTCGGCCATGCAGGCGGCGGTGACCTCCTCGACCTTCCGCATGCGCTCCGCCTCCTCGCGCTCCATCTCCTCCGGGTCCTGCCCGCTGCCCCAGACGACGCCGAGCGCCTCGTTGAGGGGGCTGTCCTCCCAGGTGAGCTCGGCGCTCTCGGCGGAGGGACCGTCCGAACAGGCGGTGAGCGCCGCGAGAGCGGCGACGGAGGCAATGAGGACTCGGGCGGTGCGCATGGGCATCTCCTCGGGTGGGGCGCGCTCCAGTTGCGAGCCGATGCGGGTCACGCTAGTGAGCGGGCCGTCCGGTCGGCGTCGTCCCAAGGGATGATTTCCTCCGTCCGCGGACTCGATTCGGTAACGGTCGGGAGCCAGCGCCTAGAGTGGGACGGTGCCTGCAACCATCAAGGACCCGATCGTCTGGATCGACTGCGAGATGACCGGGCTGGACCTCAGCCGGGACGCGCTCATCGAGGTCGCCGTCGTCGTCACCGACTCCGAGCTGCGGCCGGTGGACGCGGGGATCGACCTCGTCATCGCGCCGCCCGTCGGGGCCGTGGAGCAGATGGGCGACGTCGTGCGGGAGATGCACACGACCTCCGGCCTCCTCGAGGAGCTCGACGCCGGGCTCACCATGGCCGACGCGCAGGAGCAGGTTCTCGCCTACGTGCGCCGCTGGGTGCCCGAGCAGCGCAAGGCGCCCCTCGCGGGGAACTCGGTGGGCACCGACCGCACCTTCCTCGAGCGCGACATGCCCGAGCTCGTCGAGCACCTGCACTACCGGATCATCGACGTCTCTTCGGTCAAGGAGCTGGCCCGCCGCTGGTACCCGCGCGCCTACTTCCACTCCCCCCAGAAGCACGGCGGACACCGCGCGCTGGCCGACATCCTCGAGAGCATCGACGAGCTGCGCTACTACCGCGCCGTCCTGTGGCCCGAGGGTGAGGGCCCGGACTCCGCCACCGTCAAGGCGGCCGCCGAGGCGGTCACCTCCAGCCCGACGGCGGCCGAGATCGCGCGTCTCGCCGCAAAGACCGCCGCCAATGCCGCCGGTGAGACACGCATCACCGGCTCCTGAGCCGCACGGATTCCACACCGCCGGGGTCCACCGGCTACAGTGGGTGACTGCTGCGCCTCGCTGAGGCGCGCATGGTGGGTGTAGCTCAGCTGGTAGAGCGCCGCGTTGTGGTCGCGGATGTCGCGGGTTCAAGTCCCGTCACTCACCCCGACAGCGAGGCCCGGACCGACAGGTCCGGGCCTCGCTCGTTTCCCGGCCCCGGCCCCGCAGCGGGGCCCGACCGGTATCAGCCGCGAGGTCCGCGGAGCAGGACCGTACGATCGCGCCGTGGACGACGATCTCGGCGCGGCACGCGCGCTCCTCAGCACCCGGCACCTCGTGGTGCTCGACCTCGACGGTCCCCTCACCCGGCTCCTGCCCGGCCAGGAGTACCTCCGCGTGACGGCCGGCGCCCTCGAGCTCGCCCTCTCGCTCGGGCTCGAGCCCGACGACGAGCTGGCAGCCCAGACCGACCACGTCCAGCTCCTGCGCCTCGTCGCCCGGCGGAACCCGGAGGCCGGGCGCGTCGTCGAGCGGTGGTGCACCGACCGGGAGGTCGCCGCAGCGGCCGGCGCCCCGCTCGCTGACGGCGCGGAGACCTTTGTCACCGCGTGCCTCGACCGGGGTGCCGCCGTCGCCGTCGTCACGAACAACGCGCCGGAGGCGGCGGCCGCCGTCCTCGCCACGGGTGGGCCGGCCCTCGCGGGGCTCCCCGTGCACGGGCGGGACACGGCCCGGCCGGAGCACCTCAAGCCCTCCCCGCACCCGCTGCTGGCCGCGGCAGAGGGCGCCGGCGTGGCTCCCGCGGATGCCGTCATGGTCGGTGACTCGCTCAGCGACGTCCAGGCGGCGACGGCGGCCGGGATGCCGTGCATCGGTCTGTCCCCCGACCCCGAGCGGCGCGCGGAGCTGCGCGCCGCGGGTGCGGTCGCGGTGGCGCCTGACCTGGCCGGGCTCGGGCCGGGCCCCGTTTAGAGTGGCGAGGTCGCCAGTGAAGGAAGGATCAACCGATGTCCCAGCTCGAGGAGCGCGCCGACCCCCTGGCGGCGCAGCCGCCCGCCGTCGTTGAGCGTGAGGTCGAGACCGTCCTGCCCACCCGGCACGGCGCCTTCCGGATGCTCGGCTTCCGTGACGTCGCCGGGACCGAGCACGTCGCCCTCGTCATGGGCCTCACCGACCCGGACCCGCTCGCCGCGCCGCTCGTGCGGGTCCACTCCGAGTGCCTCACCGGTGACGCCTTCGGCTCCTGGCGCTGCGACTGCGGTGAGCAGCTGGACGCCGCGCTGGCGGCGGTGGCCGCCGAGGGCGAGGGCGCCGTCGTCTATGTCCGGGGGCACGAGGGCCGCGGCATCGGCCTCCTCGAGAAGCTGCGCGCCTACGCCCTGCAGGACCTCGGAGCCGACACCGTCGACGCCAACCTCGCCCTCGGGCACAGCGCCGACGCGCGCAGCTACGACCAGTCCGCCGCGATCCTCCTCGACCTGGGCGTGCAGCAGATCCGCCTCCTGTCCTCCAACCCGGCCAAGGAGGAGGCCCTCACCGCCCTGGGCGTCGACGTCGTCGAGCGGGTGAGCCTCATCGTCCCCGCCCACCCCGAGAACGAGGCGTACCTCGCGACCAAGCGCGAGCGCATGCGGCACGACCGTCCGCGTGCGGACGACGCCTGGGACGCCCTCCGGCGGGGTGCGGTTCCCGCCGTGACGCCGGACGACCCCGCGCACGAGCTGGTCGAGCGCTACGGCCCGCTCGTCGCCCTCGGCTCCCACGCCGTCGTCGCGCAGCTCGGCCAGAGCCTGGACGGCTTCATCGCCTCGCGGACCGGTGACGCGGAGTTCGTCACCGGCGAGGAGGACCGCGAGCACCTGCACCGGCTGCGGGCGCTCGTGGACGCGGTCGTCGTCGGGGTCGGGACGGTCACCGCCGACGACTGCCGCCTCACCGTGCGCGCCGTCCCCGGCCACCACCCCGTCCGGGTGGTCCTCGACCCGCGTGCCCGCACGCCCCTCGGCTCCCACGTGCTCACCGACGGCGCGGCGCCGACCCTGTGGCTCGTCGGCCCCGGCGCCGTCGTGCCGGCCGACCTTCCCGGCCACGTCCACGTCGTCCGCCTGGACGACGACGGCCCGGCCCACCCGGCGCGCGTGCTCGAGCTGCTGCGCGAGCGCGGCCTGGGCCGGTTGCTCGTCGAGGGCGGGGGCCGCGTCGTCTCCGCGTTCCTCGACGCCGGCGTGCTCGACCGCCTCTTCCTCACGACGGCGCCGGTGCTCATCGGCGACGGCGTCCCGGGGGTCCGCTTCACCGGCTCCGACCTCCTCGCCGACGCCGTCCGCACCCGCACGCGCCGGTTCCACCTGGGCGAGGACGTGTGCACCGAGCTGGATCTGCGGGCGCTGCGCTCAGCCCGGGCCGAGCCCGCGCCGTAGGTCCGCCGCGGTGTCGGCCCACGTGCGCAGGTGCTCCCGGCGCGCGAGGGCGGCCGCGCGCCACGCCGCGCGCTGCTCCGCGTCGGTCAGCCACCGGCGCAGCACCCGCGCCCACGCGCCGGGGTCCGTGGGTGGCACGGCGGCGCCTGCTGCGTCGTCGGGGAGCGGGGCGGGCCGGCCGGCGAGCGCCTCGACGGCGCCGGTGCCCGCCGCCACGACCGCGGGCACACCGCGGGCCAGCGCCTCGGTGACGACGAGGCCGTAGGTCTCCACGAGCGAGGGCACGAGCAGCAGGTCGGTGCGCTGCCACAGTCCTTCGAGCGCGTCCCCGGTGACGACGCCGGGCAGCGACACCCGGTCCGCCAGCCCGACCGCCGCGAGGGCACGGAGCAGTCCCTCTGCGACGGCGGGCTGGGCGGTGCCCGGTCCCGCGAGGGTCGCCTGCCACGGCAGGTCGCGCACGGCGTCGAGGGCCGGGACGAGGACGGCGTGGTTCTTGCCCCGGGTGAGGGCGCCGAGCGCGAGGAGGTGCGGCGGCCTGCTGCCGCTCGCGACCGAGGCAGGCTCGGCCCCGGGCTCGGCAACGAGGACACCGGTCCGCCCGTAACGACGAGTGAGGTCCGCGGCCGCCCAGCGGCTCGTCGTGACGACGGCGGACGCGGCACCGACGGTGCGGGCCTCCAGCGCGGCGAGCCGGTCCGCGTCCGCGGGCGGCAGTCCGAGCTCCGCCGGCAGCGGGAGGTGGACGAGGAGGACCACCCGCACGCCGGCGGTGACGGCGGTGGTCACCTCCTCGGGGCAGGCGCTGCCCACGAGGCCGTCGAGCACGACGGTGCCGGACGTGTCCAGCGCCCGGCGCAGCGCCTCACGGTCGGCAGGCCCCGGGCGTGGCCACGGTCCGCGCAGGGCGAGCACCTCCACCGGCCCGTGCGCGGCGTCCCACGCGCGGGCGAGGCGCGCGTCGTAGACGTCACCCCCGCTCGGCCCGTCCCCTCGCGCGGGGACGACGAGGCGCAGCGCCGGCACCGGCTAGCTCCCGGGGAGCTCGAGACGGTAGGTCGCCCAGGCGTCGGGGTGCTCGCGCAGCGTGACCTCCAGCGCCGTGTACGGGGCCATGTCCAGCCCCTCGGCGAGCCGGTGGGCCACGTGCCGAGCCACGACCTCGGTGGTGGTGACGACGCCCGCGAACTCCTCGAGGTCGTCGAGGTTGCGGTAGCGCAGCGCGCCGGTGACCTCACCGAGCCGCTCGGTCGCGGCGCCGATGTCGATGACGACGCCGTGCTCGTCGAGCCCGGGGCGGAACCACGTCGCCTCGACGACGTAGGTGACGCCGTGCAGGCCCTGGGCGGGGCCGAAGAACGGGTCGGGCAGGCTGTGGGCGACCATCATGTGGTCGCGGACCGTCACGCTGAACACTCAGCTCTCCTCGGGGTAGTGGATGACGTGGCACAGGGCGGGGAGCCGGCCGGACGCGATGTCCGCCATGGTCCCGGGCAGCTCGGCAAAGTCGCTCGCGCCGGTGAGGAGGGCGTCGAAGCGCGGATCCCGCAGCGCGTCCAGGGCCACCCCCAGCCGGTCGGCGGTGGTGCGGCGGGCCCGGCGGGCAGCGCTGACGGCACCGACCTGGCTGGCGCGGACGGTGAGCCGCCGGGCGTGGAAAGCCTCGCCCAGTGGGACCCGCGGCGCGTCGGTGCCGTACCAGGACAGCTCGATCACCTCCGCCTCCTCCCCGGCCAGCCCCAGCGCGGTGGCGAGACCGGCCTCGCTCGCCGAGCAGTGCACGACGACGTCGCAGTCCCCGGCGGCCTCCTCCGGAGTGACGAGCTCCAGCCCGAGGCGCGCGGCGAGCTCCTCCCGGCGCGGGTCGACGTCCACCACCTGGAGCCGCCCGAGCGGGAAGCCGCTGAGCAGGGCGGCGACGGAGGCGCCGATCATCCCCATGCCGACGACGGCGACCCTGTCCCCGAGCCGTGGGGCGGCGTCCCACAGGGCGTTGACGGCGGTCTCCACCGCCCCGGCGAGCAGGGCGCGCTCGGTGGGGACGTCGTCGGGCACGCGGACGACGGCGGTGGCGGGCACGACGTACCGCGTCTGGTGCGGGTACAGGCAGAACACCCGTCGGCCGACCAGCTCCTCGGGGCCGTCCTCGACGACGCCGACGGAGAGGTAGCCGTACTTCACCGGGCCGGGCAGGTCGCCCTCCTGGAAGGGTGCGCGCATGAGCGGGCGGACGGCCTCGGGCACCGCGTGGCGGTGGACCAGCGTCTCGGTGCCCCGGCTGATCGCCGAGGTCAGGGTGCGGACGAGCACCTCGCCGGGGCCGGGAGGGGCGACGGGCGCCTGGCGCAGCTCTCCCTGTCCCGGGCCGACCGTCCAGTACGCCTCTGCCATCACGTCCCCATCCTGCCCGCCCGGCACCGGCCGACGCGAACGGGCACGCGCGCGCCGAGTGCTGCCGCAGCACTTATGCTCACGCTGACCAGCGGCGCGCGTCCGCGCCCACCCGCACGGAAGTGAGATCTCATGGCCGGTGGCCTTGCTGCCCTGCTCGACGACATCGCCGCCCTGGCCAGGATCGCCGCGGCCTCGGTCGACGACATCGGTGCAGCAGCGGGCCGCGCCAGCGCCAAGGCCGTGGGCGTCGTCATCGACGACACCGCGGTGACTCCGCGCTACGTCCACGGCTTCACCGCCAACCGCGAGCTGCCGATGATCCGGAAGATCGCCGCCGGCTCGCTGCGCAACAAGCTCGTCTTCATCCTCCCGGCGATCCTGCTGCTCAGCCAGTTCCTCCCGTGGCTGCTCACCCCGATCCTCATGGTCGGCGGGCTCTACCTCAGCTACGAGGGCGCGGAGAAGCTCTACGAGTACGTCACCGGGCACCACAAGGAGAAGACGGCGGCCCCCGCCGCCGCGAAGGGCGAGGACCACGAGAAGACGATGGTGAGCGGCGCGATCCGCACCGACTTCATCCTCTCCGCCGAGATCATGGTCATCGCGCTCAACGAGGTCGCCGACGAGCCGCTCCTCAACCGGGCGATCATCCTCGTCGTCGTGGCCCTGGCGATCACGCTCCTCGTCTACGGGGTCGTCGCGCTCATCGTCAAGATGGACGACATCGGGCTGAGCCTCGCGAAGCGGGACTCCGCCGGCTCCCAGAAGGTCGGCCGTCTCCTCGTCAAGGGGATGCCGAAGGTGCTCGCGGTGCTCTCCGTCGTCGGCGTCGTCGCGATGCTCTGGGTCGGTGGGCACATCCTGCTCGTCGGGGTCGACGACCTCGGCTGGCACGCGCCCTACGAACTCGTCCACCACCTCGAGGAGGCGATCGCCGGCGGGCTGGGCGCGCTGAGCGGCTTCGTCACCTGGCTCGTCAACACGCTGTCCTCGGCGGTCGTCGGGCTCGTCGTCGGTGCCGTCGTCGTCGTCGTCATGCACCTGGTCCCGCGCAAGAAGAAGGACGCCGCCCACTGACCCATGTGCCACAACCGGCCCAGCGACTCTCCTTGCGCGCTGGCATCAAGTCCGCAGGCCTGATCAGCGCTCCGGCTTGAGGTCTTTGTGGCACATGCCTGCGCCGCCCCACTGGGAGCGGGTGCGTCAGGGGCGGCCGAGCGTCAGGGGCGGCCGAGGTAGCCGTCGGGCGTGACGGGCAGGGCCCGCTTGTGGCCGGTGCGGCGGTACCAGCCGACGATGGTCGCCTCGTCCTCGGCCGAGACCTCGCGGCCCTCGAGGTAGTCGTCGACGGCGTCGTAGCGCACGCCGAGTGCCTCCTCGTCGGCCAGCATCGGCTTGTCCGACTCGAGGTCGGCCGTCGGGACCTTGTCGACGAGGTCGTCCGGCGTGCCGAGGTGGCGCCCGACGTCCCGCACGCGGCGCTTGGGCAGGCCCGACAGCGGGGTGAGGTCCGCGGCGCCGTCGCCGTGCTTCGTGTAGAAGCCGACGCACGCCTCGGCCGCCTGGTCGGTGCCGACGACGAGCATCCCGCGAGCGCCGGCGATGGCGTACTGGCTGACCATCCGCATCCGGGCCTTGACGTTGCCCTTGTGGTAGTCGTCCTTGGCGTCGGTGACCGGCGTGCCCGAGGCGAGGACCTGGTCCCACAGCGCGTCTGTCGCGGGGCCGATGTCGATGGACTCGACGATGTCAGCGTCGATGAACTCGAGGGCGGCGACGGCGTCGTGCTCGTCCTTCTGCACCCGGTAGGGCAGGCGCACGGCCACGAACTGGGCCTCCCCGCCGGCCTCCCGCACCCGCTCGCAGGCGAGCTGGCACAGGCGCCCGGCGACCGTCGAGTCGACGCCACCGCTGATGCCGAGGACGAGGCCCTTGGCTCCGGTGTCCTGGAGGTACCGGGCGAGGAACTCGATGCGACGCTCCGCCTCGGCGGCGGCGTCGAACGTCTCGGGGTCGACGACCTCGAGCGCGGCGATGATCTCCGACTGCAGCTGGGTGTCCATTCCGTGAATCTACTGGCGCAATGTGTCGTCGTCATTCCGGACGGCCGCGCTCTCGGCGGGTGCCCGGAGCGCGGCGCCTCTAGCGTGGACGGATGACCTCCCGCCCGTCCTCCCCGCTCGACCTCTCCCTGCCCGACGGCGGTGGCCGGCGGGTCCTTGTCACCGGTGCCAGCGGCTACGTGGGCGGGCGCCTCGTCCCCGAGCTCGTCGCCGCCGGCTTCGCGGTGCGTGCCGGGGCGCGCGACCCGCGCAAGCTGGAGGACCGGCCCTGGGCCAAGGACGTCGAGCTCGTCAGGGCCGACCTCGAGGACGCCGAGCAGGTCCGTGCCGCGATGGCCGACGTCCACACGGTCCTCTACCTCGTCCACTCGATGGGTGGGGGCGGGGACTTCGTCGAGCGGGAGGCCCAGATCGCCCGGACGGTGGCCGAGGCCGCCGCCGCACAGGGCGTGCAGCAGATCGTCTACCTCGGTGGCCTCCACCCCGACAGGGAGCTCGCCGAGCTGTCGGACCACATGCGCTCGCGCGAGCAGGTGGGCCGCATCCTGCTCGCCTCCAGCGTCCCCACGGTCGTGCTCCGCGCCGGCGTCGTCATCGGCTCCGGCTCGGCCTCCTTCGAGATGATCCGCCACCTCACCGAGCGGCTGCCCGTCATGCCCGGGCCGCGCTGGCTCGACAACCTCATCGAGCCGATCGCCATCCGCGACGTCCTCTACTACCTCGCCCACGCAAGCGCGCTGGAGGAGCCGGTCAACCGCACCTTCGACATCGGCTCCGGCAAGCCGCAGCCCTTCAAGGACCTGCTCTCGGACTACGCGAAGGTCGCCGGGCTGCGGCCGCGCCGGATCTGGGCGCTGCCGATCCCGGCCCCGCGCCTGTCGGGCTTCTGGATCGGGATGACGACACCGATCCCCCGGGCGTTGGCGATGCCGCTGGCCGCGTCGATGGCCGAGGACGCCGTGGCCGGGGACCACGAGATCGCCACGGTCATCCCCGACCCGCCCGGCGGGCTCACCCAGTACCCCGACGCGTGTCGGCTCGCGATCGAGCGGCAGGTCTCCGGCCGGGTGACGGCCAGCTGGGACGACGACGTCACCGCGTCCGTCGGCCCTGCCGACCCGTTGCCGTCGGACCCCGACTGGGCCGGGCACACCGTCTACACCGACGTCAGGGAGCGCGAAGGCCGAGCGGCACCGGAGTCGGTGTGGCGGGTGGTCCAGGCCATCGGCGGGGACAACGGCTGGTACTCCCCGGCGTTCCTGTGGCGGCTGCGCGGCTTCCTCGACAAGCTCGTCGGCGGACCCGGCATCGCGCGCGGACGGCGCCACCCGCACCGGCTGCAGGTGGGGGACCACGTCGACTTCTGGCGGGTGGAGTCCGTGGAGCCCGGGCAACGGCTCACGCTGCGCGCCGAGATGCGCTCCTCGGGCCGTGCCTGGCTCGAGCTGTCGGTCGACGCGCTCCCCGGCGGCGGCTCCCGCTACCGGCAGCGCGCGATCTTCTTCCCCCGTGGGATCCTCGGGCGGCTGTACTGGCTCGCCGTGCTGCCCTTCCACGCGCTCATCTTCCCCACGATGGCGCGCAACATCCTTCACGAGGCCGAGCGGCACCCGGTGTCCGACGGGTCCTGACCCTGGCACCGCAGTGTGCAGACGACGGCGCACGCGTTCGAAAGGCTGAAAGTGCGTCGACAAGGACGCTGCCCGAATTGCGTTGATCCCCCGCGGATGTCAGTCACCGGCCAGGGCACTACGCATCAACTGGCAGCCCGAAAAGTTCTTGGGTGCAGACTCAAAGAACAAGGGCACCCGTTGAGGCCGTTCGAACCGCTCGATTAGCAGAACCACGAGCTCCTGACCAGTAGAACCTCCGCACACTGTGGGTACTCGCGCACGGTTTCAAGGCGTCCGCGTTTTGCTACAGTCGGTCGCTGCATCTGTGCAGCCGTCCGCCGCCCAGGCGGAGACAACAACCTCAGGAGGACAGCCATGGCGGGCCTTACATCGACAGTCGCAACAATTCGATATGTGAAGTCAGCGCTCGTTGCGACAGTCGGTGGCTTTGCCTTACTGGTGGTGTTCGGAAACATCACCGATTACAACTCGAACTTCCAGTTCGTCAAGCACGTCCTGGCGATGGACGCCCGCCGTCCCGACCTCGGACTCTCGATCGAGTACCGCGCGATCAACTGGGAATGGGCCTGGCACGCTGCCTACATCGGCGTGATCGTCGTCGAGACGTTCATCATGGTCGCCTGTCTCTACGGTGCTTACCGCATGGTGCGCGCCGCCCGACTCGGCGACGTCGACTTCATCGCCGCAAAGAAGTGGCCCGTGCTGGGCCTCTTCGCCGGCTTGTTCCTGTGGTTCTTCGGCTTCCAGGCCGTGGGAGGTGAGTGGTTCGCCATGTGGATGAACGAGTCTTGGAACGGGATCCCCGATGCGGTTCGGCTCTGCACGTACATCGCGACCGTGCTGATCATCCTGCTGGTGGGTGGCGATCGCCTCGACGAGCTGCCGCGCGAAGCGGCAGTGGACCGCGAACAGCGCATGGACGCCGGGGACCGCGTCTGAGCGAGCACCCGAGAGGCGGGCTGCGGACGCGCTAGCGCCCGCAGCCCGTTGCTCGTCCCACCGCTTCGGGCACGCCGGCAGGCGTCGCATCGGCGCCACCTCACGCCGCGCCACCGCCTTGCCGCCACCGCCGCCAAGCCGCTCGTGAACCTGCGCCCGGGGGGACCGCGAGGTGACAATGGCGAGATGCCTCTGCTCACCGTCGGACACGGATCCCTTGAGCGCGCCGGACTCGCCTCTCTCCTCACCGGCCGGCGGGTCGCCGCCGCCGTCGACATCCGCCGCTTCCCCGGCAGTCGCCGCAACCCCGACGTCGCGCGCGACGCCATGGCGCAGTGGCTGCCCGAGGCGGGGGTCGCCTACCGCTGGGAGCCGCGCCTGGGCGGGCGCCGCCACCTCCGCAAGGCCGAGGACGCCGCCTCACCGGACACGTGGTGGAAGGTCGACGCCTTCCGCGCCTACGCGGGCTACACCCGGACCGAGGAGTTCACGGCCGCCCTCGCCGAGCTCGCTGAGGAGGCCCGCGGCGACGCCCGCATCGCCGTCATGTGCTCCGAGGCGGTGTGGTGGCGCTGCCACCGCCGCCTGGTCGCCGACGTCGCCACGCTCCTGTTCGGCCTGCCCGTCCACCACCTCATGCACGACGGTGAGGTGCACCTCCACGAGCCGTCCGATGGTGCCCGAGTGCATGGCGACGTCGTCGTCTGGGACGGCAAGCCACCCGCCACAGGGAACTCATGAACAACTCCTGCACCATTTTTGCGTCGTTCGACTGGCGCGCTTCGTACGGTGCTGCCTACGGTGGAGTCGTCCGTCCCACGAGGGCGAACCACCGCGCACGATTCCCGACCCTGGAGGACGCATGATCACCGAGCAGCAGGCAACGAGCATCATCGAGAACAAGGTCACCGTCGTCGGCACCGATGGCGACAAGATCGGCAACGTCGGCACCCTGTACTTCGACGACGAGACCGGTCGCCCGGACTGGGTCACCGTCAAGACCGGGCTCTTCGGCAGCTCCGAGACCTTCGTCCCGCTCGAAGGCGCTTCCCTCAGCGGCGACACCCTCACCGTGCGCCACACCAAGGAGGCCGTCAAGGACGCGCCGCGCATGGATGCGGACCAGCACCTCGACCTCGACCAGGAGGCTGAACTCTACCGGTACTACGGCCTCGACTACGGCGCCGGCACCGGCACGACGGGCACCACGGGTACCGCCGGCACCACCGGGACGTCCGGCACCACGGACCGCGACTCGCACGTCGCCGACGACACCCTGGTCCGCTCCGAGGAGCGGGTCGACGTCGGCACGCGCCGCCGCGAGGCGGGCAAGGTCCGCCTCCGCAAGTACGTCGTCACCGAGAACGTGACGAAGACGGTCCCCGTCACCCGCGAGGAGGTTCGCGTCGAGCGCGAGCCCATCACCGGCGCGGACCGCGGCCGCGGGGGCGCCGAGATCGGCGAGGACGTCGCCGAGGTCACGCTCCACGAGGACGAGGTCGTCACCGACAAGGAGACGGTCCCGGTGGAGAAGGTGCGCCTCGACACCGACACGGTGAGCGAGGACGCGCAGGTCACCGAGGAGGTCCGCAAGGAGCAGATCGCCACGGAGACGGACCGCGACACCCGTCACTGACACCACCCGGTGCGCGTGCGCACCCCACGACGAAACCCCGAGAGGCGCGGAGAGCCGCGCGTCCCGGGGTTTCGTCTTCGCCGGCGGTGGACATCCGGTGCAGCCCGCGCGGCCGTGGTCAGCGGCGCCGGCCGTAGGTGAGCACGAGATTCTCGCCGGTCGGGTACGGTCGCCCGCGGGCCGCAGCCCACGTCGGGCCGGTCCCGCACCAGGTGAACTCGCGCGGACGACGACGGCGGGCACGTGGCTCCGCCGTCGTCGCCCCCTCCCGGCTGCTTCTTCTGGAGGGTGATCGACCACTCCGCGTCACCGATGCGGCGGTAGTCGGTCACCGGACAGCCCTCCTGGGCGGCCCAGCGCGGGATCGCGTCGGTGGCCTGGGTGCAGTCGAAGTGGATCGTCAGGTCGTCGCCCTCGGGCACGGCCGCGATGGCGTCCTTGGCCTCGACGAGCGGGAAGGGGCAGACCCGTCCGGAGGTCTGGAGGGTGATGGGCACGGGTGGTCCTAGGGGCCGGCGCACCGCCGGGGTCGGTCGCTCGAGCCGGTCAGGCGAGCGGGGTCACCGGCACCCGCCGGTACACGGGCGGTGGGCAGCGGCGCGCGGCGACAGGTACGTGTGGCTGAGCATGGCGGTCCCCCACCGCCGTCCGGCCACTGAGACGGACGCGGGACGAGCCGCCCGCGGGTCACCAGAAGGCGCGGGAGGCGATGGCGTCGGCGAAGCCGTCCACGGCGTCGTCGACGGCACCGAGGTAGAGGGAGGCGTCGACGAGCGAGACCTCCATGACGGACGGCTCGCCGTTGTCGCCCTCGACCATGTCGATACGGCTGAACAGGAGCTGGGCGTCGCGGCCCATGCGCGACTTGATGTAGCCGTGGATCGCAGCGCGGGCCTGCTCCCCCACCCGCAGCTCGGCCTCGGTGGCGTACCGCGAGACGGCGACCTCGTCGCCCGGGGCGTCGGCGGCGGCCTGCGGGCCGAGGAGCATGGGCTCCTTCTCCACGACGTGGGACAGCACGCCGTTGAGGTAGATCAGCGCCGTCTCACCGCGCTCGTCCACCGACTCGACGTAGCGCTGGACCATGACGGCGCGTCCCTCCTGGAGGAGCCCGTAGGCGTGCTGGATCGCGTGCATCCGCGAGGTGGCGTCGCGCGCGGTGTACCGGCCGGTGTCGCGGGAGCCCGAGGAGATGGCCGGCTTGACGACGAAGTCGCCCAGCGAGGGGAAGCGGGTGTGCACCTGGTGCTTGGACAGGTTCTGCTCCGGCTCCAGCCACACGGTGTCGATCGTCGGCATGCCGCGCCGGCCGAGCTCCTGGAGGTAGTGCTTGTCGGTGTTCCACTCGACGGTGTCTGCGCTGTTGAGCAGCTTGCGGATGCCCTTGGTCCAGGTGAGGAAGTCCGGCCGGCGGCTCGCGTAGTTGTGGACGGCGCGCAGGACGACGATGCCCGCCTCCGTCCAGTCCACGGACTCGTCGTCCCACGCGGCGACGCGTGGCTCGATGCCCCGCTCGGCGAGGGCGTCCGGCAGCCCCTCCTCACCCTGGTCCAGGTCGGGGTGGTCCAGGCAGGTCGCGAGAGTGACACGAGGCTTCGACACGCGCCCAACCTATCCGAAAGCGCGGTATGCCGCGGGTTGCTCGCGGGACCCGGTGATCCTCATCACGAGGGCCCCTCCTGGCTGGGCAGCACCCGGAGCCGGTGGTAATGTTTGGGACTGCCGCAAGGGCACCAGCAAGCGCCATTAGCTCAATTGGCAGAGCAACTGACTCTTAATCAGTGGGTTCTAGGTTCAAGTCCTAGATGGCGCACCAGCCGAAGGCCGTCTCCCCCGGGAGGCGGCCTTTCGCGTTGCTACCCGAGCTCGAGCACCTGGCCGTTCTCCGGGAAGTCCGGCAGCGCGCTCGGCCTGCGCCCGCCGGTCGCCCACCGCGGGTCGCGCTCGCCGCCGGCGCTGACACCGCACCACCGCATGGGGACCCCCGCGGCGGCGGTGGGGTGCTCCCGGTCCATCAGCTGCACGTGCAGGTGCGGCTCGGAGGTGTTGCCGGTGTTGCCCACCTGGGCGAGCACCTCCCCGGCACGCACCGTCCCACCGTCCCGGACGGCGACCGAGCCGCGGCGCAGGTGGGCGTAGACGCCGACGGTGCCGTCCTCGTGCCTGACGAGGACGTGGTTGCCGAGGACCTTGCCGACGCCGGCCAGGTCCCGGAGGAACCCCTCGGCGGTCATCATCCAGATGAGCAGCGGCCACGTGTCCCGGGCGCCGTGGTCCCGCTGGGAGTCGCTGGCCCGGACCACCGTGCCGCCGGCCATGGCGTGCACCGGACGGCCGAAGGCCGGGTAGGTCTCCGGCGGGCGCGGGCGCAGGCCCCAGCCGACCGCCGTCGGGGCGTCGGGTGCGGGCTGGAGGACGTCAACGGCGTACGCCTGCCCGTAGGCCTTGACCCCGTGGCTCGGCACCGCCGTCCCGGGGCCGTTGACGACGACCCAGCGCCCACGCAACGGCGCCTCGACCTCGACGGCATCGTGCGTCGTTGCCGGCGGGCGGACGAGGGACAGCGCGAAGGCGACGGCGGCGACGACGAGCCCCCACGGTCGCGGGACCGGCAGGAGCACGGCGACGGGGACGGCCGCGACGAACAGCCGCGTCCACCACGTCTGCCAGCGGGCGACGGCGCGCCTCATCGCCGTCCCCCGAGGACGACGGCGAGCAGCGGGACGACCCGCGCGACGGGCACCTCGTACCGGCCGCCGCCCAGCGCTCGGAGCCATCCCGCGGCGGTGAGCTGGCGCAGGTGGTGGTAGACCTGCCCGCTCGTGCCGACGCCGTCGGTGTCGACGAGCTCCGCGACCGTCGTCGCGCCGGCGAGGACGCGCTGGAGCAGGCCCAGCCGCACGGGGTGGCCGAGCGCGACGAGCACGTCGGCCTCCTCGGTCCAGTCGGCGCCGAGGAGGTCGTCCGTCGCGGCACCGAGCTGCCACTGCGCGCGGCGCCCGTCGGGCAGCTCGACGTGCCCGACGAGGACCACGGCGCCGGGGTCCTCCACCCGCTCCTGCAAGCCGTGGAGGGCCCACAGCGGGCTGTCGGGCGCGACGTCGGCGGCAGAGGAGGCGAGGCGGGACTCGAGGGCGGCAACACGTTCCTCGAGAGCGGCGAGGCGGTCGGCTGACATGACTCAACGGTATTACGAACTTCCGTACTCACATAGGCCGCGGACCGGCGGGCCGTGCGATCCTGGACGGGACCGCCCATGACGACGACGGAGGACCCGTGCCCCAGCTCTCCCCCGGCGACACCGCCCCGGACTTCACCCTGCCCACCGCCGACGGCGCCACGGTGAGCCTCGCGGAGCTGCGCACCTCGGCCGACAAGGGCGTCGTCGTCTACTTCTACCCGGCCGCCTCCACGCCGGGCTGCACCACCCAGGCCTGCGACTTCCGCGACAGTCTGGCGGCCCTCCAGGGCCAGGGCTACGCCGTCGTCGGCGTCTCGCCCGACGGCACCGACAAGCTCGCCCGCTTCGCCGACGCCGAGTCCCTCACCTTCCCGCTCGCCTCCGACCCCGACCACGAGGTCATCGAGGCGTGGGGTGCCTGGGGCGAGAAGAAGAACTACGGGCGCACCTACACCGGCCTCATCCGGTCCACCGTCGTCGTCGACGCGGACGGGACCGTCACGCTGGCCAAGTACAACGTCAAGGCCACCGGCCACGTCGCCCGCCTGCGCAAGGACCTGGGCATCGACTGACCCCGTAGGCTTGTCCAGCGCGCGAGTGGCGTAATTGGCAGCCGCGCCAGGTTTAGGTCCTGGTGTCCTTGGACGTGCGGGTTCGAGTCCCGCCTCGCGCACGACGTACGCGCCCCGCGCGGGCACCCACGCACCACGGAGAGAAGCACCATGAGCGGACTGGCCTCGGACGACATCACCCCCTGGCTGCCGCCGGAGGACCTCGACAGGGTCCGCCGCCAGGTCCCGATGCTCTACGTCGACGTCCTGCCCGTGCGGGTGGACGCCACCGGCCAGGTGCAGCAGGTCGGCTTGCTCCTGCGCGCCACGGACGGCCGCCTCCAGCGTGCGCTCGTCTCCGGCCGCGTCCTCTTCCACGAGACCTTGCGCGAGGCGCTCACGCGCCACCTGGAGAAGGACCTCGGCTCGCTGTGTCTGCCGCGCGTGCCACTCTCCCCCCAGCCCTTCACCATCGGTGAGTACTTCCCGACGCCGGGACAGGGCTTCCACGACCCGCGCCAGCACGCGGTGTCGCTCGCCTACGTCGTCCCCGTCGACGGCGACTGCCACCCCCAGCAGGACACCCTCGAGGTCGGCTGGTTCACCCCTCGTGAGGCGCTGCTCCCCGAGGTGCAGGCGGAGCTTGTCGACGGCCACGGCACCCTCCTGCGCCAAGCGCTGGCGCACGTCGGCCGCCTCCCGTGAGCATCCAGCCCGGGACCGGCCAGCAGGGGCTGGACGTGGGCCGTGCCTCTCGGTCCGCCGGGCCCGGGATGTGGGGCCAGCGGGGCGCCGCGATGCTGCTCGACATGGCGGCGGTCGTGCTCTTCGCCTACCTCGGGCGCGGGGCGCACGACGGCGGGCGGGCGGTGACCGACGTCCTCGAGGTGGCCCTGCCGTTCCTTCTCGCACGGCTCCTCGTCACGGTGCTCGTCCAGCACGGGTCGCTGCGGCTGTGGCCGGGGGGCGTCGTCGCCTGGCTCGTCACCTGGGGCGGCGGCCTGGGCCTGCGAGCGGCGCTGGGGGACGGCACGGCGGTGCCCTTCGTCCTCGTGGCGCTCGGCGTGATCGGGGCGCTGTTCCTCGGCTGGCGCGCCGTCTGCCTCCTGGTGCCGCGCGCCCGCCGCCGCTGACCCACGCCCTTCTCGCCGAGTACGCACATGCGGTCGCCAGGACGCCCGTCGGGCGACCGCCAGGTGACCGTACGTGCGTACTCGCGG
Organism: Georgenia satyanarayanai; assembly: GCF_023715365.1. Taxonomy (GTDB): domain Bacteria; phylum Actinomycetota; class Actinomycetes; order Actinomycetales; family Actinomycetaceae; genus Oceanitalea; species Oceanitalea satyanarayanai_B. The sequence goes on from NZ_JAMBNZ010000005.1 coordinate 36,661, forward strand.
GTCGGGGTCAGGCGAGGACGCGCACGATGTGCGGCGCGAGGGCGCGGAAGGCCTTGCCGCGGTGGGAGATCGCGTTCTTCTCCTCGGCGCTCAGCTCGGCCGCGGAGCGGTCCTCGCCGTCGGGCTGCAGGATCGGGTCGTAACCGAAGCCGCCGCTGCCTCGGGGCGCGGTGAGCAGCCGCCCGGGCATCTCGCCGGTCTCGACGACCTCCACGCCGTCGGGCGTGACGAGCGCGGCGGCGCAGACGAAGCGGGCGCGGCGGTGCTCGGCGGGCACGTCGGAGAGCTGCGCGAGGAGGAGGTCGAGGTTGGCGCGGTCGTCGCCGTGCCGGCCGGACCAGCGGGCGGAGAAGATCCCGGGCGCCCCACCGAGGACGTCGACGGCGAGGCCCGAGTCGTCCGCGACGGCCGGCAGGCCCGTGGCGGCGGCCAGCGCCCGCGCCTTGATGAGCGCGTTCGCGGCGAAGGTGACGCCGTCCTCCACGGGCTCCGGTGCACCGACGTCGGCGGCGCCGACCACGGACGCCGGGTCCAGGTCCGGCAGGAGCGGGGCGAGGATGGCCCGTAGCTCCCCGATCTTGTGGGCGTTGTGCGTGGCGAGGACGAGCCGCGCCGCGGTGGCGCTCACCGGCCGGGGATGGGCGCGGCGAGGGCAGCGCGCTGGAGCTCGGTGAGCTTGGCGGTGCCGGCGACGGCGAGGTCGAGGAGCTCGTCGAGCTCGTGGCGCTCGAAGGGCTTGCGCTCGGCGGTGCCCTGGACCTCGACGAAGCCCCCGGACCCGGTGACGACGACGTTCATGTCCGTCTCGGCGGCGACGTCCTCGACGTAGGGCAGGTCGAGGACCGGCTGCCCGTCGACGATGCCGACGGAGACGGCGGCGACGGAGTCGGTGAGCACCGGCGTCGCGCCCTGGGTGATGGCGCCCTTGGCGATCCCCCACGCGACGGCGTCGGCGAGCGCGACGTAGGCGCCGGTGATGGCGGCCGTGCGGGTGCCGCCGTCGGCCTGGAGCACGTCGCAGTCGAGGACGATCGTGTTCTCCCCCAGCGCACTCACGTCGATGATGGCGCGCAGGGAGCGTCCGATGAGGCGGGAGATTTCGTGGGTGCGGCCGCCGACGCGGCCCTTGATGGACTCGCGGTCGCTGCGGGTGTTGGTGGAGCGAGGGAGCATCGCGTACTCGGCGGTGACCCAGCCCTGGCCCGAGCCCTTGCGCCAGCGCGGCACGCCCGGGGTGAAGGAGGCGGCGCACAGCACCCGGGTGCCGCCGAACTCGACGAGCACGCTGCCCTCGGCGCTGTCGAGCCAGCCTCGGGTGAACCGGACCTCACGGAGCTCGTCGGGGGCGCGGCCGTCGGCGCGCGGAACGATGGTGCTCGCGGAGGTTGAGGTCATCCCGACAGGCTAGCGACTCCCCCGCCGTCGGGGCGAGGCGCGACCGGCGGAGGTGACCTTCCTCGCGTGAGACGGCCCCGCACGCCGCACCGGGTGGTGCGACGTGCGGGGCCGAGCAGTTCCTCAGGCCTGCTGGGCCGTGATGAGGTCGGCGTACCAGTGGGCGCTGGCCTTCTTCGTGCGCTCCTGGGTCTCGTAGTCCACGTGGACGATGCCGAAGCGCTTGGAGTAGCCGTAGCCCCACTCGAAGTTGTCGAGCAGCGACCACACGTAGTAGCCGCGCACGGGCGCACCGGCGGCGACGGCGTCGCTCACGGCCTGGACGTGGTCGCGCAGGTACTCGATGCGGTCCAGGTCCTGGATGCTGCCGTCGGTCTCGACACGGTCCGGGAAGGCCGCCCCGTTCTCCGTCACCATGAGCTGCAGGCCCGGGTGCTCGCGGTGCATCCGCACGAGGAGCTCGGTGAGTCCGCGGGCGTCGATGGACCAGCCCATCTCCGTGTACGGACCGGGCAGCTGCGGGAACTCGATGTCCGCGCAGGCCGGCCACGGGCTGGCCGTGCTCGCCCCGTGGCCGTCGGCCTCCTCGCGCTCGCCCACGCCGTCGTACGCCCGCACGACGGTGGGGCTGTAGTAGTTGACCCCCAGGACGTCGAGGGGCTGGCGGATGAGCTCCAGGTCGCCGTCCTTGACGAAGGACCAGTCACTGACCGAGGCCGTCGCCTCGACGATGTCCTGCGGGTAGGAGCCGGTGAGGACCGGGTCGAGGAAGACCCGGTTCTGCAGGCCGTCGATGCGCTGCGCGGCGGCGACGTCGGCCGGCGCGTCGGTGGCCGGGTTCACCCAGGCGAGGTTGAGCGTGAGCCCGACCGTCGCGTCGGGACGCTCGGCGCGGATCGCCGTCGTCGCCAGGCCGTGGGCCAGGTTGAGGTGGTGGACGGCGGCGAGGACGTCGGCGTGGTTCGTGCGGCCCGGGGCGTGGACGCCGCTGCCGTAGCCGAGGTAGGCCGAGCACCACGGCTCGTTGAGGGTGATGAAGGTGCCCAGGCGGTCACCGAGGCGGGCGGCGACGACGCCCGCGTACTCGGCGAAGCGCTCCGCCGTCGCCCGTGCCGGCCAGCCGCCGGCGTCCTCGAGCGCCTGGGGCAGGTCCCAGTGGTAGAGCGTCGCGGCCGGCGCGATGCCGGCGGCGAGAAGCTCGTCGATGAGTCGGGAGTAGAAGTCGATGCCCTCCTCGTTGACCGGGCCGAGGCTGTCGGCGGTGACCTGCGAGGTGATGCGGGGCCAGGCGATGGAGAAGCGGTAGGTCTGCAGACCCAGCTCCTTCATGGTCGCGACGTCCTCGCGGAAGCGGTGGTAGTGGTCGTCGGCGACGTCGCCGGTGTCCCCGTTCTGCACCTTGCCGGGGGTGTGGCTGTAGGTGTCCCAGATGGAGGGAGTACGGCCGCCCGCGTCGGCGGCGCCCTCGATCTGGTAGGCCGCGGTCGCCGCGCCCCAGACGAAACTCGTGGGCAGGTCGAGGCGGAGCGCGTCGGGCGCGGTGGTGGTCTGGATGCTCATGGTGTGAATCAGGGCGCTGACGCCCTGCTCCCTTCTTCGTGGGTGAGAGGTGGCCTCAGCCCTTGACGGCGCCGGCCATGATGCCGCTGACGATCTGGCGGCCGAGCAGGATGAAGACGACGACGACGGGCAGCGTGCCGATGAGGGTGCCGGCCATGATGATGGCGGTGTCCGGCACGTAGCCGCTGCCCAGGTTGTTCAGTGCGACCTGGACGGTCGGGTTGGTGGAGTTCAGGGTGATGACCGGCCAGAAGAAGTCGTTCCAGGCCGTCATGAAGGTGAGCATGCCGAGCACCGCCATCCCGGGGCGGGCGATCGGCAGGACGATGCTCCAGAAGGTGCGCAGCGACGTCGCGCCGTCCACGCGGGCGGCCTCGATGAGCTCATCCGGCAGGGACTGCATGAGGTACTGGCGCATGAAGAAGACGCCGAAGGCCGAGACGAGCGTGGGCAGGATGACCGAGGACAGCCGCCCGGCGAGGTCCAGCTCGGACATCACCATGTAGAGCGGCACGACACCGAGCGTCGGCGGGATCATCATCGTCCCGAGCGTCATGGCGAACAGCTGCTTCTTGCCCTTGAAGTGGAGCTTGGCGAAGGCGAAACCGGCCAGCGTGCAGAAGAGCAGCGTCGCGACGGTGACCGTGCCGGAGACGATGACCGAGTTCGTGATGGCCAGGCCGATGTTCTGCTGGTCGAGCGCCGTCTGGATGTTCGCCCACAGGTTCGGGCCCGGGGTGAGCGGCGGCGGGGACTGGACCATCTGCGACATCGGCCGGCTCGCCGCGACGATCATGTAGTAGAAAGGCGCGACGAACAGGAAGGCCGTGACGCCGAGGACGACGTAGGTGAGCCAGCCGGCCCCGTGGTTGTCGCGCTTGCGCGAACGGCGCGGCGCGGCCAGCGGCGTGCCGGGGATGGCAGGCGGGCGGGTGATCGTGGTCATCGGTCTCCCCCGTCGGTGAGGCGCTGGCGCGTGCGCAGGCGCACGAGCGCGGTGTTGAGCAGGACGAGGACGATGATGAGCAGGAAGGTCACCCACGCGACGGCGGCCGCCCGGCCGAGGCTGCCGAACTGCCAGCCCTGCTGGTACATGAACAGGCCCAGCGTCTGGTACTGGTTGACGGCGCCGCCGTTGGGCGTCCCACCGCCGAAGAGCAGGGGTTCACCGAAGAGCTGGGTCGCCCCGATCGTCGAGACGACGACGGTGAATACGATCGTCGGGCGCAGACCCGGCAGGGTGATGTGGCGGAACTGCTGCCACCGGCTCGCGCCGTCGAGGGAGGCTGCCTCGTAGAGGTCGAAGGGGATCGACTGCATGCCGGCGAGGTAGATGAGGGCGTTGTAGCCCGTCCACCGCCACGTCACGATGACCGCGATGGCGATCTGCGCGGTGAGGTTGCCGTTGCGCCAGTCGATGGCCTCCATGCCGACGAGCGAGAGCATCCAGTTCGCGAAGCCGCCGTCACGCCCGAAGATCTGCGCGAAGACGAGCGTCGACGCCGCGACGGAGGTCGCGTACGGCATGATCATCGCGATTCGGAAGAAGTTCCGCGCCCGCATCCGGTAGTTGAGCAGGTGCGCCAGACCCAGGGCGAGGACGAGCTGCGGCACGGTCGAGAGGACCCCGATGGTGAAGGTCTTGAGCAGCGCGTTGTAGAACTTCGGGTTCTCGAAGAGCCAGACGAAGTTGTCCAGCCCCACCCAGGTCATCTCCGAGTTGAGGCGGAAGTCGTAGAGGCTGACCCACACCGTGTAGACGAGGGGGAACAGCCCGAAGGCGGCGAAGAGCAGGAAGAACGGCGCGACGTAGACGTAGGGCGCCGTGACGGCCTCCCACCGGAAGATCCGGGACCGCAGGGTGCGGCGGGGCGGCTGGGGCGCGGGACGCGCGGGGGGCTCGGGGGCCGGCGCGCTCGCTGCCGGCCGCACGGGGGCGGTGGACGTCATGGTGGCCTCTCGTCTGGTCAGGGCGGGGACGGACCGGTGGGGCGGGCGATGTGCGCCCGTCCCACCGGGTGCCGTCAGCCGACCTGGTTGAGGATCTGGGAGACGCCGCTCTCCCAGGCCGCGGCCGGGTCGACGCCGTTGACCTCGACGGACAGCAGGGCCTGGACGAGCGCGTTCTTCGCCACGCCGTCGTGCGGGCCGAGGATCTGCGTCGGCGCGTTCTCGGCCGAGGTCGTGAACACCTCACCGGTGGGGGCGCCGTTGAAGTACTCGTCGGTCGTGTCACCGACGAGCTCGATCGCGCCGGTGTTGGAGGGGAAGTTGCCGACGTTCTCGAAGACGGCGGCCTGCTGCTCGGCGTCTGTCAGCCACGCGAGGAGCTTGGCGGCCTCCTCCTTGTTCTCGCTGGCCTCCGGGATGCCGAGGTAGGCACCGCCCCAGTTGCCACCCTGACCACCGGGGAGGGTGGTGATGTTCCACTGGCCGCTGCCGGCGTCGCCGGCCTTGCCCTTGATGTAACCGATCATCCACGAGGGGCAGGCGATCGAGGCGAAGGTGCCGCTGCCGAAGCCGGCGTCCCAGCTCGGGTCGACGAACTGCTCGAGCTTGGCGGTCAGCCCGTCCTGGCCGGCCTGCGCTGCCATGTCGAAGGCCTCGCGGACGGCGGGGTTGGTGTCGACGACGAGCTCACCGCTCGCGTCGTGGTAGATCTCCTCCTCGGTGGAGATGATCGCGTTGTACAGGCCACCGGCCGAGTCGTGGAAGGCGGTGCCCTCCGGGGCGCCGGCCTGGAACTCCTCACCGAGGGCGAGGAAGTCCTCCCACGAGCCGAGGCGGCTCGCAAGCTCGTCCGGACTGCTGGGCAGGCCGGCCTCCTCGAAGAGGTCGGTGCGGTAGCACAGTGCCATCGGTCCGATGTCGGTGCCCAGGCCGAGGACGCGGCCGTCCGCCGTCGTGGCGGCGTCGGCCTTCCACTGGACGTAGTCACCGACGCGCTCGCCGGCCACGGTCTCGCTGAGGTCGGTCCACAGGTCGGCCTGGTTGGCCGTGACCTCGGAGATCCGGGCGACCTCGATGCCCTGGATGTCGGCGGTGCCGCTGCCGGAGTTGAGCTTGGTCTGCAGTGCGGGCCAGTACTTGTCCTCGCCCTGGGTGGAGTCGTACTCGATGACGATGTCGGGGTTCTCCTCCATGTACTGCTCGAAGAGGCCCGACTCCTCGAAGCCGAAGGTGCCGAAGAGCGAGACGGTGAGGGTCGTCTTGCCGTCGCTGCCGGCGTCGGCCGCGGCCGAGTCGTTGCTTGCGCTGTCCCCGCAGGCGGACAGCGTCAGTGCGCCCGCCGTCATGGCCGCGATGACGGCCACAGACTTCCTGGTGTGCATTGCTCCTCCTCCCGGCCGAAGCGGCCGGCTGGTGTCGGCGGGCGAATCAGGCCTTCCTGATCGCCCCGTCCGTGCCCCCAGCTCTTCCTGGGCGGCGCGGGAACGGATGGGCGCCGTGGAAGCGGTTCCATGACGTTCCACGTACTGTGCCGGTGCGGTGCCCACCGTGTCAACCCATCCGGCAGAACCGCCTTCCACTTGCGTCGCCCTTCTCGATCTTGCGGCGCCCTTTCCGTCACCCTCGGCGGAGCGAGAAGTGCGACGCAAAGGGGGCTGGCCGGCCGGCGACCAGGGCACGCCGGAACAGCTCAGCGCTCGGCGCGAGAGGGGCTGGCGGAGGGGCTTTTGGCCCGGGCTAGGCGGAGTCGCGGGGGACGAGGGCGACGTCGAGGGTCACCGAGGTGGCCTGGCCACCGTCGGCGAGGTCGATGAGCATCCGGGCCATCTGCCGCCCCATCGCCTCGAGGGGCTGACGGACAGTGGTGAGCGGCGGGTCGGAGTCGACGGCGATCGGGACGTCGTCGAAGCCGACGACGGCGACGTCATCGGGCACGCGCAGGCCCCGCTCGCGCAGCGCCCGCAGCGCACCGACGGCGGTGAGGTCGTTCGCCGCGAAGAGCCCGTCGAGCTTCTCCCCCGTCGCGAGCAGCTCGCGCATGGTGCGGTAGCCGCCGCCGATCGTGAAGTCACCTTCGACCACCCGCGAGCCCGGCAGCTCGACGCCCTGCTCGGTGAGCTCCGCCCGGAAGCCGGCGAACCGGTCGCTGGTCGCGGTCATGTCACGCGGACCGGTGATGGTCGCCGGCGTGCGGCAGCCGCGGGCGAGCAGCGCCTGCGCGGCGAGCCGGCCCCCGGTGAAGTTGTCCGGGCTGACGAAGGGGAAGGAGGCGCGGCGGCTCGGCGGGCGGCCCGCCAGGACGACGGGCACCCCGAGCCGGTGGACACGCCCGGGCAGCGGGTCGTCGCCGTGGACGGAGAGGAACATCGCGCCGTCGACGTGGCCACCGGCCGCGTACTCCTCCAGCCGGGCGCGGTCGTCGTCGCTGCTCACGACGACGAAGAGCAGCTGGCGTCGTCGCTCCGCCGCCGCCACCTGCGCCCCGCGCAGCACCCCGGCGAAGAACGGGTCGGCGAAGAACTTCTCCCCGGACTCGGCGACGACGAAGGCGAGCGCGTCGCTGCGGCTCGTGGCCAGCGAGCGGGCCGCCTGGCGCGGGACGTAGGAGAGCTCCGCGGCGGCCGTGCGGACCGCCTCGCGGGCCCGGTCACTGACCCTCGGGTCGCCGCTCAGCACCCGGCTGGCGGTGGCGCGGGAGACCCCGGCCCGCTCGGCAACCGTGTCCAGGGTCGGCGCCGGGTCTCTCAGTGGCGTGGCCATGGGGCTCCTCCCTCCGGCAGTGGTCGTGGTGGACAGTATGCACACCGCTTCCATGGGCGGCGTCCAACGCCCAGGCGTGCGGGTGCCCGCGAGCCGGTGTTCGATGGGCGGGGAGGCACCGGTGGACTGGTTCGTCGCGGAGGACTACGGGCTGGCGCGCGTCGTGCTGCAGCGGGGCGTCGCGCTGCTGTACGTCGTCGCCCTCGTCGCGGTGCTGCGGCAGTTCCCGGCCCTGCTCGGCGAGCGCGGACTGCTGCCCGTCCCCCGCTTCACCGCCCGCGTCCCGGCACGGGCGACCCCGAGCCTCTTCCACTGGCGCTACTCCGACCGGCTGCTGCGCGTCGTCGCCTGGACCGGGCTGCTGCTGGCCCTCGCCGTCATCGTCGGCCTCCCGCAGCAGGGCCCGTCGTGGGTGCCGATGCTCGTGTTCCTCCTCCTCTACGGGCTGTACCTGTCGGTCGTCAACGTCGGGCAGGTCTTTTATGGCTTCGGCTGGGAGTCGCTGCTGCTCGAGGCGGGCTTCCTCGCCGCCTTCCTCGGCTCCGACGACGTCGGCACCCCGTGGATCACGCTCGTCGCCTTCCGCTGGCTCCTCTTCCGCGTCGAGTTCGGGGCCGGCCTCATCAAGCTGCGCGGCGACACCGCCTGGCGCGACCTCACCGCCCTGCACTACCACCACGAGACCCAGCCGATGCCCGGCCCGCTCAGCTGGTTCTTCCATCACCTGCCCGGCCCGCTGCACAAGGTCGAGGTCCTCGCCAACCACGTCACCCAGCTCGTCGTGCCCGTCCTCCTCCTCGCACCGCAGCCGGTCGCGACGTGGGCGGCCGCCGTCGTCGTCGTCACCCAGCTGTGGCTCGTGCTGTCGGGGAACTTTGCCTGGCTCAACTGGGTCACCATCGTCATCGCCTTCTCGGCGGTGAGCGACGACGTCGTCTCGGGCCTGGTCCCGGCCCTCGCCCCGGACCGGGCGTACGGGCCGACGCCGCTGTGGTTCGCCGTCGTCGTCATCGGCGTGGGTGCGGTGCTGCTCGTCCTCAGCTGGTGGCCGGCCCGCAACCTGTTCTCGCGGCGGCAGCGGATGAACGCCTCGTTCAACGCCTTTCACCTCATGGGCGCCTACGGGGCCTTCGGCTCGATCACCCGGCGACGGGACGAGATCGTCGTCGAGGGCACGCGCGCGGCGGACCCCGGCGAGGACGACTGGGAGGAGTACGTGTTCCGCGGGAAGCCGGGGCCGGTGGGCCGGCTGCCCCGGCAGTTCGCGCCCTACCACCTGCGGCTGGACTGGGGCATGTGGTTCCTCGCGCTGGGATCCTCGGCGCAGCTGTCGTGGTTCCTGCCCTTCCTCGACCGGCTCCTGGAGGCGGACCCGGCCACCCTGCGGCTGCTCGCCCACGATCCCTTCGACGGCGAGCGCCCGGCGTGGGTGCGGGCGCGTGTCTTCCGCTACCGGTACTCGACGTGGGAGGAGCTGCGCCGCGAGCGGGTGTGGTGGGTGCGCCGGGAGGTCGGGGCGCTCACGGCTCCACGGCGCTTGCCGCGGTGAGGCCCGCACCCGTCCGCGGTCAGCGGCGGGCGGCGAGGAAATCGGCGATCCGGCCGATGGCCTCCTCCAGGACGCTCGCCTCGGGCAGCGTGACGAGGCGGAAGTGGTCGGGCGTGGGCCAGTTGAACCCGGTGCCGTGGGTGACGAGGATCTTCTTGGCCCGCAGCAGCTCGATGACGAACTCCTGGTCGTCGTCGATCGGGTAGACCGCGGGGTCGAGCCGCGGGAAGCAGTAGAGGGCACCGCGGGGCCTGACGTTGCTGACCCCGGGAATCTCGTTGAGCAGCCGGTCGGCGAGCATCGACTGCTCGTAGAAGCGGCCACCCGGCCCGATGAGCTCCTCGATCGACTGGTACCCGCCGAGTGCCGTCTGGATCGCGTGCTGCGCCGGCACGTTGGAGCACATGCGCATGTTGGCGACGAGCGTGAGGCCCTCGAGGAAGTCGGTGGCGATCTCCTTCGGTCCGGAGATCATCACCCAGCCCGCGCGGTAGCCGCAGACGCGGTACGCCTTGGAGAGGCCCGAGAACGTCAGGCACAGCACATCGTTGCCGGCGTACGTCGCCGCATGGTGGTGCTGTGCGTCCTCGAAGAGGATCTTCTCGTAGATCTCGTCGGCCATGACGACGAGGTCGTGCCGCCGCGCGATGTCGACGAGCGCCCTGACCGTCTCCGCGCTGTAGACCGCCCCGGTGGGGTTGTTGGGGTTGATGATGACGATGGCGTGCGTGTTCTCGGTGATCTTCGCCTCGATGTCGGCGAGGTCGGGGTTCCAGTCGTCATCCTCGTCGCACCGGTAGTGCACGGGGGTGCCGCCCGCGAGGGTCACGGCGCCCGTCCACAGCGGGTAGTCGGGCGCCGGCACGAGGATCTCGTTGCCGTCGTCGACGAAGGCCTGCAGCACCATCGAGATCAGCTCGGACACGCCGTTGCCGATGAAGATGTCCTCCACGCCGACGTCGCGCAGACCGTGCGACTGGTAGTAGTTCATGACGGCGGTGCGCGCCGACCAGATGCCCTGGCTGTCGGAGTACCCGGCCGACTGCGGCAGGTGGTGCACCATGTCGGCGAGGATCTGCTCGGGCGCCTCGAAGCCGAACGGTGCGGTGTTGCCGATGTTGAGCTTGAGGATCCGGTGCCCCTCGGCCTCGAGGCGCTGGGCCTCGACGAGGATCGGCCCCCGCACGTCGTAGCGGACACCTTGCAGCTTCTTGCTCTGGCGGATCGAACGCATGCCCCATCCTCGCAGGAGTCCTGGGCCCGCTCGGGGATGGCGCACACCTCGCTCATGTCGCGGCGCCGGCCGGACTACCTCGCGCCTGGCGCCGCCAGCACCTCCAGGGCGCGGGCGAGCACCTCCTCCAGCGGCGCCCGCGGAACGGGCGCCCGGGACCACACGCGCAACGCCGCCAGGAGAGCCCCCGCCTGCGCCGCCCCGACGACCTCGGCCGCCAGCTCCTCCACGCCGCGCCGCCGGAGGTACGCGGCGAGGATGCGACCGGCCCGGACCTGGCGCCGCGCCGCCGACTCCTCGAGCTCCTCGGCCACGCCCATCGGCTCGGCGTTGGCGAACGCCAGTGCCGCGGCGCCCGGCTCGAGCGCGGCGGCCACGCGGAGCAGCGCGTCCCGCGTGTCGGTGACGGGGTCGGCCGCGGCGGCGTCGTCGTCCCCCAGCCGCACGGTGAGGGCGCCGAGCGCGTCGTCGACCGAGGTCCACAGCAGGTCGCTCTTGGCGGGGATGTAGTTGAAGAAGGTGGCCCGACTCACGCCCGCGCGGCGGGTGATGTCCGCCACGGAGGTGTCGGCGTAGCCCTGCTCGAGGAACAGCTCGACGGCCGCTTCCTCCAGCATCTCGCGGCTCGCAGACCGCGGCCGGCCCGCCCGGCGTCCCTCGTGCATACCGAGATCCTACGGTCCGCCGTCGTCCACGCAGGTCTATTGTTGGACGCAGACCAAGAACCTCCGAGTGAACGGTGCTCCCATGGCCAAGGCCACCTCCCTCGCTGCCGCCGCCCTCGCGGCGTCCCTGCTCCTCGCCGCGTGCGGCGGGGGCGACAGCGACGACGCCGCGTCGGGCGCCGGCGAGCCCGTCGAGGGCGGCACGCTCGTCTACGCCACCGGCGACGCCGAGCCCACCTGCCTGGACCCGCACGTGGGCGGCAACTACCCGCAGGCGCTCATCAGCACCCAGTACCTCGAGCCGCTCGTCGGCCGCGACGCCTCCGGGGAGATCCAGCCCTGGCTCGCCACCGACTGGGAGGTCAGCGAGGACGGGCTCACCTGGGACCTCACGCTCGCCGAGGGCCTCACCTTCACCGACGGCACGCCGCTGGACGCCGAGGCCGTCAAGGTCAACATCGAGCACCTCCAGGACCCGGACACCGCCTCCTCCACCGGCTACCTCGGGGTGCGGAAGATCGACGAGGTCGAGCCGGTGGACGCCACCCACGTGCGCCTCCACCTCTCCGAGCCGGACTCCGCACTGCTCGAGTCGCTGTCGATGCAGTGGACGGCGATGCAGTCCCCCGCCGGCATCGCCCGCGGCCAGGACGAGAACTGCGCCGCGCCCATCGGCACCGGACCCTTCGTCGTCACCGAGTGGGTGCCCCAGCAGCACGTCCTCCTCGAGCGCAACGAGGACTACGCGAGTCACGGCCCGGAGGCGGACCACGACGGCGCCGCCCACCTGCAGCGCATCGAGTGGCGCTTCATCCCCGACCCCGCCACCCGCTGGGCCGCCCTGCAGTCCGGGGAGGTGCACGTCATCGACAACCCCGAGCCGGAGGCGATCGTCTCCGCAAAGGCCGGGGAGGACATCACCCACATCGACGCGCCGCGGCCCGGTTCCGTCAACCGCATCGAGCTGAACTCGGCGCAGGCGCCCTTCGACGACGAGCGGGTCCGGCAGGCCTTCGTCTACTCCGCCGACGTCGACCCCGGCATCGAGGCGCTCTACCAGGGCGTGGCGACCCGCTCCCACTCCCCGCTGTCCAGCGTGGAGCCCATGGGTTACAGCGACCCCTCGCTCTTCGTCACCGACCTCGAGGAGGCCGAGCGGCTCCTCGACGACGCCGGCTGGACCGAGGTCGACGACGAGGGCTACCGCGTGCGCGACGGCGAGCGCCTCACCGTCCGCTTCCCGGTGAGCACGAACCAGTCGGTCGCCGCCGAGCAGGCGCTCTTCGAGCAGGTCCAGGCCAACACCAGGCGCGTCGGTTTCGAGGTCGTCCTCACCCCGCTCGACCTGTCCGCCTGGTACGGCGCGCTCGCAGCGCCGGAGGGCGGCGGGGAGAACACCTACGAGGCCGTCAGCGCCCCGTACACGAAAGTGGGGCCGGACGTGCTGCGCACGCTCTACCACTCCGACGGCACGGTCCCCGCGCCCAGCGGCTACTTCGCCAACCTCTCCCAGGTCACCGACCCGGAGATCGACGCCCTCCTTGACGAGGCCGCCCGGATCACCGACCCGGGCCAGCGCGCCGACCTCTACGAGGAGGCCCAGCGCCGCGTGCTCGAGGGCTACTACATCCTGCCGCTGTACGACCAGCAGAACCACTTCCTCACCCGCGAGGTGGAGGGCGTGACGACGCTCGGGACGGTGTCCACCCCGACCTTCGTCAACGCCCGGCTCACCTCCTGAGGGCCGCCCGATGACCGTGCTGCGCTGGCTGCTCGGGCGCCTCGCCGCCGCGGCGCTGGTGGCCTGGGTGGTCGCCACCGTCGTCTTCTTCGCGCTGCGCTCGGCCGGCGGGGACCCCTCCGAGGCGATTCTCGGCGGTCCCGGTTCCCAGGCGAGCCCGGAGGCGGTCGCCCTGGTCCGCGCGGAGTACTCCCTGGACGAGCCGCTCCTCGTCCAGTACCTCCTCCAGCTCGCGCGCACCGTCACCTTCCAGCTCGGGGACTCCTACGCCCGCCGGCGGCCGGTCTCCGAGCTCGTCGGCGACCAGCTCACCGGCACGCTCGTGCTCGCGGCGCTGGGACTGCTGCTCGCCTGGGTCCTCGCGCTGGCGGTGGCGACGGCGGCGGTCCTCGCCCGCGGCCGCGTGGCACGCCGGGCGGTGGGGCTGCTGCGCGGGGCGGAGGTCGTCGCCTCGGTCATGCCGCACTTCTGGCTGGGAGCCGTGCTCATCGCCGTCTTCGCCGGCGGGCTGGGCTGGCTGCCCGCCACGAGCAGCAACAGCTCACTGCGCTCCCTGCTCCTGCCCGCCGTCACCCTCGCGGTGCCCGTGGCCGGCTTCCTCGGCCAGGTGATGCGCGACGGTCTGGAGGAGGCGCACACCGCCCCCTTCGCGACGACCTCCCGCTCCCGCGGCGCCTCGGAGGGCCGGGTGCTGTGGCGCCACTCGCTGCGGCACGCGGCGCTGCCGGCCATCGCGCTCTCCGGCTGGGCCTTCGGCTCGTTGCTGTCCGGTGCCGTCGTCGTCGAGACGCTCTTCGGCCGGCCCGGGCTGGGCCGCCTCCTCATCGACGCGACGCACTCCCGCGACGTGCCCGTCGTCATCGGCGTCGTCCTCGTCATCGCGCTCGGCTACGTCATCGTCATGTCGGTGGCCGACGTCCTCGAGCGGGTCGTCGACCCGCGGCTGCGGGGCCGCGTCGAGGCCGTGCGCAGCGCCCCGCAGGGGCAGATGGTCGCGTGACGCCCGAGCTGGTGCGCGCCCCGCGCGCATGGACGGCACGAGCCCGGCGGGTACTGGGCCCGGGCGGTGTCGTGAGTGCCGCCGTCGTCGTCCTCGTGCTGGTCGCGGCGCTGTGGCCGCAGCTGCTCGCGCCCGGCGACCCGACCGCCGTCGCCCCGGCCGACGCCTACCAGCCGCCGGGGAGCGGGGCGCTGCTCGGGACGGACGCGTCGGGTCGGGACGTGTACACGCGCGTGATCCACGGCGCGGGCCAGTCGCTCGGGGTGGGTGCGCTCGCGACGGCGATCGGGCTCGCTCTCGGCGTGGTGCTCGGCTTCGGCGCCGCGCTCGGGCCGCGGTGGCTCGACGGCCTGCTCAGCCGGGTCATCGAGGTGCTCTTCTCGCTGCCCAGCCTCGTGCTCGCGCTCCTGCTCGTCGCGGTCCTCGGTGCCGGCGTGGGGCCCTCGGTCATCTCGGTGGGGCTGGCGACGGCGCCCGGCTACGCGCGGATCCTGCGCGCGCGGGCCCAGGCGGTGGCACAGAGCGCCTACGTCGGCGCGGCCCGGCTCGAGGGCGTCTCGGCGCCCGTCACGTTCGTGCGGCACGTGCTGCCGAACACGGTGTGGCCGCTCGTGGCGGTGGCGACCCTCGGCATCGGCCAGGCGATCGTCTGGGTGTCCGCGCTGAGCTACCTCGGCCTCGGCGCCCTGCCGCCCTCCCCGGAGTGGGGCGCGATGCTCAACGCCGGCCGCCTCCACATCACGAGCTCGTGGTGGCTCACCGTGGCGCCCGGGCTGGCGATCACGGTGACCGCGGCGGCACTCACCATGCTCGGGCGCAGGCTGAGCGCAGTGGCCCCCTCATGAGCACCGTCCTCGACGTCGCCGGCCTCACCGTCGCCTTCCCCGGGGTGGGCGAGGTGCTGCGCGGGGTGGACCTGCGGCTGGAGGCCGGACGCTGCCTCGCCGTGGTCGGGGAGTCCGGTGCCGGGAAGTCCGTGCTTGCCCGCAGCCTCGTCGGTCTGGCCGGGGAGGGCGGCGCGCCCGCGCGGGTGCGCGCTGGGCGCCTCACCGTGAACGGGCGGGACCTGCGAGTCGCCGACGAGCGGCAGTGGCGGGCGCTGCGCGGGCAGGACGTCGGCCTCGTGCTCCAGGACGCCCTGCAGTCCCTCGACCCGCTGCGGACCGTGGGCGCCGAGGTCGGCGAGGCCCTCGCGGTGCGCGGGGTGGGCCGCGCCGAGCGGCACGAGCGGGTGCTCGCGGCGCTGGCCGCCGCCGGGCTGGACGAGCCGGCGGTCCGCGCGGCGCAGCGCTCGGGCGAGCTGTCCGGTGGCATGCGCCAGCGTGCGCTCATCGCCTCGGCGATCGTCTCCGAGCCGGCCCTGCTCGTCGCGGACGAGCCGACCACCGCCCTGGACGCGACCGTTGCCCAGGGCGTGCTCGAGATGCTCGGCCGGCTCCGCGATGCCGGCACCGCGATCCTCCTCGTGAGCCACGACCTTGGCGCCGTCGCGCGGCTGGCCGACGACGTCGTCGTGCTCGACGGCGGACGCGTGGTCGAGTCCGGACCGGCCGGCGTCGTCCTCACCACCCCCGCCCACGAGGTCACCCGTGCGTTGCTCGACGCCGTCCCGCGCGGTACCAGGCCGCCGGTGGCCGAGGCGGGGCGCGAGGTGCTGCGCGCGAGCGGCCTGCACCGCCGCTACCGGCTGCCCGGCGGCGGGTCGGTCAGCGCCCTGGACGACGTCTCGCTCGTCGTGCGCCGCGGGGAGGCGGTGGGGGTGGTCGGGGAGTCCGGGAGCGGGAAGTCGACGCTCGCGCGGATGCTCGTGGCCGCCGAGCAGCCCGACGCCGGACGGGTGGAGCTGGCCGGGGAGCCGTGGAGCGAGCTGCCCGAGCGCCGGCGGCGGTCGCGCCGTCACCTCGTGCGGCTCGTCCCCCAGGACCCGCTCGGCTCCTTCGACCCGCGCTGGAGCGCCGGCCGGGTGCTGCGCGCGGCGATCCGGGCGTCGGGCGGCGACCGCACGCCCGCCGAGCTGCTCGAGCTCGTGCGACTGCCTCCCGGCACGCTGGGACGGCGGCCGCGGGCCCTGTCCGGTGGCCAGCGCCAACGGTTGGCGATCGCCCGCGCCCTGGCGGCCGACCCGGAGGTGCTCGTCCTCGACGAGCCCGTCTCCGCCCTCGACGTCACCGTCCAGGCGGCGATCCTCGAGCTCCTCGTCGAGCTCCAGGAGCGCACCGGGACCGCGCTCGTGCTCGTGTCCCACGACCTCGCCGTCGTGCGGCAGGTGTGTCACGCCGTCGTCGTCATGCAGCGCGGGCGCGTGGTGGAGGAAGGCCCGGTGGACGAGGTGTGGCAGGACCCGAAGGCCTACGCGACCAAAGCCCTCCTCACCGCCGCCACCCCACCCACCCCCTAACCGCATATGCGCGAAAACTGCGGTCTCCACGCTCGGCGGGCCGCAGTTTTCGCGCATATGCGCAGTTGTTGGGTGGTCAGCCGGTGTTCTGGAGGCCCGCGGCGATGCCGTTGACTGACAGGAGGAGCAGGCGCTTGATCTCGGCGAGCTCCTCCTCGGTGCGGGCCTCGCCGGTCTCCGTCCGCAGCGCGCGCAGGGCGCGCAGCTGGATGAGGGAGAGCGCGTCGACGTAGGGGTTGCGCAGCTGCACCGCGCGACCCAGCACGCGGCGGCCCTCGAGCGGGTACTCGTGGCCGGTGATGCGCAGGACCCACTCGGTGGTGAGGTCGAGCTCCTCGAGCACGAGGCCGGCGAGGTCCTCGCGGTCCCCGAGGGCCAGGTACTGGCGGGCAATGCGCCGGTCGGTCTTGGCCAGTGACATCTCGACGTTGTCGATGAGCGTGTTGAACAGCGGCCACTCCCGGTAGGCCGTGCGCAGCTGCTCGATGTCACCCACCGCGGCGAGCGCGGAGCCCAGACCGAACCAGCCGGTGAGGTTGATCCGCGCCTGGGTCCAGGCGAAGACCCACGGGATGGCGCGCAGGTCCTCGAGGGACTCCACCGACAGCCCGCGGCGGGCCGGGCGGGAGCCGAGGGGCAGCAGGCCGACCTCCTCCTGCGGGGTGACCTGCGCGAACCAGGGGGCGAAGCCCTCGGCGTGGATGAGGTCGAAGAAGCGCTCGCGCGAGCGCTCGTCCAGGGTGCTGGCGAGGCCGGCGAAGCGCTCGGCGGCCGCGGCGTTGCGCTTCTCGGTCGACGGGGCGGAGGCGAGGAGCGTGGCGGCGGCGACCTGGTCGATGTGCCGGGCGGCGATCGCGCGGTCCCCGTAGCGGGCGGTGATGACCTCACCCTGCTCGGTGAGCTTGAAGCGGCCGTCCACCGAGTGCGGCGGCTGGGCGAGGATCGCCCGGTTGGCGGGGCCGCCACCGCGGCCGAGCGCGCCGCCCTTGCCGTGGAAGAGGGTGAGGCGGATGTCGTGGCGCTGCGCCCAGGCGGCGATCTCCTCCTGCGCGGTGTAGATCGCCAGGGTCGCGGAGACCGGGCCGACGTCCTTGGCGGAGTCGGAGTAGCCGAGCATGACCTCCATGCGCCGGCCCGTCTTCTCCAGGCGGGCCTGCACCTGCGGGACCTCGAGCATCTCCTCGAGGATCCGCGGGGCGTTCTGGAGGTCGTCGAAGGTCTCGAACAGCGGGACGACGTCGAGGACCGGCGCCGCCTCCGCGGAGCCGAGCGCGTGCTCGGCCAGGCGGTAGACCGCGATGAGGTCCTCGCTGCTCCGGGTGAAGGAGACGGTGTAGCGGCGGCAGGCGTCCACGCCGTGGCGGCGCTGGATCGCGGCGATGGAGCGGAAGGTCTCGAGGACCTCCTCCGGGTCGACGCTCGGCTCGGGCATCGAGTCCGGATCCGCGATCCACGCGAGCGTCTGGGCGTGCACCTTGGAGTGCTGGCGGACCTCGAGCTCGGTGAGGTGGAAGCCGAAGGACTCGACCTGCCAGATGAGGTTCTGCAGGTCGCCGTGCGCCTTGCGCAGCGCACCGGCCTGGCGCAGGGAGTCCTGGACCACGCGCAGGTCCGCGAGGAGCTCCTCGGCGCCGGAGTAGGCGAGGTCGGCGTCGCGCTCGCGCGTGGCGGCCAGCCGGGCCGCGGCCACGAGCATGACGCGGCGGTGCGGCTCGCGCGGGGAGCGGGCGGCCACCTGCGCGGTGACCTCCTCGGAGAGCTGGCGCTGGGTGCCCCACAGCGCGGTGAGCTCGGCGGAGGGCGGGGTGGACTTCTCGTCGAGGGTCATCGCCAGGCCCACGCGGGCGGTCTCCCGCTCGAGGGCGGTGAGGACGTGCTCGGCGGCGATGGCCGCGGCCTGCCGGGTGACCTTGGCGGTGACGTTGGGGTTACCGTCGCGGTCCGCGCCGATCCAGCTGCCCAGCCGCACGAAGGGCGTCGCCCGCGGGGCGGCGAGGCCGCGCTCCTCCCCGAGCAGCCAGTCGTCGGCCTGGCGGTACACCTGCGGCAGCACCTCGAAGAGGGTCGCCTCGAAGACGGACATCGCCGTGAAGACCTCGTCGACCGGCGAGGGCTTCGTCTCGCGCAGGTGGGCGGTGCGCCACATCGTGTCGATCTCGGCGAGGAGACGGCGCTCGATGCGCAGCCGGCCGTTGGCGCCCAGCCGGGGGTCGTCGGCCTCGGCGACGAGCTCGGAGATCCGGCGGATCGAGCCGGACACGGCGCGACGGCGGGCCTCGGTCGGGTGAGCGGTGAGGACGGGGTGGAACTCGATCTCACGCAGGCGGCGCGCGGCCTCCTCCTCGGAGGTCTCGGCGGCGAGCTGCACGTAGGCGCCGGCGAGGGCGTCGGCCCGCGGGGTGGCGTCCTCCCGGGCGCGCAGGGCGCGGACCCGGTGGTACTCCTCGGCGAGGTTGACGAGGTGGAAGTAGCAGGTGAAGGCGCGGGCGACCTGGTCGGCGCGCTCGACGGTGAAGGAGTCGATGAGGGCCTGCGCCTCGGCGAGGCGGCCGTCGCCGTCGGTGTCCTCGACGGCGCCGATCGCCAGCTCGCGCAGGCGCTCGACGTCGGTGAAGAGCTCCTCCCCGCCGTCCTCCCGCAGCACCCGCCCGAGAAGCACACCGAGGGTGCGCACGTCGGCGCGCAGGTCGTCGGGCATGTCGAGGCGGGCGTTGCTCCGTGCTTCGTCCGGTGAGGAGGTCTGCGTCATGGGGCTCAGGTTAACGACACCCGACGGCGGGCCGTGACTCGCGTCCACGACGTGCACAGGTGCAGGAGTCGGGTCCCCGTGGTAGGCGCTCAGCTGTTACCGCCCAGCATGCGACGGAGCTCCACCTCCCCGGCCGCGGTCAGCCCCGAGCGTCGTCCTCGACCCGGCCCGCCCGCCGACTCGCCCTGAGTGCCCGGCGTGGTCGTCGGGCAGCCGGGGCGGCAGCGAGCGCGGGCCGGCCCAGTACCGCACGTCGTGGCAGAGCACGAGGACGCGACCACCCCACAGGAGGCGGGCCGGCCAGTACCCGAAGCGGTCGCTCGGGTCACCGGCCCTGGCCACCTCGCGGCCCGAGCCAAGCCGTGCCGCCGAGGACAAGGACGCGCCCGCCGCCGCTCGCCGACCTCCCCGCTTGTCCTCCCACCTCCCACCTCCGCCCGGCCCTCGATGAGGAGAACGGGGGAGCTCAGCAACGGAGCACCGGCGGGGCGTGACGACACGTCAGCCGTGGACAGGCAGTCGGGAGGGGTGGGGCTACAGGGTCCAGACCGCGCCGGGGGCAGCGAGCTCGATGGGGCCGCCGTAGGTCTCGGCGGCCTCGGCGCGGACGACCTCGGCGTCGGTCCACGGCGGCAGGTGGGTGAGGACGAGCTGCCGGGCGTCGGCCAGCGTCGCCGCCTCACCGGCCCGCCGGCCGGTGAGGTGGATGCCACGCACGGAGTCCCGGCCCTCCTGGAAGGCCGCCTCGCAGAGGAAGAGGTCGACGTCCCGGGCGACCTCGACGAGCCCGTCGCAGGTGTCGGTGTCCCCTGAGTAGGCGAGCGCGACCTCCCTGCT
Source organism: Georgenia satyanarayanai (assembly GCF_023715365.1). Lineage (GTDB taxonomy): Bacteria > Actinomycetota > Actinomycetes > Actinomycetales > Actinomycetaceae > Oceanitalea > Oceanitalea satyanarayanai_B. The sequence goes on from NZ_JAMBNZ010000005.1 coordinate 56,499, forward strand.
CCCGTCTTCGGACGGGCCGGTCACCCGCACGCCGAACGCCGGCACGGGGTGGTCGACGGGGACGGACTCGATCCGCAGCGGCCCCACGCTCACCGCCTGGCCGGGGGTGTGCGCGCCGAAGGTGAAGGAGGCGTCCAGGGCGCTGAGGTCGTCCTCCATCGTCAGCGCGCCGATCCGCTGAGGCGTGTCGGCCGGGCCGAGCACCCGCACCGGCCCGAGGGCGCCTGCCGGGTGGTAGCGGCGGTAGACCTCCAGGCCGGTCATGTCGACGACGTGGTCCGCGTGGAGGTGGCTGAGGACGACGGCGTCCAGCCGGGCCGGGTCCAGGTGACGCAGCAGTGCCCCGAAGGCGCCGGAGCCGAGGTCGAGCAGGATGCTCCACGTGCGGGTCGTGCCGCCCTCGTCCGGCCCGTCGGCCTGGACGAGGTAGCAGGAGGAGGCGGAGTCGGGGCCGGACATCGACCCGGAGCAGCCCACGACCGTCAGCCTCATGCGGTGACCTCCAGCTCGGCGTCGCTGTCGACGCGGTCGACCTCGGGCCCGAGGAACCGGCGGGCCAGTCTGGAGAAGCTCGCGCCCTCGCCCGTCGCGAGGAAGCGGTGCTCCGGCGGTGGGGCGGCAGGGTCCCGCTCGAGGTCGTGCGCGACGAGGGTCCGGTAGGTGTCCTTGGCCGTCTCCTCGGCGCTCGAGACGAGCGTGACCTCCTCGCCCATGACGTAGGAGATGACACCCGTGAGGAGCGGGTAGTGCGTGCAGCCGAGGACCAGGGTGTCCACCCCTGCCTCCCGCACCGGCTCGAGGTACTCGCGGGCCGCCTCGAGGACCTCCGGTCCGGAGGTGATGCCCCTCTCGACGAGCTCCACGAAGCGCGGGGCGGCGTTCATCGTGAGCTCCAGGTGCGGTGCGGCGGCGAAGGCGTCCCGGTAGGCCCCGGACTCGATGGTCGCGCGGGTCCCGATGACGCCGACCTTCCCGCTGCGGGTGGCGGCGACGGCGCGGCGCACGGCCGGCTGGATGACCTCGACGACGGGCACGCCACCGCCCACCGTGTAGCGCTCGCGCGCGTCACGCAGGACGGCGGAGGAGGCGGAGTTGCAGGCGATGACGAGAGCCTTGACCCCGGAGGCGACAAGCCGGTCCATGACGTCAAGGGCGAGGGCGCGGACGTCGGCGATGGGCTTGGGGCCGTAGGGCGTGTGCGCAGTGTCCCCGATGTAGAGCATCGACTCGTGGGGCAGCTGGTCGAGGATCGCACGCGCGACCGTGAGGCCTCCGACACCTGAGTCGAAGACACCGATCGGTGCGTCGTTCACGCTGCCCGAGCGTAGTGTCACGACGGCCCGCCCGACATGGCCTCCAGGAGTGACTCCTGCCACCACGTGAGCGCGGCGTAGAGGCTGGTGAGCGCGGCGTCGAGCTCGTCGGCGGGCGTCTGCGGCTCCCCGCCGCCCGCGCGCTCGTAGACCCGCTCGGCGTCCTCGTCGGTCTCGATGCCCAGCCGGGACGCGAGGACGAGACGCAGGTCGGTGAGCGCCGAGAGCCACGCCCGCTCCTGCCCCGCCCGCACGACGACCAGGCCGGTGCTCGCCACGAGGGCGTCGTGCACCACCCGCAGCTGCTCGGTCTTGGTCGCGCGCAGCGAGCCCTCGGTGAGGCGGCGCATCTCGGCGGCGAGCTCGTCGTCGTCCGTGCTCGCCGGGGGCAGCAGGCGGGCCAGGGCCGGGTCGCGCGGCGTCTGTCCCGCGGCCGGGTCCCAGTCGAGGGAGGCGAGGATCTCCTCCTCCGCCGACGGCGCGGGTGAGCCGTGGTCGTCGGGAGCGTCGTCGTCGGCATCGAGGGGCAGCCCGAGGAGCTCACAGGTGTCGGCGGTGACGCGCGCGATGATCCGCAGCTCGGCGTGCTCGAGCTCGCAGGCGTAGCCGCCGGGGACGGCGGTGAAGGCGCGCACCTCAGCCCTCTCCCTCGGGGGCGAGGGTGGCCCACAGGCCGTAGGAGTGCATCGCCGTCACGTGGACCTCCATCGTCTCGCGGGCGCCCTCGGCTACGACGGCGTGGCCGTCGTGGTGGACCTGGAGCATGAGCTCGTGGGCACGCTCCTGGGAGTAGCCGAAGTACGTGCGGAACACGTAGGTCACGTAGCTCATGAGGTTGACCGGGTCGTTCCACACGATGGTGCGCCAGGGGCGCGCGGGGCGGCGCTCCTCCTGCTGCGTCTCCACCGGCACGGTGGCCGGGTGTGGTGTCGTGACCGTCATGCACCCAGCCTAGGCACGAGCGGGGACTGTCGCGGCCATGACCTCGGACACGGCAAGGCCCGGCAGGAACGTGCCTGCCGGGCCTCGGTACACGTGTGACGAGCGGTTGGAGGACCGCTGGCCGGGCGCTACACCCTGTTCTTGCCGCGTCCCACCAGCGAGAGGATCAGCGAGATCACGAGGATGGCGACACCGATCCAGATGAGGATCTGTGCAGCCTCGACGGCCACGCCGATGATGAGCATGATCACGCCCACAATGATGAGGATCAGCCACAAGGACATACGAGCTCCCTTCGTTCCGGTACCTGTCCGGCACCGCAGTGGCCATAATCGTTGCGGACATTGTTCAGGTCGGCATCTTGAACGAGAAAGTCACCCTCAGCCGAGGACGTGGCGGGTGGGGATCGCCGGCTCCCCCTCGCTCAGCCGCCAGCCCTCGTAGGGCAGCGCGGCACGCGAGGCGACGTGGCGCTCCGCCGCTGCGCGCACGGCGTCGGGGCCGCGGTGCTCGTCGGCGACGACGCCCCGGGTGACGAGGGGCAGCTGAAGGGGCCGGGCGCCGTGCTCGGCCAGCACGCGCGCGCCGGAGGCCTCGTCGTCGCAGCCCACGACGAGCTCCTCCTGGGCCACCCCGTTCTCGAAGACGCGCCCGGCGACCTTGAAGCCGCCGACGGTCACCTTGGCCGCGGAGGCCTTGGCGACGTCGACCATCTGCCCGTCCGCGCCCTCCCGCTCGACAAGCTTGTAGACGAGCTCCGCCGTCGGGAGCCCGGAGCCGGTGACGAGCCTCGTGCCCACGCCGTAGGAGTCGACGGGGGCGGCACCGAGGGCCGCGATGGCGTACTCGTCGAGGTCGGAGGTGACGGTGATCCTCGTCGTCGTCGCGCCGAGCGCGTCGAGCTGGCGGCGCACCGTGAAGGCCTGGGCCACGAGGTCGCCGGAGTCCAGACGCACCGCGCCGAGCTCCCCGCCGTGACGGCGGGCGGCCGCGACGGCGAGCTCGACCCCGCGCTCGACGTCGTAGGTGTCGACGAGGAGCGTGGTGCCCGGCCCCATCGCCCGCACCTGGGCGTCGAAGGCCGCCTCCTCGTCGTCGTGCACGAGGGTGAAGGAGTGGGCGGCGGTCCCCATCGTCGGGATCCCGTAGGAGCGTCCGGCCTCGAGGACGCTCGTCGCGACGAAACCGCCGACGACGGCGGCTCGTGCGGCGGCGACGGCGGCCTCCTCGTGGGTGCGCCGCGCCCCCATCTCCAGGCACGGGCGCCCGTGGGCGGCGGTCGTCATGCGGGAGGCGGCCGCGGCGACGGCGGAGTCGTGGTTGAGGACGGAGAGCACCACCGTCTCGAGGAGGAGGGCCTCGGCGAAGGTGCCGCGGATGGTGAGGATCGGTGAGCCGGGGAAGAAGCACTCCCCCTCGCCGTAGCCGAGGACGTCCCCGCCGAAGCGGTAGCCGGCGAGGTAGTCGAGGGTCTGCCCGCTCACCACACCGTGCTCGCGCAGCCAGTCGATCTCGGCGCCGGAGAAGGTGAAGTCGGCGATGGCGTCCAGCACCCGGCCGGTGCCGGCGACGACGCCGTAGCGCCGCCCGCCGGACAGCCGCCGCGAGAAGACCTCGAAGACGCTGCGCCGGTGCGCGGCACCGGACTGGAGGGAGGCCTCGAGCATCGTCAGCTCGTAGCGGTCGGTGAGGAAGGCGGTCGTCGCACGGGGCATGGCGTCCAACCTAGCGACGACGCCGGCCCCGTGCAGGGACGCCCGCGCCGCGCGGGCGACGCGGGGCTACGTGCGGCCGACGAACCAGTTGCGCAGCAGGGCGATCCTCGCCTCGAGCTCCTCGGTGCTCGCGAGGGGCACCTCGGGGCCGCCGCAGGCCTTGCGCAGCTCGCTGTGGACGATGGCATGGGCCATGGTGCTGCGCCGCGACCACGCGGCCACGAGGCTGGAGAGCTCCTTGCGCAGCGCGGCCCGCCGCTTGTGGTCCGAGACCCCGGCGTTCTCCTCCCGCTGGGCGCGGGCCGCGGTCTGCCGCTTCTGGGACTTGACCTGGTCGGCCTGGCGCGCCTTGAGGAGGGAGCGGACCTGGTCCGGCTCGAGGAGCCCGGGCAGCCCGAGGTACTCCTCCTCCTCGATGGAGCCGACCTCCGCCCCCGTACCGAACTCACCGCCGTCGAAGAGCACCCGGTCGAAGGAGGCCTGGGCGTCCAGCGCCTCGAAGCCGGGCAGCATGAGGTCGTCGCTGGCCTTCTCCTCGCGGTTGGCGGCCGCGACGAGGGCGTCCTCCGGGGTGAAGAAGTCGCCCTTCTCCTCGGAGGTGAGGACCCGGTCCAGGGCGTGGTCCCGCTCGACCTCCAGCTGGGCGGCGAGCTCGAGCAGCACCGGCACGCTGGGGAGGAACACCGAGGCGGTCTCCCCGCGTCGGCGGGCACGTACGAAGCGGCCGATCGCCTGGGCGAAGAAGAGCGGGGTGGCCGCGGACGTCGCGTAGACGCCGACGGCGAGGCGGGGCACGTCCACCCCCTCGGACACCATCCGCACGGCGATCATCCACCGCTGCTCACCGGCCGCGAACTCGTCGATGCGGGCGGAGGCGCCGTCGTCGTCGGACAGGACGACCGTCGGCTTCTCACCGGTGATCTCGGTGAGGACGCGCGCGTAGGCGCGGGCCTTGGTCTGGTCGGTGGCGATGACGAGGCCGCCGGCGTCGGGGACGCCGCGGCGCACCTCGGTGAGGCGGCGGTCGGCAGCCGCGAGGACGGCGGGGACCCAGTCACCCTTGGGGTCCAGCGCGGTGCGCCAGGCCTGGGCGACGAGGTCCTTGGTCAGCGGCTCGCCGAGGGCGGCGCTGACCTCGTCACCGGCGCGGGTGCGCCAGCGCATCTGCCCGGAGTAGGACAGGAAGATGACCGGCCGCACGACGCCGTCGCGCAGCGCGTCGGCGTAGCCGTAGGAGTAGTCCGCCCGGGAGCGGCGCACGCCGTCGGCGTCCCGCTCGTAGGTGACGAAGGGGATCGCCGCGGTGTCGGAGCGGAACGGGGTCCCGGTGAGGGCCAGGCGCCGGCGGGCGGGCTCGAAGGCGAGCCGGATGCCGTCGCCCCAGCTCAGCGCGTCCCCGCCGTGGTGCACCTCGTCCAGGATGACGAGGGTGCGCTCGTTCGTCGTGCGCCGGCGGTGCAGGTCGGGGTTCGCCGCGACCTGCGCGTAGGTGAGCGCGACGCCGTCGAAGCTCGCGCCGTGACGCTCCTGGGCGTTGCGGAAGGCCGGGTCGATCTGGATGCCCACGCGCGCGGCTGCTTCGGCCCACTGGCCCTTGAGGTGCTCGGTGGGGGCGACGACCGTGATCGCTGTGACCTCCCCGCGCGAGAGCAGCTCGGTGGCCACCCGGAGGGCGAAGGTCGTCTTGCCGGCGCCGGGGGTGGCGACGGCGAGGAAGTCACGCGGGTCGTCGGCGAGGTACCGCTCCAGCGCCTCGGCCTGCCACGCGCGCAGACGCGACGCCGTCCCCCAGGCCGCCCGCGCCGGGTAGGCGGGGGGCAGGTGCTCGGCGGCAGCGGTCGAGACGGCCGCAGGGGTGCCCTGCGTCGTCGTGACCGGCCTGCGCGAGGGTGCGGCGCTCACTCTCCGCTTCCGCCGCGGCCGCCACGGCCGAAGCCGCTGAAGCGTCCGCCACCGGAGCCGGACCCGCCACCCTGGATGCCCTCGTAGATCTCCTTGCACGTGGGGCACACCGGGTACTTCTTGGGGTCGCGCCCCGGGGTCCACACCTTGCCGCACAACGCCACGACCGGCTGGCCCGACAGCGCGGAGGACATGATCTTGTCCTTCTTCACGTAGTGGGCGTAGCGGTCGTTGTCACCGGCCTCGTGCTCGCGGAGCTCCTCGCGCTCGAGGACGCTCGTTCCCGACGACGTCGACGGCTCGCTCGGGCTGCTGGGGGGCTCGGTGGAACTCATGCCGACCAGTCTAGGTCGTCCTCCGGCCGGGGTCCCGGTGGCCGGCTGTGCCGTGGCGGTCACACCTGGGTCGCTCAGATCCCCTGCCACTGCCGCTTGGCGGCGTAGGCCTCGCGGTAGTCGTCCGCGCGCTCGAGCAGGCCGGCGGCGGGCTCGTCGAGCAGGACGGTGGCGTGGGGGTGGTGCTGCATGATCGTCGCCGGCCACGACGCGCTGACGGCACCCTCGACGAGCTGCTGGACGGCCGGAGCCTTGCCCTCCCCCGTGGCGATGAGCACGAGGTGGCGGGCCCCCATGATCGTGCCCAGGCCCTGGGTGAAGCACAGGCGGGGCACGGCCTCGACGTCGCCGTCGAAGAAGCGCGCGTTGTCGCTGCGGGTCTGCCGGGCGAGCGGCTGCACCCGGGTGCGGGAGGCCAGCGAGGAGCCGGGCTCGTTGAAGGCGATGTGCCCGTTGGTGCCGATCCCGAGGATCTGCAGGTCCACGCCGCCGGCCTCGGCGATCGTCCGCTCGTAGGCCTCGGCCGCCGCCTGGAGGTCCTCGGCCAGGCCGTCGGGGCCCGTGACGGCGTCGGGGGCGAAGTCGACCCGGCCGACGAGCTCGCGCTCGATGACGTTGCGGTAGCGCTGCGGGTGGTCGGCGGGCAGGCCGATGTACTCGTCGAGGGTGAAGCCGCGGGCCCGGGCGAAGCTGATCTGCCCGGCCTCCTGCCGGCGGACGAGCTCGTCGTACGTGGGCAGCGGGGTGGAACCCGTGGCCAGGCCGAGGACGGCGTCGGGCTTGCGGCTGAGCAGCTGCTCGATGGCGTCCGCGGCGAGCCGAGCGCTCTCCTCCGCACCGGACGTGATGACGACCTCCACCGGACACCTCTTCCTCTGCGAGCGACGTGGTGCGGGCGCACCGCGTTCCACCCTATGTGACCCCACTGCTCACGGCAGGAACTCCCGGCCCGTGGACGGGAGCGCAGGTGCTCGCTCGCGGGGCGGGCTCCCCGGTTCTCCTCGTCGAGGGCGGCGCGGAGGTGGGAGGTCGAAGGACAAGCGGGGAGGTCGGCGCGCCTGGGCCGTCCGGACACAGCAAGGCGGGCAGGACGATGACTCGTCCTGCCCGCCTTGCGGTGATGCCGCTAGGACGTCACTTGTTGGAGACGGCCTTCTTGAGGGCGCTCCCGGCGGAGATCTTGACGCCGTAGCCGGCGGGGATCTGGATCTCGGCGCCGGTCTGGGGGTTGCGGCCGGTGCGCGCGGCGCGCTCGACACGCTCGACGGCGAGGAGGCCGGTGATCTTGACGGCCTCGCCCTTGCTGACGGACTCGACGAGCACGTCCTGCAGCGCCGACAGAGCGGCGTCGGCCTGGGACTTGGTGAGCGAGGAGCGCTCGGCCACGGCGGCGACGAGCTCGGTGCGGTTGACGGACATGAAATCCCTCTCTCAGTCGGCGTGCACACCCTGATGGGTGCGACGGGGCAGACATTACGGCGTCAGAGCGCCCGTTGTCGCCCTCACGCGCCGAGATTTCGGCGTGTCTCTGCGGATCTGTCCGCTTCGTGGGGCGCGTGGGGAGGATGTGACCCGCGCGCGGGTCCCTCAGACGAAGCCCGGGGGACGCTCCAGCGCGCTCGTCGCGCTCCACCCGGCGTCCGTCCCGGAATCTCGCGGCTGCCAGCGCGTCTGGCCGCCGTCGCGGTCCGTCTGCTCACCCTGCTGGTCCCCGAGCTCCTCGTCGGGCGCCCGGAGCAGGTGCATCGCGGCGTCCATCCGCACGAGGGCGTCCATCATGAGCTCCATCCCCTCGACCATCCCGGCGGAGGCCTCCAGCGTGCCCTCGCGGACGGCGGCCTCGGTGACGAAGGGCACGACGACCATCTCGCGCACCGGGTACATCTGCAGGGCGCCGAGCACCGTGCGCAGCGCCTCCGCCCCGCGCAGCCCGCCGGACATCCCCGAGCCGTAGCTGACGATCCCGACCGGCTTGAAGGCCCACTCCTGGACGAGGTAGTCCAGGGCGTTCTTGAGCAGCGCGGAGTAGCCGCGGTTGTACTCGGGGCTGACGACGACGAAGGCGTCGGCGGCGTCGATGCGCCGGGCCCACTGCCGCGTGTGCTCGTGGCGGTGGCAGCCGTAGCGGGGCAGGTCCGGCTCGTCGAAGAGCGGCAGGCCGACGTCGCGCAGATCGATGCGGTCGATGACGAAGGCGCGGTTGGTACCGAGCCGGTCGAGGACCCAGTCGGTGATGTGGTTGCCGAGCCGGTTCGGGCTCGTCGCGGCGTTGAGGACAGCGAGGCGGATCATCGGTGCTCCTGGTCCGGGGACAGCGGCCACGGTATCCGCTCCGCGGGGCGGGTGGCCGGGACCTCCGGCACTGGACCAGTGTCACGCCGCCCGTCCCGCTCCTGCAGGGTGAGGGCCATGAACACCGTGCGCGGCACCGCGGCAGAGCTCGACGACCACCCCGTGCACACCACCGGGGCCCGGCTCGGCGACGCGGCCTGCACTCCTTCGGTCGCGCGAGGTACGCGCGGGTGACCTATGCCGGCGGTGCGACGAGCGCGCTCGGTACGATGTCGACGGCGAAGGGCCTCCGGAGGTGGGCCGTGCCCGTACCGGCCACCTCGGCGGCCGTGACGTACTTGCCGTCCACGAGGTCGAGCGCGAGGACGGCCGGCTCCCGCGGGTCGACGAGCCAGTACGACTCGACGCCGGCCTCCTCGTACTTCGAGCGCTTGAGGATGTGGTCCTTGCGTCGGGTGGACGGCGAGAGCACCTCGACGGCGAGCGCGAGCGGCTTCGTGACGTTCTTCGTACCGGGATCGTCGCGGACGACGAGCAGGTCGGGCTGCAGGGAGGTGCGGCGGTCCGGGCGCCAGTCGAAGGGCGCGAGCAGCACCTCGAAGACGGGCCGGCAGGCGGCCCGCAGCAGGAGGTGCAGGTTGCCGACGGCGCGCTGGTGCGCCCGCACCGGGGCCGGGGTCACGAGGAGGAGCCCGTCGAGCAGCTCGTACTGCAGGCCGTCCTCGGGGATCCGGTCGAGGTCATCGACCGTCCACTCCTCGCCCGTGCGCGGCATGACCGTCATGGCGCCCATGGTCCTCCCTCACCGCCGCACTGTCAGCACCTGCCATCACCCGATCGTGGCAGGAGTGGCCGCGGCGCGAGCGGGCGATCCACAGGGGGCAGCGCTAGCCGCCCGTCACAGCCTCGTGGAACCAGCTGGTGATGGTCGTCGGGTGGGTGATCGCCGTGCCGACCACGACGGCGAAGGCCCCCCGGTCGATGGCGTCCCTCGCCTGGGCCGGGGTGTGGACGCGCCCCTCGACGACGACCGGTCGCCGGCAGCGGGAGACCATCTGGTCGATGAGCTCGACGTCGGGCCCAGGGGTCTTCTCCCGCTCGCCCGAGTAGCCGGCCAGCGTGGTCCCGACGACGTCGGCGCCGGCGTCCTCCGCGGCGAGGGCGTCGTCGAGGCTGCCGCAGTCGGCCATGACGAGGACGCCGGGGTGCTGCTCGCGCAGACCGGCGATCGTCTCGGCGAGGCTGCGCCCGTCCGGGCGCGGGCGGCGGGTGCCGTCGAGCGCGACGATGTCCGCCCCGGCCTCGGCCACCGCGAGCGCGTGCTCGAGGGTGGGGGTGATGAAGACGTCGTCCTCCCCGTCCTTCCACAGGCCGGTGAGGGGGACGTCGGTGGACCCGGCGATGAGCCGGATGTCCTCCAGCCCCTGGGCCCGCAGCCCGGCCGCTCCCCCGGCCACGACGGCCTGGGCCATGCGCTGCATGATCTGCGGCTCGCGCAGCGGCTCGCCGGGGTAGGCCTGGCAGGAGACGATGAGGCGCCCGCGCAGGCGCTCGAGGACCGGTGACATACGGGTTCCTTCGGGGTTCAGTCGCGCGCGTCGAGGGCGGTGCGGGCAGCACCGAGGACGGCGGCCACCGGGCCGAGCGCGGAGGGACGGACGGGGATGTCGGCGAGCGGCTCGATGAGCTCCGCGCGCAGGGCGGCGTCCATGGGCCCCCACCACAGCGGCCCGGCCTGGCTCATGCCGCCACCGACGACGACGACGGCCGGATCGAGCACGGTGACGGCGCCGGCCACGGAGCGGCCCACGGCGACGGCGGACTCCCGCACGGCGCGCTCGGCGACCTCGTCCCCGGCGGCGGCGCGGGCGCACACCTCACGGGTGTCGGCGACGGCCGCGTCACCGCCCAGGCGCAGGTAGTGGCGGTGGAGGGCCGGGCCGGAGCCGAGGGCCTCGAGGTGGCCGGGGCGTCCGCACCCGCAGCGCAGCCCAGTGGCGTCGGGGCTGGGCTGGTGGCCCAGCTCACCCGCCACGTGGTGCGCACCGCGCAGCGGACGGCCACCGAGGACGACGCTCGCGCCCACCCCGGTGCCGACGGCGACCATGAGGACGCTGTCCGCGCCGGCCGCGGCGCCGAGCCAGACCTCGCCGCCGGCGTGCGCGTCGACGTCGTTCTCGACCGTGACGGTGCCCTCGCCGACGACGTCACCCAGGCGGGCACGCAGCCCGCCACGCACGTCGGTCCCGGTCCACCCGCGGATGGCGTCGGTGGCCGAGAGGATCGTGCCGGTCGTCGTGTCGACGACGCCGGCGGTGCCGACCCCGAGCCCGCTCACGGCGACGGGCCCGGAGAGCTCCGTCGTCGTGCCGTCGGGCGCGGTGAGGGTGCCGCCGTGGGCGACGACGTCACGCACGAGGCCGGCAACGGCGTCGAGCACCGCCTCCGGCCCGGCGGTGGCGGGGGTCGGGACGGAGCGGACCGGGCCGACTGCCCCGTCCGCGCGCACCAGGGCGGCCGCGGTCTTCGTTCCTCCGAGGTCGACCCCGACGACGACGTCGCTCACGTGTGGTCCTCTCTGGATGGCGCCGAGGAGTCCGGCTGTCGGCGCCACGGGTGGTGCTGGCGCGGAGCTGCCCTGCCGACGGCCGGGTCTCTCCGGCCGTCGGCAGGAAGGGTAGACGTCAGACGCGGGCCGCCATGGTCGCGTCCACGATCGCCGCGATTCGGGCAACCGTCGCCTCGTCGAGCGGCTCGACCGGGAAGGCCATCGTCGCGCTGGGGATGAGGCCCAGGTGGTGCATGGCCGTCTTGAAGGCGCCGACGCCGGACGCGTCGCCCGAGCGGCCCTGCGCCTGGAACACGATCTCGAAGAGGGCGGCGAGGCGGTCCTGCTCCTCGCGGGCACGGGTCCAGTCGCCGGCCTGCGCGGCCTGCCACAGGCGGGCGTATCCGCCCGGGTCGACGTTGCCGAGGCCGGGGACCACGCCGTCGGCGCCGAGCAGGAGCATCCCGTCGACGACGACCTCGTGGCCGGTGAGCACCGCGAGCGGGCTGCCCGCGGCGGCGTTGGCGGCCACGAGACGGCGGAAGCCGACGTCGTCGCCCGAGGAGTCCTTGACGCCGGCGAGGACGCCGTCGCTGCCGAGGCGCATGAGGAGATCCGTGGGCAGCTTGGTGCGCACGCGCACCGGGATGTCGTAGGCGAACAGCGGCAGCCCGGTGGCCGCGGCGACGGCCCGGAAGTGGCGCTCGATCTCCGCCACGTCGTTCATCGCGTAGAGCGGGGCGGTGGCGACGACCGCGTCGGCGCCGGCCTCGGCGGCCCGGCGGGCGGCCTGGGCGACGCGCCCGCTCGTCGTGTCGATGGCGCCGACGAGCACGGGCACCCGGCCGGCGACGGCGGCGACGACCGTGCGGACGACGACGTCGCGCTGCGTGTCGTCGAGGTAGGCGACCTCACCGGTCGAGCCGAGGGCGAAGACACCGTGGACGCCCCCGGTGACGAGGTGCTCGACGACCGCGGTGAGCGTCGTCGTGTCCACCTCGCCCTCGGTGGTGAAGGGCGTGATGACGGGCGGGATGATGCCGTGGAAGGGGGTGGTGGTCACGAAGAAGCTCCATTCGGGGGCGGCACGGGCCGCGGGTGGTTCGGTGCTGAGGTCGGGCGGGGCAGAGAGGCGCTGCTCACCCCGCTAGGAGGGACGGCGCGGCGCCGAGCAGCGTCCGCGTGTACGCGTCCTGCGGGCTGGCGAAGACCTCCTCGGCGGGGCCGAGCTCGACGAGCCGGCCGCGGTTCATCACGGCGATCTCGTCCGAGACGTAGCGCACCGTCTGGATGTCGTGGGAGATGAAGACCATCGCCAGCCCGAGCTCGGACTTGATGTCGGCGAGCAGGTTGAGGATCTGGGCGCGCACGGAGACGTCGAGGGCCGAGGTCGGCTCGTCGGCGACGATGACGTCGGGGTCCAGGACGAGGGCGCGGGCGATCGCCACGCGCTGGCGCTGCCCGCCGGACAGCTGGGTGGGCAGCATGCCCAGGGCGGAGGTCGGCAGGCCGACGAGCTGGATGAGCTCGCGGACCTTCGCCGCGCGCTCCTTGCCGCTGCCGATGCCGTGGACGTCGAGCGGGTCGCGCAGCGCGTCGCGGATGACCATGCGCGGGTTGAGCGCCGTCGCGGGGTCCTGGAACACCGCCGACACGACCCGGCCGATCTCCTTGCGCTGGCGGGCGTTGCGCTTGCCCGTCAGCCGGCCCTTGAACCACACCTCACCGGAGGTGGGCTGCTCGAGACCGAGGAGGATGCGCGCCGTCGTCGTCTTGCCGCTGCCCGACTCCCCCACGATGCCGAGGGTGCGGCCGGGCATGACGCTCAGGCTCACGCCGTCGACGGCGTTGACCTTGACCGGCGTGAACAGCGTGCCGCTCCGGGAGGCGTACACGACGCGGACGTCGCGCAGCTCGATGACCGGCGTCGTGGTCTGGCTCATCGCAGGGCTCCCGTCGCGAGGACCGGCGCGTCGTCGACGTGCGCGGCGTAGTAGTGCTCGGTGCCCTCGATTTTGCGGAGCACGGGCCTGGTGTCCAGGCCGACGTCGGGCCGTGAGGAGCGCGGGGCGAACCGGTCGCCGGCGGGGAAGTCCCGCGGGGAGGGCACTGTTCCGGGCACCTGGTGGAGTCGGTCGGCACCGGACTCGATGGACAGCACCGCGCCGAGGAGACCGCGGGTGTACTCGTGGACGGGCTGGGTGAGGAGGTCCCGGGTGGGGGCCTGCTCGACGACCTGGCCGGCGTACATGACGGTGATGCGGTGGGCGAGCTCGGCGACGAGCGCGAGGTCGTGGCTGATGAAGACCATCGCGAAGCCGAGCTTCTCGCGCAGCTCGTTGAGCAGGTCGATGACCTGCGCCTGCACCGTGACGTCCAGGGCCGTCGTGGGCTCGTCCGCGATGATGAGGCTGGGGTCGCGGGTGAGCGCCATGGCGATGAGCACTCGCTGGCGCTGGCCGCCGGAGAGCTCGTGCGGGTAGCTGCCCAGGGTGCGCTCGGGCTCCAGGCCGACGAGCTCGAGGAGCTCCTCCGCCGTGCGGGTGCCGCCGCGCTTGGTCAGCTGCCGCATCTGGGTGCGGATGAGCATCGAGGGGTTGAGCGAGCTCAGCGCGTCCTGGTAGACCATCGCGATGTGGTGGCCGCGCAGCGCGCCCCGCTCCTTGGCCGGCATCGTGAGCAGGTCCTTGCCCTTGTAGAGGATCTCGCCGCTCACCTCGGCGCCGCGGTCGATGAGGCCCATGATCGTCAGGCCGGTGATCGACTTGCCGCAGCCGGACTCACCGACCAGGGCCATCGTCTCCCCGGGGCGGACCATAAAGGAGACGTTGTCGACGATGTTGACCTCGCCGTGGCGCTCCGGGAAGCGGATGCACAGGTTGCGGACCTCGAGGAGCGGCGGCTCGTCGCGGTCGTAGACGAGGCGGTCGTCGCGGGTGAGCTCGACCTCGCGGAGCTGGGCGAGCTGCTCCTCCAGGGAGGTGCCGGGCGCCGGGGCGTGGATCGCGGCGGCGGCGCGGGCCGGGGCGGCGACCTCGTCCCGCGTGGTGAGGCCCTTGCCGGTGGGCTTGGGTGCGACCATCGCGTCGGTGAGGCCCTCGGAGAAGATGTTGAGGCACAGGACGGTGAGCATGATCGCCAGGCCCGGGAAGAAGGTCGCCCACCAGTAGCCGCTCATGACGAGGTCACGGCCGGCGGCGATGATGTTGCCCCACGAGGGGTCGGGGTCGGGCACGCCGGCCTGGATGAAGGACAGCGAGGCCTCGAAGATGATCGCGTCGGCGACGAGGACGGTGGCGAAGACCATGACCGGCGCGATGGTGTTCCGGGCGACGTGCTTGGCGACGATCCACGGCGTCGAGGCGCCCATGACCTTCGTCGCGGCGACGTAGTCCTCCCCGTAGGCGGCCAGCACGTTGGCGCGGACCACGCGGGTGAGCTGGGGGGTGTAGAGAAAGGCGATCGTCAGGACGAGCACCGGCAGCGAGCGGCCGAGGACGCTGACGAAGACGGCGGCGAGGGCGATGCCGGGGAAGGACATGATGATGTCCATGACCCGCATGACGATCTCGGAGACCTTCCTGCCCGCCGTCGCCGCGACGGAGCCGAGGATCGCCGCGGCCGTGAGGGCCACGAGGGTGGCGCCGAGGCCGATGACGAGGGAGTAGCGGGCGCCGTAGACGACGCGGGAGAAGATGTCGCGGCCCTGGCGGTCGGTGCCGAACCAGTTCTCACCGCTGGGCGGCTGCACCGGCGAGCCGCTGGCGAGCGGGCCGTGGGTGGTCACGAGCGGTGCGAACACTGCCATGAGCGCGACGAGCAGGACGACGCCGAGGGAGATCTTGGCGCCCAGGGGCAGGGAGCCGAGCCGCAGGCCGGGCGTGGAGAGGCGTTCGGTGAGCTTGCGTCGCACGGTCACACCGTCCTGATCCGCGGGTTGACGAGCACGTAGAGCATGTCGACCACGATGTTGATGATGACGAAGGCGAGGGCCACGGTGAGGGTCACGCCCTGGACGAGGTTGGGCTCGTTGTTCGTGACGCCGTTGAGGATGAGCGTGCCCATGCCGGGCAGCGCGAAGATCACCTCGATGACGACGGCGCCTCCGATGAGGTAGCCGATGCGCAGACCGAGCACGGTGATCGGCGTGATGAGCGCGTTGCGCAGGACGTTGCGTCCGACGACCTCGTAGCGCGGGACCCCGCCGCCGATGGCGGTACGCACGTAGTCCCGGTCGAGCTCCTCGACGACGGCGGTCCGCACGACGCGGATGAGCGAGCCGGCCACGGGCACACCGAGCGCAAAGGCCGGCAGCGCCATCCGCGCGAAGAAGCCACCGGGGTCCTCACTGAGGGCGGGCATGGGCCCGGAGGCTGGCAACCACCCCAGACCGAGCGTGACTCCCTGGATGAGGAGGACCGCGAGCCAGAAGGAGGGGGTCGCCAGGCAGGCGACGGAGAGCAGCCGGATGGCCTGGTCGGGCCAGCGGTCGCGGTACAGCGCTGCGACGACCCCGAAGACGAAGGCCGCGACGACGGCGATGACGAGTCCGAGGAAGGTGAGCTGGAGGGTCAGCGGGAAGGCGCGGGTCACCTCGTCGACGACCGGTATCTGTCGGGCGCTGTACGTGCCGAGGTCCCCCTGGAAGAGGCCGAGAAGAAAGGCCCAGTACCGCACGAGCAGGGGGTCGTTGAGCCCGTGGGACTCGCGGTAGGCGGCACGTGCCTCCAGCGAGGCGCCCTCGCCCAGCGCGTTGATCGCAGGATCGACCGGTGAGAAGGACATCACCAGGAAGACGAGGAGGGTGATGCCCAGAATCATCACAGGCAGCTGGAGAAGACGCCGCCCCGTCAGACGCAGCAGTGCGGTCACACTCGGGACTCCTTACCGGGAGTGGGTGGTGGGGGTGTGGCGGCCCGGTGGGTGCCGGGCCGCCACACCCGGGATGTCACTGTGCAGCGACGCCGACGTCGAGGAACGACAGTCCGGTGAGGGGCACCGGGGCGAAGCCGACGAGCTCGTCGCTGGACCACGCGGTGGGCAGCTGACGGTGGAACAGCGGGTACAGCGGGACCTGCTCCGACATGAGGTCGATGGCCTGGTTCCACAGCTCCTGCTGCTCCTCGCCGCCCGTCCGGACGGCAGCGTCCATCAGCTCGGTGAGCTGGGCGTACTCCTCGGTGTCGGCCCACGCGGTGCGCGTCTGGGTCCACACGTTGTCCCCGTACCACCAGCGCATGAGGATGTCGGGGTCGTTGCCGAAGACGGAGGGGTCACCGGGGGCGACCATGACCTCGTAGTCGCCGCTGTCGACCTTCGTGTACTGGCCACCGGACTGACCGATGTCGAGCGTGGTGCTGATCCCGACGGCGTCGAGGTCCTCCTTGATGAGCGGCGCGACGTCGGCGACCCAACCCGTGTCGGTGGTGAGGAGGGTGATGTCGAGGGAGTCCACGCCGGCCTCGGCGAGCAGCTCCTTGGCGAGGTCCGGGTCGTAGTCGTAGACGGACGCGGCCTCGTTGTAGTTCGGGTGGGTCTCCGGCAGGAAGCTCGTGGCCGCTGAGGCGTTGCCGAGCAGGCCCGTCTCGATGATCGACTCCGTGTCGATGGCGTAGTGGAACGCCTGACGTACGCGCGGGTCGTCGAAGGGCTCCGCGTCGGTGTTGAACATGAGGAAGAGCAGACCGAAGGACTGCACCGACTCGAGCTCGACACCGGGCGTGTTCTGCAGTGTGGGGACGTCGATGTAGGGCACGTCCTCGATGGCGTGGACGGTCCCCGAGCTCATCGCGGTGACGCGCGCGGCAGAGTCGGACAGCAGCTGCCAGTTCATGCCCGCGGCCTGCGCGGGCCGCGGCCCGGTGTAGTCGTCGAAGCGCTCGAACACGATCGCGTCGTCAGGGGTCGCCGAGACGAGGCGGTAGGGGCCGGTGCCGACGGGCAGGGAGTTGAAGGACTCGTAGTCGGACTCGACCAGCGCCTCGGGCACGACCTTGACGACCGAGAGCCGCTCCGGGACGAGGGAGAACTCATAGCCCAGGTTGAACTGGACGGTGGTCTCGTCGACGGCCTCGACGGACTCGATGAAGTCGATGAAGTCGCGGTAGAAGGAGTTGTTCTCCGGGTCCATCACGCGCTCGAAGCTGTAGACGACGTCGTCTGCCGTCACGGGGGTGCCGTCGTGGAAGACGGCACCGTCACGGAGCGTCACCTGCCACGTCGTCGCGTCCACCTGCGTGGGAAGGTCTGCGCCGAGGGCGGCATAGACCTCGCGGGTGGCGGGGTCGAGCTCGGTGACCCCCTCGAGGGTGTGCCAGTTGGCCGCGACGGTGACGGCTCCAGACGTCGTCATCGGGTCGAACCCCCCGCTGAGGGAGTAGGAGATCCCGGCCTCGATGATCGCGTCGGGGTCGACCTCGCCGGACGCGGCGGGCGTACCGTCCGCATCGGCCGAGGGGTCCTCGCCCTCCGCGTCCCCACCACCGCACGCGGTGAGGGCGAGCGCGCCGGCGAGGACGGCAGCGGCAACGCCGGTGGTCCTGCGCTGCGGGCGGGTGAAGGATGATGTCCGCATGTGTGCTCTCTCCTATGAGACAGATGACGTCTGATGTCCGACGTAGTACCGTGACCCTAGACGGACTCCTGGCGAAAGGTCAACCAATGGCGATCCCCTCCCGGGCACAGGCGGCCGGGACCGGCCGACGACGGCCGTCCACGGCCGACAAGATCAAGGACTACATCCTCATGAACGGGCTTCAGCCCGGCGACAGCCTTCCCACGGAGGCCGAGCTGTGCGAGCTGCTCGAGGTGTCCCGGTCCAACCTCCGGGAGGCGGTCCGCACCCTGACGACGCTCAACATCGTCTCCGTGCGCCACGGCCACGGGACCTTCGTGGGCGACATGAGCCTTGACGCCCTCGTCGAGTCGCTCGTCTTTCGCGGTGTCCTCATCCCCGGCGACGACCTCCAGGCCCTGCGGGACATCGTCGAGGTGCGCCAGGCGCTGGACACCGCGATGGCGCACAAGGTCGCCGCCACGCTCCGGGGCACGCACAACCCCGATCTCCACGACCTCGTCGAGCAGATGGTCGAGATCGCCTCCCGCGGCGAGGTCTTCCCCGCGCAGGACCGCGCCTTCCACACCTCGCTGCTCGCACGCATCGACAACACCCTCGTCGGCCAGCTCGTCGGGGCCTTCTGGGACGTCCACACCGCGGTCATGCCACGCCTGGGCATCAGCCTGCCTGCGGACCTCGTCCAGACGGCCAGAGCCCACGGCGAGATGCTCGAGGCCGCGGAGGACGGGGACGCCGACGCCCTCATCGCCTCGGTCGGCAGTCACTACGAGCCGATCATGCGCGCCCTCGACGGCGCCCGGCGCGATCCCGACGTGGAATCCGTCGCCCCCGCAGCGGGGATGCGCCGGTGACGCCGCTCGGGGTCACCGTCGTCGGGACGGGGGCCTTCGCCCGCGAGCACCTCCTCGCGCTGCAGCGGGTGCCGCGGCTGCGTGTCGCGTGGGTCGCCGGTACGGACCTCGACCGCGCCGAGGAGCTCGCCCGCATCGTCGGAGCACGAGCCACGACCGACATCCACGCCGCTGTCACGGATGCCGCCGTCCACGCCGTCGACGTCGTCAACGCGACGCCCGGTCACGCCGCGTGGACGATCGCCGCCGGCCACGCGGGCAAGCACGTGCACGTCGACAAGCCGGCGGCGCTGTCCCTCGGCCAGCTCGACGCGATGGTCGCTGCAACCGCCGGGACGAGCCTCATGGTCGGGCAGACGGTGCGCTTCCAACCAGCAGTGCGGCGCCTCGCCCAGGCCGTCCAGGAGGGACGCGTCGGGGACCCTCGACTGCTCCACATCACCTGGTACACGGGCCACGCATGGCCCGGCGGCTGGCGCAGCTGGCAGCTGGACCCGGCCCTGTCCGGCGGCCACCCGGTGCACAACGGCACGCACATCCTCGACGCCGCCACCTGGCTCCTGGGCTCCGCCCCCACGGAGGTCTTCGCCCGCGGGATGCGGACCTTCTCCCCCGACATGGAGTCCCCCGACTCCTTCCAGGTGCAGCTCCGCACGGCCGACGGCGGGCTCGCGACCCTCGAGCTCTGCTACGCCCTGCGCCAGCGCGGTGACATGCTGCGCCGCGTCGTCCTCGTCGGCACCGGCGGCACCCTGAGCCACACGACGGAGAACGAGCCCGGCCTCACGTCCGACGCCGCCCGCCCGGCCCCCCTCTCGCTCGACGGCGCCCTGCGCGACCAGCTCGAGCACTGGGCCGACGTCGTCACCGGAGCGGCCGAGCCCCTCGTGCGCACTGAGGAGGTGCGGGCCGCGCTGGCCGCTGCGCTCGCCGCCCAGCGCTCGCTCGTCACCGGCCGGCGGGTCCACGTCACCGAGATCGAGGGCGACCCGGACGTCGGGGCCCACGCCAGTGTCGAGGAGGTCCTGTGATGGTGCTGCGGATCGGTGTCCTCTCCGCGGTGCGGCACGCCGCGGACTACTTGCGCATCCTCGGCCAGGACGAGCGGGTCGAGCTCGTCGCCGTGGCCGAGGAGCCCTCGGCGCCCGACTGGGTGCGCGGCGACTCCCGCGCCGCGGCCGAGCGCGCCGGCGTCCGATACACCGAGGACGTCGAGGAGGTCCTCGACCCCGAGCGGGTCGACCTCGTCCTCGTGTGCGGCGCGCCCACCCGCCACGCCCGCCTCGCGCTCGCGGCGCTGCTCGCCGGCGTCGACGTCCTCGTCGACAAGCCCGTGGCCACCACCCTCGACGACGCGGACGCCCTCGTCGCCGCGGCCGAGCGCACCGGACGCGTGTGCGCCGTCGTCAACCGGACCCACGCCCCCGCCCTGCGCCGCACGCGTGCCTGGGTGGACGCCGGGCACATCGGCCTGCCGCGGCACGTCGACATGGAGTTCTTCGCCTCGGGCGACCACTTCGCCACCTCGGTGGAGCGTCCCGAGCTCGTCGTGGACCCTGCCCTGTCCGGCGGCGGGGAGGTGCTCAACTTCCTCGGCTACTGCGTCGATGCCATCGGGTACCTCACGGGCCTGCCGGTCCTGGAGGTGCATGCCTTCACCGGCACCCTGTTCTCCGAGCTCCACGCCGCCCACGACGTCGAGGACAGTGCCGTCGTGAGCCTGCTGCTCGAGCGCGGGGTCACCGCCACGGTGACGCTCGGGCGCGTCCCCTTCGCCCCCGGAACCACCCCGACGACGAGCTCGCTACGACTGCTCGGCTCCCACGGCCACGCGGTCGCCGACGACGACAAGCCCGCCATCGGCGTGTTCGGGCCCGACGGCGCGGACGCGCTCGTCGCCGACGCCGGGCAGGTGGCCCTCGAGCGCTACCTGCGCCACGTCGTCGACTCGTTGCTGGCCGGCACGGCGCCGGACTACACCGTGCTCGAGGCCCGTGACGCCGTCGCCATCATCGACGCCGCCTACCGCTCGGCCCGGACCGGGGACGTCGTCGCCCTCACGCGGACCCCGCTGCCGGCGCCCTCAGGCCTGGCGTGACTCCCGCCGGGAGCCGCCGTACCGCTTGTGGACGGCCTGCTTGGAGACCCCGAGCAGGACGGCGATCTCGGCCCAGGTCAGTCCTCGGGCACGGGCGCGCCTGACGAGCAGGGCCTCTCGGCGGTCGGTCTGCCTGCGTAACTCGCAGAGCGCGTGAAGGGCGGCGACGACGTCACCGTCGTCGTCGACGGACTGGGCGAGCGCACTCATCGGGACCTCCTCGGTGCCGGCCATGGCGTCAACCTACGTTGACGTCTGCGGCTCTGTCAACCGTAGTTGACGGAGCGTCGGCCGCTTGACAGCGGATATCAGTCGTATAACGTCTGACGTCTGGTGTCTACCCGCACCTTGGTACTGGTCATGGCGCCCCGGTGAGTCCAACCCGCACGACCCACCGGGCGCCCTCTCGGGCGAAGTCGCCCGGAAAGGTTCACATGTCACTGATGACGAGACGACGCGTGGCGGCCGGCCTGGCCGCCGTGCTCACGACCGGCCTGCTGGGCGTGACTCCGGTCCACGCCGCCGAGAACGCCCGCGACTACGACGCCGCCTGGGGAGGGGAGCCCTTCTACGAGGAGCAGCAGCTGGCGACAAACGGCGAGGGCTTCGCCAACTACCGCATCGCCGCGCTCGCCGTGGCGAACAACGGGGACGTCCTCGCGTCCTACGACGGGCGACCGACGGCCGCGGACTCCCCCGGCCCCAACTCCATCCTCCAGCGGCGCAGCACCGACGACGGCGAGACCTGGGGGGAGCAGACCGTCATCGCCCAGGGCAAGGAGGAGGCACCGATCCACGGCTACTCCGACCCCAGCTACGTCGTGGACCGGGAGACCGGCTCGATCTTCAACTTCCACGTGTACTCGCTGGACCGCGGCTTCGGCAACAGCCAGCCCGGGACGGACCCGGAGGACCGCAACGTCATCCACGCCAACGTCGCCCGCTCCGACGACAACGGCGAGACGTGGACGCACCGGACGATCACCGCTGACATCACCACGGACGTGGAGACCTGGCGCAGCCGCTTCGCGGCGTCCGGTCAGGGCATCCAGCTGAAGTACGGTCCCCACGCGGGCCGCCTCATCCAGCAGTACACGATCGTCAACACCGCGCTGAACACCTACCAGGCGGTGAGCGTGTACTCCGACGACCACGGCGAGACCTGGCAGGCGGGTGAGCCGGTCGGCACCGGGATGGACGAGAACAAGACCGTCGAGCTGTCCGACGGCCGGGTCATGCTCAACTCCCGTGACTCCCAGCGCTCCGGGTTCCGCAAGGTCGCGATCTCCGAGGACGGCGGACACTCCTACGGCGAGGTCACCCTCGACCGGGAGCTTCCCGACCCGGCCAACAACGCCTCGATCGTCCGGGCCTTCCCGAACGCCGAGCAGGGCTCGGCCGAGGCCAAGGTTCTCCTCTTCTCCAACGCCGCCAGCTCCAGCACGCGGAGCAACGGCACCATCCGGATGTCGTGCGACGACGGCCGCACCTGGCCCGTCGCGCGCACCTTCCAGCCCGGCGGCATGGCGTACTCGACGCTCGTCACCCAGCCGGACGGCAGCATCGGCCTCCTCTACGAGCCCGACGCCGGCTACGGCGGCATCCGCTACGCGAAGCTCAACCTCGCCTGGCTCGGCGGAGTCTGCGCCGCCGTCGCGGCCGACGACGTCGCGACCGGCCCCGGCACGACGGCGGACGTTCCCGTGACGGTGACCAACCAGACGTCCGAGGACCTCACCGGTGCGGCGCTGTCCCTCGACCTGCCCGAGGGCTGGGACGAGGCCGGTGCCGAGGTGCCGACCGTGGCCGCCGGCGCCTCCGCCACGGTGACCGTCCGGGTCACGGTGCCCGACGACGCCTTCGCGGGCCAGTACCCCGTCGACATCACGCTGACGACGGACCAGGGCACGTCCTCCGGGTCCCTCACCGTCACGGTCGACGCCGCTGAGGGCGAGGTCCTCACCGTCGTGCCGAGCGTGACCGACGCGAGCGCGAGCGGGGAGTACCTGCCCGGGGAGCGGCTGTCCTTCGCCTACCGGGTCACCAACATCTCCGACGAGATCGTGTCGGTCGTCCCGCAGTCGGCGAACCTGGAGGGCTTCAACCCTCCCGGGGCGCCGAACTGCCGCTTCCAGAACCTCGCGCCGGGCACGAGCTACACCTGCACCACCGGGTACCGCACCCTGACCCAGGACGACCTCGACGCCGGCTCCTTCACGCCGCAGACCTCGTGGACCGCCCTGCGGGGCAGCTACTCCGGCCCGGAGATCGCCACGCTCGAGCGCAACGCCCCCACCGTCCCGGTGAGCGCGCCGGAGAACCTCCTCCCGCAGGACCAGCTGACGGTCGCCGACGTCTCCAGCGAGGAGACGACGCAGGCACAGACCCCGGCGACGAACGCGATCGACGGTGACCCGGGGACGATCTGGCACACCGAGTGGGACGACGCCATGGGTCCCCACCACATCACCCTCGACCTCGGCGGTGACTACACGGTCCAGACCCTGCGCTACCTCGCCCGACAGACCGGCGGCACCAACGGGATGCTGCGGGACTACGCCGTGCGCGTCTCCGCCGATGGGCAGAGTTGGGGCGAGCCGGTTGCCGAGGGCATGCTCGCGCAGTCCACCGCGCCGCAGACCATCGAGCTCGAGCCGGCCGAGGGCCGCTACGTGCGCCTGGACTTCCTCACGTCCTACAGCGACTGGAGCAACCACTTCGCCTCGGCGGCCGAGCTCAACGTCCAGGCAGCGCCCGTGGAGGAGCCGGAGGAGCCGGTCGTAACGCAGCGGTACGGGTTCTTCCTCAACGACGGCTGGGACGGTAAGCCCGAGCACGTGTTCCAGTACGGCCGGTACACCGATGAGGTGCTCATCGGTGACTGGGACGGTGATGGCCGGGACACGATCACCGTGCGCCGGGGGAACCGCTTCTTCGTCAGCAACGCCCCGCGGGGCGGGGTGGCGGACAGCGTGTTCAGCTACGGGCGTGCGGGTGACGTCGTCCTGGTCGGTGACTGGAACGGGGACGGCACCGACACCCTGGCGGTGCGTCGCGGGGCCCAGTACCACGTGAAGAACTCCCTGGCGGGTGGGAAGGCGGACCACGTCATCACCTACGGCCGCGCCGGTGACGTGGTCATGGTCGGTGACTGGGACGGCAACGGGAGCGACACCTTCGCGGTGCGGCGCGGGGCGACCTACTACGTGAAGAACTCCATGCGTGGTGGGCCCGCGGACCGGACGTTCACCTACGGCCGGGCGACGGACGTGACGCTGGCCGGTGACTGGGACGGCAACGGCACCGACACCTTCGCGGTCCGGCGTGGGAATGAGTACTTCGTGAAGAACTCCCTCGCCGGTGGTCCCGCGGACTTCTCCGTGGCGTTCGGCCGCGCCGGTGACGAGGTGCTCGTGGGTGACTGGAACGGCGACGGCCGCGACACCCTCGGCGTGCGCCGCACCCCGTAGGCGACGCAGCCCTCGCAGACGCGCAGGACCCCGGCGACCGCCGGGGTCCTGCGTGCGTCTCAGACGGTCGCCAGGGCCGCCGGGATCCAGCCGAGCGCCGGCGCCACCTCCCGCGCGAGGAGCTCCACCGAGCGGAGCACCTCCCGGTGGGGCGGGTCGACGGAGTGGACCTGGAAGGACAGGTGGGTCGCCCGCGCGACGGCTGGGTCGGCGAGCAGCCCCGCCGTGACGGTGGCGGGCGTCCCGACGTGCGAGTCGGTCGCCGCGACGAGCTCGGCGGTGGACAGGCCCACGGCCGGCCGGCCCGTCATCCGCTCGACGAGGGGCGCGACCCTCCGCAGGCCGGTCTCGGCGAGCTCGGCGGCCCGCCGCTCGTCATTGGTGACGACGACGGTGCGGGCCACGCTGATGCGGGGCTCGACCCCGGCCGGGAGGTGCTCGAGGTAGGCGTCGACGAGCCGGTCCTGGAGGGAGCCCAGCGCCAGGCCTGGCTCCTCCGCCGGACGCGGCTGGGTGCGCGAGAGCATGAGCCCGTGGCCGCGCCGCCCCGCCTCCACCGCCCACGGCTCGGAGAAGGTCCCGATCCACACGCGCTCGGCGAGCGTTCCCGCCGGCGGGTACAGCGCCCGCCCCTCCGCGACCGGCTCCCCTCGCAGGGCGGCCTCGAGCCGGTCGAGCTTGGCCGCGAACACCGCGTGCCGGTCGGCGACGTCCAGGCCGAGAGCCGCGAAGGCGCCCGGTGAGCCGCCGGAGGCGAGGCCCAGCTCCACCCGTCCCCTGCTCAGGTGGTCGAGGACGGCGGCGTCCTCCGCCACGCGCACCGGGTCCTCGAGGGCGAGGGTGACGACACCGGTGGTGAGCCGCACCCGGGAGGTGAGCGCGGCCGCGTGGGCGAGGAGGACGAGGGGCGAGGGCAGCCCGCCCTCGCGGCCGTCCAGGTGGTGCTGCGCGACGGCGACGGCGTCGAAGCCGGCGGCCTCGGCCGCGCGGACCTGCTCCAGCGCCAGCCGGTAGCGCTCGGCCGGCGGGGCGTCGTCGAGCACCCGGGTGAAGAAGCCGAGCTGCGGGCGGCTCATGACCGGCTCCGGGTGGGGACCTCAGGCTCCCCGAGGGAGAGCATGAGCCGGTTCGCCCAGCCGAAGAAGGCGGCGCCGCCGATGACGTCGAGGATCTCGTCGTCGCCCAGACCCGCGGCGCGCAGCCGCTCGACGTGCGCGGGGCCGAAGCGGACCGGCGTCGCCGTCAGTGCCTCGGCGGCGGCGACGATCGCCTCCCACCGCTCCCCGAGCTCGGCGCTCGTCCCCTCGTCGAGCAGCCGGTCGACGTCCTCGGGCCGTCCGGAGAGCCGAGCCGCGGCGCGGGCGTGGACGGAGGCGCAGAACACGCAACCGTTGACGCGGGACGCCGCCGCCGCCGCGAGCTCACGCTCGGCCCGCGGCAGGCCGCCGTCCTCGGTGTAGAAGATGTCGTTGTCCAGCCGCGTGCGTGCGCCCAGGAGCTCGGGGTCCCGGGCGAGGAGCCGGAAGTAGGCGAAGTCCGCCCGCGCCGGCTCGATGAGCCCCGCGTAGTGACGCTCGGCGAGCTCCTCCTTGGCGAGCGGCTCGAGCCACGGCACCCAGCCCAGGGGCTCGCGCGTAAAGGCCTCAGGACGGTGGAGCTCGGGGTGGTCGTGGATCATCGCGAGGCTCCCGGGGTGGCGTGGAGGACGGACAGGCCGGCGGTTGCGCGCAGCTGGTAGGTGAGGAACGCGACGAGCTGGGACAGGGTGACGGTCCCGCTCGCGGTCCAGCCGGCGGCGGCGAGGCGCTCGAGCGCGGCCGGGCGGGCGTCACGCGGGTGCAGGACGAGCAGCCGGGCGTGCTCGACGGCGGCCGACAACGGCTCGCCCAGCACCTCGCGCGCGACAACGCGGTAGCCGGGCACGGGGACGGACTCCACGGCCAGCCCGGGCTCCCGGTACGTCCCGGCCGGGCCGGTGACGGCGGCCGTCCCGGCCTCGGCCACGAGCGTGGCCGCGAGCGCGTCCGACCCTCCGGCGCCCAGCAGCGCCCGGCGGTAGTGGGACACCGCCCGCTCGTCGCGGTGCAGGCCCGCCACGAAGAGGGCGACGGCGAGCCGGTCGAGGACGGACACCCCGCCGTCGTCGTCGGGCGCGAAGAGCAGCCGGTAGGCGAGCTGGGCGTTCTCCCGCGCGGCGGGCCGCAGGTCGCGCAGCGCGTCCACGGCGCCGCCGGCGGGGATCGCGGCGAGCTCGCGCAGGACGTCGGCGCTCACCTCCGGGGCGCGGGTGTGGTCGAGGACGTGGGTCATGACTCTCTCCTGGTGGCGTGGGCCGCGGGGACGGCGTCGAGCAGCTCGCGGGTGTACTCGCTGCGCGGGGCGTGGAAGATCTCGGCGGTCGTGCCGCTCTCGACCACACGGCCGCGCTGCATGACGGTGACGGTGTCGGAGACCTGGCGGACGACGCCGAGGTCGTGGGAGATGAACAGGTAGGTGAGGCCGCGCTCGCGCTGCAGCTCGGAGAGCAGGTCGAGGATCTGCGCCTGCACGCTGACGTCGAGGGCGGAGACGGGCTCGTCGAGGACGACGACGCCCGGGTCCAGCACGAGCGCCCGGGCGATCGCCACGCGCTGGCACTGCCCGCCGCTGAGCTCGCGTGGCCGCCGCCCGTGCAGCTCCGGCCCCAGGGCGACCCGCTCGAGGAGCGCCGCGGCCGTTGCCGCCCGCTCACGCCGGTTGCCGAGCCGGAAGTTGCGCAGCGGCTCGGCCACGATGTCGAGGACGGTCATCCGGGGGTCGAGGGAGCCGAAGGGGCTCTGGTAGACGAGCTGGACCTGGCGGCGCCACTGGCGGCGCGCCTCCCCGCGCAGCGAGGCGACGTCCGTGCCGTGGACGAGCGCCGTGCCCGCCGACGCCGTCTCCAGGCCGAGCAGGATGCGCGCCGTCGTCGACTTGCCCGAGCCGGACTCCCCGACGACGGCGTGCGTCGTCCCGGCCGGCACGGTGAGGCTGAGGTCGTCCACGGCCCGCACGTGCTGCCCGCCGCGGCCGGTGAAGTCCTTGCGGACGGAGCGCAGCTCGACCGCGGGGACGGCACCGGGCGGCGGCACCGGCGGGGCGGGCCGCAGCGGCGCCGGGTTGAGCGCCGGGGCGTCACGCACGAGGCGCCGGGTGTAGTCGCTGCGGGGAGCGCCCACCACCTCGCTCGCCGTCCCGGAGTCGACGACCCGCCCGCCCTGCATGACGACGATCCGGTCGGCGCGCTCGGCGGCCGCGGCGAGGTCGTGGGTGACGAGGAGGACGCCGGTCCCGTCCTGCGCGCGCAGCTCGTCGAGCAGGTCGAGGATGCGCCGCTGGACGGTGACGTCCAGGGCGCTGGTCGGCTCGTCCGCGATGAGGAGCTGGGGCCGGAGCGCGAGGGCCGCCGCGATGAGCACCCGCTGGCGCATGCCCCCGGAGAGCTCGTGCGGGTAGGCGGCGGCCACGCGCGGCCCGGGCAGGCCCACGCGCTCGAGCAGCT
Source organism: Georgenia satyanarayanai (assembly GCF_023715365.1). Taxonomy (GTDB): domain Bacteria; phylum Actinomycetota; class Actinomycetes; order Actinomycetales; family Actinomycetaceae; genus Oceanitalea; species Oceanitalea satyanarayanai_B. The sequence continues at coordinate 84,062 of NZ_JAMBNZ010000005.1, forward strand.
CGGCCACCCGGGCCCGCACCGCGGCCTCGTCCCGCTCCCCGTGCACCCGCAGGGTCTCGGCGACCTGCCAGCCCACGGTCCGCAGCGGGTCGAGGGAGCTGCCCGGGTCCTGCGGCACGAGCCCGATGCGCCGGCCCCGCACGTCCTGCAGCCGCCGGTCCGACCAGCCGCGGATGTCGGTGCCGTGCAGGAGGATCTGTCCCGAGGTGACCGTTGCGCCCGGGGCGAGCAGCCCGAGGACGGCGTGCGCCGTCGTCGTCTTGCCCGAGCCGGTCTCCCCCACCACCGCCACGACCTCCCCCGGCGCGACGGTGAGGCTCACGCCGTCGACGGCGGTGTGCTGCCCGCCCCGGCGGGTGCGGTAGGTGACCGACAGGTCGCGGACGTCGAGGAGGCTCATCGCTCGCTCCCCAGGGAGCGGCTGACCCGGTTCGCCGAGAGGACGACGGCGACGATGACGAGCCCGGGCAGGGTGGTGACCCACCAGGCCGCGGCGAGGAGGTCGCGGCCCTGGGCGATGATCATGCCCCACTCCGGGTCCGGCGGGGTGACGCCGTAGCCGAGGAAGCCGAGGGTGGACAGCGCGAGGATCGCGGTGCCCAGCTGCATCGCCGCGAGCGCGACGACGGGTCGCAGGGAGTTGCGCAGCACGTGGCGCCACAGCACCGACAGGATGCGCCCGCCGCTGCCGTAGGCCGCCTCGACGTACTCGGTGGCACGCACCTGGACGACCTCGGCCCGCACGAGCCGGGCGAAGCCGGCCACCGCGCCGACACCGACGGCGAGCGCCGCGTTGACGGTGCCCGGGCCGAGGAGGACGACGACGGTGAGCGCGAGCAGCAGGCCGGGGATCGCGAGGAGGACGTCGACGACCCGCATGAGGACCTCCTCGACGATCCCGCCGACGGTGCCGGCGACGACCCCGAGCACGGTGCCGGCGGTCAGCCCGACGGCCACGGCGACGAGGGCGCCGGAGAGCGACTCCGACGCGCCGTGGACGACGCGGGAGAACAGGTCGCGCCCGTTGGCGTCCGTGCCGAAGAGGTGCTCCCCGCCGGGGGCCTGGAGTCCCGCGCCGACGCTCGTGTACGCGTCGAAGGGGGCCAGGATCCCGGGCAGCACGGCCCACAGGAGAACGGTGGCGATGACGGCCCAGGCGAGCACGAGGCCGACCGGGACCGCGCGGCGCCTGTGGCGCGCGACGGTTTCGGACTGCGGGGCGAGCGTGACGGGGACCGTGGGCGCCGCGGGGCTCCGGGTGGTCGTCGCGGTCATGTCCGGGCTCCTTCCAGCAGGTTGACGACGGCGGGCGCGGCGACGACGGCGGACGGGGGCGCCGTCGTCGTCCTCGCCCTCCGCAGGCGCGGGTCGAGGACCGGGTAGAGGAGGTCGACGGCGAGGTTGACGGTGACGAAGGCGAGCGCCGCGACAAGGACGATCGCCTGGATCACCGGCAGGTCCTGCGCGGCGACCGCGAGGTTGGTGAGGCGGCCCAGCCCGTCGCGGCCGAAGACGGACTCGGTGACGACCGAGCCGGCGATGAGCTCGGCGACGAGGAGCCCGCTGATCGTCAGCACCGGCAGCAGGGAGTTGCGGGCGGTGTGCCGGCTCAGCGTCCACCAGCGCGAGGCGCCCTTCGCCTCGACGACGTGGACGAAGGGCCGGGTGGCGACGTCGTCGAGGGTGCGCAGGACGATCTGGGCGAGCGGTGCGCTCACCGGGACGGCGAGGGTGAGGACGGGCAGCACGAGCTCCTGCCAGCCCTCGGCCCCGATGACCGGCACCCAGCCGAGCCGGAAGGAGAAGACCTGGAGCAGGACGATGCCGAGCCAGAACGCCGGGACGGACACGAGCAGCGACGGGACCGCGGTGATCGTGTTGTGCAGCCACGGGCTGCGGGCGAAGGTCGCCGCGAGGGCGAGGGCGAGGACGACGGCGATTGCGGCCGCCACGACGAAGGCCAGGGACGCGAGCTGGAGCGTGGCCGGCACGGCGGCCGAGATGCGGTCCAGGACGGGGGTGGCCGTCTCGACGGAGTAGCCCAGGTCCCCCTGCAGCGTCCCCGCCAGGGCGTGGACGTACTGGAGGAGGAGCGGGTCGTCGACGCGGTAGTACTCGCGGATCGCCGCGACCTGGTCGGCGGACAGGCCCAGCTCAGGGTTCTCGAACTTGATGAGGATCCCGTCCCCGGGCAGCGCGCCGAGGAGGAGGAAGGACAGCGTGTAGGCGGCCCACAGGACGAGGAGGGCCTGGCCCACCCGTCCGGCGACGTAGCGGGCGGTCACTGCTCCTCCAGCCACGTGTCGTACAGGCGCAGGCGCCCGACCGGCTCCCACCCCAGGCCGTGGACGTGCGGCCCGGCGGCGTAGGTCTGCGGCATGTCGTACAGCGGGATCGTCAGGGCGTTGTCGAGAAGGTACTCCTGGACCTCGGCCGCCTTCGCGTAGCGCTCCTCCGTGCCGGGCAGCGAGGTGATCTCCTCGAGGAGGCCGTCGAGCGTCTCGTCGGTGGAGAGGAGGTAGTCGCGCTGGCTGCTGTGGAAGGCGCTGTAGAGGACGTCGGGGTCCACGCGCCCGACGTGGCTGATGAGGACGCCGACGTCGACCGGGTCCTGCTGGCGCTGGACGGCGGTGGCGGGATCGGGGAGCTCGATGTGGAGCTTGGCGCCGACCGCCTCCCACTGCTGGGCGACGAGCTCGGCCGTCTCCTGGCCGAGGGGGAAGACCGCTCCGACGATCGTCGTCAGCTCCAGGCGCTGCCCGTCCTTGACGCGGATGCCGTCGGGCCCACGCTTCCAGCCGGCCTCGTCGAGCAGGCGGTTGGCCTCGTCCGGGTCCGCCGTGAGCTTGTCGGACAGGTCGGTGTAGCCGGTGGCTCCGGAGCTGAGCGGTGAGGTGGCCACCGGGTAGTTGTCGGTGAAGAGCGTGTCGACGATCGCGCCGGTGTCCGTCGCCTTGAGCAGCGCCTGGCGGACGGGCAGCTCGGTGAGGACGGGGTTGTCGGGCCGCAGCGCGATCTGGGGGCTGACGCCGTTGGTCTGCGGGGCGTACAGCTGGTAGCCGGCTGCCTCGACCGTCGGCTCGTCGTAGGCCTGGACCGAGCGCACCGCATCCGCCTGGCCGGAGGTGAGGGCGCCGATGCGCACGGAGTCCTCGGGGGTGACGACGATGTGGATCTCGTCGAGGTACGCGCGGCCCTGGTGCTCCTGGTGCGGTGGCGCCCAGTCGTAGTCCTCCCGCGCGGTGAGCGTGTACTCCTGCTCGGGCACCACCTCGGTGACGGTGAAAGGGCCGGTCGCGACGACGTTCTCGAGCTGGCACTGCTCCTCGTAGGGCAGCTCGTAGGTGGCGGGCCCGACGATCGCGGCGCCGACGACGGAGGTCGCCTGGAGGAAGCCGGGCACGGGGGCGTCGAAGGTGAAGGCGACCGTGTGCTCGTCGCGCACCTCGGAGCCGGCGTAGTTCGAGACGAACTCCTGGCTCGCGAGCCCGAGCTCCTCGTCACCGAGCCCGAGGTGGTCGAAGTTCGCCGCGACGTGCTCGGCGGTCAGCGGGGTGCCGTCGGAGAAGGTGACGTCCTCACGCAGGTGGAAGACGTACTCGGTGGCGTCCTCCGAGACTTCCCAGGACTCGGCGAGCCACGGGTGGATCTCGCGGGTCTCGGGATCCTGGAAGGTGAGCTTGTCGGCGATCTGGTTGAGGACGGTGGCGACCGGGTAGTAGCCGGAGCCGCCCGCGTAGAAGCACGTGGGGAACTGGTACTCGAGGAAGGTGAGGGTGCCGCCCTCGCGGGGTGCGCCGTCGTCGGCGGCTGCCTCGCTCGTCGCACCGGGGCTGCCGCTACAGGCGGCGAGGACCAGGGTCGCGGCGGCAGCGGTGGCTGCGGCGAGCGTGCGTCGATGGGAGATGCTCATCGGGGCGGTCCTCTCGGGCGACGGTCGAGCGTTCGGTTGAACGCTTGACCATCAGCGTGGAGGCCGGCCGCCGCCGTGTGAGCCGGAGGTCGGGCGAAATCTCAGCGCGTGAGAAGCGCGGGGCTCATGGCCGCGCGCGATGAGACGGCGCCGGCTCAGCGACCACCGAGGAGGAGGACGGCGTAGGGGCCGCCCGCGCCCATCGCGTAGCCCACGCCCACGTGGGTGTACTTGCTGTTCAGCATGTTGGCCCGGTGGACGCTGGAGTTCTTCCACCAGTCGACCATCCAGCTGGTGATCGCGCTGGAGGACATCGAGGCGCCGCCGGTGTTCCGGACGATGTTCTCGCCGGCCGCGGACCAGCCGCCGCCGATCTGGGACCGGTAGCTCGGGTTGTGCTGGAGGGTCTGGTTGGCGGCCATCCACTCGGCCCAGCCCTGGGCGACCTGGTCGAGCGTGGCGTCGTTACCGAGCGCGTGCAGGCCCTGCTGGGCACGGAAGTCGTTGACCATGGCGCCGATCGCGCCGCGCTCACCGCCCTGGCCGACGGAGACGGCCGCCGCGGGGGCGTCGCCCTCGGCCTCCTCGCTGGTCTCCGCGGCGGGTGCCTGCGCGCGGGACGCGGACCGGCTCGCGGCGGCGGCGGCCTCCTCGCGGGCGGCGGCGGCCTGGCGCGCGGCCTCCTGCTCGGCCACCAGCGCCGCGACGGCGTCGGGGATGTCCTGGATGTCGCCCTTGCTCAGCTCGACGTCGACGTCCATCGGCTCGAGCACGAGGTCCGCGGACCCGGGGACCGTGATGCCGGGGGTGACGCCGTGTCCGGTCTCGAGCCCGAGGGCGGCGAGGTCGGCGCGGGCAGACGAGGCGCCGTCGTCGACGACGGCCGCCGCGCTGACGCCCGCGACGAGGACGACGGCGAGCGCACCGGCCAGACCCGCGCGGTAGCGGCGCTGGAGCGGCGCGGCGACCTGCTCGTACGGTTGCAGCCGCTGCGCGAGACGCTCGACTCGGGACACGGTGCGGTGGGACGACGGCTCGGCCACGACTGGCCCTTCTCACCCCCAGGCTCGTCGGCGCCCGACCGACGGCACACCCGCCACTGGGTCGTCGTCCTCGGGCGGCGGCGGGAGGGGGAGCCGGCCGAGGGCCCCGCGCGGAGGGTTCGCGGGACACGGGCGACACTAACGCGGGGCGCGGCCGAATGTCACGCTTTGGTCACGACGCCGTGGCGAACGCCTCAGTGGTCGCGGGCAGCGCGGAGAAGACCGGCGCGCTCGGCGTGGACGGCGACCTGCACACGGTTTCGCACCCCGAGCTTGGTCTGGATGGTGGCAAGGTGCGCCTTGACCGTGGCGGCAGAGACGAAGAGCTGCGCGGCGACCTCGGCGTTGCTCAGCCCGTGGCCGACAGCGACGGCGACGTCCCGCTCCCGCTCGGTGAGCGCCGCCATCACGGCCTGCGCCTCCTGGCGGGCCTGGCCGTCGCCACCGCGCGTGTAGTGGTCCAGCACCTGCCTGGTGCTGCGCGGGGAGAGCACGGCGTCACCGGCGACGACGGCCTTGACAGCCCCGATGATCTCCGAGGGCGAGGAGGACTTGAGGAGGAAGCCCTCGGCGCCCGCCTCGAGGCTGCGGAGCACGGCGTCGTCGACGTCCCAGGTGGTGAGGGAGATGACGTGGGGCGCCCGCGACAGCGCCCGCACCGCGCGTGTTGCCGCGATCCCGTCGAGGCGGGGCATGCGCAGGTCCATGAGGACGACGTCGGGCGCGTGCCGCTGGACGGCCTCGACGACCTCGTCGCCGTCACCGGCCTCGCCGACGACCTCGAGGACAGGGTCGCTGCTCAGGAGGAGCCGAAGCCCCGTGCGCACGAGCGGGTCGTCGTCGACCAGCAGGATGCGGTGGGCCTCGGGCATGCCGTCATCGTAGGCGGCGCAGGTCAGACGGCTGCCTCGCGCCACGGCAGGCGGACGGTGACGCGGAAGGTGCGGCCGTCGTCGTCCAGGCCGTAGGCGAGGTCCCCGCCGAGCAGCTCGACGCGTTCGGCGATGCCGCGCAGGCCCTGCCCGCCCCCGACGTGCCCGCTCGGCTCATAGGGGTTGCGGGCGTCGATGTGCATGCCGGCGCTCGGGCTGCCGGTGACGTCGAGGCGCACCGGCCGGCCCTCCGCGTGTCGGCGGGCGTTGGTGAGCAGCTCCTGGACGATGCGGTAGACCGCACGGGCGAGGGCGGGGTCCGCCCGCTCCGCGCCGTCGATGTACACCGAGGAGCTCACGGGGAGCCCGGCGTCGACGCTCTCGCCGATCATCGTAGGGAGGTCGACGAGCGAGAGGTCCGGCTCCGCGGGCTCGGCGCTCAGCGGCTCGTTGAGCATGGCGAGCAGGGAGCGCAGGTCCGCCATCGACTTCGCTGCACCCTCGCGGACGAGGCGGGCGCTCTCTCGGAGCTGGCCGTCGGGCGGCGCGTGGGCCTCCAGGGCACCGGCATGGAGGTTGAGCAGGGAGAGTCGGTGGCCGAGGACGTCGTGCACCTCCCGGCCGATGCGCTCGCGCTCGCGCTGACGGGCCAGCTGGTCGTCCAGGCGGTCGGTCCGCTGTTCGGCGGCGCTCACCTGGCCGGCGGACACCTCGGCCTGCCGGTTCGCGCGGACGGCGAGCCCCGCCCCCACCGCTCCGGCCATGCCGAGCGCGAGGAAGAGGGGCGCGACCCACCACCCGAGCGCGACAACGGTGCCGGGCTCGGCTCCCGCGGGCGCGAGGAGCGTCTTGATGAGGGAGGAGCCCGACGTGCGTCCGGCCGCGTCCCGGACAACGGTCACGGCCGTGGCCACCGCGACGGCCACCGTCGTCCACCACACGTCGCGCCCGCGCCGGCGGGAGATGAGCGACCCGAGGGCGACGAGCGCCGTCCAGCTCCCCACCGGCAGCACCACCGCGGTGGCGGCGGCGGTCAGTGTCACGGCGTAGGGCGCACGTCGTCGCCACAAGAGGACCAGCGGGAGACCGAGGGAGACGAAGAACCCGAGCAGCACGAGAAGGACCGCGCCGTCCTCCGCGCGCTGGCCGGTCTCGGAAAAGACGAAGCTCGTCAGCGACATGAGCGCGCACAGCGTGCCCCACAGGACGGTGCGCCACCACGGCGCAGGCCGCGCCGGGACCTGCGCTCGTCGCTCCATGGGCACACCGTATTCACCGCCGGACCGTGCCGGCACCGCCGACCGGCCAGTGTCACCCCGCGCGGGCCTGGCCGATCGGCTGGGGAACGGTAGGCAGTCGGCCGATGTGGCGACGCTGCCCGGTCGAGTTCGCTGGTGGTCACACGCCCCACCACCCAGGAGGACACGATGAACCACACCGACGGCCAGACTTTCCCGCACGGCCCCGGCGCCTACGCCACCCCCGGCACGCCACAGGTGCCCGAGCCGCCGAAGCAGAAGAGCTGGTTCGCCCGGCACAAGATCCTCACCGCGATCCTCGTGCTCGTCGTCCTCGCCGTGGCAGGGACCGCGCTCGGTGGCGGGGAGGAGGCGCCGTCGTCGGGAACCGCATCGGAGGCGCCCGCGGAGGAGGCTGCCGAGCCGACGGCCGACAACGCCGCACCCGCCGAGGACGCCGCGGGCGTCGGTGACGCCGTGCGTGACGGAAAGTTCGAGTTCACCGTCACCGAGGTCGAGACGGGCGTCAGCGAGGTGGGCGACGAGTTCCTCAGCGAGCAGGCGCAGGGCCAGTTCGTGCTCGTCCACATGACGGTGAGCAACATCGGCGACGAGGCGCAGATGCTCGACGGCAGCAACCAGACGCTCGTCGACGACCAGGGCCGCGAGCACTCGGCCAACGGGTCGGCGGCCATCTACCTCGACGGCTCCCAGACGTTCCTCAACGACATCAACCCCGGCAACTCGGTCGAGGGCATCGTCGTCTTCGACATCCCTGCCGACGCCCAGCCCGCCGCCATCGAGCTGCACGACTCGATGTTCTCCGGCGGCGTCACGGTCAGGCTCACGGACTGACCCCAAGATCCACGGTCCGGAGCCTCCTGCCAGGGCTCCGGGCCGTGCACTACGCCGAGACCGCGCGCTCCACGAGCTCGAGGAGCGCGGCGGCGTAGGCATCCTCGACGTCGGCGGCGCGGTGGGTGGCGGCTGCGCCGTCCGTGCCGGCGGTCGTCACGACGTACTCGCCGTCCACCCGCTCGAGCCCGCGGAACGTACCACCGAGGTACTCGCGCAGCTGGTCCTCCCGGGGCAGCCACAGGGCGTCGTCCTGGTCGACGTTGTCCAGCGCCCACTCGGTGGTCCCGTTGAAGTTGAGCACGGTGCCGGTGTCGTAGGTCCGGGCCTCGATGACCATGTGGGAGAGGATGAAGACGTCCTCGGAAAGCTCCTCCGCCTTGATGCGGAACCGGTCGCCAGGTGCGGGGTCCCAGCGCAGTCCGGCGGCTTCGAGCTCACGGGCGAGACGGTCGCTGATCATCCACCCAGTGTGCCGACCGTGGCGGCGGGGCGCTCAGCGATGTCCGCGAGCATGTCGGTGAGCGCGAGCGCGTCGAAGGGCGCCCGCACCTTCGCGTCGTTGTCGAAGTAGACGACGACGTCGTGCCCCACCTCGTACCAGGCCCTCACCTTCGCGGCCCACGACCGGAGCGCCGGCTCGTCGTAGCCGCTCACGTACAGCTCGGTCGCGCCGTGGAGGCGCACATAGACGAGGCTCGCCGTGACGTCCTCGAACACGGGCCAGGTCTCTCCACCGTCGGAGACGACGAGGCCGACGTCGTGCTCCGCGAGCAGCCGCAGGAAGGCCGGGTCCACGAAGCTCGCGTGCCGCACCTCCAGGGCGTGTCGCAGGGGCCGGTCCGTGTCCGTCGTCGTCCAGGCGCGGCCGTCCAGGCGCTCGTCGTGCCGCTCGCCGAGCAGAGCGGCCTGGGTGGTGCTCCTCGGGAGCGCCTCGAGGAATCCCGCGACCCTGTCGACGTCGAGCTGCTGACGTGCCGGCAGCTGCCAGAGGAACGGGCCGAGCCGGTCCTCGAGCGCGAGCACGCCCGAGGCGAAGAAGTTGGCCAGCGGCACCTCGACGTCACGCAGCGCCTTGAAGTGCGTGATGAACCGGCCGCCCTTGACCGCGAAGCTGAAGCCGGGCGGCGTGCTCTCGCGCCAGCGCGCGTAGGACTCCGGCCGCTGGAGGGAGTAGAAGGAGCCGTTGAGCTCGACCGTGGGGAAGGTCTGGCCGATGTACTCGAGCTCCCGGCGCTGAGCGAGCCCGGGAGGGTAGAAGTCTCCGCGCCAGGGGGCGTACCTCCACCCGGACACGCCGATCCGCACCTCGGCCATGGGAGCGAGTGTAGGAATGTGCCCGCCGGCCCGCCTGTCGGTGGCGCGGAGACCGCGGTCCACACCCCTTGTCGCCCGAACGTATGTTCGATACCATAGTGGCAGAAGGGGGTGACGGCGATGGCCAGTCGGACGTCCGGGATATCCGCCGCTGACGATGGCAACCGCGCGCTCCTCGTCGCGAGGACCACCTTCGCGGAGGTCCTCTCCCCTGACTTTGCCGGTCTGGCGTTCCGGCCCGTCAGCCGGCCGGAGCAGACCGCCGCCCCCACACCCTCCGGCCCGACGCCCGGTCCCGGTGAGGCGCCGTCCCTGCCGCCGGCAGCGGCGGACGAGGAGCCACCGGGGTGGCCCGGCAGCCTTCTCGCGGAGCTCCTCCCTCAACCCGGTGCCCTCGGGGACTATCTCGAGCCGCTGGCCCCGAGCGAGCGGCTGGCCACGCTGCTCGCGGCGATCGATCCCGAGGACGTGGACGACTTCTCCCTCGTCGAGGTCGTCGCCGCCCACAAGCGCATGGAAGCGTGGTCCGCGGCCCAGGCCGCCCGCGCCGCCGCCGTGCTCGCCGAGCGCGACTCGGTCAACCCCACCTGGCCCGGTGACATCCCCGGCCGCACCCGCGGAGAGTGCCTCGTGGGCCAGGAGCTATCCATGCGGCTACGGATCACCAAGCAGGCCGCCGTCAAGATGGCCACCTGCGGCCGCGCCTTCGGTGGCATGTTCGAACCCACCGGCGAGCTCCTCGACCAAGGCCTCATCGACTGGCCCCGCGCCCAAGCCATCGTCACCAGGCTGATCGACCTGCCCGCCGAGGTCGCCCTCGCCGCCCAGTGGGAAGTCCTGCCCAAAGCACCCGGCCGCACCCTTCGCCAGCTCAACGACGACCTCGACAAAGCCGTCATCGCCGTCGACCCCGACTCCGCCGACGACCGCCACAAGACTGCCCGCCAAAAGCGCTGCGTCTACCACCCCCGCCCCCTGCCCGACGGCATGGCCATGCTCTCCGCCCGCCTCCCCGCCGCCGACGCCATCGCCATGGACCTGGCCCTGGACGCCTCCGCCCGCGCCGCCAAGAACACCGGCGACACCCGCACCCTGGACCAGCTCAGAGCCGACAGCCTCGCCCTCATGGCCCACACCGCCCTGGCCCTGGGCTTCATCGGACCCGGCGCCCACCTCCACTGCCCCTGCGGCTGCCAAGACACCGCCGCAGACGGCAGCACCCCTGCAACACCGGCCGCAAAGTCTCAGCCGGACATTGCGCCACCACCGGACCCTGCCGGCCCGCCGGATACCGCCGACACTCTGCCGCCGAGTACCGAACCGCCAGACGCCACCGACGACTCTCCACCGGTCCAGTCCCCGCCCGAAGCGGCGCCGCCGCTCGCCGATGAGCCCACCGCACCATCTCCGACCTCACCACCACCCCATATCGCGGACGGGCCACCCCTGCCCGGTCACCGGCTGCCCGGGTGCGCCCTGCCCACCATCCGCGTCGGGATGATCGGCGGCGGACGAGCCGACATCAACGTCCTCGTCCCCATCACCGTCCTGCAGCCCGAACCGCGCGACCCGGGCACCACCGCCCTGGACCGCGAGCCCGAGCCCGTCGCCGAGCTCGACGGCTACGGACCCATCCCACCCGTCATCGCCCGCGCCCTGGCCGCCGGTGGCACCTGGCGCCGCCTGCTCACCGACCCCGTCACCGGGCAGGTCCTCGATGTCGGACGCACCCGCTACCAGCCCCCCGCCGCGATCGCCGACCACGTCCGCTACCGCGACCGCACCTGCATCCGCCCCGGCTGCACCCACCCCGCCCGCACCGCCGACCTCGACCACATCCACGAATGGAAAGACGGCGGCGCCACCTCCGCCGACAACCTCGGACCCCAGTGCACCAGCGACCACCGCGCCAAGACCATCGGCGCCTACACCGTCGCCCACGCCACCGACCGCACCTACGCCTGGACCACCCCCACCGGCCACGGCTACCTCCGCCGCCCCGACGGCACCACCATCACCCTCCCCCGCCACACCGCCCACACCCTGCGCGAGCTCGTCAAGGACTCCGAACGCCACCACCGCCCCGTCGCCCCCCAGCTCGTCGACGCGATGCTCGCCGCCATCTCCCTCGGGGAGGACCCTCTCAGCCACTGGGTGGCACCCCACGCGGACCCTTCGTCGGGACAGGATCGGGAGGGCCGGGAGCGGACGTGGGCCCTGGAGGATGGCCCGGAGCAGGCGTGGGCCCCGGAGGAGCCGCCGTTCTAGGAGCGGCCACCGCCGGCGATGAGTTCCGTGGCGATGACTGGTCGGTAGGAGGCAGTGGGCCGCTCTGGCCACCACCACCGACCCGAGGAGCACACGAGATGACCACGACGACCGCCGAGACCCGCACGTTGGACGTGCCCGGCGCGACCCTCACCTACGACGTCCGCGGTCCCCTTCCGACCGCCGACGGCGCTCCCCCGCTCGTGCTCATCGGTCAGCCCATGGACGCTGTCGGCTTCACCACGCTCGCCTCGTTCTTCACCGACCGGACCGTCATCACGTACGACCCCCGCGGCCTGGGGCGCAGCACCCGCAGCGACGGCAGCCTGGTGCAGACTCCCGAGCAGCAGGCCGACGACGTCCACCGGCTCATCACCGAGCTGGGCGCCGGGCCGGTCGAGCTCCTCGGCAGCAGCGGCGGTGCCGTGACCGCGCTGTGCCTTGCGGCGACCCACCCCGGCGACGTGCGCACCGTCGTCGCGCACGAGCCGCCGGCCCTGCCCCTCCTCCCGGACGCCGACCGCGCCTTCGGGGCCTGGGGACGCGTGCAGTCCACGTACAACGCGCGCGGCTGGGGCTGGGGCATGGCCGCCTTCATCGCCATGACCTCCTGGCAGGGCGAGTTCCCGGAGGGCTTCGGCACCGAGACCCCCGACCCCGCGATGTTCGGCATGCCGACAGAGGACGACGGCTCGCGGGACGACCCGCTGCTGTCCGACGTCGCGTCGGCGATCGTCCGCTACCAGCCCGACATCGCCGCGCTCAAGGCCTCCTCGGCACGGGTCGTGCCGGCGGCCGGGATCGAGAGCAAGGGGGCGATGACGTGGCGCACGAGCGAGTCGTTGGCCGCGCAGCTCGGCGTCGAGCTCGCTGTCTTCCCCAGCGGGCACAGCGGCTTCATGGGCGGGGAGTACGGCCAGACCGGCGAGCCGGAGGCCTTTGCCGCCACGCTGCGCGAGGTGCTCGCTGGTTGAGCAGCTCGATCCGGCACCAGAAAAACACGAGGACCGGGCGCACGGACGGTGGGATGCTTCGGGGATGCTGACCGCTGTCGCACAGCGCCTCGCATCGGCCGGATGTGTCAGGCCGATGGCTGAGGCCGTGGTCCTCGTCGACAGCGCCACGACGGAGGGCGAGCTCGACACCATGGTCACGCGCCGCGAGCGCGGCGAGCCTCTCGAGCACATCGTCGGCTGGGCGGAGTTCCGCGGACGTCGCTACGTCGTCGGACCGGCCGTCTTCGTGCCGCGGGCGCGGAGCGAGCTCCTCGTGGAGGAGGCAGCGTCCCTGGTCCGGTGCACGGCGGGAGAGGGACGGGACGTCGTCGTCGTCGACCTCTGCTGCGGAGTCGGTGCCGTCGGTGGGAGCCTCGCGGCCGAGCTGCCGCAGGTGCGCCTGTACGCCACCGACATCGATCCGCGGGCAGTCGAATACGCCGCCCGCAACCTCGGTCCCCTGGGCGGCACCGTCTACCAGGGGGACCTGTTCGCTCCACTCCCGCGCCGGCTGCGGCGCCGGGTCGACGTGCTCGCCGCCAGCCCTCCGTACGTCCCGACCGGGCAGTTCGCACTGCTGGCGGCGCAGGCGCGTGACTTCGAGCCGTCACAGGCGCTCGACGGCGGAATCGACGGTCTCGACCTGGTCGACCGGATCGGGCGAGGAGCGGAACAGTGGCTGGCGCGGAGCGGGTGCCTCGCCCTCGAGGTGGCGGCGAGCCAGCTCGACCGGGTGGAGCGGATCCTCTCCGACCTCGGGTACGCGGTGCGCACGGTGGTCTCCGAGCAGGACGGCTCAGCCGTCGCTCTCGCACGACGCGTGGTGTGACGGCGACGGCGGCCCGTCAGCCCGCGAACCGCCCGGGTCCGGACATGCCGAAGGCCGCCTCCGTGGGAGGCGGCCCTCGGGCACAGGGATGGTGGAGATGGCGGGAATCGAACCCGCGTCCGACGGCGCAGAACCAGAGCTTCTCCGGGTGCAGTCTGCTGCGATTTTCTCGGCCCCAGCTGTCACGCAGACAAGCAGCTGACAGGCCCAGTCACCTGGAAGTCCCCGTAGCCCCGGTGACGAGGGCTACGAGCAGTGGCTCTCTAGCTGACGCCAGGAACCGGGTCGAGAGCTAACCCGGGCTGACGGACTTACGCGGCTCGCTCAGGCGGCGAGGGCGAAGTCGGTGCGCTTGGAATCGGCACCTATTGGTTTGCAGAGGGCGTTATCGAGATAACTCTGCATCCTCGACCCGCTTCCTCTGGCACGACGTCCGTCGTCGAAACCGATCATCCCCTGTGGAGTTGTCAATCACCGGCCGGAGCCGGCTGACCCATCATACGTCCCAACCGGACCCGAGTCAGATCTATTCCGGCCGGGCGACATCGGGCGGCGGCTACTTCTTGCGCGAGGTGAGCGCGTCGATGACGAGCCCGAGCCCGATACCGAGCAGCCATACGTCCTTGGCGATCCCCGTGCCGTCGCCCGTGGGACGGATGCCGTCCTCCTGCGTCATGCCCGGGGTCTTGAGGTACATGCGGACCAGGCCCGCGGAGAACGCCGTGAGGCCCAGCCCGGCCAGGCCGCTGGGGACGATGGGCAGCAGCAGCGCCGCGCCGAGTGCGGTCTCCGCGGTGCTGATGAGCTTGCCGAAGTCCTGCGGGGACATGTCCTTGAGCTGGGGCACCGCGTTCGCGCCCATCGCCTGCAGCCCGGCAGCCGACTCCTCGTCAAGGCCGCGCTTGCTCAGGCCGGAGTTGAGGATGAAGGCCCCCGCGGCCAAGCGCGGCGGGACGTGGCGGAGCTTGATCGACATGGCAGTTCCCTTGCTCGGCAGCGGTGCGTGTCAGGCCTCGAGTATCCGCCACCGGCCTGCGAACCGCCCTACCAGCTGCCGCCGCCCATCCCTCCGGCTCCGCCGCCCACCGAGCCGGAGAATCCGGAGCTGCCGCTCGACCCGGCCGAGGTCACCGCGGAGGCCGCCGCCTCGGCGAAGGCTCCGACGGAACCGGCGAACATCGCCGGCTGGGTCCACCAGCCGATGCCCGGCGTCACCGGCACGTACCAGTCCGGGCTCCCGACCTGCCGCCCCTGGGCCGCGACGTCCGCGAGAATCTGCGCCCACCGCTCGGTGAGCCCGAAGACGATCGCGTACGGCAGGTACCGCGAGAAGAGGTCCTGCCCCTCCTCGAAGCGGATCTGCTCGGCCTCGGCGGTCGCGAGGTACTCCCGGAACCCGAGCGTCTGCGCGAGCACCGCGGTCCCGGCAGCCGTCCGTGCCGGCACCGCGGAGGATGCGACGGCGACGACGATGCCGACGAGCAGCAGCGGGATCCCGAGCACCGCGGGCCATCGCAGCAGGACGAGCACCACGGTCACGAGGATCCCCAGCCCCACGAGCCCCACACCGCCCAGCAGCCAGTGGTTGCGCACCGCGAGCGGCGAGCCACGGAACCAGCCGTGCTCGGTCACGGTGCGGTACAGCGCCTCCTGCGTCTTCGCGACTGCGGTGGCGTACGTCGCGCCCACCTCCGAGAGCGCCACCGGCTCACCGTCCGGCATGAGCGCGTCGAGGAGCTCGCGCTCGTAGCGCTCCAGCCCGTCGGACCAGCTGCGCAGCGGGACGAGCCGCCAGTCGCTCACGTCGTCGCCGACCTTTTCCGGAGCGACCTCCTCGATGCGGAGGTAGCCGCGCACGGCGAGGTCGACGAGCGTGGCGGACACGTCGCGGGAGTCGGCCACCTCGTCGTGGAGGGTGCCGACCTCACCGGGCCGGACGTCGTCGGGCGGGGTGAAGCGCACGGCGACGGCCTGACGACGGCGCGCCGGCCCCACCGTGCCGGCCTGCCCGTCCGCCGGGGCGAGCCCGGGGGTGAGGTCGAGGTAGGCCTCGTCGCGTCCACGCCGCGAGGCGACGACGACGGCGGCACCCGCTCCGAGCACCGTGGCCAGTCCCGCCGCGCCACCGGTGAGCGGACCCAGCTGAAAGGTGTTGGACCAGGTCCGGCGCGGCTCGTGGACGGGCTCGGCGCCGACGAGCGTGCCGGCGGGCCAGCCGACCGCCACGCTCAGCCCCTCGCCCTCGTCCAGGCGCTCGTGGAAGAAGTCGACGCGCTCCCCGCGGCTCTCACCCGCGCCGTCGCAGGCGTCGTCGGACCCCGTGCGGCCGACGTAGCAGGCACTGGCCTCCGGCGGCACCGGGCCGGTGACGGCGACGGTGACGTCCTCGATCGGGACGTCGAAGCCGCCCGGCGCCACGACGTTCCAGTACAGCTCGTCCCGCACGGTCGCGTCCGGGCCGGTGGCCTCCGGCGTGGACAGGCCGTCGACCGTGTACGTCACGCGGTAGTCGTGGGCGCCGGTGACCTCGACGTCCTCGTCGCCGATGAAGAGCTGGATCGCGCCGCCGTCGTGCTCGACGCGCAGGTCCGCCGGGGCGCCGGTGGCCGACTCCGCGGTGACGTCGCTGACCGTGAGCCGGCGGTAGTGGTCCGGGTCGCCCTCGATCTCCTGCAGCTCGGCGAGGACGAGGAAGGGGCCGTGCGCCTCCTCGTCGCCGAAGTCGTAGGTGAGGTCGACCTCGACGCGCACCGTGCCGCCGTCGGCCTCGACGACGGCCCCGACGTCGAGGCGGGAGATGTGGCCCACGGAGTCGTCCGCGCGGGCGGGCGACGCGACGAGCAGCGTGAGCGCGGCGACGCAGAGCAGCGCGAGGACGAGCAGGGACGCCGCGCGCCGCACCACGCTCATCGGTTGGCGCGCAGGCTCATCGCCCGCTGGGCCTCGCGGTTGTCCTGCTGCTCGCGCAGCGCGTGGCGCTTGTCGTACTCCTTCTTGCCTCGGGCGAGGGCGACGAGCACCTTCGCGCGGCCACGGATGAAGTAGAGCTCCAGCGGGACGACGGTGTGGCCCTTGTCCTTGCTCTTGCCGACGAGCCGGTCGAGCTCGGCGCGGTGGAGGAGGAGCTTGCGCTTGCGCCGCACGGTGTGGTTCGTCCACGTGCCCTGGCTGTACTCGGGGATGTGTACGCCCTGCAGCCAGGCCTCGCCGCGGTCGAACTCCACCCAGCCGTCCACGAGCGAGGCGCGACCCATGCGCAGCGACTTCACCTCCGTGCCGGTGAGCACGAGGCCCGCCTCGAAGGTCTCGTCGATGTGGTAGTCGTGGCGGGCCTTCTTGTTCCGGGCCACCACGGTGCGCTTGTCCGCCTCGGCCTTGGCCTTCTCAGCCGCGGTGGGCTTGCGTGGCTTGGTCGGGGTCGGGGACACCGGCGGACTCCTTCTTCTTCAGTGGACGCACGCGGCCGAGCCGCGGCGTTCCAGCGTAGTGCAGCATCCCCGCGCCGTCGTCGTCCTATCGCGAGGTTCCGCACGTGGAGAACGCTCGAGCGGCCACCGGTGGGCTGACGTCGGCCAGGGCCGTTCGACCCACCCCGGCTCGGAGCGGGCACGGGAGGATTGTCGCCGGAGGGGAGATCGGTGATGAGTCAGCAGGTGCTCGGCAGTCCCCGCGCGGTCGAGACGGCCGTGTCGGCCGTCGCCCGCGCCCTCGGTTCCCCGCCGTCCCTCGGCGCGCTGCACGTCGTCTCCTGGCCGGTGCACGACGCGGAGTCCCTACGCGGCGCCGCCCTCCTCGCGGAGTCACGGCTGTCCGCCGAGTCCCCCGAGCGAGTGCGTGCCGACCACCGCCGTCTCTTCGTCGGGGACGCGCACCGCCCGGCGGTCGCGCCGACGGCCCCGCCCCCCGCCGTCGCGCCGTCGCTGGCCGCGCTCCTGGCCCACGTACCCGGCGCCGCACAGCCCGGGACCGGTGGCCTCGTCGCCGCCCTCGACGCCTACGCCGCGCTGCTCGCCGACCCGCGCGCGGACACCGCCACCCGCCGCGCGCTCGTCCACGAGCACCTGCTCACCTGGGGCACCCGCTGCCTGAGCCGGGTCCAGCTCGGTGCCCAGACCTTCTGCTACCAGGGGGTCGCGACGGTTGGCCTGGGCCTGCTGAGGCACGCCGCGGACAGTCGGGAGCTCTAGAGGCGGACTCTGCGGTCTGTGGCCGCAGACTCGTAGGCGGCATAGATCGCTTGCATCGACGTGTAGGCCAGCTCGAAGTCCGATTGCGGTGTGCCTCCGTGGACGACGCAGTCGATGAAGTCCTGCATCTCCCCGATGTAGCCGCGTGCCATCAGCTCATCCAGGAGCACGTACTGCCAGCCACCCTTGTTGTCGATCTTCTCCGTCACGTACACGTCGTCGAGGGAAGCTGCGTCGGCGTGGTAGAGCCGCAGGGAGTCGCTCTGACTGATCTGGCACAGGTGGACGCTGTCGGTGGTGAACACCTGAAGCGAGTTCCGCACCCCGCCCACAATCGTGTCGGTGGCGGTCACCACGCCTCGGGTGCCGTCGTCGAACGTGAGGATCACGTTGGCCATGTCCTCGACGTCGACGGGACGGGCGTGCAGGAAGCGACGTTGTTCGTCGGAGAGCGTGGGGGTGATCGCAGTGGTGTCTGCGAGCACCGAGTCCACGGCGACGGTTCGTCCAGCCACCCTGGCCTCGACCTGCTTCAGGTACAGCATGGCCGACAGCGGGTGGCAACCCTGGCGGATGAGTGCGCCGCCGCCGGAGTCCTTCCAGTGTCGCGAGTACTCAGCGTGCGAGCCGTTGTGCGACTCTTCACCGATCATCATGGTGATTCGCGAACCCGACTTCTCCAGAACCTCGCGGCTCTTCTGCACCGACGGCGCGTAGACGTAGTTCTCGGCGTACCCGAAGACGAGACTGGTGCCCGCCAGGACCTCACGCAGCCTGTCCATCTCTGCCATGACCGCTTCGTACATCTGCCGACGGTCCACCGACTCGGCCCCGTCGTCGGGCACGTCGAAGAAGCCGGTCAGGGGCTTCTCGCAGATGACGTGCTTGCCGGCCTCGATGACCTTCGTGACCATCTCGACGTGCAGCGACGGCGGCGTGCAGATGTCGATGACGTGCACGTCGTCGTCCGTGAGCAACTGCTCGAGGTCGTCGTAGACCTTCGTGATCCCGTGCCGTTGCGCAAACGCGTCGCGCCGAGTCGGGGGCGCGGCGACGGCAACGATCTGCGCGTCGTGGCCGGCTACCCGCTTGAACGACTCGGCGTGCAGATCCGCGACGAATCCCGCGCCGACCACACCAATTCCGACCTTCTGCATGACTACTTTCCCTTTCCAGAGGACACGAGCTTCTTGATCTTTCCGAACGCGCCCAGCTGGGCCACGAAGATGATGACGATCAGGCCGAGGAACATCAGGCTGATGGGCCGCTGGAACATGGGTAGCCAGCTGCCCTCGCTGAGGATCAGGGCGCGCCGGAGGTTGGAGTCGGCCATAGGCCCAAGGATGACGCCAAGGAGGAAGGGCGCGGCCGGGAACCCGAACTCGTACAGGAACAGTCCGACGAGGCCGAAGACCAGCATCATCCGGACATCGAACAGCGAGTAGTTGATGAGGTAGGAGCCGACGACCGCCAGCACGTAGATGACCGGCATGAGGATCTCCTTGCGCAGACCGAGGACGCGCACCGACAGCTTCATCACGAGCAGCGCCAAAAACCACATCGCGACCGCGGAAACGGCCAGGTAGACGGCAACTTCGAAGACGAACTCCGGGGACTCACGGGTCAGCAGCGGGCCGGGACGGTAGCCGTGCATGAGGAAGGCTGCGAGCAGGACCGCGGCCGGGGCTGAGCCGGGGACCGCGAGCGACAGGATCGGGATGAGCGCGCCGCCAATTGCCGCGTTGTTGCCGGACTCCGCCGAGATGACCCCCAGCTTGTTGCCCTTGCCGAAGGACTCGGAGTCCTTGCTCAGGCCCTTGGTGGCCGCGTAGGACAGCCAGCCGCCGACGTCTTCGCCGACTCCCGGGATGATCCCGACGCCGGTTCCGATTGCGGAGGAGCGCAGCACCGTCGACGAGCTGCGGAACACCGCACCGACCGCGTCACCGACCTTCACCTTCACCACCTTGAGCGGGACATGATCCGACTTACGGAACGCCTTGACGATCTCCGGGAAGCCGAACAGGCCGATCATGATGGGAATCAGCTGGATACCGCCCATGAGGTTGACGTTGCCGAAGACGAACCGCGGCTCCGCACCAATGGGGTCGAGGCCGATCTGAGCGACGAAAAGCCCCAGGAAGCCGGCGATCCAGCCCTTCAACGCATGGTCCCGCGCGGTGAGCGTGCCACAGATGGCGATACCGAAGGCCGCGAGCAGGAAGAACTCCCAGGCACCGAAGTTCAGTGCCGCGCGGGTCAGTAGGGGGGTCAGCGTCAGCAGGAAGATGACGCTGATGACCGTGCCCAGCGCGGACGCGGTGATCGCCATCAGGATCGCGCTCCCGGCCTTGCCTTGACGGGCCATGGGGAAGCCGTCGACTGCCGTTGCAGCTGAGGCTGGAGTCCCCGGGATGTTGAGCAGGATCGCGGTCTGGGCGCCCCCGGAGATGGAGCCGACGTAGATCGCCAGCAGCGAGATCAGAGCGGTATCGGTGGGCAGGCCGAAGGTGAGACCGGCGAGCAGGGCGATCGCCATCGTCGCGGACAGACCCGGCAGGATGCCCATCACGAGGCCGACGAACGTCGCCAGGATCAGCACCGCAAAGTTCAGCGGCTCGGTGACAGTGGCGAGAGCGTCGAGGAGGTAGTCAGACATGGCTCGACCTCACGGGAGGGGAATGTTGAAGATGACGGAGAACAGGACGACGATCCCGCCGACGGTCGCGCCGGCGATGACGAGCACCGAGTACCAGCGCGCTGCCCTGAGGAACGCGAGCACGGCGACCGTGAAGATCAGCGACGCGACCCAGAACTGGAGCAGCTGGATGAGCACAAAGGTGTAGATGGCCATCAGCAGCAGGCCGATCACCATGGTGCGCGTGTCGGGGTGCCTGGCCACGCCGACGAGCCAGGCCTGCGCCTCGGACACGCGGGCCCGCAGGCCGTCACGGCCCACTGACTGGCGGAGCAGCAGGAGGCTGGAGGCGAGCAGGACGCCGCCGAGCATTCCCGGGACGAGCGCCGGTGAGGCATGGAGCGGCTCGCCCGATGCCACGTAGATACTCACGCTGCCCGCGAGAATCGCGATCGACAGGATGCTGAGCACTGTTGAGCTGATGAAGTTCAGCTTGGGTTCGTTGCCCATGATTGGTGACTCCCGTTCAGGCGGGGCCGGCAGCGGGGTGGTGGGCGACGATGCTCACCACCCTCGCTGGTCACGGCCGGGGGATGTCGAAGTCCTCGGGGTCGTTCTCCGCGACGCCGGCGTCGAAGAGGGTCCAGGCGACGATCGACTGCAGCTCGGCGACGCGGTCACCGGCATCGGCGCGGCCGATCGCCACTGCTTGCATGCCGTTCTCTGCCGAGAAGTCGAGGAAGGCCTGGTTCTGCATCGCGGCCTCGAAGCCCTCGTCGATCGCGGCGAGAATGCCCTCGTCGAGGCCCTTCGGCACTGCCAGGCCGGTGGTCTGACCCATCGGCAGTATGTCGGCGATCTCCGGGAGCGCGTCGGCAAGCGTCGGGATCGTGATGCCGCCGTCGAGGGTGACTGCCTCGTCCGAGAGCGCCGCGAGCCCACGCAGGTCACCGGAGATCAGCATGTCGTGCATCTCCACGAGCAGCTGGGGCGCGAAGTCCACCTCTCCCCCGAGGGTGGCGAGGATGGCGGGGTTTCCGCCCTCGTAGGGCACATGGCGGTACTCGACGTCGGCCGCGGTGGCGATCAGCTCGGCCGCGATGTGGCCCGCACTACCGGGTCCCGCGGTGCCGACCGAGACCTGCCCGGGGTTCTCCTCCATCGCCTGCAGGAGATCGTCGATGGTCTCGTACGGCGACTCTGCCGGCACCGCGATGATGTTCGGGGTGAACGTCGCGAGCCAGAAGTCCCAGTCAGCCGGCATGGTCTCGAGCGTGCCCATGACCGGCATGGAGGTGAAGCTCAGCATGCCGTCGGCGAGGACCGTGTATCCGTCGGCCTTGGCGTTCAGCACCGACTGCGTGCCGACGGAACCACCGGCGCCAGGGGTGTTCGTCACGACGATCTCCTTGCCCCAGTGGTTGCCCATGGCCTCGCCCACGGTGCGGGCCGTCAGGTCCGTGGAGCCACCGGCGTTGAACGGGACGGTGACGTTGACATCCCGCTCGGGGTACGTGTCCGCGTCTCCGCCGTCATCGGCACAGGCGGAAAGCAGCAGCGTGACAGCGGCGACAGTAGCGATCGCCGTCCTCTTCGTGTTCTTCATAGCGGTTCTCCTAGTGGGAGTTGCGGATGTCCATGACGGAGCTGCCGGCGTGGAGCAGGCAGTCGACTGTTGTTCGGGCAGGTGCGGCCTGCGGACCGGACAGTTCCTGCAGGAGGCGTTCAGCGGCCGTACGGCCCATCTCCTCCGGGCGCAGGTCGACGAGCGTGAAGTCGTTGGCACCGACAAGCGCCCAGTCGGGGGCGCCGATCATGACGACCGAGAGGTCCTCGCCGACCTTGATCCGCTGGTCGCGGAGGTAGTCGACGCTGCCGCGTGCCGGCACGTTGAAGCCGAGGCACCAGGCGGTGACGTCGGGGTGCTCACGATGCACGCGCTCGGCGAGGCGGTACCCACCGTCCGCGGGGAAGTCCCCGTTGACGGACACCTCTCGCTGCCGCTTTCCCGTCGCGGCGGCAAGACCGTCCCAGAACCCCTCGCGCCGGCGGTCCAAAATCTCGAATCCTGAGTCCCACCCGAGGTAGGCCACCCGGGTGTGGCCCGCCTGGCCGAGGTGCTCGCCCAGCACGTAGCCGGCGCGATAGTTGTCGGGGAACACCTCGGTGAAACTCCCGCTGGCGCCCTGCAGCGGGCGGTCGACAAGAACCATCGGGACCCTGAGCTTGCGGATGGGGTCCGTGCTGCGTGCCCCGGCCGTCGTCGGGATCAGGATGTAGCCGTCGACGCGCTGCTGGACCATCTTGACGACAAGGTCCCGCTCACGATCGGGATCGTCGAAGGTGTTGCTGATCGACAGCGACAGTCCCTGCTTCTCGACGACCGACTCGATGGCCACCATGAGGTTGGTGAAGTACTGGTTGCTGAACTGCGGAACCAGCACCGCGATGATGCCCTGGCGCTTGCCGTGCAGACTGCTCGCCGGGCTGCTCTTGATGTAGCCCGTGGTGGCAACGGCAGCCATCACCCGGTTGCGCATGTCCGTGCTGATGTATCGCCCCTCCTTCCCGCTGAGCACGTAGGAGGCGGTGGCCGCCGTGGTGCCCGCCTCCCGGGCCACGTCCTTCAGCGTCGGGTAACGCCCTGTCACCCCACGCGCGGGTGGCGTGACAGCCGCGCCCGCACGGCCGTCACCGGCTCGATCTACCTGGTCCACACTGACCCTCCGATTCGATAGGCAAAGGATTGCCTATCGGGTACAGCGATTATTCCCACCCTTGCGGCGCGGTGTCAACGGCCGACGCACCCGCCATGCAGCAGCAGATGACCTGCGACGGTCGACGAGGCTCAGCGGTACGCTGGAAGCGCCGCGGTCGGGCGAGTTGCTCGCTCGTCAGGTGCGCCGCGTCGGACGGGCCGTCACACCGAACCGGGCCCACGCTCCTCGGGCAGCTCGAGGACGAGCTTGCCGAAGACCTCACCCGCGGCGAGCCGGGCGAAGGCGTCGGCCGCCTCCGTGAGGGGCACGACGGCGTCGACGTGTGGGCGCGCGCCGCTCGCGACGAGCAGCCCGACGAGCCGGCGCAGCTCCTCGATCGTGCCCATCGTCGAGCCGACGACGCGCAGGCTGCGGAAGAAGACCCGGTTGAGGTCGGCGGGCGGCGCCGCGCCCGTCGTCGCACCGGCGACGGCGATCGTCCCGCCGGGGCGCAGCGCGCGCAGCGAGTGCGCCCACGTCGCCTCGCCCACCGTCTCGACGACGGCGTCCACCTGGGCGGGCAGGCGCTCCCCGGCGGGGAAGACGGCGTGCGCACCCAGGCCGCGGGCCCGCTCGTTGCGCTCCTCGTCGCGGCCGCACACCCACACCTCCAGGCCCGCGGCGCGGCCAAGGACGACGGCGGCGGTCGACACCCCACCGCCGGCTCCCTGGACGAGCACCCGCTGCCCGGGGCGCAGGTCTGCGGCGGTGAACAGCAGGCGATAGGCGGTGAGGTAGGCCGTCGGCAGGCTCGCGGCCTCGGCCCAGCCGAGCTCCGGCGGCTTGGGCACGAGGTTGCCCGGCGGCACCCACACCGTCTCGGCGAGCGTGCCGGGGTACTTCTCCGACAGGAGCGTGCGCGCGGGGTCCAGGGTCTCGTCACCGCGCCACAGCGGGTCGCCGACGACGGCGTGGACGATCACCTCGCGGCCGTCGGCGTCGGTGCCGGCGGCGTCGCAGCCCAGCACCATCGGCAGCCGGTCGGCCGGCAGCCCGACCCCGCGCAGGGACCACAGGTCGTGGTGGTTGAGGGCCGCGGCGCGCACCCGGACGGGCACCCAGTCGGGGTGCGGGGCTCCGGGGTCGGCGATCTCCCCGACGGCGAGCCCGCTCAGCGGGTCATCGGCGTCCTGGCCGGCGGCGTAGGCGGCGAGCATGGCCCTACCCTGCCACGCCGTCGTCGTCCACCGCGTCGCACGCGGGGCCCGCGGATGTGGGACGATGGACCGCTGTCCCCACCCGGAACGGGTGGCCGATCGTCAGGGAGTCAACATGAGCAAGCGCGGACGCAAGCGCAAGGCACGCGCCAAGAGCGGTGCGAACCACGGCAAGCGCCCCAACAGCTGACACTGCCACGGGAAAGGGTCGGCCCCGGTGGCCGGCCCTTTCGCATGCCCGGGTGCCGGTGAGGCCCCTCAAGCGGTGGAGCCACCCGAGCGGAGCACGCTGATCTGCGTGATGACGCGCAGCCGCAGGGTCGACGGCGCGACCTCCTGGCACGAGCGGCGCAGCAGCAGCCGCACGCGGGTCTCGGCGTCGGTGGCCTCGCGGCACGTGGGGCACTCGTCGAGGTGGCGACGCAGCCGCTCGCGGTCGTGGTCGTCCATCTCGGAGTCGACGAACTCGAAGAGGTGCTCGAGGAGCTCCTCGCAGCGGCAGGCGGAGATGTCCTGGAGCGGGTCGGTGTGCTCGCTCATGATGTCGCCTCGGTCTTCATGCCCAGCTCCCGAGCGTGGTCGGCGAGCCGTTCGCGCAGCTGGCGACGCCCGCGGTGCAGCCGCGACATGACGGTCCCGATGGGGGTCGACATGATCTCGGCGATCTCCTTGTAGGCGAAGCCCTCGACGTCGGCGAGGTAGACGGCGATGCGGAAGTCCTCCGGCAGCTCCATGAGGGCGTCCCTGATCTCGGAGTCCGGGAGCCGGTCCATCGCCTCCATCTCCGCCGAGCGCAGGCCCTGGGAGGTGTGCGACGCAGCGCGGGCGATCTGCCAGTCCTCGACGCTGTCCGCGTCCGACTGCAGGGGCTGGCGCTGCTTCTTCCGGTAGGTGTTGATGAAGGTGTTCGTGAGGATCCGGTACAGCCAGGCCTTGAGGTTCGTGCCCGGCCGGTACTGGTGGAAGGCGGCAAAGGCCTTGGTGAAGGCCTCCTGGACGAGGTCCTCCGCGTCCGCCGGGTTGCGCGTCATCCGCATCGCCGCGCCGTAGAGCTGGTCGAGGTAGGGCAGCGCCTCCGCCTCGAAGCGCGCCGCACGTTCCGCGTCACTCTCGGTGTCGGGTGCGCGGTCCAGGTCTCGGTCCTCGGTCATCACCCACGAGCCTAGTCCGCCGGGCCCGGAGGCGCGGTCCAGGAGAGGGTCCTGTGGCCGGTCGAGGGTGCTCGGTGGGCAGGTCATGCCGGTGCAACCGGGGAGAGCGGCCACGCATTCCACGGACGGCGACGACGGTGAGCCGCACCACTCGCCGCGGCGCGCGGATTGCGGTAGCAATGGTCCATGAGCATCTCCCGCCGCCTCGCCCGCCCGCTGCTCGCGTCGTCCTTCGTCGCCACCGGTGTCGACGCGCTGATGCACCCCGACTCCCACGTCGAGCGCTTCCGCAAGGTCGAACCCGCGCTGGAGAGGGTCGGCATCCCGCCCTCCATCGCCTCCGACACCCGCCTGCTCGTGCGGGTGACCGGTGGCGTCTCGGCGCTCGCCGGCCTCATGCTGGCCACCAACCGCCGGCCCCGCACCGCCGCGCTCACCCTCGCCGCAGTCACCGTGCCCGTCACCCTCGTCAACAACCCGGTGTGGACGGCCAGCAACCGCGAGCGCCGCAAGGACATGCGCCGCGGCCTGCTCACCGGCGCCAGCCTCGTGGGGGGTCTTCTCATCGCCGGCCTCGACCGTGACGGCAAGCCCTCCCTCGCCTGGCGCGCCACGAACACCCGCGGCCACAAGGTCAAGATGCGGGAGGTCCGCGCCGCGGCCAAGGAGACGAAGGCCGACCTCAAGGCCAAGCTGAGCTGACGCCGCGCCAGGCCCCGGTCCAGGCGCGATTCCCGGGCCGCCGGACGTGCCCGCTACCCTCGAAGGCATGTCAACCCAGACCACGTCCGAGCTCGCCTGGCCGGCCCCGGTGGCCGCCGGCCCGCTCGACGCCGTCGTCCCGGTCCCCGGCTCGAAGTCGCTGACCAACCGCTACCTCCTCCTCGCGGCGCTCGCCGCGGAGCCCACCCAGCTGCGCCGCCCGCTGCACTCGCGCGACTCCGCGCTCATGGTGGACGCGCTGCGCGCGCTGGGGGTGCGGGTGGAGCACGTCGACACCGACGGGCGTCCCGACGCCGACGGCACCGACCTCCTCATCGACCCGGGGCCGCTGCGCGGCCCGGCGGAGGTGGACTGCGGGCTCGCGGGCACCGTCATGCGCTTCGTGCCGCCCCTCGCCGCCCTCGCCGACGGCACCGTGACCTTCGACGGCGACCCGCGCGCCCGCCAGCGCCCGATGGGCTCGCTCATCGAGGCGCTGCGCGACCTCGGTGCGCAGGTGGACGACGACGGCCGCGGCGCCCTGCCCTTCACCGTGCACGGCACCGGCGGCCTGCCGGGCGGTGTCGTCAAGGTCGACGCGAGTGCCTCCAGCCAGTTCGTCTCCGGGCTCCTCCTCATCGCCCCCCACCTCGAGCAGGGCCTGGACCTGCGCCGGAGCGGGCCGATGCCGAGCCAGCCGCACGCGGCGATGACCGTCGAGGTGCTGCGCGAGCGCGGCGTCGTCGTCGACGTCTCGCTCGGTGACGACGGCGAGCCGGCCCGCTGGCTCGTCCACCCCGGTCCCGTGGCCGGGGGCCTGGTCCCGGTGGAGCCGGACCTCTCCAACGCCGGGCCCTTCCTCGCCGCCGCGCTCGTCGCGGGCGGCCGGGTGCGCGTGCCGGGCTGGCCCACCCACACCTCCCAGGCCGGTGACCGGCTGCGCGAGCTGCTCGTGCGGATGGGCGCGTCGGTCGAGCTCGGCCCCGGCGGCCTCACCGTGGCCGGCACCGGTGCCATCGACCCGCTCGACGTCGACCTGCACGACGCCGGTGAGCTCACCCCGACCATCGCCGCGCTGTGCACGCTCGCCGACGGCCCCAGCCGCCTGCGCGGCGTCGCCCACCTGCGCGGCCACGAGACCGACCGCCTCGCGGCCCTCGTCACCGAGATCACCAGGCTCGGCGGGAACGCCCGCGAGACGGAGGACGGCCTGGAGATCGAGCCGGGCCGGCTCCACGGCGCGCGCCTCGAGACATACCACGACCACCGGATGGCCACCTTCGCCGCGATCGTCGGGCTGCGCGTCGCGGGCACGGAGGTCGTGGACGTCGCGACGACCGCCAAGACCCTGCCCGACTTCACCCGGATGTGGACCGACATGGTCGCGACGGGCGGTCGCGGCTGAGTGGAGGGGCGATGAGCAGAGGGCGGGACACCGGCACGGACGACGAGCGCGTCCGGGTCCGGCCGTCCAAGCGCGGCTCCCGGCCGCGGACCAAGCAGCGTCCGCAGCACGAGGACGCCGTCGCCGCCCGGGTCCTCGCCGTCGACCGCGGCCGCTACGCGCTCCTCACCGAGGAGGGCGTGCGGCTCGTGGCGATGAAGGCCCGCGAGCTCGGCCGCGGCGCCCGCAACGCCGTCGTCGTCGGGGACCGCGTGGGCGTCGTCGGGGACACGAGCGGCACCCCCGACACCCTGGCCCGCATCGTCCGCGTCGAGGAGCGGGAGACCGCGCTGCGGCGCTCCGCGGAGGACAGCGAGGCCGCGGGCGTTGAGCGCATCATCGTCGCCAACGCCGACCGGATGCTCATCGTCACGGCGCTCGCCGACCCGCCCCCGCGGCCGCGGATGGTCGACCGCTGCCTCGTCGCGGCCTACGACGCCGGCATGCAGCCGGTCCTCGTCCTCACCAAGGCCGACCTCGCCGACCCGGAGCCCTTCCTCGCCCAGTACGCAGCGCTGGAGGTGCCCGCCGTGGCGACCGCCGTCGTCGACGGCGAGGTCCAGGGCCTGGAGGCGGTGCGGCAGATCGTCACCGGCCACGACTCCGTGCTCGTGGGCCACTCCGGCGTCGGCAAGTCCACGCTCATCAACGCGCTCGTGCCGGGGGCGCGCCGGGCGACCGGGATCGTCAACGAGGTGACGGGGCGCGGGCGGCACACGTCGAGCAGTGCCGTCGCCCTCGAGCTGCCCGGCGGCGGCTGGGCGATCGACACGCCGGGCGTGCGCTCCTTCGGGCTCGCTCACGTGGGCCCGGACGACCTCCTCCGCGGCTTCCCCGACCTCGCCGCCGTGACCGCGGAGTGCCCGCGCGGCTGCGACCACGAGGCCGGCGCCCTCGAGTGCGAGCTCGACGCGTGGGTGGCGCGCGGGGACGCGGGCCCCGCCGGGGAGGCCCGGCTCGACTCCTTCCGCCGTCTCCTGTCGGCCCGCTCGGCCAGCGCCGTCGACCACGCGCCGTAGCCGGCGATGTCGGTGGGCCCACCTAGGCTGGGCAGCGAACCGACGGAGGGAGGCTGGACGTGCTGCACCTGCACCGCTCCGAGCGCGCCGATGCGCTCGTCCCGCCACTCGCGGCGCTGCTCGCCGACGCCCCCGAGGACCCGTTCGCGCCGGACGTCGTCGCCGTGCCCACCCGCGGCGTCGAGCGCTGGCTCGCGCAGCGGCTGTCCCACCACCTCGGCGCGGGCCCCGACGGCGAGCCCGGCATCTGCGCGAACGTCGGCTTCGGTTCCCCCGCCCGTCTCGTCACCGGCGTCCTCGCCGGCCTGCCCGGCGCCCCGGAGGAGGACCCGTGGGCGCCCGAGCGCCTCACCTGGCCCCTCCTCGAGGTCGTCGACGCCCACGCCGCGGAGCCGTGGCTGGCGCCGCTGGGCCGGTACCTCGGGGCCGACGAGCCCGACGACCACCGCCACGGGCGCCGCCTCGGCGCGGCCCGCCATCTCGCGCGCCGCTACGCCTCCTACGCCGCGCAGCGCCCGGACATGGTGCGCGCCTGGGCGCACGGACGCGACGACGACGGCGCGGGCGGCACCGTGCCCGCCGACCTCGCCTGGCAGGTCGAGCTGTGGCGCCGGCTGCGCGCTCATGTCGATGAGCCCGGGCCGGCCGAGCGCCTCGAGGACGCGCTGCGCGCCGTCGTCGCGGATCCCGGGTCCGTCGACCTTCCCGAGCGGCTCAGCGTCTTCGGTCCCACCCGCCTGCCCGAGGACCAGCTGCGCGTCCTACGTGCGCTTGCCCGGCACCGCGAGGTCCACCTGTGGCTGCCGCACCCCTCCCCCGCGCTGTGGGCCAGGGTCGCCGCCGCGGGCGAGCCGGCCTCCCGCCGGCGCCGCGAGCAGCGCGTCCACGCCGAGCACCCGCTGCTCGCCTCCACCGCACGCGACGCCACCGAGCTGGAGACCCGCCTGCTGGGCGACGGCGTCACCGACGTCCACCACCCCGCGCCGCGACCCGGGGGCACGCTGCTCGCCGCCCTCCAGGATCGCCTCGCCGCCGACGCCCCCGACGCCGTGCCCCACCGGCTGTCCCCGGAGGACTCCAGCGTCCAGGTGCACGCCTGCCACGGCTTGGCCCGCCAGGTGGAGGTGCTCCGGGAGGTGCTCGCCGGGCTCTTCGCCGCCGACCCCAGCCTCGAGCCGCGTGACGTCATCGTCATGTGCCCCGACGTCGAGGCGGTCGCGCCGCTCGTCACCGCGAGCTTCGGTCTCGCCCCCGACCGCGTCCCCGACGTCCACCCCGGGCACACGATGCGGGTGCGGCTCGCCGACCGCGCACCCGGCCGCACCAACCCCGTCCTCGGCCTCCTCGCCACGCTCCTCGGCCTCGCCGACGGCCGCGTCACCGCCTCGGAGGTGCTCGACCTCGCGGCCACCGAGCCGGTGCGCCGCCGGTTCCACCTCACCGACGACGACCTCGACCGCGTCCGCGAGTGGTCCGCCACCGCCGGCGTGCGGTGGGGCGAGGACGCCCGGCGCCGCGCGCGCTTCGAGCTGCCCGGGCTGCTCCAGGGCACGTGGCACGTCGCCCTGGACCGGCTCCTCCTCGGGTCCGCCATGGCCGAGGAGGACCACCGCTACGTCGGGCACGCCCTGCCCCTGGACGACGTCGACAGCACCGACATCGACCTCGCCGGACGGCTCGCCGAGCTCGTCGACCGGCTCACCGCGCTCCTCGCCGAGCTCGACGGCACGCGGCCGCTGACGCACTGGCTCGACACCCTCGACCGCGCCGTCACCCTCCTCGCCGACACCGCGCCCGCCGACTCCTGGCAGGTGGTCTCCGCGCGGCGCGCGCTCGCCGAGGAGCGCGCCCGCGCCACCGACGCCTCCCTGCGGCTGCCGGACGTCCGCGCCCTGCTCGCCGACCGTCTCGCCGGGCGGCCCACCCGGGCCGGCTTCCGCACCGGCGCCCTCACCGTGTGCTCCCTCGAGCCGATGCGGGCCGTGCCGCACCGGGTCGTGTGCCTCCTCGGCGTCGACGACGGCGCCTTCCCCCGCGGCACCCGCCAGGACGGCGACGACCTCCTCCTGCGCGAACCCTGCGTCGGTGAGCGCGACCGCCGCAGCGAGGACCGCCAGCTCTTCCTCGATGCTGTCACCGCCGCCGAGGACCACCTCGTCCTCCTGTACTCCGGCGCCCACGAGCGCACCGGTGCCGCGCGGCCGCCCGCGGTGCCGGTCGGGGAGCTCCTCGACGCCCTGGAGACCACCGCGACGGCCCCCACCGGCACCGTGCGCGAGCACGTCCTGCGCCACCACCCGCTCCAGGTGGTCGACGAGCGCAACTTCACCCCCGGTGCCCTCGGCCGGCCCGGTGTCCCCTTCAGCTTCGACGCCGTCGCCCACCGCGCCGCCCTCGCCGGGCGCGGCGAGCGCGTCGAGCGGGCCCCCTTCCTCACCGAGCCGCTGCCCGCGCTGCCCGCCCCCGCCAGCCTCGAGCTCGCCGACCTCGTCGCCATGCTCGAGCACCCGGTCAAGTACTTCCTGCGCCACCGCCTGGGCCTGTCGGTGGCCGGGGAGAACTTCGAGGTCGCCGACCGCCTGCCCCTCACCCTCGCGCCCCTCGACGGCTGGGCGATCGGCGAGCGCTTCCTCCAGGCGCGGCTCGCGGGCGTGCCGGACCAGCAGGTGATGAACGCCGAGTGGCGCCGCGGGGTCACCCCGCCCAAGGAGCTCGGCCGCACCGCCCTGCTCGACGTCGGCAGCCGGGTCGTGCCGATCGCGAGCGCCGCGGCCGCGGAACGGGCGCAGCCGGCGGAGGCGGTCGACGTCCTCGTCCCGCTGCCCTCCGGCACCACGCTCACCGGGACGGTCCCCGGCGTGCACGGCGGCACCGTCCTGCGCGCCACGTACTCCCGCCTGGCGCCCAAGCACCGCCTGCGCGCCTGGGTGCAGCTGCTCGCCCTCGTCGCCGCCCACCCGGAGCTGCCGTGGCGCACGGCCACGGTGGCGCGACCCGACCACCGCCGGCCGGGTGCCTACGTGGCCCGGCTCACCCCGCCCACGCCGGAGGAGGCGGTCGAGCTGCTCGACCAGCTCGTCCACCTCCACGCCCTGGCCCTGTGCGAGCCGCTGCCCGTCCCGGTCCCGGTCGCCTGCACCTACGCCACCTCCCGCGCCGGCGGGGACTCCGCGGACATGGCCCTCGTCAACGCCCGGCGCGCCTGGGACGGGGACGAGTTCCTCCGCGCGGACGAGCACCACGTCATCTG
The DNA here is from genome assembly GCF_023715365.1 of Georgenia satyanarayanai. Taxonomy (GTDB): domain Bacteria; phylum Actinomycetota; class Actinomycetes; order Actinomycetales; family Actinomycetaceae; genus Oceanitalea; species Oceanitalea satyanarayanai_B. The sequence continues at coordinate 115,699 of NZ_JAMBNZ010000005.1, forward strand.
CTGGGGCACCGGCGCGAGCCTCGACGACATCCTCGGCACGCCGACCGAGTCCGAGCGGTCCTGGTACCCCCAGGACCCGAGCCGGCTCGGCGTCCTCGCCCGCCGGGTGTGGGAGCCGCTCCTCACCCACGAGCAGGTGGACAAGCCGTGACCACCACCGAGCTGGGGACCGAGCTGCCCGTCTTCGACGTGTGCGGCCCGCTGCCGGGCGGCACCACCGTGCTCGAGGCCAGCGCCGGCACCGGCAAGACCTTCACCATCGCCGCCCTGGCCACCCGCTACGTCGCCGAGCAGGGCATCGAGCTCGCCGACCTCCTCCTCGTCACCTTCGGCCGGGCGGCCACCTCCGAGCTGCGCGACCGTGTCCGGGGCCGGCTCCTCGCCACCGAGCGCGCCCTGCGCGACCCCGCCACCGCTCGCACGAGCCGCGACGAGGTCGTGGCCCACCTCGCCGCCGTCGACGACGGTGAGGTCGCCACCCGCCGGCTGCGGCTCACCCGCGCCCTGTCCCAGCTCGACGCCGCGACCATCACGACGACGCACGGCTTCTGCCAGCAGATGCTCACCTCCCTCGGGGTGGCCGCGGACCTCGATCCCGACCACACCTTCGTCCCGGACGTCGCCGACCTGCGCGAGGAGGTCCTCGACGACGTCTACCTGCGCCTGTACGCCGGGTCCCGCGAGCCCGCGCTCACCCCGGACGAGGCCCGCACGGTCGGCAAGGAGGCGGTGAGCGACCACCAGGCCGCCCTGCGCCCCACCGACGCCCCGGCAGACTCCCTGCCCGGGCACCGCCTGACCCTCGCCCGGGCCGTGCGCGAGGAGGTCCACCACCGCAAGCGCAGCCGGCGCCTGCTCGACTACGACGACCTCCTCACCCTGCTGCGCGACGCCCTCACCCACCCCGTCCACGGACCGGCCGCCGCCGCGCGGGTCCGCGAGCGTTACGCCGTCGTCCTCGTCGACGAGTTCCAGGACACCGACCCGGTCCAGTGGGAGATCCTGCGCACCGCCTTCCACGGGCACCGCACCCTCGTCCTCATCGGCGACCCGAAGCAGGCGATCTACGCCTTCCGCGGCGGCGACGTCGTCACCTACCTCCAGGCCCGCGAGGTCGCGACGAGCACCGCCACCCTGGGGCGCAACTGGCGCAGCGACGCCCCGCTCCTCACCGGCCTCGAGGCGCTCCTCGGCGGTGCGGCGCTCGGGGACGAGGCGATCGTCGTGCGGCCCGTCGCCGCGGCCCACACCGGCGAGCGGCGCCTGCGGGGTGGGCCGCCCGTGCGGCTGCGGCAGGTCACCCGCGAGCCCTTCCGGCTCGCCGGCACGAAGAACCCGCGGGTGGGTGACGTGCGCCGGCTCGTGGCCGACGACGTCGCCGCGGACGTCGTCGCCCGGCTCGGTGCCACCCAGCTTCACGACGGCGAGGGCTGGCGGCCGCTGCACCCCGGCGACGTCGCCGTTCTCGCCCGCCGCAACGCCGATGCCGACGCCGTGCGGGACGCGCTCGCGGCCGCCGGCGTGCCCGCCGTCGTCTCCGGACTCTTCAGCGTCTTCGCCACCGACGCCGCCCGTCACTGGCTCACGCTCCTCACCGCGCTCGAGCAGCCCGGGCACGGCGGACGGGCCGCGGCGCTGGCCCTCACCCCGTTCCTCGGCTGGGACGCCACCCGTCTCGGCACGGCGCAGGACGCCGCCCGCGAGGAGCTGTCCGACACCGTGCGCAGCTGGGCCCGTCTCCTCACCGAGCGCGGGGTCGCGGCACTCGTCGAGGCGGTCACCACCGCGGGCGTCGCCGAGCGGCTCATGGCCACGGCCAGCGGCGAGCGCGTGCTCACCGACGTCCGGCACGTCGGGGAGGCGCTGCACCTGGCCGCGGTCGAGGAGGACCTCGGGGTCGCCGCGCTGACGGACTGGCTGCGCACGCGGATCGCCGAGGCGGACCGCGACTACGCCGAGGAGCGCAGCCGCCGGCTGGAGACCGACGCCGACGCCGTCCAGGTCGTCACCGTCCACTCCTCCAAGGGCCTGGAGTTCCCGGTCGTCTACGTCCCCTTCGGCTGGGACCGCTACGAGTCGCGCACCCCGCCGGTGCTCCGCTACCACGACGACGCCGGCACCCGGCTGCTCCACGTCGGCGGCCAGGAGGATCCCGGCTACGACGACGCCCGCGACCGCCACCTCGCCGAGGAGCGCGGGGAGGACCTGCGCCTCCTCTACGTCGCCCTCACGCGGGCCGCGGCGCAGGTCGTCGTCCACTGGGCGCCGTCGTCCAACTCCCCCGCCGGGCCGCTCACCCGTCTCCTCCTCGGCGGGCACGCCCCCGGGCAGGAGCCGCCGGCCCGGGTGCCCGTCCGCGCCGACGACGCCGTCACCGACGCGCTGGCCGCCGTCGTCGCCCGCTCGGGCGGCACGGTGGCCCTCGAGCGCGTCACCGCGCGCTCCCGGCCCGTGACCTGGCAGCCCCCGCCGCCCGAGCGCCCGGAGCTCTCCGTCGCGCGCCTGGGCCGCAGCCTCGACCACACGTGGCGGCGCACGTCCTACACGGGCCTCACGGCCGCGGCGCACCACGAGCCGGTGGGCAGCGAGCCGGAGGGGACGGGTGTGGAGGACGAGGTCGACGTCCTCGTCACGGGCCCAGGCAGCCCCGACCCCACGCGCGCGCTGCCGTCCCCCATGGCCGAGCTGCCCGGAGGGACGGGCTTCGGCACGGTGGTCCACGAGGTCCTGGAACAGGTCGACACGACGGCACCGGACCTCGCGACCGAGCTGCGCGACCGCTGCCGGGAGGGCGGCACCGCGCGCGTGCCGGGGCTCGACCCCGAGGCACTCGCCGTCGCCCTCGAGGAGGTGCTCGCCACCCCGCTCGGACCCCTCGCCGGGGACGCGACGCTCGCCGGCTTCGCACCCGCGGACCGGCTCGCCGAGCTCGAGTTCGAGCTGCCGCTCGCCGGTGGCGACTCCCCGGCGGCGAGCGCCGCCACGCTCGTCGACCTCGCGCTCCTCCTGCGGCGCCACCTGCCGGCCGACGACGTCTTCGCGCCCTACGCCGACCAGCTCGCCGCCCTCGGGCCCGAGCGCCTGCACGGCTACCTCACCGGCAGCATCGACGCGGTGCTGCGGCACGGGACGGGTGACGCGACGCGCTACCTCGTCGTCGACTACAAGACCAACCGGCTGGCGCCGCCCGACGAGCCGCTCACCCTGTGGCACTACCGGCCCGAGGCCGTCGCCGAGGCGATGATGCGCTCGCACTACCCGCTGCAGCTGCTGCTCTACCTCGCTGCGCTGCACCGCTACCTGCGCTGGCGCCAGCGCGGCTACGACCCCGAGCGGCACCTGGGCGGCGGGCTGTACCTCTTCGTCCGCGGCATGGCCGGGCCGGGCACGCCCGCCGCCGGCGGCACCCCCTACGGGGTCATGGCGTGGCGGCCCCCGGCCTCGCTCGTCGTCGCGCTCTCCGCGCTCCTCGAGGGGAGGGCCTCATGACGCTCCTCGACGACGGCGACGCCCGGCTCGCGGTCCACGCCCCGCCGCTGCTCGCCCACTTCAACACCGCCGGGGTCCTCGCGGCGGCCGACGTCCAGGTCGCGCGGCGGCTGGGCTCGCTCGTCGGCGAGCGCGACGAGAGCGTGCTCCTCGCCGTCGCGCTGGCCACGCGGGCGGTGCGGTCCGGCTCGGTGTGCCTCCACCTCGAGGACGCCGCGTCCTTCGCCGCCGACGCCGAGTCACCGCCCGATGAGCTCCCGTGGCCCGCGCCCGCCGCGTGGCAGGCCGCGATCGAGGCGAGCCCGCTCGTCGCCGTCGGTGTCGAGGGTCCCGCAGACCGGCCGGTGCGCTGGGTGGGCGGGCGCCTCTACCTCGACCGCTACTGGCGCCACGAGATGGTCGTGCGCCGCCAGGCCGACGCGCGCCTCGCCGCGCCCCCGGCCGCCGTCGACGACTCGCGGCTCACCGCTGCCCTCGACCGTCTCCTCCCCGCCGCGGGCGACGAGCTGCAGCGGCAGGCCGCCGCGGCCGCTGTCACGGGCCGGCTCACGGTGCTGACCGGCGGCCCGGGCACCGGCAAGACGACGACGGTCGCCCGCCTCATCGCCGTCCTCCAGGACGTCGCCGGGCCGCTGCGCATCGCGCTGGCCGCCCCCACCGGGAAGGCCGCGGCCCGGCTGCAGGAGGCCGTCCACGAGGTCGTCGACGAGCTGGGGCAGGAGGACCGCGAGCGGGTCGGCACGCTCAGCGCCTCGACCCTCCACCGGCTGCTCGGCTGGCTGCCGGGCAGCTCCACCCGCTTCCGCCACGGACCGGGCCGCCACCTCCCCCACGACGTCGTCGTCGTCGACGAGACCTCCATGGTGTCCCTGCCGCTCATGGCGAGGCTGCTCGAGGCGCTGCGGCCCGACGCGCGTCTCGTCCTCGTGGGCGATCCGGACCAGCTCGCCTCGGTCGAGGCCGGGGCGGTGCTCGGCGACCTCGTGGCCCGCACCCCGGAGGCGTCCGGGGCGGGCGGTGTCGTCCGCCTCCTCACCGTCCACCGGCAGGAGGAGGGCAGCGCGATCCTCCCGCTCGCCGCGGCGATCCGGGCCGGGGACGCGGAGGAGACGCTGCGGCTGCTGCGCGCAGGCCACCCGTCAGTGGAGCTCGTCGAGCTCGCCGAGGACGGCGTGCCGGGCGACGCGGCGCTGACCTCCCTGCGGGCCGACGCTGCCGCTGCCGGCCGCGAGCTCGTCCACGCCGCCCGCGCGGGTGACGCCGCCGGCGCCCTGCGCGCGCTGGGGTCCCACCGGCTGCTCGTCGCCCACCGGCGCGGGCCGGCGGGCGTGGCGCACTGGTCGGCGCTCGTCGAGCAGTGGGTGGCGGAGGCGGCCGGCCCGCACCCGGAGCCGCTCGACCCCCGCAGCCCCTGGTACCCGGGCCGGCCGGTCCTCGTCACCGCGAACGACCGCGAGACGGGGCTGTACAACGGGGACACCGGCGTCGTCGTCGCCGACGGCGAGGGGCTGGTCGCGGTCCTCGGGGACCCCGGCGCCCCGCTGCGGGTGCGGACCCACCGGCTGCCCGCCGTCGAGACCGTCCACGCGATGACCGTCCACCGCGGCCAGGGCAGCCAGTTCGCGCGGGTCTCGCTCGTGCTCCCGCCGGCCGCGTCCCCGCTGCTCACCCGGGAGCTGCTCTACACGGCCGTCACCCGCGCCCGCGAGCACGTCCGCGTCCTCGGCAGCGCGGCGGCGGTCCGCCGCGCCGTCCAGACGCCCGTCCGCCGCGCCTCCGGCCTCCGCACCCCCCTGTAGCCCCGGTCCCCCAGCCCCTCCATCGCCGACAGCCGGATCTCGCCCCCGAGGGCGCGGGCCGTCGGCGCGCGTCCCCGGGCGGCGCGGTGTCGCCGCTAGCGTGACGCCATGCCCATCACGCGTCTCCGGTACGACGACGACCTGCGCCTGGCCCACGTGATCGCCGACCAGGTCGACGCCCAGACGATGGCCCGCTTCCAGGCCCTCGACCTCGTCGTCGAGACCAAGCCGGACCTCAGCCCCGTCTCCGACGCCGACAAGTCCGCCGAGGAGATCGTGCGCGCGCAGCTCGGCCGTACCCGGCCGCGCGACTCCGTCCTCGGGGAGGAGTTCGGCACCACCGGCCGGTCCTCGCGCCAGTGGATCATCGACCCCATCGACGGGACGAAGAACTTCGTCCGCGGCGTGCCGGTGTGGGCCACGCTCATCGGGCTGGTCGAGGACGACGAGGTCGTCCTCGGCGTCGTCTCCGCCCCCGCGCTGGGCCGCCGCTGGTGGGCCACCCTCGGGTCGGGGGCCTGGACCGGCCGCTCGCTGTCCTCCGCGCGCCGGCTGCACGTGTCCAGCGTGTCCCGCATCGAGGATGCCTCGCTCAGCTACTCCTCCCTGGACGGCTGGGCCGAGTCCGCCCGGCTGCGCGCCTTCCTCAACCTCGCCCAGCGCTGCTGGCGCACCCGCGCCTACGGCGACTTCTGGTCCTACATGCTCGTCGCCGAGGGCGCGGTCGACCTCGCCGCGGAACCGGAGCTCGAGACCTACGACATGGCGGCCCTCGTCCCGATCGTCACCGAGGCCGGCGGGAAGTTCACCAGTCTCTACGGCGCGCCCGGGCCCTTCGGTGGCAACGCCGTGGCCACCAACGGCCTCCTCCACGACGAGGTCCTCCAGATGCTCACCGCCCAGGAGGACTGAGCGCCGGGGATCTTCCCCGGCGCTGCCCCCCGGCACTACGCTCGGCCGCAGTCGACGAGCGGAGCACGCCATGGCACACCCGGTCATCCTCGTCCCCGGCTTCTGGCTGGGCGCCTGGGCCTGGGAGGGCGTCCTCGCCGAGCTGACCCGGGCGGGGTGCGAGGCGCAGGCGCTCACGCTGCCCGGCCTCGAGGCGGCGGACACCGAGCGCTCGGGCATCACCTTCGAGGACCACGTCGACGCCATCTGCGCCGCCGTCGAGGCCACCGGACGCCCCACCGTGCTCGCCGTCCACAGCGGTGCGGGCTTCTCCGGCTACGCCGCGAGCGACCGTCTCACCGACCGCCTCGCCGCCATGGTCTACGTCGACACCGCACCGGGCGTGGGCGCCATGGACCCCGGCTTCGACGGCGCCGAGATGCCCCTCGACTGGGAGTCGCTCGCGGCCGAGGAGAACCTCGACGGCCTCAGCGAGGAGCAGCTGCAGACGTTCCGCGCCCGCGCCGTCCCCCAGCCGGGCGGTGTGCTGCGCGGGGCGGCCGACCTCGTCAACGACGCCCGCCGCGACATCCCGAGCACCTTCGTCTGCACGAGCTTCACCGCTGAGGCCTACCGGGACTACGCCGCCGAGGGCACGATGCCCTGGCTCGCGGGCATCCCCGAGCTCACCGACACGACGTGGATCGACCTGCCCACCAGCCACTGGCCGATGTGGTCTCGTCCCCGCGAGCTCGCGGCCGTCATCGCCGAGGTGGCCGGGGCGGAGGCGAGCGCGCTCACGTAGTCGCCCCGGGGGTGGCGCGGAACAATGGGGCGATGACCGAGCGCCGGCCGCACGACGTCCCCGTCGAGACCTGGGTGGACCGCCTCGTCCGCGACGCCGCGGCACGCGGGGCCTTCGACAACCTGCCGGGCGCGGGCAAGCCGCTGCCCGGCATCGATGAGCCGCTCCACGAGGACTGGTGGATCCGCCAGAAGCTGCGCGGCGAGAACCTGCCCCTCGACGGTCTCCTGCCCCCGGCGCTGCTCCTGCGCAAGGAGCTCGCCGCCCTGCCCGAGACCGTGCGCCCCCTGCGTGAGGAGACCGCCGTCCGGGAGTCCGTGCGCGCGCTCAACCGGCGGGTCGCGGACTACATCCGCGCCCCGAGCGGGCCGGTGCTGCCGGTCGCCCCCGCGGACGCGGACACCGTCGTCGCGCAGTGGCGCTCCAGCCGGGCAGGGGAAGCGCCGGGGGACGCGCCCGACCGCGACGGGCCGGTGCCGCCCGCGCGTCCCGGCCGGCGGTGGTGGCGGCTACGCCGGACGCGCCAGCACCCCGCCGACGTACCCCGCGACGGCGCCGGTCCAGACGAGGAGTAGGCCCGGGGCGAGGGTGAGGACGGCCCTCCGCACGGTGATCGCCGCGACGACGTAGGCGACCGACAGGAGGATGACGAGGAGGGCGGTCTTCCGCGTGAGGCTGCCCTTGCCGGTCACGCCGAAGGCCATGGCGACGGCGAGCACGGCGAGCAGCACGCGGGCCGCCGCCGCGACGAGGTGAGTCGCCTCGTCCGGGGAGATGTCCGCGACGTTGCCGAGCGCCGCGAGAGGGGCGGTCCAGACGATCGTGAGCCCGTCGGCGGCAGTGAGGAGGTTCCACGGCAGGAGGGTGCCGAGCAGGACGAACGCGGCGCCGCCGAGCACGAGGAGCGTGCGCAGCAGGGGGCGCCGGTCGGAGCTGTGCTGGGTGAAGGTGGCCTGGGCGAGGAGCCGGCCCTCGCCGTCGTCGGCACTGACCTCGAGCTCCCGGGTGACCGACTCCCCACCCTGCGGGAGCGGGGCGTCGACCGTCATCCGGGCCTGTCCGACGCCTCCGGGCGGTGCGCTCACCACGGGCGGCGTGAAGGTCACCCGGGCCGTGCCGTGGGAGTCGACCGCACCGAGGCGGACCGCGAGCGGCCCCTGCCCCGCGGTGTTGTCGACGGCGAGGGCGAAGGTCCCGTGGCGGGTGTCGGTCCGGGTGAGGTGACGCGGCGTCACGTGCAGCTCCGCCGTCGTGATCGGCGACGGCGTCATCGTCACCTCGAGCGACCCCGGCGCCTCGTGCTCGGTGGCGCCGTCAGCCGCGACGACCGAGAAGGGCCGCACGACGGTCCGTCCGCGCGGGACCACCTCGGTGAGCTGGACGTGTCCGCGGGCCACGGCGACCTGGCCCGGCGGGACGAGGAGCCGCTGCGGCGCAATGCTGACGACCAGGGTGCGGGCGGGGTCCCGGCCCGCGAGGGTGAGCTCCACCGGCTCCTGGCCGCCGCGGTTGTCGACATGGACCTCGAAGTCCGCGGCGACCGCGTTCGTCACCCGCAGCTCGCGGGGCGAGAGGCTGACCCCGACGGGTACCACCTCCGGCTCGGGCGAGGTGTGCTGGACGAGGGTGAAGGTCGCGGTGGACTCCCCGCCGTCGTTGGCGGCCGTGACCGTGAGCTGCCGCGTCGCGTCCTGCCCGGGGGCGGGAGCCGGGGCCATGAAGTGGCCGCGCACCTCGACGAGCTGGCCGGCCGGCACCTGGACCACGCGCGGCACGAAACCGAAGCGCACGACGCCCTCGGGGTCGGCGCCGGACAGCTCGAAGCGCTGCGGGAAGTTGGCCCGCCGGTTGTCGATCCGCACGGCGAAGCGGGCGCGGGCCTCGTCGGTGAGCCGCAGGAGGCGCGGCTGGACGTCCAGCGTGGCCGGCGGCCCGTACGGGGCGACGGTGAGCGTCACCGGCACGGTCGCGCGCCGGTCCGGGGCGGACTCCGAGCAGACGTGGAGGCTGAGGGTCAGCCGCTGGGCGGGGACGAGCGCACCGTCGCGGATCCGCAGGACGACCTCGAGGGTGCCCTCGTCACCGGGCATGAGGCGCAGCGGCGCGGGGCCCACTTCGAGCCACTCGGGCGGCTCCTCCGCCTCGACGACGACGCCGTCGACCACCGAGGACCTGTTGGAGACCCGCGCGGTCACGGTCGCCGGCTGCTCGGGGACCAGCGTGACGTCCGTGGTGGCGGCGTGGACCTCGGGTGCGCGGGCGTCCGCCGGCGCGGTGCGGACGGCGGTCGCGGTCTCCGCCTGGGACGCCGGGGCCACGGCCTCGGCCGTCTCGACCGCATTGACGGTGTCCGGGACCGTCGCGACGGCGGGGTGCCCGCCGATGGTCGTCGCGCCGGTGTCCCACCCGAGGTAGGTGTCGCAGGCGCGGCAGAACTGAGTTCCCTGCGGGTTTGCGGCCCCGCAGCTCTCGCACACGTCCTCGGACATCGACATCCCCGTGACCCCTCACCGGACCGCCTCGATCGTACCGCCGGCCGTGGCCGATCCTCCCTGCCCGAAGGGGCAGGGAGACCTGCCCGGGCGGCCCGGGAGGCGCCGTCCCGCGGGGCTCCACGGCGATGTCGGTGGCCGCGGTTACCGTCGGACCATGCGCATCCTGCACACCTCGGACTGGCACCTGGGGCGCACCCTGCACGGGGTGGACCTCGTCGAGCACCAGTCCGCCTTCCTCGACCACCTCGTCGAGGTGGTGCGCCAGGAGCGCGTCGACGCCGTCCTCGTCGCCGGTGACGTGTACGACCGCGCGATCCCGCCGGTCGCCGTCGTCGACCTCCTCACCGACGCCCTGCTGCGGCTCACCGAGCTCACCCGCGTCGTCCTCACCCCGGGCAACCACGACTCCGCCACCCGGCTCGGCTTCGCCGCCCCGCTCTTCCGCGAGCGCCTCGCTGTGCGCGCACGGGTGGAGGGCCTCGCCCGCCCGCTCGAGCTGCCGTCCGCCGACGGTGAGTCCTCGGCGCTCGTCTACGCCCTGCCCTACCTCGACCCGGACACCACCCGTCACCGTCTCGCCGAGGAGGACGACGACGGCGCCCCGGTCGTCCCCGCGCGCTCGCACGAGGCGGTGGCCGCGGCCGCCATGCGCCGGGTGCGCGCCGACCTCGCCTCCCGGCGTGCCACGGGCCCGCGTGTGCCCGCCGTCGTCATGGCCCACGCCTTCGTCGTCGGCGGGCGGGCCTCGGAGTCCGAGCGGGACATCCGCGTCGGCGGTGTCGACGCCGTCCCGCTCGACGTCCTCACGGGCGGGGAGCACGCACCGGACTACCTGGCCCTGGGCCACCTCCACGGCCCGCAGCGCGTGGGACCGGAGCGGGGCGGCACTCTCGCCCGGTACTCGGGCTCCCCGCTGGCGTACTCCTTCTCCGAGATGCACCACACGAAGTCGAGCGTGCTCCTCGAGCTCGGCGCCGGCGGCGCCGGGCACGTCGAGCTGCTCCCCACGCCCTGCCCTCGGCGCCTGTCGGAGGCGTCGGGCAGCCTCGAGGAGCTCCTCTCCCCCGCCTTCGACGCCCAGGCGCAGGACTGGGTGCGGCTGGCCGTCACCGACGCCGCGCGGCCCCGGGACCTGTACGCCCGCGTGCGGGCGCGCTTCCCGCACGCGCTCGTCGTCCAGCACCGTCCCGCTGTGCCGCTCACCGGCGGCCCGGCGCGCGCTGTCACCGCGGCGCGAGACCCGCTCGAGGTGACGGCCGAGTTCGTCCAGGAGGTCACCGGCGGTGCTCCCACCGCCGCCGAGACCGCCGTGCTGCGTGCCGCCTACGAGGCTGCCCTCGCCGCCGAGAGGAGCGCCTGACATGCGCATCCACCACCTGAGCCTCGAGGCCATCGGGCCCTTCGTCGGGCACCACGAGGTCGACCTCGACCAGCTCTCCGCCGGCGGGCTCTTCCTCCTCGAGGGGCCCACCGGCTCTGGCAAGTCGACCCTCATCGACGCCATCACCTTCGCTCTCTACGGCACCCTGGGCAGCCCCGCGCGCGACGACCGTCTGCCCTCGGCGCACGCCGCCGGCGCGGAGCCGGTCATCGAGGTCGTCTTCTCCACCGGTGCGGGCATCTACCGGGTGCGCCGCACCCCCGCCTTCCAGCGCCCCAAGCGTCGCGGCGAGGGCACCACCCGGCAGAACGCCACCGCCAGGCTGTGGCGCCTGGAGTCCGTCTCGGACCCCTCCGGTGAGCCGCTCGCCGCCACCACGCAGGAGGTCGGCACCGAGGTCCGGCGCATCGTGCGGCTGGACCGCAGCCAGTTCAGCCAGACCGTCGTGCTCCCCCAGGGCCGTTTCTCCACCTTCCTGCGGGCCAAGCCGGACGAGCGCGCCGCCGTCCTCCAGGACGTCTTCGGCACCGAGGTCTACCAGCGGGTCCAGGACCAGCTCGTCGCCATGGCGCGCGAGGCGCGCAAGGAGCTCGAGGCGGCTCGCCGGGAGGTCACCGGGTGCGTGGGCAACCTCGGCTCCCTGCTCCCCGACGACGACGCGTCCGTCACCGTCCTCGAGCAGGCGGCCGCCGAGCTCGACTCCCCGGCGATGGAGGAGGCCGCGTCCGCCGTCGTGGCCCGCGCCGAGAGCGAGCACGCCGCTGCGGAGACGCGCCGCGAGGAGGCGCGCGCGGCCGAGCGGGCGGCCCAGCGGGTGCTCGACGCCGAGCGGGACCTCGCCCAGCGGGTCCGCCGCCGCCGGGAGCTGCTCGCCGAGCAGGAGCAGCTCGCGGCGCGCGCGGACGCCGTCACGGCTCTCGGGGAGGAGCTCGCGGCTGCGCGACGGGCCGCCGTGGCCGCCGGGGCGCTGCGGGCCGAGGCAGCGGCACGAGCCGCCGTCGAGCACGCCGAGGAGCAGCTCGCCCGGGTGTGCGCTGCCTCCGCCGACGGCCCCGACGCGGACCTCACCGACCTCGGGCTCGGCGCCCTGCGGGAGCTGGTCACCGCACTCACCGGCGAGCGCGGAGGTCTCGTCGAGCTCCTCACGCTCGAGGCCGGCCTGGCCGGCCGGGAGGCGGCGGTCGAGGCGGACGGGACCGCCCTCGCCGCGCGGCGCACCGCGCTGGAGGGACGCCGTGCGGTTCTCGCGTCGCGGCCCGGCCAGCGCGAACGGCTCTCGCAGGCGCTGAGCCGGATCCAGCGCGAGGCGATGAGCGTGCCCGCCGCCGAGGCCAGGGTCACCGCCTGCCGCGCGGTGCGTGACGCCGCCCGCGACGTCGCGCAGCGGCTGGCCCAGCTCGTCGCCGCCGAGGCTGCGGCCACCGCGGCCACCTCCCGCGCCACGGCCGCCACGCAGGAGGAGCAGACCGTCAGGAGCCGCTGGATCGCCGGGATGGCGGGCAGCCTCGCCGCGGAGCTCGAACCCGGCACGCCGTGCACCGTGTGCGGCGCCACCGAGCACCCCGCCCCCGCGCCACGCTCCCCGGAGCACGCCACAGCGGAGGACGTCGACGCCGCCGCGGCCCGGCGCGCCCGGGCGGAGGACGCTGTCGGGGCTGCCCGCGAGACCCGCGCCCAGGCCGAGGCCCGCCTCCGTGCCGCGCAGGAGGCCTCGGGCGGGACGGCCCTCGCCGACGCCGAGGAGTCCCTCACGGCGGCCGAGCAGGAGCTCAAGGACGCGCGGGACGCCGTGCGCCTGGCCGCGCTGCACGAGCAGGAGCTCGCCGTCTTCGACGAGGAGACCGACACGCTGCGGGGGGCCGTCAGCGGCGAGGAGAACGCGCTCGCCGCCGCCACCGAGGAGCTCCGGGGCCGGCGCGCCGCACTCGCCTCCGACCGCGAGCGCTGCAGCCGTGGCGCCGCGGAGGCGGGCACCGTCGCGGCCCGGGTCCAGCGCATCGAGAGCCGGCTGAGCACGGCGCGCCGGGTGGTGGAGGCCCGCGACGCGCACCACGCCGCCCGTCGGCGCCAGGACGAGTCGGCCGCCGCCCTGGCCGCCGCACTCACCGAGTCGGGCTTCGCCGACGCCGCGCAGGCCACCGCCGCCCAGCTCCCCGCCACCCGGATGGCCGAGCTCGAGCGGGAGGTCGCCGAGCACGGCGGCGCGACCGCCCGGGTGCGCGAGTGCCTGGCCGAGGCACCCATCGCCTCGCTCACCGGCGAGGAGGTGCCCAGGGTCGAGGAGACGCAGGCCCTGCAGGCGGAGCGGCAGACCGCGCTCATCTCCGCTACCGAGCTCGCCGGCCGGGCTGCCGACTCCCTCGCCCGGCTGCGCCGCTGCCACCGGTCCCTCAGCGAGGTGCTCGCACGGCACCACGTCGTCACCGAGCGCGCCGCGCCGGTGCTGCGGATGGGGGAGCTCGCGGCCGCGGGCGAGGGCAACGCCCGCGCCACCACCCTGTCGACCTTCGTCCTGCTGCGCCGCTTCGAGGACGTCGTCGCCGCCGCGAACGACCGCCTCGCCGTCATGTCCGACGGCCGCTACTCCCTCACCCGGATCGACGAGCGGGAGGGGCGCTCCCGCAAGGCCGGCCTCGGCCTCGCCGTCCACGACCACGTCACCGAGACCACGCGCGACCCCCACACCCTGTCCGGAGGGGAGACCTTTTACGTCTCGCTGTGCCTGGCCCTGGGCCTGGCGGACGTCGTCACGAGCGAGGCCGGCGGCATCTCCCTCGACACGCTCTTCATCGACGAGGGCTTCGGCTCCCTCGACCCGCACACCCTGGACGGCGTGCTCGGCGAGCTGAGCCGGCTTCAGGCCGGGGGCCGCGCCGTCGGCATCGTCAGCCACGTCAGCGAGCTCAAGGAGCGCATCGCCGACCGCATCGAGGTGCGCCGGCTGCCGTCCGGCGCCTCGACGCTCACCGTGCGGGCCTGAGGGTCAGCCCCGCAGCTCGCGGGCGAGCACCTCACGCTCGACGATGTCGTGCCACAGGAGGTCGTGCTCGGCGGCGCGGTCCACGGCGGCGTCGTCCGTGAGCGCGGCGGTCACCGCCTCCTCGGCCCCCGGCTCGTCGACGTGGATGCTCACGACGTCCGACCACGGGACGATCGCCCGCACCTCGACCGCGCTGGGAAGCTGGTCATCGCCCTCCTGCCACGGGCGCGCACGCTCGGGGACGACGACGCCGGAGTCGGGCACGTCGGCCGCGACGACCACCCGGCGGGGCACCGCGGAGGACGCGGCCCGCAGGTGGACGACGCTCTCGTCGGCGGCAGCGAGCATCGCGCTCGCCTCCAGGCCCTCGTCGTCCTCGTCCGGCAGCGCGCGGCGCAGCTCGGCGGTCACCGCGTGCGCCCAGCGCGGCGGCAGACCGGCCGGTCGGCTGAGGTCCGCGCTCGTGGCCGGCAAGTAGATCCGCATACCGGCATTCTTCCGCACGGACGTACGAAAGCGCGTCACCCCGCGCCGGTGCGGCCCGCCCGGAGAACGCGCCCCGGTGTCCTGCGTCGCCGGCGGCCGGCCCGGGACTCCGCCGCCGGTCCGGCCACCCGCTCGGCGAGGTCCCGCAGTGCCGTGCGCGCCCTGCTGCCGGGGGCGACCTCCGCGAGCGTGGCGCCGCGCAGCACGGCGCGGTCGAGCGCTGGCCGGTCGTCGGGCACGAGCACCGGCGCGCTCACGCCGGCAAAACGGGCGAGGGACTCGACGACGGCCTGCTCCGGGCTCGCGCCCGTCGCCGAGCCACGGACCCGGTTGACGACGACCACGCGCTGGGCGTGCGGCGCGGTGACCCCCGACTCGGTGAGCTCCTGCAGCGCCATGACGAGACGGTGCATCCCGACCGGCTCACCGGCACCGACCACGACGACGACGTCCGCCGCCCCCAGCGCCGACAGTGCCGCCTGGTGGCGGCGCGGGGCGATCCCGGAGGTGAGGCCGCCGACAGGGTCGTCGATCCCCGCCCCGACGTCCAGGACCGTCCACCCGGCCAGCTCCCGGGCCCGCTCCCACACGACGTCGAGCGAGGCGGCGGGCAGCTCGCGCCACCGGTCGGCCCGCGTGAGACCGGTGAGGAGCCGCGGCCCGCGCTTTAGCCGTCGCGTGAGGCCGCGGAGGGACTCGGCGTCGAGCCGCCCGTCACCTGCAAGACGCGCGGCAGCAGCGAGGCCCGCGGTCTCGTCGAGGACACCGAGCACCTGCGTGACGCTCGGCGCCTCGGTGTCTGCGTCCACGAGCAGCACCTCGCCGCGCTCGCTCAGCTCCTGGGCGAGGTTGACGGCCACGGTCGTGCGCCCGGGCGAGCCACGTGGCCCCCACACGACGGCGACCCGCCCGGCCGCGTCGCCGATGTCCTCGGCCGTGGGGACGGGCGGGGCCGGCGCCGCGACGACGGCCGGTTCGCTGCCGGCGAGCTCGGCGACCACCCGCGCCCACTCCGCCGCGCCCGCGGCCTCCCACGTCACCGTCGTCGCGCCCAGGGCCCGGCACCGGTCGGCGTCGTCCTCGGCAGCGACGAGGACGGTGCGCACCCCGCTGCCCGCCAGCTGGCGCAGCACCGGCCGGTCCAGTCCCGGCAGCTCAGCCGACAGGACGGCGAGGGAGCCCAGCCCAGCCAGACCCGCGGCCAGGACCTCGGGCACGTCGGCGCAGCGGCGCACCACCTGCACACCGGTGCCGGGCGCGTCGAGCAGGGACACGAGCTCGGCCTCCTCCGGGCCGGTGAGGGCGAGGAGCACGCCGGTCGTCACGGGCCGCCGCCCGGGACCGGGACGACGACGATCCGCCCCTCCCCGCTCTGCGCCCCGAGGACGGCGGGCAGCTCCTCCTGCGGGACGAGGACCTGGACGGCGGAACCGCCGGCACCGGCGAAGAGCGAGTCCGCCTCGAGGAGGTCGGAAACGAGAAGCCCCTCGGCGAGCAGGCGCGGGGGTTCCCGCTCGCTACCCTCCTGCAGCCCGAGCAGGGCGGGAGCCGTCACCCACAGGTCGACGGTCGCACCCTTGACGACGCCACTGGGAGCGGCGCCCGGCAGGCCGACGACGACCGGGCGCAGGTCCACCTCGGCCGAGCTGCCGACGGCGGCGGCCGGCACGAGCTCCCCGGCACCCACGACCCGGGTGACGACGGCGTCGTCGGGAAGATCCTCACCCGCGACGACGTAGGCGTCGGCGAGGCCGTCGGGCCGCACGGCGTGCGGGCGCAGCTCGGCGTCGGCCAGCCGGTCGCCGGGCGTCAGCGCCTCGACGGCGAGGAGGACGTCGGTCGTGCGGTCGGCCCGGGCGACCGCCCAGCTGCCGAGCGCCACCGAGGCGGCGACGAGGAGCACGCCCACCCCCAGGCGCGGGTCGCGCCAACTGGGACGTCTCAGCCGCTGTGCTCCGTCGTCGTCGCTCATCGCACTCCCCTCCGCGTGCTTGGGCCTATGGTGCCCGCTCGACGCCGGGCGCGGGCGCGTTCTCCACAGCGTTCTGTCCGGCCCCGCCTGTGCACAGGGTGGACCGCCGGACCCCACGCCGGTGACAGAATGGGCCTATGGCGCGCTTCCTCACCCTCGCGGACGTCGCGGAGGAGCTGTCGGTGTCTGTGGCTCAGGCCCGCTCCCTCGTGCGCTCGGGCGACCTGCCGGCGATCCAGGTGGGCGGCCGCGGGGTGTGGCGCGTGGAGAGCGTGGTCCTCGAGGAGTACATCCAGCGGCAGTACGCCCGCACGCGCTCCGCCCTGGCCCGTGGGGAGGACCTCGGCGACTGAGCCCGCCGGGTCAGGCGGTCTGCACTGCCAGCACGTGCGCGAGCGCGACGGCGACGGCGGTGCCCGGCCCGGCCTCGACGTCGACGTGGTCGGCCGCGACTCGCGTGATGCGGCCCCGGTAGTCACCGGCCGTCGTCCGCACGACGACCTCGCTCTGCTCCCGGGCCACGGCGCGCAGCACGTGCGTCAGCCGCAGCCGCCGCTCGACGACGGGGGCCTCGGGCGCCGCCACCCCCAGTGACCGGGCCGCCGCCACGGCGGAGGTCGGCACGAGGACGCGGCGGCCGGCGTCGCCGAGGAGGAGCCACTGCACGGCGGCGTCGAGGACGGTGCCGCGGACGTCGCTGCCGTCGCGCAGCCGCACCGTCACCTCCCGGCCCTGGCGCGCGCGGAGGCGGTCCGCGAGGGACACCTGTGCCTGCTCAGCCTCGGCGAGGTCGGCGACCTCCTCGTCCTCGGCCAGTCGCGCCGCCTGGAGGAACTGACGCTCGAGGTCGTCGAAGAGAGCTTCCCACCGCATCGGCCCACGGTAGTGCGCGTCCACACCCGGCGCTCCCCTCTGGACAGCGGTCCCGAGGAAGCGTAGACATGTGACTCAAGTCGCATCAAACGATGCCAAACGCCATCATCCGACACTACTCGGAGGCACCGATGCTCCGTACCGCCGCTCTGGCCGCCGTCGCGCTCGTCGCGTCGGTCCTGCTCGGCTGGTGGTGCGTAGAGCTCGCGTCGCGCGGGGCCTCACGCGTGGACGAGGCCGTCGCGCTGGGGGCGGCGGCGAGCGGCACGCTCGTCGCCGCCTGGTACTCGCTGACGGCCATCGCTCTCCTCCTCGCCCAGCTGGCCGAGCTCGGCCGGCGCGCCCCGCGCCTCGCCCGCGGCTTGCGGGCCGCCGTCGGCATGGCGGGGGCACCGGTCCTGCGCCGCGCCGCGGTGCTCGGCGTCGGTGCCGGGCTGGCGCTTGCAGCCGTGCCCGCGAGCGCGGGTCCCGCGGCGGACGACACGGTCCCCCACGACCTACGGCCCGGGGTGGGCTCCCTCTCGGTCCCGAGCGCGGGGCCGCCGGAGGAGGTGCCCGGTGCGGAGGAGACGGCGCAGGGTGCGACGTCCGTGCCGGAGCCCTCGGCGCCCGCGGACGAGAGCCCCGAGGAGCCGGCAGGCTCGCCGCGAACGCCGTCCCCGCGGCCGGACACCCCCTCGGCCGCTGCGGAGAACAGGGGCACGGTCGCCCCGTCGAGCGCGCGGGGCACCGCCGCCACGGTCGCGGCCGTCTCCGGCACCGGCGCAGCGGCGGACACCCCCACGGCACGCCCGCACGCGGCCGCTGGGAGCGAGGTGGACCGCGGCACCACGAGGTACGTCGTCGAGCGCGGCGACTCGCTGTGGTCGATCACGAAGGCGCACCTGGGCGAGGGCGCCACCGACGCCGAGATCGCGGCCGAGTGGCCGCGCTGGCACACGACGAACCGCGCCGTCATCGGCGCGGACCCCCATCTCATCCACCCGGGCCAGGCTCTGCTGGCCCCCGACCCCGAGGAGCAGCGATGACCACGCTCGCCCCACCACTCGCCTCACCGGCACCTTCCGTCGAGTCCGGGCTCGAGGACGCCCGCACGTGGGACCGGGTGCGCTTCAGCGCGGAGACGCCTGCCGAGGCCGCCGACCCGCCCCCGAGGGGGCCGAGCTCAGCGGCCTGCCGCCCGTCGGACCGTGGGCGGGCACGCTCGTGCGCGCCGCGGTCGAGGTGCTGACGGGCAGCCGGCCCACCGCGCAGCTGGCCCGCTGGCTCAGCGCCGAGCTCTACGAGTCGCTCGCCCGGCGGGCCGGCCTGGCCGTGCGGATCCTCGGCCGCCCGAACCCCGCACTGTGCGCGCGGGTGCGCAAGGTCCGCTGCACGGAGGTGCGGCCCGGGGTCCACGAGGCCGCCGTCGTCGTCCACGACGGCGTGCGGATCCGGGCCGCCGCCGTCCGGGTGGAGTGCCACCGTGGGCGGTGGCGGGCCACCGCCCTGGAGATCGGCTGAGCGGCTACCGGCCGAGGAGGTCGGCGAAGTCGGGGACGGCGTCGAACTCGTCGGCCGCGGCGGCGCGTGCCGGGCGCGTGGCCACCTTCTCGGCGAGCTCGCGGCCCGCGCGCCGGATGCGCGCGGGCAGCGAGCTGACGTCGTCACCGTGGCCGGCCCAGTCGTCGGTGGCCGCGAAGACGGCCGTGCTGACGACGTCGGCGTGGAGGTAGGCGAAGAGCGGGCGCATGGCGTACTCGGTAGCCAGGGAGTGGCGCGGCGTCCCGCCGGTGGCGCCCATGAGGACCGGCACCTCACGTAGCGCGTCCTTGTCGATGACGTCGACAAAGGACTTGAACAGCCCCGAGTAGCTCGTCATGAAGACCGGGGTGACGGCGACGATCCCGTCGGCGCCGGTGACGGTCTCCAGCGCGGTGCGCAGCTCCCCGGCGGGAAAGCCGGTGAGCATGGCGTTGGTGATGTCGTGGGCGAGGTCGCGCGGCTCGATCGTCACGACCTCGGCCGCGATCCCGCGCTCAGTGAGCGCGTCGGTGGTGGCCTGGGCGAGCCGGTCGGCGAGCATCCTCGTCGAGGAGGGCTGGCTGAGGCCGGCGGAGACGACGGCGATGGTGCGGGTGGTCATGTCTGTTCTCTCCTCGGTGGTCACAGGCCGACGGCGGCACCGCGCGTGGCGGTGGCGGCGGCCTCGTCCTCGGCGCGGCGGCCGGTCCAGCGGTCCTCGCCGGCGACGTGCGGGTCACCGGCCTTGCCCTCGGCCCGGGCGCGGGCCACGCGCTCGGCGTGGCTGGGCGGGTTGGAGGGGACGTGCGCCGGGCGCTTGGACTCGTTGATCTCCCGCAGCGCGGGGACGATCTCCTCGGCGAGGATGTCGATCTGCTCGAGGACGGTCTTGAGCGGCAGGCCGGCGTGGTCGATGAGGAAGAGTTGGCGCTGGTAGTCCCCGACGTGCTCGCGCATGGTGGCGTACCGGTCGATGACCTGCTGCGGCGAGCCGACGGTCAGCGGGGTCTCCCGGGTGAAGTCCTCCATCGTCGGGCCGTGGCCGTAGACGGGGGCGTTGTCGAAGTACGGGCGGAACTCGTTCCACGCGTCCTGGGAGTTCTTCCGGGCGAAGAACTGCCCGCCGAGCCCGACGATCGCCTGGTCGGCGCGGCCGTGGCCGTAGTGCTCGTAGCGCTGGCGGTAGTACTGGACCATGCGCTCGGTGTGCTCGAGGGGCCAGAAGATGTTGTTGTGCAGGAAGCCGTCGCCGTAGTACGCGGCCTGCTCGGCGATCTCGGGAGTGCGGATCGAGCCGTGCCACACGAAGGGCGGCACGCCGTCGAGGGGGCGCGGGGTGGCGGTGAAGCCCTGGAGCGGGGTGCGGAACTTGCCCTGCCAGTCCACCACCTCCTCCTCCCACAGGCGGCGCAGCAGCGCGTAGCTCTCCACGGCGAGGTTGACGCCCTGGCGGATGTCCTTGCCGAACCACGGGTAGACCGGGCCGGTGTTGCCGCGGCCCATCATGAGGTCCATGCGACCCTCGCTGATGACCTGGAGCATCGCGTAGTCCTCGGCGATCTTCACCGGGTCGTTCGTCGTGATGAGCGTCGTGGCCGTGGACAGGGTGATGTGCTTCGTCCGCCCGGCGAGGTAGCCGAGCATCGTCGTCGGGGACGACGCGACGAAGGGCGGGTTGTGGTGCTCGCCGGTGGCGAAGACGTCCAGCCCCGCCTGGTCGGCGTGCTCGGCGATGGTGAGGATGGCGCGCACCCGCTCCGTGTCGTCCGGCGTACGGCCCGTCGTCGGGTCGGTGGTGACGTCACTGACGGTGAAGATCCCGAACTGCATGTCGTGCCAGCCCCTCACATTCGATGCGTTTGCATGTACACCCGGTCCAACGGGTGGGGTCGGGCTTCTATTCCGACCGCACTGAGGCCTCCGTCACCGGCACGCGCGAACGCCCCGCACTGCATGGCAGTGCAGGGCGTTCGTGGGTGTCAGCGCCTCTTGGAGGCCTTGGCGGCGCGCCGCCGGGCCTCGCGGTTGCCGCCGCCCGCGGCGGCCTGAGCTGCTCCGGCGTCCCCGCTCCCGGCGGCGGAGCCCTTGGCACCGTCGGTGCGGACCGTGGGCCGGGTGTCACCGTCGGCGGACGGGGCGGTGTAGGTGAGGGAGGTGGGCCGCTGCGGCTCCTCGAGCCCGACGATCTGCGGGCCGCCACCGAAGGACGCGGGCGCCTCCTCGCCCTGCGCACCGTCCGCAGACCGGTTGGCGGTTACGGACCTGGCGCCCGCACGGCGCCCGGAGGGCTTGCCGTCGGCCGCGCCGTCACCAGAGGCGCTCGTAGCGGTCGCACCGAGCCGGGCGCCGGCAGCGGTCTGCGCGGCCGCGTCGGCGGTCACGCCGCCCTGGCCGTTGCCCGCCTGCGCGTCCTCCGGCTGCTGGACCTTGACCTCGAGGTTGAAGAGGTAGCTGACCGCCTCCTCCTTGATGGCCTCGTTCATCGCCTGGAAGAGCTGGTAGCCCTCGCGCTGGTACTCCACGAGCGGGTCACGCTGGCCCATGGCGCGCAGCCCGATGCCCTCCTTGAGGTAGTCCATCTCGTAGAGGTGCTCGCGCCACTTGCGGTCGAGGACCGAGAGGACCACGCGCCGCTCGAGCTGGCGCATGACGGCGGGGGTGAGCTCCTCCTCGCGACGCTGGAAGGCGAGGTGGATGTCCGAGCGCAGCTCCTCGACGAGCATGTCGGCGCTGAGCCGGTTCTGCCCACCGGCCTCCTCGACGACGTCCTCGGCGGTGATGGAGACGGGGTAGACGCGGGCCAGCTCGGCCCACAGCGTCTCCAGGTCCCACGCGGCCGAGTCCGGCGAGGCCGTGTACTCGCGGACCAGCGCGGAGACGGCGTCGTCGAGGAAGCTCTGGACCTGGTCCTCGAGGTCCTCGCCCTCGAGCACCCGGCGGCGCTCCTCGTAGACGACGGTGCGCTGGCGGGACAGGACGTCGTCGTACTTGAGGACGTTCTTGCGGATCTCGAAGTTGCGGCCCTCGACCTGCGCCTGCGCGGAGGCGATCCCGCGGGAGACCATCTTCGCCTCGAGGGGCATGTCGTCGGGGAAGGCCGAGCCGTCCATGACCCGCATGGCGAGCCCGGAGTTGAACAGCCGCATGAGGTCGTCCTCCATCGACAGGTAGAACCGGGACTCGCCCGGGTCGCCCTGTCGGCCGGAGCGGCCGCGCAGCTGGTTGTCGATGCGGCGGGACTCGTGGCGCTCGGTGCCCAGGACGTACAGGCCGCCGAGCTCGACGACCTCCTCGTGCTCCGCGGCCACCGACGCCTTGGCCTCCTCGAGGGCCTCGGGCCACGCGGCCTCGTACTCCTCGGGGCTCTCCTCGGGGTCGAGGCCACGCTGGCGCAGTGTGTCGATCGCGATGTGCTCGGCGTTGCCACCGAGCATGATGTCGGTGCCGCGGCCGGCCATGTTGGTGGCGACGGTGACGGCGCCCTTGCGGCCGGCCATCGCGACGATCGCCGCCTCACGGGCGTGGTTCTTGGCGTTGAGGACCTCGTGCGGGACGCCCTTGCGCTTGAGCAGGGCGGAGAGCAGCTCGGACTTCTCCACGCTCGTCGTGCCGACGAGGACCGGCTGGCCCTTGGCGTGGCGCTCGACGATGTCCTCGACGATCGCCTTGTACTTCACCTGGGCGTTCTTGTAGATGAGGTCGGGCTGGTCGATGCGCTGCATGTCCCGGTTGGTCGGGATGGGCACGACGCCGATGCTGTAGGTGCTGGAGAACTCCGCCGCCTCGGTCTCGGCGGTACCGGTCATGCCGGAGAGCTTGTCGTAGAGGCGGAAGTAGTTCTGCAGGGTGATCGTGGCGAGCGTCTGGTTCTCCGCCTTGATCTGCACGCCCTCCTTGGCCTCGATGGCCTGGTGCATGCCCTCGGAGTAGCGGCGCCCGGCCAGCACGCGGCCGGTGTGCTCGTCGACGATGAGGACCTCACCGTCGGTGACGATGTAGTCCTTGTCCCGCTTGAACAGCTCCTTGGCCTTGAGGGCGTTGTTGAGGAAGCCGATGAGCGGGGTGTTGAGGGACTCGTAGAGGTTGTCGATGCCGAGGTGGTCCTCGACCTTGGCGATGCCCGGCTCGAGCACACCGACGTTGCGCTTCTTCTCGTCGACCTCGTAGTCGTCGTCGCGCTTGAGGCGCGTCGCCAGCCGCGCGAACTCGGCGTACCACTTGTTGGAGTCGCCGGACGCGGGCCCGGAGATGATGAGCGGGGTGCGGGCCTCGTCGATGAGGATGGAGTCGACCTCGTCGACGACGGCGAAGTGGTGGCCGCGCTGGACGAGCTCGGTGGTCGCCCACGCCATGTTGTCGCGCAGGTAGTCGAAGCCGAACTCGTTGTTCGTGCCGTAGGTGATGTCGGCCTCGTACTGCTTGCGGCGCTCGTCGGGCTTCTGGCCGGACAGGACGACGCCGGTGGTAAGCCCGAGGAAGCGGTAGACGCGGCCCATGAGCTCAGCCTGATAGCTGGCGAGGTAGTCGTTGACGGTGACGACGTGGACGCCCTTGCCGGTGAGCGCGTTGAGGTACGCCGGGAGCGTCGCGACGAGGGTCTTGCCCTCACCGGTCTTCATCTCGGCGATGTTGCCGAGGTGGAGGGCGGCGCCGCCCATGACCTGGACGTCGAAGTGCCGCTGGCCGAGGGTGCGTCGGGCCGCCTCCCGGACGGTGGCGAAAGCCTCGGGCAGGAGGTCGTCGAGGGTCTCTCCCGCGGCGAGCCGCTCCTTGAACTGGTCCGTCTCGGCGCGCAGCTCGGCGTCGGTGAGACCGCTGACGCTCTCCTCCAGCGCATTGACCTGGTCGGCGGTCGCGGTGAGCTGCTTGAGCACCCGTCCCTCGCCCATGCGCAAGATCTTGCTGAGGATCGAAGCCACGCGGTTCCACTCCCGGTTCGACAGTCGGCGCCGTTGACGGCGTCGGGCGCACCGTCGGTGCGCACGCCTGCCGTCAATGGTAAACGTCTGCGTCCGTCTGCCGAACCCTGTCCAGTTCCGCTCCGAGCGGACGGGCGAGGTCACCGGCCGCGGCGGCGTCCACGGCGACGGCGTGAGCACCCAGCCACCGCGCCGTCGTTGCGAGCTCGGCGGCCAGCTCCGCGACGACGACGGCGGGTGCGGGCCAGGTGGCGGCGTCACCGGGCCCGGGCTGCTCGAAAAAGGTGCTGCGCACGAGGAGCCGTGCCGTGTCGCGGTCGTGCTTGAGGTCGGCCCGGGCGACGAGGTGCTCCCCGAGGAGGAAGGGCAGGACGTAGTAGCCGTGCGTGCGCAGGTGGGCGGGGGTGTAGATGCCGATGCGGTAGTGCATGCCGAAGAGCTCGAGCAGGCGGCGCCGCTCGAAGACGAGGGGGTCGAAGGGCGCGAGGAGGGCGCGGGCCGGGGTGCGCCGGGGGACCCGGGCGGCCTCGTGCATCCAGGCGGGACGGTCCCAGCCGGCGACGGTCACCGGAAGGAGCTCACCGGCGTCCACGAGCTCGTCGACCGCGCGGCGGGTGACGCGCTGGCCGAGGCGGAAGTAGTCCGCGAGGCAGCGCAGCGTGCCCACGCCGTGGGCGCGGGCGGAGATCCTGACGAGCTCGCGGACGGCGTCCTCGGGCGCCGGCGCGGGCCGGTCGCGGACGTGCGGCGGCAGCACGCGCTCGGTGAGGTCGTAGACCCGCTCGAACTGGGCGTTGCGGCGGGCGGCGGTGAGCTCCCCCGCGTCGAAGAGCGTCTCGAGGGCCGTCTTGGCCGCGCTCCAGCGCCATCCCCAGCCCTCGCCGCGCTCGGTGTAGCGCGCGTCGACGAACGCCTCGACCTCGCGGCCCGTCAACGGCCCGCGCTCGGCGACGACCTCGCGCACGAGCCGCAGCAGGCCGGGATGGCGCTCCTCGAGGACGGCGGGGTCCATGCCCGCCCAGCGCCGACGCGTCCCCGCGACGAGCGGGTATGTCTCGACCGGCAGGTAGGAGGCCTCGTGGGCCCAGGCCTCGACCATCCGCCGCGGCGCGCGGCCGGAGGCACGGTCGAGGAGCGCCGTGTCGTAGGGCCCCAGGCGGGCGAGGAGCGGGAGCAGGTGCGCGCGGGCGAGGACGTTGACCGAGTCGATCTGGAGCAGCCCGATGCGGTCGAGGGTGGCCGTGAGGTGACGCATCGTCACGGCCTGCGGCCGGGGGCGGTCCAGGCCCTGGGCAGCGATCGCCACCCGGCGGGCCTGGGCGAGGCTCAGCGTGCGCGTCACCCGGGTGACGCTACCGGGCCGGGCGCGACGGCGGGCCGCGACGTGTGCCGCGGCCCGCCGTCGTCGTGCTCGTCAGTCCTGGGCGTGCATCTCGTGGTTGAGCCGGATGATCCCGTACGTCCAGCCGTGGCGGTGGTAGACCACGCAGGGCTGCTTCGTCTCCTCGTCGATGAAGAGGTAGAACGGGTGGCCGACCAGCTCCATCTCGTAGAGGGCCTGGTCGACGGTCATCGGGGTGGCGTCGTGCAGCTTCTGGCGCACGATGACCGGCGAGTCCCCGAGCTGGGCCTCGACGGCGACCCCCGGCTCGGTGGGCGGGGTCGGCGCGCTGGGCGCCTCCTCCTCGAGGGCCTCGGGGAGGGTGTCAGGCATGGGCGCCGGCGCCTTCGCGGCGTCGCGCCGGTGGTGGTTCTTGCGCCGGTCGCGTGATCGGCGCAGGCGCTCCATGAGCTTCGTCGTCGCCATGTCCAGGGCGGCGTACCGGTCGTCCGCGGCGGCCTCCGCCCGGACGGTCGGGCCCCGGTCGATCACCGTGAGCTCCACGCGCTCGGCCTGGTCGGCCAGCCGGGGGTTCTGCTCCCGGGTGATCTCCACCTCGATGCGGTGCGCGCGGGGGGCGAGCTGCTCGACCTTCGAGAGCTTCTCCTCCAGGTGCGTGCGGAAACGCTCCGCGACCTCGGTGTTACGGGCAACAACGGCGATGTCCATGGTGACCTCCGTAGAGAGAGTGGAACCTAGTCGGCTCCTGGTGCGTCCCGCCTGCTGTGGCGGTTGAGGAAGCTGTCTGGCACCTCCTCTCCTCGGAGCTCGCGGACCTCCGGCAGCGACCGGCGGGGCGAGAGGGCGTCCATACATGAACGGTAGTCGAGGTTCGCTCCGGTGACCTGGGATGCCGGTCCCGCCCTCTACCGCGCGGGTGGCGGCGTCCGCCCCGGCGGCGGGGTGGCCGCGAGGACGAGCGCGCCCACCACGCGGGTGCCGGCGGCGACGAGCGCCCGCGCGCAGGAGGCGAGGGTGGAGCCGGTGGTGAGGACGTCGTCGACGAGGACGACGACGTCACCCGGCCCGGGACCGGCCAGCACCCGCACGGCGTCGCCCCGGTTGCGGGCACGGGCCCGGAGGCCGAGGCCCGACTGGTGGCGCCGGCCGCCGTGCCGCCGCAGGAGGTCCGCCGAGCGCACCGCCCGCCCGGGCGCGACGGCACCGGACGCGGCGATCCCGGCGGCGACGGCGTCGGCGAGGTCCCCGGCGACGAGCGCCCCGCGCAGCCGGCGCCGCAGCCCCGAGGGTGCGGGCACGACGACGACGGCGTCGGCGCCGTTCAGCACGAGGTCCGGGTCGTGCGCCCACACCCTCGCGCCGCGAGCGGCACGCTCGAGGAGCACCCGGGCGACGTCCGCCCGGCCGGTGCGCTTCCATGCGACGACGAGCCCGCGGACCGGGCCGGCGTAGTCGGCGAGGGACCAGACCGGAAGGAGCGGTCCGGCATCCCCGGGCAGGCAGAGCATGGGCGCGTCCCAGTCGCTGCGGACCGGGGTGAGGGAGACGAGCTCGCGGCAGGTGGGGCAGACCGCGACGTCCCAGGCCCCGCAGCCGGCGCAGTCCGCGGGCAGCACGAGGGCGAGCGCCTCCGCCAGGGCACGCGCCGAGCGGGCGGAGGGGGCGGGACGGCCGGACGAGGGGCGTGCCATGGCACCAGCGTGGGCCGGGACGGCCGGAGCCTGCCGGGCGCGGAGCGCCGAGGGCGCGTCCGGCCGCTCGACAGAGCTCTGTGGAGCAGCGGTGACCGGCCGGCGGGACGAGCCGTGGACGCGGGAGCCGGCTGTCGGCGGGGTGGTGGCCGGGGTGTCAGCCGGGGTAGGCGGGGTCGCGGACGTCGCTGGCGGTGAGGGTCCAGCCCAGGCCGTTGCGCTCGTACAGCTCCCCGGTCCCGGTCCCCACGAGAATCGTCCGGTCACCGGTGGCGGCGGTGAGCCGGGTGGCGTCCGCGACGGGCGGCAGGTCGGTGGTCGGCCCGCCGATCGTCACGAGGTGGACGGCCACGGCCGGCTCCCCGCCGCTCGTCCCGAGCACCCCGACCGTCTGCTCGTCCACCCAGGTGGCCGTGAGCGCGTCGGTGAGCGCCTCCCCCACGCGCACCGGGTCGCCCAGCGCGAGCGGCCGGGAGTCGGCGTCGCGCAGGACCGCGGCGACCTCGACGTGCGCGACGTCGTTGTTCCTCCGCACGACGACGGCGCGCGTGCCGTCCCGGGAGATCCGGACCGCGAGCACCTGGGCGCCCTCGAGCCAGCTCGCGTCCACCTCGGTGACGACGCCGTTGGGCTGGACCGCGCGCAGCCTGCCGTCCCCGGCGCGCGGCGTGGTCCACACCCAGCCGTGCCGGTCGACGGACGGCGGGATGAGGTTGCTGCCCGTGAGGAGCAGCGCCCCGCCGTCGTCCTCGCTGGGGAGGCGCACGAGGCGGTCGGTGCCGTCCAGGACCACGGGTCGCCCGGCCGAGTCGTCGTACGGGAGCGCTGGTGAGTGCGGGTCGTCGACGATCGCCGACTCGGGGAGCGGGAGGAGCTCGGAGCCGGTGAAGTGCTGCACCTGCCCCTCCGCGACGACCAGCGGGTTGCCGGTGACGTAGGGGTTGCGCAGCAGCTGGGGCGTCTCCACCTCGACGGGGAGCCGGCTGCCGCCCACCCGCACGTCGACCGTCTGGACCGCCGCGACGGTGCGCAGCGACTCCTGGATCTGGGCGACCATGAGGGCGCGCTGCGCCGGGTCGGCGGCCAGCGGCTCGGAGGTGAGGTCGACGACCGCGACGCCCTCGGCGACCGTGACGGAGTCCTCCCCCAGCCGGGTCCCGGTGGGCACGGCGGTGGTGACACCGCCGGCCAGCCACGGCGAGGGCCCCTCGAGCAGGTGGCGCACGATGAGCGTGGAGGCGCTTCGGTCCGGGTACCACCGCGCCTCGGGGACGAGCGCCTCGCCGTCGGGGCTGAGGAAGTAGAGCTTGTACTGGTCGTACTGGGCCTCGAAGACCACGGGCGAGACGAGGATGCCGTCGTCGAGGTCGACGATGCGCCACTGCCCGTCGGCGGTGCGGGCGAGGGTGAAGTCGAGCTCGATGACGGAGTCGGGCGAGGCCTCGGTGTAGCGGCCCTGGGCGTCGACGCTCGCGTCGGCCACGGCGCTGGCCCGGACGGCGCCGTCCTCGGCCTGCGAGTAGGTGATGTCGCGGGCGGTGTAGACCCGCACCTGGGCGCGCGGGTTCCACGTCTCGGCGGCCGGCCCGGCGAGGTACTCGCGGGCGACGGCGAACTCGTCGCCCGCACCGGCGGCCACGGCGCGGAGGAAGCCCTGGACGATCTGGTTGGCGGTCGCGTCCGGTGTGGGCCCGTAGGCGAGGAGGGCCACCGAGCTGCCCGCCTGCGGGACGGGGTCCGCGGCGTTGACCGGCCCGGAGTCGGGCAGGCTCACGCAGCCGGCGGCGGTGAGGAGGGCGGCCGTGACGGCGGCCGCGAGACGGGCGGCCACCCGGCGGCGCGTGGGCGCGGTGGTCATCGGCCCCCCAGGTTCTCGAGGTCGGGCACGGAGGTGGGGCCGGCGCCGTCGTCGGCGGGGGCGACCGGCGCCTCCCCCGGGTGGAGCGGGAGCGGGGAGGAGGAGATGACGAGACCGGCCCGCCGCGGCAGCGTGAGGCGGAAGGCGGCGCCCTCGTCCGGCCGGCCCCAGGCCTCCAGGGTGCCGCCGTGGAGACGGGCGTCCTCCAGGGAGATCGACAGGCCCAGGCCGGTGCCGCCGGTGGTGCGGGCGCGGGCCGGGTCGGCCCGCCAGAAGCGGTCGAAGACGTGGCTGGCGGCCTCCGGCGTCATGCCGGTGCCGTGGTCGCGGACGACGACGGCGACGGCGACCTCGTTGACGCCGACCTCGATGTCGATGGGCCGCCCCTCCCCGTGCTCGATCGCGTTGACGAGGAGGTTGCGCACGATGCGGTCCACGCGCCGCGGGTCCATGTCGGCAGTGCAGGGCCGGCCGGGGCCGGTGACGGTGACCCGTGAGCCGGTGCGCTCGGCGAGCGGCGCGGCCATCTCGACGGCGTGGGCGACGACGTCCTGCAGGTCGCGCTCCTCGACGTCGAGCAGCGCCGCCCCGGCGTCGAAGCGGCTGATCTCGAGGAGGTCGGCGAGCATCTGCTCGAAGCGGTCGAGCTGGGTCTGGAGCAGCTCGGCGGAGCGGCGCACGGCGGGGTCGAAGCTGTCCCGGTTGGCGTGGAGGACCTCGCTCGCCATCCGGATCGTCGTCAGGGGCGTGCGCAGCTCGTGGGAGACGTCGGAGACGAAGCGCTGCTGGAGGCGGGACAGCTCAGCCATCCGCTCGATCTGGTCCTGCAGGCTCTCGGCCATCTCGTTGAAGGTGCGCCCCAGGGTGGCGAGCTCGTCGTGCCCGTGGACGTCGAGCCGCTCGTCGAGGAGGCCGTCGGCGAGCCGCTCGGCCGTGCGCGCCGCCTGCCGCACCGGGCCGAGGACGCGCTGGGCGATGAACCACGTCATCGCGCCGAGGAAGATGAGCAGGACGACGGCCCCGGCGCTGAGCACCTGGATGACGAGGGTGAGGGTGTCCTCCTCCGGGACGAGGGTGTAGACGGTGTACAGCTCGTGGGTGCCGGCGACGGGGAGCGTCACCTCCGCGCCGACGATGATGCCCGGGCCCCCACCGGTGCTCAGCGGCAGGGAGATCGACTGCCAGTGCTGCCCGCCGGCCGCGACGGCCGCCCGCATCTCCTCGGTGAGGACGGCGCCGTCGAGGAGGCGCTCGGGGAGCACCGCGTCGTTGATGAGCACCTGGGCGGACTCCTCGGGGCTGCGCAGCAGCATGCTGCCGACGACCCCGCCGCCGCCCGCGCGGCTGCCCGCGACGAGGTTGTAGGCCAGCTCCTGGACCTGGGGGGCGGTGTTGGCGATCGCGGCGTCGAAGCTCTGCTGCGCCGAGCGGGTGCGGGCCGCGGCGTCGGCGAGGATCTCGTCGCGGCGCGCCTCGAACAGACCGTCGCGGATGGTGACGGTGACGACCGCACCGAGGAGGACGAGGGCCGCGACGCCGACGAGCACCGTCGTCGTCGAGACCCGCAGCCGCAGCGAGGAGCGCCAGCGGTCGACGACGCGACCGGCCCACCCGCGGGCGCCGGGCTCCTCCTGCGGCGCGGCCCTCACCGCTGCGTGCTGCCCGCCCGGTACCCGACGCCGCGGACGGTGACGACGACCTCGGGGTTCTCCGGGTCCTTCTCGATCTTCGCGCGCAGGCGCTGGACGTGGACGTTGACGAGCCGGGTGTCCGCGGCGTGCCGGTAGCCCCAGACCTGCTCGAGGAGCACCTCGCGGCTGAACACCTGCCAGGGCTTGCGGGCCAGCGCGAGGAGGAGGTCGAACTCGAGCGGGGTGAGCGCGATCGGCTCCCCGTTCCTCGTGACCTGGTGGCCGGCGACGTCGATGGCGAGGTCCCCGATGGTGAGGCGCTCGGTCTGCGGGCCGGTCGTGCGGCGCAGCCGGGTCTTGACCCGCGCGACGAGCTCCTTGGGCTTGAAGGGCTTGGGGATGTAGTCGTCCGCCCCGGCCTCGAGGCCCGCGACGACGTCGATGGTGTCGGACTTGGCCGTGAGCATGACGACCGGGACGCCGGACTCCGCGCGGATGAGCCTGCACACCTCGATGCCGTCGAGCCCCGGGAGCATGAGGTCGAGGAGCACGAGGTCCGGCTCCTCGGCGCGGAACATCTCCAGGGCCTGTGAGCCGTCGGGACAGGTGACGGTGTCGTAGCCCTCGCCCTGCAGCACGATGCCGATCATCTCGGCGAGCGCGGTGTCGTCGTCGACCACGAGAATTCGAGCGTTCATGCCCACTATCGTCGCACCCACGGCGCCGAATCCGGTGAGCCCCGGGCCATGTCGTGCACCACCGCCCCGGGCCGGCACCCGTCCGTGGCACGATGACCGCTACAGAGTGCGGAGGGATCGATGAGCCAGGAACCAGGCCAGCCAGAGCCGGCGTCCCAGCCCTTTGGTGTGCCCGCGCCCGGCCAGTACGGCCAGTACGGCCAGCCGCCGGTGCCACCGTCCGGGCAGGACGGCGCGCAGCCGGTCCCGCCCCCCGGTGACTACGGGCAGTACGGCCAGCCCCTCCCGCCGCCGGGGCAGTACGGCCAGTACGGCCAGTCCCCCGGGCAGGGCGGCTACTACGGCCCCGGCTTCGTCCCGGCGGCGGTGCAGCCCGGCATCGTCCCGCTGCGCCCGCTCACCCTCGGGGAGATCTACGACGGCGCCTTCCGCGCCATCCGCAGCAACCCGCTCGTGATGTTCGGGCTGGCGATCATCGTCGTCGGCCTCGGGGCCGTCGTCCAGCTCGCCTTCACCGCGGCGGCCTTCGGCCGGATCGAGCGTGCCGCCCAGGCGGGCGTCGTCGAGCTCGAGGCCTTCTTCAGCGTCGGGTCCATGGCCGGCGTGCTCCTCAGCTCCGCCGCCGTCAGCCTCGCCACCCTCGTCCTCGAGGGCCTGGCGATCCTCTCGGTCAGCGAGTCCGTGCTGGGCCGCACGATCACCCTGGGCGAGGTGTGGCAGCGGGCGCGGGGCCGCCTGTGGCGGCTCGTCGTCCTCTCCCTCCTCCTCGGCACCGCCGGGGTGGTGGCCGTCGTCGGGGCGACCGCGCTCGTCATCGCCCTCGCCGTCGCGCTCGCCGAGGTCTCCGGCGACGGCGTCCTCGTCCTCGTCGTCCTCGTGCCCCTCCTCCTCCTGCTCCTGGCCGGCATCCTCGCGTTCTTCGCCGTCCGGCTCATGCTCGCCACCTGCGTGATCATGCTCGAGGGGACCGGCGTCCTGGCCTCCATCGCCCGCTCCTGGCGCCTCACGCGCGGCAGCTTCTGGCGGCTCTTCGGGATCATGCTCCTCACCGTCGTCCTCGTGACGATCCTCGTGAGCATCCTGTCGGTGCCGTTCTCGATGCTCGGCACCGTCTTCGCGGTGCAAGGTGACATCACGCTGCCGCTCATCCTGTCCTCGATCGGTCAGCTCGTCGGCTCGGCGGTGTCCATCCCGGTCATGGCCGCCGTCCTCGCCCTCCTCTACATCGACGTGCGGATGCGCAAGGAGGGCCTGGACGTCGAGCTCGCCCGCGCGGCGCAGGGCGGATGAGCGCGCGGCTGGGAGTGCCCGTCGAGCCGGACGCGGACGAGGCGCGCCGCTGGGCGCAGGAGGAGCTCTCGCGCAGCGTCTACCATGACGAGCCGAACCTCCTCGAGCGCGCCTGGGCGTGGTTCCTCGAGCAGCTGCAACGGCTGGTCGAGCTCGACGTGAGCGCGCCGTCCGGGCTCGTGCCGCTCCTCGTCGTCGTCGGGGCCGCCGTCCTGCTCGTCGTCGTCCTCTACCTCGCGGGTCCCCTCCGGGCCCGCCGCCGTGGCGCGCCGGGCACCTCCCACGCCGTCTTCGACGACGCCGACGCCACGAGCGAGGACCTCACCGCCGCCGCCGACGCCGCGGCCCGGCGCCGCGACTGGGCACAGGCGGTCCTCATGCGCTTCCGCGCCGTCATCCGCTCCCTCGACGAGCGCGCGGTCCTCGACGACCGCCCGGGGTTCACCGCCCACGAGGCGAGCACGGCCGCCGCCCGCCTGCTGCCCGACTGCGCGGACGGGCTCGTGTGGGCCGGGCGTCTCTTCGACGACGTCTGCTACGGCTCGGCCACGCCCGGGCAGGGGGAGGACGCCCGCCTGCGCGAGCTCGCCGCCGCCGTCGCGCGCAGCCGGCCCGTCGGCCCGGTGGCCGTGGGCGCGACGTGGGCCGCGGTGCGATGAGCACGGAGGTCCTCGCGCAGGAGACGCCCGTCCGCAGCCGGCGGCCGGTGCTGTTCCTCGTCGTCGCGGCGCTCGTCGCCGTCGCCGCGGTGGTCGCGATCGTCGTCGGCCGCGGGTCGACGTCCGCGGTGCCGCTCGCCCCGGACAACCCGCAGCCGGCCGGCGCGCAGGCCGCCGCGACGATCCTGCGCGAGCAGGGCGTGCGGGTCCGCACCGTCTCGACGACCGCCGACGCCATCCGGGTCGCCGGGCCCGGCGCCACCCTGCTCGTCACGGCCACCGGGCGGCTCGACGACGACCAGCTCGCCGCCGTGCGCGACACCGGCGCGGACCTCGTCCTCGGCCAGCCCACCTTCCTGCCCGACCTCGAGCCGCTCACCGACCGGGTCGAGCCCTCCCCCGTGGGCAGCGACGTCCCCGTCGCCGCCGCGTGCGCGGACCCGGACGCGACGGCCGCCGGCACCCTGTCCCGCAGCGTCGGCGGTGTCGTAGCCCGGGGCGACGACGTCGAGCTCTGCTTCCCCACCGCCGAGGACGCCGGTGCCCTCGCCACCTGGGAGCAGGACGGCCGCGACGTCGCCGTGCTCGCCGACGCCACCCTGCTGAGCAACGAGCACCTCGCCGACGCCGGCAACGCCGCCCTCGTGCTGCGCCTGCTCGGCGGCAACGAGCAGCTCATCTGGTACCTGCCGACCGTCGGGGACACCGTGGGCGACGACGGCGCCGGTGGCACGGCCGCACTCGTCCCGCCCACCGTCCGGGTGCTGGGCCTGCAGCTGCTCGTGCTCGCCGTCGTCGTCGTCCTGTGGGGCGGGCGGCGGCTGGGGCGGGTGGTGACCGAGCCGATGCCCGTCGTCGTGCGCTCCGCGGAGACCACCCTCGGGCGGGGGCGGCTGTACCGCCGTGCCCGCGACCACGCCCACGCGGCGGCCGGGCTGCGCGCCGGCTGCGCCACCCGGGTGGCCGCCCGGCTCGGCGTACCGCCCTCGGCGCGGGCCGAGGTCCTCGTCGCCGCCGTCGCCCGCGCCACCGGGCGCGAGGAGGCCGCGGTCGGCTCACTCCTGTACGGCCCACCACCGACGTCCGACGCCGGGCTCACCCGACTCACCCGCGAGCTCGACACCCTGGAAAGCGAGGTCCACCCGTCGTGAGCACCCCCAGCCCCCAGCCCCTGCCGCCGCAGGCGCCCGTCCCGCCGCCGCCCCCCGCGCCGGCGCCCGACTCCCCGCGTGCCCGGCTGGCCGCGCTCCGCCAGGAGGTGGGCAAGGCCGTCGTCGGTCAGGAGGCGGCGGTGACCGGCCTCGTCATCGGGCTGCTGTGCCGCGGCCACGTCCTGCTCGAGGGCGTGCCCGGGGTGGCCAAGACCCTCCTCGTGCGCACGCTCGCGGCGAGCCTGGACATGGCCACGACCCGCATCCAGTTCACCCCCGACCTCATGCCCGGTGACGTCACCGGCTCCCTCGTCTACGACTCACGCACCGCGGAGTTCTCCTTCCGTGAGGGCCCCGTCTTCACCAACCTCATGCTCGCCGACGAGATCAACCGCACGCCCCCGAAGACGCAGGCCTCGCTCCTCGAGGCGATGGAGGAGCGGCAGGTGTCGGTCGACGGCCGGCCGCGCCCACTGCCCGACCCCTTCATGGTCGTCGCCACCCAGAACCCGGTCGAGTACGAGGGCACCTACCCGCTGCCCGAGGCGCAGCTGGACCGCTTCCTCCTCAAGCTCCTCGTCCCGCTGCCCGAGCGCAGCGACGAGATCGAGGTGCTCAACCGGCACGCGCACGCCTTCGACCCGCGTGACCTTGCCGGGGCGGGCGTGCGCCCGGTCGCCGGGCCGGCGGACCTCGCCGCCGCCCGCGAGGAGGTCGCCCGCGTCCAGGTCGCGCCCGAGGTGCTCGGCTACGTCGTCGACATCTGCCGGGCGACCCGCACCTCGCCGTCGCTCTCCCTGGGCGTGTCCCCGCGCGGGGCGACGGCGCTGCTCGCCACCGCGCGCGCGTGGGCCTGGCTCACCGGCCGCGACTACGTCACCCCGGACGACGTCAAGGCGCTCGCGCACGCGACCCTGCGCCACCGCGTCCAGCTGCGCGCGGAGGCCGAGCTCGAGGGCGTGACCGCCGAGACCGTCCTGGACGGCGTGCTGCGCACCGTCCCCGTCCCCCGCTGACCGTCGTCATGTCCAGCCCCCGCTTCGCCGACAGCTGGATCGCGCCCGCACGCCCCCAGCCCTCGTGCCGACAGCCGGATCTCGCCCGCGCGTGCCACCGCCTCTCCCGCCGACAGCCGGACCCAGCCCGCGCGGTGCCGGCGAAGGAGTCGACATGGCGCTGACCCGGCGCGCCGTCCTTGTCGCCGCCGCCGGCCTCCTTCCGGTGCTGCTCGTCCCGCGCACGACGACCGTGGTCGCGTGGGTGGCGCTGCTCGTCCTGGCGGTGGTCGCCGACCTCGTCCTCGCCGCCTCGCCGCGGGCCCTGCGGCGCGAGCGGCAGGTCCCGCACTCGGTGCGGCTGGGCGAGCCGGCGACGTCGACGCTCACCGTCGTCAACACCGGCAGCCGCCCGGCGCGGCTGCTCGTGAGGGACGCGTGGGTGCCCTCGGCGGGGGCGGAGCGCAACCGGCACCGCCTCACGGTGCCCGCCGGCGAGGCGCGGCGGGTGCGGACCGCGCTGCGCCCCACCCGGCGCGGTGACCGGGAGGCCGATCTCGTCACGCTGCGCTGCCACGGGCCGCTGGGCCTCGCCGCCCGGCAGCGTTCCCTGCCCGCCCCGGCGCGCCTGCGGGTGCTGCCGGCCTTCACCTCCCGCCGCCACCTGCCCTCCCGGCTGGCCCGCCTGCGCGAGATGGACGGCCGCGCCGCCGTCCTCGTCCGCGGCGAGGGCACCGAGTTCGACTCCCTGCGCGAGTACGTCATCGGCGACGACGCGCGCGCCATCGACTGGCGGGCGACCGCCCGCGGCGGTGACGTCGTCGTGCGGACGTGGCGGCCCGAGCGTGACCGCCGCGTCCTCATCGTCGTCGACTCCTCCCGCCTCTCCGCGGCGCGGCTCGGGGAGGCGCCCCGGCTGGAGGCGCAGATCGAGGCGGCGCTCCTGCTCGCCGCGCTCGCGTCGCGGGCCGGTGACCGGGTGGACGTCGTCGCCGTCGACTCCACCGTTCGGGCGCGGGTCTCGGGTGTGCAGGGGCCCCGGCTCATGTCGGCGCTCGCGGAGGGGCTCGCGACGGTCGAGGCCTCCCTCGTCCAGGTGAGCTGGCCGACGGTGACCCAGGTGGTGCGCGACACCCTCTCCCAGCGCTCGCTCGTCGTCCTCCTCACCGCGCTCGACACCGCCGCGGTGATGTCGGACCTGCTGCCCGTCGTCGGGGCGCTGACCCGGGACCACCAGGTGGTGCTCGCCTCCGCCGCGGACGCCGAGGCCGAGGAGATCCGCCGCCGGCGCGGCACGAGCGAGGAGGTCTTCGACGCCGCGGCCGCCGAGCGCGCCGGCCTGGAGCGGGCGGCCGCGGCGGCCCGGCTGCGGCGGCGCGGCGTCGAGGTCGTCGAGGCGACACCGGACGACCTCCCCCCGGCCCTCGCCGACACCTACCTCGCCCTCAAGGCCGCCGGACGCCTGTAGCGCCGCCCCCGCCGGGGGACGGGGTGCGGGCGCCGGGCGACCGCCCTACCGTGAGCATCGTGAAGCGCCAGCTCGTCATCACGGCGGACGACCTCGGGGCGGACGCCGACATCAACGCCACCATCGTGGACCTCATGCTCGACGGGCTGGTCTCGGCTACTACCCTCATCCCGGTTGCGCCGGCCGCCGAGGACGCCGTCCGCCGCCTCCGCGCCGCGGGTCTGGACGAGCCTCGACTCCACGTCGCCCTGTCCACCGGCCACGAGTGGGCCGGGTGGCGTCCCCTGGCCGCGGGCGTCGACTCGCTCACCGACCCCGACGGCGCGCTCCCGGTCCAGGGAGGCGTCGCCGAGCACCGGGCCATCCCCGCAGACGTCGCCCGCGAGATGGCCGCCCAGCTCGGGTGGATGCGGTCCGCGGGCCTGCGTCCCCGCGCCCTCGACTCCCACTCCGGCACGCTCTACGGGCTGCACGGGCGCTCGCTCGCGGACACCGCCGTCGACTTCTGCGCCGCCCACGGGCTCGACTTCCGGCTGCCGCGGCGGCTCGGGCCGGTGCTCGGGATGGCGGCGCGCGGGCTGCGGACGGCCCACCGCGGAGCGGTGGCCCGCGCCGACGAGCTCGGTGTGCGGCTGCCCGAGGTGCTCATCAGCGCGTGGCTGCCGGGCCGGCTGACGCTGAGCTACCCGCAGCTGCGCGCCGAGGTCCTCTCCCAGCTGCGGCGCCTGCCGCCGGGGACGTCGGAGCTCATGGTGCACCCGGCGTCCCGGTCGGCCGCGGCGCGGCTGCCGGCGGCGGACGGCCGCAAGCGCCTGTGGGAGCTGCGGCTCCTGCGCGACCCCGTCTTCCACCGCACCCTGCGACGGGAGGGCATCACGGTCGTCCCGGCGTGGTGATCAGCCCGCCTGGGCGAGGGCGTGCCCGGCGAGGTCCTCCTCGAGGTCACCGGTCTCCCCCGCCCGCACGGCGCGGCGGCCCAGGACGAGGGTGTAGGCCCAGTAGACCGCGAGCACGAGGGCGCCGATGGCGATCTTGAGCCAGGTGGGCAGGCCCGACGGGGTGACGAAACCCTCGACGACGCCGGACACCGCGAGCACGAGGACGAGCCCCAGCGCGACGGTGAACAGCGAGCGGCCCTCCTCCGCCAGGGCCCGCGAGCGTGTCCGCGGCCCCGGCGCCACCCACGCCCAGAAAAGCTTGAGGCCCGCGCCGGCGGCGATGAAGATCGCGGTGAGCTCCATGAGCCCGTGAGGCAGGATGAGGCCGAAGAAGACGTCGAGGTGCCCGTGGGCGGCCATGACGCCCCCCGAGGCCCCGACCCCGACCGCGTTGGCGAGGAGCACGTAGGCGGGGAAGAAGCCGGTGATGCCCAGGGCGATGCACTGCGCGGCGATCCACGCGTTGTTCGTCCACACCTGCCCGGCGAAGTCGCCGGCGGGGTAGTTGGAGTAGTAGGCCGCAAAGGCCTCCTCCGCGTACTGCTCGAGCTCGGCGGGCGAGCCCATGGACGCGAGCGCCGCCGGGTTGGTCGCCACCCACCAGCCGCTCACGGCGCCGACGATGACGAAGGCGAGGCCCACCCACACCGTCCACCAGCGCACCCGGTAGAACGCGGCGGGCAGC
Organism: Georgenia satyanarayanai; assembly: GCF_023715365.1. Taxonomy (GTDB): domain Bacteria; phylum Actinomycetota; class Actinomycetes; order Actinomycetales; family Actinomycetaceae; genus Oceanitalea; species Oceanitalea satyanarayanai_B. The sequence continues at coordinate 153,698 of NZ_JAMBNZ010000005.1, forward strand.
GAGAGGAGGAAGAAGCGGGCGATGTCGGACAGCCGCGCCTCGTGGGCGCCCGCGATCCGGCCGCGGGCGGTGGCGAGCAGGCCGGAGAGCTCGGAGACGAGCAGCGGGTCGGGCGCGGACGTGCGCAGCGCGGACAGGTGACCGGCCGTGGCCTGGTAGAGAGCGACGAGCTCGTCGCTCTGCGCGCCGGTGAGCCGGTGCCGCGTGGACAGCGCGCGCAGGCGCTCCCACTCCGGGCGGTGCACGGCCGCGAAGGCGTCGATGTCCACGCGGGTACCCTGCCACACATGACCACGCACGCGGCGCACTCCGCAGGCCGTGCACTGCAGGCGGCGCAGCTGGCCGACGACCTCATCATCACCGGTGAGGCCGTGGCGCTGGAGGTCCGTCCCGCCGCCTTCCTCCTGCGCGTGGTCAGCGGGCTCATCGACGCCGCTGCCTACGCGGCCGTGCTCGTCGCCCTCGCGGTCGGTGTCCTCGGCCGCCTCGCCGACGTCAACGAGGCCCGAGTCTCGATGCTGTCGATCGCGACGATCGCCGGGATCGTCGTCGTCGCGCCCACCGTGGTCGAGACCCTGAGCCGGGGGCGTTCCCTGGGCAAGGTCGCCACCGGCATCCGCATCGTCCGTGACGATGGGGGTCCCATCCGGATGCGGCACGCCTTCATCCGCGCCCTCACCGGCTTCGGGGAGCTGTGGCTGACGGCCGGCTCCGTGGCTGTGATGACGGCGCTCCTCAACGGCCGCGGCAAGCGGCTGGGTGACCTGCTCGCCGGCACCTACGCCGTGCGGACCCGGGGCGCGGACCGCAAGGCGCCGCCGCTCCTCATGCCGCCCGAGCTCGAGGACTGGGCCCGTACCGCCGACATCCGCGCCATGCCCGACGGCGTGGCGCTGGCCGCGCGCCGCTTCCTCGACCGCACCGGCACCCTCGACCCTGCCTCACGCGAGCAGTTGGGCCGCCAGCTCGCCGCCCGGGTGGAGCCGCTCGTCGCCCCGCCACCGCCGTGGGGCACCCACCCCGAGCGGTTCCTCGCGGCGGTGCTCGTCGCCCGCCGCGACCGTGAGTACGCCGTGGGCCTGCGTGCGCGTGAGGCCCTCAGGGCGACCACCGCCGAGCTGCGCCGCCTGCCCTTCCAGCTGGGATGAGCGCGGCCGTGCTGATCCGGGTCCCGACGACGCGCCACGAGGGCCAGGACGGAGGATGACAAGGCGAACCGGCTGGAGCCGCTGCTGCCCGCGGCGCCCGTCGTCCCATGCCGGGTCCCACGGTCACTGAACCCTGGTGGTCGGACCACCCGAGCTGCAGGCCCGTGACGGGCCGCCCGGCCCGCCCGTAGATCATCTGGGCCGTGGCGCTCGATGACCCCCGAGATCGTGCTCGAGCACCTCCTTCAGCCTGCGGCCGTCACACATCGCTGCCTCCCGTCGTCGTCGGTGCTGACGACGCTAGGGGCGGGCGGTGACGGACGGCCGGGCCGGAGGCGCGCCCTGGGGACGGGCCGTCCGCGGCGCGGTGACGTGGAGCGACGCCGCCGCGCCGGGGTGCCCTACTCGGTGACCCGGAGGATCCCGTGGGCGCCGCGCTCGGCGTCGACCATCGCGTGGGAGACGAAGGGGTAGTGGCCGGCCTCGGGCATCTCGAGCTCGACGAAGCCGCCCTGGGCGGGCACGAGCGGCAGGACCTGCGCCCCGCCGCTCGGGCCACCGACCTCGGCGGGCCCGCCGAGCCGGTAGTCGCCCTCGCTCCACACCGTGTCGAACTGCCCGCCGACGACGTGGAAGGCGGAGCCCCGGTTCGGCCCGGCCGCGAGGACCCACACTCGCACCCGCTCTCCGACGCGGGCGGTGAGCGGCTCGTGGTCGTACTGGTTCGCGTAGCCGTTGAAGACGACGAGGTCCGGCCGCTCGTCCGCGATCGCCTCCGCGTCGGCCGTTCCGCCCATGTCACCGAGGTAGACCTCGGACTGCACGAGGACGTACTCGCGGTCCACCGGCTCGAGGCCGGGCGGGTCGATGATGACGGCGCCGAACATGCCCTGGGCGATGTGCATCGACATCGGCGCGGTGGAGCAGTGGTACATCCAGATGCCCGCCCGCTCGGCGGTGAACCGGTAGACGAGCGACTCCCCCGGCGCGATCGTGCGCATCGGCTCGTCGGGGGCCAGCGCCCCGGCGTGGAAGTCGATGGAGTGGCCGATCGTGCCGTCGTTGACGAGCGTGATCTCGAAGACGTCACCGACCGTGCCGCGCAGCGTCGGTCCGGGAGCCGTGCCGTTGAAGGTCCACAGCTCCTGCTCGACGCCGGGTGCCACCTCCGCGGTCACCTCACCGACCGTGAGGGTGACCTCGTGGAGCTCGCCAGCGGGGGCCGGGGGCAGCTCCGCCGGGTGGGCGCTGAAGTCCTCGGAGGGCTCGGCGCGCAGGTCGAGGTGGTCGCGGGCAGGGTCGGCGGACGACGACGGCGCGTGGTCGTCGTGCGCGCTGTCCCCGGCGTCCCCTGCGGCCGTGCCGGGAGCCGCCCCGACGGCGACGACGTCGAGGGTCATCCCCATCTGCCGGTGCCCGGCGACCGAGCACCAACCCCCGACGTCGCGCCCGACGACGCCGAGGTCCACCTCGACGGTCTCCCCCGCCGACATCCGCCCCGAGCGGGCGCCGTTGTCCAGGACGAGGTCGTGGACGTCGTCGTCGGTGTTGACGAGCTCGATGACGAGCCGGTCACCGGCGGGGACCTCGACGACGTCGGGGACGAAACGCATGTCCTGGGCCTCCACGCGCACGATGGTCGTGCGGCCGGTAGCGGCCACGTCGTCGTCGGCGGGGCCGCCGGTGAAGCCGGCGGCGGCCGGGTCCCCGGCCACCCCGAGGACGACCGCGAGCGCCACCGCTCCGGCGCCGTACAGCGCGCCGAGGCGGCGCGGGACCGGCGGCGGCCCGGTCCGGATCGAGGCAGCGATGACCGCCCCGGAGCTCTCCCGCTCCGCCTGGCGGCGCGCCCACAGCGCCCGCCCGAGGAGCACGAGGAAGGAGGCCAGCCCGGCGAGCCCGAGGAGGGAGGTCGTCACGCGCACGAGGCTGGGCAGCGGGAGGACGAAGAGGAGCAGGCTGAGGTTGACGACGACGATCCGGGCGCCCGCGGCACGGTCCATCTCCTCGTTGACGCGGCGGACCACGCGCGGGCCGCCGCCGAGCATGACCGGCGCGAGGTAGCTCAGCGCCCCGAGGAGCACCTGTGCCGCGAAGCCGGCGGCGTAGGGAGCGGCGAGGATGCCGAGGCTCTCGCGGAGGATGGCCCAGTCCGGCGCCGTCGCGGCGAGCACGGCGAGGGTGGCGAGGCAGCCGACCAGCCAGCACACGGCCATCGTCGCACTCAGGGTGGCGTAGCTGCGCGGGGGCTTGCCACGGGCGATGGTGACCATCGGCCGGACGACGAGGACGACGCCGGTGAGGTAGAGGGCGACGGCGAGGACGACGAGCAGGCGCAGATCCGTCGCGGCGGCCAGCCAGATGACCGCGAGGCCCGCGACGAGGACGACCATCGCGCGGCGGGCGGCCAGCGGGGCGCCGGGGGCCATCTTCGTACGCAGCATCGTGGGCCACAGGACGACGAGCGTGCCGAGCACGGTGAGACCGACCCAGCCGAGGAGCATCGTCGTCGTGTGCGCGGTGTAGAGGCGGCCCTCGACCTCGGCCGAGGGCGTCGTGCGCGCGAGCATGACGCCGAGCCACACGCCGACGGCCAGGCACAGCCCGGCGCACACGTAGAAGAGGGACAGCGCACCGAAGCGGGCCATGAGCGCGCCGCGGCGCTGGAGGAGGATGACGACGACATGGGTGAGCGCGACGAGCGTGATCCCCACACCGCCGACGACGACGAGCGGCCACCGGTTCGTCGCGATGCCGACGATGACGAGGACCGCCGAGACCGTGTGCACGCCGAGCCGGACGAACGTCAGCCCCTGCCCGCCGGGCGCGGGCCGGCCGAGGAGGGTGTCGGCGAAGTGGGCGGACCAGATGAGGATCGCCGTCGTCACCGCGCCGAGCAGCGTGAGGTGGACCATGAGGTAGTTCGCCTCGGGGATCCACCGGTGGGCGACGGCCACGACGAAGGCGGCGAGGAACCAGGCGACGACGAGCGCGTTGACCTTGACGTGCCATGGCCGGCGGGCCATCGGCGGGCGGCTGGAGGTTGGTCGGCCGATGTTCATGAGGTCGCTCCGGTGGTCGTGGTGGCAGTGTCGTAGCGAGCGCCCGACGACGGCACGGACGGCGCCGTCGTCGTCCTGCGTGCGATGAGCGCGGACCAGGCGGCGACGGCGACGAAGAGCAGGACGGCGGCGATGTTGCCGACGCCGCCGCCCTGGACGGCCCAGTCGAGGTCGCGCGCGTCGCCCACGGCGAGGCGGAGGGCGAGGGAGGTGTGGAGCAGCGCCGCGGGCACGATGAAGGCCCGCCGGTAGGGCAGCGGCCGGCGCAGCACGGCCGGCATGATGACCGGCGCGTGGGCCATGATCATCGAGATGACGAAGCCGAGGAACAGGGCGTGGGCGGCGGCGTCGTAGGCACGGCCCTGGACCTGGCCACCGAGCGTCCAGACCGCGCCGGCCACGGCGAGCCACACGTAGCCGGCGAGCAGGCAGACGGCGATGAAGCGCGGCAGCCCGGTGGACCGCACGGTGCGGCGGGCGACGTCCTTGACGGCGAGCCACAGGGCGGCGGCGACGAGCGCCAGGCCGAGGAGCGTGAAGCCGGCCTCGGGCACGAGGAGGGAGACGACGGCGGCGACGAGGACGGCGACGGCGACGCCCTGGGCAATGGTCGCGTCCCGGGGGCTCAGCGCGCCGAGGCGGGCCAGCTCGAGGCGCTCGCCGAAGATCGTGAGGACGAGGTAGCCGACGAGCCACGGCATGATCCCGGGCACGGGGACGCCGCCGAGCCACAGGGCGGCCGAGGCCACGGCCATGAGCTGGCCGAGGACCTGGACGGCGACGGCGGCGGCCGGCTGGCGCGCGTAGAGGGAGCGGTAGACGAGGAGGCCGCCGAGCTGGCCGGCCAGGACGAGGCCGGCGCCGACCTCCTCGGGCAGGACCGAGACGGTGGCGACCACGCCGAGGCCGTTGAGGGCCGGGGCGAGGTAGCCCCAGCCGCGGCCCAGGGCCACGGAGCGCTCCAGGCCGATGACCGTGCCGACGAAGCCGAGCACCATGAGCGGGCCGTGGACGTCGGCGAGGCGGGCGCCGACGAGGACGTGGGGCAGCCCGAGGAGCGCGAGGGCGGCGTCCAGGCCGGCGAGGAGGGCGAGCCCGCCGAGGAGGAGGAAGGGCAGCCGGAAGGAGGTGCGGGTGAGGACACCGCGGCCGTCACTCATCGTCGACCGCCGGCGGGGCGATCCGCAGCAGGCAGGCGCCGGGCTCGGCGAAGGCCTCGAGGGTGACGCGCTCGGGTGCGACACCGTCGTGAGCGAGGAGCTCTCGGGCCATGCCGAGGTGGCTCGTGCACACGATGTCCGGGTGCTCGCGGGCCAGGTCGAGGACGGGGCAGCGGCGCAGTCGCTGGGTGTAGCCGCCGCCGGGCTCCGCGGTGGTGCGACAGTCGAAGCCGGCGCGGTCGAGCAGCTCGCCCAGGCGAGTGACCGAGTCACGGAGCGCGGCCGGGTCCTCCGGGGCGGTGAGGCGCGCCGCCTCGGCCGGTGCTGCGCCGTCGACGGGTGCACCGCCGAGGCTGGTGAGGGCGAGGCGGGGGCGGTCGATGAGCTCGCGCTTACGGATGGCGCGCCCCCAGTCACGCCCGGCCTCCAGCGCCTGGGCGGCGCGCGCATCCCTGTCCGGGACGGCGCGGGCGAGGGCGCTGATGAGGACCTCCGCGAGCACGGCGTACTCCGGGCCGGCGGGGGTGGCGGCGAGCGTCGCGCGATACAGCGCGGCGGGGCGCCCGCGCCCGGCCGAGTGGCGCAGCGTGCGCTCCGTGAGGCCCGCGCGCACCAGGGCGTCGAGGTGCTCACGGACGGTGTTGGGGTGCTGCCCAAGCGCCTGGGCGAGCTCAGCCACGGTGCGCCGCCCGCCGAGCTCGAGGAGCGCGTCGAGCGTCGTCCGGCGCGCCGGGGACAGGTCCTCGCGGGCCCGACCACGTGCCGGCAGCGGTCCCAGTACTTTATCCACGGGGTCCACCGTGCTATCTCCCCACCCGCCCGACCCGGGACCTTCGGCCTTGGTCTAGACCAGGACGTGACCTGCACCACGATGCTGGCGTAGGGTGGTCGCGGCAGGTCTTTCCTCGGCGCACGGATGCGCGAAAAGAGTTGCCGCGCGAGGTCTCGCGCGTGATCGTTGACGACTCACACCCACTGGAGGAACGTTGTCCACAAGAACCGCCGGCGCCCGCGCGGGCGTCGCCACGGCCCTCGGGGCGGGGATGCTGCTCGCGTCCACCGTCCCCGCGGTCGCCACGTCCGCACCGGACTCGGCGAACCCGATCGACCACATCGTCAACGCCATGACGGTCGACGAGCTCATCGGCCAGATGACGTGGACCTACGTCTACGGCAACTCCGCCGACGACGCCTCGATGGCCGTGCAGAACCAGGCACGCTACGGCGTCGACACCCCTCGGGAGGTCGTCGAGAAGTTCGACCTCGGCGGCGTCCTCTACTTCGCCTGGTCCAACCCCGGCATCGTCAACGACCCCGAGCTCGCCGCCGGGCTCTCCAACGGCCTGCAGGCCGTCTCGGTCGGCGACGAGGCCTCCGGGATCCCGCTCGCCACGACGATCGACCAGGAGGGCGGCATCGTCGCCCGCATGGGTGCACCGATGACGGTGCTCCCCGGGAACATGGCGCTGGGCGCCACCTTCGACGTCGCGCTCGCCCGCGCCCAGGGCGAGATCCTCGGCTCCGAGCTCGCCGCCGTCGGCGTCAACGCGGACTTCGCGCCCGTCGTCGACGTCAACACCAACCCGGCCAACCCGGTCATCGGTGTGCGGTCGCTGGGTGAGGACCCGCAGAACGTCGCCACGCTCGGCGTCGCCCAGATCGAGGGCATGCAGTCCCAGGGCGTCGGTGCCGCCGCCAAGCACTTCCCCGGCCACGGCGACACCGAGACCGACTCCCACACCGGCCTGCCGATCGTCACCTACGACCGTGCCACCCTCGACCAGCACCTCGTGCCCTTCGAGGCGGCCATCGACGCCGGCGTCGACATGATCATGACGGCGCACGTCATCGTCGAGGAGCTCGACCCCGAGATGCCCGGCACCCTCTCCCCGGAGGTCCTCACCGGCCTGCTCCGTGAGGATCTCGGCTTCGACGGCCTCATCACCACCGACGCCCTCGACATGGCTGCCCTCAAGCAGCTGCCGGACAACCCGCTCGACGACGGCGACATCGCCGTCCTCGCCATCCAGGCCGGCTCGGACATCCTCCTCATGTCCCCCGACGTCCCGGCGACCTTCGAGGCCGTCAACGCGGCCGTCGAGTCCGGGGACATCACCCGCGAGCGCCTGGAGGAGTCGGTCACCCGCATCCTCGAGTGGAAGGTCGAGCGCGGGGTGTGGGAGGAGGACCCGAGCGTGCCGGTGGACGAGGTGATGGACGTCGTCGGCAGCGCCGTGCACACCGCCACCGCCCAGGAGATCGCCAACCGGTCGGTCACCCTGCTCCGCAACGAGGGCGACCTCCTCCCGCTCGACGACGGCCAGTCCGTCTTCGTCACCGGCTGGGGCCAGAGCGGCGTGCCGTACCTCGCCCAGGCCTTCACCGACCGTGGCGTGGAGACCGACCACCTCTACACGGCGAACTTCCCGACCGCTGAGCAGATCGCCGCGGCCGCCGCGGCCGCCGAGGGCCACGACGCGATCGTCCTCATGACCCACACGCCGGCCAACGCCGCTCAGACGCAGACCCAGCGCGACCTGCTCGCCGCGCTCCAGGCGACCGAGATCCCCGTGGTCCACGTCCCGGTCCGCAACCCCTACGACGTCGCGTGGGAGAACCCCGCACCGGCGCAGCTCGTCACCTACGGCTACCAGCGCCCGTCGCTGCAGGCCGTCGCCGATGTCGTCCTCGGCGCCGTCGAGCCGACCGGCAAGCTGCCGGTCAACGTCCCGACGGCCGAGGGCGAGGGAGTGCTGCACCCGATCGGCTTCGGCCTCGGCTACGAGGACGAGGAGCCGCAGCAGCCCGCTCAGCGGTACGGCTTCTTCCTCACCAACGGCTGGAGTGGCGGCGACGCCGACTACGCCTTCCAGTACGGCCGGTACACCGACGAGGTCCTGGTCGGTGACTGGGACGGGGACGGGCGAGACTCGATCACCGTGCGGCGCGGCAACCAGTACTTCGTCAACAACGCCCCCACCGGCGGGCCGGCGGAGCGCGTCCTCACCTACGGCAAGGCCGACGACGTCGTCCTCGTGGGTGACTGGAACGGGGACGGCACCGACACCCTGGCCGTGCGCCGCGGGGCGACGTACCACGTGAAGAACTCCCTGCGCGGCGGAAACGCCGACCTCGTCGTCACCTACGGCCGCGAGGGCGACGCCGTCGTCGTCGGCGACTGGGACGGCGACGGCCGCGACACCTTCGCCGTGCGCCGCGGGAAGGTCTACCACGTGAAGAACGCGATCGCCGGTGGCAACGCTGACGTCGTCTTCGCCTACGGGCGCGAGTCCGACGCCGTCCTCGCCGGTGACTGGAACGGCGACGGCCGCGACACCTTCGCCGTGCGCCGCGGCCGCGACTACTACGTGTCCAACACGCTGCGTGGTGGCCCGGCCGAGCAGGTCATGAGCTACGGCCGCGAGGGCGACGAGGTGTTCGTCGGTGACTGGGACGGCGACGGCCGCGACAGCATCGGCGTGCGCCGCACCCCCGCCGCCTGACCCACGGCACGCCGCGAGGCCCCGCACCACACGGTGCGGGGCCTCGTGCGTGGACGTCCGGGCTGCGCCGCACCGAGGAGGTGCTGCGAGCACACCTTCGACGCGACGGTCCGGCCGCCACCCCGGGGGGAGGACGACGGCGCCACTCCCCGGCGCTCCGTCGCCGGTGCCCTCGGGCTCGTCGTGACGCTCGCCACCGGCGCGCCCGTGTCCCGCGGCGAAACGTCCCGCGAACTGAGACATCGCATCTCACGTGGACGCCGAAAAGGGGCAGCACAACAGTCCCGGACCGTTATGTCTGTCACAGTTCAGTAACGTTTATGCGGCTGGTAAAGCACCAGGTCAGCGCGTGGTTATCGGCGGCCCAGCGCAGCGATTGAGCGCCTCGAGAAGGCCTCAGGTGGTGGCCTGGCGTTCGTTTCGGTGGCATGGTGGATGGCCGTTCCCCAAACCGTCCCCAGTTTGCGATGCCCGCCGTCAGGTGCGGCGATCGTGAGCGGTCACGGTGCTGCGTGCACCGCGACCAACCCGAGCCGCAGTGAGGTGAGCGTGAGCGCGCTACGCGCAGAGAACGTGTACAAGGTCTTCGGACGCCGGTCCCAGGAAGCCGTCAGACGGCTGCGGGCCGGTGCGAGCCGTGACGAGGTCAAGCCCATGGGCACGGCCGCCGTCATCGACGCCTCCTTCGAGGTGCAGCCCGGCGAGACCTTCGTCGTCATGGGCCTGTCGGGCTCCGGCAAGTCGACCCTCATCCGGATGCTCAACGGCCTGCTCACTCCCACGGCCGGCCGCGTCGTCATCGGCGACCAGAGCATCACCGACGTCTCCCCGGCGGAGCTGCGCCAGATCCGGCGCACGAAGATCTCCATGGTCTTCCAGCACTTCGCCCTGCTCCCCCACCGCACGGTGCTCGACAACGTCGCCTACCCGCAGGAGATCCGCGGGATGGCCAAGGCCGAGCGGCTCGCCAAGGCGCAGGAGGCCGTCGCGATGACCGGACTCGCCGGCTGGGAGGACTCGCTGCCCGCGCAGCTGTCCGGTGGCATGCGCCAGCGCGTGGGCCTGGCCCGCGCCCTGGCGGCGGACACCGACATCCTGCTCATGGACGAGGCCTTCTCCGCCCTGGACCCGCTGATCCGCCGGGAGATGCAGGAGCAGCTCGTGGAGCTGCAGTCCAAGCTCGGCAAGACGATCGTCTTCATCACCCACGACCTCAACGAGGCGATGTTCCTCGGTGACCGGATCGCCGTCATGCGCGACGGCCGGGTCGTCCAGATCGACACCGCCGAGCAGATCCTCGCCCAGCCGGCGGACGACTACGTCGCCAAGTTCATCGCCGACGTCGACCGCTCCCGCGTCATCACCGCCGGTGCGCTCATGCGGCGGCCGATCTCCGTCGTCCAGCTCGGCGGCGGGCCCGGTGTGGCCCTGCGCGAGCTGGAGGCCACCCAGGGCTCGGCGGCCTACGTCGTCGACCGGCGGCGCGTGCTCCACGGCACCGTCCACGACCAGGACCTCCTCGCCGCCCAGCGCCGCGGGGACCGGACCCTGGAGTCGGCCGTGCGTCCGGACACCTCCGCCGTGTCCCCCGACACCCCGCTGTCGGACATGTTCGCCCCCGCGGCCGAGGCCCGGCTGCCGCTCGCCGTGACCGACGCGGACGGACGCCTCGTCGGCGTCGTCCCCCGCGTCTCGATGCTCGAGGCGATGGTCCCGCCGACCGCGGACGACGAGAGCCCCGACGTCACCGCCGAGCAGGAGCCCGCGCCCGCGCCGGCACCGGCACCGGCACCGGACGTCACCGCCCCCGGCGGGAACGAGGCGACCTCCGCCGTCCCCGTCCAGACCTCGGCGAAGGGTGAGGCCCGATGAACGACTTCCGCATCCCCGTCGGTGACTGGGCCGATGCCGCCGTCGACTGGCTGACGAGCAACCTCTCGGGCCTCTTCGGTGTCATCGCCGACGTCCTGCGCTGGCTGTTCGACCTGGCCCAGCTGGCCTTCGCCACCCCGCCATTCTGGGTGGTCATCCTCGTCCTCGCGGCCGTCGCGTTCTTCGCCAAGAGCTGGAAGCTGGCACTGGCGACGATCATCGGACTCCTGCTCATCGTCGGAATGAACCAGTGGGACCAGGCGATGGCCACGATCGCGCTCGTCGTCGTCGCCTCGCTCATCGCCACCGTCATCGCGATCCCGCTGGGGATTTGGGCGGCCCGCAGCGGCACGGTGTCGACGGCCCTGCGACCGGTGCTCGACTTCATGCAGACGATGCCGGCGTTCGTCTACCTCCTGCCCGCCGTCCTTCTCTTCCGGGTGGGCGTGGTCCCCGGCATCGTCGCGACGATCGTCTTCGCCGCCGCTCCCGGCGTGCGCTTCACCGAGCTCGGCATCCGGCAGGTCGACCGCGAGGTCGTCGAGGCCGGCCACGCCTTCGGCGCCACGCCCGGCCGTATCCTGCGCCAGGTCCAGCTCCCGCTCGCGCTGCCGACGATCATGGCCGGCATCAACCAGCTCATCATGCTCTCGCTGTCGATGGTCGTCATCGCCGGCATGGTCGGGGCCCCCGGCCTCGGGCAGCCGGTGGTCCAGTCGCTGCAGAGCGTCAACATCGGCCTGGGCGCCGAGGCAGGGCTCTCCGTCGTCATCCTCGCGATGTACCTCGACCGCGTCACCTCCGCCCTCGGCGACCGTGCCCCGGTCTCCCGGGCCCTCAAGGTCCGCGCCGCCGAGGACTGACCCACCGCCACTCACGACACCGATCCTCCACGACACGACGTGAACGTCACACGAAAGGGACACCACATGAAGATCACCCGACGCAGCGGGGCCGTCATCGCCTCCGCCACCGCCCTGGCCCTCACGCTCGCCGCCTGTGGCAGCGACACCGACGGCGGCTCCGAGGACACCACCGGTGCGGACGCCGGCCCCATCACCATCGGCATCCACTCCGGCTGGGAGGAGGGCATCGCCGTCTCCCACCTGTGGCAGCACATCCTCGAGGAGCAGGGCTACGAGGTGGAGATGGAGACCGCGGACGCCGGTGTCGTCTTCACCGGCCTCGCCCAGGGCGACTACGACGTCAACTTCGACACCTGGCTGCCCGCCACCCACGGCCACTACATCGAGGAGTACGGCGACGACCTCGCCGAGCTCGGCACCTGGTTCGAGGAGGCCCCGCTGACCATCGCGGTCAACGAGGACGCCCCGATCGACTCCCTCGCCGAGCTCGCCGACAACGCCGACCTCTTCGACAATCGGCTCATCGGCATCGAGTCGGGCGCCGGCCTGACAAAGATCACCCAGGAGCAGGTCATCCCGACCTACGGCCTGGACGGCATGGACTACCTCATCTCCTCCACCCCCGCCATGCTCACCGAGCTCAGCGCGGCGGTCGACGCGGGGGAGAACGTCGTCGTCACCCTGTGGCGGCCGCACTGGGCCTACGACGCCTTCCCGATCAAGGACCTCGAGGACCCCGAGGGCGCCCTCGGCGAGCCTGACGACATCTACGCCTACGGCAACGCCGACTTCGCTGACACCTACCCGGACGTCGCGAAGTGGATCGCCGGCTTCCAGCTGGACGACGAGCAGCTCCACTCGCTCGAGAACATCATGTTCAACGAGATGAACGGCGAGGACAACGACGCCGCGGTGGACCAGTGGGTCGAGGAGAACCAGGAGTTCGTCGACTCCATCACCGGCTGACCAGCCCGCAGGAACAGCTCAGCTCTCGGCGACGGGGGAGGGGGCCCGCACGGGCCTGCCCCTCACGCCGAGAGCTGAGCTGTTCCGGGGCCGAGTGGCGCGCGTGCGGCGCACCCGGCGTACAGTCGGGAGGCCGTGGACGGCGGTGACCACCGCCCGGCGACTCGAGCAGCAGACGAGAGGTTCGCGCATGATCGCAGCCACGACCCCCGTCGCCGCCCCCGCGTCCACCCCCACCACCCGCTTCCGCGGGGACATCCAGGGCCTGCGGGCCGTGGCCGTGGGGCTCGTCCTGCTCTACCACGCGGGGGTGCCCTTCCTCCCCGGCGGCTTCGTCGGGGTGGATGTCTTCTTCGTCATCTCCGGCTTCCTCATCACCGGCCTCGTCGTCCGCGAGCTCGAGCGGACCGGACGCCTCAGCCTGAGCCGCTTCTACGCCCGCCGGGCCAAGCGGCTGCTGCCCGCGACCGCCGTCGTCTTCGTCACGGTCGCCGCCCTCACGCTCCTGTTCCTCCCGGTGACGCGCTGGCGCGACGTCGCAGGGGACATCGCCGCCAGCTCGGTCTACCTCGTCAACTGGCGCCTGGCCGACCGCTCGGTCGACTACCTCGCCGCCGAGTCGGCCGCGAGCCCGCTCCAGCACTTCTGGTCCCTCGCCGTCGAGGAACAGTTCTACATCGTGTGGCCGCTGCTCATCGTCGCGCTCTTCTGGCGTTGGCGCGGTGGCAACGCCTCCCGCCGCCTTCTCTCGGGCCTCCTCGCCATCGCGGTGCCGTCCTTCCTCTGGTCGGTCCACCTGACGACGGCGAACCCCGGCGCCGCATACTTCGTCACCACGACGCGGCTGTGGGAGATGGCGGTCGGCGCCCTCCTCGCCGTCGTCGTCGTCCACGCGCTCACGCCCGCGGCGCGGACGGTCCTCGGCTGGGCGGGGCTCGTGGCGATCGGTTACGCCGCCCTCACCTTCGACGCCGCCACGACCTTTCCCGGCGCCTCCGCCCTCGTCCCCACCCTCGGTGCCGCCGCGGTCCTGCTCGCCGGCAGCGGCGACGGCCGCGGCGAGCTGCGCCCCCTGACGGCTGCGCCCATGCAGCACGTGGGCGCCTGGTCCTACTCCCTGTACCTGTGGCACTGGCCCCTCATCGTGGTCGCGACGGCGGTGTGGGGCACCGACGGCACGCTCCCCGTGACGACGGGGCTGCTGGTCGCCACGGCCTCGGGCGCGCCGGCGTGGCTCACCTACCGGCTGGTCGAGCGCCCCTTCCACCGCTCCCCCCGCTTCGCCGTGCCGTGGCGCGCCGGCGTGCTCGGCCTCGCGTGCGTGGCCGTGGGCCTGGCCGCCGCCGGTGCCGTCGCCGTCGCCGGCAACCGCGCGAGCGTCAGCGACGGTCCCGCTCCCGGTGCCGCCATCCTCGGCGAGGACCCTGCCGCGGCCGCGGCGGGAGAGCCCGTGGACCGGGCCACCTCGATCACCCCCGCGCTCGCCGACGCCCCGGACGACGTCGCCGACATGTATGCCGACGGCTGCCACCAGAACCAGCGCAGCGGCAAGGTCCTCAGCTGCACCTACGGCGACGCGGAGTCCGACACGGTGATCGCGCTCGTCGGTGACTCCCACGCCGCACACTGGCAGCCCGCCTTCCGGCTGCTCGCCGAGGACAACGGGTGGCGCCTGGAGACGTACACGAAGTCCAGCTGCATCTTCGCCGACGTCCTGACGTGGGCCACGGCGGCGGATGAGCCGTACGAGAGCTGCTACGCCTGGCAGGGGGACGTCCGGGCGCGACTCATCACCCAGCAGCCCGACGTCGTCGTCGTCAGCGCCGACGGGACGTATCAGCTGCCCGGGGAGGCCGAGCCCCTGAGCCGCGACGCCTCCGTGCAGGGGCTCGCGGACGGGAGCGCCGCCAACTGGCGTGCGCTCGAGGAGTCCGGCATCGACGTCGTCACCATCCTCGACACGCCCCGCCTCCTGGTGGATGCCCCCGAGTGCGTCGCCGAGCACCGCGACGACCTGGACGCCTGCGCGCTCCACCGGGACAGCGCGATCGAGCGGTCAGGGACGCCGATGCTCCGGCAGGGGGCGGCCCTCGTCCCCGACGTCGACGTCGTCGACCTCAACGAGTACGTCTGCCCTCGCGAGGACTGCGTGCCCGTGGTCGGCGGGGTCCTCACCCACAGCGACTCCCACCACCTCACGGCCACCTTTGTCCGCACGCTGGCACCTCGCCTGGGAGATGCCCTCGCGCCGCTGATCGACTGAGCGGCGCCGCCGGATCAGAGCTCGCGGGCCTCCTCGGCGAGGAGGACCGGCACGCCGTCACGGACGGGGTAGGCCAGCGCGCGGTGCGGGTCGGTGGAGCGCAGCTCGGGCGTGCCGTCGGGCGCGTTGCCCTCGACGAGCTCGGCGCCGGTCACGGGGCAGCGCAGGATGTCCCGCACCCAGGGCTCGATCGTCGCCGGCTGCTCGCTCGCACTCATCACTTGCTCCGTCTCCCTGCGCCGGGTGCGCAGGTCTCCAGGGTAGTCGCCGGGTCAGTCGGCCTCGCCGGGCAGCACCCGCAGGTGGCCGCGGCGTCCGAGCTCGGGCTCGGGCAGGCGGTGGGTGACCGGTGCGGGGGCGACGGTGCCGGGCCGGGTGGCGGGCAGCGAGGGGCCGGGGCGGGCGCGGGAGGCCTCGCGCACGGCGTCGGCCAGCGCCTCGATGTCGTCGGCGCTGGGCGGGGCCGGCACGAACTCCGTGGCGAGGCGGACCACCTCCCAGCCCCGCGGGGCGGTGAGGCGGTGCGCGTGCTGCTCGCACAGGTCGTAGGAGTGCGGCTCGGACTGGGTGGCGAGCGGGCCGAGGACGGCGGTGGAGTCGGCGTACACGTAGGTGAGGGTCGCCACGGCGGGACGGCCGCAGGCAGCACGGGTGCAGTGGCGGGAGATTCTCACGCCCTGACGGTACAACGTCCCGCAGGCACCGCCGGCCCGGCCACGCCGGGGCCCGGGGCCTACCATCGAGGGGTGCCCGACGACCTCGTGATCCCGTCCCGGCGTACCGCGCGCCGGCGGGACCGCCGTGGCCGTGGTCTGCGCGGCCCGTTGCTGCCGCCGACGCTGCCCGGGTGGCGCACCCGCAGCGAGGAGTTCGACGACGCCGTGCTCGGTGCGGTCGAGCGGTTGGAGAAGCGCTGGTCGCGCCAGCTGGCGGCGGTCGAGTTCGGCGTCGAGGAGGTCCCGCCCTCGGACCCGAGTCCGTGGGAGCGGGACGCCGTCGCCCTGGGGCGGTACTTCCCGGCCGACCCGGCCGCCGGTCTCACCGACCGCGTCGTCCTCTACCGTCGCCCGATCCAGTCACGCTGCGAGGACACCACCGAGCTCCACGGGCTCGTCGAGGAGGTCGTCCGCGAGCAGGTGGCCCACCTGCTCGGGCGCGACCCCGACGACCTCTGAGTCTCCCTCTCAGCCGAGCGGGCGGGGGGCGGGTGCGAGCGGCACGGCACTGGCCGCGCGGGCGTCCTCGGTGAGCGGCACAAAGGACATGAGGCTGCCGTCGGGTGCGGACGCCGTGAACATGACGCCGCCGTGGACGATGCCGTCCGCGGCGCGGACCTCGAGCGCGGCCACGTCGCCGTCGGCGAGGGCAGCCGCGTTCTCACGCAGGGTGGTGCGCGGACCGAGGGTGCGGGTCACCGTGGCCCCGCGGGTGCCGTCGCGCAGCACCGGCACGAGCGCGACGGCGACGGGGTCGTCCGTCGGGTTGGCCAGGACGAGGGACGCGGAGGAGACGCCGTCGCCGGGCACGGCCACGACGCCGGAGGCGAGCGCGGGGACCGCCGGCGCCCAGGCGCGGTCGACGGGCGCGCTGCCCGGATCCTCCTCGCTCGCGCTGCCGACGGTCGTCGTCACGGCGGCGGCGGTGACGGGGAGGTCGGCGCTGACGACCGCCGACCAGGCCCCCTCGGGGATACCCGTGAGGGAGATGTCGACGACGGCGCCCGGGTCCAGGACGAGCTCCTCGGCACCGGGCACGGCCTCGGGCCCCTCGGTGCCGAGCAGCTCGAGGGTGACGGTCGCGGTCTCCTCACCGGGGTTGACGACGCGGACGGCGGGGGCGTCCGCCTCCTCCCCCGAGCTCTGGCCGAGGAAGATGCCGGGGACGACGACGCTCTCGGCGGGTGGCACCGAGGGGGCGACGAGGTCGGTCCCCGCGGGGACGAGCCCCCGCAGCCGGCTGTCCTGGACGAGGGCGGTCACCTCACCGCCGGTCGCGGCGACGTGGACGGCGATCCTCGGGTCGGCGGCCAGGGCCTCGAGCAGGACGATGCGCTGACCGCCGGCCGGGACGAGGACGGTCCCGGCGGTGGAGAGGTCCAGGGCCCCGGTGCTCCCCCAGCCGCTGAGCGTGACGCTTGCCGGGGTCTGCCCGACGTTCGACAGGACGAGCTGGGCAGAGTCGCCGGGCTGGGTCGAGCCGCCGACGAGCCACGCCGAGGTGGACGGGCTCTGGCACGACGTGGCCGCCAGGCCGCGGAGGTCGCCGGCCTCGGTGACGGCCACGTTGGTCCCCGCGACGAGCGCGACGACGTCCTCCACGGGCTCCGCCTCGAGGACGGTCGTCTCACCGGCGTCGGTGCGCTGCGCGAGGCGGGCGGTGCCGGTGAGGGGCACCTCGTCACCGGCGGGGGCGTCGAGCGCGGGCCGCAGCCGCAACGCGCCAGGTAACTGGTCCTCGCTGCGGGCGAGGGTGACGACGTCGAGCACGGTGCTCGTGCCCGAGCCCTCCGGGTCGAACTCGTCGTAGCCGAGGTCCTCCCCGGCAACAGCGGTGGCGAGGCGCGGCGGCCCGGCGCAGACCTGGGCCACGGTAGCGGCGTCGACCGGCACGACGACGTCCTCGAGCGCGACGACGTCCACGGGCACGGCCCGCCCGGCGAGCGCGACGCCGGCGGCGGCGGCGAGCAGGGCCGCGCCGGAGACGGCGGTGGTCACCCGGCGCAGCACCCGCCGGCTGGTGGGGGCGCTCATGTCGTCTCCTCCCGTCGGCGCCGCACGGGCACGGCGAGCAGCACGGTGAGCCCCAGGCCCACGGCCTGGGCCACGCGCCACGGCGTGAGCCACGCGGGCTCGTAGGTGAGCTCCAGGCGGCCGGTGTGGGCCGGCAGCTCGAAGGCCTGCCGCCAGCCGTCGGTGGTCGCCCGCAGCGGGCGGCCGTTGTAGGTGGCCCGCCAGGCGGGGTCGGCCCGCTCGGCGAGGACGAGGCGGCGGCCCTCCTCCCCCGCGTCGACACGACCGCTCGCACCAACCGGCCGCGCCGGCAGGGAGGCGAGGGCGTCTCCGTCCGCAGACACCACCTGGGCGCGGGCCACGGACTGCGCCGCTCCGGCAGCACCGGTGGACTGCGAGGTGCGCCAGATGACGCCGGAGGCGTTCTCCGTGACCCGCTCGAGCCCGGCGGTGGCATCAAGCCGGGCGACGAGGTCCTGGCGGGTGGTCGCGGCCTCCGCGTCCGCGACGGGCGGGACGAGGACGACCCCGACGGCGAGACGGCCGAGCTGCTCGCCGGCCGCGTCAGCGGTCCCGGTGGCGAGCTCGGCGACGAGCCCGTGCAGCTCGGCGGTGGCGTCGTCCGGTGCGGCTGGCGCACCGCCGGGGCGAAGGCCCCGCGCCGCCACCGCCGTGGAGGTCTCGCTCAGCTGGGGGCCCGCGTGGCGCCACACCTCGGCCCGCACGCTCTTCCCCTCCGCACGGAGCGCGAGCACGCGTGCCCGCTCGGGGCTCGTCTGGAGCTCACGGGCGAGTGCTGGGACGGGCGGCGCGTCTCGGCCCTCGAGGGCGAGCAGGGTGCCCGCCTGCCCGCGCTGGTCGACGACCGTGGCGAGCCACCCGCCCGCGGTCGCGAGCGGGCCCAGGACCATGACGGCGGTGACGACGCCCGCGGAGAGCTGGCGCCAGCCGAAGCTGCGGGCGGTGAGCCACTCGCGCAGCCCGTCACCGCCCGCCGTCGTCGCGACGAGCAGCCCGAGCAGGGCGAGTGAGGTGCCGGCGCCGGCCCAGCCGTGGACGAGCTGCGCCTCGCCGGCCACGTCGCGGCCGACCGCCACGGGGGTGCGCGTCGACAGCAGGGCCGTCGCCAGGCCGACGACGACGGCGACCCAGCCGGCGCGGACGGCCCGCGCGCGGCCCGAGCCGCGCAGCAGGGCGAGGACCGCGACGAGGGCCACGGCGGCGCCACCCGCCAGCGCGAGGACGGTGGGCCAGGGCTCCGTGAGGCCGGTCAGCCCGGGCACGGCGAGGGGCCAGCCGAGCGCCGCGAGCCAGGAGGCTCCGGGGTCGGAGGCGAGCGGCACCCCGGGGTCGGCGACGATCACGCGCCAGCCGCCCTCGGGGAGCGTGGCGAGGGCCGCGGTGAGCAGCGGGCCGAGGAGGAGGAGCGGGGGGACGGCCACGAGCGCGAGCAGGCGCCGGCGGCGGGGCACGACGAGCGCGAGGAGGACGAGGACGACCACCGCTCCGGGCAGGAGGACGGGCGCGCCGGCGCAGGCGACGGCGAGCGCCAGACCACCGCCGGCGGCCGCCGAGATCGAGCCGCTGGTCGCCGGCGCGTCTGCCGCGGGCGCCGCGACGGCGGGGAGCTGCCCGGCTGCGGGGTCCTCGTCGTCCGCGGTGCGCCTGGCGTCGGCGAGGCCGGAGAGGATGACGTCGCGGCGGTGCACGCCCACGGCCCGCGCGACGCCGAGCGCCGCCCACGGCAGGGTGAGGTGGGCGAGGACGGCGCCGAGGCGCCCCTGGCCGAGGCTCACGAGCAACGCGGGGGCCAGGGCCCACACGACCGCCGCCCACGCGCGCAGGAGCACCGAGCGGGTGGCGGCGCCGGCGGCGAACCAGGCCGCCAGCCCGGCGAGCGGCACGGCGAGGACGAGCAGCGCCGTCGTGAGGACGTTGCCGCTCGCGCCGGCGAGCGGGAGCGCGGCGACGGCGAGGACGGAGAGGAGCGGGTCTGCCGGGCCGGCGTGACCGAGGCCTGCGGGGACCCACGCGGACGTGGCCGTCTGCCACAGCTCGCGGGCGGCGGCGTCGAGCGGCGCCAGGGCGCCCCCCCGCAGCGCGCCCGCGGTGAGAAGGGGACCGACGGAGACGAGCGCAACGGTGGTGAGGCCGAGGAGTACGAGGGCGAGGGTGCCGCGCCGCCGCCGGGCAAGGGCCGCGCGCTCGCGGATCTCCAGCTCGCTCGGGGCCACGCGGTGGGCGCGGCCGGCGGCCTGGGAGCGGCGCTCGTCACGCTTCGCGCGGGCGATGTCGTGCCAGGAGGCGCGCAGTGGACGCAGGTGGCGCACCGAGACCTGGCGGGTGGCCCGGTGCCGGCGCCGCGCGCGCCACACGGCAGCGGGCCGCGCGAGGACCTCTGCCGCGGCGCGCATCTCGGCGCCCACGAGGGTGATCTCCTTGGTCGCGACGCGCCACAGCGCCCGCACCGGGGCGAGTGCGAGGATCGCCAGGACGACGAGTGGCACCCAGTACCACGGCGTCGAGGTGAGCCACAGGAAGAGCTGGGAGCGGCGGCGGGCGGCAAAGGACCGGCGGGGGTCGGGCACGGTCTGCGGGTCGGGACCCGGGGAGGAGAGGTCGCGCAGGCCCTGGTAGGAGGCCCGCGCGTGGTGGACGACGGCGCCGGGCACGACGACGACGCGGTGGCCGGCGAGCCAGGCACGCTGGGACAGGTCCAGGCCGTCGCCGAAGGGGCCGAGCGCGGGGTCGGGCCCGCCGAGCTCGTCCCAGACGGTGCGCCGGACGAGCGCGCCGGCCGTCCCGACGGCGAGGACGTCCTCGCGGGCGTCGTGCTGGCCCTGGTCGATCTCGCCGTCCTCGATGTCGGGGACGCGCCGGCCGGTGGACGTGGCGCGGACGCCCGCCTCGAGGAGGAGGTCGGGGCGGGCCCAGTCACGCTGCTTGGGGCCGGCGACCGCGACCGACGGGCCGGACTCCCCCGCGCGGAGGAGCTCGGCGTGGGCGCGGGGCCCGGGCGCGGAGTCGTCGTGGAGGAGCCACAGCCAGGGCTCCGGCTCCGGCTCTCCCGTCCCGCCGTGCTCCGCGAGCGCGGCACGCACGGCCGCGCCGAAGGTGCGCGGCGCGGGGACCCGCAGCACCCGCACGGTGGAGATCTCGCGCAGCCCCGCGGCGTCGATCGCCGCGTGGACGGGCACACCCGTGCCCACCTCGCGGCCGGGGGCGCTCGTGTCGACGACGACGACGGTCCCGACGGGACGCGTCTGCTCCGCCAGCCCCCGCAAGGTCTGCGGCAGGTACGGCGAGACGCCGGGGCTCACCACGACAGCGAGGGTCGTGGCGGCGCCGGCGTCAGTGGCCGACATCAAGCATCAGACAGCCCGGCGCTTGAGCTTGCGACGCTCCCGCTCCGAGAGGCCGCCCCAGATGCCGAAACGCTCGTCGTTGGCGAGGGCGTACTCGAGGCACTCGGCGCGCACGTCGCACGCCGTGCACACACGCTTGGCCTCGCGGGTGGACCCGCCCTTCTCCGGGAAGAAGGCCTCCGGGTCGGTCTGTGCGCACAGCGCACGCTCCTGCCAGCCGAGCAGCCCCTCGTCGGGGAGCTCGTCGATGGCGTACAGCCCCTGCTGCGCACCCGCCGTGACCCCGGTCGTCAGCGGACCATCACCGAGAATGTTCCACACTGCTCTTCCCATCGTCGACCGGTCGCATCTCCTTGGTGAATTACACGCGTGTCATACGCGTCTCGTCAAGCCGAACGATGCTATGAGGGCTTATTCACGCCGTCCTCCGGTCACAGGCGCCCCACCGGCACCAGCGACGGCGTCAGACCGACTCCTCACGCTTCTTCCGCGCGAAACGCGCGGGAAGGTCCGGACCGTCCCACACCTGGACCGCCCGCCAGATCGAGGCGGTGATCGGCACGGCCAGCACCGCCCCGGTGAGGCCGGCGAGCACGGTCCCCGCCGTGAGCGCCACGAGGATGACGAGGGGGTGCAGGTTCAGCGTCCGGCCCATGACGATCGGCTGGAGGAAGTCGCCCTCGAGCTGGTTGACGCCGATGACGATCGCGACGACGACGAGCGCCTCGACCGGTCCCATGGCGACGAGCGCGACGAGCGCGGCGAGGATGCCGGCGATGGTCGCGCCGACGAGAGGCACGAAGGCACCGAGGAACACGAGCACCGACAGCGGGATCGCCAGCGGCACCCCGACGATCGCCAGGCCGATGCCGATGAAGACGGCGTCGACCGCCGCGATGATCGCCGTGCCACGGACGTAGCCGCCGAGCGTGCGGACCGTCGCGTCCCCGACGCGCTGGCCCCGCCGGTATCGGTGCCCCTCGAGGGGGCGCAGGAGGAACTCCCACAGCTTCGGGCCGTCCTTGAGGAAGAAGAACAGCACGACGACCATGATGAAGAAGCCCGCGACGAAGTCGACGGTCTGCGAGGCGCCGGCGATCGCGCCCGAGCTGACCGCGCTGGACTGGAGCAGCCCGGCAGCCGACTCCAGGGCGGAGTCGATCTGCTCCTGGCCGATCTCGACGGGCAGGTCCCGCACGTAGTCCTGGAGCTCGGCAAAGCCGTCCAGCGCCTGGGCTCGAAGCTCGTCCCACTGGTTCACCACGGCGAGCGTCACGAGCCAGACCACCCCGCCGAGCGCGGCGATGATCGCGATGAGGGCGATCCACGTGGCGAGGAGGGACGGCAGGCCTTTGCGCCGCAGGAAGGAGACGAGCGGGGAGATCGCGGCGGACAGGACGAGCGCGATGAGCACCGGGATGACGACGAGCGTCAGCCGGGTGAGCACGAACACGAGGACGGCGAGGACCGCGGCGACGGCCAGCACCTGCAGGGACCGCGTGCCGACGCGACCGAAGCCGTCGGACCACAGGCCCGGCGCCGCTCTCTCGGCAGGCTGTGGCTCGGCGACGGGCTCGACGGCGTCGGCGGCGTGCGCGACGTCCCGCGACCGTCTCCTCGATGGACTCAATGGATGCCCCTCCCGTGCGTGGCGCCGGCGGCCACGCAGGCGCCCGCGGTGGGCGAGAGCCCCCGAGGCGCCCTGCCGGCCGCCGACCAAGTGCGCACAGCGTAACGATGCGGGAGTGGGCCCGCCCCTCCGCCGAGCACCGCGGCCCTGGCCGGCCGTGGGACGGACCCCGCCGCTCCCTCCCGCTGCACGCGCTGCGCGGACTAGGCTCAGCCCATGAGCATCGCGACGAAGGTGCTCGACCTCCTCACCGGGGACGAGCCGAACCAGCCCCGCCTCACCTGGTACGGCGCCGAGGACGAGCGCGTCGAGCTGTCCGGACGCGTCCTGGCCAACTGGGTCACCAAGGCCACCAACCTCCTCGTGGAGGAGGGTGAGGTCGAGCCCGGCTCGCGGGTGCTCCTGGACGTGCCGGTGCACTGGCGCGCCCTCGTGTGGGCGATGGCGACCTGGTGCGCGGGCGGCGAGCTCGTGCTGCCCGCCGAGGAGGACGGCGCCGTGGAGGACGACACCGACGACGAGCCCGCGTACGCGGAGGAGGACGGGCCGGACGTGAGCGACGACGAGTCGGTCTTCGTGCCGGACGAGACGGCCGAGGAGCCGGACATCGCGGTCACCGCCCGCCCCTCGGGTGCACCGAGCGCGGGGCTCGTGCTCGTCGTCGCCCTGCCGGCCCTGGCGATGCACGTCGAGGAGCCGATCCCCGCCGGAGCGGTCGACGCCGCCGCCGCCCTCATGACCTACGGGGACTACCTCGGGTTCGTCCAGGAGCCGGGCGGCGAGGACAACGCGCTCTCAGGACCGGAGATCGCCGGCTCCACCGGTGGTCCGGTGCCCTACGGCGAGCTCGCCGAGTGGTGCCGCGAGCAGACCCCCGCCTGCCACCGGGACGAGGAGCGCCCGCGCGTCCTGTGCGCGCCGCGCGACCACGTCGAGATGCTCGCGCACGCTGTCGCCGCCTGGCGCGCAGGCGGTTCCCTCGTGCTCCTCGGCGAGGACGTCGACTCCAGCCGCTTCGACGCGATCCAGGCCGCCGAGCACGCCGCCGTGCGCTGCTGAACCGGCGCAGTCTCAGCGCGCGGCCACGATGAGGACGGTGCCCGGTGTAGATCTGTCCACCCGCAGCGCCCGCAGCGGCGCCACGGCCATGAGCGCCGCTCCCACCATCTCCAGCCCCTCCTCGAGGTGGTAGGCGGCCACGACCGCCGTGCTGTGCTCGCCCGCGGTGGCGACAAGCTGGCTGCCCACGAGCTCCATGCCCACGGCGCCCGCGAAGAACGTCGCCAAGCCGGCGAGCAGGAGCGGACGCACGGCCCTCGGGATGCGTCGGGCGAGGAGCACGACGACCACGACGATGCCGAGGGCGAGCGGGACGCCGACCGCCAGCCAGACGTACGGCAGTGTCTGGGCCGAGACGAGCAGGCCCCCCACGCGGTGCAGGTGCTCGTGCAGGGAGGCAAGCTCGTCCAGGGAGAAGCCGAGCAGCAGCACGCCGATGGCCACGCACACCCAGGCCCCGCCGCGCCGCTCGCCGTGCAGGAGCCACGCGAGCAGGAGCATGAGCGTGGCGCCGACGGTGAGCATGGTGACCGACCACCACGTCGGCACGTTCGCCTCGACGCCGACGTTGAGATAGGCGTGCCCCCCGCCACCGACCTGGAAAAACCGGTGCGTCATGAGCACGAGGGTGACGTAGCTGACGGCGACGAGCGCCACCGACACGGCCGCGAGAACCGCGAGGACCACGTGCCACGGAAGGGCACGACCGCTCGCGGGCTCGCAGGCTCCGGTGGGCTCGGGCATCTGGGACACCCTACCGGCGCCCGCCTGACCCCTGAGTTCCATCGGCACCGGCCTTGGGCCAGACTGTGCGCATGCGAGGAATCATTCTGGCCGGGGGATCCGGCACGCGCCTGCACCCGATCACCCAGGGCGTGAGCAAGCAGCTGGTGCCGGTCTACGACAAGCCGATGATCTACTACCCGCTGACCACCCTCATGCTGGCCGGGATCCGCGACGTTCTCGTCATCACCACGCCGCACGACGCCGAGTCCTTCCGCCGCCTGCTCGGTGACGGCTCGCAGTTCGGCATCTCGATCAGCTACGCGGTCCAGGCGGAGCCCAACGGGCTGGCCCAGGCCTTTGTGCTCGGCGCGGACTTCATCGGCGACGACGACGCCGCCCTGGTCCTGGGCGACAACATCTTCTACGGGCCAGGCATGGGCACCACGCTGAGCCGCTTCGAGCAGATCGACGGCGCGGCCGTGTTCGCCTACCACGTGGCCGAGCCCACCGCGTACGGCGTCGTCGAGTTCGACGACAGCTTCCGCGCGCTGTCCATCGAGGAGAAGCCGGCACGCCCGAAGAGCTCCTACGCGGTACCGGGCCTGTACTTCTACGACAACGACGTCGTCGCCATCGCGCGCGACCTGCAGCCGTCGGCGCGCGGGGAGTACGAGATCACCGACGTCAACCGCGTCTACCTGGAGGCCGGCCGCCTCCAGGTCGAGGTGCTGCCCCGCGGTACGGCGTGGCTCGACACCGGGACCTTCGACTCCCTGGCCGATGCGACCGCCTTCGTCCGCACGGTCGAGGCCCGCCAGGGCCTGAAGATCGGCTGCCCGGAGGAGGTCGCCTGGCGCAGGGGCTTTCTCACCGACGACGAGCTGCAGGAGCGCGCCGAGCCCCTGCGCAAGTCCGGCTACGGCCAGTACCTGCTCGGGCTGCTGCAGCACGAGCGCTGAGATACCCGGCCACCACCAGCACAGCGCGCCCGCGTCGAGGCGCACTCAGACAGAGGAGAGCATCGTGCAGTTCCGTGAGTTGAGCGTCCCCGGTGCCTGGGAGATCACCCCTCGGCTCCACGGCGACGACCGTGGCGTGTTCCTCGAGGTCTTCAAGGAACAGGCATTTGTGGACGCCGTGGGACACCCCCTGGCCCTCAAGCAGGCGAACTCCTCCGTCTCGGCCGCCGGGGTCGTACGCGGCATCCACTTCGCCCAGCTGCCGCCCTCCCAGGCCAAGTACGTCACCTGCCCGCGCGGGGCGGTGCTCGACGTCGTCGTCGACATCCGGGTGGGCTCACCCACCTTCGGGCAGTGGGACAGCGTGCTGCTCGACGACGTCGACCGCCGGTCGATCTACATCTCCGAGGGACTGGGACACGCCTTCTGCTCCCTGGAGGAGGACTCCACCGTGGTCTACCTCTGCTCCGAGCCCTACGCCCCGGGACGTGAGCACGGGATCAACCCGCTGAGCGAGGAGGTCGGGATCGCGTGGCCGACCACCGGGCGTGACGGCCGTCCGCTCGAGCTCCGGCTCTCGGACAAGGACGCGGCAGCCCCCGGGCTCCGTGAGGCGCAGGACAGCGGCGTGCTGCCGCGGTACGACGAGGTGCAGGACTTCCTCGCGTCGCTGCGCGCGTGAGCCGGAACGGCACAGGCTCACCCGCGCCGGCCGGGGAGGGGGCACCGCCGGCGAACGGCGTCACGGCCGTCGTCGTCACCTATGAGCCCGACCCGGGCGTGACCCTCCCGCTGCTGACGGCTCTGGCGCAGCAGTGCGAGCGCGTCATCGTGGTCGACAACGGCTCGGCCGCCTCGCTGCGCGAGAGACTGCGCGAGGCGTGCGCCCGGCTGGGTGCCGAGCTGGTGGAGCTGCCGACGAACCGGGGCATCGCAGCGGCACAGAACGCAGGGATCGCCCGCGCCCGCCGTGGCCGCTACGTGCTGCTCATGGACCAGGACTCCATGCCGGCCCCGGACATGGTGTCCCTGCTCGTCGCCGGCGCCCGTGACGCAGCCGCACAGGGTCTGGCAGTAGGCGCCGTGGGGCCGGTGTCAGCGGACACCCGCTCCACCACCGAGGAGATGGTCTACGTCTCGCGGACGTGGGGCCCGCGCCGTGCGCGTGCTGCGCAGCTCCGCGCCGAGCGCGTCGAGACGGCCTTCCTCCTCGCCTCGGGCTGCCTCGTCCCTGTGCCCGTGCTGGACCGCGTCGGCGAGATGAACGAGGCGTGGTTCATCGACCACGTCGACCTCGAGTGGGGCCTGCGGGCGCGCCGCGCCGGGTACGGCCTCTACGCCATCCCCGGCGCGCTGCTGGCTCACACCCTCGGCGACCGCCTCACCAAGCTCCCCGGGCGCGCGCAAGAGGTGCACGTCCACTCCCCCGTGCGCACCTACTACCTCACGCGCAACACCGTGCACCTCGTGCGCTCCGGACTGCTCGGCTGGCGCTGGGCCCTCGGGTACGTCGTCTGGCTGGGCAAGTACGTGGCCTTCAACGCGCTCCTCGCGGCGCCGCGCGGGGAACGGGTCCGGCGCATGGCCCAGGGGCTGCGCGACGGGCTGCTCGGCCGCACGGGCCCCGCGCCGCGCTAGTCGGCGCAGGGTCCGGACCGGCTCAGCGCCGGTAGTCGAAGTGCCAGGCCTCGGGGTTGGAGCCGCCCTCTCGGTTCCATGGCATGTTGTGCCAGCCGAAGCGCGGGCCGTTGTCCCGCAGCCACAGGTAGGGCTGGGTCCCGAACTCGATGTCGACGCGACCGCCGAAGTCGATGGCCAGGCCGTAGCCGTGCGGGGAGCGGCCCGGGCGGGCGGCGGTCGGAGGCCCGGTCTCCTCCCAGATGTACTGCTGGTCCGCGTAGCTGCGGTACGTCGTGAACGGCGCATGGTTGATCGGCAACGGCGAGCCGAAACGGGCACGGTAGGCGCGGTCGAAGGCGACGAGGTCGTTGACCGCCCGGCAGCTGATCGCGTGGGTCGTGAGGAAGGGGATCGGGCAGAGCGCGGAGTGGCTCAGTCGCCCGTTGCGGGCGTCGAGGCGCCCGGAGGTGGCGTCCACCCCGGCGAGCTGCGCCTGCGTGACCCAGCCGTTGGCGTGTCGTTCCAGAGCGGGGCGCAGGCGGTGCAGGCCCAGGGAGTCCCTCCCGTCACCGTTCCAGTCGCCGCTGAGGGCGCCGTCCGTCTCTCGGCCGTAGACGACGACTCGGTCGGCCGGTCCGGGCCGCACCCGGTCGGCCATGTAGTAGGTCCGGCCGCGGCGCACGGTGAAGGTGTCCTCGCCGTCGCCGTCCCAGTCCCCTACGAGGACGTCGTCGTCGGGGCGGCCGTACACGACGACCTCATCCGCCGGACCGGCGCGCAGGGAGTTCTTCACGAAGTACTGGGCCCCTCGCCGGACCGCGAGCGTGTCGACGCCGTCAGCGTCCCAGTCGCCGACGAGCACGTCGTCCTCGGCCCTGCCATAGGCGAGGACGATGTCGGCAGGACCGCCCGCCAGGGAGTTCTTCACGTGGTAGACGTTCCCGCGCCGCACGGCGAGCGTGTCGACGCCGTCACCGTCCCAGTCGCCGACGAGGACCACGTCCCAGGGCCGGCCGTAACCGAACTGCCGGTGAGGGCGGCCCGAGGAGTTGGCGTTGCGGATCGAGAAGACGTTGGTGAGGTTGCGTGAGCCGATCGTGTCGGTCCCGTTGCCGTCCCAGTCTCCGACCCAGTAGCGGTCGGTCTGGACGCCGTAGGTGAAGACGGTGCTCGCCTCGGAGCTGAAGCTGTCGGACAGATAGAAGTCGTGGCCCCACCCCTCGCTCTGCCCGCCCTTGGCGCCGGCACCGGTGGCTCCCGCCAGTGCGCCCGTGACCGCCAGGACTCCAGCTACGGCGCCCGTGACCCACCGTCGCACTCGCACCCGGCCAGGCTAGCCAGGGCGTGGCCCGTTACGGCGAGGCGCGAGGCGTGCAGTACGCCACACATGAAGACGACCGAGCCGCGAGCGTACGGTGCTAAGCGGTCCCGCCCCGTCGGTGGCGCGTCCTAGCACCTTCCGTGAGCGTCCTGAGCAGATCGACGTAACGAGCACCGACCGCGTCGGCCGAGAAGGACGCAGCCCGATCCCTCGCCGCCCGTCCGAGCTCGGCGCGTCGCTCCGGGTCGCCGGCAAGTGAGTCGATCGCCTGGGCGAGACGTACGGCGTCCCCGGGCGGGGTGAGGACGCCGTCGACGCCGTCGCGCACGGCCTCGTCGATCCCGGCGAGGTCGGAGGCGACGACGGCGCACCCGGTGCCCATCGCCTCGAGCAGGACGACGGGCAGCCCGTCCTGGTCGCCGGAGGCTGCGGGGACGGACGGGACGACGACGACGTCGGCCTCGGCGTAGGCGTGCCGGAGCGCGGTGCGGCCGCGCTGGCCGACGAATGTCACCGGCAGCCCGCGAGCCTGCCGCTCGAGGTCGGCCCTCAGCGGCCCGTCACCGATGACGGTGAGGCTGATGTCGGCATCGACCGACCGGAGGGCCGTAAGGAGGACCTCCAGCCCCTTCTTCTCCACGAGGCGGCCCACGAACAGCAGCCGGACGTGGCCACCGGGCCGGTCCACGCGCGGGACGACCCCGCTGAGGTCTGCTCCCATCGGCATGACCGAGACCTGGTCGGGTCGGGCCCCGAGGTCGAGCACCCGCCGGCGCATCTCCTCGTTCATCACCGTGACGTGCCCGGCGCGCCGCACGACCCACCGCTTGACCCGCCGCATGAGCGGGCCGTCCAAGGCGTACAAGTCCCCGCCGAGGGTGGTGATGAGCCGGGGGGTGCGCGGCGCGCACACGGTGGCGACGAGACCTTGGGGCACGATCCAGTGCGCGTGCACGACGTCGGGGCGCAGCCTGCGCACCGCCCACAAGGTCGTCAACGCCTCGGCCACGATGAACGGGACAACCTGGAGCCACCGCGCCGGGCGCTGCCGGAGGTTCTCAATGATCGCGCCGTCGGCGAGCGTCTCCCAGCGCCGCGGGAAGTACCGGAAGCGGCGCACGGCCATCCGTCCGTCCCTCTCACGGGGCGCCGAACCCGAGACCGAGGGGACGAGGACTAGGGTGTCGAAGTGCTCGGCCTCGCGTCTGGCGAGGTCCGAGACGAACTCCGGCGTCCCGTCCCCCGGGCGGCCCGGGAAGGTCGACGCCAGAACCAGGAGGCGGGGGCGCATCACAAGCGCCCGCCAGCACGGGAGAACAACGTCATGCTCACAGGATCGCACGGCTCACGTGCAGCCGCCGTCGTCGGTGCTGGTGGCTTCCTCGGTTCGTCGCTCTGCGACGCCCTCGAGGAACGTGGGGTGCAGGTGCACAGGTTCAC
This sequence comes from Georgenia satyanarayanai, assembly GCF_023715365.1. Lineage (GTDB taxonomy): Bacteria > Actinomycetota > Actinomycetes > Actinomycetales > Actinomycetaceae > Oceanitalea > Oceanitalea satyanarayanai_B. The sequence continues at coordinate 183,387 of NZ_JAMBNZ010000005.1, forward strand.
CCGCACGTGGCCCGCCGTCCGCTCCGGTGAGCCGGCGGCGGAGCTGGGGTCCGTCTCGACGGTCTTCTGGGCTGCGTCGCAGATCAACCCCCTCCTCGCGGAGGAGCGCCCCGACCTCGTCGCCGCGGACGAGCGCCACCTCGCCGACTTCCTCCGGGCGCTCGCCGCTCGTGGCCTCACTCCGCGCACGGTGCTCCTCAGCTCTGGGGGAACCGTGTACGGCAACCATGGAGCGCCCTTCCACGAGAGCAGCCCGCTGCACCCGGCGAGCGCCTACGGCCGGGCCAAGGCCAGGCTGGAGGCCGTCCTCGCCGAGAACGCCGCCCGCCCCACCGTGGTGCGGATCTCGAACGCCTACGGACCCGGACAGCCACCCGCCCCGGGGCAGGGCGTCATCGCCCACTGGCTCCGCGCGGTCGCGGCCGCTCGGCCGATCACGGTCTTCGGTGACCTTCGCACCGCGCGCGACTACGTCGCCGTCCAGGACGTGGTGTCGGCGCTGGCGAGGCTGCACGAGCACGACGGCGCGCTTCCGGCACTCAACATCGGTTCGGGCCGCGCCACGACCCTCGCGGAGGTCCGAGACGTCGTCCTGCACGTCACCGGACGACCGGAGCTGCCTGTCCGCCACGAGCCCGCTCGGTCCTTCGATGTTCCGGCCACCTGGCTGGACGTGTCGCTGGCCCGCGAGACGATCGGCTGGCAGCCCCGTGTCTCGCTCGCGGAGGGCGTGGCGGCGACGTGGTCCTGGCTGGCCGAGAACCCTCGGCGCTGACTACTGCTGCGGTACGCCGCTGCGCCTGCTGCGGCGACGGAGCAACGACATGGCCCCCAGGCCGAGGAGAAGGTCCGCCGCCGTGAGGATCACCCGCGCGAGGAGCACCGTGACGACGACGGCACCCGCGCCGAGCTGGCCCGCCAGCAGTGCACCGAGAACGGCTTCCCGCACCCCGACCCCAGCGGGCACGACGATCGCGAGGAAGCCGACGATCCACGCCAGCGCGTAGCCGCCGACGGCCAGCGCCAACGTCGCGACCGCCGGCTCCATGCCGAGCCAGGTCCCGATCAGCCACACCTGGATGCCGGCCAGGACCCACCCGCCGAGCGCCCAGCACGACGAGCGCACGATCCCGGCGAGGCTGAGCGGCTTCTCGAGCGGCGGACGCCGCACGAGGGCCAGAGCCGAGCCGAGAACCCGGTTGAGGACCGGGGGCGAGAGGAGGACGACGAAGAGCGGGAGGGTCCACACCACCCAGGAGTAGTCGTCGCGGATCTCGCTCGGGCCGAGCAGCACGGCGACGACGGCGAGGAGCAGTCCGGTGACGATCGACACGAGGATCGACACGACCATCACCGAGACCGAGCGCCGCCGCGGGATGAGGTGGTCGGCGCCCATCTCGGCCGCGGCGACGATGTTCCACACCCCTCCGGGCAGGTACTTGCCGACCTGCGACACGAAGAACACGCGGCTCGCGTCCGCCACCGTGAGCCGCGAACCCAGGTCGGTCATCACGGCCCGCCACGAGAGCATGGTGAGGAACACGTACACGAGGCTGATGGCGAGGACGGCGACGATGCTCCCCGCGGAGAGCGAGGCGAGCGCCGCGGAGACGTCGGTCCACTGGCTGCTCACCGCCCACACCCCGAAGCCGAGTGCAGCAAGCAGGAAGATGCCCCGGGCCCAGCGCGACCTGAGTGCCGAGAGGATACGGCTCACCGTGCCAGGGCCCGGTCGAGCGGGGCGGTGACGGCCTGCGGCGTGAACCGCTCCTGGCTCCAGGCGCGCGCGTCCGCGCTGAGGGCCGCCCGTCGGTCCGGCCTGGCAGCGAGATCGGCAAGAACCGTCGCAAGAGCCTCGGCGTCCCCTGCGGGGACGAGCTCGGCGACGTCACCGAGCACCCGGCGCTGCGGAGCGGTGTCGCTGGTGACGACCGCGCACCCGGCTGCGGTGCCCTGGTAGACCTTGTTGGGGACGACGCGTCCGGCCTTGCCGGTCGTGCCGAAGATGCCCAGGCACACGTCGTGGCCGGCGACGAGCGCAGGGAGCTCAGCGCCGTCGATCCAGTCGTGCCAGCGGATCCCGGGAAGTCCGTCGACCAGCGCGCGCACCGCCTCGGCGTCCTGGCCGGTGCCCACGAGCGTGGCGTGCACCGGGACGCCGCGCTCGTGGAGCAGGCGCAGCGCCCGCCCGACGGTCTCGGTGCCCTGCAGCGGCGTGAACAGGCCGAAGAAGACGACGCTCATCGGCCCGCCCGGAGGACGCGCGTCCTCGGCCGCGCGGAACCACGCGTCGGTGGCGCCGACGTCGACGACGACGACACGGCCCTGGTGCCAGGCGGGCACCAGGCCGCGGTGCTCGTCGGTGTCGACGACCACGACGTCGGCAGCGCGCAGGGCCAGCGCGTCGAGCGCCGCCAGCAGACGGGTGCGCAGCCCGTCCGGTGTCCCGCGGTCACGGGCGGTGTCTGCGGCGAAGATGAGGTGGTCGAGCACGATGGTGCTCCCCGGGAACAGCAGGCGGGCGAGGAGCACGTCGAAGTGCCCGAGGTAGCCGACGAGCACGGCCTGGGGCCTGTTCGGACCGGTGTAGCGGGGCGCCCCGGCCACGAGTGACACCCAGCGACGTGCGAGCCGGAGCGCGTGGCGGGGCAGGGTGAGGGGGTCACGCAGGGCCTCAACCTTGTCCGCCGTCGACAGCCCCAGTGGCCGGTTCAGCTCCCGGACGTCGTGCCCGTGCCGCCGTAGGCCGTCGATGAGGACCTGGACGCGCGGGTGCTTCGCGGCGTCGTACGTGCCAAAGGCCAGGATCCTCACCGGTCGACGGTCTCGCCCGTGGCCAGAGTCGTCGGGTGCTGGCTGTTCTCCGGCGGTGCGACGAGCCCGAGATGTCCGTTGCCGCCGAAGGTGGCCGGCTTCGCGGTCGCGCCGTGGCCGAGCTGGCCGTCGAGAGTGACGTCTGCCGGCGGGCGGTACTGCATGACCTTGATCCGCTCGAGACTCTCCTCGAGCAGGACACGGTTGGTCCGTTGCAGGTCCGCGATGACGAGCAACGCATAGCTCAGGAGGGCGCCGACGAGCATCGCGGTGCCGAAGATGAGGGACTGGACGTGGCCGCCACCCTCACCCTGGAGCCAGAAGACGAAGAACCGCACGAACGGGACGAGCGCGGCGATGAGCATGAGCGTGCCCAGCGTCCCGAGCACGAGGTGCGGCTTGAACATGAGGAAGGAGCGCGTGATCGCGCCGGCGGACTTGAACATGTGCTGCCAGATGTTCTTGAACAGCCGGGACTCGCGCGTCTTCGGGTTCGTCTCGATCGGCAGCGACGCGATCCGCAGCCGCTTGTTGCCGGCCTGGATGATCGTCTCCATGCAGTAGGAGAACTGCGTGATGACGTTGAGGCGGAGCAGCGCGTTCTTGGAGTAGGCCCGGAAACCGGACGCGGCGTCGGGCAGCGCGGTCCCCGCCGCCTTGTTGACGACGCTGGACCCGACCTGCTGCATCGCCTTCTTGAACGGGGAGAAGTGCGCGATGGTACTCGTCTGCCGGTCCGCGATGACGATGTCCGCGCGGCCGCCGATGATCGGCTGGACGAGGTCGGCGATCCGTTCCTGGGGGTACTGGTTGTCCCCGTCGGTGTTCACGACGATGTCCGCGCCGTGGGCCAGGGCGTAGTCGATACCGTCCCGGAAGGACCGGGCCAGGCCCATGTTGCGGGCGTGGCGCACGAAGTGCCGCACGCCGTGCTCCTGCGCCACCGCGATCGTGCGGTCGGTGGAGCCGTCGTCGATGATGAGGATCTCGATCTGGTCGATTCCCGGGATCTCCCTGGGGATCGACTCGAGGACGAGGGGCAAGGTCTCTTCCTCGTTGAGGCACGGGACCTGGACAAACAGCTTCACTGGTTCAACCCATCCGTCATTAGCGCGGACTGCTGGTGCGAATGTCCCACCAGGAGCCTGTCGTTCGGTGGCACCACGCGACCGGCCACGGACGCCACACTCCGTGACACGATACGCGACCGGTCACCGACCGCCCTAGGTTCCGGGTCACACCGGCGCTGGTGCGGCGCTGCAGGCGACGCCCGCGAGGACCTTATGCTCGTGGTGTGTCGTCCGTAAACTACCGTCGCTGCCTCGCTGCCACGACGGCACTCTTCGGTGCGGTGCTCGTGCTCTGGGCGGTCCTCACCCCGGCCTTCCGGGCACCGGACGAGCCCCAGCACTTCAACTCCGTCCTGCGCCTCCTCGAGGGTGGCGGCTGGCCGGAGCCGCAGACGGCGATGATATCCGACGGCGTGCGAGTCGCGGTCGACGAGGCCGGGTGGGCTCCTGTCGACCAGCCGTTCATCCGCCAGTCGGCCGCAGTTCTCCCCGGAGAGGCCGAGCGCGTCGGGCCGCCGCTGTTCGTCGAGCTCGATCCCGGGGACCCCGCCGACCGCGTGGTCGTCAGCACGGTCGAGCTTCCCGCCGGGAGCGGCCCGCCCGCCGTCGACCAGATGACTCAGCACCCTCCGGGCTACTACGCCCTCGGGGCGCTAGTCCTCAAGCTCCTCGGCGGCGAGGACTGGCGGTGGGACCAGCAGCTCCTGGTGCTGCGACTCCTCAGCGCGTCCCTCGTCGTCTGGCTGGTCCCCCTGACGGCGGCGACGACCCGCGCCATCGGCGGCTCCACGCGAGCAGCCCTCATCGCCGCCGTCTCCGTGACCGGCGTGAGCCAGCTGGCCCACATCAACAGCGCGGTGACGAACGACGCGCTGGCCAACGTCTCGGCGGCGACGGTGCTGTGGCTGGCATCGCTGGCACTGACACGACGGCACACGTGGAAGCTCGTCCTCGGCGCGGGCATCGCTCTGGGCATCGCCCTGTTGAGCAAGGGCTTCCTGCTTGCGTCCATCCCCGTCGTGGCCATCTCCTTCGTCCTCGGCCACCGTGCCAACCCGCGGGCCCGCCCCCGCTGGTGGGCAGCGTTCGTGTCCCTGGCCGTGGCGTTCGCCGTCGGCGGCTGGTGGTGGCTGCGCAACCTCGTCCTCTACGGCGCCATCCAACCGGACGGCATGCCGCCACGGCCCTACCTCGACACCGGTCAGGAGCCGAGCGTCCTGGCTTTCCTCCGTGGCGCGAGGAGAGGTCTTGTCTCGAGCGCCTGGGGTAATTACGGGTGGATGGAGCTGTCGGTCCCGGCGTGGCTGGGCCAGGCGATGACCGTCGCGCTCCTTCTCGCCGTCGTCGGGGCGCTGGTCGCCGGCGGCGGCACACGTATGCCGCTAGCGGTCCTCCTGCTGCTCCCGCTCCTCACGTTGCTCATCATCCTCTACGGCTCCTGGCAGGCCTACGTCGACGGCGGCTACCTCGCCGGCCTCCAGGGTCGCTACCTCTTCGTCGCGGTTCCGGTCTTCGCTGCGTGCGTGGGGATCGCGACGGACGCGGCGGGCTCGCGGCTGCCAGCGGGCCAGCGACGCGCACTGCTCCTGGTGGTGCCGGTGACGTGCGTGGGACTGGGCGCCTACGGTCTGGCCTTCGCGTTCCAGGGGTTCTACCACCCGGCCGGTGAGTCGGTCCGCGTGGCCCTTGGACGCTGGGAAGCCTGGAGCACGCTGGGCACCACCGCGACCGCGATCGCGGTCATCGCGCCCTGCATCGCCGCCGTCCTCACGGTGACGCTGCTCGCTCGGGCGTTCGCGGCACCCGTGCCGGCACGGGCGCCCGGCCCGAGGCACTCCTCCCGCCGTTGATGTCGCTCCGGGTGCCTGCCGGCATCCGAGTGTCGGGACGCGGCGACTGAGCGCTCAGCTTCGGCGCCGTCCCCGCCGGACGAGAGTCACCCAGAGCACGAGCAGCCCGATTGCCGTCACCAGAGTCACCCACGGAAGCACCGACCAGCCCACCGGCTCGTAGGCGATCTCGACCACATGGCTGCCTGCAGGCACGGGCACCCCCTGGAGGGCATGGTCCGCGCGGAGAACGTCCACCGGCTGCCCGTCGACGTAGCCCTGCCAGCCGTCCTGGAAGGAGTCGGCCAGGACGAGCATCCCCGATCCCTCGGCCTCGACCCGGACCCGCTTGTAGTCGTCGGTGTCCGTCTCGACGTCGACGGCGGCCGGCAGCCCGTCGAACGACGCCTCCGCCCCAGCCTCACCGGGCAGCAGCGCGACCTCCTCGGGAAGTCCGCCGAGGACCTCGGCGCAGTCCGTGTCGCAGGTCTGCGCCTCCGCAGCCCAGCGGAACCTGGGCATCACCGACGAACGCTCGTAGACCTGGGCGTCGTGCGTGAGGACCAGGTCCAGGCCGTCGTCCGGCGCGGTGAGAGTCCCCACCCAAGCACCGTCGCCCCCGGCAACCACGTGGAGGTCAGGCCGGCCGACGGCGCGGACCTCCACGGTGAGCGGACCGCTGGCAGTGGCGAGGTGCTCGCCGTTGACCGGGATCGTCACCACACCGGCGAGCCCGTCGCGCACCCGGCGCTCGGCCGACGCCACGACGGCGGTGCCGTCGCGCACCTCGACGACGACCGACGCAGGTTCGGCGGACTCCGCGACATCACCGAGCGGCTCGGCGAGCTCGATGGCGACACCGCGCAGGCGCACGGGCGCGAGCTCACGGGTCGCGGCCGTCTCCTGCAGCAGGACGGTGCGGCTCCGGTCCTGCTCGCCGTCCCCCTGGAGGTCCCCCAGCGGGGCGACGGTGAGGTCCGCGACGCCGTAGCGCACGGCGAACCGGTCCAGGAGGGGGTCGGTGAGTGCCTGCAGGTTCGACAGGGTGTGGTTCGTCGGCGTGAGGAACATGTTCTCGTCCACCGCCACGAGCAGCTCTTCCCACTCCGGAGGAACGAAGGTGTGCCCTGACAGCGAGCGGATCCCGGCGACCTTGTTGGCGCCGTTCCAGTAGGCGTACCCGGCCCCGACCATCCGGTCGTGGCCGAGGTTCGTCCGCAAGAACTGGTCGGTGACGGTCTCCCGGTAGAGGAGGTCCGGATCGGTGCGTGGCCAGAAGGCACCGGTGAAGAGCAGCCCCTCGGCGACGATCACTACGGGGATGAGCGCCACGGCGACGGCACGGCCACGCAGACCGGACATCGCCCAGGCCCAGGCGAGCGCCACAACGACGCCCGCGGCCAGTCCGAGCAGGACCGACGTCCGCACCTGCGCCCAGCCCGCCGGGTCGGGGGCCACGCGACGCGCCGCGTACGCGGCACCGGCGAGCAGCAACGGGGCAGCGACGACGGCGACCCACGGCAGCAGTCCACGGGTACGGGCAGAGCGCCGGACCGCTTCGAAGCCCGCGGCCGCGAGCATCGCGAACATGAGCCCGCCGATGGCCCGCATCCGGTGCATCGGTGAGTTGTCCATGAGTGGCAGCAGGGAGACGACGTAGTTGACCGTGCCGCCGACGAAGGACACGGCGAAGGTCAGCGCGCCTGTGAGCAGCCAGAACGGCCGGACACCGGTCATCCGTCTCCCCGCCGCAGGGAGCACGATCGCGGCGACGCAGAGCACGAGGGCACCGGCGCCGATGAACGAGACGCCTTCCACCGGGATGACACTCCCCCAGCGCTCAGACCCGGTGGCGCACGTCCCCAGCGCCTGCGGGTAGGCGGCGGTGAGCATCTCACGGACGCCGAAGGTGAAGGCCCACATGTTCTCGCGGTAGTCGAGGTCCGTCGCGCTGAGCTGCTCGAGCCAGGGCAGCAGCTGGAAGCTCACCATCAGTCCGCCGAGCGCTGCTCCTGCCCCGGCAAGGACGGGTGCCTTGCCCCATCGCCGCCAGGCCCCGCGGGAGTCGTCCCTCCGGTTGGCGACGACGAGCCGCAGCACCGCGTAGACGGCGCTGAGGTAGACGGCGTGGACGGCGATCGCGGGGAAGCCGCCGAGCACAAGGGCGGCAACCACGAACGGCAGAGGGAGCGCCGAACGCAGCGTGCGGTCCTGGACGATCCGCTCCAGCGCCCAGAAGAGCAGGGGGAAGAGAGCGGCGGTCCGTGTCTGCGGCCAGTTCGTCCACATCACCATGAAGCCGCTCGTGACGAACACGAGCCCGCCCACAGCGCCGGCCGCTGCGGAGAGCCCGAGCCGCCGCGCCCACAGCACGGTGCCGGCGACCGCCGTGGCGACCTCGAATAGCTTGAGCCACCCGGTGAAGGAGGCGTCGGAGAACGGCAGCGTGGCGAGAAAGAGCGGAGAGGCGACTCCCTGCGGCGGTGCGGCGCCGAGGATGGCACCCGCGGAGGCGCCGTCGTCCCAGAGCGGTGCACGATCGCCCTCGGCCACCCGCTGGCGGAACTGGAGAGCGGACGGGATGACCGAGTCGACGGTGTCGGAGACGCAGACGTTGCGGACCTCCTCCACCGTCGTGCTCTCCACCCACGGAGCGGCTCGGCTGTCGATGAGATCGCCGGCGGCGAAGAGCCGGAACCCGAGCAGGGAGGGGCCCACCATGACGAGGAGCAGGACGACGGGCGCGATCCACGCCAGCAGCGTCCCGGGATCGGGCCGTTTCATCGGCGGCCCGCTCGGAGTCGCGCCGCCACACGCTCTCTCACGGCGCCCGCACCGCCCGCCCGGTACACCCGCAGGACCGCCTGGAACCGGCGCCCCGGGGCCGACCGCGCGAGGCGGCTGACGACCCCGGGCCTGCGTGCAGGGCGCACGTAGGGCTCGACGTACGCGTCCATCGCCGACAGTGGTTCGTCGTCGGCGACGGGGTCCCAGGCCGTCGGCTGTCGCGGACCGTTCAGCGCGACGTGCTCAGCGGCCGCGCCGAGCGCCGCGAGGTAGGCGCGTCCCTGGAGGTGCGGGGACCACCGCAGGAGGGCTGCGCGCCGCGCCTGAGTCCCGACCCGACGGCGCAGGACAGGGTCGTCCAGGAGCGCTCCCAGTGCGCGGACCCAGTCCTCCCGACTCTCGGCGAGGTAGCCGGTGCGGCCGTCGTCCACCGCGTCGCGGAACGGCTCGGTCGCAGTGGCGACGACCGGTGTCTCGACGAGCGCGGCCTCGAGCCACTTGATCGCCGACTTCGCCTCGTTGAACCGCGAGCTCGTCAAGGGGGCGAGACAGACGTCGACGTCCCTGAGCAGCAGGGGCAGCTCGTACCACGGCACGAACGGGAGGCGGCGCACCCGGTGGGAGACGCGTGCCAGGGCAGCGGTGGGCCGCAGGTGCCCCCCGAGCCACAGCTCGACATCGGGGCGGGCCTCCAGGACCTCGAGGACGGCCGGCTCGACCAGTGCCCAGTCCGCGTCGTGCGTCGTCGTGCCGGAGAAGTACCCGATGCGCAGCGGGCCGGACGTCCGGGGACGCTGCAAAGCGTCGTCGCTCGCCTGCGCGAGCAGCGCGCCCACCCCGTTCGCCACGTGCCGCGCAGGCAGGCCAGCGACATCCGTCGCCTGCTCGCACAGCATCCGGGTCGACCCGATGTACAGGTCGGCCCGTTCCATCGTGGTGCGGTACCGCGCGACGCCTCGCCACCACAGCTCCTCCTCCTCCGGAGCCAGGGACGTCAGGCCGTCGACCTGGCCGCGCAGTCGCGGGTCGAAGACGAGGTCGTCGATGTCGTAGACCACGGGCACGGTGGGGCGCTGCGCCCGCAGCTCGTCGAGGAGAGCGAGGACCTGCCACGTGGCCGGGACGCGGTAGAGGACGACGGCGTCCGCAGCGGCGATGGCCTCGGACAGCTGCGGGTCGCGGTAGTGGCGGACGTCGGTCTGGACACCGAGCAGGCGCAGTCCCTCCGCCGGCAGCTGCGCGCGATAGCGGAGTGGAGCGCCCTGGATACCGACGATGAACAGGACGCGTCCGATCATTCGGCCGGCGGGCACGTCGGTGCCGTCGGGCTGCGCGGCCACGGCGTCGGCAGGCCCGCCGCTCGCGGCCGGCGTGACGTCCGACGCGGCCCGGCCGGCGACCTCGGCGTAGAGCTCGAGCAGACCGGCGGCCTGGTCGGCGAAGTCGCGCGGGGGCGTGAGCGCGCCTGCGCCGATGATCCGGTCCGCGAGGCCGGGCTCCGTGACGGTGCGGCGCATGGCCGCAGCGAGCGCCTCACTGTCCGCCGCTGGCACGACGAGCCCGTTGACGCCGTCCGCGACCGCCTCCTCCGGGCCCAGGGTGTCGGTGCAGATGACGGCGAGTCCGGCACTGAGGGCTTCGCGCGTGAGGATCGAGTGCGACTCCCGCATGATGGAGGGCAGGACGAGCACGTCGTGCCGGGCGAGGACATCCCCCAGGTCAGCGGGCCGGTAGGCGGGGCGTGCACTGGCCGCCTCCGGCAGGCCGGCGGTGTCCGTGACACCGTAGAGGTCGATGGTCCACCCGGGCAGGTTCGCCAGCGCGCCCAGTGCCTCGCGCAGCACCGCGGCGCCCTTCATCGGATCGTTGCCGCCGGCGAAGAGGAAGCGGACATGATCGGCACGCTGCCGCCCCTGCGTGGGCTGCTGGAGCGCGGGCAGGCCGTTCTCGTCGACCCTGACGCGGTGGGGGTCCACGCCGTTGGCCACGAGGACGCGAGCAGCGCTCCGGGACGGGGCGAGGACGACGTCGGCCGCGGCCAGATGCTCGGCGAGCGCCGCGTCACGCCGCACGAGCCAGTCGTGATCCACCTCGCACGGGCACGTCCCGCACCCGACGACGAGCGAGCACGGGCGCATGTCCCGGGTGACGAGGAACTGGCGGGCACAGAACCACCAGAAGTCGTGCATCGTCACGACGACCGCGGCCCCGGCGTCCTTGGCAGCCCTCACGAGCGAGCCACCGAGGGTCTGGACCGAGTGGAGGTGGACGACGTCCGGGCGCGTCTGCTCCAGCCAGCGGCGGAAGTCGGCCTCGACCTCGGGGTTGTGACTGTTGCGCGGGTCGGACCATCCGGTCCACGGCGTCGTGGTGACCCAGCGGACCGGCACGCCGTCGTCATCGTCCGTCCACGTGCTCAGCGGCTCCCGCTGCGCGTCGAGGTGGCCGGCGTAGACCAGCGACTCGTGCCCGGCCGCTGCGACCGCGCGTGCCACCCGGTACGGGACCAGGGTTCCACCGCTGACGAAGTTCGGCGGGAAGTGGGCTGATACCTGGAGGACACGCACCGGCTCAGCCTAACCGTCGGCCAGGAGCGCCTCAGCGCCCCAGGCGCACCCGCACCCTGCGCACGACCGCAGCAGCTCCCTCGTCACGCAGCAGCCGCGCGGCGGCGGCCCCGTCCTCACGCAGGCGCCTGAGGGGCCCCGGCTCGCCGCCGAAGGCAGCGAGGTCCAGGGGGCGGTCGGCGTCGGCCGCGCGTCGAGGTGCGGCGCAGAAGCGGGACAGCGGCTCGAGCACCACCGGCCACCGGAACCGCTGCGCCGCGCCGTGCACGTTGCCGACCACGACGGCGCGCTCGGCGTGGTCGGTGAGGAGCTCCTCGAGCACGGCGGCCATGGCGTCCGGGTCCTCCGGCGGCACCGCTCTGCCCAGGTTCTCGGCTGCGACGAGCTCACCGAAGGCGTCCCCCGCCGTGCACACGACCGGCAGGCCCGCCCAGAGGTAGTCGAGGATGCGCGTCCGGAAGCTGAACGCCGTCTCGACGTGGTCGAAGTGGGCGCTCACACCGATGTCGGCGTCGAGCAGGTAGTCGGCGCGACGGTCGTAGGGCACCCAGTCGTCGTTGAAGAACACGTGCCGGCCGGTGAGACCGAGCTCGTCCGCCAGCGCGCGAGCGCGTCGCGCGGCGACGGTCTCGGGCACGTCGGGGTTCGGGTGGGCCATGCCGAGGAAGTAGAGCCGCACGGTCGGCACCGTCTCCCGCACCCGGTCGACGGCGCGGATGACCGTGTACGGGTCGAACCAGTTGTAGACGCCCCCGCCCCAGACGATGACGTGGTCGTCCACGCCGATGCCGGGGACCACGCCCTTGAGCGCCCCGCCGGTGCTCACCGGCGCGTCCTGGACGATTCCGAACGGGACGACGTCGAGGAGCCGGCGCAGGGAGGGGTCGTCGTCGTAGGTGGCTGGGTTGACCCGGCCGGCCGCGGCGAGGTGCCCGAGCCAGAAGTCACGCTGCTTCTCCGAGGCGCAGAGGAAGAAGTCCCCGCGCCGGGCCTGGGCGGTGAGCTCAGTGACCGCCTTGGCCGTGGAGGCGGCCCGCCGCTCCTCGCTCTCCCCGCGGGTCACCTCGAGCGACTCGAGGTGGAAGGGGTCGTAGAGGTCGACGACGAGGGCCTGCGGGACGGTCCGCAGCCAGGGGAAGGCACGCATGAGATAGCCCTGGAGGACGACGACGTCCGCCGCCGCGACCTCCTCGCGGAACTGGGCGGGCCCGGTGCGGCGGACCGCGAAGGCGGGCGCCGTCCGCTCACAGGCACCGAAGGTGACGAGCTCGACGTCGTGCTCCGCGGCGAGGTAGGACGCGGTCTCCCACGCGCGGATGGCCGGCCCGGCCATCCGCTCGGCGACGGTGTCGAGGGTGACGACGAGGACTCGTGTCACGCTTCGCCCTCGGAGCGCCGCGAGCGGGTCAGCGCCACCGGCATGTACGGGTCGTCACCGCCGAAGTCCCAGCGCGTGGTGATGAAGCGGTACTCCCACTCGTGCACCGTCGGCTTCCGGGTGCGGGACTCGAAGTGGTAGGCCGAGGCGGCGGCGACCCACACGGTGCGGTAGCCGAGGTGCCCGATCTTGCGGGAAAAATCGACGTCGTTGAAGTTGCCGGGCAGCGCCTCGCAGAAGCCGCCGGCCTCCTCGAAGACCTCCCGGCGCACGGCAGCGGCCGCGGCGGTCTGACCCGAGCACTCGCGGTTGATCGTCAGCTCGGAGAAGGGCCCACCCCACGTGCCCTTGACCCCGAGGAAGACGTGAGTGATGTCGCCCCGCGAGTACTGGTGGCCGCCGTGCTGGAGGGTGCCGTCGGCGAAGAGGAGACGAGCGCCGGTCAGGCCGACGTCGGGCTCCGACAGCGGCGCGACGAGGGACTCGAGGAAGTGCTCGGAGGAGATGCGGATGTCGTCGTTGAGGAAGACGAGCACGTCCCCGCTGGCGGCGAGGTACCCGGCGTTGCACTTCTCGGAGAAGTTGAAGGGCCGTGAGAACGGGGCGAGGACGAGCCGGCCGCCGGCGATCGCCTGCAGGTCCGCCAGCACCTCGGGCGGGGTGTCGTCGTCGTGGACGACGACGATCTCGACGTCGAGCTCCGCACCGGTCCGCTCGAGGAGGGAGCGGACACACTCGGTGACGAAGGCGTCCTGCTCGCCCCACACGAGGCCGGAGGAGCCTCGGGTCGGGATGATGACACTCACCCTCGTGCCCGCGGCGACCGCCCGCTCCAGGCGGTAGGTGCCGGGGAGCTCACCCAGGTGCGCCCTCGCGTCGATGCCGGACCGGTCGAGGTGGTCCTGGACGGCGCGGCGGCCGGCGTCCCACGCGTGCGACTTCACGCCGTAGTCGGCGGCCGTGGAGCCGGAGTGCGCGCGCCAGTGGTAGAGGATCTCGGGCACGTGGAGCACCTGACGGGCCTGCTCGGTGACCCGCAGCACGAGGTCGTGATCCTGGGAGCCCTCGAAGCCGTCGCGGAAGCCGCCCACCTGGCGCACCAGGGAGGTGCGCAGGACGGACAGGTGGGAGGTGTACATCTGCCCGCGCAGCCGCTCGGGCGACCAGTCGGGCTTGTGGAAGGCGTCGTAGAACCGGCCCGCCTCGTCGACCTTGTCCTCGTCGGAGTAGAGGTAGTCGGCCTCCGGGTGGGTGGAGAGCCAGGCGACGACGATCTCGAAGGCACGTGGCACGAGGAGGTCGTCGTGGTCGAGGAGGGCGACGAACTCGCCGCGGGCCTTGCCGAGCGCCGAGTTCGAGGCGGCGACGATGCCGCCGTTGCGCTCCCGCTCGACGACGACGATGCGCGGGTCGCGGGCGGCCTCGGCGCGGAGCACCTCCCGCACTCGCGGGTCGGTGGAGCGGTCGTCGGCGAGGATGAGCTCCCAGGAGGAGAAGCTCTGCTCCCGGACGGAGTCGATCATCTCCCGCAGCGCGTCCAGCGGTGGGTCGTAGACGGGCGTGAGGACGGACAGGAGCGGGTGGGCCATCAGGGCCGCCCGGAGATCCGGCGGCGGACCCATGACGCCGGTGCCACCGCGAGGCGGCCGGCGCGCCATGTCGTCGACGCGGCCATCTCCTCCAGCTGCTGCTGCGCCTCCCGCTGGGCGCGAGCGGCCTGGGCGCGCGCCGTCGCCGTCGTCGCCTCCAGGCCGATGACGTGGTCGCGCAGGGTGAGCAGGCGGTGCTTGAGCTCGGCGACCTCGCTGGCGGTCGACGCCGCCTCGTCCTGGACGGCCAAGGCGAGCGCGGACTGCGCGGACACGACGACGAGACGGCCCTCGGGTCCCACCCACCCGGCCGCGGTCGCGAGCAGCTCGGCCGGGTCGACGGCACCGGCGAGGGCGCCCTCGTCGAGGACGACGACGTCGAAGACCCCAAGCTCTCCCGCCGTGGCCGGCACGGTGAGCGCCGTGACCTCACAGCCGTGGTCGCGCAGCTCCTCGGCCAGCGTCTCCGGCTCGGTCCCCAGCACGAGGACGGTGCTGTCCCCGTCGACGAGCTCGGCCACTGAGGCCCTGCTCGCCACGGCCTCCGGTGTCTCGTTCCTGCCCATGTCGTCCTCTCCGCTCCTGCGGCAGCCTGTCACGCAGGCCAGCCCAGCACCGCCGGCTGCGCGGCGACCCGGCCATGGGGCCGGTCCGTGCTCCGTGAAGTCTAGCCGGGCCGGCGCGGCCGCTCGGGTGGGCGCCGCAGTGGCCCCACTAGAGTGTGGACGGTCCCACAGGCGTGGGGCCGTCCGGAAAGGAAGGTGTCCCGCTGTGGCGAGCCTGCTCTACGACTCGATCAGTCCCAACACGGGAGACTGGGCCATCGGTATCGCGGTCGCGCAGGAGCTCGCGCGCCACGGGGTCGCCCCGGTGGAGGTGCTGAGCCCCTTCGAGCCCGTCGACGCGCGAGACGAGCTCGTCGTCGTCGGCGGTGGTGACCTCATCCGCCCGGTCGGTGACCCCTTCTACGACCGCTTCCGCGTCCAGGGACCGGCCGTCCTCAACGCCGCGGGCGTGTGGCCCGACGCGGACCGGCTCGACCACCTCAAGGAGTACCGCCTCGTCAGTGCCCGTACCTCCGCCGAGGTCGACCACCTCCGCTCGGTCGTGCCCGACGCGCAGCTGCTCCCGGACACGACGATGACGCTGGAGTCGGAGCACTTCGCGATCGAGGGCCTGCCGACCGGTGAACCCGTCGTCGGCATCCACGTGGTGCCCCACACCCTGCAGCTCTCGCCCGAGCTGGTCGAGGCCGTCGACGCGATCGACCGCCCGAAGGTGTTCATCCCGTTCACGCACTACAACTACGACGACTCCTTCATGGACGCGCTGCCCTTCGACCGTTCCCGCGCGATCACCCTGCCGCGACTCACGCCGCTGCAGCTGCACTCGGTCATCGGACAGATGTCCTACGTCGTCGTCTCCTCCCTGCACGCGACGCTCTTCGCCTACGCGCAGCACGTTCCCTTCGTGACCGTCGAGCAGCGCAAGGTCCGCGACTTTCTCGCCGACCGCGGCCTCACGGACTGGATCTTCTCCGACGACCACTCTCTGCGCGACGCGCTCGCCCGCGTGGAGGAGGAGCCTCCGGCGCTCTCGGCGCTCGTCGCCGAGGACCGCGCCGCCGTCCGGGAAGCCTTTGCCCGCATCGCCTCGTTCGTCAGCACGGAAGATGGCGGACGCGCCGGCGGATCGCCCGTCGTCCCGGTTCCCCCGTCGCCCGCAGCAGCGGACAGCCCCCGCCCGGTCATCGTGCTCGCCGCCGAGCAGCGCGAGGAGGCGCTGCGCAACCGGGACCACCTCATCGCCGCGAACACCCGGGTGTCGGCCGCGCTGCGAGCCGCCAACGCCGACACCCACGCAGAGCTGGCCGCCACAGCCGAGGAGCTCGCGGGTGCGCAACACCACATCGCCGGTCTGGAGAACCACGTCCGTGGCCTGCAGAGCGAGATCAGCCAGGTCCGGGCAGCCCTGGAGCAGACCCTGGACCGGCGCCTGCGGCGCCTTGCCCGTCGTGGCCGCTCAGCGGCACGGTCTATCGTGGGCCGCTCGAAGGCGACGGACCGCTGACCGGTCCGTCGGGGCCTCGTGCGTGCGGTTCCGGCACGCACCCGACCAGCGCCCCTGGACCCTGTGGAGGAGCGAGACGTGGACAACGAGGCTGAGGCGCGCGCAGCCGCGCTCGCCCGCGAAGAGCTGCGACCCGCGAGCCCCCGGAGCGGTTTCATCACCGGTGCCCGGGAGTCGCTCACCGAGATCTGGCAGCGTCGCGAGCTGCTCGACATGCTCGTCCGGCGTGAGCTGCGTGCCCGGTACAAGGACTCCTCCCTCGGGCTCCTGTGGTCCTTGGCACGTCCGCTGGTCCAGCTCCTCATCTACTACCTGGCCATCGGGCGCATCCTCGGCGCCGAGCGCGCGATCCCCGACTTCGCGATCTACGTCTTTGCCGGGATCACCGCGTGGACGCTGCTCGCCGAGATCGTCCAGGGAGGCACCGCCTCGATCCTCGCCAACTCGGGCATCGTCAAGAAGATCTACCTGCCCCGGGAGATCTTCCCTCTCAGCGTCGTCGGCTCCGCGATCTTCAACTTCCTCATCCAGCTGGGGATCCTCCTCGTCGCCGCGGTCCTCGTTCGCGGGCTCGTGCTCGACGAGCGGTTGCTCTACCTCCCGCTCGGCCTGCTCGTCATCGTCAGCTGGGGGACCGCGTTCGCCCTCGTGCTCGCCGCCGCCAACGTCTACCTCCGCGACATCCAGTACCTCGTGGAGGTCGCGATCATGGTGGGCTTCTGGCTCTCCCCCATCGTCTACTCCTGGTCGATGGTCGCCGACACCATCCCCGACGCCCTCGCCGACATCTACCTCCTCAACCCGGTCACCCTCTCGACGCTGGCATTCCAACGCTCGGTCTGGGTGAGCGGGCCCGCCGAGGCCTTCCCCCCGGACCACGCGCTCCGGCTGCTCGTGGCGCTCGCGATCGGCGGGGTGCTCCTCATCCTTGCCCAGCGCCTCTTCGCCCGGATGCAGCGCGACTTCGCCCAGGAGCTGTGACGTGACCACCACTGTCGTCGATGTCCGCGACGTCTCCAAGCGCTTCGTCATCCGCAAGGAGAAGTCCCTCAAGGAGCGCATCGTCAACGCCGGCCGCTCCGCGCAGCACAAAGAGGACTTCTGGGCGCTGCGTGGCATCGACCTCACCATCGAGGCGGGCAGCACCGTCGGCCTCGTCGGGCCCAACGGCTCGGGCAAGTCCACGCTGCTCAAGACGATCGGCGGCATCATCCAGCCGACGAGCGGTGAGGTGCTGCTGCGCGGGCGGCTCGCCGCGCTGCTCGAGCTCGGTGCCGGTTTCCACCCCGACCTCACCGGCCGGGAGAACGTTCAGCTCAACGCCTCGATCCTCGGCCTGACGTCCCGCGAGACCGCACGGCACTTCGACGAGATCGTCGAGTTCTCCGGCATCGAGCAGTTCATCGACACCCAGGTGAAGTTCTACAGCTCGGGCATGTACGTGCGCCTGGCCTTCGCGGTCGCCGTGCACGTGGACCCGGACATCCTCCTCGTCGACGAGGTCCTCGCCGTGGGTGACGAGCCGTTCCAGCGCAAGTGCATGGACAAGATCCGCCAGTTCCAGTCCCAGGGCCGCACCATCGTGCTCGTCAGCCACTCCGCGGAGCAGGTCACCGAGCTGTGCACGCGGGCGGTCGTGCTCGAGAGCGGCCGCATCGTCGAGGACGGCTCACCGCGCGAGGCCATGCGCCGGCTGCGCCACGACTACGAGGAGCGCATCGACCAGGACATCGCCGAACGCGAGGCCAGGGAGAGCGACGCCGCCGAGCTGCGCGGGGACACCGCCCCGGCGAAGCGGACACGTCTCCACTCCGTCTCCGTCTCCGCACCGGGGCGCGCGGGCGAGCCGCTGACGATCCGCCCGGGCGACGACCTCACGGTCTCCGGACTCATCGACCCCCAGGAGCCGCTCAGCGGCTGGTCTCTCGGGACCTCGATCGAGACCCCGCTCGGCCAGGTCATTTTCGCCACCGACACGAAGCTGCTCGAGCAGGACCTGCCCGACGTCGACGGCCCGGCCAGCTTCGCCGTCACGCTCCCCGCCCTGCCGATCGCGCAGGGCGACTACTCCGTCAACGTCGCCCTGCGCGACGCCGCGGCGCGTGATGTCGACAGGGCCGCGCGGGCAGCGCACTTTGCCGTCGTCACCGAGGGCCGCACGGTGGGTTACCTCCACACCGAGCCGCGGGTCACCGTGGAGACCACCTGAGTCAGTCGCAGGCCTCGATCCGGTAGACGGCGGCGGTCCCCGAGGAGGCGACCAGCTCCAGACCGGTCATCACATCGACCCCGTAGAACCCCGGCCGCATCCCGACGAGGCCGACCGCCCCGTAAGGCATCGGCGCGTCCTCGTAGTAGTACTCCACACCGTGCTCCCGCAGGATGCGGCAGACCTCCGGGTCCGTCGTGAGGTCGTGGAAGTTCTCCTGCAGGTACCGCTGGTCGGCCGAGAGCGCTGACTCTCCCAGGACGGGGATGTACGCGCGCCGCCCGGTGAGCACCTGGACAAAGGCCGCGCCGTTCATCGGGTCGCCGACGACGACCGCATCCTCCGGGAGCACGTCGCCGAGCCCCTCGATGAAGTCGAGCTCCTCCGGGGTGGCCCACGCCGGGTGGACCATGACGTCGGGCTGGTACGCGGCTGCCGTCGTCGCCCGTTGCTCGTCCGCGGTGCCGGGCACCGCGACGGCAAGGACCACCAGGGCGATCGCCACGACGCCTGCCAGGGCGCTCCCGGGGCCCGGAGCGCGACGGCGCCCACGCCGAGCGTCCGGCAGGAGCATCCGCAGGCCGCGGCCGAGTGCAAGCGCCCCCCACGCTCCGAGGACTGCCCCGACGGTCACGAGGAGCGACTCGAGGCGGTCCGCGGACTTGTACCAGAAACCTGTGAGCGTCCGCAGCGGACCGTCCGGACCCGCGGCGGCGACGAAGAGCAACAGTGCCACGAGCCAGGACCAGGCGAGCCATCGTGCCCGCCGCCACGCCGTGACGAGGCCGACGAGGGTGAGCACGGCGACGCCGAGCGCACCGGCGGTCTGCTGCGGCGTCGACCCGACCAGGACGTGCCCGAGGGCTGCCAGCGGGGAGCCCTCGGGGCTCGCGTACCCGGCCATCGCCCGGAGCTTGGGCACGGTGAAGACTGCCGCGACGAGCAGGACGAGCGCGGCCACCGGCGCCAGCGCGGTGGCCCAGCCGAGGAGCGCCCTGCCCGCCTCACGCTGGCTGCTGCCCAGGCGCCAGCACGCGGTGACGACGGCAGGCGCGGCGAGGAAGCCGAGCGCGGCGAGGCCGCTGCTGTGCGCGAGGATCACCCCGGCGGCCGCCATGGCCAGGGCCAGCCACGGGGCGAGTCGGGCCCGCCCACGGAGCGCATCCAGCGCGACGGCCTCACCCTCCGGCCGGAGCGTGGGCAGGAGGGCGGCGGCGAGCGCCAGGGTGGCCGGGGTGAGCGCCACGCTGAGGCCGAAGGGGTACATGCCCTTGAACATCACCGCCACGCCCGGGAACACGACGGCGGACGCTGCCACCACCGGGGCGAGGGCGGCCACGAGCGGGCGCCGAGGAGCCGCCACGTGGGCCAGCGCCGCCACACCGAGCATCCAGGGCAGGACGACGCCCACGACCACGAGTGCGTTCGTCGCGGGGACCACACCACCGACGACCGCACCCAGGACGACGACCGAGTGCCAGACGGTCGGGTAGAAGCCGCCACCACGCCCGTCGCCGTACAGGCCCCCCATCGCGCCCAGCGGCGTCACCTCCCCGGTGCGCGCGGCAAGCTCGGCACCGTTGAGGTGGAAGAGCGAGTCGTGCATCTGCGGGACGGTGTCGGGTGCACCGAGGGCCTGCGCAAAGGCACTGGTGGCGATGGCCACCCCAGCGAGGACCCCGACGGCGACGAGGCCGCCGGCGCCTCCGCCTGCTCGCCGGCGTGCCCGCGGCGCTCGTGGAGGAGGGAGAAGGGCGCGCCCGCACGCCAGCGCGACGAGGCACGCGAGGCCGAGGCCGGGCAGCACGGTGACGAGGGACCAGCGCAGGCCCGCGAGGCCGTAGAGCACGGAGAGGACACCGAGGGCCCCGGCCGTGACGGCCGGGGCGGCGGCCACCGCGAGCAGCCCACCCACGCCGAGGCCACGCACCGACAACCACCCGGGCACGAGGAGCACGGCGAGCAGAAGGGCAGCCGTGGGCACGATCTCAACCCACGTCATGACGTTCCTTCTCACTGCCCACGCGGCCCTGTGGGGCGCCGTCCCGGTCTCCGACCGGCCTCACGCTACGGCATCGCGCGGCCACCGGTGCCGGCGTGGTCACCACGCAAGGCGCCCCAAGGCATAATCCAGGGGTAGAGCCGTCCCGAGACAACAGGAGGAGATTCGGCGTGCGCGCACTCATCACGGGTGGAGCCGGCTTCATCGGCGCCAACTTCGTCCACCAGACGCTGGAGGACCGCCCCGACGTCCAGGTGACCGTCCTGGACAAGCTGACCTACGCGGGCAGCCGCGACTCCCTGGACTCGGTCGCCAGCCGGATCACCTTCGTCGAGGGCGACGTCGCCGACGCCGACGTCGTCGACCCGCTCGTGGCGGAGTCCGACGTCGTCATCCACTTCGCGGCCGAGTCGCACAACGACAACTCCCTCGACGACCCAACCCCGTTCCTCCACACCAACGTCGTCGGAACGTTCACGCTCCTGGAGGCCGTGCGCCGGCACAGGACGCGGCTGCACCACGTCTCCACCGACGAGGTCTACGGCGACCTCGAGCTGGACGACCCCGCGAAGTTCACCGAGCACACCCCGTACAACCCGTCCTCCCCGTACTCCTCGACCAAGGCCGGCTCGGACCTCCTCGTCCGGGCGTGGGTGCGCAGCTTCGGTCTCGAGGCGACGATCTCGAACTGCTCGAACAACTACGGGCCCTACCAGCACATCGAGAAGTTCATCCCGCGGCAGATCACCAACCTCATCGACGGCGTCAAGCCCAAGCTCTACGGCGCGGGCCAGAACGTGCGCGACTGGATCCACGTGCGTGACCACAACCGTGCGGTCTGGGACATCGTGGACCGGGGCCGCATCGGCAGGACCTACCTCATCGGCGCGGACGGGGAGAAGAACAACAAGGAGGTCATCGAGCTCATCCTCGAGCTCATGGGCCACGAGCCCGGTGACTACGAGCACGTGGCAGACCGCCCCGGCCATGACCTGCGTTACGCCATCGACAACACGGTCCTGCGCGAGGAGCTGGGCTGGGAGCCGCAGTTCTCCGACTTCCGCTCCGGTCTGGCCGACACGATCGCGTGGTACCGCGAGAACGAAGCCTGGTGGCGCCCGCGCAAGGCCGAGGTCGAGGCGAAGTACGCCAAGCAGGGCCAGTAGCCCGTCCCCGCGGCGCGCGGGGTCACCGCGCGCCGCGGGTCTCCGCCCACGCCCGTCCACGCAGAGCCACAGAGATCGCCGCCCGCAGGGGCAGCTGGTACCAGGCGTCGTAGCGGCGGTGCAGGTACTGCTCCGCGCTGCGGTGGTGGGCGCGGATCATCGTGGCGGGGCGCTCGCGCCAGCTCGTCCCCTGGTCGTGCACGACGCACGCCGTGGGGACGAAGACGTTGTGCCAGCCGGCCAGGCCCAGCCGCTCCCCTAGGTCGACGTCCTCGAAGAACATGAAGTAGCTCTCGTCGAAGCCGCCGACCTCGCGGAAGGCCTCACGCCGCAGGAGCAGGCACGCGCCGGACAGCCAGCCGACGGCGTGCTCGGCGAGCTGCACCTGCTCCTGACGCTGGTGGTAGCGCCTGGTCCAGGGGTTGCCGGGCCACACCCTGACGAAGAGCGCGTGCCCGGCCCCCTGCGTCAGTGAGGGGACCGCCCGGGCCGAGGGGTAGACGGTGCCGTCGGTGTTGAGGATCCGTGGCCCCAGGGACGCAGCCCGCTCGTGCCGCGAGCCGGCGTCGAGCAGCGCGTCGAGGGCGCCGGCCTTCCACACGATGTCCGGGTTGGCGACCACCACCCACGGCTCCTCACCGTCCCGGGCACCGAGGTTCGCTGCTCCGCCGTAGCCGAGGTTCGTGCCGGTGCGCAGCACCTCCGCACCGTGCCGCCGCGCCACGCCGTCAACGACCTCCCGCTCGGAACCGTTGTCCACGATCACGAGGGTGGCCCCCCGGCTCGTGGCCCCGCGCAAGGAGGTCGCGAAGGACTCGAGCTCGTCGCCGGGGTTGTAGGCCACGGTCACCACACGTACCTCGTTCATCGGCCCCAGCGTAGGGCGTCCGGCTGCGCCCGCTGCATCTCGTGCTGCTGCGCGGTCAGTCACACACCTCGATGGTGGACAGGGTTGCCGTGCCCGCGGAGTCGATCTCGGTAAATCCGGCGGAGACGTCCACGTCCCGCATGCCCGCAGTCTGGGGGGCGGTCTTGGCACCGTCGACCGCGCTCGCGGTGTCCTGGTACAGGTGCGTCGCGCCGACGTCCTCGATCGCCGCACAGACGGCCGGGTCCATGTGGATGTCCACGAGCCGCTCGCGCAGGACAGTCTGCGCGTCGGACGTGCCGCTGGTGCCGAGCTGGGGGAACACGACGTCCACGCCTGCGAGGGCCGGCAGCAGCGCCGACCCGTTGAACGGGTCGCCCACCACGACGGCGTCGGGTGGGAGCGTCCGTCCCGCCCGACGCATGAGGGCCAGCTCGTCCTCCGTGGCCATGGTGCCCCAGGCCAGCTCGCCGGGGACGTAGGCGCTGGCGACGACGCGCTCTTGCAGCGGCAGGCGCACCCCGGCGCAGGCCAGCACGAGCACGAGCGTCACGGCCACTGCCACCCGCCGGCCCGTCCGCGCCTGGAGCCACCTCGTCAGCGCACTCGTCGAGCAGGCCGCCAGCAGCACCGCAGGCACCACCGTGAAGGCGGCGATCCGTGCTGCTTGCGTGTACCAGAAGCCGGTGAGCCAGCGCAGCGGGTGCTCCTCCGGACCGGCTGCGAGCACCGCGAGAGCCACACCGAGCGCATAGGCCACCACGAGCCACCGGTGCTGGCGGCGGACGAGGAGCAGCACGGCCCCCGCCACCACGGCCAGGGCTGGGGCCAGGTGCTGCCACCGGCCGTCGTACGGGTAGGCGTGCACGAGCGTCTGGTCGAGCAGCACCTCCCCCAGGGCCGCTGCGTGCGTGCGACCGCTGGCACGTTCGAAGCCGACGACGGCGGACAGCGCGTCCAGGTTCGCCGCCACGACCGGCCCGGCCACCACGACGCCGACCAGCGCCAGCGCGGCACCCGTGGCGAGCACCACGCGGCCGGCCCGCACCAGGCGGACCGCCCACGCGACGACCGCCCCGGCCACCAGTGGGCCGGCGACCACCGCGAGCGAGAACGCTCCGCCCGCGTGGGCCACCAGCACTCCGGCGACCGCGGCGAGCGCCGCCACCGCGTGGCGCACCACCACCCACGCACCCACCGGTGAGGTCACCGTCCGGACCGCCCGCAGCACGAGCAGGAGCGCACCGGGCAGGAGCGCCGTCGACAGCCCCTGGGCGAACTGGGCGAGCACGGTCAGCTGCACCGCGGGATAGGCGACGAAACCCGCCGCCAGGAGCGGCGCGAGCACCGCCGGAAGACTCTGCCCGGTGAAGACCTCGCGTGCCAGACCGGCCAGCCCCACCAGCCACACGGCGACGCCCAGCACCAGGACACCGGCGTTCGTCACCGCGGCCACCGAGGTGAAGCCCGGGGCGATCGCCAGGAGGGAGTGCCAGCCGGTCGGGTAGTAGGGCGCCAGCGTGCCGTCGCCGTAGAGGGGCGCGAGCCCGCCCAGCGGTGTGGCGACGCCGGTGTCCCGGATGGCTACGACGGCATTGAGGTGGAAGACGGCGTCCCACTGCTGCAGCGGCGCGTCGGCCGAGGGCAGTGCGGCGACGAACGGGGCAGCGAGGAGCACGAAGGACGCGACGAGGGCGATGCCGACGGCAGCGGCCCGGCGTCCCGTCAGGCGTCCAGGAGTGCCTGCCACGGCCGGCTGCGCCACCCGCGCGTCACCGGACCCACGCCCGGGACGGCCGAGCACCCAGGTTAGGCCGAGGAGGACAGCGAGACCTGCCAGGACCGTCGGAAGGCGCCATGCCACACCGAGAGGTGCGAGCACGATGCTGAGCAGGCCCACTGCTCCGACCGTCACCGGAGCGGCGGCCGCCAGGGCGGCTAGCCCGCGGACGCCGAGCGCGCGCAGCATGAGCGCGCCGGGGGCGACGGCCAGGCCCGCCAGCACGACCGCCCCCGGCAGCAGGGCTGACCAGCTCATCGAGGCGGGTTCAGCTGCCCGCGCCGATGGCGATGCGGGGCGTACCCGCCCAGGCGGCAGGGTCGGTGACCTGGCGTCCGTCCACGAGCAGCCGGACGCCGGGCAGATCGGTGGGGGTGAGGCCGCGGTACTCCGTGTGGTCGGCCTGGACGACGGCGAGGTCGGCCGGCTCACCCAGGTGGTAGGGCTCCCAGCCAAAGGACCCGAGCTCGTCGTCGGTGTACATGGGGTCGTGCACCAGGACGCTGGCCCCGCGCTCCTGCAACGCCGCCACGGTGGCGAAGACACCGGAGAACGCCGTCTCCTTGACCCCACCGCGGTAGGAGGCGCCCAGCACCACGGCGCGCAGCCCGGACAGGTCACCGAGGAGCTCCGCGGCCCGGCCCACGGCGTAGGCCGGCATGGCGGCGTTGTGCTGGCGGGCGGTGCGCACGATCGAGGCGTCGGGGTCGGTGGACAGGTACAGGCGCGGGTAGACCGGGATGCAGTGCCCGCCCACCGCGATCCCCGGGCGGTGGATGTGGGAGTAGGGCTGGGAGTTGCAGGCCTCGATGACGGCGTAGACGTCGATGCCCGCGGTGTCGGCGAAGACGGCAAACTGGTTGGCCAGGCCGATGTTCACGTCGCGGTAGGTGGTCTCGGCGAGCTT
This sequence comes from Georgenia satyanarayanai, assembly GCF_023715365.1. GTDB lineage: Bacteria > Actinomycetota > Actinomycetes > Actinomycetales > Actinomycetaceae > Oceanitalea > Oceanitalea satyanarayanai_B. The sequence goes on from NZ_JAMBNZ010000005.1 coordinate 208,423, forward strand.
GGCCATCTCGGCGGCCTCGACGCTGCCCATGTCCCAGACCCCGTTGGGCCGGGCGAGGTCGGGGCGCTCGTCGAAGGTGAGCACGGCCTCGTAGAAGTCGCGCGCCGCCTGGGCGCCGGCCTCGCTGAGCCCGCCCACGAGCTTGGGGTAGCGCTTGAGGTCGGCGAAGACCCGCCCGGTGAGAACCCGCTCGGGCGAGAACACGAGGTGGAAGTCCTCGCCCTCGCGCAGGCCCGAGATCTCCTCGATCATCGGCTTCCAGCGCCCGCGGGTGGTGCCCACCGGGAGCGTCGTCTCGTAGGAGACGAGCGTGCCGGGGGTCAGGTGCTCGGCCAGCGAGCGGGTGGCCGCGTCCATCCACCCGAAGTCCGGCTCCCAGGTGGCGTCGTCGACGAACAGCGGCACGACGACGACGACGGCGTCGGCGCCGGGCACCGCCTGCCCGTAGTCGGTCGTCGCCCGCAGCCGCCCCGCCGGCACCAGCTCGGCGAGCTTCTCCTGCAGCTGGGCCTCACCGGGGAAGGGCTCGGTCCCCGCGTTGACGAGGTCCACCACCGACTGCTGGACGTCCACACCCACGACCTCGTGCCCCGCGTCGGCGAACTGCACCGCCAACGGCAGACCGATCTTCCCCAGGGCGACGACAGCGATACGCATGGTGCTCCTCAGCTTCGGCCCGGCAGGTCCGGGTCTCCGGGCCACGATATCGACCAGGCGGGGGCTCGCGCGTGAGCGTCACCCGCGAGGGCGGCACCGGCACCTTCTTTCGGCACCGACGATCCGTTGACCGAGATGCGGCATCTCGCTAGGTTCCAATGACCATCCCGTCTCGCCGCGGCGCAGCGGAGCGCAGACCCTGATGCAGAGGAGCACCACATGCGCGCCTTCCCACGCGCGGACCACGCCGTTCGCCACCGCAGACGTCGCCCGGCACGCGCCGGCCTCGCCGCCCTGGCAGGAGCCGCTCTGCTCCTCGCCCCCGCGGCAGCTCCGGCTGCCGCTGCCCCCTCGGTCCAGCCGGGGACCTACACCGGCGCCGACTCCGACGAGAACGGCACCAGCCTGCGCGTGACCGGCGACGGCAAGGTCGCCGAGTTCACCATCACCGTATTTCCCTCCTGCACCGATGCCGCAGGCGTCACCGCGACGCTTGCGCGTCCGATCACCATCAACGAGGACGGCACCTTCACGGCGGAGGCCACTCACAAGATCGACGCGGACGGCGGGCAGGTCACCGCCCTCAGCAAGATCTCCGGCAAGGTCCGTCCCGACGGAATCGCCGAGGGGAGGTATGAGTGGGAGCTGCGTGACCACGTCTGCAGCGCCTCGGCCTACTTCTGGCTCCGCAACGAGGACACGACCGCCGGGGAGCCACCCAGGCCGACTGGCCCCGTCACCGTGATCCCCGGGGCGTACAACGACGGCGCCCGTGGGCAGCTCACCGTCTCCGCCGACCGCCGCATCACGAAGCTCACCGTCTCCTACAGCTGGTACTGCGGACTGAGCTACGCGGGCGAACGGCTCGCCCTTCTTGAGACTCCGGCCCAGATCAGAGCCGACGGCAGCTTCTTCACGCGGATCTCGGACAGCGCCGGCGGGACGGAGACGCTGCGCGGTCAGTTCCACCACGACGGCTCGGTCTGGGGGACGGTCAGCTACGTCAACGGCGGCACCTTCTGCTCCGGGTCCACCGGCTTCACGATGCGCCCGCCCGGCGGGGGTGGCGGCGGGGGCGGCCCCACCTTCTACCTCAACAACGGATGGGGCCCGCACGCGCACAACGTCTTCGACTACGGCCGCCGGGCCGACGAGGTGTTCATCGGCGACTGGGACGGCAACGGCACCGACACCGTCGCCCTGCGCCGCGGCAGCCGGTTCTACGTCTCCAACAGCCTGCGCGGCGGCGAGGCGAGCACGGCGTTCGCCTACGGGCGCCCCGGCGACGTCATCCTCGTGGGTGACTGGGACGGCGACGGGGTGGACACCTTCGCCGTGCGCCGAGGTAGTGAGTACCACGTGAAGAACAGCATCGCCGGCGGGAAGGCCGACCATGTGGTGCACTACGGACGCGGCAACGACGACGTCATCGTCGGTGACTGGGACGGGGACGGGCGCGACACATTCGCCGTCCGTCGGGGGTCCCAGTACTTCGTGAAGAACCGCATCGCCGGGGGCACAGCGGACCACGTTCTCGCCTACGGCCGGCCGGCCGATGTCGTCCTCGCCGGAGACTGGGACGGGGACCGGCGCGACACCTTCGCGGTCCGCCGAGGAGCCCACTACTACGTGAAGAACCGCATCGCCGGCGGCAACGCCGACCTTGTCCGCGTCTACGGCCGGCCCACCGACGAGGTGCACGTCGGTGACTGGGACGGGGACGGGCGCGACACCCTGGGGGTGCGCCGAGTCTCCTGACGGCGCGAGAGTCTCGCGCCGGAAGCGGGTCCCTCCGTGCTTCCGGCGCGAGACCGCGGCAGCCGCCGTCGGCCGCATCCATCGGAGCAGCACGCTGCACGCTGCGCCCGACCGGGCCGGGGTTGTAGGCCACCTCCTACCGGAACCCCGCCGGGTCGGCGACGTGTCCCGTGTACCCGCCCCACTCACGCCGTACCGGCACTCCGACCGACGACGCCGCCGCCGCGCGGGACAGGGTTGAGCACGTCGTCGACCTCCTCGATCGTGGCGACGCTGTGGGCGAGAGTGACGGGCGGGACGCCGTCCCCGCGGGCGATCGGCCCGACCTCCGCCTCGAACGCGAGCTCTTCTCACAGCGAAAGCACCACCCGCTCGCCCACGGAGATCGCCACCACCTCCCCCGGAACTCGAAGCCCGCCGTTCAACCCAGGCCTTCGAGGTAGAACCGGCGGCTCCGGCGAGGTCGCGAACCGCGAGCGTGACGAATCTGGTGCGCTGGTCCATCCTCGACCTTCCGCCGTCGCACGTGCACGGCGACCGGACGGACCGCGGAGCAGGTGGTTGACGATGGCCTCACCGGCCGGTGGAGGACGCGTCGTCAACCGGTGGTGAGGAGTGGGGCGGACTACTGCCCGCCCGGCCTCCGGGGCGGCGTGAACAGAAACCGCATACCGACACGTCCCGACAGGTCGTAGAGGCCAACTGACGCCGCCGTCAGTGCCACCGACAGGGCTGGCACCAGGAAGAGGCCGACAACCACGCTGTCCGCCGTGAGCCAGTCGCCACCCGTCGCGCGGAAGCCGACGATGAGGAGGTTGAGGAGGATCGGGTGCAGGACGTAGATCGGCAGGGTCCGACCGGCGAGGTACCGGGCCAGCCGCCGCACCCGCTCCGCGGAGCACATCCAGACGGACAGCAGCACACCCGCGGTGAGGCCGATCACCGACATGATGGCCGAGAGGTCCACCGTCGTCCCCCTGACGTACACGACGTAGACCAGCGCGGCATAGGTGACGACGGTGACGGGAAGCAGCGGCCAGGTCGGCAGCTCCGCGACACGCTCGACCACGGGTCGCGCGAAGCACCCGATCGCGTACCAGACCGCGAAGTAGCACAACCGGCCAACATTGGTGGCGGCTGCCACGCCGAGGACGTCGGTGAGGTAGGGAGCCACCAGAGGAGCGACCCCGACGGCAACCGTGGCGAGAACGATGAGGGGCGCCCCAAAACGCCGAAGCAGGCGTGCGGTGATGAAGAAGACGACGAGGACGGCGAGGTACCAGTAGGCGGTACCGCCGACCGGGATCGCGGCGAGGTTCTCACGGGAGTAGCCGAGGGGGTCGTCGGGCCGGTAGGCGAAGCCGGTGACCAGCGCGAAGACCACGCTCCAGATCGCGAACGGCCACAAGAGGCTCCAGACCCGCGGCCACAGCAGCGCCGGCCAGTCACGTTCCATCGCCCGCGCCGCCAACACACCGGAGGCGAGGAAGAACAACGGCATCCGGACGGGGACAAGGGCCGAGTTCAGCAGCCGCCAACCGTCCAGCGCCCAGCCGCCGGACCCAGGAAGCAGGTAAGACACGCCCGTGCCGCCGACGTGGTAGACGACGACGAGGACGATGGCCGCTGCCTTGGCGAGGTCGACCCAGTCCAGCCGGGGTGGTGCTTGGACGAGCTGCTGAGGCACCTCGGCACGGTACCAACCCGTGAGCGGTGTCGGACCGGTCGGGGTTTCATGGAGTGAGCGCGTTCTCGACCCGCGGAGGCGCGGCCAGCGCCTCGACGACACGCATGGCGGCGTCCCCGCGGCCGTAGGGCGCGGCGTCCGTGGCGGGCGGGACCGGGCGCGACGCGTGCGCGGCCACGTTCGCGAGCGCACCATCCAGCACGTTCCAGCCGAGCTCGACTGTCTCGACCCACTCAGTCTCGTGCCGCAGGGTGGTACAGGGCACGCGGAGGAGGAATGCCTCCTTCTGCAGGCCTCCGGAGTCAGTGACGACGCCGGCCGACCGGGCGACGAGGTCCACCAGACGCGGGTACGGCTGGGGCTCGAGGACCGTGACGGCGCCGGAGTCGAGGGGGATGCCCGCGGCTACCGAACGGTCCCGCAGGCGCGGGTGGGCCAGGAGCAGGACCGGCCGGTCGATGCCCGCCAGGGCGCGGATGATGGCGGAGAGGCGCGCGGGGTCGTCGGTGTTCTCGGCGCGGTGGATGGTCGCGACGAGGTAGTCGCCCTCCGTGACGCCGGTGGGCAACGGCGTGGGGCCGCCGGCAAGGCGTGCGTCACGCACGCGGAAGAGCACGTCCGCCATCACGTCGCCGACGAGGACGGTGCGCTCGCCGAGTCCTTCGTCACGGAGGTGTCTGACCGCGACCTCGGTCGGTGCGAGGAGGAGGTCCGCGGCATGGTCGGTCATGACGCGGTTGTGCTCCTCGGGCATGAGGCGGTTGAACGACCGCAGGCCCGCCTCGAGGTGCGCCACCGGCTGGTGGATCTTCACCGCCGCGAGCGCAGCTGCCACGGTCGAGTTCGTGTCGCCGTAGACGAGCACCCAGTCGGGACGGTGCTCGAGCATGGCCCGCTCGAGGCCGGGGAGCATCGCTCCGGTCTGCTCGGCATGGCTTCCGGAGCCGACGTGAAGGTTGACGTCGGGGCGCTGGATCCCTAGGTCCGCGAAGAAGACGTCGGAGAGGGCGGCGTCGTAGTGCTGCCCCGTGTGGACGATGACGTGGTCGTGTCCGGCCGATTCGAGCGCGTGCGCCACGGGTGAGAGCTTGACGAACTGCGGGCGCGCGCCGACGACGCTGAGAACCTTCATGAGAGACGACCCTATCTGCGTTCGGTGGGCGACCGCGGCACAGCCCGAGGCCACCGCTCGCGGCCTCGCTGCCCGCGCTCACGCCAGCCGCCGCCTGGACCACCGCCGCAATGGTGGGAACATAGCCGGATGACCCCGGCGAGCAAGGAGAGCGACGCGTGAAGCGCCTGTGGGCGGCCCTCAAGGAGCTTCTGCCGCTTCTCCCGCCGAGCTCGCGCCGCTTCCTCGTCACGTTCGCCGTGGCGACGAGCTCCCTCGCGCTGCTCGACATCGCCGCCCTCGGCCTGCTCGCCCTGACGATGACACCGCTCGTCCAAGGCCGCCCGCTGAGCCTGCCGGTCATCGGAGAGGTCCCCACCGAGTACACCGTGTGGATCCTCGTCGTCGTCTGCGCGCTCATCGTCCTCAAGAGCGTGCTCTCGATCACGCTCCAGTGGTTCGCCACCCGGCGCTTCGCCGCCTACGAGCTCCTCATCGGGGACCGGCTGTTCGCCGCCTACATCCAGGCACCGTGGACCGAGCGGCTCCGGCGGAACTCCGCGGAGCTCGTCCGCCTGGCGGACGTCGGCATCGGCAACACGACGTCCGGGCTCCTGCTGCCGGCAGCATCCCTGCCCGCTGAGGCCGTCACCTTCGTCGCCGTGCTGGCCGTGCTCGTCGTTGCAGAGCCGGTCACCGCCGCCATCACGCTCGTCTACCTCGGGATCATCGCGGCGGTCCTGTACTTCGTCATCTCGCGCCGTGCCGTCGTCGCCGGCCGGGTCAACCGCGACTATTCCTTCCGCGTCGCCACCCTCATGACCGAGATGGTCGCGACGCTCAAGGAGATCACCCTGAGGAACAAGGCCGGCGAGGTCGCCCAGGTCGTCCACCGCAACCGCATCCACACGACTCGCGCCCGGGCCAACATCCAGTTCCTCAACGCCGTGCCCAAGTTCGTCATCGAGGCCGCGCTCATCGGCGGCTTCGTGCTCGTCGGGGCGGCCGCGTACCTCCAGGGCGGCTCGGCAAGCGCCCTCGGCGCCGTCGCCCTCTTCGCCGTCGCGGGCTTCCGAATGGTCCCCTCGGTCACCCGCTTCCAGGGCATCATCACGCTGACGTCCTCAACGATCCCGCATGCCAACGCCGTCATCCGCGACATCAAGCTCGCCGAGCGGTACACGGACGGCCCCGAGCAGGTCGGCACGGGGAAGCTTCGCCACCTGCCCGAGCTGCTCCGCCTGCGCGACGTCGAGTTCGCCTACCCCGGGGCCGACGCCCCGGCGGTGACCGGCATCGACCTCGACGTCCGGATGGGCAGCTCGCTCGCGCTCGTCGGAGCCTCGGGCGCAGGGAAGTCCACCCTCGTCGACATCTTCCTCGGGCTGCTCGTCCCGTCGTCGGGCACGATCACCATCGACGGCCAGCCGCTCGTCGACGTGCTCGCCGACTGGCGCACCAAGGTCGGCTACGTCCCCCAGGACGTCTCGCTCTTCGACGCGACGATCGCCCAGAACGTCGCACTGTCCTGGGACAGCGAGATAGACGAGGACCGGGTGCGCGACGCGCTCGCGCGGGCCCAGCTCCTCGATGTCGTCGAGGAGCGCGCAGGTGGCCTGCACGCCCGCATCGGGGAGCGCGGCATGGCGCTGTCCGGTGGCCAGCGCCAGCGGCTCGGGATCGCCCGCGCCCTGTACTCCGACCCGATCGTCCTCGTCATGGACGAGGCGACGAGCGCGCTTGACACCGCGACCGAGGAGGCCGTCGCGCGGGCGATCCGCGACCTCCACGGCGACGTCACGGTCATCAGCGTCGCCCACCGCCTCTCGACCATCCGCCACAGCGACCAGGTGTGCTTCATGCGCGACGCGCGGATCGTCGCCCGCGGCACCTTCGACGAGGTCGTCGCCGCGGAGCCGGACTTCGCCTACCAGGCGAGCCTGGCGGGTCTCGCGTGAGCGAGCCGGACGTCGACGTCGTCGTCGCGCTGCACGACCTGTCCCGGCCCGTCGGGCGATGCGTCGCCTCCGCGCTCGCTGGTGCCGGATCCCACGTCCGCGTCACCGTCGCCTGCCACGAGCTCGACCCGGTCGACGTCACTCCCCTCCTTCCCGTCGACCCCCGCATCCGGCTCCTACCCGTCCGCGACGGTCTTGGCAGCCCGTCGGGCCCCTACAACGCCGGGATTGACGCTGCCACAGCGCGGTTCGTCACGATCATCGGCTCGGACGACTTCTTCGAGCCGGGTGCGCTGTCCGCCTGGACCCGCGCCGCGGACCGTCTCGGCTCCGACGTCATGCTCGCGCGGGTGCGGATGCAGGATGGGGCGGAGATCCACACCCCGCGTGTGCGGCCGCTGCGCTCCCGGCGCCTCGACCTCGTCCGCGACCGGCTTGCCTACCGCACCGCGCCGCTCGGGCTCATGCGCAAGGCCACCCTCGACACCCTCGGGCTGCGCCTGGTCGAGGGCATGCGCTCGGGTGGGGACGTCGCCTTCACCGCCCGCCTCTGGTCGTCCGACGCCCGGATCGACCTCGCGCGCTCCGCACCCCGGTACGTCGTCGGCACCGACGCGGTCACCCGGGTGACGACGTCAGTCCGCCCCCTCACCGACGAACTACGGGCCTTCGCCGACCTCGTCGCACGTCCGTGGCTCCCCGCCCTCGACGACGCCGCGCGGCGTGCGCTCGCCGTCAAGACGATCCGCATCCATCTCCTCGGCGCGGTCCGTCGCCGTCGGGAGGAGGCGGCGTGGCACCCGAGCGAGCCGGCGTGGCTCCGCGAGCTCCTCACCGAGTGGGTGGGGCTCGCACCGTGCGTGCTCCGGCCCTTCAGCCGCGCCGACAGGGCACTGCTCGCCGCCACGCTCGACCGCCACGTGTCGGTCGGGTCCCTGGTCGCGGCCGTCGCCGCCCGCGCCCGCGCGGGGCGCTGGGACGCTGTCCTCACCCCGTCTCCGGTCGACAACCTCGACCGGGAGTCGAGCCTGCGCTACCTCGCCGCCGACCGTTTCTGGCGGTGACGACTACCCGGCCGTTCCTGCCGCCCGCCGGTAGAGCTCCTGGAGGCGACCGACGTACGGGTCGGCCGTGTAGTGCTCCGCCACCCACGCGGGGGCACCGAGCCGGCTGCTGAGCCCGGCCGGGTCGCGCAGGGCCTCCAGGACATGCTCCACCGACTCCTCGACGGTGCCGGCCAGCACGGGCGGGCGACCGCCGTCGGGGTGCGTCATCACGTCACTCGGAACGACGAGCGGGACGCCGAGCGCCATCGCCTCGTGCTCGCTCACCCCGAGGACGGTGTTCGCCTGGCCGACGACAACGTCCGCCCCTGCCAGCGTCTCCAGGTAGCGGGCGTGCGTGGCGCGCGGGAGCAGGTCCACACCGACCGCAGCGGCCGCGCCGGCCGCCTCACCCCAGTTCAGGCCCTGGAGACAGACGTCGGCGGGGAGCAGCTGCCGCAGCCGGGCTGCCAGCTCGAGCATGACGGGGGCTCCCTTGACCGCCGACCAGCGCGAGGCGAAGACCACCCGGCGAGCGCCCGGTGTCCACAGCGGCAGCGCAGTGAGGTCGACGAAGGCGGGCATGTACTCGGCATCCGGCCGGGCCGCTCGCGCGCGCTCGGCAGTATCGAGGTTCGTGTAGTAGACCTGCTCGGCGCCGTCGATCGCGCGGGCGATCTCGTCGCGGTACCGCGGGTCGGACGCCTGCTCGCGGATGTCGGTGCCGTGGAGGTGCAGCAGGTAGGGGCGGCGGGGCATGAGCCGCTCGCGGATGAGACGCACGCTCGTCCCGTAGTGGACGTGCACGACGTCCGCGCGGCGGAGCGCACGCGCGCGGCGCGCGACGAAGGGGAGGTAGCGCAGCCGGTCGAGGCCGCCGCCCGGCGTGCGGGCGGGGCGCACCTTCGCCGGGGGGACGTAGCCCCACTGCAGGCCGGCTCGTCGCGCGGCACGGACGAGGTTGAGCGCGACAAAGGCACAGTCGTTGAAGTGGAGGACTGCCGGCTCGGCGGGCATGCCGGCCAGCCTATGCGACCGGTCGCGCGGATCGGTGGCAGGATTCCCCCATGCCGTCCCGCCCGTCCGTGCTCGTTCTGTCCTTCTCCCCGATCCATGCCGACGCCCGGGTGCTGCGGCAGGTCCGGCTGCTGTCCGAGACGTACGACGTGACGACCTGCGGGTACGGGCCGGCGCCCGACGGCGTCGTCGACCACGTCGAGATCCCCGCCGAGCACGTCTACTGGCGCAAGGACCAGCGGCTGCTCCTCAAGCGGCGCTACGCCGCCGTCCACCGGTCCAACGCCGTGGTTCGGTACCTGTGGAACCGTCTGCCACGCGGCCACTTCGACGTCGTCCTCGCCGACGACATCGACACGGTACCGCTCGCCCTGTCCCTCCAGGCCCGCGCCGGAGTGCACGTCGACCTCCACGAGTACGCTCCCCGCCAGAACGAGGAGATGTGGCGCTGGCGGCTGCTCGTCGCGCCCTACTTCCGCTGGCTGTGCCGGACCTTCCTCCCGCACGCGAGCTCGGTGACGACGGTCGGTGCCGGCCTTGCCGCCGAGTACGAGCGCGAGTTCGGGATCCGCGCCTCCGTCGTCGTCAACGCGCCACACTTCGCCGACCTCACGCCGGGGGAGGTGGGCGAGTCCATCCGACTGGTCCACGCCGGCAACGCCCGCCGCGGCCGCCGGCTGGAGCTCATGTTCGACGCCGTCGCCGCCTCCCGCCGTCCGCTCACCCTCGACCTCTACCTCATGCCCAACGACCCGGTGTACCTCGCCGAGCTCCGCGAGCGGGCGGAGTCGATGCCCGAGGTGACGGTCCATGACCCCGTCCCGCCCACCGAGCTGGCGCGCACCCTGTCCGCCTACGACATCGGCGTCTACGTGCTGCCGCCGGTGAGCTTCAACAACCTGTGGGCGCTGCCGAACAAGTTCTTCGACTTCATTCAGGGCCGCCTCGGGCTCGTCGTCGGGCCCTCCCCCGAGATGGCCGGCATCGTCCGCCAGCACGGGCTCGGTGCCGTGACCGAGGACTTCACCGCCGCCGCTCTCACCGCCGTGCTCGACGAGCTCGACCCCGCCGAGGTGCGGCGCTGGAAGCAGGCCTCGCACGAGGTCGCCGAGGAGTACTCGGCCGAGCAGCAGACCCGCGGCTGGGCCGACGCCGTCGCCGCCATCGTCGGCTGACGTCCCGGCAGTCGCCGGAGCCCTGCTGGTAGCGTGACGACGTGCGAGTGGTGGCGGTGTCGACGTGGTTCCCGACCTCGGCGGCCCCGAGCAGCGGCGCCTTCGTCGTCAAGGACGCCCTCGCGGTCGCCTCGCTCGGTCATGACGTCCGGGTGGTCCACCTCGTCCCGCCCCACCAGGACGACGGCACCCGCACCGTCGTCCACGAGGGGCTCCGGGTGCGCCGGGTGCCGATGAGCACGACCAGCCCGCGGGACATCGTTCGGGCCGCCCGGGCGCTGGTCCCCCTCCTCGCCGACGCCGACCTCGTCCACTCGATGGCAATCTCCTCCCTGCTGCCGCTCGCGCTGCGCCGCCCGTCCGCCCCGTGGGTCCACACGGAGCACTGGTCCGGGCTCACCTCCCCGCAGAACCTGCCTGCCTCCTGGCGCCTCGCCCTGCCCGCCGTCTCGCGGGTGTTCACCCGCCCGGACGTCGTCACGGCGGTCTGCGACTTCCTCGCCGAGCCGATCCGCGCGGTCCGTGGGCCGCGGCCCACGCGCGTCGTGCCGTGCATCGTCGAGACGCCCCTGCCCGTCCCGCCTCGGCCGTTGCGCGACGGGGTGCTGCGCCTCGTCGGCGTCGGGGGCCTCATCGCTCGCAAGGACCCGGTGCTCGCGGTCGAGACGGTCGCCGAGCTCGGGCGCCGCGGCACAACGGCCGAGCTCGCGCTCGTCGGCGAGGGTGAGCTAAGGGACGCCGTCGTGCAGCGCGCGAGCGAGCTCGGCGTCGCCGACCGGCTCCGGCTCACCGGTTCCCTCCCCCGCCCAGCCGTCCTCGCCGAGCTCGCCGCGGCCGACCTCTTCCTCGGCCCCACGCGCGGCGACAACTTCTTCGTGTCCGCGGCGGAGGCGCTCGTCTCCGGCCGCCCCGTCGTCGTCGGCGCGACCGGCGGCCAGGGCGAGTACATCGACCCTCGGGTGGGCGCACTCGTCACCGAGCAGACCGCGACCGCATACGCCGACGCCGTCCTCGACGTCGACGCGCGGACGAGTGCCCTGTCGGCCGAGGAGATCTCGGCGACCATCGGCGACCGCTTCTCGGTGCCCGCCGTTGCCGCCGGCTACGAACACGCGTACTGCGCCGCCCGGGAGCTGCGCCGGTGAGCCGACCTGTCGACGTCGTCATCGCCGTCCACAGCCCGAACCGTCCCGTCGGGCGTGCGGTCGCGTCCGTGCTCGACGGCAACAGGTCAGCAGCGCGGCTCACCGTGGTGTGCCACAACCTGCCCACCGACGACATCGCGGCCGTCATCGACCCTCGTTACCACGACGACGTCCGCTTCCTCGAGCACCGCGACTCGCACCGCAGCGCATCCGGCCCGTTCAATGCCGGGATGAGAGCGGCCGACGGCGACTTCGTCTCCATCATGGGCTCCGACGACGTCCTCCAGCCCGGCGCCGTGCGGTCGTGGCTCGACGTCGCCGAGCGCACCGGGGCCGAGACCGTCATGTGCCGGCTCCGGATCGGCAGCCCTCCCCGCCGGGTGCGCACGCCGCCGGTCCGACCGTGGCTGCGCGGCCGTGCCGACCCCGTGCGCGACCGGCTGAGCTACCGCAGCGCCCCGCTCGGGATCGTGTCCCAGCAGGCGCGCGACCGCCTCGGGCTCGAGCTCGTCGAGGGCATGGTGGTGGGGGGCGACGTCGCCTACGTCACCCGCCTGTGGTTCGAGACGCGGGTGGCGGTGGACCGGCGCGGGCCGGCCTACGTGATCGGCGAGGACGCGAGGGACCGGGTGACGTACACGCCGCGGCCGATCCCCCTCGAGCTCGCTTTCGTGCGTGACCTCCTCGCCCAGCCGTGGTTCCGCGGCTACGACGGCGCGGCACGGCGATCCGTCTGCATCAAGCTCACCCGGATCCACCTCTTCGGCGCCGTCTACAACCGTCGCAACCCGGCGATGTGGAACGCGGAGGACCGCCGTGCCCTTGCAGTCGTCGCGCGCGAGCTACTCACTGCCGCGATGGGCTTCGAGCGCGTGCTCTCTCTCGCCGACGTCGCCCTGCTCAACGCGATCCTGGATCCAGAGTCGGACACCGGTCATCTGATCCGGCTGTCCGAGCAGCGGCGGAGGCACGGTCACCCAAGGACGCTCCTCACGCGCAGCCCCGCGGACCTGTTGCGCACCGAGTCGCCCGCCAGGCTCATGGCCGCGTCGGCGTTGCTGGGCTGACGGCGGCGTGCCTCGTCGCGCACGCCACGGGCTGGGTGCCGCGCGGGGGACCATAGGCTGAGTGCCACAGAACCAGGTAAGGGGAGCGCATGTCCACGGCCGGTGAAGGGATCCGCGTCGTCCTGGCGACGCGCATCTTCGCCCCGGAGCCCGCGGCCGCGTCCTTCCGCCTCGCTGCCCTTACCCGTGGTCTGGCGGCCGTCGGCGCCCGGGTGCGAGTCCTCACGACATCGCCGCCGGCCGACATGGACGCACCGGCGGACGTCCCGGCACGCGTGGAGCGCTGGCCGGTGCTGCGCGACGCTGAGGGGTACGTGCGTGGCTACGTCCAGTACCTGAGCTTCGACGTCCCGCTGGTCCTCCGGCTCCTGCGCACACCTCGCCCCGACGTGGTGGTGTGCGAGCCGCCACCCACGACCGGCGCGGTGGTTCGTGTGGTGAGCGCCCTGCGCCGGGTTCCCTACGTCTACTACGCACCAGACCTGTGGGCGGACGCTGCCGAGTCCGCGGGCATGTCCGGCTTCGTGGTCCGGGCTCTTCGGGCGGTCGAGGGGTGGGCGATGCACGGAGCCGCCCGCGTGATCGCGGTGTCGGCACCGGTCGGGGCGCGCCTGGCAGAGCTCGGGGTGGAGCGTGTGGAGGTCGTTCCCAACGGTGTCGACACGGACGTGTTCACCCCGGACGGCCCGGCGGTGGACGCCGGCGGGCGCCCGTACCTGCTGTATGCCGGGACGGCGTCCGAGTGGCAGGGAGCCGACATCTTCATCCGAGCGCTCCCCCGCGTGCTCGCCGAGGTCCCCGACGCCCGCCTCGTCTACCTCGGCCAGGGCAGTGACTGGCAGGGGCTCCGAGCGCTCGCGGACGAGCTGCCTCGAGGCTCGGTGGAGTTCCACCCCCGCGCCCCGGCCGACGCTGCAGCCCGCTGGCAGCGGGGTGCGGCCGCCTGCCTGGCGAGCATCGTCCCCGGCCGCGGGTACGACCTGGCGTTCCCCACGAAGATCCACGCGTCCCTCGCCTGTGGGACGCCGGTCCTCTTCGCCGGCGTCGGCGCCGCCGTCAGGGAGATCCGGCAGGAGGGGCTGGGCTGGGCAGTCGACTACGACGTGGACGCGGTCGCGAGCGCGATGCTCGGCGCCCTCCGCGCCCCGCGGTCACCGGACGAGACCGTGCGACTGTCCCGGTGGGTGCGCGACCACCGGTCCGCGGCCGCCACCGGCCGTATGGCGGCCACGGTGGTCACGGCCGCCGCGGGAACCGCGACCACCTGAGCCAGCGACAACTCCGTCAGGAGCAGTTCCGCACGAACCGCTGGGTGTTGTAGACCATGTCGCCGGCCTGGACGGTGCCGACGGCCACGTGGGAGTACGTCGGGTTGAGGATGCCGCTGCGGTGGACGGTGGAGTTCATGTACCAGTTCATGGCGTCCCTCGGGTCGGGCGCGGTCCCGCGCTGGTACGTGCGCACGATGTGCTCGCTGCCGCTGCGGTCGCAGCCCGCCGCCTGCGCCTCTCCGAGGGCCGTCTCCCGGCTGGCGTGCTGGATGACACCCTTGCCCGCCATCCAGGTGGAGTGGCGCACCGCGGCGGCCCGGAGGGCGGGCACGACGCGAACGGGGGCGATGCCCCGGGCGGCGCGCTCGGCGTTGATCATCTCGACCATCCGCTCGTCGTACTCCGCCATGGACCCCACCCGCGGGGGCACGGGGTGGTTGACGGCGTTGCGCAGGCCGATCGTGTCGGTGCCGTTGCCGTCCCAGTCGCCGACGAGGACGCCGTCGTGCCTGCCGCCGTACGGCATGACGATGTCGGCGGCGCCGCCGGCGATGGTGTTCTTCAGGTGGAACACGTCCCCGCGCCGCACGCCGAGGCTGTCCCCGCCTCGCCCGTCCCAGTTCCCGACGATGACGTCGTCGCTCGGGTGTCCGTAGGCGACGACCCGGTCGGCGTTGCCACCGCTCATCGAGTTCTTCAGGTAGTACGTGCTGCCGCGACGCACGCCGAGGGTGTCCGTGCCGTCGCCGTCCCAGTCCCCGACGAGGACGACGTCCTCAGGACTGCCGTACGCGACCACGACGTCGGCCGCCCCACCGTCGAGGCTGTTCTTGACGTAGTACACGTTGCCGCGGCGCACGGTGGGCGTGTCGATGCCGTCGCCGTTCCAGTCGCCCATGAGGACGACGTCTCCCGGGCGTCCGTACGTGACGACGCGGTCCGCCACGCCGCTCGAGAGACTGTTGCGGAAGTGGAAGGTCGCCCCGCGCCGGACGGCGAGCGTGTCCGTCCCCTTCCCGTCCCAGTTGCCGACGTAGACGGCGTCGTCGTCGCGGCCGTAGCCGAACGACAGGTGCGTGATCCCCGCCCACGTGTTCGTCAGGTGGTAGCGGGGCCCCTCACCGTCGACCTCCCCGCCCTTGGCGACGGCGGGTGCGGCGACCGCGGTCAGGCCGACGGTCAGGGCGGCAGCGAGCAGGCGGCGGCGCATCATCTTCATCTCTCCCCCAGGCGTGGTGTCCGACCGTCCACGCTACGAGGCCGCCGCGATCCGGTCACCCCCTGCAGGCCGTCGTCCTGGTCACACGAGAACGCCGACAGCACGTCCGCAGCCCCGGGGGCGGCGGGCCGTGCTGCCGGCGCCGTCGGGTCAGCGGGTGGAGAAAGCGGCGTCGAAGGCCGCCTCGCTGGGCTTGAACGAGAGCTTGCGGACGAACTCGAGGGCCTCGGGCGCACCGATGAGGCGGTCCATCCCGGCGTCCTCCCACTCGACCGAGAGCGGGCCCTCGTAGCCGATGTGGTTGAGCATGCGGAAGGCGTCCTCCCACGGCACGTCACCGCGGCCCGTGCTGATGAAGTCCCAGCCGCGGCGGGGGTCGGCCCACGGCAGGTGGGAGCCGAGGCGGCCGTTGCGCCCGTTCAGGCGTCGCTTGGAGTCCTTGCAGTGGACGTGGAAGATCTTGTCCTTGAAGTCGAGGAGGAAGGCGACCGGGTCCAGGTCCTGCCAGGTGAAGTGGCTGGGGTCCCAGTTGAGACCGAAGGCGTCCCGGTGGCCGATGGCCTCGAGGGTGCGCTGGGTGGTCCAGTAGTCGTAAGCGATCTCCGAGGGGTGCGGCTCGAGCGCGAAGCGCACGCCCTCCTCGTCGAAGACGTCGAGGATGGGGTTCCAGCGGTCCGCGAAGTCGCGGTAGCCGGCCTCGACCATCTCCTCGGAGGCGGGCGGGAACATCGCGACGTACTTCCAGATGGCCGAGCCGGTGAAGCCCGTGACCGTCTTGACCCCGAGGCGGGCCGCGGCCCGCGCCGTCACCTTGAGCTCCTCGGCGGCGCGCTGGCGCACACCCTCGGGCTCGCCGTCGCCCCAGATCCGGTCCGGGAGGATGTCGCGGTGGCGCTGGTCGATCGGGTCGTCGCACACCGCCTGGCCCTTGAGGTGGTTGGAGATCGCGTAGACCTTCAGCCCGTTCTTCTCCAGGATGTCGAGCCGGTTCTGGACGTAGGCGTCGTCCTCCGCGGCCTTCCACGGGTCGAGGTGGTCACCCCACGACGCGATCTCCAGGCCGTCGTAGCCCCACTCGCCGGCGAGCCGGGCCACCTCCTCGAAGGGCAGGTCGGCCCACTGGCCGGTGAAGAGAGTGATCGGTCGAGCCATGGTCAGTCTCCAATCTCCGTGTAGGTGCTGTGCTCCGCGCTGGACCGCTCGATCGCCTCGAGCACGCGCTGGACGTGCAGACCGTCCTCGAAGGAGGGCGTCGGGTCCTCCCCGGCGCCGATCGCCCGGACGAGGTCCACGGCCTGGTGGACGAAGCCGTGCTCGTAGCCGAGGCCGTGGCCCGCCGGCCACCAGGCCTCGATGTAGGGGTGTTCCGGCTCGGTGACGATGATCCGCCGGAAGCCGGCGGTCCCGGCCGGCTCGGTGGCGTCGTAGTAGTGCAGGACGTTCATGTCCTCGAAGTCGAAGGCGAGGGAGCCGGTCGAGCCGTTGACCTCGATGCGGATGGCGTTCTTGCGGCCCCAGGCGAAGCGGGTCGCCTCGAAGACCGCGGGCGCACCACTCGAGAGCCGGCCGAGGAACATCGCGGCGTCGTCGACGGTGACCGGGCCCCGCTCGGTGCCACCGGTGCCGTGCAGGCCGCTGAAGCTCTCGGCGACCGGCCGCTCGGTGACGAAGGTGTCGAGCATGCCCGCCACCCCCGCGATCCGCTGGCCGGTGACGAACTGGGTGAGGTCGATGATGTGGGCGCCGATGTCGCCGAGCGCCCCCGAGCCGGCCTTCTCCTTGTCGAGGCGCCACGACAGCGGCGCGTCGGCGTCGGCGAGCCAGTCCTGGAGGTACTGGGCGCGGACCTGGCGCACCTCGCCGATGCGCCCGTCGGCGACCATCTGGCGCGCCAGCGTGATGGCCGGCACCCGGCGGTAGGTGAAGCCCACCATCGAGCGCACGCCGCGGCCGCGGGCGGCACCAGCGGCAGCGGCCATGGTCTCGGCCTCGGCGACCGTGTTGGCCATCGGCTTCTCGACCAGCACGTGCTTGCCGGCCTCGAGCGCGGCCACCGCGATCTCGGCGTGAGTGTCTCCCGGCGTGCAGATGTCGACGACGTCGACGTCGTCACGTTCGATCGCCCGGCGCCAGTCCGTCTCCACGGCGTCCCACCCGAGCTGGCGGGCGGCGCTCGTCGCGCGCTGCTCGTCCCGCCCCACGAGGACCGCCATGTGCGGCTCGAGCGGCAGGTCGAAGAAGCGGTGCGCGTTGCGCCACGCCTGGGAGTGGGCACGCCCCATGAAGGCGTACCCGATCATCGCCACACCGATCCGTGGCTTGTCCTCGCTCATCGTGCTCCTTGTGATGTGGAGCCCGGGGGCGCCGGTCGAGCCGGCGCCCCCGGGCTCACCGGTGACTCAGGACTGGAACGCCGAGCCGATGTACTGCTCGACGTTGTCGGCGGTCACGACCGGGGCGTAGAGCTGGACGAGGCGGGGAACCTCGACCTCGACGAGGTCGGACATGGCCTTGCCCTGGGCGAGCAGGCGCGCGAGGCGGATACCGTCCGCGGCCTGCGTGGCCGGGTAGATGACGGTGGCCTGGACGATGGAGTCGCCCGACTGGATCTCCTCCATCATGTTGCGCGAGCCGGCGCCGCCGACGACGAAGAACTCGTCGCGGCCGGCGTTCTCGATGGCGGCCATGACGCCGACGCCCTGGTCGTCGTCGTGGTTCCAGATCGCGTCGATCTCGGGGAGTGCCTGGAGCAGGTTGGAGGTCGCCGCCTCCCCACCCTGGACCGTGAAGTCACCGGCCACGCGGTTGGCGACCTCGAGCCCGCACTCGCCAAGGGCATCGGCGAAGCCCTGGCTGCGGTCCTGCGTGAGGGGCAGGTTGTCGATGCCGGCGATCTCGGCGATGACGGCGTCAGCCTCCTCGCCCAGCTGCTCGCACATGTACTCCCCGGCGCTGTGGCCCATGCCGTAGTTGTCACCCAGGACGGTGACGCGGGCGGCGTTCGGGTCGGAGAACTCGCGGTCGACGTTGATGACCGGGATGCCGGCCTCCATCGCCTCGAGCGCGACACCGGTGAGTGCGGCGCCGTCGAAGGGCAGGACGACGATCGCGTCCACGCCGTCGTTGATGAACGTCTCCATCTGGCTGATCTGGAGGTTGACGTCGTTGGTGCCCTCGGCCATCCGGAAGTCGATGTCCTCGTACTTCTCGGCCTCGGCCTGGGCCAGGCTGCTGATGGCGCCCATCCAGCCGTGGTCGGCGGCGGGAGCGGAGAAGCCGATGGTGACGGTGTCACCCGTGTCGTCGTTGCTCGAGCCGGCCTGCTGGGTGCCGGACCCGGTGGCGGCGTCGTCGCCCTCGACGTCCTCGGGGGTGTTGCCGGTGCAGCCGGCGAGGAGCAGGGCGGCGGAGACGCCGGCCACGACGGCGAACCGGCGGCGGGTGGTACGTGCGGACATGAGGGTCCTCCTTGAACGGGATGGGCTGGTACTGCTGACAGGGATGGAGTGGTCGGGCGAACGAGGGATGCGGCGGCGCGCTAGCTGGAGCCGCGGGCGGCGAAGCGCTGCTGGAGCAGCACGGCGAGGACGATGATCGTGCCCTGCGCCACGGCCTGCACCGAGGTGGACAGGTTGTTGAGGATGAAGATGTTCCTCAGCATCGCGAAGATGAGGACACCGAGGACGGTGCCGACGATGGTGCCCCGGCCACCGATGAGAAGCGTGCCACCGACAACCACTGCGGCGATGGCGTCGAGCTCGAAGAGTGAGCCGTGGGTCGACGTCCCGACTCCGGTGCGCGCGAGCATGGTGACGGCGGCGATACCGGCCGCCAGGCCGGAGAGGGCGAAGAGGTACATCGTGTGGCGCTGGACCTTGATACCCGCGAGCCGCGCGGCCTCGGGGTTACCGCCGACGGCGATGGTCCGGCGCCCGAAGGTCGTGCGGTTGAGCAGGACCCAGCCGAGTGCGGCAATGAGGGCGAACATCCACACCGTCATCGGCAGACCGAGGATGTCCGCGCCGAAGAAGTCCTTGAAGCCGGCGACGCTCTGTCCGTCCCTCAGGTCCCGGTGAGGGATGAGCTGGGTCTGTCGACCGGAGATGATCTCGGCGAGACCGCGGGCGCCGACGAGCATGGCGAGGGTGGCGATGAAGGACACCACCCGCCCGTAGGCGACGATGACCCCGTTGATGAGGCCCGCCGCTGTCCCCACCGCCAGAGCGGTGACGACGATGACCAGCCAGTGCGTGTCGCGCGCCATCGCCTGGGTCGCCAGGGTCGTGGCCCAGACGGTGGCCAGGCCCATGACCGATCCGACGGACAGGTCGATGCCGCCACCGGTAATGACGAAGGTCATGCCGATGCTGAGGATGCCGATCGTCGCTGCGAGGGCAAGGATCGTGGTGATGTTGTTGGCGCTGAGGAACCGCTCCCCCGCGGTCGCCACACCGGCCACGCCGATGAGGACGACGGCGATGACGAGGCCGAGGTTGCGCAGCACGCCGGAGCCCCCGCCTCGCCGGGGCTTGGTCTGCTGACCCGCGTCCGGGACGAGGTCGCGGTTCGTGGGCGGCAGGGCCGGGGAGCTGGCCCCGGCCGCGGAGGTGTCTGCCGCTGCGTTCTCACTCATGCGTGAGTCCCTTCCATGACGAGGTCGAGCACTCCGTGCTCGTCGATCTGGTGTGCGGGTCCGTGGTGGACCACGCGGCCCTCGGCGATGACAAGGACGTCGTCGGCCAGACCGAGGACCTCCTCGATCTCGCTGGAGACCATGAGCACCGCAGCCCCTTGGGCGGCGAGGCGTCGGATGAGGGCGTAGATCTCCGCGCGCGCGCCGACGTCGACGCCACGGGTGGGCTCGTCGAGCAGCAGGACGTCGCAGCCGTGCACGAGCCAGCGGGCGAGCATGGCCTTTTGCTGGTTGCCGCCGGACAGCGTCCGGATTCGCCGCTCACCGTCCGCCGGAGCCACCTGCAGGTCCTTGATCTGCTGCTTCGAGGCGCGACGCTCCGCGCGCTCGTTGAGGAAGCCGGACCGGGCGAAGCGCGCAAAGGTGGACAGGGTGATGTTGCGGTAGACCGGCTCGTCCAGGAGCAGGCCCTGGCTCTTGCGCTCCTCGGGGGCGAGGCCGATCCCCGCGCTGACCGCCCCGGGCACGGAGCCCGAGCGCAGCTTCTTCCCCCGGACCCGTACGGTCCCGGTCGCGGCCTTGCGCGCGCCGTAGACCGTCTCGAGGATCTCAGAGCGCCCCGCTCCGACCAGGCCGGCGAGGCCGACGATCTGGCCGGCCCTCACGCTGAAACTCACGTCCTCGAAGACGCCCGCCAGGGAGAGGTTCTCCACCTCGAGCAGGGCCTCGCCTCGCTCGTGTGTGCCGGGTCCGCCACCGAAGTCACCGATGACGTGACGGCCGGTCATGAGCTTGATGAGCTCGGTGGTGGGGGTGTCGGCGACGGTGAGGTTCTCGGCGACTGTGCGGCCGTCCTTGAGGACGGTGATCCGGTTGCCGATCTGGCGGATCTCCTCGAGGCGGTGGGAGATGTAGACGATGGCGACACCGTCCGCCTGGAGCGCACGGACGACCCGGAAGAGGTTGTCCACCTCCTCCGGGTCCAGGACGGCGGACGGCTCGTCCATGACGATGACGCGCGCGTCGTGGGAGAGCGCACGGGCCATCGACACCACCTGCTTGCCGGCGGCGGACAGGCGCCCGACCTCACGGCTCGGCGAGATCTCCGGGTGGCCGAGCCGTTTGAGCAGCTCACGGGTGCGGCTGTGAGCCTCGGACCGGCGAAGCAGCCCACCCCGGGACAGCTCGTGCCCGAGGAAGATGTTCTCCGCCACGCTCAGTCCGTCGACGACGTCGAGCTCCTGGTACATCGTGGCGATGCCGAGCTCGATCGCGGCCGTGGGCGAGCCGATGGTGACGACTTCGCCGTTCCACCGGATCTCCCCGGAGTTCGGCTGGTGCGCACCGGCGAGGACCTTGATGAGCGTGGACTTGCCTGCGCCGTTCTGGCCCAGGAGGCAGTGCACCTCGCCGGCGTGGACCTCGAGGTCCACGCCGTCGAGGGCCTTGGCGCCCGGGAAGTGCTTGACGATGTCGGTGAGCTGGAGCAGCTGTGCTGGGGGGTCTGCTGTGACCATGGCGACACTGTATGGGGGCATTCTGTTGTCCGTCAATCAAAAGTCGGGAAGAAGGGAGATAGTTACGTGAGCGTGACCTGGCGAAGCATCGGTGGTTTACTCAGTGCATGGTCACACTTCCGACAGACCTCAAGGAGCGAGGTGATGTCCGGCGCGAAGCCGACCCGAGGTCGGCCGGGACGCTGTTCCAGCTCGTCCGCGACGGGCGGCCCCGGACCCGAGCAGATCTCGCGGCCGTCACCGGCTTCGCGCGTCCGACGGTGGCCGCGCGCATCGACGAGCTGCTCAGCTCCGGCCTCATCGTGCCGGCAGGCGAGGCGTCCTCGACGGGCGGACGTCCTCCGGCCACCTTCGCCTTCAACCCCGGCGCACGCATCATCCTGGCGGCCGACCTCGGCGTGAGCCACGGCCGCCTGGCCATCACCGACCTCGCGTCGGAGGTCCTGAGTGAGCGGTCGCTGGAGATCGCCATCGCCGACGGGCCCCAGGTGGTCCTGGACGCCGTGACGACAGCGCTGTGCGAGATGGTCGATGAGCTCGAGCGGCCGGTGTCCGACGTCGCCGGCGTGGGCATTGGTCTGCCCGGCCCTGTCGAGCACCGACTCGGTCGCGCCATCAGCCCACCGATCATGCCCGGCTGGGACGGCTTCGACGTGTCGGGCCACGTGGCTCGCACACTGCCCACGCCGGTCCTCGTCGACAACGACGTCAACATCATGGCGCTCGGTGAGCACGCCGCCCGGTGGCAGGACGTCAAGGACCTCGTGTTCATCAAGATCGCGACGGGCATCGGTGCCGGGATCATCTCCGACGGCGAGCTGCGGCGTGGCGCCCTGGGCGCCGCCGGGGACCTCGGCCACATCGCCGTGCCCCGCGGCCGGCAGATCCCCTGCCGGTGCGGCAACGTCGGGTGCCTGGAGGCACTGGCGAGCGGACTCGCCGTGGTCGAGTCCCTGCGCGCGCAGGGCGTGGACATCCAGCGCACCGCACAGATCGTCGACCTCGTCCGGTCGGGGAACATCACCGCGAGTCAGACGGTGCGCCAGGCCGGTCGCGACATCGGTGACGTCGTCGCCGGCTGCGTCAACCTCCTCAATCCCTCGGTCATCGTCATCGGCGGGATCGTCTCGGAGGTGGGCGAGCACCTGCTCGCCGGCATCCGCGAGGTCGTCTACAGCCGATCCCTTCCGCTGGCCACGCAGCACCTGCGCATCGTGGCCTCGCAGACCCAGGGTCGCGCCGGTGTCCTGGGGGCCTCGCAGATGGTCTCCCAACAGGTCCTGTCGGCACCGGCGATCGACCAGCTCCTCGCCAGGTCCTGAGACGTCAGCGGTCCAAGGGCTCGGCGACGCGCATGTCGCGGAAGTACACATCGTCGTCCTCACCGTGATGCTGAAGGCCGACGTGACCGGACAGGTCACCGTCGGAGCGGTCTGAGACAAAGTCGTTGACGAGCACGCCGTTGAGGTGGACCGTGACGGTCCGCTCCTCGACGGTGATCTCGAAGGTGTTCCACTCCCCCGGTGGCCGCGGCGCCCGTGCGACGGCCGCGCCGTCAGCGCCCTGGCGGCGGTTGGTCACGCCGATCGTGCGGTCGCGCGCATCCGTCGCGTCGATCTGGATCTCGTAGCCCTCGTCCACTGCCACTCACGGGTCCTCGCCCGGCTCGGAGAAGCCGATGAAGACCCCGGAGTTGTCGTCCCCCACAACCCTCCAGTGGAGCCGGAGCCGTACCCCCCGAGCTCCTCGGGGAACCACAGCAGGCCCGTCCCACCGACGGTGCGCAAGGAGCAGTCCTCCTGCAGCTCGAAGCAGCCCGGACCGGCCATGCGCCAGCTGTCCAGACTGCCCTGGATGCCGCCGAAGAGAGCACGAGGGCTGCCGCCGTCCGACCCCGTCGAACATGTGCCTGCTGAAGCACATCGCCCACTGCGATGAGCCCCTCTGGTGCTGGGAGAGCCGGGGCCCGCAACCGATGTGGCCGCGGGCCCCGGCCCTCACTCGGTCACAGCGCGATCACCTGACCCAGGGGTGCCATGGCGGTCACCCTGACCTGGGGAAGGCGGCGCAGGCCGAGGCTGTCTCGACCGTCACCGTTCCAGTCACCCACGAAGGCCTCGTCGGTGGCGCGACCGTAGGTCACCACGACGTCCGCCGGCCCACCGGCCAAGGAGTTCTTCGCGTAGTAGACCGCACCCCGACGCACCGCCAGCGTGTCCTTGCCGTCACCGTCCCAGTCACCAGCAAGCGTGACGTCCCCGGCACGGCCGTAGTGGAACTCCACGTCCGCACGGCCACCGGCAATGGAGTTCTTCACGAAGTACTGACTGCCCCGACGCACCGCCAGGGTGTCCCTGCCGTCACCGTCCCAGTCACCGACCAGGACCGTGTCACCGGCCCGGCCGTAGTGCACGACCACGTCGGCCGGCCCACCGCGCAGGGAGTTCTTCACGAAGTACTCCCTGCCCCGGCGCACCGCCAGCGTGTCCTTGCCGTCGCCGTTCCAGTCACCCACCAGCACCGTGTCACCGGCCCGGCCGTAGTGGAACACCTCGTCAGCCACCCCGCCCCGCGGGGCGTTGGAGACGTAGAAGGCGTTGCCACGACGCACCGCGATGGAGTCGGTGCCGTCCGCGTCCCAGTCCCCGATGAACACCTCATCGGTGGCCCGGCCGTACTGGAAGGCGTAGTGCGTGGTGCCGCTCCAGTCGTTGGTGAGGAAGAACCCGTGCGTCAGGGTGGGATCCGGTACCTGACCGCCACCGCCGGTGAACGTGAACGTCCACTGCGTGCTTGCACCCTCGGCGAGCACGAAGCCCTCCGCGGCGCGCGCAGTCACGGTGACCGCCCCGGCACCCTTGTAGGTACCGGCCGCGACGACCTTGCCGCCCACCAGGTACTCCACGCCCTGGACCGCGGGGACCGTGTAGGTGTCGTCCTTGGTCCCGGCCGCGTCGGTGAAGGTCACCGCCGCGGGCGTCACCTCCACCGGCTCCGGCTCACCGCCGCCGGTGGTGAACGTGAACGTCCACTCCGTGCGCGCACCCTCGGCGAGCACAAAGCCCTCCATGGCACGAGCTGTGACGGTGACCGTCCCGGTGGCCTTGTGGGAACCGGCCGCGACGACCTTGCCGCCCACCAGGTACTCCACGCCCTGGACCGCGGGGACCGTGTACGTGTCGTTCTCGGTCCCGGACGCGTCGGTGAAGGTCACCGCCGCGGGCGTCACCTCCACCGGCTCCGGTTGCTCGTCGCCGACGACTCGGAAGTAGTCGAAGGTGACGGTTCGGTTGTCGGTCGAGGCGGTACCAAGGGCGAAGAGCCCGACCTTGCCGCTGGCAGCGGCAGGGGCGTTGGGGATCGAGGGGAACTCGGTCCACTCCTCGCCGTCAGCGGAGTAGGAGGCGGTGAAGTCGTTGCCGACCTTCGCCAGGCGCAGGTGCCAGACGGCCTGGTCCACGGCCGCGGCCGGCTGCGGGTTCTGGATGACCCCGCCGACCTCGCTGAGCGCCTCGAGACCGAGCGTGAGCGCGCTCCCGGGGTTGTTGCGGGCCGAGATGTCGAACTTGACGTAGTTGTCGTCGTCGACGTAGACGATCAGACCGCCCTGCTCGTACTGGCGTGTGAGCGTCGAGGCGTCGACCTTGGTCTCCACCGTCCAGTCACCGTCGAGCTCCTGCACGACAAAGTTGCTCGGCGTGCCGTTGTCGGTGCCGTAGATGTCACCGGTGGTGGCGTCCAGCTCGAGGTGTCCGTCCACGACCCGCATGTGCTCCGGGTCGGGGCGGACGATCTCCCAGCGGCAGCCGTCGATGGAGCTGCCGTCGAACTCGTCGGTCGGGTCGACCGGCGGCACGGTGTCGTCCGGAGTGATGTGGAAGTAGTCGAACTCCACGTCGACCGGCGCCTGCGTGCGGCCCGCGCCCTGGAGGGCGAACAGACCGATCTTCGGGTTGTCGATGCCCTCGAGGGACTTCGTCTCCGACATGCCGGTGAAGTCGGTCCCGTTCGAGCTGTACGAGGCGGTGAGGTTCTCACCGTCGCTGACGAAGCGCACCCACACCGTGCTCGGGTAGTCGCCACCCACCGCAGGGCTCATCGAGGCGTTGACCTCGTTCGGGGCGCCGGCCTCCTCGCGGATGAACTGGAAGACCCGGCTGGCCGGGTCAGATCCCGACGTGCTGCGGCCGGAGAAGACCATCTTGGCGTAGTTGTCGTCATCGCCGTAGATGAGGAGGCCGCCCTGCTGGTAGGCCTCCGCACCGTTCAGCGTGAGCCGAGTGGTCGCGGTGAACGGTCCCTCCGGCAGGTCCTGCAGCACGAGGTTCGGCACGGCGCCGTTGTTCGTGCCGTAGATGTCCGTCGCGGACGTCGGGATGACGAGCGCGCCGTCCTCCACCCGCAGGTCCTGGTTGACCCGGACGGACTGGTCCCAGCGCCCCGTGTCGAGCGCGTCACCGTCGAAGCCGTCGGAACGACCGTCAAGGCACTGCAGGCCCGGCGCGTTGACCGAGACCTGGACGACCTCGACCGTCTGGGCGCCGCGCGCGTCGGTCACCGTGACGGTCGCGGTGTAGCGACCAGGCACGGTGTAGGTGTGCGAGGTCTGGGCCGTGTCGGCCGTGGACCCGTCACCGAAGTCCCATGCGTAGGTGAGGGGTGTGTCGCCGTCCGGGTCGGTCGCCGTGGCGGTGAAGCTCACCGCCAACGGTGCCATGCCCGTCGTGGCTGTGGTCGTGACCTCGACCTGCGGGCTCTCGTTGTCCGTGACGCCCTTGCCGATGAACTGGACCCAGTTGACGTTCGCCTGGCCGGCCGTGATGACGAAGTAGAGCGGACCCGTCTCCGTCGTCACGTTCTCGGGCAGCTCGAGGTCGTAGTTGGCCCACGACTGCCACCCGCCCGCGGGGATGGTGACCGAACCGATCGAGTCCCCGTCCGGCGCACCGGTGCGGATGTCGACCGTGCCACCGGGCTGCGAGGCGCCGCGGACGCGGATCGAGTCGATGCCGGTGAGGTTTGTCGGGTCGAAGGAGAACCAGTCGTCCTTCTCCGCGAAGCCGATGTTCTGGCCGCCATCGGTGTCCTCGGTCTCCTCGACCTCGACACCGGGGTCACCCGTGCTCGTGGAGCCCTCGAGACGTCCGGTCTTCGCGAAGTACTCGGCCTCCTTGCGCTTGGGCTGGAGGATGAGCACCTCCTGGGAGGTGAGGGGGTCCACACCTTCGGCGCCCTTGTCGGTGTACGTCACGGTGATGACACCGAAGATGTTCGCGCCGATGTGGCCGGTGTCCCCGTTGATCGGGATGGCACCCTCGCAGCCGCGGTACTGGTCGTACGGGTGGGCGTGCTCGTCATGGCCGAGGGCCGGCTGGACGATGACATCCTCGCAGTCGATGTCCCCGTCCTCGGGGTCGGTGACCTTGATCTTGTACCGGACGACGTCGCCGAAGGTGAAGAAGCCACCGTTGGGCGGCATCTCGACGGTGATCGTCGGCGCCGTGTTGCCCGCCGAGATGAGGACGGTCGCGGAGGTCGCGACCCCGTCGGCGTTCGTCACGGTGAGCTTGGCGGTGTAGTTGCCCGCCTCCGTGTAGGTGTGGGTCGGGTTGGCCTCCGTCGACGTCTCGCCATCGCCGAAGTCCCAGGCGAGGGTGACCGCGCCACCGTCGGGGTCACGCGACCCTGCCGAGCTGAAGGTCACCTCCAGGGGGAGCGGACCGTTCGTCACGTCTGCCGCCGCACGCGCGATCGGCGCCCGCTGGCCGGAGAGGTAGTCGATGCGGTAGACGCCGGAGTCGGCGTTGTTGCCACCGAAGCCCGTGCCCCACTCGATCATGTAGAGCGCGCCGTCGGCACCCCACTCGAGGGCGTGCGGACGCCGGACGGCCATGTTCTCCAGGATCCGGTTGATGTCGACGACCTCAGTGGTGGCCTCGTTCACCTGGAAGGTGAAGAGCTTGTTGGTGTTCCACTCGGCGAAGACCGCCTTACCCTCGAAGTACGCGGGCCACTTGCGGGCCGAGCCGAGGTCCTCGTCGTAGACGTAGACGCTGCCGGCCATCGGAGCGCCGCCGCCGGGACCGATCTCCGGGGCGTTGTTGCGCTGGTTGTTGTTCTGGTACCAGATGGTCGCCGGAATCGCCGGCGGCAGCTGGGTCATCCCGGTGTTGTTGGGCGAGTCGTTGGTCGGCCCGTTCTCGCAGTCAAAGGCCGGGCCGGACTGCTGGGTCGCGAAGTTGTAGTCGCGGTACGCGTCGTTGGCGCCGACGCAGTACGGCCAGCCGTAGTTCCCCGGCTCCTGCACGATGTTCCACTCGACCATGCCGGCCGGTCCGCGGTTGGGGTTGGCCGAGCCGGCATCCGGACCGTAGTCGGCGACCAGCAGCGTGTCGGTGCGCGGGTCGAGACCGATCTTGAACGGGTTGCGGAAGCCCATCGCGAAGATCTCCGGGCGCGTCTTGTCCGTGCCGGGCGCGAACAGGTTGCCCGTCGGGATCGCGATCGTGCCGTCGTCCTGCGGGGTGATCCGCAGGATCTTGCCGCGCAGGTCGTTGGTGTTCCCCGAGGTGCCCTGGGCGTCCCACGCCGCACGGCCGGGCCGCTCGTCGATGGGGGTGAAGCCGCCGGAGTCGAAGGGGTTGGTGTTGTCGCCCGTCGCGATGTAGAGGTTGCCCTCGCCGTCGAACTGGAGGGCACCACCGGCGTGGCAGCACTCGCTGCGCTGGACCTCGATCTCGAGAAGGACCTTCTCGCTGGCCATGTCCAGGGTGTCCCCGTCGAGGGTGAACCGGGAGACCCGGTCCGAGGACGATCCCTGCGGCGAGTAGTAGAGGTAGAGCCAGCCGTTGTCCTCGAACGCGGGATCGAGCTCGATGCCGAGAAGGCCGAACTCCTGCACCTGCGTCACGGGGAGCGTGCCGGCGGTCACCGTGCCGCCGTCCGGCTGGATGACCTGTACCCGGCCGTCGCGCTCGACGTAGATCGTGCGCCCGTCGGGCGCGGGCGCCAGATCCATCGGGTTCTGGGTGTTGAGGTCGAGGGCGACCTTGTCGAAGCTCTCGTCCAGCGTGGCGGAGCAGTCGGCGTCGACGGCCCCGGCCGCGGTCTGCAGGCCCTTGAGGAGGTGCTCGCGGAACAGCGGCTCCTGGAAGGAGGCGTCGGTGTGCCCGCCGCCCGTGTACCAGGAGCGGCCGCCGTCGTAGTCGTGGCACCAGGCGATCGGGTGGTCCGGCGCCATCGCGCCGCTGCCGGCGTCGTACGTCGACTCGTCGAGGGAGGCGAGGACGTGGACGTCACCGCGCGGGTTGGTGCGGAAGGAGTACCACTCGTCCGTCCGCTCCCACTGCGCGGGCAGGTGCGCGGTGGAGGGGTGCGCCGGGTCCTCGACCACGACCGTCGCGGTCGGGGTCCCGGGCGGGTGGCTGGCGAAGTAGGCGCCGACGAGCTCGCCGTACCACGGCCACTCGTACTCGGTGTCGCTCGCGGCGTGGATGCCGGCGTAGTTGCCACCGCCCTGGATGTACTCCTCAAAGGCGGTCTGCTGCGACGCGTTGAGGACGTCACCGGTGGTGGAGAGCCACACGACGACGTCGTACTGGGCGAGGTTCTCCGCGGTGAACGCGCCGGCGTCCTCCGTGGCCGTGACCTCGAAGTTGTTCTCCTCGCCGAGTTCCTCGATGGCGGCGATGCCCGCGGGGATCGAGCCGTGGCGGAAGCCCGCCGTCTTGCTGAAGACGAGCGCGCTGAACTCCGCGTCGTCCGCCGGCGGCGGGTCCACCACCTCGGCGTTGGCGCCGCTCATCGCGAGCGGGAGCACCAGGGCACTGGCGAGCACGGTGCTCGCCCCCCGGGCCCACCACCGCCCGATCATTGGTCGACTGACCACGTTTCCTCCTCGAAACTGTGTGTCGGAAAAGCTCATGCCACGGCCAGCACTGGCTGTGGCGAGAAGCCGCCGGCGAGGGATCGCCTCACGGTCGACGGTTCACGAAAAGTCGGTCATGCGTGGTCCGCAGGATAGGGCGCTTTTTGGGTATCCGTCAACCAAAAGGCAGTCTCAGTCACACCGTGATCTGTGGTCGTGCGAGCGACGGGGCAGCGGGTGCTCGGCACCGGCCGACGACACCCTGCCCGCGCGCCCCTGGACCGGGCCGTCCTCCCGCGACCTGGAAGGGCTTGGCGCCGTCACGGACGAGGGCCCACAGCCGCAACGGCTGTGGGCCCTCGAACCGCTGACTGGTCAGAC
This sequence comes from Georgenia satyanarayanai, assembly GCF_023715365.1. GTDB lineage: Bacteria > Actinomycetota > Actinomycetes > Actinomycetales > Actinomycetaceae > Oceanitalea > Oceanitalea satyanarayanai_B. The sequence goes on from NZ_JAMBNZ010000005.1 coordinate 237,929, forward strand.
CGCGATCACCTGCCCCCTGGGCGCCAGCATGGCCCCTGCGGACACGGCGCGCCGCCGCAGGCCCAGCGTGTCGGTGCCGTTGCCGTCCCAGTCCCCGACGAACGCCTCGTCGGTGGCACGTCCGTACACGACCGTGAGGTCTGCCGGGCCACCGGTCAGGGAGTTCTTGGCGAGGTACACAGAGCCGCGCCGCACGAGGAGCGTGTCGGTGCCGTCACCGTCCCAGTCGCCGGCCATCGTCGTGTCCCCGCTCCGGCCGTAGCTGAACACGGTGTCGGCCGGGCCCCCGGTGAGGGAGTTCTTGACGAAGTACTCGCTGCCCCGACGCACGGTCAGGGTGTCCGTGGCGTCGCCGTCCCAGTCACCGACGAGCACTGTGTCCGCCGGACGCCCGTAGTGGACGACCACGTCGGCGGGGCCACCGGCGAGGGAGTACTTGATGAAGTACTGGTTGCCGCGGCGGACCGCAAGGGTGTCCGTACCGTCGCCGTCCCAGTCCCCGACGAGCACCGTGTCCCCGGGCCGTCCGTAGACGAACACGTGGTCGGCCGCACCGCCGCGCGGGGCGTTGGACACGAAGTACTGGTTGCCCCGACGCACCGCGATGGAGTCCACCCCGTCGCCGTCCCAGTCCCCGATGAGGACCTGGTCCGAGCTCCGTCCGTACTGGAAGGCGTGATGGGTGGTCCCGTCCCAGTCGTTGCTCAGGAAGAAGCCCTCACCTCCCGGCTCCGGGCCCGGTTGCGCCGTGGAGAACGTGTGCGACCACTCGGTGGTCGCACCCGCGGCGACGACGAAGCCCTCCAGGGCCTGCGCAGCCACGACCACCGTGCCCGACCCCGGGTAGGAGCCCGGCTCGACGACCGCGCCGTTGACCAGGTACTGCACGCCCACGTCGCGCGGGACGGTGTAGCGGTCGTCGGCACTGCCGGCCTGGTCGCTGAACGTCACCCCCTGGGGGGTCACCTCCACCGGCCGGGAGCCGACCTCCCCGGCCGGTTGACCGGTGAGGTACTCGAAGCCCGTCGTCACGAAGTCCTCACCGTCAGGAGCGACGTCGTACTCGAGGACGTAGTAGGCGATCTGTGCGTGGTCCCGAGCGGCAGCAAGAATCTCCTGCAGGGCCACGTCTCCCTCACCGAGGTTGGTGAAGGACGGGCCGTCCTCCGCGCCGAGGTTCGTCGCGTCCTTGATGTGGAGCAGCTCGATGCGGTCCCCGTACTCCTCGATGAGGGCCGGCACGTCGATCCCGGCGTGCGAGGCCCAGGCCACGTCCAGCTGGAAGGTCACGTACTCGGAGTCGGTCTCCTCCACGAGGATCTCCCACGCCGACATCTCCTCACCGCCGTGGTTGTACACGGTGGTGAACTCCCTGGCGTGGTTGTGGCCGAAGAACTTGCCGATGCCGGCCTCCACCGACGCGCGACCGAGCCGGTTCATCGTCTGCGCCGTCTGCAGCGTGCGCCCGTAGGTGCTGATCCCCGGCTGGGCGAAACCGCCCGAACCGACGTACTCCTGCCCCACCGTCTCGACGAACGCGAGCGTCTCGTCGAACGTCGCCTCGTTCGTGCTGTAGTGCGAGGAGGGGACGCCCAGCCCGATGAGGTCGGTCATCGCCCGGAACTGCTCGGCGGTGTAGCCACCGAAGGTCCCACCGTACGGCTCGATGTTCCTCAGCCCGATCTCGGCGAGCCGGGCGAGCACGGACGGGAGTCCGGCCTCGTTGACCCACGGGATGAGGGAGTACATCTGGACCGAGACCTTGTCCACGGGGACGTGGACGGGATCGGTCGGGACATCCTCGCCGATGACCCGGAAGTAGTCGAAGGCGAGGGTCGTCGGCGCCGCCTGCTGGGCGCCGAGGGCGAAGATGCCCGGTCCCGCGTCCCCGACGGCGCCGTTGGCCACGGCGCTGGGAAGGTCGGTCCAGGTCGCGCCGTCCGGGGAGTAGGCACCGGTGAAGGTGTCCCCGTCCTTGCTCAGCCGCAGGTAGAAGGCGTGGTCACCGGACTGCGTGAGGTCGTTGATGTCCTCCTGCGGGTTCTGGATGACGCCGCCCACCTCGCTGCGCAGCTCCACGCGGAACCCGTCGCCGCCCGTCGAGACGGCGTCGAGCTTCACGTAGTTGTCGGCGTCGCCGTAGACGATGAGACCACCTTGCTGGTACGTGCTCTCCAGCGATCCGGTGAACTTCGTCTCGACGGTCCACTCATCGCCCTGTGCCTGCAGCGAGCGCAGCACGTTGGGCACGGTGGAGTTGTCGGTGCCGTAGAAGTCGTTGTCCGTCGTGGTGAGCCGCAGCGCGCCGTCACCGACCTCGAGCAGGTCCTCCTCGCGGTCGATGACCTGCCAGCGGCACGGGTCGAGGTTCTCGCCGTCGAACTCGTCGCTCGCCGGGATCTCGGCCGTCGGGTCCTCGCAGACCGGGTCGGGGTCGGGTGCCTCACCGGACATGCCCTGGCCCTCGAAGTGGATCTCGTCGATCTCCACTGCTGCGTCACCGGCGACGACGAAGTACACCGGGTCCGGTCCCCCGACGGGGGTCACGGCAGCGGTCGCGGAGCTCGTCCACCCGTCGGTCGCCCCGAGCTCGACGGTCGCGATGAGCTCGCCGTCGACAGCTCCCTTGCGCAGCTCCACGGTGCCGGCACCCGTCGAGGTGTAGCGCAGCGAGACCTCGTCGATGTTCGTGAGGTCCATCGGCGCGAAGGAGATCCAGTCGCCGTCGCCGAGGCCACCCGCCGCGCTGCCGCCATGGGCGCCCTCGCGGTCCACGACCTCGACGCCCTCGCCCTCGGTGAAGAACTCCGCCTGCTGGTGGCGCAGCCGCAGCATGGCCTCGTCGTCGGACGACAGGGCCGGCAGACCCTCGGCACCGAGGTCGGTGTACGAGGCGTTGATGACGCCGAAGACGTTGGCGTCCAGGCCGTGCCCCTCGTCGCGCGGGGTGGTGATGGTGCCCTCGCAGCCGGTCGCCGAGCTCAGCGGGTGGCCGTGCTCGTCGTGGCCGAGGATGTACTCGACCCGGACGCGGGAGCAGTCGATCTCGCCGTCCTCGGCGTCGGCGACGGTCACCCGGAAGGGCACCTCGTCCCCGAAGCTGAAGATGCCGCCGTCGACCGGCAGCTCGAGGGTGACCTCGGGCGCGGTGTTGCCGACGATGACGTTGGTCGTGATCGTGCCCGTGCGGAGCTCCTCACCCTCGCCGGCGCTCACGGTGAGCCGTGCGGTGAAGACGCCCGCCGTCTCGTAGGTGAAGCTGGCCGTCGGCTCGGTCGAGTCGATCTCGCCGTCGTTGTCGAAGTCCCACGCGTAGGACAGCGGCATGCCCTGCGGGTCGGTGGACGCGGTGCCGTCGAACTCGACGGTCAGGGGGGGCTGCCCGTTGTTCGCCGACGTCGTGATCCTGGCGACCGGGTTGGGGCTGTCGGCCACGTAGTCCACGCGATAGAGCGCGGAGTCCCAGGCGCCGGAGAAGAACCCGCCGCTGCCGTAGTCGAGGACGTAGAGCGCACCGTCCGGCCCGAACTCCATGGCCATCGGCGTCGAGGGGTTGAGCCAGTCGAGCGACGGGACGATGTCGACGAGACCACCCTCGTCGTCGATGACGAACTCCCGGATCCAGTCACGGCCCCACTCGAAGTTGAGCGTCTTGCCGTCCCAGTACTCCGGCCACTTGCGGTCGGAGTCGAGCTCGGGGTCGTAGCGGTAGGTCGGGCCGCCCATGGGGGCCTCGCTGCCGCTGCCCAGGTCCGGGACCGACCCGTCGTCGTAGGCGAGCCACGCCGGCCGCGCCGCCGGGAGCTCGGTGAGGCCGGTGTTGTTCGGGCTCTCGTTGACCGGGTTGGCGCAGTCGAAGGCGTCGCCCGAGACGCCGGAGCCTGCCGGCTCACCGCGGGGCGGGAACTCGTAGTCGATGTAGGCGTCGTTGTCGCCGTGGCAGTACGGCCAGCCGTAGTTGCCGGGTTCCTTGATGAGGTTGAACTCGACCTGGCCGCCCGGACCACGGCCGGGGTTCGCGCTGCCCGCATCCGGCCCGTAGTCACCGAGGTGGACCCAACCGGTCTCCTTGTCCACCGCGAAGCGGAAGGGGTTGCGGAAGCCCATCGCGTAGATCTCCGGCCGCGTCAGCTCCGTCCCGGGGGCGAAGAGGTTGCCCTCGGGGATCGCGTAGGTACTGCCGGGGCCGGGCTCGGCGCCGCCGGCGATGTCCTCCATGACGTCGATGCGCAGCAGCTTCCCGCGCAGGTCGTTGGTGTTGCCCGCGGAGCGCTGAGCATCCCACGCAGGGTTGCGGCCCTCGCGCTCGTCGATCGGGGTGTAGCCCTCCGAGGCGAAGGGGTTGGTGTCATCACCGGTGGACAGCCACAGGTTGCCCTGGGCGTCGAAGTCGATCTCCCCGCCCGCGTGGCAGCAGGTGCCGCGGGAGGCCTCCACCCTGAGGATCTCCTCCTCGGACTCGAGGTCGAGCACGCCGTCCTCGGCCAACCGGAAGCGCGAGAGCCGGTTGTACCCGTCAAAGGGCGCGAAGTCCTCCGGGGCGCCCCACTCCGGCGCGTCACCGGCCGGGGTGTCGAGCGGTGGGGCGTAGTACGCGTAGACCCATCGGTTCTCCTCGAAGCCCGGGTCGATGGCGATGCCCTGCATGCCGTCCTCGTCGTGGCTGTACACCGGCACGGTGCCCGCCACGCGCGTCCCGCCGTCGCCGTTCGTGTAGAAGACCCGGCCGTCGCGCGCGGTGTGGAGCACGTCGCCGTTCGGCAGCACGGCCAGCGCCATCGGCTCGCCGACGTTCTGCTCGCCCTGCACGAGGGTGACCTTCTGGTAGGAGCTGGCGACTGTCGCGGCACAGTTCGCGTCCTCGACGCCCGCCGCCGTCCGGATCCCACCCAGGACGTGCTCGAGGAACGCCGGATCGGCGAAAGAGGCCTCGGTGTGCCCGCCGCCGGTGTACCAGGACCGGCCGCCGTCGTAGTCGTGGCACCAGGCGATCGGGTGGTCCGAGCCCATGGCGAGGCCACCGGCGTCGTAGGTCGTCTCGTCCAGCGTCGCCAGGACGTGCACCTCACCGCGCACGTTCGGCTCGTAGCTGTACCACTCGTCCGTCCGCTCCCACTCGAAGGGCAGGTGCTCGGTCGAGGGGTGTACGCGGTCGGCGACCTTCACGGTGCCGTCCGGGGTACCTGGCGGGTGGCCGGCGAAGTAGGCGCCCACGAGGCTGCCGTACCAGGCCCAGTCGTACTCGGTGTCACTCGCGGCGTGAATACCGGCGTACCCGCCTCCGCTCTGGATGTACTGCTCGAAGGCCGCCTCCTGCTCGGCGTCGAGCACGTCACCCGTCGTGGACAACCACACGACGACGTCGTAGTCGGCGAGGTTCTCCTCGGTGAAGTCTGCGGCGTCCTCGGTGTGGGTCACCGAGAAGCCGTGCTCGGCGCCCAGCTGCTCGATCGCCGCCACGCCCTCCTCGATGGAGCCGTGCCGGAAGCCCGCTGTCTTGCTGAACACCAGCGCACTGAACTCGGTGTCGTCGGGTGGCGGTTCGGTGTCCGCGCTGGCGCCGCTCACAGCGAGCGGCAGCACGAGGGTGCTGGCGAGGACGGCTCCGGCGCCCCGGGCCCAGCCCCTGGAGCCCATTGGTCGTTCGACCACAGTTTCCTCCTTGGAGTTGCTGTCACAGTGCAGGTCGCGACCTCCTCGGCGCGGCCGGCTGCGGCCGGGCGCCAGCGTCGGCGTCCGGCTGGACGTCGCCCCCTGCAGCTGTGCAAGTTCCAGCGACCCCCACTCAGCACACAGTGTGTGCTACGTCACTCTCACCGCGAGCGTATGGGCGCCTTCGCGCCACGGTCAATCAAAAGGGAGACGGGTCCGACCTCGGAGCGTGCAACTCCTCCTTCGGAAGGAGGCGGAGGGTTGGGGGCAGCACTGGGCGCGTCAGTGCTCGCTGATGCGGATGTTCCGAAAGCTCACTCGGTCAGGGGCGCCATGGTTCTGCAGCCCGATGCGGCCGCGAGCGGCCCGCCCGCCGAGGACGTCGTTGACGAGGACGCCGTTGAGGTAGACGGCGATGCGCGGACCGTCCGTGACGATCTCGTACGTGTTCCACTCCCCCACCGGCTCGAGCGCCTCGTCGCGCTTCGTCACGTCTGCCCCCTGCACGCCGTAGACGGCGCCGGTGGTGCGCTCGGGCTGGTCGCTCGGGTCGATCTGGACCTCGTAGCCGTGGGAGACGGCCACCCATGGGTCGTGTCCCGGGTCGGGGAAGGCGATGAAGACACCGGAGTTGTCGTCGGCCTGCATCGCCCAGTCCAGCCGAAGGTGATAGTCCTCGAAAGTCTGCGGGAACCACAGCAGACCCATCCCACCCACTGTCACCATCGCGCAGCCCGCCTGCAGCTCGAAGCGTCCAGCGCCCGCCATCCGCCAGGTGTCCAGGCTCGCCCGGGTACCGTCGAACAGCGAACGGTAGCCCTCCTCGCCCTCGACGGGCACGCACGCGGGGTCGCCCGTCGGGGCGACGCTCGTCGCGGCGGGCTGCGGCCGGGGACGTTCACCATGGCACCCCATCGTCACGAGTGCGACGCCGGCGAGGGCAGCGGTGACACTGCACGGCTTCCTCGGCACTGACGGCTCCTCGGTGTCTCCCTCCCGCCCACCGTACGCGGAGTGGGCAGGGGCCCCCAGCCGTCGGCTGGGGGCCCCTGTCGAGCACGTGGTGGCGTCAGCTCACCTTGCTCAGCGAGCGCACCTCCTTGGTGGCGGTGGCCGGCGCGGACGCGGCCGTCGTCAAGGCGGCGGGGCGGCGGATACCGAGGGTGTCGGTACCGTTACCGTCCCAGTCGCCCACGTAGACCTCGTCACCGAGGCGGCCGAAGGTGACGACCTTGTCGGCGACCCCGCCACGCAGCGTGTTGTTCACGTAGAACGTGCGACCGCGCTGGACGGCGAAGGTGTCCTTGCCGTCGCCGTCCCAGTCGCCCGTCAGCGTGACGTCCGCCGCCCGACCGTAGGTGAAGACGACGTCGGCCTTGCCGCCGGACATCGAGTTCTTCACGTAGTAGGTCGCGCCACGGCGCACCGCGAAGGTGTCCTTGCCGCCGCCGGTCCAGTCGCCGACGAGGACCTGGTCGCCTGCGCGACCGTAGTGGATGACGACGTCCGCAGGACCACCGGTGAGGGAGTTCTTCACGTGGTACTCCGAGCCGCGGCGGACCGCGAAGGTGTCGGACCCGTCGCCGTTCCAGTCACCCACGAGGATGACGTCACCGGCCCGACCGTAGGCGAGCACCACGTCGGCGCTGCCACCGCTCAGGGCGTTGGACACGTGGAACGTGTTGCCCCGGCGCAGTGCCACGGTGTCGCGACCGTCGCCGTCCCAGTCACCGATGAACACCTCATCGGTCATGCGCCCGTACGCGAAGCGCACGTCGGTCGTGCCGTGCCACGTGTTGGACAGGTGGAACTCCCCGGTGCCGGCAGCAACCGCTGTGGAGAAGGTCTGGCGCCACTCGGTGGCGCCTCCGGCCAGTGCGAACCCGGCCGCTGCACGAGCGGTGACGGACACGGTGCCCGACCCCGGGTAGGTGCCGGGTGCGACGACCGCACCATCGACGACGTACTCCACGCCCGTGACGCGCGGCACCGTGTAGGTGTCCTTGTCCGTTCCGGGCTGGTCGGAGAACGTGACCGGGCTCGTCGTCACCTCGACGAGCCGGGAGCCCTGCTCGCCGGCCGGCTGGCCGGTGAGGTACTCGAAGCCCGTGGTCACGAAGTCCTCACCGTCAGGAGCGACGTCGTACTCGAGGACGTAGAGCGAGATGTTCGCGTAGTCACGCGCCGCCCGCAGGATGTCCTGGAGCGGGACGTCGCCCTCACCGAGGTTGGTGAACGTCGGGTTGGTCGTGCCACCCAGGTTCGTCGCGTCCTTGATGTGCAGCAGCTCGATGCGGTCGCCGTGCTCCTCGATGAGAGCAGGGACGTCCACCCCGGCATGGGTAGCCCAGGCGACGTCGAGCTGGAAGGTCACGTACCGCGGGTCGGTCTCCTCCACGAGGATCTCCCACGCCGACATCTCCTTACCACCGTGGTTGTACACGGTGGTGAACTCCGTCGCGTGGTTGTGGCCGAAGAGCTTGCCGATCCCGGCCTCGACCGAGCGCTGGCCCAGACGGTCCATCGCCTCGGCCGTCCTGAGGACGCGCCCGTAGGAGCTGATCCCCGGCTGGGGGAAGCCACCGGAGCCGACGTACTCCTGACCCAGCGTCTCGACGTAGTCGAGAGTCACGTCGAACGTGCCCTCGGCAACGTTGTAGTGCGAGGAGGGCACCTTCAGCCCGATGAGGTCGGTCATCGCGCGGAACTGCTCGGCGGTGTAGCCGTTGAAGGTTCCACCGAAGGGCTCGATGTTCTCGAAGCCGATCTCCGCCAGCCGTGCGAGCACGGACGGCAGGCCGTCGGTGTTCACCCACGGGATGAGGGAGAACATGCCGATCGAGACGTCCTCGGTGTCGACCCGGACCGGGACGAGCTCCTCGCCGGTGAGGTAGGAGAAGCCGGTCTCGGCGAAGGTCTCACCCTGCGGTGCCTGGTCGAACTCCAGGACGTAGTACGCGATGTTCGCGTGCTCCTCGGCCGCGCGCAGGATCTCCTGCAGCGGGACGTCACCCTCACCGAGGTTGGTGAAGGCCGGACGGTTGCCACCCAGGTTGGTGGCGTCCTTGATGTGGAGCAGCTCGATGCGGCTCCCGTACTCCTCGAGGAGGGCCGGGACGTCGATCCCACCGTGCGTGGCCCAGGCCACGTCCACCTGGAAGGTCACGAACTCGGGGTTCGTCTCGCGCGCGAGGATCTCCCACGCGGACAGCTGCTCGCCCTTGTGCTCGTAGACGGTGGTGAACTCACCGGCGTGGTTGTGGCCGAAGAGCTTGCCGATGCCTGCCTCGACGGACCGCTCACCGAGCCGGTTCATCGCGGCAGCGGTCTCGAGGGTCTTCTCGTAGGTCCCGATACCGGGGTCGGGGAAGCCGCCCGAACCGACGTACTCCTGGCCCAGCGTCTTGACGTACGCGAGCGTGTCGTCGAAGGTCGCCTCCTTCACGTTGTAGTGGGAGGACGGGACGCTCAGGCCGACCTCGTCGACCATCGCGCGGAACTCCTCGGCGGTGTAGCCGTTGAAGTTGCTGCCGTAGGGCTCGATGTTCTCGAAGCCGATCTCCGCGAGCCGCTCGAGGACGGTCGGCAGACCTGCCTCACGGACCCACGGGATGAGGGAGAACATGCCGATCGAGACCTTCTCCGCGGGGATGCGGACGTCGTCTGCCGGGGGCTGCTCGCCCGAGGCGGTGAAGGTGAGGGAGTCGAGGTCGACGCCACCGGTGCTGGTGACGACGATCTCGCCCGCACCCTCGGGGATCTCGGTGAGACGGGTCTCGACGTCCTGCCAGCCACCCTCACCGGGGGCTGCCGGGGCGTTCTTGTAGGCCTCGATGAGCTCGGCCAGTGCGTGGTCCGAGAAGGCGCCCTCAGACAGCTCGACAAGGCCCTCGAGAGGGACGTCGCCGATCTGGCTGACGGCATCCGCGGGGATGACCGCACCGATGATCGGGCCACCGACCGGGTCGGCGAACCACTGGTTGATGGTGGACTGCGCGGTGAGGTTCTTCTCAGCAGTCCCGCCGCCGGTGAACTCGAAGCTCGCGAACGGAGCCTCGGAGTCGCCCCAGCTGAGGAAGATGCTGCCCTCTCCGTTGCCACGAGCGGTGACGATGTCGATGACGTCGCCGGTCGGCGCGTGCGTCATGGCCATCGGACGGAAGGTGATCGAGTCACCCTCGTCGAACTCACTCACGTAGCTGCCGGCGTCGGCCTCGGCGTCGTCAACCACGGTGACGCCCTCGGCGTCGTCGTACCACTCGGCCTGCTGCACCTCGGGCTTGAGGATGAGCGTGGCCTCGCCGGTGATGGACGGGACGTCTTCCTGCGCCTGGTCGGCGTAGGTGACGACGAGCGTGCCGTAGATCTTCTCGCCCGCTCCGTGCTCGACGGCGTCCTCACTGGTCGGGATGGTGAACTCGCAGCCGCGTCCGGAGAGCTCCGGGTGGGCGTGCTGGTTGTGGCCCAGGCCGAAGGTCCACCGCACGGCGTTGCAGTTGAACTCCTCGCCGTCCTCGGCGTCGGTCACCGTGACCGAGACCGGGACGTCGTCGCCCCAGTTGAAGATCGCGCCGTTGTCCACGCTCAGAGTGATCTCCGGAGCGGTGTTGCCGACGCTGATCTGCCGGGTGGCCAGGCCTGCCTTGCCCTCCGGGTCGACGGCGCGCAGCGCCGCGTTGTACACGCCGCGCTCGCTGTAGGTGTACGTCGGGTTCACACCCGTGGCGTCGTCGTACTGACCGTCGCCGTCGAGGTCCCACTCGTAGGTGAGCTCCTCGCCCTCCGGGTCGCGGGACGTCGAGGCGTCGAAGACAACCTCCAGCGGGGCGTCGCTGCTGGACGCCGGCGTGGCCGTGAAGGACGCCTGCGGGGTCTTGTTGCCCTCGCCGACGTAGTTGACGACGTACAGGCCCGCGTCGGGGTTCTGACGGAAGAAGCCGTCCCCGTACTCCAGCACGTACAGCGAACCCTCCGGACCGAACTCCATGTCCATGACGTTGTCCCAGATCGGCTGGTTCACCGTCTCGAGGTGCAGGTTGGGCAGGAAGTTCTCCACGGCCGTCACGACACCGTCGGACGAGAGCTCGTCCATGGTGATGGCGGCGACGTAGTCCTGGGAGAACTCCGCCATGAGCGGCTTGCCGTCCCAGTAGGCGGGGAACTTCGTCGGGGAGTCGAGCTCCTCGTTGTAGCGGTAGATCGGGCCGCCCATGGGGGCCTGGCCGTTCGCCGTGCGGAACTCGATGAACTCGTCCCAGGGCTGGTCGCCGACGTTGTCGCCGTAGTAGACCTGCGGCTCGGTGACCGGCGGGAGCGTCTCCATGCCGGTGTTCCAAGTGGACCTGTTGGTCGGTCCACCGTCGCAGTCGAAGAAGCCGTTCTCGCCCGGGGCGTTGTTGGCGTAGTCCCACTCGTTGTACGCGCCACCGTCGTTCGGGCCGTGGCAGTAGGGCCAGCCGCCGTTCATCGGCTCGGTGGTCAGCTGCCACTCGACGTAGCCCATGGGGCCACGGTCGGCCTGGGCCGCACCGGCGTCGGGGCCGTAGTCGCCCCAGACGAGGGCGCCGGACTCGACGTCGTAGTCGATGCGGAAGGGGTTCCGCAGGCCCATGACGTAGATCTCCTCGCGGACGAGCTCAGAGTCGACCTCGTCCGTGTCGAAGAGGTTGCCCGCGGGGATCGTGTACGTCGAGTCCGGGCCGGGCTCGGCGTCCGCGGCGATCTCGTCGTTGACGTTGATCCGCAGGATGGAGCCGCGCAGATCGTTGGTGTTGCCGGCGCCACGACGCGAGTCGAAGCCCGGGTTCATCCCCGGGGCGTTGTTGATCGGCGTGTAGCCGTTCGCGCCCGGTGTACCTGCGGGGGTGTTGTCGCCCGTCGACAGGTAGAGGTTGCCGTCACCGTCGAAGGCGATGTCCGCTCCGACGTGGCAGCACTGACCGCGCTGGGCGTCGACCTTGATGATCTCCTGCTCGGAGTCGAGGTCGAGCGTGCCGGCCTCGGCGTCGAACTGGAAGCGGGAGAGTACGTTGTAGCCGAGCCACTGGTTCCAGTAGGTCTCGGGGTCCGCGCCCTCGGGCACGGAGTTGGGGGCGTTGCCGCTCGGCGTCGTCTCGGGGTACGCGACGCCCGTGGGGGACGTCCCGGACATGACACGGGGTGCGTAGACGAGGTAGACCCAACTGTTGTCCTCGTAGTTCGGGTCCAGTGCGACACCCTGGAGGCCGTCCTCCGAGTTCGCGTACACGTCGAGCTGGGCGATCTGCGTCGTCGAGCCCGTGGCGGGGTCCGTGAGGCGGACGACGCCGTTGCGCGCGGTGTGCAGGACACGGGAGTCGGGCAGCACGGCGAGGTCGATCGGCTCGCCCGTGTTCTTCGTCAGCAGGACCTTCTCGTAGTTGTTCCAGTCCAGGGCCGGGTCCTCGGCAACCTGGGCCGGTGCGGCGTCTTGTGGCGCCTGCGGCTGTGCTTGCGCACCGCTCATTGCGAGCGGCAGCACGAGTGCGCTGGCCAGCAGCGCGCTCGCACCTCGGGTCGCCCAGCGGCGCCCCGTTGATCGTCTGACCACGATTCCTCCTTGAGTCGCGCACGCGGAGGTCCCACCGTCACTCACGGCAGGTCCTGACTGGCCCGACGACTGGCGGGGGGTCCGCCAAACTGCCTCTCGGGTCGGCTGGCGACAGTGGCAACCGGTACGCACTTCGTGGTGCGCGGGGCGCCCTCTCCCACCAACGTGCTTCAGATCACGACGCGCCCCACGATAGACGGGGGTTTAGCAACCGTCAATTCAAAAGTCATCATTCAGACACACATGTTCGGTCACTATCGCGCTCCTGCGCGCGTCGCTCGGCTCCCCCGTGGGCCGGCAACGGCCCGTCAGCCGCGTCACGGACGTGGCCGAGGGCGTCGTCGAGACTGGCGGCGACGACGGCGCGAGCGGTGCCGATGACGCCGGCCGCCTCGGAGAGGAGGGAGGAGGCCTCCAGCACGCGGTCGACGGCGAGGAGCTCCTCACGCGCCTGGCTCACCACCCGCTCGGGAGCCTCGGACCGCGCGAGCTCCCGGCGCATGACCGCGGCCGTCCCCTCGTCCAGGTCCGCCCGCCCGACGTCCGACCCGATCCGCGACCACACCGGCAGCGTGCGGGCGTGCAGGACGAGGGTCGTCGCCTTGCCCTCGCGCAGGTCCGACATGGCACTCTTGCCCGTCACCACCTCGGGAGCGAAGACGCCGAGGAGGTCGTCGACGAGCTGGAAGGCCTTGCCCAGCGAGAGCCCGACCGCCTCCACCTCCTCCCGCAGGGCCGGTGGCGCACCCGCGAGGATCGCACCGGCGCGCAGCGGCGCCTGGAAGGAGTACCGGGCCGTCTTTTCCGCGGCGATGCGCAGCGCGTCCGTCAGCGAGACGTCCAGCAGCCCGAGCGCGGCCGCCACGTCGCCGAGCTCACCGGCGACGCTGACGAAGACGGTGTCCCACAGCAGCTCCTGGAGGGGTGCGTGCACGTCGGCAGGTGCCTCCACCGTGGCGACCAGCCGGTGCGCCAGGGAGATCGCCAGGTCCCCGGCGAGCACCGCGGCCCCTTCGGCAAGCTCCTGCGCGCCGTGCTCGTCCGCTCCGTGCGCGCGTGCCACGCAGGCCATCCGGGCAGCGAGGTTCGGCTCGCCGCGGCGCATCGTGTCATGGTCGATGAGGTCGTCGTGGACGAGGAACCCCACGTGGAGGAGCTCGAAAGCCGCCCCCACCCGCGCGGCCGCCGCTCGCCGGGTCCCCCCGAGCGCGTCGTGCAGCTCCACGACGAGCCTGCCTCGGAAACGCTTGCCGCCCGCGGCCGCTCGACCGAGCTCCTCCCAGAGCCGGCCGTAGAGGGGCCCGTGCCGCTCCGCGACCGGCCGCAGCTCGGCCAACAGGCCGGTAAGCACGGCGCTGATCTCCGCCTCGGCGGGGGGCGCGGCACCGGCGCGCGTCGGCGTGCTGTCCACACGGTCTCCTCTCACGGGCTCGTGCACGGGCTGCCAAGTCCTCCGCCGAGCCCCGCAACGACGAGTAGGCTTAGGAGAAGAGCACGATGTGTTAACGTCTTTTGTCAAGCCGTGTTTGGCGTCTGCGACACTGTCTTACGTAACATTGCGTAGTTCGGGAACCACAGTCGGTTGCCCGAAGCACATACAACGAGGTGATGTGATGACTCAGCCTAATGCCGTTCACGACCAACGGGTCGGGATGTGGTTCGTCGGCGCGCGCGGCTCGGTGGCGACCACGGCCACCATCGGCGCCCTGGCCATGGCAGGCGGGCTGGCCCAGCGCACGGGTCTGGTGAGCGAGCTCCCGGAGGTGGCCGTCGCCGGCCTGCCTCCCCTCGAGGGACTCGTCACCGGAGGCCACGACGTCCTCGAGACGCCGCTCGCGCACCGCGCGCAGGTCCTCGCGGACGCCGGCGTCTTCCCGCCCTCGCTCGTCGCGGCCCTGGCCGAGGAGCTCGCCGCCGCCGACTCCCGCATCCGCCTCGCCCCTCGGCTCGGCACCCAGCGCGAGACCGCGCAGGCCGTCGAGCAGGACATCCGCGCCTTCCGCGAGGACAACAACCTCGACCGCGTCGTCGTCGTCGACGTCTCCAACACCGAGCCGCCCGCCTCCCAGCGGCCCGAGCTCGACAGCCTCGCCGCGCTCGAGGCTGCCCTGGACGCCGGCCACGCGCCCCTGCCCACGAGTTCCCTGTACGCGTACGCGGCCTTCCGCGCCGGCAGCCCGCTCGTCTCCTTCACCCCCAGCCCGGGCGCGACGCTCGGCGCACTCACCGAGCTCGCCAAGGAACAGGCCCTCCCCTGGGCCGGACGCGACGGCAAGACCGGCGAGACTCTCGTGAAGTCGGCGCTCGCCCCCATGTTCGGCACCCGGGCGCTCAAGGTCCGCTCCTGGGCCTCCTACAACATGCTCGGCGGCGGTGACGGCCACACGCTGGCCGACCCGCGCGCCGCGGTGAGCAAGACGACCACCAAGGGCGCCGGCCTGGACGCCATCCTCGGGTACCACGTCGAGGGCCCCATGCACATCGACTACGTCGAGGACCTCGGGGACTGGAAGACCGCCTGGGACAACATCTCCTTCGAGGGCTTCCTCGGCACCCGGATGACCATGCAGTTCACCTGGCAGGGCTGCGACTCGGCCCTGGCCGCGCCGCTCGTCCTCGACCTCGTCCGGCTCACCGCCCGCGCCCACGAGCGCGGGGAGAACGGGGTCGTCGGCGCCCTCGCCTTCTTCTTCAAGGACCCGCTCGGCGGCATCGACCACACCCTCGCCGGGCAGTGGCGCACGCTCGCCCAGTGGTGCGAGACCCTGGGCGCGTCGGCGTGACCAGCGCGCGCGACATCGCCGAGCTCGTCCGGCTGCCGGCCGCCCTGTCGGTGCCGGGCGACGCGCTCGCCGGCGCCGCCGTCACCGGCACGCTGGGATGGCGCACGGCCGGTCTGGCCGCGTCCTCCACGTGCCTGTACTGGGCCGGCATGGCGCTCAACGACTACGCCGACCGGGACCTGGACGCCGTCGAACGGCCCGAGCGGCCCATCCCGTCCGGCCGCGTCAGCCCGACGACGGCGCTGCGCGTCGCCGGCGGCCTCACCGCCGCCGGCATCGGGCTGGCAGCGGTGGGCGGACGGCGCGGCGTCGCCGTCGCCGTCCCGCTCGCGGCGACCGTGTGGGCCTACGACATGCTCGCCAAGCCGACCGCGTTCGGTCCTGTCGTCATGGCTGCCGCCCGCAGCCTCGACGTCGTGCTCGGCGGCTCGGCCGACCCGCGCCGCGCCGTCCCGGCCGCCCTCGCTCTGGGTGCCCACACCTGCGCCGTCACCGTCCTGAGCCGCGGCGAGGTCCACGGCTCGAGCACCGCCGTCGCGCGCGGCGCCCTCGCGACGACGACGGCGGTCGCCGCTGCCGTCGCCGCCGGCGGCCTGCGCCGGGGCCGGGCCGGGACGCTCGGCCGACTCGCGTCGGCCGCGCTCGCCGGCACCTACGCCCTCACCGTGGGCCGAGCGCAGGCGGCCGCCGCCGCCAGCCCGGACGCGGTCACCGTCCGCCGGGCCACCGGCACCGGGATCCGCGGCATGGTGCCCCTCCAGGCCGCCCTCGTCGCGGGTGGGGGCGCCGTCGCGACCGCCGTCGGCCTCATGGCCGCCGGACCCGCACTCCGCGCCGCCGCGAAGGGAATCTCACTGACATGAGCCTGCTCCTGTCCTACGGGACCAACGGCTTCACCGACCACCGTCTGCCCGAGGCACTGGCGATCATGGCCGAGCTCGGCTACGAGGGCGTCGCCCTCACCCTCGATCACCAGCACCTGGACCCCTTCGCGCCCGACCTCGCCGCGCGGGTCTCGCAGACTGCAGCGCTGCTGGAGCGGTACGGCCTCGCGGTCGCCGTGGAGACCGGGGCCCGGTACGTGCTGGACCCGTGGCGCAAGCACGAGCCCACCTTCGTCTCCGAGGAGGGTGCCGAGCAGCGGGCCCGGCTCATCCGGGTGGCCGTCGACGTCGCCGCCGACCTCGGTGCCGACATCGTCCACCTGTGGTCGGGCACGCTCCCGGCGGGGACCTCCGACGACGTTGCCTGGGAGCGGCTCGTCTCGGGTCTCGCGCCGGTGCTCGAGCACGCCGAGAGCGCCGGGGTGCGCCTCGCCTTCGAGCCCGAGCCCGGGATGTTCGTCAACCGCCTGTCCGGCGTGCGCGAGCTGCGCGCCCGGCTGGGTAATCCCGCCTCGCTCGTCGCGACCGTCGACGTCGGCCACGCCGTCGTCAACGAGGAGGCCAGCCCGGCCGACTGCATCCGCGATAACGCCGACCTCGTCGCCCACGTCCAGATCGAGGACATGCGGCGCGGGGTCCACGAGCACCTCGAGTTCGGCGAGGGCGAGGTCGACGTCACCGCCGCCCTGCGTGCCCTGATCGACATCGGCTACGACGGCCTCGTGTCCGTCGAGCTCACCCGCCACAGCCACGACGCCCCCGCCGTCGCGGCCCGCTCCCTCGCCGTCCTGCGCAGCGCCCTCGACGCCGCCCAGGCCTGACCCCCGTCCGTCCCCAGGAGCAGACATGAGCCGCACCCAGCAGCTGCGCGACGCCATCGCCGCGGACCTCTCCCCCGCCGCCGCGAGCCGGCTGTCGCAGATGACGGCGGAGATCTCTGCCGACCCCTCCGCCGCCGCCCGCCTGTTCCCGGCCGCCGCCCGCGAGGTCGCGCGCGGACCCCTCGACCCCGACGACCCGAGCGGCATCCACGGCCCGACCCTCGACGACGCCGTGCGCGGCGTCCTCCTCGCCGCGCTCGCCGAGGCGGTCGACGACGACGCCCGCCTGCTGCGGGAGGTCAGCGACCTGTACCGCTACGGCGACGGTGACGAGAAGCGCGCCGTGCTCCGCGCCCTCGACCTCCTCGGCCCCGAGGCGCAGCCGGTCGTCGAGGACGCGCTGCGCACCAACGACATCCGGATCGTCGCCGCCGCCATGGGCACCTGGGCCGGCACCCACCTCGACGACGCCACCTGGCGCCAGGGCGTGCTCAAGTGCCTCTTCGTCGGCGTCCCGCTCACCGCCGTCAGCAGTCTCGGCGAGCGGACCGACCTCGAGCTCGCCCGCATGGTGGCCGCCTACGCCCACGAGCGGCTCGCCGCCGGACGCAGCGTCCCCGGCGACGTCCACCTCGTCCTCGACCAGGAGCCCGGCGCCCTAGACCAGTTCCCCGACGTCGCGGCCGCGCTGCGCCCGTCCGCCTGACCCATATCCCTCGACCAGGAGCCCCGCCATGCGCATCTTCGACCCGCACATCCACATGACGTCCCGCACGACGGACGACTACGAGGCCATGCACGCGGCCGGCGTGCGGGCCCTGGTCGAGCCGGCGTTCTGGCTGGGGCAGCCGCGCACGAGCGTGGAGTCCTTCGTCGACTACTTCGACAGCCTCGTGGGCTGGGAGCGCTTCCGCGCCTCTCAGTTCGGCATCGCGCACCACGCGACGATCGCGCTCAACCCCAAGGAGGCGAACGACCCCCGCTGCCGCGGCATCCTCGACCTCCTGCCCCGCTACCTCGCCAAGGACGGTGTCGTCGCCGTGGGCGAGGTCGGCTTCGACTCGATGACGCAGGCCGAGGAGGAGGTCTTCGTCCGCCAGCTCGAGCTGGCCGGGGAGCACGGTCTGCCCGCCATGGTCCACACCCCGCACCGTGACAAGGTCGTGGGGACCCAGCGCACCCTGGACCTCGTCGCCCAGGTGGGCATCGCGCCGGGGATGATCGTCGTCGACCACCTCAACGAGACGACCGTCGACATCGTCGACGACGCCGGGGCGTGGATGGGCTTCTCCGTCTACCCCGACACGAAGATGGACGAGCACCGCATGGTCGCGATCCTCCAGGAGCACGGGCTGGAGCGGGTGCTGGTCAACTCCGCCGCGGACTGGGGCCGCAGCGACCCCCTCAAGACCTACAAGACCGGGCAGGCCATGCTCGCCGCCGGCTTCACCGAGGACGACGTCGACCGCGTGCTGTGGCGCAACCCCGTCGAGTTCTTCGGGCAGAGCGGACGCCTCATGCTCGGCTACGACACCTCCGACACCACCGCCGCCACCTTCGAGGGCAACTCCATCCTCCGCGGTGAGCGCCCGTCCGCCGAGGCCTGAGCCGTGCGCCTGCGCCACCCCGACGGCACCGTCGTCCACCTCGCCTACTGCAGCAACGTCCACCCCGCCGAGGACCTCGCCGGCATCCACGAGCAGCTGCGGCGCTTCGCCGGACCGGTGCGTGAGCGGCTCGGCGTCGAGCGCCTGGGCCTGGGGCTGTGGCTCCCGGCAGCGGCGGCCGGCCGCCTCGCCGCCGAGCACGGTGAGCTCGACGACCTGCGCCGCGTCCTGGACGAGCAGGGCCTGGAGGTCGTCACCCTCAACGCCTTCCCCTACGGCGGCTTCCACGACCCCGTGGTCAAGCACCGCGTCTACCGCCCGGACTGGACCGAGCGCGCGCGGCTGGACTACACGCTGGCCGCCGCTCGCGTCCTCGCCGGGTTGCTGCCCGCCGACGCCGCCCGCGGGAGCATCAGCACCCTGCCCCTCGCGTGGTGGACACCGTGGTCCGACGAGGCGGCGCAGGCCGCCCGGGCCAACCTCGACGCGCTCGCGACCGGCCTGGCGCGGCTGCGCGAGGAGACCGGCCGGACGGTCCGGGTCGGCTTCGAGCCCGAACCGGGCTGCGTCGTCGAGACGACGACCGACGCCGTGCGCGAGCTGGCCGGCATCGACACCGAGTACCTGGGCGTGTGCGTCGACACCGCCCACCTCGCCACCGCCTTCGAGGACGCCGACGAGGCGATGGGCCGGCTCACCGGTGCGGGGCTGCCCGTCGTCAAGGCGCAGCTGTCCGCCGCGCTCCACGTCGCCGACCCTGCTGCGGCCGTCGCGCAGGGACTGCTCGACGACTTCGTCGAGGACCGCTTCCTCCACCAGGTGCGTGAGCCCGTCGCGGCCGGGGTCGTCGGTCGCGACGACCTCCCGGACGCACTGGGCGGCTCGCCGCTTCCGGCGCAGGCCCCGTGGCGGGTGCACTTCCACCTGCCGCTGCACTCCGCCCCCCGCGCCCCGCTGGCCGCGACGACGACCGAGCTCAGCGCCTCGGCGCGGGCCCTCGTGGGCGGCGAGCGACCGCTGACCGACCACCTCGAGGTGGAGACCTACACGTGGTCGGTGCTACCCGCCGACCAGCGGCCGACCGACGACGACGGACTCGTCGCGGGGATCGCCGCCGAGCTGGACCACGCGCGCGCTGAGCTCCACGCGCTCGGACTGGAGGACGCATGACCGACAAGCTGCTCGTGCTCAACGTCGTCGCGCTCACACCGCGGCTCCTCGAGCACATGCCCCGCCTCAGGCGGGTGGCCCAGCAGGGCTACCGCGCCCGGCTGGACACCGTGCTGCCGGCGGTCACCTGCACCGCGCAGTCCACCTACCTCACCGGCCTGCCGCCCAGCGAGCACGGCATCGTCGCCAACGGATGGTTCTTCCGCGACCTCGGCGACATCCTCCTGTGGCGCCAGCACAGCGGCCTCGTCGAGGGCGAGCGGGTGTGGGAGACGATCCGCCGCCACCGCCCGGACTACCGCGTCGCCAACGTGTGCTGGTGGTACGCCATGGGCGCCGACGTCGACACGACGGTCACCCCGCGCCCGGAGTACCACGCCGACGGGCGCAAGGAGCCGGACTGCTGGACGTGGCCGCCGTCCCTCCACGACCAGCTCGTCGCCGAGCTCGGTCCCTTCCCGCTGTTCACCTTCTGGGGCCCGGGCGCCAACATCGAGTCCTCGAAGTGGATCATCGGCGCCACCCGCCGGGTCCTGCCGGACCACGACCTCACGCTCTCCTACATCCCCCACCTCGACTACGACCTCCAGCGCTTCGGCTCCTCCGGGCCCGAGGCCGTGCGCGCCGCCAAGGAGGTCGACGAGGCGCTCGCCCCGCTCCTGGACGACGCCGAGCGGATGGGCGTGACCGTCGTCGTGCTCAGCGAGTACGGGATCACCGACGTCGACCGGCCCGTCGACGTCAACCGGGCGCTGCGCCGCGCCGGGCTGCTCCACGTCCACACGAACTCCACCGGCGAGATCCTCGACCCGTGGACGTCCAAGGCCTTCGCCGTCGCCGACCACCAGGTCGCCCACGTCTACGTCCGCGACCCCGACGACGTCCCCGCCGTCCGCGACCTCCTGGCCGGGCTGCCCGGCGTCGAGCAGGTGCTGGACGAGGAGGGTAAGAAGGCCGCGGGCCTGGACCACCCGCGCTCCGGCGAGCTCGTGCTCGTCGCCGAGCCCGGCGCGTGGTTCACCTACTACTACTGGCTCGACGACAAGAAGGCACCCGACTTCGCCAAGCTCGTGGAGATCCACAAGAAGCCTGGGTACGACCCGGTCGAGCTGTTCATGGATCCCAAGGACAAGTGGGTCAAGCTGCGCGCCGGCAAGGCGCTGCTGCGCAAGAAGCTCGGCATGCGCTACATGATGGAGGTCGTCCCGCTGGACCCGGCGCCGCTGCGCGGCAGCCACGGCCGGCTGCCCGAGACCCCGGACGAGGGACCGGTGCTCCTGTGCTCCGATCCGTCCGCGGCGACGGACCACGTCCGGGCGACCGAGGTCCGCGACCTCCTCCTCCGGCTCGCGGGAGTCCCGGTCCCCGCCTGACCCACGCTCCCGCCCCCACATCCCTCGCCGACAGCTGACTTCCTACTCCAAGCCCACCCCGCCGACCGCTCGGTTGTTACCGCGTGTCACCGACAGGCGACAGCTGACCGGTAAGAACTCAGCTGTCGGCGGGGGTGGGTGGTGAGGCGGGGAGGCGGGGGGAGGCGAGGTGTGGGCGGTTACGGGACGTCGGCCTGGACCAGGGTGCCGCTGCCGTGAACGGTGAGCGGGCCGTCGTCCGCGCGCACGAACGCGGCCTGCCCGCGGCGCAGTCGCAGGGCGTCGGTGGCAGCAGCGACCTCCACCTCACCGTCCAGGCACACGAGCATCCGGGGGCCGCGGCCGGGCAGGGGGCGCGCACCGTCGGCGCAGTCGCCGTCGGCGAGGGTGGTGACGGACAGCTCGAAGTCGTCCACCGGCGCGTAGAACACTCGGGTGGCGCCGTGGAAGAGCTCGGGTGCCACGCGGATCGGCGGGGCGGCGACGTAGTCAACGCAGTCGAGGACCTCCCCGACGTTCACGTGCTTGCTCGTCAGGCCGGCGCGCAGGACGTTGTCCGAGGAGGCCATGACCTCGACCCCGAGGCCGGACAGGTAGGCGTGCACGCCTCCGGCGGGGACGAACAGGGAGTCCCCGGGCTGCAGCGTCACGGGGTTGAGCAGCAGCGAGGCGACGACGCCGGGGTCGTGCGGATGGTCCTCGGCGAGCCGTCCGACGATTGCGTCCGCACGCGGCGAGGGCGAGCCGTCCGCCACCCGCTGCCGGCACGCGGCGACGACGTCGGTCACCTCGCGCGCCGAGGGGCGGGTCGCGGGGTCGAGCAGGGAGGTGAAGGCCGTACGCATCCCACCGGGGGTGGGGTCGGCGACCAGGGCGGCGTGGAGGGCCCGGGTGAGCGGCGCGTCAAGGTCCGCGAGGAGCTCGGCAGCGCGGCGTGGAGCGCGGAAGCCGGACACGGCCTCGAAGGTGGTGAGCGCGAATACGAGCTCGGGCTTGTGGTTGGCGTCGCGGTAGTTGCGCCACGGCGCGTGCAGCGGCACCCCCGCTCGGTTCTCGGCGGCGAAGCGGGCACGGGCCCGCTCGAGGTCGGGGTGCACCTGCAGGGACAGCGGCCGGCGCGGGGCGATGAGCTTGAGGAGGTAGGGCAGCTGGACGCCGAAGCGGGCCAGGACGTCGCGGCCCAGTGTGCCGGCCGGGTCTGCCTCGATGAGCCCGAGGACGTCACCGGCGCCGTCCTCCGCGCGTGCCGGGCCGCTGGGGTGCGCCCCGAACCACAGCTCGGCGAGCGGCGTCCCGTCCGGCTCGGTGCCCATGAGCCGGTGGATCGCCGACGGCGAGCCCCACGAGTAGTCCCGCGGGACGCCGAGCACTCGCCGCATCTCCACCTCTCACCGCGGCAGGCGGGCGCCTGCCGGCCCGCCTACCGTATCGGTCGGCTCGGTGGGCACGCCGCACCCGCGCGCCGGGAGGCACGATCGCGGGCCGGACTGAGGAACGGCTGCCCGCCAGACGCTCGACGCCCTGCTCGTGTCCGCCTGCGCCCGTTCCCGCGAAAAAGCGGGGAAGCGGGGTTGTGAGTGCCCGGATCGTCGCCCGTCAGGGCCGTCAGGCCAGGACCTGCGGGGCGGCGACGGTCCACCGCTCCGCCCAGCTGCCGATGGGCTCCACCCCGGCCGCGAGGAGAGCGTCGTGGCCGAGCACCGAGTACGCGGGCCGCGGTGCCGGCCGCTGGAACGCCTCGGACGTCGTCGGAGCCACCATGGCGGGGTCCTTGCCCAGCGAGCGCACGATCTCCTGGGTGAACCCATGCCATGACACCGCACCGCTGGCGGTGCCGTGGTAAGTGCCGGGCACGGCATCGGCCTCGACGAGCCGCAGGATGAGGTCGGCGAGGTCGGCCGTCCAGGTCGGCTGGCCCATCTGGTCGGCCACCACAGTGAGCTCGTCGCGTTCGGCTGCGAGGCGAGCCATCGTCTTCGGGAAGCACTGGCCGTGGGCGCCGTAGAGCCACGCCGTACGCACGACGAGGTGGTCCGGGGCCTCGGCGCGAACCGCCCACTCCCCCGCTGCCTTCGTCCGGCCGTAGGCGGATCGCGGCGCCACCGGGGCCGACTCCGGGTAGGGCCGCTCCCCGTCCCCCGCAAAGACGTAGTCGGTCGAGACCTGCACCATCCGTGCCCCTGCGAGCCGGGCAGCACGCGCGAGGAGCTGCGGGGCGACGGCATTGAGGGCAAAGGCCTCGGACTCACGCGTCTCGGCGTCGTCGACGGCAGTCCACGCCGCACAGTTGACGACGACGTCGACGTCTCGTACCAGCTGGGCCACGTGTGAGGGGTCGGTGACGTCCAACGTCGAGCGGTCATACGACCGGAGGTCTGCGCCACGCCGTCGTAGCTGCTCGCACAGGTCGCTGCCGAGCATTCCTCCGGCTCCCGTGACCAGCCAGCGTGCATCCGTGATCATCACGCCCTCCAGCGTAGTGTCCTTCGGTGAGAGGAGTCACCGCTCTCGGTCCTGCGGCCGGCACGTCGGTGAGGTGTGCTGATCCTCCCGGCGTGAGGAGTCGCTGCGGCGGAGGTCTCACCTCAACGCGCATCTCCATGACTAGGGTGTCCCCATGCAGATTTCGGTGATCGGTTGTGGGTACCTCGGTGCGGTGCACGCGGCGTCGATGGCGGAGCTGGGCCATGACGTCGTCGGGATCGACGTGGACGAGGACAAGGTGGCACTGCTCAACGCGGGCGAGGCGCCCTTTCACGAGCCCGGGTTCACCGAACTCCTGGAGCGCAACGTGAAGGCGGGGCGGCTGCGCTTCTCCACCGACTTCGCCGCCGTGGCCGGCGCCCGAGTCCACTTCATCGGGGTGGGCACCCCCCAGCAGGCCGGGTCCTACGCCGCGGACATGTCCCAGGTCAACGGCGCCGTGGCCAACCTGCTGCCCCACCTGGCCCCCACCGGCGACGGCCCGGTGCTCGTGGTGGGCAAGTCCACCGTGCCGGTGGGCACCGCCGCCCAGATCGCCGACCAGGTGACCGCCGCCGGTGGCGTCCTGGTGTGGAACCCGGAGTTCCTCCGCGAGGGCTTCGCGGTGCAGGACACCATCTCCCCCGACCGCATGGTCTACGGCCTGCCGACCGACTCCGAGGCCGCCCGGGTGGGCCAGGAGGTCCTGGACGAGGTCTACGACAACCTCATCAACACCCAGGGCATCCCCCGCCTGCTCACCGACTACGCCACCGCCGAGCTCGTCAAGGTCGCCGCGAACTCCTTCCTGGCCACCAAGATCTCCTTCATCAACGCCATGGCCGAGCTGTGCGAGGCCACCGGCGCCGACGTCACCCAGCTCGCCGCCGCCATCGGCCACGACGACCGCATCGGCCACAAGTTCCTGCGCGCCGGCGTCGGCTTCGGCGGCGGCTGCCTGCCCAAGGACATCCGCGCCTTCATGGCCCGCGCCGAGGAGCTCGGCGTGGACGAGGCCCTGGGTTTCCTGCGCGAGGTCGACTCCATCAACGACCGCCGCCGCGACCACGTCATCACCCTGGCCACCGACCTCCTCGACGGAGCCGTGGCCGGGAAGAAGGTCGCCGTCCTGGGCGCCTCCTTCAAGCCCGACACCGACGACATGCGCAACTCCCCGGCCCTGGACATCGCCCACCGCCTGTCCCAGGCCGGCGCCCACGTCGCCGTCACCGACCCCCAGGCCGGCCCCATCCTCGCCACCCAGGACAACCACGGCCTCAGCGTCGCCGACACCCCCGAGGACGCCATCACCGGCGCCGACGTCGTCCTGCTCCTCACCGAGTGGCGCCAGTTCCGCGACCTGGACCCCGCCGCCGTCAAGGACCTCGCGCGCCGGCCGGCCATCATCGACGGCCGCAACGTCCTGGACCCCGCCCAGTGGCGCGCCGCCGGCTGGACCTACCACGGCATGGGCCGTCCCTGACCGACCGTCCGTGCGACCGACCAAGGAGTAGGCCCGGGCGCGCGCTCGTGACCGGTGGGACCGGTTCACCGGTGCCAACCTCGTCCGCCAGACCCTGACCGAGCGTCCGGGCGTCCAGGTCACCGCCCTCGACACGCTCACCACGCGGGCAGCCGCGAGTTTCCGGCCGGCCTGGACGTCGAGCGCGCACCACATCTGCACCGACGAGGTGTACGGGGACCTCGAGCTCGACGACCGGCCACGTTGGCCTCCGGACAGTGGCCGCCCGCTCCCGCCGGCCTGTCGGCGGCTGCCAGGACTGTTGCAGTGCACGCCCCTCTGCCAGACTTTTCTGGTGCCCGAGCTTCCGGAGGTGCAGGCCCTGGCGCAGGTGCTCGCCACCCGCGCCACGGGCCGGACGGTGCGCGCCTTCCACGTCACCTCCTTCCCCGCCCTCAAGACCTACGACCCGCCGCCGACGGCGCTCGTCGGGGCCACCGTCACCGGCGCCTCTCGGCACGGGAAGTGGCTCGGCCTCGCGACGACGACGCCCGACGGTGACCTCCACCTCGTCTTCCACCTCGCCAGGGCGGGGTGGGTGCGCTGGCACGAGACGGCGCCCACCGGGATGCCACGGGCGGGGAAGTCCGGGCTCGCGGCGCGCATCGTCCTCGACGAGGGCGCCTTCGACCTCACCGAGGCGGGCACGAAGAAGAGCCTGGCCATCCACGTCGTCCGGGATCCCGCCACGGTCGAGCGGATCGCCACGCTCGGGGTCGAGCCGCTCTCGGCGGCCTTCACCCGCGAGCGTCTCGACGAGCTGCTCGACGGGAAGAACCAGCAGGTCAAGGGCCTGCTGCGGGACCAGGGGGCCATCGCCGGCATCGGCAACGCCTACTCCGACGAGATCCTCCACGCCGCCCGGCTCAGCCCCTTCGCGCTGACGCGCACCCTCGACGCCGACGCCCGCGACCACCTGTACGGCAGCATCGGCGGCGTGCTCGAGGCCGCGATCGCCGCGGCGGTAGGGCGGGAGGCGGCCGAGCTCAAGGACGTCAAGCGCTCGGGGATGGCCGTGCACGGACGCGCGGGCCAGCCCTGCCCGCGGTGCGGGGACACCGTGGCGGAGGTGTCCTTCGCCGACTCCTCGCTCCAGTACTGCCCCACCTGCCAGACCGGCGGCAAGCTCCTCGCCGACCGCCGCATGTCCAAGCTCCTCCGCTGACCGCACCCCCTCGCTGACCGCCCCCCTTCGCCGACAGCACCCCTCGCTGACCGCACCTCTTCGCCGACAGCCGGAATCCTCCGGCGGTCGAGGGATCCGGCTCTCGGCGCGCGGGGATGGAGCGGAGAATCCGGCTCTCGGCGCGCGGGGATGGAGCGGAGAACCCGGCTCTCGGCACGCGGGGAAGGAGCGGAGAACCCGGCTCTCGGCACGCGGGGAAGGAGCGGAGAACCCGGCTCTCAGCACGCGGGGAAGGAGCGGAGAACCCGGCTCTCGGCACGCGGGGAAGGAGCGGAGAATCCGGCTCTCGGCACGCGGGGAAGGAGCGGAGAACCCGGCTCTCGGCACGCGGGGATGGAGCGAGGAATTCGGCTCTCCGCGGGGGTAGAGGACCCACCGTCAGAGGGTGACGGTCGTGCCCTCCTGCGCCGCCTGGAGGATGGCTTCGATGACGGTGAGGGTGTGGACGCCCTGGTCCATGGTGACGATGTCGGCGCCGTTGCCCAGGACGGCGTCTCGGAAGTTCTCCTGCTCCACGGCCAGGGGCTCGCGCTTGGGCAGGGCGTAGCGCACGACGTCACCTTCGGTGACGCCGCGGAAGTGGGCCACCCGGTCCCAGGTCGTGGGGACGGTGCCGTTGGCGTAGAAGATGAGGTCCCCGCTCATCGTGTCGGCCACGAGGGCCCCGCGCTCACCGGTGACGACGGTGGTGCGCTCCTTCATCGGCGAGAGCCAGTTGACGACGTGGTTGACGATGACCCCGGACTCCAGCACCCCGGTGGCCACGACCATGTCCTCGTGCTCACGGCCCGAGCGGTGGGTCACCTGCGCGGACACCTGCCGGTAGGTCGAGCCCGCGATGAACGCGGCGAGGTCGACGTCGTGGGTCGCCAGGTCCTTGACCACACCCACGTCGGAAATCCGCGCCGGGAACGGGCCCTGCCGGCGCGTCTGGATCTGGTACACCTGTCCCAGCTCACCGGCCGCCAGCCGGCGGCGCAGCTCCAAGATAGCGGGGTTGCACCGCTCCACGTACCCCACCGCCCCGACCAGGCCGGCCTCCGTGAAGGCGGTCGCGACCCGCCGCCCCGCCTCCACGGTGTGCGCGATGGGCTTCTCGATCATCGTGTGGACCCCGGCCGCGGCCAGCGTCAGGCCCACCTGCTCGTGGTACACCGTCGGCACCGCGACCATGGCCGCGTCGATCCCCGCGGCGATGAGGGCCTCGACGTCCGGGAGCACCTCCAGGCCACCGGCCACCCCGTAGGTGTCACCGGCCGGATCGGCGACCGCCACCAGCTCCACCCCCTGCGTCGCCCGGATCACCCGGGCGTGGTGGCGGCCCATCGACCCCAGCCCGATCAGGCCCACCCGCACCGGCCCACGCTCCGCCGTCGTCATCACGCGCCCGCCCCGACGACGGCGTTGACGCCCGCCACCACCCGCTCCAGGTCCCCCTGGGACAGGGAGGGGTGCACCGGCAGGGAGATCACCTCACCCGCCGCACGCTCGGTCTGGGACATGTCCACCGTGGGCACGTACTGCTCGAGGGAAGCGAGCCGGTGGGAGGGAGTGGGGTAGTACACGCCCGTCCCGATCCCGTGCTCCTCACGCAGCGCGGTGACCATCCGGTCCCGCTCGCCCGCGTCGACGCGGACCGTGTACTGGTGGTAGACGTGCACCGCACCCGCCGTCACCGGCGGGGTCACCACACCGGACAGGTGCGCGTCGAAAAAGGCCGCGTTGGCCTGCCGCTGCGCCGTCCAGCCCGGGAGCTTGCCCAGCTGCACCCGCCCGATCGCCGCGTGGATGTCAGTCATCCGCACGTTCAGGCCCACGACCTCGTTCGCGTACTGCCGCTCCATGCCCTGGTTACGCAGCAGCCGCACCTGCCGGGCGACCTCCTCGTCGGCGCAGGCGACCATGCCGCCCTCACCGGAAGTCATGTTCTTCGTCGGGTACAGCGAGAACATCGCAAAGCGCCCCCACGTACCCACCAACCGCCCGTCCAGGCTCGCCCCGTGCGCCTGCGCGGCGTCCTCGAAGACCTCCAGCCCGTGCTCCGCGGCCACCGCACCGATGCCGTCCATGTCGGCCGGGTGCCCGTACAGGTGCACCGGCATCACCGCCCGCGTCCGCTCCGTCACCGCCGCCGCCACCGACTCCGCAGACAGGCCGAACGTGCCGGCGTCGATGTCCGCGAACACCGGCATCGCCCCCGTCAGCGCGACCGAGTTCGCGGTCGCCGCGAACGTGAAGGACGGGACGATCACCTCGTCCCCAGGGCCGATCCCGCACGCCAGCAGACCCACGTGCAGACCCGCCGTCCCCGAGCTCACCGCCTGGCACCGCCGCCCCGCCACCAGAGCAGCCGCGAACTCCTCCTCGAAGGCCGCCACCTGCGGCCCCTGCGCCACCATCCCCGAACGCAGCACCGCATCGACAGCGGCCCGCTCCTCGTCCCCGATCAGGGGCTTGGCAGCAGGAATCAGTGGCTGGTTCATTCGGTGACCTCGCAGAGCTCGTCGTTCCGGATCTCGTAGCGCCGGCCGGTGGCCGGGCAGCGCAGCTGGTCGCCGTCCGGCTCGAGCCGCCGGCCGGCATGCCCTACCCAGCCGACCCTCCGGGCGGGGACGCCGGCGACCAGGGCGTGGGCGGGGACGTCGCGGGTGACGACGGCGCCTGCGGCAACCGTCGCCCAGGCCCCGATCGTCACGGGCGCCACGCACACGGCCCGGGCGCCGACGGCGGCGCCGGTCCCGATGGTGACGCCCACGGGCTGCCAGTCCTCGGCGGTCTTGAGGGTGCCGTCGGCGTTGATCGCGCGCGGGTGGGTGTCGTTGGTGAGCACGGCAGCAGGCCCGATGAACACGCCGTCGGCGAGCTCGGCGGGCTCGTAGACCAGGGCGTAGTTCTGTACCTTGCAGTGCCGACCCAGGCGCACGCCGCTGCCGATGTAGGCACCACGTCCGATCACGCACCCGTCACCGAGGACCGCACCTTCGCGGACCTGGGCCAGGTGCCAGACGGTGCTGCCCTCGCCGATCTGGGCATCTGCCGCGACATCGGCAGTGTCGGTGATCCGTGCAGACATGCATCCCTTCCCCCGCTGACGTGGCGCAGCGCTCCGCACAGACTAACCGAGCCGAGGACCGAGGCCGCCGCCCTGCGGCCGGGTACCGCTCGAGCGGTACTGCGCGGGCCGTTGGGGTGGGAGCGCCCGTTCCTGTCACAATGGGGCGATGAGCTCGACGCAGGTCACCGACGCGTGGCTCGTCGTACCGCTCTACCAGGAGGAAGCCGTGATCGGCGACGTCGTCGCCGAGGCGCGCGAGACGTTCCCCGGCATCGTGTGCGTCGACGACGGCAGTGCCGATGACTCCGCAGCACGGGCGCGGACGGCCGGCGCCGTCGTCGTCCGTCACCCAGTGAACCTGGGCCAGGGCGCTGCGCTCCAGACCGGCATCGACTGGGTCCTGGAGCGCACGGACGCCCGCTACCTCGTGACGTTCGACGCCGACGGCCAGCACCAGGTGAGCGACGCCGTGGCCATGGTGCACAGGGCGCGGGAGGAGGACCTCGCCGTCGTCTTCGGTTCACGCTTCCTGGACCGCCGCACCCGTCCCGGTCTGCTCAAGCGTGTCGTGCTCATGGTCGCGGTGTGGGTGACGAACAGGTCGACGGGACTGCGTCTCACCGATGCGCACAACGGCTTGCGCGTCATTCGTCGCGATGCCGCACAACGGGTGCAGCTGCGGCAGAACCGGATGGCGCACGCGACGGAGATCGTCGCGCAGCTCGGCCGTACCGGTCTACCGTGGGCCGAGCAGCCGGTTCACCTGCTTTACACCGACTACTCTCGGGCGAAGGGCCAGTCGCTGCTCAACTCGGTGAACATCCTCGTCGAGCTCGTCTTCCGCTGACTGCAGGAGCGTCATGTCCGAACAGATCGTCATCCAGGTGCTGCTGCTCGCAGGGGTGAGCGTGGTCGCGGTACTGCTCACCAGGACGACGGCGAACGCGCGGCACCAGGCGATCCGGCGAATCCTGCTCGTCGGCTTCGTCGCGGTCGCTGCAGGGTCGGTCATGTTCCCGGACTGGCTCTCCTGGCTCGCGCGGCGCGTGGGTGTCGGTCGTGGTGCCGATCTGCTGCTCTACGCGCTCGTCATCGCGTTCCTCTCCTACATCGCGACCAGCTACCGCAGGCTGAGCGAGCTCGAACGGCGCATCACCGTGCTCGCGCGCGAGGTGGCACTGACGCGCTCGCGCATCGAGGACGTCCAAGGGCCCCCGAACCGCCTCGGCTGACCCTTCGCGGGCGTACCTGCACAAACCCTCCACGCTCACCCCACGATGTCGGCGCCCCTCCCTGGGGGCACGGTCCTATGATCGACTGTTGTGTCCGCCAGAACTCCTCGCCACGCCTCCCTGCAGCGCAGTCCCCGCCGGCTCGCCCGCGGAGCCGGGGTGGCCGCGTTGAGCCTGGCCCTCTTCGCGGGCAGCAGTTTTGCGCTCGCGTACAACGACTTCCAGACCAACATCGACCGGCACGACATCGACGACTACCTCGGTGAGCGGCCGACGGCGGACGGCGCCGAGCCGGCGCCCCTCGACCCGTCGTCGGGGGAGGACATCAACGTCCTCATCCTCGGTTCGGACACCCGCACCGGCGAGGTCAACAACGAGTACGGCGAGACGCCTGAGGGCGGCCAGCGCTCGGACACCACCATGCTCGCCCACATCTCGGCCGACCGCTCACGCGTGGAGGTCGTCTCGATTCCTCGTGACTCCCTCGTCACCGTGCCCCGCTGCATGATGGCGGACGGCACCTGGGTCGAGGAGCGGACCGAGGCGATGTTCAACTCGGCCTTCGCGGAGGGCGCCGACGGCGGTGACCTCGGGACCGCGGCGGCCTGCACGATCCGCACGGTGGAGAAGTTGAGCGGGGTGCTCATCGACGACTTCGTCATCGTCGACTTCGCCGGCTTCATCAATGTCATCGACGCACTCGGTGGGGTTCCCATGTGCATCCCCGAGCCGATCAACGACGAGAAGGCGGGACTCGAGCTGAGTGCCGGGGAGCAGGTGCTCGGCGGCCGTGACGCGCTCGGCTTCGCCCGTGCCCGTTACAACGTGCCCGGCAGCGACGGCTCGGACATCGACCGGATCGGGCGGCAGCAGGAGCTCGTCGCAGCGATCGCCCGCGAGGCCCTGTCCAAGAACCTCCTCACCGACCTGCCCAAGCTCTACCGGTTCCTCGATGCCGCGACGTCCACCCTGACCACCGGCACCGAGCTCGGATCCATCCCCACGATGGCCGGTCTGGCCTACTCGCTGCGGGGGATCGACCTCGAGAACATCGTCTTCGAGACGATGCCTTTCGACTGGGCCGGCAACCGCGTGCGCCCCTCCGCGGACGCAGAGGCGCTGTGGGAGGCCCTGCGCAACGACGAGCCGATCCACGGAGCGTTGAACGCGACCGGCGAGGAGCCCAGCGACGAACCGACCGTCGGCGGCACCACCGAGGAGCCGCCGGAGGCGCCACCGCTGACCGCCGAGCCCGAGGCAACGGACACCCCGATCTGCCCGTGAGCGCCTCCCACACGCAGGGCGGGGGGCGCACTACATTGGCGCAGCACGGACACTCTGGAGTGAGATGAGTCAGGACGGACCTCGGGACCGCGGACGCCGGCCACAGCCGGACGGCACTGGCATGCCCCCGAGCTTCGCGCCCGGCGGCTCCTCTCCCCGGCCCGACGCCCGCGGCGCCCGGCCGGTGGGTGAGGGCAAGCCCGCCCGACCGGTACCCGCCCCCGGCCCCGCGGTGCCCGAGCGCCGCTCCGTCCAGGGCCGGGCGGAGCAGCCCGGGCGCGTGCCGCCCTCGCAGCGGCCCGCCGCCTACGCCCGTCGTTCCACCACCCCGGCGCAGGCCACCCCGGGCCCGGCCGCGGCGCAGCCCCGTCCCGTCCCACCACCCCACGGCGCGCCCGCGCCTGAGCGGCACCGCCGGCGCGGACGGTGGGCGGTCGTCGCCGTCGTCGTCGTCCTCGCGCTCGTCCTCGCGTGGCCCGTCGGACTGCTCCTGTGGGCCAACGGGCGCATCAACCACGTGACCGCGCTGTCCGGCGCGGCGGACACCCCGGGCACGACATATCTGCTGGCCGGGTCCGACTCCCGTGCCGACGGCGCTGCCGACGACGGGACGGAGGGGCAGCGCTCGGACACGATCATGCTGCTCCACAAGCCCGCGGGTGGCCCCGCCGCGCTCGTCTCACTCCCGCGGGACACCTACACCGAGGTGCCCGGCCACGGACCGGCGAAGCTCAACGCCGCCTACTCCGTGGGCGGGCCGGAGCTCCTCGTCGAGACCGTCGAAGACCTCACCGGTCTGACGGTGGACCACTACGTCGAGATCGGGATGGCCGGCGTGCGCGACGTCGTCGACGCCGTCGGGGGCGTCGAGCTATGCCTGGACTACGACGTCGACGACTGGCGCAGCACGCTGGTCTGGGAGGCAGGATGCCACCGCGCGGACGGCGAGACGGCGCTGGCCTTTGCCCGGATGCGCTACTCCGACCCCGACGGTGACATCGGCAGGACCGAGCGGCAGCGACAGATCGTCGCCTCGATCATCTCCGAGGTCTCCGAGCCCGGGACGCTGCTCGACCCCCGCGGCCACGTCGAGCTCATGGACTCGGCACTCGGCGCGCTGGTCGTCGACGACGCCACCGGGATCGTCGACCTCGCGCGGATGGCACTGGCGTTCAGGTCAGCGACCGGTGCGGACGGTCTCATCGGTCCGCCCCCGATCTCGAACTACGACCACCGGCCCGGCGCCGTCGGGTCCACGGTCCTCCTCGACCCCGAGCGCGCGCCCGGGTTCTTCGAGCGGCTGGCCGCCGGCGAGCTCACGCCGGCCGACTTCGAGTAGGCACCGCGTCCACCACCCGGCTCAGTGGCGCAGACGCGGCGCCTCGATGGCGGGGCAGGTGTCCATGACGACGTCGAGGCCTGCGTCCCTGGCGCGTCGGGCGGCGGCCTCGTCGAAGACGCCGAGCTGGAGCCACACGGCCCTGGCCCCGGCGGTGATCGCCTCGTCCACGACGCCTCCGGCGAGGGAGGAGTTGACGAAGACGTCGACGACGTCGATCTCGCCGGGCACGTCCGCGAGCCGCGCGTAGCCCTGCGCACCGTGGACGCGCTCGGCCCGAGGGTGCACCGGCACGATCTCCATGCCGAGCCCCTGGACGTAGGCGGCGACGCCGTACGCGGTGCGGGCCCGGTTGGCCGAGAGACCGACGACGGCCCAGCGGCCCGGCGTGGTCAGCAGCCGCTCGATGACGGCGGGGTCGTTGCGGTGGCTCATGCCCGGCGCAACGCCGGGGTGCTCACCGGCATTCCGCTGCCGTGGTGAGGTGGCTCAGCCGATGCGGCGCGGCCCGGCCTGCCAGGCGGCCCAGGCGCTGGCGATGATCTCGGGCAGTCCCTGCTGAGCCGTCCAGCCCAGGACCTCGCCTATGCGGTCCGCGGAGGCGACGAGACGGGGCGGGTCACCTGCCCGCCGGGGTGCGACGTCGGTGGTCACGTCCAGGCCGGACGCGCGACCGATCTCGGCGATGACCTCGGCGACCGACGCGCCATGGCCGGTCCCGACGTTGAGGACCGAGGCGCGCTCGCCCTCGTGCCCGAGGTGGTCGAGCGCCGCGAGGTGCGCGTGGGCGAGGTCCAGGACGTGGATGTAGTCGCGCACGCAGGTGCCGTCCGGCGTCGGGTAGTCGTCGCCGAAGATCGTCGGCCGCTGCCCTCGCGCGAGGCGGTCCAGCACCATGGGGACGAGGTTGAGGACGGCCGGGTCCCCGAGGTCGGTCCACCCGGCGCCCGCGACGTTGAAGTACCGCAGGCTGGCCGAGCGCAGCCCCCAGGCGCGCTGGGCGTCGGCGATGAGCCACTCCCCCACGAGCTTCGTCTCGCCGTAGGGGTTGATCGGCTGCGGCGTCGTGTCCTCGGTGACGACCTCGACGTCCGGCATGCCGTAGACGGCTGCGGAGGAGGAGAAGATGAGCCGGTCCGCCCCGACGGCCTCCATCGCGGCGAGGACGTTGGCCAGGCCGGTGACGTTCTGCTGGTAGTACCAGGCCGGGCGCTGGACCGACTCGCCGACCTGCTTGCGGGCGGCGAAGTGGATGACGCCGTCGACCTCGCGCTCGCGCATGACCAGCTCCAGCCGCTGCTGGGCATCGCCGGCGGCGACGTCGAGCTCGACGAGGGTGGCCTCGCCGACGCGGTCCTCCTGACCGGTCGACAGGTCGTCGACGACGACGACGTCCTCACCCCGCTCCAGCAGCAGCCGGACGACGTGCGCGCCGATGTACCCGGCTCCACCGGTGACCATGATGCTCATGGGGCCAGGCTACCGGAGCAGCCGTCCGGGGTCCACCAAATCCGAACAGTCTCGATCAGGCCGAGAAGCCCGGCGTGTGATTGCGGCTGGAGCGCAGGCGCGCCCCCTTGTCCTGCGCCTGCTGGCGCAGGTTCTCCTGGAAGTCGACCATCCGCGCCCGGAGCCGAAGGTCGGCGTCGGCCGTCCCCGCGGCGAGGATGCGCGCGGCGAGCAGGCCGGCGTTGCGCGCCCCGCCGATCGAGACGGTCGCGACGGGCACCCCGGCCGGCATCTGGACGATCGACAGCAGGGAGTCCATGCCGTCCAGGTGGCGCAGCGGCACGGGCACGCCGATCACCGGCAGCGGGGTGACGGCCGCGAGCATGCCGGGCAGGTGGGCGGCGCCGCCCGCCCCGGCGATGATGACGCGCAGGCCGCGCCCGGCGGCCTCACGGCCGTAGGCGAGCATCGCGTCGGGCATGCGGTGGGCCGAGACGACGTCGACCTCAAAGGCCACGCCCAGCTCCTCGAGCGCGTCGCCGGCAGCCTCCATGACGGGCCAGTCCGAGTCCGACCCCATGACGATCCCGACGTCCATCCCGATCTCCCTCTCGCTCAACCCGCGTGCTCGCCCTCGCCGCGCAGGAGCGCGACGGCGGTGCGTGCCTCGGCCCGGACGGACTCGAGGTCCTCACCGTAGACGGTGACGTGGCCGAGCTTGCGTCCGGGCCGCACCTCCTTGCCGTACAGCTCCACGCGCGCGCCCGGGCAGCGGGCGAGCACCTCACCCAACGCGGCGCCAGGGTCCGGCAGGGCGCTGCCGAGGAGGTTGACCATGACGCTCACCGGCGCACGCGGCTCGGTGGGGCCGAGCGGCAGGTCGAGCACCGCGCGCAGGTGCTGCTCGAACTGGCTCGTCACCGCGCCGTCGATGGTCCAGTGGCCGGAGTTGTGCGGGCGCATCGCCAGCTCGTTGACGGCGATCCGGGTGCCGCCGTCGTCGTCGGGGTACTCGAACATCTCGACGGCGAGCACCCCGGTGACGTCGAGGCCCTCGGCGATGCGGGTGGCGACGTCGACGGCGGCGGCCGCGAGGACGGGGTCCAGGCTCGGGGCGGGGGCGAGCACCTCGGCGCACACGCCGTCGCGCTGGATCGTCTCCACGACCGGCCATGCGCGCATCTCCCCGCTCGGGCGGCGGGCGACGAGGACGGCGAGCTCACGGGTGAAGGGCACGCACTCCTCGGCGAGGAGGGCGTCCTCGCCGGTGAGGGCGTCGAGCCAGTCCCCGGCGTCGTCGGCGGCGGCGACGACGCGCACGCCCTTGCCGTCGTACCCGCCACGGGCGGTCTTGACGACGACCGGCCAGCCGGTGGCGTCCCCGAAGGCGGTGAGCTCCTCGCGGGTGCGGACCGCGGCCCAGCGCGGGCACGGGATGCCGAGATCGGTGAGGGCGGTGCGCATGACGATCTTGTCCTGGGCGTGACGCAGCGCGTGCGCGCCGGGACGGACGGCGACGCCCTCGGCCTCGAGCTGCCGCAGCAGCGCGCCGGGAACGTGCTCGTGCTCGAAGGTGAGCACGCGGGCGCCGGGGAGGATGCCGCGCACGGCCGCCTCGTCGTCGGCGCGGCCGACCGGCGCGTCGGGGACCACCTGACCGGTCGAGCCGTCCGCGGCCTCGACCAGGACGCGCAGGTGCACGTCCAGCCCGATCGCCGCCTGCTGCATCATGCGGGCCAGCTGCCCGCCTCCCACGACTGCCACCACTGCTGCCACGGTTGGCGAGCCTACTGCCGGTACGCTGGCGAGGTGACCTCGTCCCACACCGCGGCGGAGCTGCCCACCGGCAGCCGGGAGGACCGCGAGGCGGTCGGAGCCCGGGTGATGGCGGGTGCTCGGTGGCTGCGCTGGCGGCAGCGGGCGATCGAGATGCTCAAGTTCGGCGCGGTCGGCGGGGTGGCGTTCGTCGTCGACGTCGGGCTGATGAACCTCCTGCGCTTCGGCCCCGGTGAGGTGCTGGGCGACAAGCCGCTGACGGCGAAGGTGCTGTCGGTCGTCGTCGCGACGCTCGTGTCGTGGCTGGGCAACCGGTACTGGGCCTTCGCCGCCTCGCGGCGGGAGGAGCGCGGGCGCGAGCTCGTGTGGTTCCTCCTCGTCAACGCGGGCGGGATGCTCCTTGCCGTCGGGACGCTGGGCGTCTCGCACTACGTCTTGAACTTCACGTCACCGCTGGCGGACAACATCGCGGCGAACGGCGTCGGTCTGGTGCTCGGGACCCTGTTCCGGTACTTCTGCTACCGCCACGTCGTCTTCACCGCCCGCTGACCCCCACCCCCACCCCCTCGCCCCCCTCGCCGAGCGCTGAGCTGTTATCCGCTCCGCGGCGGGCACGGGCGAGGACAGCGTGCGCGCGCTATCCCCATCGGAACAGCGCTCGGCGTGAGAGGAGGGGGCGGAACAAGTCGGCTCTCGGCGCGACCAAGGCGAAGCGCAACCGACAGAGCAGGTAGCGCACAAAGCGCCTTTCTCATGGGTAGGGAGAGGTCTGCCCAAAATCATGAACTGGCAGCGCGACGTGTTCTGGTGGGACGAGTAACTCTGTTGTGGTCGACTTCCTACTTGTCCCTCTACCGTTTGAGCATGTGGCGTAGGAAGAGGCAGCCGGACGCCGTGTCCGACTGGTTAGATGAACAACCAGGGTCGGTTCGCGATGCGATCAACGACGTGTGCAAGCCACTCTGATTCTGTCAACCCGAGTTGGCCCCATCTCGACGGCCCGACCTGGCCCCACGATCGCACCGAGTTGGACTGTCAACTCGGGCCGGTTGGCAGTGCTAGGCGCCCGCGCCGTTGCTTCTGCCGGATCAGCGCCGACTCCTACTCGTGGAGTTGCCGCGATCGGAGGTCACGTCGCTGGGCTGCTGCGGTTGACAGGGCGAACAGCACGCTGATTGCCGAGGGCAGCGCGATCGCGAGCATTGCGAAGGTGGGGGAGGGCTGGAAATAGGCGAGGTACTCAGAGAGGCTGGCCGACGGTGTGATTCCCATCGGGAGCATCCAGTAGCCAAGGGTTCCCAGCAGGGACGCCGCGACGACCGGGATGGTGGTTCGAATGAGCGCCAGGGGGGTGAGCCAGGCGCTGGCCCCCGTTGCCGCGGTGATCGGGAGCAGCTGCTGGTTCGTGTCGGACGCGTCCCTGAGCAACATCCCGCTGATGGCGATGACGATGACGCAGGTGGCTAGCGCTGCGATGAGGGTCGTCCAGCCTTTCCAGGCTTGTTGGACGGTTCCGGTGGCCATCGAGCCGGCGTAGGGGCTCGCAAGCTGCAAGCCGCCGGGGATAAACTCGTAGGCATCCTTGTTCAGGTGGTCAACGTCGAGGTCGCCGCCGTCGCGTGAGATCAGCGTGAGTACGGTGTCGCTCTGGTCTGACGGTGACGGTGGCAGCTCGTCCGAGATGACGATCTCCACGTCCTCGGTCGCCGCCTCGTCGATGAGGCGCCGGAGGGCGTCGCCAGGCTGCGTCGTCTGTACCTGGTCTCCGCACGTCAGGTCGAGCGCCTGCGCTGCATCGCAGGTCATGACCAGCTGACTGGGCAGGAAGTCGTTACCGGAGTAACGATCGAGGGTCCAAACCGCGACCGCCGGGTCGGACTCAGCGGCGATGAATGCTGCGACGCCGGGTGCCGCCGGGTCGGATCTGGCGGTCACCTGGCTGGTGCCGTACTCCTCGAGAGCCTGTTCGGACACGTAGTAGGTGCCGCCCAGCATGCTGGCGAACAGCTGAGCCATGCCCAGGAGGATGACCGTGAGCCCGATTCCCGCTGACACACGTGCCGTGCGACCGGGGTAACGCTGAAGTCCGCGCCCGCCCACAAGCGCAGCCGGTGACCCGTACCGGGTCCCTGCAGAGCCGAGCAGGGAGCCGATCCCATGCAGCACCACCGCCACCAAGGAGGGAAGCAGCAGCGCGAACACCGTGCATCCCACGACGAATGCCAGAGTCCGGTACTGCGAGGACTGTGAGTTCGCTGTCGTCCAGATCACGACCAGGATGACTGGCGGGGCGATGGCGGCCCGTGCGAGTGGAATGCCCTCACCGGCGACGACCAGCTCGCGGCTGCGGTAGCGCCTCCCGACCTCCCGCGCCGCGACTGCGACCAAACCTGCCAGGAGCCCGGCACCGAGTAGAGCCAGCACCAACGCGCCCCAGTTCTGGCGGAACTGGCTCGCAGGGTAGAACGAGTGGAACTGCTCCAAACGCAACCCGAAGACACCACCAGCAGCCGTCACGATCGCACCGAGCGCCACACCAGCGGCGATCGGTACCGCCGACTCGCCACTGCCGATGAGGGCGGACTCACCACGTGTCGCTCCGAGCGAGGTCAGCACGGCACCTCGACGTCGAGCGGAGCTGCTGACTGTGAGCACCGCGATCACGACCGCCGCGGCACCCGGAAGGGCCACCCCGACCGCTATCAGCATCAGCACCATGTACAGCGGCGCCGCGTACAGAAACCCGGCGCCGTAGCCAGACTCGGCGGCGCCTGGGCCGCCGAAGCCCGCTATCGGTGACATTCCCACGTCTTGCGGGCTGTGCTCGGCGCTGGGGCGAAGATAGACGCGTAGTTCGGTGGTTGTCTCAGTCCCGCCGGCGGTCAGAACGCTGTCGACCGGTCCGAACCGGCCCTCGTACCGCCCCGTGAGCAATCGCGCGAGCTCAGCCGAAACGGCGGCGTGTCCCGGCGCCGGCCACTGGCTCAACCCGGGCGGCAGGACGGACGCGGGCCCCTGGTCGGGCGCGATCATGATGACAGTGACGGGCCGCCCATCGATGCTGTCAAAGCCGGCGAACTCGTAGTAGGTCGACGCATCGGAACCAGTTCCGTCGACTGGCCGCATGGTGGCCGAGCGCGACACTGTCGTCTGAGCAGCGTCGATAGCGATGATCGCGGCAACCGCGCTCAAGCAGATAAACAAGGTGCCCAGAGCCAGCACCAACGACCTCATGCCCGACAGGCGACCCCGCGTGCCGAACCTGACTCCATGACGGAACAGACTGATCAAGCGACCGTTCTGCATCAGACCGCAGCCCCCGAGGATGCACTGGGCGTTCCCAGGCAGTCTTCGCCCCGCAGCAGATGTCCGCGCTCCAGGATGTAGCGCTGATCGGCCTGGGCCGCGACCTCTGGGTCGTGCGTGACCACCACAAGCGCGCAGTCGTAGTCGCGGGGCACCTGGCGGAGCATCGCGACGACGTTGTCACGGTTGGCCGGGTCCAACGACCCCGTCGGTTCATCGGCGATGAGCAGAGGTGGCCTATTGATCAGAGCCCGAGCCACGGCGATCCGTTGCTGCTCGCCACCGGAGAACTCAGCCACCGATCGGGCCTGCGACTCGATTCCCAGGCTCGCCAGGAGTGTCTTCGCCCGCTCGTGTGCAACGTCAGCGGGCAAGCCGCCAAGCAGACCGGCGAGCACGACATTCTCGACCGGGTCCAACTCGGGCAACAGGTGCCCCGCCTGGAACACGACACCAATCGATTCCGAACGCTGCTTGGCGGATGAACGCGACAGCCCGTGGCGCACCTTCCCGCCACGGATGGACACACTGCCGCGGCGAGGCTTGGTCAGGCCGAGGACGACGTTGAACAACGTGCTCTTGCCGCTACCGCTCGAACCCACGATTGCGACGAAGGAGCCCGCCTCGACTGAGAGAGCCACATCGGTCAGGATTTCGCGCTTGCCGAGGCGAACGGTGAGGCCCTCAATGGACAACACGGGCATCGAAGGCCCCACCTTGCTCACAAGCCCCAGTCGCTGCAGGGATCGGAGGCGAGCGGGATGTCCGTGCACGCTTGTACGGCTGTAATCTTGAAGCCGTACGTCTTTTGGACAGTCGTCCCCACGCCACTCAAGTTGTTCAGCCTATTGTTGGTGTTGTTGGCGTAGCCATAGACCGACTTGTTGTCATCCTTGCTGTCCTTGACTTTCAGGGTGTAGGTCGCGCTGCGCCACACCGTGGAGCCGCCGTCCGGCGAAATCATAGTTGCCATCGCGGGTCCAGCCGATAGGCCCAGCCTATGCCAGCCATAACGGCTGATGCGAGCAGACGTTTTCGAGTCCTTGTACTCATATCGCACTCACTCCCTTGAGATGTGGATGATGCTTGGGCCTCTTTGCCAAGCATCTGCACGAACGCTACTGCAGGAAGCCGGCTCGGCGCAGGCTGTTGCGCAGCTGGGTTCTGAAGCCACCCCGCTACGCTGGACCCTAGCGCGGGGTCAGCGGGGCACGTCGGCCCGACCCGGACGAACGCGCCGCCATGCCTCAACCGACGAGCGGGGGCTGATCGATAGCCTCGTGAAAAACTGAGGCTAACGTCAAAGAATGATTCGAAGGCAGAGCCAGCTAGACGCGACGAACAGGCCAATCTGGCTCGCGTTGGGCAGCCTCATGGGCGTGCTCCTATTGGTGACTTTGAGGGCTTGCAATGACAACGGCGACCTGAGAATCAGCAACAACGGTCCGACCGACGTCACTGTCGACACCGGTGACGACGAGACCACTGTCGACGCAGGGGGCGGAGCAGGTCTCCTCGACAACGGCTGCACGTCGGGCGATGTCACCATCAAGTTCACTGCCGATCAGAGAGGTCGTCCTGACCGGACCGGTATGCCCTGACCAACAGATCGTGATCGGCGACGGCACAGCGCGGCTGGAGCCCGCTTCGACGAGCGAGACATGAGCGAGATGGGCCAATGCAGCCGCTCCGCCGAACAGCGGCCTCAAGGGGCCGCCCGGAAACGCGGGCACCGACCGCAACTTCGTCCCTTCATCGACCCAACGGGTGTTCTAGACGACGTGTCACGGGCCTCCGCACGCATCCGTCATGGAGTATCCGGCCGCCTCCGTCTAGGGCCACGTCTGCCCAGTATGGCCGATCGCGATACGCAGGGGTGCCAGTACCCCTCTCCGTCACAACGGAAGGCGAACAGACCGCGCGCCGGAGGCTACTAGGGTCGCCGGTCGAGGGTGACGCCCACGCGACTGGTGGCATCGATCCACCAAGCAAGCCGGACGTCGATCCGCTCGGCGGTCTGCAGGATTCGGGTGTACTCGGCGGCCAGGTCGTACGCGATCAGCGGCTCGTGGTGCGCGATGCGGTTGCGGAGCAGCCGAATCTTGTCAATTTCGGAGTGCAGCCGGTCCCTGCGTGCCTGTGGGAACGCATGGCGAAGCGAGGGCGCCCACAAGGTCCGGTTGTAGGATTCAGCAAATAACGTCCACCAGAAGCCGAGCGACAACTCGGCGACCACTCGACCATGTGTAATCTGATGGCCAGCTGCCGTGACCCGCCCCTTGGCCTGGGCAACTTTGCCCTTGCCACCGCCGCTCAGCGGCATCGTCGGCGCGTCGAACCACGACTGCGATCCGCCGAAGTCCTTGGTCAGACGCATGTCGATGGTGTTACGCAGGGCAACCTCGAAGTAGTGGATCGGCGTGAAGAGAGCCGAGGACACCTCCAGGTTCCACTGGTAGAGCTCGATGGCGGCCTTGACGTCACCGCTGCAGGCAGTGGTGTACGTGCGGAGACGTGGCACCGACAAGAGCCTGATCATCTCGTCCCAAACCGGCTGGTAGATCGACACACCGCACCCCGCTCGTCCTCAGCTCGCACTAGACAGCGGAGCAATCCCCAGTAGACTACAGATCCACAGAGAGCCCCGGGATTCACGGCGTACCCACCACGGTGAGGGAAACCCCCCGGGGCCTTGTGGTTCCAGATCCTCTACGGCAGGTACCGGCCCTAGACTGTGAAACAGCCTCCAACACCGTTTCCTCGGCGTGAAGGGCTGTGGCCCGGCTACGGCGTGCGGACCAGCTACAACCACACGGATACATCGCCGGGACGCTCGTGTCGCTGAGTGTCGGTTTACCGATCCAGCCCGCCACGCTGACGCTGCGGTGCGCGCACTTTGGTCCTGCGCGCCTTCGGCACCTTGCCCATGCCCTTGACCGCCTCGGTCGCCGGCCTGCCCTGGCTCATGTCGGCCCGTATCCTGGTTGCGACGATCCTCTGGTCGATGCAGCCTCCA
Source organism: Georgenia satyanarayanai (assembly GCF_023715365.1). Taxonomy (GTDB): domain Bacteria; phylum Actinomycetota; class Actinomycetes; order Actinomycetales; family Actinomycetaceae; genus Oceanitalea; species Oceanitalea satyanarayanai_B. The sequence goes on from NZ_JAMBNZ010000005.1 coordinate 280,415, forward strand.
GGCGCGAGTGCATCTCCCGCGTCTCCTGCTCGCTCTGTGCCTGGACGCGGCGCAGCGCCTGCTCACGGGCCCGAGCGAGCCGCTCTCCGATCTTACCCGCCGCCGTGACAAGCACGCGGACCTGGCCCTCGAAGGCTTCCTCGATGCCGTCGGTCTCCTCAACCATGATGACTCCCCCTTGTTCATCGTTCCGGGCCTCGGTCTGCGCCCGGCTTCGCTGTGGTGCGCCGCTGGTCCGGCTGCAGCTTCGTGGGCAGCGCAGACGCGGCCTGGGGGGCCTCGTGCGCGTGGCCAGCGTTCATCCGTTCAAGCATCTGCTGGGCCTGCGGGTCCAGCGCACTCGGCTGCTGAGCTGAGCCCGCCGGTGTCGGCTGTGCCGGTTGCGGCAGCGCGTCGCGCAGCCGCAGCAGACGGACCCTGGTGTCGTTGGCCAAGAGCTGGGCTTGGCGCAGCTGGCCGGCGGCCACCGAGGCGTCATAGACGGCCTGGGTGAGCCGCAGGAGCTGGCGGACCATCACCGCTTGGGCGACGCTTCCCTTCCCGCCTCGGGTGGCGCTGGCCAGAAGAGGGCAGAACACCTCAGCGCTCGGCGGGAGGGGAGGGGCGGGTCACCAGCGGCGGCGGCGGCGGCCCATGCTCACGAGGGAGCCCTGCGGGAGGACGACGGCGGGGTCGAAGGTCTTCGGCACGGCCGACAGGAAGATCGCGAAGACCGGCGGGCGCCGCTGCGCCAGCTCGAGCCGGCCGCCGTCGGCGGCGACCAGGTCACGGGCCAGAGCCAGGCCGCGGCCGGTGCCCTTGCCCGCGGTGACGTAGCGCTCGAAGATGTCCGGGGCGAGGTCGTCGGACACACCGGGGCCCTGGTCGCCCACCTCGATGACCACCCCGTGCTCGGAGGCCGAGGACCGCGCACCGACCGTCGTCCGGCCCTCGCCGTACTTGAGCGAGTTCTCCAGCAGCGTCGACAGGACCTGGGCCAGCGCGCCGGGTGTGGCGAGGACCGCGAGGTCGGTGGTGCCGGGCAGCACGAGCTCACGGCCGGCCGCGGCGAAGGTGGGCGCCCACTCCTCCGCCTGCTGGGCGAAGACGTCCTCGAGGCGCAGCGCCTCGGTCGTGCCGCCGCCCGCCTGGCGGGAGTTGCGCAGAAGGTCGTCGACGACGCCGGTGAGGCGCTCGACCAGCTCGAGGCTGATCCGGGCCTCCTCGGCGATGTCGTCGTCCGAGGCGATCGCCTGGATCTCCTCCAGCCGCATCGACAGCGCCGTGAGGGGCGTGCGGAGCTGGTGGGAGGCGTCGGCGGCGAACTGCCGCTCGGCAGCGAGCCGTCCGGCGAGGCGGTCACCGGTGCGGGTGAGCTCGGCGGCGACGAGGTCGATCTCCTCGATGCCCGACTTCCGCAGGTGCGGACGGACCTGGCCGGAGCCGATCTGCTCGGCGCTGGCCGCGAGGTAGATGAGGGGCGCCGCGAGCTTGCGGGCCTGCCGCCGGGCGACGAGGACGCTGACGCCGAGCGCGACCGTCGCCGCTACGACGACGAGCGCGACGACGCGCACGACCATCCACTGCACCTCGGCGGCGCGGACCTCCATCCGGACGGTCGCGCCGCTGGGGGTGGTCTCGAGGGAGCGGATGACACGGCCCGTGATGGGCGGGCCGGCGACGAAGTGCCGACCGAGGGCGTCCTGCACGACGATCCGTGCCTCGAGGTTGCTGTCACCCCCCACCCACGGGGAGAGCATCGCGTCGTCGAGCTCCTCGCCGTTGGAGACGCGACGCTCGACGGAGCGCGCCAGCGATGAGGCCCGGAGGTCCAGCGTGGCGTGCTCGGAGTCCCAGATCATGAGCCCACCGAAGACGGCGAGCGGAACCCCGAGGAGCAGGACCGCGACGGTGACCGCCACGAGCGTCATCGTCACTGCACGACGACGCACGCTGCCTCAGCCCTCGCCGGAGGTCTCGAAGCGGAAGCCCATCCCGCGCACGGTGGTGATGTAGCGGGGGTCGTTCGCGTCGTCGCCGAGCTTGCGGCGCAGCCAGGACACGTGCATGTCCAGGGTCTTGGTCGAGCCGGTCGGGTCCGAGCCCCACACCTCGCGCATGAGCGCGTCGCGGGCGACGACGGAGCCGGCCTCACGCACGAGCACGCGCAGGAGCTCGAACTCCTTGGCGGTCAGCTGCAGCTCCCGGTTGCCCTGGAAGGCGCGGTGGGCGGCGACGTCGACGCGTACGTCCTGGGCGTCGAGCTCGTCCTCGTCGGTGAGCTCACCTCCGGCGCGGCGCAGCAGCGCCCGCACCCGGGCGAGCAGCTCGGCCAGCCGGAAGGGCTTGGTCACGTAGTCGTCGGCACCGGCGTCCAGGCCCACGACGAGGTCCACCTCGTCCGCGCGTGCGGTGAGCACGAGGATCGGGGTGGTCATCCCCTGGCTGCGCACCCAGCGGGCGACGTCCAGCCCGTCCATGTCCGGCAGACCGAGATCCAGCACGATGAGATCCACGCCGGAGGAGTTGTCGATCGCCCCCTGACCCGTGCTGAAGGCCCGCACGTCATAGCCCTCACGCGTGAGTGCGCGGGCCAGCGGCTCGGCGATCGCCGGATCGTCCTCGACAAGAAGTACGTTGGTCACGCCGCCATCGTAAAGGGTTCTCCGCGGTGGCGGGCCAGGAGTACACCGACGTTCTGCTCACGGCGCCCGAGGCGCCGTGACGCGCCAGAGGCCCGCAACCTGGTGGCTGCGGGCCCCTGCGGCGATACGCCTGCGGTCAGGAGCTAGGTCACACCGCGATCAGCTTCCCGACGGCGGGCAGAGCCGTGCTCACCACGGCCGCGGGCAGCCGGCGCAGGCCGAGCGTGTCGGTGCCGTCGCCGTCCCAGTCCCCGACAAAGGCCTGGTCTCCCGCGCGCCCGTAGGCCACGACCATGTCGGCCGGACCGCCGGTGAGGGAGTTCTTGGCGAAGTACACCTGGCCCCGACGCACGAGGAGCGTGTCACGGCCGTCACCGTTCCAGTCACCGGCCATCGTGACGTCGCCGGCACGCCCGTAGGCCACCACCTCGTCGGCCGGTCCACCAGCGATGGAGTTCTTCACGAAGTACTCGTTGCCACGACGCACCGTCAACGTGTCACGGCCATCACCGTTCCAGTCACCGACGAGCACCGTGTCCCCCGTACGCCCGTAGCCGACCACTGCATCAGCAGCGCCACCGGCGAGGGAGTTCTTCACGAAGTAGACGTTCCCGCGACGCACCGCGAAGGTGTCGTACCCGTCACCGTTCCAGTCACCGACGAGCACGTGGTCCCCGGCACGGCCATAGGCGAAGACCTCGTCGGCCACGCCACCACGGGGAGCGTTGCTCACGTAGAACACGCCATCTCGCCGCACCGCGATGGAGTCGGTGCCGTCCCCGTCCCAGTCACCGATGAACACCTCGTCGGTGAACCGGCCGTACTGGAAGGCGTGAGCCGTCCTGCCCTGCCAGTCGTTGGACAGGAAGAACCCCTGCTCCTGCGGTTGGCCACCGGCAGCGGAGAACACGTGGCTCCACCGCGTGGTCGCGCCCTCCGCGAGCACGAAGCCCTCCGTGGCACGGGCCGTGATGGTCACCGCGCCGGTGCCGCCGTACTCCCCGGCCGCGACGACCGCTCCGTCGATGAGGTACTCGACGCCCTGGACGGCGGGGACCGTGTAGACGTCGTTCTCGGTGCCGTCCTCGTCGGTGAAAGTCACCGCAGCCGGCGTCACCTCGACGAGCTCCGGCTCGCCGCCGGTCTCGGAGAAGGTGTGCTCCCACTCGGCGGTGGCGTCCCCAGCGAGCACGAAGCCCGCCAGCGGGCGCACCGTCACCGTGACGGTGCCGGAGCCGGCACGCTCACCGGCGGCCACGACCTCGCCGTCGACCAGGTACTCCACGCCCACGCTCCACGGGACCGTGTACGTGTCCGCCTCGGTGCCGTCCTCGTCGGTGAAGGTCACCGCCGCGGGCGTCACCTCCACCGGCCGCGAACCCTCCGCCCCGGCCTCCTGGCCGGTGAGGTACTCGAAGCCCGTCTCGACGAAGTCCTCGCCCTGCGGCGTGACGTCATACTCCATGACGTAGTACGCGATGTCCGCGTGCTCCTGCGCCGCGGCCAGGATCTCCTGCAGCGGCACGTCACCCTTACCCAGGTTGGTGAAGGCGGGGCTGCCCGGGCTGTTGAGGTTCGTGGCGTCCTTGATGTGGAGCAGCTCGATGCGCTCACCCCACTGCGCCAGCAGCGCCGGCACGTCCACACCCGCGTCCGTCGCCCACGCCACGTCCACCTGGAAGGTCACGTAGTCAGGGTTGGTCTCCCTGACCAGGATCTCCCACGCCGACATCTGCTCACCCTCGTGCTCGTAGACCGTGGTGAACTCCCGGTCGTGGTTGTGGCCGAAGAACTTGCCGATCCCGGCCTCGACCGAGCGCTTGCCGAGGCGGTTCATCGTAGCGGCGGTCTCGAGCGTGCTCTCGTAGGAGCCGATGCCCGGGGCCGCGAAGCCGCCGGACCCGACGTACTCCTGGCCGAGCGCATCGACGTACGCGAGCGTCTCGTCGAAGTTCCCCTCCCCCACGTTGTGGTGCGAGGACGGGATCCGCAGGCCGATCTCGTCGGCCATCGCCCGCACCTGCTCCGCGGTGTAGGGGTTGAGGTTGCCGCTGTAGGGCTCGATGTTCTTGAGCCCGATCTCGGCCAGCCGCGCGAGGACCGTCTGCTGGCCCTCGGCGTTGACCCACGGGATGAGGGAGTACAGGCCGATGGAGACCTGGTCCACCGGCACGAGCACCGGCTCACCGCCCTCGGTGGAGAACGTGTGCGTCCAGGAGGTCTCGGCGCCCTCGGGGAAGACGAAGCCCTCGGCCGGACGCGCCGTGACGGTCACCGTGCCGGTGGCGGGGTGGCTGCCGGCCGCGACGGCCTCACCGCCCACGACATACTCCACGCCCTCGACCGCGGGCACGGTGAACGTGTCGTTCTCCGTGCCGTCCTCGTCGGTGAAGGTCACCGCCTCGGGCATCACCTCGACGGCGGAGAGGTCCTTGACCTGGATGTTGCGGTAGAACACCGTCTCGCCGCCGCCGTGGTTCTGGATCCCGATGAACCCGGAGCTGAGGTCACGGGCCGGGTCGGTGCTCGTGAAGTCGTTGACGAGGACGTCGTTGAGGTACACCTTGATGTTGTCGCCCTGGACGCGGATGTCGTAGCTGTTCCACGACCCCACGGGGTTGAGGGCGGCGTCGCGGGCCTCGAGGTCGGCGCCCTGGAAGGTGTAGATCGCACCGGTGGTGCGGTCGTCCTCGTCCGTCGCGTCGATCTGGATCTCGTAGCCCTGGTCGACGGCGACCCACGGGTCGTTGCCCGGGTCGGGGAAGCCGACGAACACGCCGCCGTTGTCGTCCTTCACAAGCTTCCAGTCGAGCTTGAGGCTGTACTCGCCCAGCTCGTCCTGGTGCCAGAGCAGACCCATGCCGCCGGTCCCACGCAGCGAGCAGTCGTCCCAGCGGCCGAAGGAGCCGGCGCCGGCGAGCTTCCAGTCGGAGAAGCTCTCGAGCGTGCCGTCGAAGAGGGCGGTGTAGCCGGGCTCCGGCGTCATCGGCTCGCAGATGTCCGGGGCACCGACGGACAGGACGTCCAGGTTGACGTTGCCGTCGTCGCCCTCGTCGTACCGCAGCGCGACGGTGTTCGCGCCGGCGTCGAGCTCGACGTCGCGGCTCACGGTCGCCCACGTCTTCCAGTCGCCGAGGCGGGGGAGCTTCCAGGGGCCGACCTTCTCCCCGTTGACGTAGAGCGACATCGTCTTGTCCATGTCCGACGGGTGAGGGCCGTTGGCGTAGCGCAGGTGGATCGGGTGGGTCCCCGCCTCGTCCACGGTGACCGTGAAGCGCACCTCGGCGCCGACGTTCTGGATGTTCTGGGCGAAGCCGGTGCCGGAGTACCCGTTGTGCTCGCTGTGCGTGTTCGCACCACCGAGGAGGGTGGCCTCCTCCGCCTCGTAGTAGCCGAGGTCGGCGGGACCGGTGTAACCGGGGAGGGAGTTGAGCGTGTACCACGCCTCGGTGCTCCACAGCTCCTCACCGTCCGCGTCCGTGAAGGGGCGGGGCGAGCGCAGGTGGACGACGTGGCCCGGCTTGAGGCCGTCGATGGCCAGGGTCACGGTCGTGCCGTCCTCGGAGAGGTCGGCGGCGGTGACGAGGAGGGACTCCTCGCCGACCTTCGGGCCGCCGTAGGACGGGGTGGGCACGTAGCGCCACTGGGTGACGTCGTAGGACTCGAGGAGGTCCTCGGCCGTCCCCTCCGACAGCGGCTGGGTGTACTCGAGCTCGAAGCCGCCCTCGACGACGCGCACCTCGGCGATGTCGAAGGTGTCGTTGCCGACGACCTCGAGCTTCTGCAGGCCGTAGCGGAGCTTGCCGGACTCGCCCCAGTTGCCGGCCTCGCCGATGCCGCCGACGTACAGGCTGCCGTCCGGGCCGACGATGACGCGGTTGACGCCGGCCTCGAGGCCCGCGGTGTGGCGGAAGACGGCGCCCTGGTACTCGCCGTCGACCTCCTCGAGGAAGGCACGCTGCAGGCCGCCGTAGGTGACGTCACCGAAGATCATCTGGCCCGCGAAGGGGCCCTCGGTCAGCTGGAACGGGGCGCTCGGGGAGTTGCCGATCTCGTTCTGGGGCACCCACACGGCCGGCGGGGACACCGGCTGGTCGTCGAAGGGACCAGCCGGGTTCGTGTAGTGGTTGAAGAACCGCCCCTCCTTGATGTGGAGGAGCTTGGAGCTGGGCAGCCAGTCGCCCTGGTTGTCCATGGCGAAGAGGTCGGTGCCCTCGGTGCCGCCCCAGCCGATGCCGTTGGGGGTGCGCAGGCCGCCGGCGATGAAGTCGACCGCGCCGGTCTCCCGGTCGATCGCGATAGTCGTGCCGCGGTTCTGCGCGGGCTGCGGGTTCGTCGACGCGCCGCCGTTGTTGATGGCGACGGAGAGGTTGACGTAGAAGTTCTCCTCGTCGTGGACGAGGCCGAAGGCGAACTCGTGGAAGTTCCCGCCGTCGGGCCACGTGGCAAACTTGCCAGTCACGTTGCCCTCCTCGTCCGTGTACTCGGGGTTGCGGACGTAGTCGGCGGTCGCCGCGTCCTCCGCCTCCGGGTCGGGGACGAGCTCGGTGAGGCCGTCCCGCTCGGAGACGAAGATCGAGTCGCCGATGACGTCGACGCCCATGGGGTTGAACAGGCCGTCGTGGACGAGCTGGACGCTCACGTCCTCGGGGCCGTCGGCCTCCTGGACGCCGTCGATGATGTAGACCTCCCCCGTGTGCGGGTCGGGCTGCCAGCCGCCGGGGCTCACCTGGCCGGCGGTGACGACGACGAGCTTGCCGTCCTCGGTGAAGTCGAGCGCCGAGACCGCGGGGTCGAAGCCCTCCGGGCGCAGGTCGACGAGCTTGTAGTTGGGGTTGACGTCGTACAGGCGCAGGCCGTCGCCCGGGGTGTCGGTCGCCCCCTCGCAGAACTTCACGCCGGGGGCCGTAACACGGACGACGCCCGCGTCGGTGCTGAGCGCAGAGCTCGGCACGACCTCCCACTGCGTGCTGCCCGGCGTCTTCCAGGAGAAGGTCAGCCGTTGGCTGTAGCCGCCCTCGTAGTGCTCGATGCGCAGGTCGTGCGTCGACCCGGCGGTGAGCGGGATCGTCGTCTCCTTGGACGTCGAGTCCTGGGGCCCGTCGTTCTCGATGATCAGCTCGTCGTCGAGGTAGACGAGCGCACCGTCGTCGTTCGTGACGCGCAAACCGTAGTTGCCGGTCTCGGGGACGGTGAGGTTGGCGAGCGCGTGGGTGATGAAGTTGTCCGAGAGACCGAAGTCGGCGTCGGTGCGCCAGTCGATCGTCGGCATGAGCCTGTCGACGTTGGGCGTTGTGCCCCCGCGCAGGGTGCAGACCCCACCCGGGTCACTGGCCAGCTGGAAGGTGCGGAGGGTGACGCCCTCCTCCTGAGGAGGGAGGACGTCGGCTGCGGCGGGTGCCGCAATGCCTGCCCCGATGACAGCGGTCGCAGCGAGGGCCGCCACGATCCGCCGCCCGGTGGAGGCTCGCGGCGCTCGGCCGCGAGAGGGCAGGACAGAGGGGATGAGCATCGTTACTCCTTCGGTCGTCCACTAAGCCGCGAGACGCGTCCCTGACATCGTCGCCGGGCACATGGGACGCTAGTCACCCTTTGCCAATCCGTCAACCAACTTCCGCCCTCCCGGGTACAAAAGGGCTGGCGGTCAGGCGCGGCGTAGCTCGACCGGGCTCATCTGGCCGATCCCGGCCATGTCGACCGGCGGGAGGTGGACGAAGGAGAACTCCCCCGCTGCCGACGAGGTCGACAGCCGCTCGCTCGTGGCCGGGTCGGTGATGACGGAGTCCGGCTCGGCGACGTCGGCCAACCGGGAGGCGAGGTTGACGACCGGCCCGAAGACGTCGCCCGAGCGGGAGAGGACTCGGCCCCACACGACCGAGCCGCGCACGGGCAGCAGCCCAGGCCGGGAGCGGATCTCGGTGACGAGGTCGACGGCCACACGGGCGGCGGTGGTCAAGTCGTCGGCGACGAAGAGGACGGCGTCGCCGATGGTCTTGACCACGCGGGCGCCGTGGGAGGTGATGACGTCCCGGGCCGTGAACTCGAAGCCCTGGACGAGCTCTGCCAGCTCCCGGGAGCCGAGCCGGGCGGAGCTGGAGGTGAAGGACACCATGTCGATGAAGCCGAGCGCCCGGGGCAACGGGAGGGAGTCGCTGGCCGTCTCCTCCACGGAGCGGCGCGCGACCTCCGTGTCCATCCGTATGGCGAGCGCGGCGAGCTGCCGCCGCCACGCGTAGACGAGCTGGCCCTCGAGCATGCCGGCGACGTCGGCGATGTGGTCGAGGACGACGAGGCGTGCGCCGGTGTCGTCCAGCCGGTGGCGGCGGCTGGCGTCCTCGACGAGGGCCTCCACCTGCCACAGGGCCAGCCGGTCGGCCAGGTAGCTCTGGGCGCGGAGCAGGGAGACGGCGGTGGCGCGGTCCACGTGCACGCCGCCGACGAGCTCGCCGATCGACCTCAGCGCCTCGACGTCCCGCTCGGTGAAGGTGACGGCGTCGTCGGCGACGTTCTGGAAGCCCATGGCGCGCCAGAAGAGGCGGGCGGACTGGAGGTCGACCCCCGCGCGCTCGGCGAGCTGCGCCATCGTGAGGCTCGGAGCGCCGCCGACCAGCTCGGCCACGCGCTCCTCGACGGTGGAGCGTCCCTGGGGTGCCCGCTCGGAGGGTCGCTCCGCCGGCGCGGTCCTCTCCCCGGGGTCTGCGGCGTCCGTCACAGTTCCAGGTTAACGTCCGCCCCGGAGTCCGCCGACCCGATGTCCGCCCGCACGTGCAGAACGTCCCCCGCCAGCACCCTGTGCAGCGCCCCGGCGGCGTCACGCACCACGAGGCAGCCGTCGGGGTCGAGCGCCTCGGCCCGCCCGTGGAGAAGCTCGCCACCGGGCTGCTCGACGCGCACGTCACGGCCCAGGGTGAGGCAGTCGGCGGCGACCTCGGCGAGCAGGCCGGCCGCCCGCGCGTCGCCGTCGTGCTCCTCCCAGCGGCGCACGAGCGGCCCGAGCTCGCGCCCGACGGCGTCGAGCAGCGCCGCGGGTGCGGGCACCGGCAGGCCGGCGAGGGCCATCGACGTCGCCGAGGCCACCGGCAGCGCGTCCGAGTCCTGGGCGAGGTTGACACCGATCCCCACGACGGCGACCGGCCTGCCGTCGGGTGCCGGGGGGAGGAGCTCGGTGAGGATCCCGCCGAGCTTGCGGGCGGTACCCCACCCCGCGAGCGCCGGCCCGGCGTCGTCGACGAGGACGTCGTTGGGCCACTTGAGCCCGACGGCGCCGGCCCTGTCCCCTCCACCGGCGCGGATCGCCCGGACGACGGCGAGGCCGGCGAGGAGGGTGAGCCAGGGGGCGCGCTCCGGCGGCACGCGCGGACGCAGCAGCAGCGAGGCGGTGAGCGCGGTGCCCGGCGCGGTGAGCCAGCTGCGGCCGGTGCGGCCGCGGCCGGCGGTCTGGTGCTCGGTGACGAGCGCGGACAGGTGCGGCCAGGCGGCTGGGTCGGCGGCGACGGCCTCGCGCAGGGCGGTGCTCGTCGAGCCCACCGTGGCCAGCCGGACGACACGCGCGAGGGCCTGTTCGGTCACGGGCCCACCCAACCACAGGGCCGCGGGCCGGGCTTAGCATGGCCGGACCGTCTACCTCTGGAGCCCGTCCATGCCCGCGTCCCGCGCCCGCATCCTCGTGCCCGTGCTGCTCCTCCTCGTCCTCGTGGCAGTGGTCGGTGGGCTCCTCGCCAGCGGCAGCGACGACGACGGCGCGACGCCCGCGCCGAGCGACAGTGCCTCGGTCGAGGTCGAGGAGCCGGCGGCGACAGCCCCGGCCGTGGCCCCGACCGACGACGACGCCGTCGCCGCAGCACCCGACGTCACGCGCCGCGTCGAGGGTGACCCGATGGCCGCGGGACCGGTCGACGCGCCGGTGGGCGTGGTCGTCTACTCCGACTACAGCTGCCCGTACTGCCAGAGCTGGGTCGTGGAGACGCAGCCGACGGTCCTCGAGTACGCCGAGGAGGGCACGGTGCGCCTCGAGTGGCGCGACGTCGCCATCCTCGGTGAGGACTCCACGCGCGCCGCGGTCGCCGCCGCGGCTGCCGCGGAGCAGGGCCGGTACCGCGAGTTCCACGAGCTTCTCTTCGCCGACATGGACGCCCGCTCGCCCGAGCAGCTCACCGCCATGGCGGAGCAGCTGGGTCTGGACGTCGAGCAGTTCACCGCCGATCTCACCGACCCGGACGTCCTCGCGGGCGTGCAGCGCACCATGGACGAGGCGCAGAGCCTGGGCCTGCAGTCCACGCCGAGCTTCGTCGTCGCCGGGACACCCGTGGTGGGCGCCCAGCCGGCGGAGGTCTTCGTCGAGCTCATCGAGGCGGCCCTCGCACAGTAGGAGGGCCCCCCTTTGTAGGCGCCCCACAACACCGCGTCACCGAAACGCCGCGTCCAGGCAGCGAGGGTGGTGGCCTGCCACACGTACGCTCGCCGGGTGACCTCCGAACCCACAGACCTCACCGGCACCGCCGCCCGGCTCGCCGACCTCACCGCCCGGAACACCGAGCTCGAGCGCGCCGAGGCCGTGGCGCAGGAGAAGCAGCACGGGCGCGGCAAGAAGAGCGCTCGCGAGCGCATCGAGGGGCTGCTCGACGAGGGCAGCTTCGTCGAGCTGGACGCCTTCGCCACCCACCGCTCGACGAACTTCGGTCTGGACAAGCGCAAGGTCGCCGGCGACGGCGTCGTCGTCGGCTACGGCACGGTCGACGGCCGCCAGGTGTGCATCTACTCCCAGGACTTCTCCGTCTTCGGCGGCAGCCTCGGTGAGGTCCACGGGCAGAAGATCACCAAGGTCATGGACCTCGCGCTGCGCACCGGGGTGCCGCTCATCGGGATCTCCGACGGTGGCGGTGCCCGGATCCAGGAGGGCGTGGCCGCGCTCACCCAGTTCGCCGAGATCTTCCGCCGCAACGTCGCGGCCTCCGGGGTCATCCCGCAGATCTCCCTCATCCTCGGTCCCAGCGCCGGCGGCGCCGTCTACTCCCCCGCCCTCACCGACTTCATCGTCATGGCGGACAAGACCTCGAACATGTTCATCACCGGCCCCGACGTCATCAAGGCGGTCACCGGTGAGGAGGTCGGCTTCGAGGAGCTCGGCGGCGCGGCGACGCACAACGAGCGTTCCGGCGTCGCCCACTACCTCGCCGAAGACGAGGAGGACGCGCTCGACTTCGTCCGCGCCCTGCTCGCCTTCCTCCCCGCCAACAACCTCAGCGAGCCGCCCACCTGGCCCGCCGAGAACGAGCCGCTCGAGGTCACCGACGCCGACGTCGAGCTCGACACGCTCGTCCCGGACTCCGACAACCAGCCCTACGACATGCGCACCGTCGTCGAGCACGTCGTGGACGACGGCGAGCTGCTCGAGGTGCAGCAGCTCTACGCGCAGAACATCATCACCGCGTTCGGGCACGTCGAGGGCCGTCCCGTCGGGATCATCGCCAACCAGCCGCTGCAGATGGCCGGGACGCTCGACATCAACGCAGCGGAGAAGGCCGCGCGCTTCGTGCGCACCTGCGACGCCTTCAACATCCCCGTCCTCACCTTCGTCGACGTGCCGGGCTTCCTGCCGGGCACCGACCAGGAGTGGAACGGCATCATCCGCCGCGGCGCCAAGCTCATCTACGCCTACGCCGAGGCGACCGTCCCGCTCGTCACGGTCATCACCCGCAAGGCCTACGGCGGGGCGTACATCGTCATGGGCTCCAAGCAGCTCGGCGCGGACGTCAACCTCGCGTGGCCGACCGCGCAGATCGCCGTCATGGGTTCCGGCGGCGCCGTCAACATCCTCCAGCGCGGTGCGCTGAAGAAGGTGGCCGACGAGGGCGGGGACGTCGAGGTGGAGCGGGCGCGGCTCACCGCGGAGTACGAGGACGCGATCGTCAACCCGTGGGACGCCGCCGCACGCGGCTACGTCGACGCCGTCATCGCCCCGTCCGAGACCCGTGTCCAGGTGGTCCGGGCACTGCGCGCGCTGGCCACCAAGCGCGCGTCGCTGCCGGCGAAGAAGCACGGGAACATCCCGCTGTGAGCAGCGCGACGGGCGAGTCCGGGGACTTCACCGCCGCGCAGCTGCGCGTCGTGCGCGGGGAGCCCGACGACGTCGAGCTGGCGGCCCTCGTCGCCGGCATCGTCGCGGCCCGGGCCGCGGCGGCCGACGACGACGGCGCAGCGCACGCCCGCGTCACCTCCCCGTGGTCCGACCACGGTCGCCGGCTCGGCCGCCCGCCGGTGGCCGGTCCCGGCACCTGGCGCTGGTCCCTGCATCGCTGACCGACCTCGGTCCGCCGCTTGGCCGTCGCCCGGTGCCGGGACCCGAAACCGGTCAGCCCGCGGACGGGGTGGTCCCGGCAGGTCGGCGGAAGATGGTCCAGTACATGAGGCCGACCATCACGCCACCGCCGACGACGTTGCCCAGGGTCACGGGCAGCAGGTTCCCGAGCAGGACCGCGTCCCACGTCAGCGCGGAGTACTCGCCGGCGCCCCCGAGCTCGGCCGTCCCGCGCAGGAGCAGCGCGAGCGGCAGGAGGAACATGTTCGCCACCGAGTGCTCGAAGCCGGCGGAGACGAACAGCGCGATGGGCAGGGTGAGGGCGAGGACCTTGTCGGTCGTCGTGCGCCCGGAGTAGGCGGCCCACACCGCCACGCACACCATGAGGTTGCACAGCACGCCGAGGACGAAGGCTTCGACGACGGAGTGCCCGACCTTGCCGACGGCGGTGTCCAGGACCACCCGGCCCCAGGCGCCGTCGGCGGCGTGCCACGTGCCCCCGACGTAGACGAGGACGACGACGGTGAGGGCCCCGAGGAAGTTGCCCGCGTAGACGACCGCCCAGTTGCGCAGCAGCTGGGCCCAGGTGATCCGGCCGCTCGCCCGCGCGGTGAGGGTGAGCGTGGAGGAGGTGAACAGCTCGGCGCCGGTGAGGACGACGAGCACGATCCCGGTGGAGAAGACCAGCCCGCCGAGCACCCTGGCCACGCCCCACGGCAGCGCCTGCGCGCCCACCTGGCTCGTGGTCCAGAAGACGAAGGCCAGGGCGATGTAGCCACCGGCGGTGACGCCCAGGAGGAAGGAGGTGAGCGGGCGGCCGGTGGCCTTGGCGCAGGCGGCGTCCTCCGCCGCCCGGGCCAGCTGCGCCGGGGAGGGGATCCCCGGTGACTCCGTGACCGTGCCGGTCATGACTCTCCCGTCTGCACCGGGAGGCCCGGCACGTTCCCCGATCCTCGCGCGCCGGAGGGGCGCGGACGGGGGCCCTTGGACCCGGGCCGGGCACCGGACGAATGCCGTCAGCCGCCGTCGGACGCCGTCAGCCGACGTCGTCCGTGATGAGCCCCTCGCGCAGCGCGACCGCGAGCGCCTCCTCCCGCGAGCGCACGCCGAGCTTGCGGTACACGCTGCGCAGCTGGGACTTCACCGTGTTGGCCGAGACGCCGAGGGCGGCGGCGATGTCGGTGGCCGAGGGCGAGGTGGCGAGCTCGCCCAGGACGATCTCCTCCCGCTCGGTGAGCGCGACGAGACTGCCGGTGGTCCGCACGAGGTCCGGGACGACGTCGAGGTCACCGAGCGCACCGACGAGCTCGGGCCGGCGGGCGGCGAGGAGGTCACGCAGGGCCAGAAGGTCCGAGCGCGGCACGAGGACGAGGTGGAGGCGCAGCCCGTGGTGGGTCATCTGCGCGCACATGCGGCAGGCAGCGTCCAGGGCGGTCACCTCGTCGCCCATGCGGAGCGCGGCCGCGGCGAGGACGAGGTCGATGATCGCGGACACGCGCGGCGCGACGTCGCCGGCGCGGTGGGAGGTGGCGAGGCGGGCCAGCGCCTCCTCCGGCTGCCCGGCGGCGAGGTCGATGACGCCGTGGACGGCGTGGCTGCCCGCCGTCGGGGTCACCGTCGCGAGCGCGCGCCGCGCCGCCCCGACGCGCCCGGCGAAATGGTGGAGGATCGCGCCCGCGATCTCGACCATCTCCCGCTCTGCGGCGAGCACCCGCTTGGTCACCCGGTCCAGGGCGACGTGCTCGCGGATCCGCAGCAGCTCGGGGTCGCTGTTGGCCCGCACGGCCCCGATGAAGGCGCGGAGGACGACGAAGTAGGGCTGGTACTCCAGGGTGTCCAGGTGCGGGGCCATGACGTCGACGTGGTGCTGGGCGCCCTCGTGGTCGAAGGCCTCCAGGCGTTCCCAGCACGCGGCGTAGTGGTAGAGCGCGCCCCGGTAGTCGTTCATCGCGCCCTCGGGCCAGCCGAGCGCGTCGGAGCGCTCCCGCATCTCCCGCGCCACGCGCATGGCACCCACGTGGGCGAGGAGGCCGGCACGGATGGCCAGGGTGTGGTGGAGCGGGTGGTCGGTGCCGCCGACCGGGCGGCCGATGGCGACGTCGAGCGTCTCCAGCGCCTCACCGGCCCGGCCGAGCCGGAAGAGTGAGATCGCCGTCTGGTTGTGCAACGACACGAGCTGGGAGGACAGGTCCGCCAGCCGGTCGTCCGGCTCGGCGAGCACCTCGACCGCGGCACGGGTGCGCGCCAGGCCGCGTGAGCTGCCCGTCAGCCGCAGGGCCACCGACTCGAGGACGTCCAGGACGAGCTTCTCCTCCACCCCGGCACGAGGGCGGCGGTGACGCACCCCCCAGAGCGCCAGGCCGAAGTACTGCACGGCCCGCACCCGGTGCCACAGGTCGATGTTGAGGGCCAGCGCCAGGAGGGCCGCGAGGAAGGGCTGGTGGCGCATCCGCGCTAGCGGGATCGCGAGCAGCCGGTCGCGCAGCTCCTCGCGGTACCCCATGAGCTCGGGCCAGCGGAGCATGACGACGCGCGAGGCCAGCTCGTCGTCCCGGGCGTCCAGGGCCTGGCGGAAGGCGGCCACCGAGCGCCCCTCCGCCAGCTCCCAGCGCGCGACGTGCGCGTGGAGGGTGGGCAGCTCCTCCGGGATGCGGCGGGCCGCCTCCTCACGCAGCAGCCGCAGGACGAGGTGGTGGTAGCGCAGCGTAAGCCGCTGCCGCTCGCCGAGCCAGGCGCCCAGCCCCAGCTCCTCGACGCGGCGCAGGTGCGCGGCGGCGCCCGGGGAGCCGCTGAGGACCTCGGCGAGCGGCTCGGTGACGACGTCGGCGGTGCTCGTCCGCAGGAGGAAGAGCGAGAGGGCCGGGTCGTTGACCAGGAGGCGCACCACCGCGTCGCGCAGGACGTTGCCGCCGAGGCGGTCCAGGTCCTCCGGCCGGCTGAGGAGCCGCTCCTCTGTGCGGGCCTCCATGAGAAGGGCACGGACGAGGAGCGGGCGGCCCGCGCTGAGGTCGACGACAGCGCGCGTGAGATCGGGTGCCACGGGTTGCCCGTCCGGGTCGATGAGCAGTGCCACCTCCTCCTCGGTGAGCGTGAGCTCCTCCGGGCCGATGACCGTGAGGTCGGTGGTGAGCGCGATGGCCGGCGACTCCAGCGGCGAGGGGGTCCGGGTAGCGACGACGACGCTGAGGTCGGCGCACTGCCGCACCAGCGCCCACACGTCGTCCGGCACGAGCGGGTCGGTCACCAGCTCCGCGTCGTCCAGGACGAGCAGGAACGGGCCACCGAGCTGCGTGAACGCCCGCTCGAGCACCCGCCGGAGCTCCTCGCTGTGGCCGAGCTGGGGGATGCCGGCCATGACGGAGCCCGCGGGCAGCAGGCCCGTGTCCTCGACGGCGGTGGCGACGGCGGACCAGAAGGCGGCGCGCGACCGGTCGGCGGCCGTGACCGTGAACCACAGTCCCCGGGTGTGCTCCAGGCCGCGGGCCCACTCGGCGAGCAGGGCGCTCTTGCCACTGCCGGCGGGGCCACGGACGACGGTGAGCGCGGTGGTCGGGTCGAGCCGCTCGAGGAGGCGGGGACGTGGGAGATGCTCCCGGGGTACGCGGGGCACGCCGACGACCCGTGTGACCGGCTGCCGCATGTTCGTCTGTCCGCCCGTATGTCCGCCCTGTGGCTCACAGGGTACGGCCGCACATCCCCGGTGTGAAGAGCCCGTCCGCGCCCCGCTCGGGGACGGGCGTGCCGGGGCGAGCGGCGCGCCGCCGAGCGGAAAAAGGTGCGCCCTCACGCACGCCGGGGACGCGTGGGTGAGGGCGCGGGCGTCGTGCCGGCCGGGCACAGCCGGCACGACGCCTCCGGGTCAGCTGGAGCGGACCCGGGTCCTCAGCGCTGCTCCACCGAGGAGCAGCAGGGCCGCGAGCGCCAGCCAGGGCGCGCCGGCTGCTCCGGTGCTCGGCAGCGCCGCCTGCGGGACGGTCGGGGCCGAGACCTCGGACCGCTCGATCTCGACGACGGCCTCGTCCTCGTCACCGACCTCCGGTCCGGCGGGCGGCGTCCCCACCGCGGTGGCGGTGTTGCGGACCTCGAGGGCCTCGACGTCGGCCTCGGTGAGGTCGTAGCGGACGGTCGCCGTCACGGACTGACCCGGTGCCAGCACGCCTGCCTCACCCGGCCACTCGCCGTAGGAGAAGCCGTACAGCCCCTCCTTCTCGTCGACGATCTCCACGCCGCTGAGGGTGACGTTCCCCGTGTTCGTCGCCGTGATCGTGTAGGTGACGGTGTCGCCGGCCGCGTGGGGCTCGTCGCCCAGGCTGCCCTCCTTGACGACGGTGATGTCCGCGAGCTGCGGGACCGGCACGGTGGCCGGGTCCTCGTCGCTGACGTCCTCGCCGGACGGCGTCGTGCCGGTGGCGGTGGCGGTGTTGACCACCGTGCCGGCGTCGACGTCGGCCTGGGTGAGCGGGTAGGTCGCCGTGGCGGTCACCGACTCCCCGGGGGCGAGCACGCCGGCCTCCGCCGGCCACTCGCCGTAGGCGAGCTCCGACAGCCCCTCCTTGGCGTCCGCGACCGTGACGCCGCTCAGCGTGACGTTCCCGGTGTTGGTCGCCGTGAAGGAGTACGTGACGAGCTCACCCGGAGCGCCCTGGGCACCGGCCTCGAGGGCGCCGTCCTTGTGCAGCGCGATGCCCGGGTTGCCGGGGACGACGACCTCGTGCCGGTCCTCGTCCGTGACGTCCTCGCCGGACGGCGGGGTGCCCACGGCGGTGGCCGTGTTGTCCACCCGGCCGGCGTCGACGTCAGCCTGGGTCAGCGTGTAGGAGGCGGATGCGCTCACCGACTCACCGGGGGCCAGGACGCCGGCCTCGCCGGGCCACTCGCCGTAGGCGAGCTCGGACAGGCCTTCCTTGGCGTCGACGACCTCGACACCGGTGAGGGTGAGGTTGCCGGTATTGGTCGCGGTCAGCGTGTAGCCGACGACCTCGCCGGGGACGCCCTCGGCTCCCTCGGGCAGCTCACCGACCTTGACGACGGTGATGCCGGGTGCCTGCGGGACCGGCACGGTGGCCGGGTCCTCGTCGGTGACCCGCTCGTGCGTGGGGGCGGCGCCGACCACGGTGGCGGTGTTGTCGACGCGGGCAGCGTCGACGTCGGCCTGGGTGAGGTCGTAGGACGCGGTGGCCGTCACCGACTCGCCGGGCGCGAGCACGCCCTCGGCGCCGGGCCACTCGCCGTAGGCGAAGCCGTACAGGCCCTCCTTGGCGTCGGTGACCGTGACGTCGTCGAGCGTGACGTTGCCGGTGTTCGTCGCGGTGAGGGTGTAGGTGACCGTGTCACCGGGGGCGCCCTGCGCACCCTCCTCAAGAACTCCGTCCTTGACGAGGGTGATGGCCGGCTCGCGCTCGACGACGACGGCGTGGTGGTCCTCGTCGTCGACGTCCACACCCTTGGGCGAGGTGCCGACGGCGGTGGCCGTGTTGTCCACGCGGCCGGCGTCGACGTCGGCCTGTGTGAGGTCGTAGGACGCGGTGGCCGAGACCGACTCGCCGGGGGCGAGCGTGCCGGCGGCACCGGGCCACTCGCCGTAGGCGAGGTCGGACAGCCCCTCCTTGGCGTCGGCGATCCCGACCGCGCTGAGCGTGACGTTGCCGGTGTTCGTCGCGGTGAAGGAGTAAGTGACGCTGTCCCCGGCCTTCCCGCCGTCCAGCGTGCCGTCCTTGACGACGGTGATCGCCGGCACCTGGCGGACGGTGACGTCGTGCGGGTGCTCGTCCTGGACCGGGTCACCGGTCGGCGGGGTGCCGACGGCGGTGGCGCTGTTGTGCACCTTGCCGGCGTCGACGTCGGCCTGCGTGAGGACGTAGGTGGCCGTGGCCGTCACCGACTGGCCCGGGGCCAGCACGCCGGCCGCGCCCGGCCAGGTGTAGCCCAGTGCGGACACGCCGACCTTGGCGTCGACGATCTCGACGCCGGTCAGGGTGACGTTGCCATCGTTCGTCGCGGTGAAGGAGTAGGTGACGGTGTCACCGGCGCGGTGCTGCCCGTCGGTCGGCAGGGCGCCGTCCTTCTCGACGACGATGCCCGGGTTGCCGGGGACGGTCACCGTGACCGGGTCCTCGTCATCGACGGGGTCGCCCACCGGCGGGGTGCCGATGGCGGTGGCGGTGTTTTCCACCTTGCCGGCGTCGACGTCGTCCTGGCTGAGGGCGTAGGTCGCCGTGGCGGTCACGGACTGGCCGGGGGCCAGCACGCCGGTCGCGCCGGGCCAGACGTAGGTCAGCTCGGACAGCCCCTCGAGCTCGTCGACGACCGTGACGTCGTCGAGCGTGACGGTGCCGGTGTTCGTCGCGACGATCGTGTAGGTGACGACGTCGCCGGCGACACCCTTCGCGTCGTCGGGCAGGACGCCCGCCTTGGCGACGGCGATGGCGGGGGTGCCGGGGACGGTGACGGTCGCGTCGTCCTCGTCGGAGACGGGGCCGCCCGTGGGCGGGTGACCGCTAGCAGTCGCGGTGTTGTCGACCGTGCCGGCGTCGACGTCGGCCTGGGTGAGGACGTAGGTGGCCGTGGCCGTCACCGACTGGTTCGGGGCGAGGACGCCCTCGGCGCGGGCGGTGGACCAGTCGTAGGTGAGGTCGGCGAGGCCGGGCATCGGGTCGGCGATCGTGATCCCGGTGAGAGTGATGTTGCCGGTGTTGGTCGCGGTGAAGGTGTAGGTGACGGTGTCACCGGCCGCGCCCAGTGCGCCCTCGGCGAGAGCACCGGTCTTGACGAGCTCGATGCCGGCCGCGCCCGCCGTCGTCGCGATGGTCGCGTCGTCGTCGTCCGAGACGGACGCGCCCGCCGGCGGGTTCCCGGTGACGGTCGCCGTGTTGTCGACGCGTCCGGCGTCGACGTCGGCCTGGGTGAGCGTGTAGCGGGCCGTCGCGGTGACGGACTGGCCAGGGGTCAGCGTGCCGGCCTCGCCCGGCCACGTGCCGTAGGCGAAGTCGTACAGACCGTCGAGCTCGTCGGTGATCGCGACTCCGGTGAGCGTGACGGTGCCCGTGTTCGTCGCGGTGAGGGAGTAGGTCACGGTGTCACCGACCGCGCCGGTGGCACCGTCCTCGAGGGCGGCGTCCTTGACGAGGCCGATCGAGGGGGTGAGTCGGACGTCGGCGGTGTCGGTGTCCACGACGGTGTTGCCCGCCGGGGTGGTCCCGGTCACCGTGGCGGTGTTGGACACGCCGCCAGCCCGCACGTCGTCGACGTCGACGTCGTAGGACGCGGTCGCGGTCACCGACTGCCCCGGGGCGAGCACCCCGGGAGCGCTCGGCCACTCACCGAAGGTCACCTCGGACACGCCCTCGAGCTCGTCCGTGAGGGAGACGTCGGTGAGCGCGACGCCGCCGGTGTTGGTGAGGAGGAAGGAGTAGTCCACCGACTCCGCGTCGGTGCTGAGCGTCGCCGTCTTCTCGAGGTCGATGCTCGAGCAGCTGCCGTCGACGATGTCGACGATGGTCCGGCTCAGCGACGCGAAGTCAGCGAGGTGATAGTCGCTGCCCTCGACGGTGCCGGAGATCTGGCTGACGTGCTCGACGAACTGGGCCTTGTCGGCGTCGTTGATGTTGTCCGCCACACCCATCGCGATGACCCGGGTGCCCTCGTCCTTGACAAGGTTCGCGCTCTGGACGGCGCGGGTGATCGTCTCGGTGCTCACGGAGCTGCCAGGACCTGCCGCCGGTGAGCCGTACTGGGTGGGGTTGCCGTCGGTGACGAAGATGAGGCCGTCGTACGACTCAGTGGAACCGGCGACCGCAGCCAGCGCCCGGTCCCAGTTGGTGCCACCCTGCGCCGACTGCGGACGAGCGAGGCCGTTGACGTGGCCGGCGACCGTGTCCGCACCGCCATCCCTGAGGGCCGTGAGGCCGAGGGATCCGTTGCCCGACGTCGCGGGTGCGTTGGACGCGAAGTTGTGGACGGCGAGGCGCACCGGGTAGTCGACCAGTGCGTCGGCCATGTCGCCGATCGCCCGCTTCATCTGCGTGAGCTGCGAGTCCGTCACCGAGTTCGACAGGTCGAGGCTGATCGCCAGGTCGAGCTCGCACCGGTCGGGGAGGGCCGGGTTCGGCGCACCGGGGACGGTGGACTGGACGGCGCTCGCGCCGCTGACGAGCGCGGTGGAGGCGATGAGGACGGTCGTGGCGACGGCGACGGCCCTGCGGACGAGACCGGGCCGCCCCCGGTCTGTTCGAGTGCGTAGACGCATGTGTGGTCGTTTCCCCTTGAAGTCGACGGTCGGGACGATGGGCCCCAGGTCGCTCCTACTTTGGGAGGATGCACAGACCTCCTTCGGACGGAGGGTGGGAATTTCACCCCGGCTATCACCCCGGCGCCCGGCACAACGTGACCTGGCTCTCAACCCGCACCCACGTGTGGCGCGGTCTGGGGCGCCGGTGTAAAGCAATACGCTCGGCGGCGTGATCAGTTCCCGCGGCAGCACCGCCCTCGACGCCATCGCTGAGCAGTACGTCCTCCGCCTCGCCGAGCTCGACCCCGTCGCCGCCACCTCCCTGGGTATCCCCGGTCACGACGACGAGCTCCCCGACCTCTCACCCGACGGCCAGCTGGCGCGGGCCGAGGCTGCCATGGAGGCGGTCGCCCGGGTGGCCGCGACCGACGCCGTGGACGAGGTCGACGCGACGACGAAGGCCTCCATGGCCGAGCGCCTGGGCCTGGAGGTCGAGCTGTACATGGCCGGCGAGCTCGGCCGCGAGCTCAACGTCATCGCCTCCCCCGTCCAGGACCTGCGGGACGTCTTCGACCTCATGCCCACCGACACCGCCGGTGACTGGGAGTGCGTGGTGAGCCGGCTGGCCGCCCTGCCCGGGGCGATGTCCGGCTACCTGGAGTCGCTGCGCGCGTCGGCCGCCGACGGGAAGGTCGCCGCGCTGCGTCAGGTCGAGGCGTGCATCGCCCAGGCCGAGGAGCTTGCCGCGGAGGGCACCTCGTTCTTCGACAGCTTCGTCGACGGCGCCCGGCCGGACGGCGTCGAGCCCACCGGCGCCCTCGCCGAGGCGCTGGTCAGCGGTGCCACGGCCGCGCGTCGCGCCTACGGCGAGCTCGCCCAGATGCTGCGCGAGGAGCTCGCGCCGCGTGCGGGCACGCAGGACGCCGTCGGCCGCGAGCGCTACTCGCTGTGGTCGCGCCACTTCCTCGGCGCCGTCGTCGACCTCGACGAGACCTACGAGTGGGGCCTGGAGGAGCTCGCCCGCGTCACGGCCGAGCAGGAGGCGGTCGCCGCCCGGCTCTACGGGCCGAGCACGAGCCCGGCCGAGGCGATGGCCCGCCTCGACGCCGATCCGAGCCGCCAGCTCCACGGCACCGAGGCGTTGCGGGCCTGGATGCAGGAGACCTCCGACCGCGCGGTGAGCGAGCTCGCCGGCACGCAGTTCGACATCCCCGAGCCGGTCCGCCGCCTCGAGTGCCGCATCGCCCCGACGCAGAGCGGCGGGATCTACTACACCGGGCCGAGTGCCGACTTCTCCCGGCCCGGACGGATGTGGTGGTCCGTGCCCGCGGGCGTCACGGAATTCAGCACGTGGCGCGAGCTCACGACAGTCTTCCACGAGGGCGTCCCCGGGCACCACCTCCAGATCGGCCAGACGGCCTACCGCTCGGAGCTGCTCAACACCTGGCGCCGCCTCGCGTGCTGGGTGAGCGGCCACGGTGAGGGCTGGGCCCTGTACGCCGAGCGGCTCATGGCCGACCTCGGTTACCTCGACGACCCGGCCGACTACCTCGGCATGCTCGACGGCCAGCGCCTGCGCGCGGCGCGCGTGGTGCTCGACATCGGGGTCCACCTCGGCAAGCCCGCCCCCGCTCAGTGGGGCGGCGGCACCTGGGACGCTCCCAAGGCGTGGGAGTTCCTCAAGGAGAACGCCAACATGGCCGAGGGCTTCCTCTCCTTCGAGCTCGACCGCTACCTCGGCTGGCCCGCCCAGGCGCCGTCCTACAAGGTGGGCCAGCGGCTGTGGGAGCAGCTGCGCGACTCCGCCCGGGACCAGGCCCTCTCGCGCGG
This sequence comes from Georgenia satyanarayanai, assembly GCF_023715365.1. Taxonomy (GTDB): domain Bacteria; phylum Actinomycetota; class Actinomycetes; order Actinomycetales; family Actinomycetaceae; genus Oceanitalea; species Oceanitalea satyanarayanai_B. The sequence continues at coordinate 303,393 of NZ_JAMBNZ010000005.1, forward strand.
GGAGGCCTTCGACCTCAAGACCTTCCACCGGCGGGCGCTCGACGTCGGCTCGGTGGGTCTGGACGTCCTGCGCTTCGCCGTCCTCGGGCGCCCCGAGGCCACCGTCCGCACCTGACCGCGGGCGCGAGGACGAGGCTCACGTAGGCTCGCTGCCCGTGAGACTCGTCCTCGGCTCGGCCTCCCCCGCCCGCCTCGCCACCCTGCGCGCCGCCGGCCTCGACCCGGAGGTCCACGTCTCCGCCGTCGACGAGCCGGCCCTCCTGCGCGCGGCGGGCGAGGACGCGACCCCGGCCGACCAGGTCCTGCTGCTCGCACGCGCCAAGGCGCGGGACGTCGCGCCCACCGAGCGGGACGCCGTCGTCGTCGGGTGCGACTCGATGCTCGAGCTCGACGGCGAGGTGCACGGCAAGCCCGCCGACGCGGCCGAGGCGGTCGCCCGCTGGCGGCGCATGCGTGGCCGCTCCGGCGTCCTCCACACCGGGCACTGGCTCGTCGACACCCGCGAGGCCACCGCGCCGGAGGCCGGCGCGGTCTCGTCGACCACCGTCCACTTCGCCGACCTCAGCGACGCGGAGATCGACGCCTACGTCGCGACGGGCGAGCCGCTCGTCGTCGCCGGCGCGTTCACCGTCGACGGGCTCGGCGGCCCCTTCGTCACCCGCATCGAGGGCGACCACCACGGCGTCGTCGGCATCAGCCTGCCGCTCCTGCGCACGCTGCTCGCCGAGCTCGGCGTCCCGATCACCGACCTCTGGGTCCGCTGACCCACCTCCTCCCCCCCTG
>NZ_JAMBNZ010000050.1 GCF_023715365.1 Georgenia satyanarayanai
GGGGTCAAGCCCTGGGGAGTGGTGTATCGGTCCTCGAGATCGGGGGGTTGGATCAGGCGCTGATGGCGCCGATGGGTTCGGTGGTGGTCACCTCCTCGGGGCTGGTCTCGGCGACAAGGGCCAGTCGAGACTTGGCCAGGACGTCCAGGCCGAGGTAGCGGCGTTGTTCGGCCCATTCGTCGTGCTGCTCGGCCAGGACTGCGCCGACGAGGCGGATGATGGCCTCGCGGTTGGGGAAGATCCCCACGACGTCGGTGCGGCGGCGGATCTCGCGGTTGAGGCGTTCGTTGGGGTTGTTGGACCAGATCTGTCGCCAGATCGCCTGCGGGAAGGCGGTGAACGCCAGGATGTCGGCTCGAGCCGCCTCCAGGTGCTCGGCGACGGCTGGGAGGCGGTCGGCGACAGAGTCGATGAGCTTGTCGAACTGGGCGTGCACCGCCTGGGCGTCGGCCTGCTCGTAGACCGAGTGCAGCATCGCCTTGACCGCGGGCCAGGAGGCCTTGGGGCAGGCGGCCATTAGGTTGGCCGAGTAGTGCGTGCGGCACCGCT
>NZ_JAMBNZ010000051.1 GCF_023715365.1 Georgenia satyanarayanai
GTGGAGCACCGAGGAGCCGAAGGTTCTGGGCCCGATGGACCACGCCTTCTGGCTGGGCTCGATCGTCTTCGACGGCGCCCGCGCCATCCGCGGCCTGGTGCCGGATCTCGACCTGCACTGCCAGCGCGTGATCCGCTCGGCCCGCAACATGGGCATGGACCCGAAGATCGCCGCCGGGGAGATCGAGGAGCTCTGCCGCGAGGGCGTGCGCCGCATGGGACCGGATGCCGAGCTCTACATCCGCCCGATGTTCTTTATCCGCACCGGCATCGGCGCGGCCTTCCCGGATCCGGCCTCCACCACCTTCATCCTGTCGATCTACGACGCGCCGATGCCGGAGCCGAAGGGCTTCTCCGCCTGCATGGTGCCCTACCGCCGCCCCGCCGCCGACATGGCGCCGACCGATGCCAAGGCCTCGGCCCTCTACCCCAACTCCTCCCGCGCCGTGCGCTGGGCCAAGGAGAAGGGCTTCGAGTACGCGGTGATGAGCGACCCGGACGGCAATGTCGCGGAATTCGCCACCTCCAACATCATGATGGTGAAGGAC
>NZ_JAMBNZ010000052.1 GCF_023715365.1 Georgenia satyanarayanai
GTCTCCAGCATAGACTCAGCGAAATTGAATTCCCCGTGAAGATGCGGGGTACCCGTGGTCAGACGGAAAGACCCTATGAACCTTTACTGCAGCTTCGCAGTGGTGCCAGGAAGGAACTGTGTAGGATAGGTGGGAGCCATCGAAACCCGGGCGCTAGCTCAGGTGGAGGCAACCTTGAAATACCACCCTGTTTCTTTCTGGCATCTCACTGAGCCCGGTCAGCCCGGGCCAGGACCCTGCGTGGTGGGCAGTTTGACTGGGGCGGTCGCCTCCCAAAGTGTAACGGAGGCGCGCGATGGTGGGCTCAGGCCGGTCGGACATCGGCTGTTGAGTGCAAAGGCATAAGCCCGCCTGACTGCGAGCGCGACAGCGCGAGCAGAGACGAAAGTCGGCCTTAGTGATCCGGTGGTCCCGCGTGGAAGGGCCATCGCTCAACGGATAAAAGGTACTCTGGGGATAACAGGCTGATACCGCCCAAGAGTTCATATCGACGGCGGTGTTTGGCACCTCGATGTCGGCTCATCTCATCC
>NZ_JAMBNZ010000053.1 GCF_023715365.1 Georgenia satyanarayanai
GTTTATGAAAACTGCGGATAAATTGGCTAAAAGTCACGGATGAACTTTATTTTGGACACAATTTGCGTTAGTTTGTTTGACCTTAAGGTATTTATCGGGCTCTTAAGTTTCTGAAAAGTTTAATGTGTAATACTCTTTCATCTTTATCAACATCATGAGGTTAGAATTCTTGTCAACGTTAAGCACAAATATTGAAGTTGCCCATTTCGTGTTTGAGACCGTCATGCGCGTGCGCAATACCGAAATTGGATTAGCACAACATTTAACGGTTGAAAATTTGGTGGCATTGCTTACCGAAGCCCGTTTTCGTTTTTTATATTCAAAAAGTATTAAGGAGGTTAATGCTGAGTACCAAGGCTTGGTCATTAATCATATCGAGACCCAAATCTTTGATCGGGTACGAGCGCGTGAAGAACTGTTATTTGAGGTTGGCGTGCAGCATTTAACCGATTTGGGTGGTGATTTTGTGTTCAAAGTTTCGCGGATGTTTGATGGGTCATTGGTGGCGTATGCCAAAAT
>NZ_JAMBNZ010000054.1 GCF_023715365.1 Georgenia satyanarayanai
GAGCTTGGCGGTGGCCCACGCGGCGATGCGCTGGTAGCCGGCGGCCATCTCCACGAGGTAGTACTCATCCACCTCGCCAGGGTCGATGTCCTCCAGCTCGGCGAGGAGCTGACCATCGGGCGCCATGCCCGCCAGCGCCTCGGCCGACACCGGCTGGCGCGACTCGAAGCTCGGCTGCTCGTCGGTGATCGTCGACGGTGGCGGCCTGTCCCCGGCATCGAGGAACACATCGGCCGCGTCCTCCTCCTGCGCCCACAGCTCCTGCAGACGACGGGCAGACTGCTCACCGATCGGCTCGCGGGTGTAGGGGTCCTCGAGCCAGGCAGCGTGCGGGTCGAAGCCATCGATGCTGCTCACCGACCCACCCCCTCTGCGGGCTTTCGACTGCTCTGCCGTCCTACCTCCAAGGCTATGACCGACCACTGACGTTGATGATGGGAGTGCCTCGGCGGGGGTCTGACTCTGCCACTGACTGACGCCCTAGCGGGTTGTCCTTGAAATGATCCGT
>NZ_JAMBNZ010000055.1 GCF_023715365.1 Georgenia satyanarayanai
GTGAATATATTTTCTACGCTCGTGGCCGTCAGCCGTTGCAATTAAACAAGTTTGATTTTGATGAAACTGCAATCATCACGGCTGGAGATGGCGCGGGCGTAGGCAAAGTGTTTCATTTTGCTCAAGGTAAATATGCATTACATCAGCGAGCATACCGCATTGTCCCCAGTTCAGTCATGAATCCGCGCTTTGTATATTATTGTATAAAATCACACTTTTACGCTTACATACAAAAAGCATCAGTGAGCTCATCTGTAACCTCACTTCGTAGACCGATGTTTTTGCATTTTCCCATACCAGTTCCCTCACTGACTGAGCAATCCAGAATCGTTGATATCCTCGACAAGTTCGACGCGCTTACAGAATCTCTCACCGAAGGCTTACCGCGCGAGATTGCCCTACGCCAACAACAATACGAATACTACCGAGAGCAACTACTCGATTTTCCGAAGATAGCAAAGGAATATTAATATGGGTAAGACCATAAACGAT
>NZ_JAMBNZ010000056.1 GCF_023715365.1 Georgenia satyanarayanai
CGCTCAGGCAGCAGGTCGAGCAGCGTTTTCAGCGCTCCGGAGAACGAGGCTTTATACACCGGCGTGGCGATGATCAGGCCATCAGCCCCGGCCAGCTGTTCATTGAGCGTCTGCAGCGCCGGGTTGTCAAAACGAGCGTACAGGAGGTCTTCCGGGGCAAAGTTCTGCAGATGCCAGTGGCAGACTTCGATATCGGCGGCGGTGAGCGTCTCTCTGGCGTATTCCAGCAAAGCGCTGGAACGGGAAGGGTAACGCGGGCTGCCCGCAAGCGTAATGACGCGCATCTCTCTCTCCTTATAACTAAATGTTTGCATTTATCTATAATTGATAACATTTATAGTGAGTGTGACAGAGGGCCATTATTTCCCTAAATGATTTATCCGCGGTTAGATAGCCGAAAAGCGCATAATGGCGCGCGGGGTAGGTAATCGTTTGCGCTGATGGGGGATTTTTTGTCGCAGGTCAATTCCCTTTCCGCAACAGATCGCACAT
>NZ_JAMBNZ010000057.1 GCF_023715365.1 Georgenia satyanarayanai
CATTACAGCAGCCAAAATATCCGTGTGCTTGACCCGCTTGGTTGTCAAATCAAAGGATTGATTGTCGGTATTTTTTGGCTCTCAGCGTTTTGGCTGGCGTTGGATTTTTGAGGCGCTTTGGGTTTTTGAGACGCTTTGTTTTTCTGAGATTTGGTGGGGTCAAAGGTTTGCACAGCAGGTGCGGTTGGTACCCCTTTTTGCTGAAGCTGCTCATCAATCTGCCCCGCTTGGATGTTTTCCCCTTCAAATACACGGATATGCTCATCACGCTTTAACTGCAAATTTTCAAAGTCAAACAACTCACGGTCAGCGAGCTGTGACGGTGCTACATTTTGCATCGCGCCAAATATCGAATCCAAGCGATTCGGGTATTGCTGATCCCATGTGCGCAGCATGTCATTAATCATCGCCCGTTGTAGGTTTTCTTGGCTACCGCACAGGTTACAAGGAATAATTGGAAACTGCTTGTAATTGGCATATTTTATAATGTCT
>NZ_JAMBNZ010000058.1 GCF_023715365.1 Georgenia satyanarayanai
ACCATGACGTGCCCGTCCTGCAAAAAGCCCTTGTGGCAGCCGGAGCGCGTGACCGCGACCCGGTCGCCGGGCAGGCGGATGGAAAGGTTTCCCGCCGTGGCGGGGACCCAGCCGCGCGCTCCATGCGCCGGCCGGCCCCGATGATGCGGCTGAGCGCTTCCGCCAGCTCCATGACCCGATCTCCCGGATAGGGGGAAGCCGGGGCGCGTGGCCCCGGCACGGGAAAGCCGACCCCGGGGACTCCCTGCGGGAAGCCTCCTGGGCCGGCGCTGGTCTGTCAGAATTCCGGGGCGCGGAAAAGGGCGCCAGGGCGGTCGGTGCCGGGAAAGGAGAGCCCGTGGACCGTCGCCCGGGCTCCCCTGCACGGTTCAGGCCGCGGGGCGGCCCGGATTGGCCGTGGTGGTGGCGTTGTTGGTGCCGGTGGTCGGCGTGCCCGGGGGCGGGGGCGGCAGGTTGGCCGGCGGCGCCTGGGTGTCGCGCGCCATGGAC
>NZ_JAMBNZ010000059.1 GCF_023715365.1 Georgenia satyanarayanai
GGTGACGGTGGGACGCGCGGGGCGGACGAACCTGCCTAGCGTCGGGATCACGACCGGCCGAGGTGGCCGGCGCGACGCCTGACGCGGCCGCGGCCGCAGTGGAGGAACCACCATGAACGAGGTAGCGATCGACATCAGCGGCACCGTCGTCACCGACCCGGTGCTGCGCCAGACGAAGACAGGGGATGCGTTCCTCACGTTCCGGATGGCGGTCAACGAGCGCCGCTGGAACGCGCAGGAGAACACGTGGAGCGACGGTGCGTCGCAGTTCTTCAGCGTGACGGCGTTCCGCACGCTCGCGGGCAACGCTTATCACTCGCTCGCGAAGGGTCAGCACGTCATGGTCTCGGGTCGGCTGCGGCTCAGTCAGTACGTCGCGCAGGACGGCTCGCAGCGCATGAGCGTGCAGATCGACGCGCACGACATCGGCGCCTCCCACAAGTTCGGGCAGACGTCGTTCACGAAGTGCTCCGACCCCGTCATCCCG
>NZ_JAMBNZ010000006.1 GCF_023715365.1 Georgenia satyanarayanai
AACGGCATCATCGAGCTCCACCGCCGCCTCGCCCGCGGCTACCGCAACCGCGACAACTACCGTCTCCGTATGCTCCTCGTCGCCGGAGGCCTCAAGACGTGATCCCCACCGAATGTCCGAAGAGCCCGTTTGAACTTGTACAGTTTCGAGACCCAAAGTGTAGTTTTAGAGCATCCTCGGCACCTTCAGTGCGCCATGTCGTGAAACCGCGAGTAGTGGCCCTGGAAGGCGACGGTGATGGTGTCGGTGGGACCGTTACGGTGCTTGGCCACGATGATGTCGGCCTCGCCCGGGCGCGTCTCCCTGTCGTAGGCGTCCTCGCGGTGAAGGAGCATGACCATGTCGGCGTCCTGCTCGAGGCTGTTGTGCACCGCGACGCCGTTGGCGATGAAGTTGTGGTTGCCCGCAACCGTCGCGTCGTACACGCGCTCCTCACCGACGTGGGTCACGGAGACGATCCGGTCCCACAGGAGGTCGTTGACGGCGAGGACGTCCAGCTCCTTGCTGTCCAGCACCTGGGCGATGCGAGCCATGCGGGCGCGGGACGGGGCGGACTTGAACAGGGTGCTGCCGCAGTACTGGGTGCCGAGCGCCGCCTGGAAGTCACGGTGGGTCGTGCCGGACTCGGTGAGGATCCGGCGCACGTCGCCCCACACCTCCATCGGCATGGTGTCCACGTTGGTGTTGGCCTTGATGTCCTCGATCCGAGCGAGCAGCTCGTCGGCCGTCCTGCCCCGGGCGCCGTGGACGCCGATACGCCGGAGGAACACCTGCTGCTCCTCGACCCCGGAGATGTCGACCGAGTACCCGGGCCGGTACCCGGGCTTCGTCGTCGAGCGGATCCGGGCGTCGATGCCGAAGCGCAGGAGCAGGTTGGCGACGCCGTCGGCGAGCCGGCGTGAGGTCGTGGCGTAGTAGACACGACCAGCACGACCGTTCGGGTGAAGGACGATCGACCCGTCTGTCGCCCACAGGTGTCGCAGGAACAGCGCGATCTGGCGCTTGGGCAGGGAGTAGACGGCCTCCGGAATGTACTTCTCGTGGCTCCGCAGGCCGAAGAGACCCATCCCGTCGAGCCACTCGGCGACCGGGTTCCGCCTGCCGTGCGTGAGGTGGTGAGGCGCAGGCAGACGCAGCGTGGTGCAGCGGGCGGCGGCGTACTCGTCCCGCACCGGCGTGATGCCGAACGCCGTCGCGGCGTCTCCGACGGCGCGGATGTTGTCCTCGTCGACCGACGCGTAACGCACAGGCTGGCGCTTGACGAAGGATCCGTCCCCCAGCAGGTGCGCGAGCATGACGACCTTGCGGTCGTCCCACTCGGTCTCATGCTCGGGCGCCGGCACGTGGCGAGGCACTCCGACGCGGGCGCCGACCTCGAGCTCGCCAAGCGGCAACCAGCCATCGTAGGTGAGGAACTTGTGATTCGCGGTGGCCTTGACCTCCCGGCCCGAGGCCAGCTGCAGCCGGTAGACCGGCTTCACGCCCGTGGTGAAGACATTCGTGATGTGGCGGGTCACGTACTTGAGGCGGTCGTCGAGCGCCCACACCGGCACGTCCGTGGCGTCGGACTCCATGAGCTCGCCCATGGTGACCTCGGCGCCGGTGTCCGCCCGCATGACGCGGGTGTCCGCGGTGAGGCAGCCCGACTCGCGAAGGTCGCTCATCGCCGGCTTCTTATCGGTGCGCTGCTCGGGGCCACGGTTGAGCTGCGCGACGGCGATGACCGGCACCTCGAGCTCCTTGGCGAGGAGCTTGAGCGCACGGGAGAACTCCGAGACCTCCTGCTGACGGGACTCCACGCGCTTTCCCGAGGACATGAGCTGGAGGTAGTCGACGACGATGAGGCGCAGGTCGTGGCGCTGCTTGAGGCGCCGCGCCTTGGCGCGGATCTCCATGAGCGACATGTTCGGGCTGTCGTCGATGAACAGGGGTGCCTCGGACACCCGGCTCATGGCCGCGGCCACCTTGGTCCAGTCCTCGTCGCGCATCGTCCCCTTGCGCATGTTCTGCAGCGGCACGCCCGCCTCGGCGGAGAGCAGACGCATCGTCAGCTCGGTGCGGCCCATCTCGAGCGAGAAGATCACCGAGGTGAGCCCGTGCTTGATCGACGCTGATCTGCACATGTCGAGGGACAGCGTACTTTTTCCAATAGCCGGACGGGCCGCGATGATGATCATCTGGCCGCCGTGCAGGCCGTTGGTCAGCGCGTCGAGGTCGTTGAAGCCGGTGGGGACACCGACCATGCCCTCCCCGCGGTTGGCGGCGTTCTCGATCTCCTCCATCGTGAGGTTGATCGTGTCCCGCAGCGGGACGTAGTCCTCGCTCGTGCGCTGCTCGGTGACGGCGTAGACCTCGGCCTGGGCGGAGTTGACGAGATCGTCGACGTCCCCGCCGTCGGTCGCGTAGCCGAGCTGCGCGATGCGGGTGCCGGCCTCGACGAGCCGCCGCAGGACCGCCTGGTCACGAACGAGCCGGGCGTAGTAGCCGGCGTTGGCCGCGGTGGGCACCGAGGCGATGAGGGTGTGGAGGTAGGCGGCGCCGCCCACCCGGCCCAGCTCGCCGCGCCGTCCGAGCTCGGCGGCCACGGTGACGGCGTCGGCCGGCTCGCCGCGGCCGTAGAGGTCGATGATCGCGTCGTAGACGAGCTCGTGCGCGGGCCGGTAGAAGTCCGGGCCCCGCAGCTCCTCGACGACGTCGGCGATGGCGTCCTTGGACAGCAGCATGCCGCCGAGCACGCTCTGCTCCGCGGCGAGGTCCTGCGGCGGCGTGCGGTCGTAGAGCTCGCGCCCACCCCGTCCGGACTCGAGGACCCGGTGGTCCAAATCAGTCATCGTCACCCTCCTGCTCCTGGTCTATCGCGGACCACTGACATGCCCCGGTCCGCGTCGACCCGAACGGGCCGGCGGCGCACCCGGGGGCGCGCCACGCGCGCGATGACCTGCCCGTGCACCGTACGGTGCACAGGCGCACGGATCCATCCACGGGTGTGGACAACCCTGGGGACAGATGGTGGATAGGGCTGGCCCGTCCGTGCACAGGCGGTGGACAATCATGTGGATAACACCCGTGCAACTCTCCCGGAGCCCCGGGAATCTCGCGGATCTGGCCGTGCACACAGTGTGGAAGGAAATTGGTCGGCACATTGGTGGACAACGCTCGGCTCACTGGGGACAGTGGGCGATCCCTCGACCGGCAGATCCTCTCCCTGGCCGTCCCCGCCCTCGGGGCGCTCGTCGCCGAGCCGCTCTTCGTCCTCATCGACTCCGTCATGGTCGGGCGCCTCGGCACCGCCGAGCTCGCGGGCCTGTCCCTGGCCTCCACCCTCCTCGTCTCCACCGTCGGCGTCTTCGTCTTCCTCGCCTACGCCACCACGGCAGCCACCGCCCGCCGCATCGGTGCGGGTGACCGCGCGGGCGCCGTCACGGCCGGCATCGACGGCATGTGGCTCGCCCTGGGCCTCGGCGTCCTCACCGCGGCACTCCTGGGCGCCGGTGCGCCGTGGATCGTCAATGCCCTCGGTGCCGGGGACGCCGTCACGCCCCACGCTGTCGCCTACCTGCAGTACTCGGCCGGCGGGCTGCCCGGCATGTTCGTCGTCCTCGCGGCCACCGGCACCCTGCGCGGCCTCCTCGACACCCGCACCCCGCTCGCCGTCGCCACGGCGGGCGCCGCCGTCAACGTCGCCCTCAACGCCGTGTTCATCTACGGCCTCGACATGGGCGTGGCCGGGTCCGGGCTCGGCACCGCGATCGCCCAGACGCTCATGGCACTCGCCCTCGCCGTCGTCGTCCTGCGCGGCGCCCGCGGCCTGTCCGTCTCCCTGCGCCCTCGCACGGCGGGGATCTGGGCCAACGCCCGCGCCGGGACACCGCTGCTCGTGCGCACCGTGAGCCTGCGTGTGGCCATCCTCCTCACCGTCGTCACCGCGACCGCTCTCGGGGCCGTGCCGCTCGCCGCCCACCAGGTCGTCAACTCGCTGTGGGGCCTCGCGGCCTTCGCCATGGACGCCCTCGCCATCGCCGCGCAGGCGATGGTCGGTCAGGGGCTCGGCGCTGGCGACACCGGCCGGGTGCGTGCCGTGCTGCGCCGCACGCTGCAGTGGGGGGTCGGCGCGGGCGCCGTCATCGGCGTCGTCATCGCCGCCGGCGGCTGGTGGATCACCACCCTCTTCACCACCGACCCCGAAGTCCGTTCGGCCGCCGCCGTCGCACTCGTCGTCACCGGCCTGCTCATGCCGATGGCCGGGTGGGTGTTCGTGCTCGACGGCGTGCTCATCGGCGCGGGCGACGGCACCTTCCTCGCGTGGGCCGGCGCACTCACGCTCGTCGTCTACGTCCCGCTGCTCGCGGCCGTGTGGGCCTGGGCGCCGCACGACGGCGTGGGCCTGGCCTGGCTGTGGGCCGCCTTCGCGGGGGGCTTCATGACCGCCCGCGCGATTACCACTGGGCTGCGGGCCCGCGGCGAGAGGTGGATGGTCCTCGGCGCAGCCTAGGTGTGGACCTTCCGACCTCTGAGGCCCAAAGGTCCACACCTAGCGCCGGCCGGCAAAGCGCGAGGCGCCGGCCGGTGGTCTCCCACCGGCCGGCGCCTCGAGTACGGCTAGGGCCTGGTCAGGCCTCGACGACCTGGACCGTGAGGTTGGCCTGGACGTCGGCGTGCAGGCGGACCTGCACCCGGTGCTCGCCGAGCGCCTTGATCGGGTTGGTGACCTCGATCTTGCGCTTGTCGATCGCCGGGCCGCCGGCAGCCTTGACCGCGTCGGCGATCTCGCCGGTGGTCACGGAGCCGAACAGGCGTCCGCCCGAGCCGGCGCGCACGGCGAGGACGACCGACTTGGACTGCAGCGAGTCGCGTGCCGCGCGAGCGTCCTCGACCGTGGAGATCTCGCGGGCCTTGCGGGCCTTGCGGATCTGGTCGATCTGCTTCTGCGCGCCCTTGGTCCAGCCGGTCGCCAGGCCGCGGGGCACGAGGTAGTTGCGGGCGTAGCCGTCCTTGACCTCGACGACGTCGCCTGCCTCGCCGAGGCCGGAGACCTCGTGGGTGAGAATGAGCTTGGCCATTGTGTGTCTCCCTTGGGTCAGCGAGCGGAGCTCGCGTAGGGCAGCAGGGCCATCTCGCGGGCGTTCTTGACTGCCTTGGCGATGGCGCGCTGCTCCTGGACGGACACACCGGTCACGCGACGCGCACGGATCTTCCCGCGGTCGGAGATGAACTTGCGCAGCAGCGCGGTGTCCTTGTAGTCGATGCCCTCGACCTTGGCCGACTTCAGCGGGTTGGCCTTCTTCTTGCCGGGCTTGCGAAGTACGGGCTTCGCCATGATGTGCTCCTTGGGTTCTTCATGCGCGGCTCACGCCACGCTGTACGTCTGATCAGAAGGGGGGCTCGTCACCGAACGAGCTCGACCCACCCGTGGCCCACGGGTCCTCGGCCTGGCCGCCGGCCGGCTGGCCGAAGCCGCCGCCCTGCTGGCCGCCACCGAAGCCACCGCTCTGCTGGCCACCGAAACCGCCACCCTGCTGGCCGCCGCCACCGCCGCCACCGCCGAAGCCGCCACCACCGCCGCCGCCGCGCTGCGTGCGCGTGACCTTGGCCGTGGCGTAGCGGAGGGACGGAGCGACCTCGTCGACCTGCATCTCCACGACGGTGCGCTTCTCGCCCTCACGGGTCTCGAAGGACCGCTGGACGAGACGCCCCTGGACGATGACGCGGTTGCCCTTGGCGAGGGACTCGGCGACGTTCTCCGCCGCCTCCCGCCACACCGAGCAGCGCATGAACAGCGTCTCGCCGTCCTTCCACTCGTTGGACTGCCGGTCGAACGTCCGCGGCGTCGAGGCCACGGTGAAGCTCGCGACGGCCGCACCGGAGGGGGTGAAGCGCAGCTCGGGGTCAGCCGTGAGGTTGCCCACCACGGTGATGACGGTCTCGCCTGCCATGTCGGTCTCCTCTAGGGGTCAGGGGGTGGTCGGGAGGCTCAGTGAGCGTCCGGGCGGATGAGCTTGGTGCGCAGGACGGACTCGTTGAGCCCGAGCTGGCGGTCGAGCTCCTGGGCGAGCTCCGGCGTCGTCGTCATGTCGACGACCGCGTAGACGCCCTCGGAACGCTTGTTGATGTCGTAGGCAAGACGACGCTTACCCCAGATGTCGACCTTGTCGACCTGGCCACCACCGGTCGTGATGACCGAGAGCAGCTTGTCGAGCGACGGGGCGACGGTGCGCTCGTCGACCTCCGGGTCGAGGATGATCATCAGCTCGTACTGGCGCATGCTTATACCCACCTCCTCTGGACTTGGCGGTCACGGACGGTCCGTGACAGGAGGGTGATGCGACTGCGGCTACGGACGGGTACGCAGGTACGCACCGGCCGCGGCCAACGCACCACTCTAACGCACGACGACGTGCTCCCGGAGCGTCATCCACATCACCTTCGGGCGCACAATGGCGCCCATGACGACGCGTGGCTTCACCTCCGACAACGCCTCCGGCGCGCACCCGGCCGTCCTCGCCGCCCTCGCCGCGGCCGCCGAGGGCCACGCGCCGTCCTACGGGGCCGACCCCGTCACCGCGGCCCTCGACGCCCGCGCCCGGGAGGTCTTCGGCCCCGACGCGACGATCCTGCCGGTCTTCAACGGGACGGGCGCCAACGTCGTCGCGCTCGGGGCGATGCTGCAGAAGTGGGACGCCGTCCTCACCTCCCAGCACGCCCACCTCGCCACGGACGAGTCGACCGCGCCGCAGCTCGTCGCCGGCGCCGCCGTGCGCACGCTCCCGGCACGGGACGGGAAGGTCGACGTCGCGGACGTCGCCGCCGTCCTCGCCGCGGACGACGGCAGCGTCCACCACGCCCGCCCCGCCGCCCTCTCCCTCACCCAGAGCACCGAGCTCGGCACCGTCTACCGGCCCGAGGACCTCGCCGACCTCGTCGCGGCCGCGCACGGCCACGGCGCCTCCGTCCACGTCGACGGCGCACGGCTGGCCAACGCCGCCGCCCGGCTCGGCACCTCCCTCGCCGCGCTCACGACGGCGCAGGGCGTGGACCTCCTCTCCTTCGGGGCGACGAAGAACGGGGCGCTGTTCGGGGACGCGATCGTCGTGCTCGACCCGGCGCTCGTGGAACCGGTCGCGCGGCTACGCAAGGCCTCCACCCAGCTCGCCTCGAAGATGCGCTTCGTCTCCGCGCAGCTCCTCGCGCTGCTCACCGACGACCTGTGGCGCACCACCGCGCAGCACGCCAACGACGCCGCCGACCACCTCGCCGCCCTGCTGCGCTCCGAGCTCGGCCTCGAGCCGGTCCACCCGGTGGAGGCCAACGCCGTGTTCGTGCCGGTGCCACCGGCGGCGGTCGGGGCGGTCACCGCGCAGCTCCCGGTGCTCGCGTGGGCCCGGCCGGCGGGCGTGCTGCGGGCGGTGTGCTCCTTCGACACGACCGAGGAGGACGTCCGGGCGCTCGTCGGCGGGTTGGCGCGCATCCTCGACTGACCGCGCCGTCGGGGAGTGCGCCACAAAGCGCCGGGCACACACGGTCGTGCAAGGCTCAGCGCTTGACGGCACCTCCCGCTGCCCCGGCGCGGGGGCCCTTTGTGGCACACGCCCACGCGCACCTGGGCCCGGAGACGCCGAGAGCGCAGCTCCGGCAGGAGCTGCGCTCTCGTACGTGTGACCTCAGCCGCTCGGTGGTCGCTGACCGCCCTGATCGCTGCCTGGGCGGCCGGCCTGACCCCCGGCGTCCCCGTCACCGTCCTGCGGTGGTGGGGTCCGCGTGGGTGTGGGCGTCGGTTCCGGCTGCTGGGTGGTCGGCTCCGGCACGGGCTCCTCGGTCGTCGGCTCCGGCTCGGGCTCCGGCTCCTCCGTCGTCGGCTCCTCGGCCGGCTCCTCCGTCGTCGGCGCCTCCGTCTCCTCGGGCGCCGGCTCGAACTCCGGCTCCGGGGCGGGCGGCGGGGGCACGTACGTCGGCACCGGCGGGGCCGGGCGTTCGGGGAACTCCTCCACCGGCTCGCCCTCGAGGACCGTGGACATGAAGTCGCGCCACATCGTCGTCGGGTAGGTCGAGCCGGTGATCGACGCGTACTCCCCGAAGGGCGTGAGGGACTCCTCGGTCCCGTCCTCGCCCACCTGGTACATCGCCACGACGGTGGTCAGCTGCGGGGTGTAGCCGGCGAACCACGCCGAGCGGCCCTCGTTCGAGGTGCCGGTCTTGCCCGCCGCGGGCCGGCCGAGGTCGTTCGCGCGCACGCCGGTGCCCTCGTTGATGACCGAGGTCATCGCGTAGGTCGCCTCGGCCATGACGTCCGGCTCGAAGACCTCCGTGCCGTTGGAGTGGCCGGCGTAGATGACGTTGCCGTCCGCGTCGGTCACCTCGGCGACGATGTACGGATTGTGCCGCACGCCCTGCGCGGCGAAGGTCGCGTAGGCGCGGGCGACGTCGATCGGGTGCGGGGACGCCGGGCCGAGGACGTTGGAGGGGACGGGCTCGAGGCCGGCCGTGTCCTTCGGGAGACCCGCGGCGACGGCGGCCTCCACCGAGCGCTCGGGGCCCACGTCCATGTTGAGCTGCGCGTACGTCGTGTTGACGGACTGCTCGGTGGCCGTGACGAGGTCGATGTAGCCGCGGTTGAAGGCGTCGTAGTTGTTGACCGGACGCTCGAAGCCCTCGATCTCCATCGGCGTGTAGCTCGGGTAGGTCTTGCTCAGCGGGATCCCGTCCTCGAGCGCCGCGACGAGCGTGAAGGGCTTGAAGGTCGAGCCCGCCTGGGCGACGTCCTGCGTGGCCGCGTTGCGCGGCTGGGACACGAAGTCAGGACCGCCGTAGAGCGCGACGATCTGTCCGGAGGCGGGGTCGATCGACACGAGCGCCACCCGGTTGCCCGCCGGGCGGTCCTCCGGCAGCGCGTCCACGACCTCCACCGCCGCCTCCTGGGCCTGCGGGTCGATCGTCGTCGTCACCCGCAGCCCGAGGGTGTCGATCTCCTCGTCCGTGAGGCCGGCCTTGTCGACGAGCTCGCGGCGCGCCATGTCGAGGAGGTAGCCGTCGGGCCCGGCGTAGGTGTCGGAGCGGACGTGCTCGACCGTCTCGGGGAAGGTCTGCGCGTCGGCCTCCTCCTGGGTGATCCAGCCGTCGCGCACCATGAACTGCAGCGTCCGTGCCCACCGCTCCTCGGCGCGCTCCGGGTCGATGGCCGGGTCCCACGCGCTCGGCGCGGGGATGACCCCGGCGAGCAGCGCAGACTCGGAGAGCGTGAGCTCGGCGGCCGGCTTGTCGAAGTAGGCCTGCGCCGCGGTCTCGATGCCGTAGGCGTTGCGACCGAAGTAGATGGTGTTGAGGTAGTCGCCGAGGATCTCGTCCTTGGACAGCTCACGGTCGATCTTGAGCGCGAGGATCGCCTCGCGGAACTTGCCGACGTAGCTCGTCGTCGTGCCGATGTAGTAGCGCTCGACGTACTGCTGGGTGAGCGTCGACCCACCCTGCGTCGGGTTGCCGCGCAGGTTGTTGACCAGGGCGCGGCCGATGGCGATCGGGTCGATGCCGACGTTCTCGTAGAAGCGCCGGTCCTCGGAGGCGACGACGGCGTTGCCCACGTGGGCGGGCAGCGTGCTCGGGTCGATGATCTCGCGGTTGTACTCCGCGAAGCTGCCCATCTCCGTCTCGTCGTCGGCGAAGTAGACGTGCGTGCCCTGGGCCTGCGCGAAGTCACCCGGCTCGGGGATGTCGGTCGTGAGGTACGCGGCGGCGAAGACGCCGACGACGATCGCGACGCCCGTCACGACGGCGCCCAGCACCACCCGCCAGCTCGGCAGCCAGCGCCGGATCGGTCCCTTGCCCGAGCGTGGGTAGTCGAAGCGGCGCTTGCGCCCCTTCGTCGTGGCGCTGCTCCGGCGTCCCGGCTCCTGTGTGGCCGCCACGCGTCTCCTCCTCGGCTGCGGTGTGCCGGGCAGGTGCGCCCGGCGACCCCCAAGTATGCGGTACCGACCCTGCCGCACCCCGGGACGCTGCGCTCGTCCAGTGCGCCCTCCACACGATCCACCCACACTCTGCGCGGGTCTCGACAAAGCCCTCACATGCGACGAGGACGCACCTCCCGGCCGGGTGGTGCGTCCTCGTCGTCGCGGTGTCAGCGCTCGAGCTGGCCCGCGATGAAAGCCTCGACGTCCGCGCGCGCCGTGTCGTCGTCGCGCTGCTCCGGCGGGGACTTCATGAAGTAGCTCGAGGCGGACAGGAGCGGGCCGCCGACGCCGCGGTCCAGGGCGATCTTCGCGGCGCGGATCGCGTCGATGATGATGCCCGCGGAGTTCGGGGAGTCCCACACCTCGAGCTTGTACTCGAGGTTGAGCGGCACCTCACCGAAGGCCTTGCCCTCGAGGCGGACGTAGGCCCACTTGCGGTCGTCGAGCCACTGGACGTAGTCGCTCGGGCCGATGTGGACGTTGCGGGCGCTGAGCTCGCCGGTCATGTTCGAGGTGACGGCCTGCGTCTTGGAGATCTTCTTGGACTCGAGGCGGTCGCGCTCAAGCATGTTCTTGAAGTCCATGTTGCCGCCGACGTTGAGCTGGTAGGTGCGCTCCAGGCGCACGCCCCTGTCCTCGAAGAGCTTGGCGAGCACGCGGTGGGTGATGGTGGCGCCCACCTGGGACTTGATGTCGTCACCGACGATCGGCACACCCGCGGCCGTGAACTTGTCGGCCCAGCCCTTGGTGCCGGCAATGAAGACGGGCAGCGCGTTGACGAAGGCGACGCCGGCGTCGATGGCGCACTGCGCGTAGAAGCGTGCGGCCTCCTCCGAGCCCACCGGCAGGTAGCAGACGAGGACGTCGACCTGGGCGTCCCTGAGGGCGGCGACGACGTCGACCGGCTCCGCGTCGGACTCGTCGACCATCTCCTGGTAGTACTTGCCCAGGCCGTCGAGGGTGTGGCCGCGCTGCACCGTGACCCCGGTGGCCGGGACGTCGCAGAGCTTGATGGTGTTGTTCTCGCTGGCGTTGATCGCCTCGGCGAGGTCGAGGCCGACCTTCTTCGCGTCGACGTCGAAGGCGGCGACGAACTCGACGTCACGCACGTGGTAGTCCCCGAAGGTCACGTGCATGAGGCCGGGGACGGTGGTTCCCGGGTCGGCGTCGGCGTAGAAGCGCACGCCCTGGACCAGGGAGGACGCACAGTTGCCGACGCCCACGATGGCGACACGGATCGAACTCATTCTTGCTCCTTGTGGGTGGGGGGTGCGGGCGGGTCGCCCGCGGGTCCGGGTGATCGGAGGTCGAGGGCACCGGGGGTGCCCCGTTCGGTGTCGATGAGGTTCTCCAGCCACTCGACCTCGCGCTCGACCTGCTCCAGGCCGTGGCGGGCGAGCTCGGCGGTGTAGGCGTCCATCCGCTCGCGGGTGCGCTGGGTCGACTCGCGCAGCAGGGACAGGCGCTCGACCATCCGCGCGTGCCGGCCCTCGAGGATCCGCAGCCGGGTGCGCGCGTCGGTGGTGGCGAAGAGGGTGAAGCGGACGTCGAAGGCCTCGTCCTCCCACGCGGCGGGGTCCGCCGTCGCGAGGGTGGCGGCCAGGCGCTCGCGGCCCGCGGCGGTGAGCTTGTAGACGATGCGGCCCCGGCGCCCCGCGAGCGGGTGCGGCAGGGAGCCGGCGGGCGCCTCGGCGATGAGGCCGCCCTCGGTGAGCCGGCGCAGCGCGGGGTAGAGGGAGCCGTAGGACAGCGTGCGGAAGGCACCGAGCTGCGTACCCAGCTGGCGACGCAGCTCGTAGCCGTGCATGGGCGCGCTGCCCAGCTGGCCGAGGATGGCGAGCTCGAGGACCTCCGCGCGCGTGCTCATGGTTCCTCCTGCCCGTCCTGATCGGTCGTCGCGATATATCGCTGCGATATATCTGGCTGAGAGTAGCGCACGCCGGAGGGCGATCGGCCGAGAGATAGCCTGCACCGGTGAGCATCCCCGCCGACCTGCGCACCCTCGCCGTCCACCCCGGCTTCCGGAAGCTCTTCGCCGTCCGGCTCGTGTCCCAGTGCGGTGACGGCATGTTCCAGGTGGGCCTGGCCACCCTGTTCTTCTTCAACCCCGCCAACATGGCCACCGCCTCTGGCGTCGCGGCAGCGTTCGCGGTCCTCCTCCTGCCCTTCACCGTCGTGGGTCCCTTCGCCGGGCCGCTCCTGGACCGGTGGAGCCGCCGCCAGGTGCTCCTCGTCGGCAACGCCGT
This sequence comes from Georgenia satyanarayanai, assembly GCF_023715365.1. GTDB lineage: Bacteria > Actinomycetota > Actinomycetes > Actinomycetales > Actinomycetaceae > Oceanitalea > Oceanitalea satyanarayanai_B. Next base: position 12,185 of record NZ_JAMBNZ010000006.1, read on the forward strand.
GCGGGTGGTGCTCGCCCTTCTCCTGGCCGTCCTCATCGGGACCGCGGGCGTCTCCGTGCTCGTCTACGTCCTCGCGCTCGTCACGCTCGGCGTCAACCGCTTCCTCCTCGCGGCGCTCTCCGCCGGCCTGCCGCGCGTCGTCCCGCGCGAGCAGCTGCTCATGGCCAACACGCTCACGCCCACCCTGGGCGCCGTGTCCGCCGTCGCCGGTGGGGGCATCGGTTTCGTCACCGGCCTGCTCGCGCCCGCCGCCGCGAAGAGCTCCGCCGCGCTCGTCGCCGCAGCGCTCCTCTTCGCGGCAGCGTCGGCCCTCGCCGTACGGCTGCGCCGGGGCGAGCTCGGGCCCACCGTCCGGCCTCGCACCGGCGTCACCATGGCGATCCAGCAGACCGTCTCGGACCTCGTCGACGGCGCACGCTACCTCGTCCGCCGCGGCACCCCCGGCCTGGGGCTGGGCGTCATGGCGGTCCACCGCTTCCTCTACGGCGTCAACTTCATGGCGCTCATCCTCATCTCCCGCAACCTCCTGGCCGACCCGGCCGACGCCGGAGCCGGGCTCGCCACCTTCGCGCTCCTCGGCGGCATCTCCTTCGCCGGAAACGGCCTGGCCATCGTCCTCACGCCGCTCGCGCACGAGCGGATGTCGCCCTCGCGGTGGATCGTCGTGTGCCTCGCGATCGGGGCCCTGAGCCAGGCGTTGCTCGTCACCACCCCGCAGCTCGTCGTCGTCGCCGTCTCGGCGGTGCTCCTCGGCCTGAGCGTCCAGGGCGCGAAGATCGCGGTCGACACGATCGTCCACCGCGACACCCACGACGACTACCGCGGCCGCGCGTTCTCGCTCTACGACGTCCTGTACAACGCGGCCTTTGTCGCGGCCGCCGCGCTCGGCGCCTGGGCACTGCCGGACACCGGCTGGTCCCGCGTCGTCTTCGCGGTGCTCGCCGTCGTCTACCTCGCCGTCTCGCTCGGCTACGGCGCGGCGACCCACCGGCTCGCCGACGCTCCGCGCCCGGTCCACGCGAGCGAGCGGGACGGGTCCGCGACCTGAGCCGGGCCGCGAGGCGACGGCGCAGCGGAGTAGCGTCGCACCCCATGAGCTCTGCCGAACCCTTTGCCGACCTCCTCGCCGCGAACGCTCGCTACGCCGAGGACTTCTCTCTCGCCGGCTTCGACGGCGTCGCCCGGGCGGGCGTCGCCGTCGTCACCTGCATGGACTCGCGGATCGACCCGATCGGGATGATCGGTCTCGTGCCGGGCGACGCGAAGATCCTGCGCAACCCCGGTGGCCGTGTCACCGACCAGGTGCTGGTCGCGCTCGTCCTCGGGACGAACCTCCTGGGCGTCGAGCGGGTGCTGGTCGTCCACCACACGCGCTGCGCGATGGCCTCCCGCTCGGAGGAGGAGCTGCAGGCCGAGATCGGCCGGCTCCAGGGCCAGGACGCCACGTGGATGTCGCTCGGCGTCATCACCGACCAGGTCCAGTCGATCCGGGCGGAGATCGCCAAGGTGCGCTCCCACCCGCTCATCCCGGACACCGTCGCCGCCGGCGGCTTCCTCTACGACGTCGACACCGGCCTCCTCGAGCCCGTCGAGTAACCCCCTCCTCGCGCCGACAGCCGGATTCCTCCGCGAGGAATCCGGCTGTCGGCGTGAGCGGGGGGGTGGTCAGTCCTGGTTGGCGGCCCACCAGGCGAGGAGTGCCTCGCGGGCGGCGTCCTCCCCAAGCGGCCCGCGCTCCATGCGCAGGTCGAGCAGGAAGCGGTAGGCGCGCCCCACCACGGGGCCCGGCGGCACGCCGAGGGTCGCCATGATCTGCTCGCCGTCGAGGTCCGGGCGGATCCGTGCGAGCTCCTCCTCCTCCGCGAGCGCCGCGATGCGCTCCTCGAGGTCGTCGTAGGCCGCCGCCAGGCGCAACGCCTTGCGGCGGTTGCGGGTGGTGCAGTCCGCGCGGGTGAGGCGGTGGAGGCGCTCGAGGAGCGGACCGGCGTCGGTGACGTAGCGGCGCACGGCGGAGTCGGTCCACTGGCTCTCCCCGTACCCGTGGAAGCGCAGGTGGAGCTCGACGAGCCGGGACACGTCCCTGATCGTCTGCTTGTCGAAGCGCAGCGCCTTGAGGCGCTTGGCCGCCATCCGGGCACCGACGAGCTCGTGGTGGTGGAAGCTCACCCCGCCACCCGGCTCGAAGCGCCGCGTCGCTGGCTTGCCGATGTCGTGGAGCACCGCGGCCAGGCGCAGGACGAGGTCCGGGGCGGGCACGGCGCCGTCGGGGCCGGTCTCCAGCTCGACCGCCTGGTCGAGGACGACGAGCGTGTGCTCGTAGACGTCCTTGTGGCGCCCGTGCTCGTCGACGGTGCGCTGGAGCTCGTCGAGCTCGGGGAGCACGACGGCGGCGACGCCCGTGTAGACCATGAGCTCCAGGCCGCGGCGGGGCCGCTCGGACAGGAGCATCCGCTGCAGCTCGCCGTTGACCCGCTCGGGGGAGACGATCGCGAGGCGGTCGGCCATCGCGGACATCGCCGCCATCGTCCCGGCCTCGACGTCGAAGCCCAGCTGGGCGGTGAAGCGCACGGCCCGCATGATGCGCAGCGGGTCGTCGTCGAAGGACTGCTCGGGGTCGACCGGCGTGCGGAGCACCCCGGCCTGGAGGTCCTCCAGCCCGCCGTGCGGGTCGACGAAGGTGAGGGAGGGCAGCGTCACGGCCATCGCGTTGACGGTGAAGTCACGGCGGGTGAGGTCGCCCTCGAGCGTGTCGCCGTACTCGACGACCGGCTTGCGGGAGTCCGCCTCGTAGGCCTCCGTCCGGTACGTCGTCACCTCGATGACGACGTCACCCTTGCGGGCACCGATCGTCCCGAACTCCTTGCCCACGTCCCAGTGGGCGTCCGCCCAGCGCGCGAGGAGCCGCTCGGTGTCGTCGGGGCGGGCGGAGGTCGCGAAGTCGAGGTCGTGGCTCACCGAGCCGAGGAAGGCGTCGCGGACGGGGCCGCCGACGAGCGCGAGCTCGTGCCCGGCGTCGGCGAAGACGGAGCCCAGGTCGAGCACGGCGGGCGGCAGCGCGGTCAGCGCGGCGGCGGCCGTGCGGGCGAGCGAGGACGTCGAGTCGTTGGCGGGCGGCACTTGCCACAGCCTGCCACGCCGACGGCGCCCGGGGCCACGCCGCCGGGGCGGGCGTCCGTCACGTCCCGGGCCCCGATGTCGCGCCGTCGTGCGCGGGACGGCCGCATCGCTCCGGCCAGTTGATTATGGTGACCTCATGTCCGCCGTCCCTTCGCCGCGTCGGCGCGTCCCTGCGCCGCCGCGTCCGCGCGCCGCGCCGCCCCGGTCGACGCTGCTGCCGGTGGTGGACGAGACGTCGGCGGGCGGCCTGGTCGTGCGGGTGGAGGACCGGCAGGCGTTCACCGCCGTCATCGCCCGCCGCAACCGGGGCGGGCGGCTGGAGTGGTGCCTGCCCAAGGGGCACCTCGAGGGCGAGGAGACCCCCGAGGAGGCGGCCGTCCGAGAGATCGCGGAGGAGACCGGCATCACCGGGCGCGTGCTGCGCCACCTCGCGACCATCGACTACTGGTTCTCGGGGGACGACCGCCGCGTCCACAAGGTCGTCCACCACTACCTCCTCGAGGCCACGGGCGGGGAGCTGACGATTGAGAACGACCCCGACTGCGAGGCGGAGGATGTCGCGTGGGTCAGCCTCACCGAGGTGGCCTCGCGCCTCGCCTACCCGAACGAGCGGCGCGTGGTCGCCACCGCGAGGGACGTGCTGGCCGGACGCGCATGAACATCACCTGGACCTGGTCCGGGGCCGGCCCGCGCGCCGTCGTGCTCCTCGTGCTCGCGGCCCTCCTGTGCCTCGTGCCCACCGCCACCGCGAGCACGACCCCCGGCCCTGATGACACCCCCGTCCCCACGACGGAGGACCCGACGACGGGCGTGCCCGCCTCCGAGGTCACCGTCACCCTCACCGGCATCAGCCCCGCCGTCCTTCGACCCGGCGAGGACCTCGTCGTGCGCGGCCGCGTCGTCAACGGCACGAGCACGCAGATCGCCGTGCCGGAGCTGCGGCTGCGCGCCCAGCAGAGCGCCCCGATCAGCCGCTCCATGCTCGAGCGCTGGCTCGACCCGACGTCCCTGTCGGCCACGACGCTCCTCCACGCCGAGCGGCTCGAGGACCCCGTACCGCCCGGCGCGACGGTCGACTTCACCCTCACCGTCCCCGCGGACGCGCTGCCCTTCGCCGCCACCTACAGCGGCTGGGGGCCGCGCGGCCTCGAGGTCACCGCCCACGACGCCGACATCCCCGTCCTCACCGACGCCCCGGCCGTCCGCAGCTTCCTCCTGTGGTGGCCGGACATCGAGGTCGAGACGATGCCGCTGGCCGTCCTCGCCGCCGCCGCCCCCACCGCGCCGGAGCGCGCCGCCGCGCAGGAGACCGGTACCCGCCTGGACGTCGTCGCCGCCGGGCGCCTCGAGCCGCTCCTCGACGCGCTGGACCGCCCGGCCGTCGACCTCGCCGTCGACCCCTCCCTGCTCGTCGACGTGCCCGCCGTCGTCGACCTCACGGCCGGTGAGCCGGCCGGCGAGGAGCCGACCGAGGAGCCCACGACGCCCGCGACCGCACCGAAGACGGTCCTGCGCACCACCGTCGGCGACTTCGCCGACGCCCCCGGCCGCGCCGTCCACGCCCTCCTGTGGGCGGACGCCGACGCCGCCGCACTCACCCACGCGGGCCGCACCGACCTCCTCGACGACGTGACGGCTGCCCGTGACACCGCGCTCGAGGACGTCGGGCTCAGCGCCGGGACGGGCCTGGCGTGGCCCGCGGCGCAGACCCCCGACGCCGACACCGTCACCGCCCTCTCCGAGGCCGGCGCGGCCGCGGTCGTGCTGCCGAGCAGCGGCCTGGCGCTCACCTCCCAGCTCACCTACACCCCGTCCGCACGGGCCGACGTCGCCGTCGCCGTCGACGGCACGACGCTGCCCGCCGTCCTCATCGACGAGCGGCTCTCCGCGCTGCTCTCCGGGACGCTGCTGCCGGTGGACCCGGAGCAGGCGCCCGTCGAGCTCGACCCCGTCACCGCGCGCCAGTACCTCCTCGCCGAGACGGCGGTCGTCACCCGCGAGCGCCCGGCGGACCGCCGCGACCTCCTCCTCACCGTGCCCCGTGACTTCACCGGGGACCCCGAGCTCCTCGCCGACCAGCTCACCGCCCTGGCCCAGGCCCCGTGGCTGGAGCGGGTGGGGCTGACGGAGATGCTCGAGCGCGAGGCCCCGGAGGTCGAGCGCGAGAACCTGCCCGAGACGGTCGTCGAGGACGGCGAGGTCGACGCCGGCGAGCTCGCGCGCGTGTCCGACATCCTCACGCAGACCAGCGCCTTCGCCGGGGTGCTCGAGGAGCCGGAGGCGCTCGTCGACCCGGTCCGCACCGCGCTGCTCGAGGTCACCTCGGCGGCGTGGCGGGAGCTGCCGGCCACCCGCGCGGAGCTCGTCGCCGCCGCCGAGGCGGCCTCCGAGGCGCGCCGCGGCCTCGTCGCCGCCCGTCCCGGCAGCACGCTCAACCTCATCAACGACACGGCCCACATCCCGGTCGCCGTCACCAACGAGATGTCGCGGCCGGCGACCGTCGTCGTGCGGCTCAGCCCGCGCGACCCGCGGCTCGTCGCCGACGACGAGGTCACCCTCCAGGTCCCGGCCCAGCAGTCGGCGACGGCGCAAGTACCCGTCCACGCCGTCGGCAGCGGCGACGTCGTCGTCGACGTCGTCCTCGCGGCCCCCGACGGCGCGCCCATCGACGAGCCCACCGAGATCCGGGTGCGTGTGCGCGCCGACTGGGAGACCGTGGGCACCGCCGTCGCCGCCGGCCTGCTCGTCGTCATGCTCGTCGCCGGGCTCGTGCGGACGGTGCGCCGTGCGCGCCGCCGCGGACGGCTCGGTGAGTCCGAACCACTTCCGGAGGAGACCACCACGTGAGCGAGGAACGTCGCGGCCTGGCCGGGTCGGCAGCGGTCATGTTCACCGGCACGCTCGTCTCGCGGGTGCTCGGGCTGCTGCGCAACATCGCCCTCATCGGCGCGATCGGTCTGACCGGCGCCGCGAACTCCTTCTCGGTGGCCAACAAGCTCCCGAACGTCGTCTACATGCTCGTCGCGGGCGGCGTCCTCAACGCGATCCTCGTCCCGCAGATCGTCCGCGCGATGAAGCAGCGCGACGGCGGCGACGAGTACGTCAACCGGCTCCTCACCATCGCCGGCGCCGCCCTGCTCGGGCTCACCGTGCTCCTCACGGCGGGCGCGGGAGTCCTCGTCACCGTCTACGCCTCCGAGCTGGACCCGGCGTGGTTCGACATCGCCGTCGCCTTCGCGCTGTGGTGCGTGCCGCAGCTCTTCTTCTACGGCATGTACACCCTGCTGGGGCAGGTGCTCAACGCACGCGGCAACTTCGGGCCCTACATGTGGGCGCCGGCCCTCAACAACGTCGTCGCCCTCATCGGCCTCGTCGCCTACATCGTCGTCTTCGGCGGCCGCGCCACGGGCGCCCACGAGGACCCGACGGCGTGGAGCGGCCTGCGCATCGGCGTCATCGGCGGCACGGCGACGCTCGGCGTCGCCCTCCAGGCCCTCATCCTCATCGTGCCGCTGTACCGCTCCGGCTTCCGCTTCCGCCCGCGCTGGGGGCTGCGCGGTTCGGGTCTGGGCCGGGCGAGCAAGGTCGCGACCTGGGCCTTCGCCAGCCTCCTCGTCGCCCAGCTCGGCTTCATCGCGATCTCGAACCTCGCCGCCGCGGCCGCCGACCGGGGGGAGGGCTTCGCCCCCGGCAACGCGGCGTGGGACAACGCGAACTTCCTCTACCTGCTGCCGCAGTCGCTCATCACCGTCTCGCTCGTCACGGCGCTGTTCACCCGCGTCTCCGGCTACGCGGCCTCCGGCGACACCGCCAAGGTCCGCGACGACCTGTCCCTCGGGCTGCGGACGATCGCGGTGTTCACGGTCTTCGCCAGCGGCGCCCTCGCCGTCCTCGCGCTGCCGCTCGTCCAGGCGGCCTACCTGACGACGACGATCCCCGAGGCTCGCGGTATCGCGCGGGTGCTCGTCGCCCTCCTCGGCGGCATCGCGGCGCTCGGCGCGTTCACGATGATCCAGCGGGTCTACTACGCCTTTGAGGATACGAAGTCCCTCTTCAAGCTGCAGATCCCACTGACCGCGCTCGTCATCGTCGGCAGCCTCCTGTCGATGCTCCTGCCGCCGGAGTGGTGGCTCGTGGGCGCCGCGGTCGCCACGGCGGCGTCCAACGTCGTCGGGTCCGTCGTCGCCTACCTCGCGCTGCGGCTCAAGCTGCCGAGCCTCGACGGCGGGCGGGTGCTGCGCAGCCACCTGCGAATCGTCCTCGCCGCCACGCCCCCGCTCCTGCTCGGCTGGCTGCTCCTCCACCTCATCGGGCCCGTCTCGACGGCGCAGGCCGACATCGCCCGCGCGTTCCAGTCGCTGCTCAAGGTGGCCCTCGTCGGTGGCCTCATGGGGCTGGGTTACCTCCTCCTCCTTCGCCTGCTCAAGGTCTCCGAGCTCGACGTCATCCTCGACCCCGCCCTGCGGATGCTGCGGAAGGTCGCGGGACGCGCGCCGGGTCTGCGCCGGTGGGCGGGGGACGGCGAGGCGCCCGCACGTACGATGGGGCCCGACGACGGGGGCCCGGGACCGGGCCCGGACAGAGGGAGCAGGACGCTGGACGAGCACGCACCGGGCACCGCACCGACGCTGGACCAGGGCACCCTGCTGTCCGGGCGCTACCTTCTCGACCGGGAGAACACGCCCGTGCTGCCCGCCACCGCGCTGTGGCACGGCCGCGACGAGATCCTCGAGCGCGAGGTCCGCGCCCTCGTGCTCCCCTCGACCACCGGCGCCTCCGCCGAGACCCTCGACGCCGCGCGGCGCGCCGCCCTCGTCGACGATCCCCGCCTCGAGCGGGTGCTCGACGTCGGCGCCCACGAGGGCCACGCCTTCGTCGTCACCGACGTCGCCGGCGGGCCCTCCCTCGCCGAGCTCGCCACGAGCGGGCCGATGGAGCCCGAGCAGGCCCGCGCCGTCGTCGGCGAGGTCGCCAGCGCCCTGGAGGCCGCCCGCCGCCGCGGGGTCCACCACCTCGTCCTCCTGCCCTCGGCCGTGCACGTCACCGCCGACGGCCAGGTCCGCCTCGGTGGCCTCGGTGTGGCCGCGGCCTACCTCGGCGTCGACCACGATCCCCTCTCCGCCGCCCGGGTCGACACCCTCGGCCTCGTCCGGCTGCTCTACCTCGCCCTCACCGGCACCTGGCCCGAGGCCGACGGCGGACCCGAGCTGGCCCGTCAGGTCCAGCCCGCGCCGCTCGTGGGCGGCGTCCCGGTGGCGCCGGGCAGCCTGCGCGCCGACGTCCCCGCGGACCTCAACGCGCTGTGCACCCGAACCTTTGCGGGCGAGGGCCCGCGCACCCCGAGCGAGCTCATCCGCGAGATCGCGCCGTGGCGCGACATCAACGTCGAGGCGCTGACCAGCGACCACCCGGTGTGGCCGCTCGCCGGCTCCCTCGGTGCGGGCGCCGGGACGGGGGCCGCAGCGGCCGTCGCCACGCCCGCCGCCGCTGCGTCCGCCGAGGCTGCGGTGCCCTCCGCGCCCGGCGTGCCCACGCCGGCACCGGAGGAGGAGCCGGAGCTCGCCACGGAGCTGCCCGAACCGGCCCCCGTGGACGAGGTGCCCGCCGTCGAGCCCGCCGGCCCGGCCGCCGCGGATCCGGCCGACGAGCCGGCGCCCCCGCAGCCCTCCTTCGACGACGTCGTCGCCGACACCCCCGACCAGGCCCGCCAGCCGGCACTGGACACCACGGACTGGCAGCCGCGCCCCATGCCGAGCGGGGCCGGCGCCCCGGAGGACTTCACCGCCGTCGTCGCCCCCGAGGACGACGCCGCCGCTGCCCCCCACGCCGCCCGCCACCCGCGCGGCTCGGTCGTCACCGCCGCGATCGGCGCCGGGGTGGGCGGGGCCGCGGCGGCCGTCGCCGACAGCACCCGCAAGGGCGTGGACGCCGTGCGCCGGCGCGTGTCCGCGGGCGCCGGAAAGGTCTCCGCCGCCGCCTCGGCCCGCGCCGCCGAGCGCGAGGCCCGCGCCGAGGAGGGGCTCGCGAAGACCCGCGAGGCGGACGTGCGCGCCGCTCTCGAGCACGGCCGTGTCCCGGCCGACCCGCAGCGCCCCGAGCCCGTCGCGGCGGCACCGGAGCAGGCGCAGGACCGCTCGTGGGAGTCGGTCGTCGCAGAGGAGCCGGTACGTGAGCCGGGCGCCCCCGTCCCCTTCCGCGAGCGGCGCCTCGACCCGACGCCGATCGTCCTCGCTGTCGCTCTGGTCTCTCTCCTCATCGGCGCGATCATCGCCTTCCGCACCGTCACCGCCGAGCCGGAGGACTACGTCGCCCCGCCCGCGGCCACCACCGCGGCCCCCGCCAGCCCGGAAGCGACCGACCCGGCCACGGAGCCCGAGACCACCGCGGCGCCGGAGCAGACGACGCCGCCCGAGCCGCCCGCCGTCGCCTCCCTCGCCCCCCTCGACCCCGAGGGCGACGGCGCGGAGAACCCCGAGCTCACCCCGCAGGCCCTCGACGGCGACAGGGACACCTACTGGCGCTCCCGCTCCTACGTCGACCCCCAGTACGGGATGAAGTCCGGAATCGGCCTCCACGTCCAGCTGGAGGAGGCCACCGTCGTCTCCTCGGTCACCATGGACCTCATGGGCGTGGGCGGCAACGTCGAGATCCGCGCCACCAGCCCCGACGCGCCCACCGAGGGCGACGTCCTCGCCTCCGGCGAGATGGGCCCGGAGACGACCTTTGCCTTCGACCAGCCGGTCGAGACGGACAGCATCGTCCTGTGGTTCACCTCCCTGCCCGTGGCCGACTCCGACGGCCGCAACCGCATCGAGCTCGCCGAGCTCACCGTCGAGTGAGCCCGGAACAAATCCGGGCCTCCGCGCCTTGACCCGAGCAGCACCCCCGAGCGACGAAGGACTCCCATGACGAGCACCACCCCGACCACCCTCCACGAGGTCGTCATCGTCGGTTCCGGCCCTGCCGGTTACACCGCCGCGATCTACGCCGCGCGCGCGAATCTCGCGCCCGTCGTCATCGCCGGCGCCGTCACCGCCGGTGGCGCACTGATGAACACGACCGAGGTCGAGAACTTCCCCGGCTTCCCCGAGGGCGTCATGGGCCCCGAGCTCATGGACAAGATGCAGACCCAGGCCGAGAAGTTCGGCGCCACCGTCCTGTACGACGACGCCGTGTCCGTCGACCTCACCGGTGACGTCAAGACCGTGACGACGGCGGAGGGTGACACCTACCGGGCCCGCGCGGTCATCCTCGCCAACGGCTCGGCCTACAAGGAGCTGGGCCTGGAGGGCGAGAAGACCTTCGGCGGGCGCGGCGTCTCCTATTGCGCCACCTGCGACGGCTTCTTCTTCCGTGACCAGCACATCGTCGTCGCCGGCGGCGGGGACAGCGCGATGGAGGAGGCCACCTTCCTCACGAAGTTCGCCTCGCGCGTGACCGTCGTCCACCGCCGTGACGAGCTGCGGGCCTCCAAGATCATGGCCGACCGTGCGATGTCGAACCCGAAGATCGAGTTCGCGTGGAACAGCGAGATCACCGCCATCCACGGCACCGACAAGGTCACCGGCCTCACCCTGCGCGACACCCTCACCGGTGAGGAGCGGCCGATGGACGCGACCGGCCTCTTCGTCGCGATCGGCCACGTGCCGCGCACCGACATGCTCGCCGGACAGGTGGAGCTCGACGAGAACGGCTACATCGTCGTCACCTCTCCCTCCACCGCCACGAGCGTCCCCGGCGTCTTCGCCTGCGGCGACGCCGTGGACCACACCTACCGGCAGGCCATCACCGCGGCCGGCACGGGTTGCGCCGCCGCCCTGGACGCCGAGCGCTACCTCGCCGCCCTGGGCGAGGCCGCCGAGCCGGCCACCGACGCCTCCCAGACCCCACAGGGCGCCGTCTCCCTGTGAGGCCCTCTTCTCCCTCGGTGGCGCAGGTGAGCGACGACACCTTCGCCACCGAGGTGCTGGGCGCCTCGGGCCCGGTCCTCGTCGACTTCTGGGCGCCGTGGTGCCAGCCCTGCCTCAAGCTGGCGCCGGTGCTCTCCGAGCTGGCCGTCGAGTACGGGGACCGGCTGCGTGTCCTCGCTCTGGACGTCGACGAGAACCCCGACACCGTGCAGGCGTACGGCATCGTCTCCCTGCCCACCATGATCCTCTTCCGGGACGGTGAGCCGGTGTCGTCGCTGGTCGGGGCGCGGCCCAAGCCGGCCCTCGCGGCCCAGCTCGCCACGCTCGTTCCCTGAGCGGGTGCGCCGCAGCGCGCCGCGTGCGGCGTAGCCTGGCACACGCGTCGACGAGCGCGCAGGAGGAGGCACCCACATGACGAACCCCGAGCCCCGGACTCCCGGCGGGGGCCGTGCGGCCGCCGGGACACGGCTGGACCCGTGGTTCGACTCCTACGCGGAGCGCGCCCACGGGATGCGATCCTCGGAGATCCGGGCGCTCTTCGCCGTCGCCAGCCGCCCCGAGGTCGTCTCGCTGGCCGGGGGCATGCCGAACATCTCTGGCCTGCCGATCGACTTCCTCGCCGACATGACGGCCAAGCTGCTCCGCGATCGCGGGCCGGAGGCGCTGCAGTACGGCAGCGGCCAGGGCGAGGTCGCCATGCGCGAGCAGATCGTCGAGGTGATGCGCTACGACCGCGTCCACGCGCATCCGGACGACGTCGTCGTCACCACCGGGTCGCAGCAGGCGCTCGACCTCGTGACTGAGGTCTTCATCGACCCCGGTGACGTCATCGTCGCCGAGGCCCCCAGCTACGTGGGGGCGCTGGGCGTCTTCCGCGCCTACCAGGCCAACATCGTCCACGTGCCGATGGACGAGCACGGGCTGGTCCCCGATGAGCTCGAGTCGACCCTCCGGCGCCTGGCCACCGAGGGACGGCGCGTCAAGATGCTCTACACGGTCCCGAACTTCCACAACCCTGGCGGTGTCACGCTCGCGGAGGAGCGTCGTCCGCAGGTCGTGGAGATCTGCCGCCGCTACGGCGTCCTCATCCTCGAGGACAACCCCTACGGCCTGCTCGGCTTCGACGGCGACCCCCTGCCGTCGCTCAAGAGCTACAACCCCGACGGCGTCGTGTACCTCGGCTCCTTCTCCAAGACCTTCGCACCGGGCTACCGCGTGGGCTGGGCGGCTGCGCCGCACGCGGTCCGCGAGAAGCTCGTCCTGGCGAGCGAGGCGGCCATCCTGTCCCCCTCCCGGTTCAGCCAGCTGTCGATCACCTCCTACCTCGAGGGCTATGACTGGTACGGGCAGGTCAAGCAGTTCCGCGAGGAGTACCGCACCCGCGGCGACTCCATGATGTCGGCGCTCACGGAGTATCTGCCCGAGGCGCGCTGGACCGTCCCCACCGGCGGCTTCTACACCTGGGTGACTCTGCCCCCGGGTCTGGACGCCAAGGCGATGCTGCCCCGCGCCGTCACCAACCTTGTCGCCTACGTCTCCGGCACCGCGTTCTACGCCGACGGCCAGGGCACGGACCACATGCGGTTGTCCTTCTGCTACCCGACGCCGGAGCGCATCCGCGAGGGTGTGCGGCGCCTGGCGGGCGTGGTGCGAGCCGAGCTCGAGCTCACCGAGATGTTCGGGACCGCCGGGACCCGTAACCAGGGCGAGCACCTCGTCGACACCCCGAGCCCCGACCAGGCCTGACACAGAGCGGAGCCACCATGACCACTGCCGAGACCGTGCCTGCAGACCCGCGCGTCCTCGTCCTTGCCGGCGGCCTGTCCCACGAGCGTGACGTGTCGCTGCGCTCGGGACGCCGCGTGGCCCAGCTCCTGCGGGACGCCGGCCTCACCGTGGAGGTACGGGACCTCGACGCCGAGCTGCTGCCCACCCTGCGGGAGAACCGGCCCGACGTCGTCCTCCCACTCGTCCACGGCTCCACCGGCGAGGACGGCTCGATCCGTGGGCTGCTCGAGCTCCTCGACATCCCCTACGTGGGCAGCTCCTCCGGCCCGTGCCGGTTGGCCTCCCGCAAGCCGGTCGCCAAGGCGATCGTCGCGGCCGCCGGCGTCGCCACGCCCGCCTTCGTCACCCTGCCCCGCGGGCTGTTCCACGAGATCGGGTCGGCCCCCGTGCTGTCCACCGTTCTTGCCGGGCTGGCGCTCCCTCTCGTGGTGAAGCCCGAGGACGGCGGGTCCGCGCTGGGCGTCACCGTCGTCGAGCGCGCCGAGGACCTGCCCGACGCCATGGTCGCCTGCTTCTCCTACGGCAACGCCGCGCTCGTGGAGCGGGCGGTCGTGGGGACGGAGGTGGCCGTATCCGTCGTCGAGACGGCGGACGGACCGGTGGCGCTGCCGCCGGTCGAGATCGTCACCGACGGTCCCTACGACTACGACGCGCGCTACAACGCCGGGCGCACCGAGTACTTCGTCCCCGCGCGCCTGGACGCGGCGGCCACGCGGGCGGCCTGTGACGCCGCTGTGGCCGCCCACCGGGCGCTGGGCCTGCGGGACCTGTCCCGGACCGACCTCGTCGTCGACGCCGAGGGCACGCCCTGGTTCCTCGACATGAACGTTGCCCCGGGGATGACGGAGACCTCGCTGTACCCGCAGGCGGCACAGGCCTGGGCCGCGCAGGGCGGGCCGAGCTTCACCGAGCTCCTCGTCGAGCTCGTCCGCACCGCGGCTGCCCGCTCCTGAGAACTTCGCGTCCCCTCCGCTCAGGAGGGGACGCGGCGGTGGCTCAGGAGGCGGCGTCGTCGAGGCGCGGTCGCTCCACGGAGGGGGCGAGCACGTCGAGGATCCGGTTGAGGTCCTCGATGCTGGCGAACTCGATGTTGATCTTGCCCTTGCGCTGGCCCATGCCGATCTTCACCCGGGTGTCGAAGCGGTCCGACAGACGCGTGGCGATCTCGTTGAGCTCGGCGGCGTGGGCGCCGCTCCGCGGACGACGGCGCATCTCCGGTGCCGTGGGCTCGTCACCGAGGGCGACGATCTCCTCGGTGGTGCGGACGCTCAGCCCCTCGGCGACGATGCGCTGGGCCAGCCGCTCCATGGCGGCCGGGTCGGACAGGCCCAGGAGGGCACGGGCATGACCCGCCGACAGGATCCCGGCAGCCACCCTCCGCTGGACGAGCGGAGGCAGCTTGAGCAGGCGCAGCGTGTTGGAGATCTGCGGCCGGGAGCGGGCAATTCGGGAGGCGAGCTCCTCGTGGGTGCAGGAGAAGTCCTCGAGCAGCTGCTGGTAGGCGGCCGCCTCCTCCAGGGGGTTGAGCTGCGCCCGGTGAAGGTTCTCCAGCAGGGCGTCACGCAGGAGGTCGTCGTCCTCGACCTCCCGGACGATGGCCGGGACGGTCGTGTGCCCGGCGAGCTGGGACGCGCGCCAGCGCCGCTCACCCATGATGAGCTCGTAGCGTGCCTCCTCGCCCTCGGGCAGGGCGCGCACGACGATGGGCTGGAGCACGCCCACCTCACGGATGGACGCGGCGAGCTCCTCGAGCTCCTCCTCGTCGAAGACCTGCCGCGGCTGCCGCCGGTTAGCGACGACGTCGTCGACCGCGATCTCGGCGAAGGTGGCACCCGGGACCGGGACGAGCGAGTCCTCGCTCCTCGCCGCGGCCGGCGCCACCGACTCCTCGGGAACGACGCGCTCGGGCTGCGACTCGGGCGGAGCCGGCGTGGCGCCGCTCGGGACGTCCGAGGCCGCCTGGCGACGCGGCTTGACCGTGTCCTTGGGGATCGAGGCGCGCTTGCGTGCCTTCGGGGCCGCCTTGGTGGACGTTGCGCCGGTGGCCCCCGTCTGCCGGGTGGCCGGCGCGGAGGTTACGGGCTGGGGCTCGGCTGCGGCCGCCGGGGCCGGCTTCGGGCTGCGCTCGGTCCGCTGGTCGGGGAAGAAGACGTCCACCGGCCGGCCCTCTGTGGGCGCGTTCGGAATCAGCGCACCGAGGCCCTTGCCAAGGCCGCGTCGCTTCTCACTCATGGACATCCTCCGTACGGTGCGCCTCGCTGGGCTGTGCTGATGGGGGGGTGCTCGCGGTCTCGGCGCGCGACGCGATCTCCTGGGCGGCGGCCCGGTAGGCGAGGGCGCCGGTAGAGCTCGGGTCGTAAGTGAGGACCGTCTGTCCGTACGACGGGGCCTCGGAGATCCTCACCGACCTAGGGATCGGAACCTCGAGGGTCTGCTGAGGGAAGTGCGTATGGACCTCGTCCGCGACCTGCCGTGACAGGTTGGTGCGCTTGTCAAACATCGTAAGCAAGATTGTCGACACATGTAGCGTAGGGTTGAGGTGTCCACGGATCAATTCGATGTTGCGCAGCAGCTGGCTCAACCCCTCGAGCGCGTAGTACTCGGACTGGATCGGGATGAGCACCTCACGCGCGGCGACGAAGGCATTGACTGTGAGGAGTCCGAGGCTCGGGGGGCAGTCGATGAAGATGTAGTCGTACCGCTCCTCGTCACTTTGGCCCGCCAACAGTGTCATGATGGCGTTCCGCAGACGGTTCTCCCGCGCCACCATGGAGACGAGCTCGATCTCAGCGCCAGACAGGTCGATCGTGGCCGGCGCGCAGAAGAGCCGTTCGATGTCCGGGCAGGGCTGAATGACCTCCGCGAACGGCACGTCGTCGATAAGCACGTCGTAGGTCGATGGAGTGCCGGCATGGTGGTCGATGCCCAGGGCTGTGGACGCATTGCCCTGCGGGTCGTTGTCGATGACGAGAACCTGCAGGCCCCCCGTCGCCAGAGCCGCAGCAAGGTTCACCGTCGTTGTCGTCTTACCGACGCCACCCTTTTGGTTCGCCACGGTGAGGATTCGGGTCTGGTCGGGGCGGGGGAAGGTCTTCCCCTCCAGCGAGATCCTCCTTCGAGCATCCTCCGCCAGCTGAGCCGCCAGCGGCGTGGAGTCGTCAAAATGGCCCAGCCCGCCCAGGAGGTTCCGTGCTCCGTGGTCCTGCTGGTCGCTCGTCACGGCACCGTTTGCCGTGACGGTCGTGTCGTCCGACTCCGTCACACGTACCCCTCGAATCGCAGTTGTTGCGCCTGCTCGTAGCCTATCCCGTGCCGACAGAGACCCTGTGCACCGACGCGCTCGCCTGTGGATGAGTGCCACCCTCCCCCGGTTTCACGTGAAACCGACACGTTGCCGTGCCCGCGGGCAGCTTTCCGCTTCTCTCGCTAGAGCTTCCGGCGCCTTTCCGAAGGCAACACCGTTGCACTTCCGCGTCACTGAGGGTGGAGTGTCACACGAAGGCTGCGGGGGACGCCGCGCGAGTAGCAGCGGCTGGTGCAGCCGGCAGGCACCTGGGAGCCCCGGGACCGGCTTACGGGACACCTACTCTCGCCCGCTTCAGACCAGCTGTCTGTGGCAGGCCGTCCGAGCGTTCTATCGCGACGACGTACATCCTTCGCAATTGGCGCGGTGGTGCACGTAGCCTGAGGCCCGTCCGTCAATCGGCGCCGGGATTTCGCGTTGAAACTCCAGGAGTGCTTGCCCTCAGACATCACACCGCCACTGCGAGCGCTCTTCCACGCGCGGCCTGCCCGGCACTATGCCAGCACATCAGCCTTCATCTCGTCATGACGCCGCTCCCCGCCGTGACGTCGCCTACGCCCGCGGCGTCGAGGGGGATAGCTGCCCGGCCTTCCCGGGCGCACAGAAATCATGCGGTGTGGGTTTCACGTGAAACACGCTAAGCGGCCCACACGGCAAGACACTATTGGGGAGTCACGATGATGCGTTACCCGCGCGCCGCGCGCTGTCCTGCCCTCACAACGCTCCACTTTCGACCGATGCGTGGTTTCACGTGAAACGACGGCGCAATGGCCTTCGACCACTTGCGACTACACGTCATACCGCAGAAACGGCTGGCGCGCGACGGACTAGCCGTCGGCATCCTCTCGGTGACCTGTGCTAGTGGGCTGCCGCCTGCGATCTGCCCTCGCAATGTGCTTGATTCTGCTATGAAGCGGACTTATGCGTGCCGTCCCAGACTCTCAACGGGTGCGGTCTATCCATCTCCGCGCGGTGGCAAGCGGCATTGTGCTCGCGGAGGACCTTCGTACGACGCCGCGGGCGAGTGCGCCACCCTGGGCCGACATCACAATGTGGACTACTACGCGACACGTAAGTGAATGTGGCGCTTCGCCCCGACGCCTACGTTCGCGATCTCAACCTGCATTACGCGCGGACACCGTCCCAACCCGGATCGGACCGAGTCGTCATCAGTGTCGGCATACACACGCGCTGCCGCCCATACCTGCTTGACCCGTCCGAACACTCGCGCAGGGTGAACCCCCTATGACGTCGCCCCATAGACACCCCTGCTTCGCTGGAACGAAGGCGCTCACGAGTTGAAACTTGTTCCACGTGGAACGGCGCAGATGACATGTCTGGAGCGCGCGACTGGCAACCGGTGCTCCCGGGGAAGGAGTACGCGGGCCGGACCGTACGGATGCATCGCGAGCAAACAACGAGAACGCCGTCAGCTGTACCGGAACCCAAGAGAGCCTGGCGAGCTCGCCTTAGCGCGACGGTCAGCCGGCGATCGTCGGACCTCGCACCAGACCATCCGGGCAGCGCGCCCGGTCGCCAGCAAGTACTCGGTCCTCGTACGCAGCGCCGCCTCGCGGAACCTGAGCGGGTGTCACTGACCACGATGGCAGAAGCGACTGGTAAGACAGCGTTCCACGTGAAACACGGCGGCATACACACGTCGGCCCGAGAGGCGATCGGTTTCGACTGCGCCGGAGCAGGCTCGAGGCGGGTACTCGCTGCCCTGTCATCCAGACGTTCCGGACGGCGTCGATGGTGCTTCGAGCAGCGCTTGGGGTCGCTGTTGCTCACCATCACGGAGAATCGCCAGCATGCGGGCTATGCCGGAAGCGCGACACGCTGCCGCACGACCCACAATGCCGTTCCACGTGAAACGAAAGACTCCAGCACAGCGAGCGCCACAACTAGGTGCCGTCAGCAGGAAGTTGTACGTCGGCGACTCAGCCGACGCGTTCCGCTATTACGATCCTCGTCGGCTCGTCAGTTCCGGGCACGACGACCTCCTGCACAGAGGTAGCCCTCAGCCCGTGTTTACGCAGCATCTTCTCAGCCTCGATCACCTCTGCCGCGGCTCGTTCACCCTTGAGCGCCACGAGACGACCCCCGGGTGCGATCAGCGGTCCCACCCACGGGACGAGCTTCTTGAGAGCCGCCACCGCGCGCGCACTGACCGCGTCATAGCCGGCGGCGCCGTGCAGCTCCTCAGCGCGCGCCCGTACAACTGTGACGTTGCTGAGGGAGAGCTCGCGGCTGACGTCTTCGAGCCAGGTCGTACGGCGCTCCATGGGCTCGATCAGGTGAACATCGAGATCCGGCCGCATAATTGCGACAACGATGCCAGGGAAGCCGGCGCCGGAACCGATGTCGGCGAAGGCCACACCCTCGGGCACGAACGGAGCGACCGCACTCGAGTTGAGCAAGTGGCGCGTCCACAGCCTGGGAAGCTCGCGGGGACCGATCAGTCCGCGAAGCTCCCCCTCGGCGACGAGCATCGCGGCGAACTGCTCCAGCTTCGGCCACGAGTCCCCGAAGACACTAATCGCCGAGTCCGGAACACGCTCGACAGTCGGACTGCCTTCGGAAGTGCTCATCTACAGGTGAAGATCACGCCTGGGAGATGACGACGTGCCGGTGCGGCTCGACGCCCTCGGAGTCGCTGATCAGTCCGGCGGCAGCGACAGTGTCGTGGACGACCTTGCGCTCGAAAGGGTTCATCGGCTCGAGCGACACCTTCCCGGCCCCCGACTTGACCTTCGTGATGGCTTCCTGTGCCACGGCAGTGAGCTCGGCGCGGCGTCCGCGCCGGTGGCCGGCGATGTCGAGCATCAGCCGGCTGCGCTCGCCCGTCCGTGCCTGGACCGCGAGCCGCGTGAGCTCCTGGAGCGCGTCGAGGGCCTCACCGTCCTTGCCCACGAGTCGCTGGAGCTCCCGGTCAGAGCCGCCCTCGTTGACGATCTCTACCGCAGCTCGGCCGTGGTCGATCGAGAGGTCGATGTCGCCGTCCAGGTCAGCGATGTCGAGCAGCTCCTCGAGGTAGTCGGCGGCGATCTCGCCCTCCTCCTCGAGGCGCTTCACGCTCGTCGGCGCGGCGGTGCGCTCGATAGACGTCGTCTCAGCCGCCCTCGCGCCCTGCTCCGACGTCGTGTCGTCGGCCTGCACGTCTTGCTCGCTCACGGGTTGATCCTTCTCTCTCGGCCCGTCGCCCCGGGCACTGAACAGGGTCTCTACTTGCTCGGCTTGCCGGGGCCCTTGCCACGGCGCTCGGTCTCGGCCCGGCGTTGGGCCGCTCGCTTCGCGTGGCGCTCGGCAGCACGCTGTTGGGGCGTCTTCCCGTCGCTCGGCGCACCAGCCGCCGTCGGCGTCTCCGCCGTCTCGGCCTCGGCCTCGGCCGCGTCGTCGGGGGACGCCGCACTGGACCCGGTCTGCGCCTCGAAGCCCGGCGCTCCCGGTGAGCCCGGGCGACGCTGACGGTCCTTGCGCTTGGGCTGGACGCGCTGGCCGCGCTGCACCGGACGCTCTGACTCTGGCGGCTCGGGAAGAAGCTCCTCCACCGGCACGCCCTTGCGGGCGGCCTTGCGCTCAAGCTTGCTGCGCTCACGCTCCTTGAAGCGCTTCTCGGCCTCGGAACCCGCGGCCGGCATCTTCCGGATCGTGTAGAACTGCTGGCCCATCGTCCACAGGTTCGTCGTGAGCCAGTAGATGAGCACACCGACCGGGAAGTAGACGCCGGAGAAGGCGAAGACCAGCGGCATCAGATACATGAGCATGCGCTGCTGCTTGGCCATCGGGTTGTCCAGCGCGCTCTGCGGCATGTTCTTCATCGTCAGCTGCCGCTGCGTGGTGAACGTCGTCACCGACATGAGGACGATGAGCACAGCCGTGAGGATCCGGACATTGAGCGTCGCCCCCTCACCGAGGAAGGACTGCGACAGTCGTGCCCCGAGCAGCGTCGCGTCGAGGAACTGCGTGGCCGCGGCCTGGTCGATCGGCCCGAGCGGCTGCCCGTCGCGGTAGGTGCCGTCGGCGATCTGCGGCATCGAGTAGAGCACCCGGAACAGGGCAAAGAAAATGGGAGACTGCGCGAGGATCGGCAGGCACGAGGCGAACGGGTTCGTCCCGTGCTTCTGGTAGAGCGCCATCATCTCGGCCTGCATCTGCTGACGCGACGCAGGGTCGTTCTTGCCCTTGTACTTCTTCTGCAGCTTCTGGAGCTCGGGTTGCAGGACCTGCATGCCGCGAGAAGCCTTGATCTGCTTGAAGAACAGCGGGATAAGGAAGATGCGCATGAGGACCGTCAGCCCGACGATCGACAGCGCCCACGTCCATCCGCTCGCGGGGTCGAGGCCGACGAAGGTCCACAGCTCGTGGAAGAGGTGGAGGATCCACGCGACGACCCACTTGATGGGGAACAGGATCGTGTCAAAGGCACCCATGCGGGTCGTCTCCTAGAAGTCTTCCGGCGCGTCGGTCACACGCGCCCCACCGGCAGCTACACCGAGGGTACGTGCTCGTGCGTCGCGTCTTGACCACGGCATCGGCTCGCCGGCGTGCAGGACGTGGTCGACCCCGCCCCGGCTCCAGGGGTTGCAGCGCAGCAGTCGCCAGACGGCGAGAGCGAGCCCGCGTACCGCACCGTGTCGTCGCAAGGACGTCACCGCGTACGCGGAGCACGAGGGATAGTAGCGGCACGTCGGCCCGAACCAGGGGGAGACGACGAGCTGGTAGCCGCGCACGAGCAGCGCGAGGCCGCGGCCCATGAGCCCGCTCAGGCGCGCACTCATCGTCGCGTCCCGCGGCGGCGTGCACCGCTCAGGGCCGTGTCGAGGTCCGCCCCGAGGGCCGAGCTCGACGCCTCGCGGGCAGCCGGAAGCGCCCGCACAACGAGCTTCTCGCCGTCGTGCAGGGCGCTGATCCGGGAGGCGAGCAGTCCGCGCAGCCGGCGCTTGACCTGGTTGCGCTCCACCGCGTTGCCGACCGCCTTGGACACGACGAGACCCGCACGCGGCGCTGCCGGTGCGGCGTTCTCGGCGGACCGAAGGTGGACGACGAGCCGGCTCGTGCCGCTGCGAGCACCACCGCGCACCGCGTCGGTGAAGTCTTCCGCCCGACGCATCCGGTGCTGCGGCGGCAGCACGACTCAGGCCGAGAGCTTCTCGCGGCCCTTGCGACGACGGGCGCCCAGGATGGCGCGCCCGGCGCGCGTGCGCATGCGCAGCCGGAACCCGTGCACCTTGGCACGCTTCCGGTTGTTCGGCTGGTAAGTCCGCTTGCTCACGGCAGTACTCCAAAACGTCGGTTGTCTACGCTGCGGCTGGGCAGCAGATCCGCGGCTGCGCCGCTCCTCCGCATGACAGAAGCGGTGCGAAGGCACCACGGAAGAGCCGTCAGGACGGCTTGGCCACGATACGCGA
Source organism: Georgenia satyanarayanai (assembly GCF_023715365.1). Lineage (GTDB taxonomy): Bacteria > Actinomycetota > Actinomycetes > Actinomycetales > Actinomycetaceae > Oceanitalea > Oceanitalea satyanarayanai_B. The sequence goes on from NZ_JAMBNZ010000006.1 coordinate 33,715, forward strand.
GCGGGAGAACGCCGGTCAATCCGACGTCCGAACGCCTGAGTATGCCGTCCCTCACGCCCCTTCTGCACATCTGTGGATATCTATGTGGATCACGTGGCGAGGTGCGACACTCGTGGCTCTGCCCGCTGCTAGAGAGGACCGCTGTGCCCGAGAACGACGACATCACCGACGTCTGGGCACGTGCCGTGGACATCCTCACCGAGAGCGGGGACATCGGCGGCGCACAGCGCGCCTTCATCCGCCTCACCCGCCCCCTCGGTGCTGTGGACGGCACCCTCCTCCTCGCGGTTCCCAGCGACTTCGCCAAGGACTTCCTCGAGACCCGCGCCCGCGTCGCCCTCACCGAGGCGCTGACCGAGGCATTCGGCTCGGCCGTCCGCTTCGCCGTCACCGTCGACCCGACCCTGGAGGAGACGTCGCCGCGTGTCCCCAGCGCCGACACCCCCGACGACGCCCCCACCCCGCCCACCCCCCAGGAGACGCGCGCGGCTGCCCGCCGCGCCTCCGCGGTCGCCGAGGCGGACGCCGCGCGGCTCAACCCGAAGTACACCTTCGAGACCTTCGTCATCGGCTCGAGCAACCGCTTCGCCCACGCAGCCGCGACCGCTGTCGCCGAGTCACCGGCCCGCGCCTACAACCCGCTGTTCATCTATGGCGGGTCTGGACTGGGCAAGACCCATCTGCTCCACGCCATCGGGCACTACGCCCGCAGCCTGGACCCCAGCGTGCGCGTGCGCTACGTGAACTCCGAGGAGTTCACCAACGACTTCATCAACTCGATCCGCGACGACAAGGCCGAGGCCTTCCAGCGTCGTTACCGAGAGGTCGACGTCCTCCTCATCGACGACATCCAGTTCCTGCAGGGCAAGGAACAGACGATGGAGGAGTTCTTCCACACCTTCAACACGCTGCACAACGCGAACAAGCAGGTGGTCATCACCTCCGACCTCGCGCCCAAGCAGCTCAACGGCTTCGAGGACCGGATGCGTTCCCGCTTCGAGTGGGGCCTGCTCACCGACGTGCAGCCGCCCGACCTCGAGACCCGGATCGCCATCCTCCGCAAGAAGGCGAACAACGAGAACCTCGAGATCGAGGACGCCGTCCTCTCCTACATCGCCTCGCGGATCTCCACGAACATCCGTGAGCTCGAAGGCGCACTCATCCGCGTCACGGCCTTCGCCAACCTCAACCGCCAGCCGGTCGACGAGTCGCTCGCCGTCATGGTCCTCAAGGACTTCATCACCGACACCGACGGCGAGGACATCACCCCGACGCTGATCATGGGCCAGACCGCGGACTACTTCTCCGTGTCGATCGACGCCCTGTGCAGCGCCGACCGCTCCCGCGTCCTCGTCAACGCCCGGCAGATCGCCATGTACCTGTGCCGTGAGCTCACCGAGCTGTCCCTGCCGAAGATCGGCCAGCTCTTCGGCGGACGCGACCACACGACGGTCATGCATGCCAACCGCAAGATCCGCGAGCAGATGGCGGAGAAGCGCTCGACCTTCAACCAGGTCACCGAGCTCACCAACCGGATCAAGCAGAAGGCCCGCACCGGCGGCTGAGCCGCTCGACGCGTCTGGGACCTGCACGACGGCGGTACGTCGTCGTGCAGGTCCCTTCCTGCTGCCCACGACCAGATGAGCACGCCGTGACGGCAACGCCGGCCTGTGCGCGCCGTGCGGTGGCGCTCGACGAAGGAAATGTGTCCCGCGGCCCAATGCACAGCTGTGGACAAGTCTGTGGATTGACGTGGACAGTGGAAACTTGTCAGTGGACAGACCATCCCCCGTCGGTGGATGACGCCGGGAGCAATGACAACAATCCACTGCCCCGTCCCGTCCTCCACAGGACCACCAGCACCGCCCCACACAGCCTGGCTCCCGCAGTGACCTGCACGGACGTGAGATGTCCACAGTGTCCACACCACCGACGACGAAGACGAGACCCCACTTCAAGATCGCTTGTGAATAACAAGATCTGGCCGGGCGGTGGAACTCCACTCTCGTCCTGAGCGTCGGTGCACTCGCGTAAGGTTTCCCGTGCGCAGCACCATGCGCTGCGCCGTCATGCTCCGAGAGAGGTCAACAATCGTGAAGCTCAGGGTCGAACGGGACGTCCTTGCCGAGGCCGTCGCCTGGACAGCTCGCTCCCTTCCCGCGCGCCCGCCGGTCCCGGTGCTCGCCGGTGTCCGCCTGGAGGCGAGCAGCGAGGGGTCCCTCACCCTGTCGACCTTCGACTACGACGTCTCGGCCCGCTCCGCGGTCCCCGCGGCCGTCGAGGAGGCCGGGGTCGTGCTCGTCTCGGGCCGCCTCCTCGCCGACATCGCCAAGTCCCTCCCGGCCAAGCCCGTGGACCTCACGCTGGACGGCACCAAGGTCGTGCTCCGCTGCGGCGCCAGCCGGTTCACACTTCTCACCATGCCGGTGGAGGACTACCCGGCGCTCCCTGCGATGCCCGAGCTCTCCGGCACCATCGACGCCGACGTCCTCACCGAGGCCGTCGCCCAGGTGAGCATCGCCGCGAGCCGCGACGAGACGCTGCCGCTGCTCACCGGCGTCCGGGTCGAGATCGAGGGCGAGAAGCTCACGCTCATGGCCACCGACCGCTACCGCCTCGCGATGCGTGAGCTCAGCTGGCACCCGAGCGACCCTTCGATCTCCTCCGTCGCCCTCATCCGGGCACGCACGCTCTCCGACGTCGCCAAGTCGCTCACGAGCGCCGGCAGCGTCGACGTCGCGCTCGGGGGCGAGTCCGCCTCGCTCGTCGGCTTCGCTGCTGGCGGCCGGCAGACCACCTCGCTGCTTGTCGAGGGTGACTACCCGCCCGTGCGTCGTCTCTTCCCGGACGAGACGACCACCCACGCCGTCGTCGCCACAGCCGCCCTCGTCGAGGCCGCCCGCCGTGTCTCCCTCGTCGCTGAGCGCAACACCCCCATCCGCCTGAGCTTCTCCGACGGTCAGGTAGTCCTCGAGGCAGGCCAGGGCGAGGACGCACAGGCCTCGGAGGTCCTCGAGGCCACGCTCGTCGGCGAGGACATCGTCACCGCCTTCAACCCGCACTACCTGCTCGAGGGCCTGGGGGCGCTGACCACCGACTTCGTGCGTCTGTCCTTCACCCACCCGAGCAAGCCGGCCGTCATGACCGGTCAGGGCAGCGCCGAGGGGGAGAGCGAGCACGAGTTCCGCTACCTCCTCATGCCCATCCGGTTCGCCGGCTAGCCACGCTCCGGGTACGTTCGCAGCAGCCGTCCACGAGAGGAGCAGACATGCACATCGGCATGGTCGGTCTGGGCAAGATGGGCGGCAACATGCGCCAGCGCATCGAGGCCGCCGGGCACACCGTCACCGGGTACGACACCAACCCGGAGATCAGCGACGTCGCCACCCTCGCCGAGCTCGCCGAGGCGCTACCTTCCGGCAACCGCGTCGTGTGGATCATGGTCCCCGCGGGTGCGCCCACCCTGGCGGTCCTCGAGGAGCTCGCCGCCCGTCTGGGCGCCGGTGACCTCGTCATCGAGGGCGGGAACTCCTACTACCGCGACGACCAGACCAACGCGGCCATGCTCGCCGAGCGGGGCATCGGTTACATCGACGCCGGTATCTCCGGCGGCGTGTGGGGCCGCGAGTACGGCTACGGCACGATGGTGGGCGGCAGCGTCGAGGACGTCGAGCGCGCGATGCCGATCTTCGACGCCCTGCGCCCCGACGGGCCCCGCGAGGAGGGCTTCGTCCACGCCGGCGGCGTCGGCGCCGGGCACTTCTCCAAGATGGTGCACAACGGCATCGAGTACGGGCTCATGCAGGCCTACGCAGAGGGTTACGAGATCATCGCGTCGCGATCCGACCTCGTCCCCGACGTCGCGGCCGTGCTGCGCGCGTGGCAGCGCGGCACCGTCGTCCGCTCGTGGCTCCTCGAGCTGCTCGTTGACGCCCTCGAGGGCGACCCGGGCCTCGCGAGCGTCGACGACTACGCCAACGACTCCGGCGAGGGCCGCTGGACCCTTGAGGAAGCCGTCGACAACGCCGTGCCCGCCCCGACGATCTCCGCCGCCCTCTTCGCCCGCTTCGCCTCCCGGCAGGAGCAGTCTCCCGCCATGAAGGCGATCGCCGCCCTCCGCGAGGAGTTCGGGGGACACGCGGTCCGTCGCGCCGACGAGCGCTGAGGATGTACGTCTCCAACCTCTCTCTGCACGACTTCCGCTCCTACACCGAGCTGGTCCTCGCGCTCGACCCGGGCGTCACCGCATTCGTGGGGCACAACGGCCAGGGCAAGACGAACATCGTCGAGGCCGTCGCCTACCTCGGGACCTTCTCCAGCCACCGCGTCGCTTCCGACGCCGCGCTCGTGCGGCACGGCACGGGCGGCGCCGTCGTGCGGGCCAAGGCCAACCGCGGGGGACGCGAGACCCTCGTGGAGCTCGAGATCGTCGCGGGCAAGGCGAACCGGGCGCGTCTCAACCGGGCGCCGGTCAGCCGGACCCGCGATGTCCTGGGCATCGTGCGCAGCGTCGTCTTCGCGCCCGAGGACCTCGAGCTCGTCAAGGGCGACCCCCAGGCGCGCCGCCGCTTCCTCGACGACCTCCTCGTGCTCCTCACCCCGCGGCTGGGCGGCGTCCGCAGCGAGTACGACAAGATCCTGCGCCAGCGCGGCGCGCTCCTCAAGACGGCCGGCGCCGCGCGCCGGCGCGGCTCCAGCCCGGACCTGTCCACGCTCGACGTGTGGGACCGCCACCTCGCCGCGGCGGGCGCAGAGATCACCGCCGCCCGCATCGACCTCCTCCACCGGTTGCGGCCGCGGACGGCGCAGGCCTACGAGCAGGTGAGCGCCGGCCAGGGTGACGCCCACCTCGGCTACCGCTCCGCGCTCCTCGGAGTCGACGGCGAGGGCGAGGCCACCCCCGAGGAGGAGGGTGCGCTCACCGACGTGACCCAGCTCGAGGAGCGGCTCGTCGAGGCGATGTCCCGGGTCCGGAGCAAGGAGATCGACCGCGGCGTGAGCCTCGTCGGCCCGCACCGGGACGACCTCGTCCTCACCCTCGGCGGGCTCCCCGCCAAGGGCTACGCCAGCCACGGGGAGTCGTGGTCCTACGCCCTGGCCCTCCGGCTCGCCTCCTTCGACGTGCTCTCGGAGGACGACGACGGCGGACCCGTCCTCATCCTCGACGACGTCTTCGCCGAGCTCGATGTCCGTCGGCGCGAGCGGCTGGCGACCATGGTCGGCGGGGCCGAGCAGGTCCTCATCACCGCGGCCGTCGCCGAGGACGTCCCCGAGTCGCTGCGCGGGGCGCGCTTCACGGTCTCCAAGGGTGAGGTCACCCGTGAGTGACGGCAGGGCCCAGGAGCCGGAGGAGGAGACGAGGTCCTCGGCCGCTCGCCAGGCCCTGGCCCGCGCCCGCGCCGCTGCCGCGGCCAAGGGCCTGCGACGCACCGCCGCCGGACGGCCCGTTCCCGGCAAGCGCCGCTTCCACCCCGGGCCGGGGTTCGGGGACGTCGGCAGCGGCTCCGGCCCCTCCCGCCGCGACCCGCAGATGCTCGGCCCGATCGTCGACAAGATCCTCACCGAGCGTGGCTGGACCGCGCCGGTGAGCCTGGGCGGCGTCGTCGGCCGCTGGCGCGAGATCGTCGGGGACCAGCTCGCCGACCACTGCGTCGTCGAGACCTTCGACGAGTCCGTGCTCGTCGTCCGCGCCGACTCCACCGCCTGGGCCACGCAGCTGCGGCTGCTCCAGCCCCAGCTGGAGCGTCGGCTGGCCGAGGAGGTCGGTGAGGACGTTGTGGAGAAGATCGTCATCCGCGGACCCGGTGGGCCGAGCTGGACGCGCGGGCCGCGATCGGTCCGGGGCCGAGGACCGCGCGACACCTACGGCTGAGCCCGCTCGCGAGGGCGCTGACGGGCGACCTATCACACTGTGGATGACCTTGTGGATATGCGGTGATTCGGGCCCCCACGCAGTAGAATCGGGTGACCCCGCCCGCGGGGTGTCGGCTGGAGTCACACCCCCGGGCAGCTGTGGTGCCAGGTGCACCGTCCCGGACCAGGCGACGATGCGGTACTGCGCCGCGACGAATGACGAGGAGAGCCCCAGACAGTGGCTGACGAGATGCCCCCGAGCCCCGGGACGAGCCAGCAGGACGCCGGCTACGACGCAACGAACATCACCGTTCTCGAGGGCCTGGAGGCCGTCCGCAAGCGGCCGGGCATGTACATCGGCTCCACCGGTGAGCGCGGCCTGCACCACCTCGTCTACGAGGTCGTCGACAACTCCGTCGACGAGGCGCTCGCCGGCCACGCGAGCACCATCGACGTGACGATCCTGCCCGACGCCGGCGTGCGCGTCGTCGACGACGGCCGGGGCATCCCGGTGGACATCGTCGAGTCCGAGGGCAAGCCCGCCGTCGAGGTCGTCCTCACCGTCCTGCACGCCGGCGGCAAGTTCGGCGGCGGCGGCTACGCCGTCTCCGGGGGTCTGCACGGCGTGGGTGTCTCCGTCGTCAACGCCCTGTCAACGCGGCTGCACGTCGAGGTGCACCGCGCCGGCGACATCTGGCGCCAGAGCTACCAGGACGGCGTCCCCACCGCTCCCCTCGCCCGCGTGGGCAGCACCGAGCGCACCGGCACGACCGTGACGTTCTGGCCCAACGCCGACATCTTCGAGACCACCGACTTCGACTTCGAGACGCTGCGCGCCCGCTTCCAGCAGATGGCGTTCCTCAACAAGGGCCTGCGCCTCACCCTCACCGACGAGCGCGCCGGCGTCACCGACGCGGGCGACGAGGTCACCGGTGACGACGAGGGCACCGCCGACGACGCCCACCCCGGCCGCCGGGAGGTCACCTACCAGTACGAGAACGGGCTGCGTGACTACGTCGCGCACCTCAACTCGGCGAAGAAGGTCGAGCTCGTCAACCCCGAGATCATCGACATCGAGTCCGAGGACACCGACCGGCAGATCTCCCTCGAGATCGCCATGCAGTGGACCAGCGCGTACTCCGAGTCGGTCCACACCTACGCGAACACGATCAACACCTCCGAGGGGGGCACCCACGAGGAGGGCTTCCGCTCCGCGCTCACCTCCCTCATCAACCGGTACGCCAAGGACAAGGGCCTCCTCAAGGACAAGGACGACAACCTCACCGGGGACGACATCCGTGAGGGGCTGACCGCCGTCATCTCCATCAAGCTCGGCGAGCCCCAGTTCGAGGGCCAGACGAAGACCAAGCTCGGCAACACCGAGGCCCGCACCTTCGTCCAGCAGGTCGTCTACAGCCACCTCGGCGACTGGCTCGACGCGCACCCGAACGAGGCCAAGGACGTCATCCGCAAGGCTCTTCAGGCCGCGGCGGCGCGGATGGCCGCCCGCAAGGCCCGCGAGGCCACGCGACGCAAGGGTGCCCTCGAGTCCGCCTCGATGCCCGGTAAGCTCAAGGACTGCTCCAGCCGTGACGCGACGAAGTCCGAGATCTTCATCGTCGAGGGCGACTCCGCCGGCGGCTCGGCCGTGCAGGGCCGCGACCCCGAGCACCAGGCGATCCTGCCGCTGCGCGGGAAGATCCTCAACGTCGAGAAGGCCCGCCTCGACCGTGCCCTGGGCAACCAGGAGATCCAGGCGCTCATCACCGCCTTCGGCACCGGGATCGGGGAGGACTTCGACATCGCCAAGCTGAGGTACCACAAGATCGTGCTCATGGCGGACGCCGACGTCGACGGCCAGCACATCACCACGCTGCTGCTCACCATGCTCTTCCGGTACATGCGCCCGCTCATCGAGGGCGGCCACGTCTACCTCGCCCAGCCGCCGCTCTACCGGCTCAAGTGGTCCAACGCGTCGCACGAGTACGTGTACACCGACCGCGAGAAGGACGCCCTCCTCGCCGAGGGCGCCGCGGCCGGCAAGCGACTGCCCAAGGACAGCGGGATCCAGCGCTACAAGGGTCTGGGCGAGATGAACGAGCAGGAGCTGTGGGACACGACGATGGACCCCGACACCCGCACGCTGCGGCAGGTCACGGTGGGAGAGGCCGCGGCCGCGGACGAGGTCTTCTCTGTGCTCATGGGCGAGGACGTCGAGTCCCGTCGTGAGTTCATCCAGCGCAACGCGCACGACGTGCGCTTCCTGGACATCTAGACCTCCCTGCCCCGCTCTGCCTGCCGAAGGATAGAAGGACGAAGTGACCCAGCCCCCCATCGACCACGTCGAGCAGGTCGACCTCAAGCTCGAGATGCAGCGCTCGTACCTCGACTACGCGATGAGCGTCATCGTCGGGCGAGCGCTGCCGGACGTCCGCGACGGACTCAAGCCGGTCCACCGCCGCGTGCTGTACGCGATGTACGACGGCGGGTACCGCCCCGACGCGTCGTTCAACAAGTGCTCGCGCGTCGTCGGCGAGGTCATGGGGCAGTACCACCCGCACGGTGACACCTCGATCTACGACGCCCTCGTGCGTCTCGTGCAGCCGTGGTCACTGCGCTACCCGCTCATCGCCGGGCAGGGCAACTTCGGCTCCGCGGGCAACCTCGGCGCCGCGGCCCCGCGGTACACCGAGTGCAAGATGGCGCCGCTGGCCATGGAGATGGTTCGCGACATCGACCAGGCCACCGTCGACTTCCACGACAACTACGACGGCAAGAACCAGGAGCCGGACGTCCTGCCGGCCCGGTTCCCCAACCTCCTCGTCAACGGGTCCGAGGGCATCGCCGTCGGCATGGCCACCCGCATCCCGCCGCACAACCTGCGCGAGGTCGCGTCGGGTGTCCAGTGGTTCCTCGACAACCCCGAGGCGAGCAAGGAGGAGCTGCTCGAGGCGCTCCTGGAGCGCATCAAGGGTCCCGACTTCCCCACCGGCGCGACGATCCTCGGTCGCCGCGGGATCGAGGACGCCTACCGCACCGGCCGCGGCTCCATCACCCAGCGCGCCGTCGTCAACGTCGAGGAGATCCAGGGCCGGCAGTGCCTCGTGGTCACCGAGCTGCCCTACCAGGTCAACCCGGACAACCTCGTCACGAAGATCGCCTCCCTCGTCCACGACGGGCGCCTCCAGGGCATCGCCGACATGCGCGACGAGTCCTCCGGCCGCGCCGGCCAGCGCCTCGTCATCGTGCTCAAGCGTGACGCCGTCGCCAAGGTCGTCCTCAACAACCTGTACAAGCACACCCAGCTGCAGGACAACTTCCCGGCGAACATGCTCGCCCTCGTCGACGGCGTGCCCCGCACACTTAGCCTCGACGCCTTCATCCGCCACTGGGTGACCCACCAGATCGACGTCGTCGTCCGCCGCACCCGCTTCCTGCTCAACCGGGCCGAGGAGCGCATCCACATCCTGCGCGGCCAGCTCAAGGCCCTCGACATGCTCGACGAGGTCATCGCGCTCATCCGCGCCTCCGAGAGCGGGGACGCCGCCCGCGCGGGGCTCATGGACCTCCTCGACATCGACGAGGTGCAGGCCGACGCGATCCTCGCGATGCAGCTGCGCCGCCTCGCGGCCCTCGAGCGCCAGAAGATCGTCGACGAGCACAACAAGATCGAGGCGGAGATCCGGGAGTACAAGGACATCCTCGCCGCCCCGCAGCGGCAGCGGACCATCGTCGCCGAGGAGCTCGGCTCCATCGTCGCGAAGTACGGCGACGAGCGACGCACGACCGTCGTGCCCTACGAGGGCGACATGTCGATGGAGGACCTCATCCCCGAGGAGGACGTGGTCGTCACGATCACCCGGGGCGGCTACGCCAAGCGCACGCGGACGGACAACTACCGGTCCCAGCGCCGCGGCGGCAAGGGCGTGCGCGGCGCGCAGCTGCGCGAGGACGACATCGTCGAGCACTTCTTCGTCACCACGACCCACCAGTGGCTGCTCTTCTTCACCAACATGGGCCGCGTCTACCGCGCCAAGGGCTACGAGCTGCCCGAGGGAGGCCGGGACTCCAAGGGCCAGCACGTGGCCAACCTCCTGGCCTTCCAGCCCGACGAGCGCATCGCGCAGGTCGTGGCGCTGCGCAGCTACGAGGACGCCGACTACCTCGTCCTCGCCACGCGCACCGGCCTGGTGAAGAAGACCCGTCTGCAGGAGTACGACACCAACCGCACCGGCGGCATCATTGCAATCAACCTCCGCGAGGATGCCGCCGGCGAGCGGGACCGCCTCGTCTCCGCCCAGCTCGTCAACAGCGAGGACGACCTGCTCCTCGTGTCGCGCAAGGGCCAGTCGATCCGCTTCACCGCGACCGATGAGGCGCTGCGCCCGATGGGCCGCTCGACCTCCGGCGTCACCGGGATGAAGTTCCGCGAGGACGACGAACTGCTCGCCATGGACGTCGTGCGTCCCTGGTACGAGAACGCGGCGCTGTTCGTCGTCACCGAGGGCGGGTACGCCAAGCGCACCGCCGTGGAGGAGTACCGGGTCCAGGGCCGCGGCGGGCTGGGTATCAAGGTCGCCAACCTCGTCGAGGCGCGCGGCGACCTCGTCAGCGCGCTGCTCACCAGCCCGGAGGACGAGGTGCTCGTCATCATGGAGCGCGGCAAGATCGTCCGGTCCGCGGTGGCCGAGGTCAGCCTCACCGGCCGCAACACCCAGGGCGTCATCTTCGCCAAGCCCGACAAGGGCGACCGGATCATCGCCGTCGCCCGCAACGCCGAGCGCGACGCCGATGGCGTAGCGTCGACCCCTGACGAGACCGAGGAGCCCGCCGAGGGCGACGATGGAGGAGACGCATGAGCAGCACCACGCCCGGCCAGGGCGGCGCGGGGGACGTGACCCCGCCCGACGGTGAGTCACCCCGCCCGTCCCAGCAGGACCGTGCTGCGATGCGGACGAGTCTCGCCGAGCGCTTCGCCGCGGCGCGCGGCGTGGAGGAGCACCCCGTCGTGCCCCGTCCCGACGACTCCGCACCGGTGAGTGACACAGCCACCAGCCAGGTCCTGCCCGGCTCTTCCGGGGTCGCCGGCGGCACGGCCACGGCACCCCGCTACGGCGCCTCGGCCACGAGCACCTCCGGTCCGGCCACGGCACCCCAGCAGGCGGCTCAGCCGGCCCAGCGCGGAACGCAGCCCGCCGCCGCTGGCGGCGAGGCGCGCCCGGCGTCCCGGCCCAACCCCGGCCCTCGCCGCGTGCGCCTGTCGGTCGCGCGCGTGGACCCGTGGTCGGTGATGAAGCTGTCCTTCCTCCTGTCGATCGCCGTCGGGATCGGCATCGTCGTCGCGGCGGCCGCGATGTGGTTCGTCCTGGACTCGATGCACGTCTTCGCCGACGTCGAGGAGCTGCTCGTCACGCTCGACTCGGAGAACTTCCTCCGGCTCATGGACTACGTCCAGTTCGACCGGGTCATCTCGATGGCCGCCATCATCGCCGTCGTCGACGTCCTGCTCCTCACGGCACTGTCGACGCTCGGCGCGTTCCTCTACAACATCGTCGCGGCTCTCGTCGGTGGTGTGCACCTGACGCTGACCGACGACTGAACTGTGGCGAACGCGACGTCCCACCGCGCCCCTACGGGTTTGGGAACGGTCCGCGGGCTGGGGTAGTCTGCTGCGGCACCCCCCGGCTACGCGCCGCAGTGCGCCGGGCCTATAGCTCAGACGGTTAGAGCGCTTCCCTGATAAGGAAGAGGTCGCTGGTTCGAGTCCAGCTAGGCCCACCCGACCATCACCCGAGGAGGAGACCCGCATGAAGAAGATCCTCGGACTGGCCACGCTGGCGGGCGCCGGCTACGCCGTCTGGACCAAGGTGAAGGCCGACCGCGAGGAGCGCGAGCTCTGGGCAGAGGTCACCGACAGCTTCGGCGGGAACACCTTCCCCGAGACGGGCACCAGCACCACCGCCTGAGCGCGGGTAGCATTCCCCTGCCGGCTGTGCCGGCATCGGGGGCCATGGCGCAATTGGTAGCGCACCTGCTTTGCAAGCAGGGGGTTGCGGGTTCGAGTCCCGCTGGCTCCACCTCGTGCATGACGGCGGGGCCGATCTCCTCGGCTTCGCGAAGTACCTCCAGCTCCCCGTGCGCTCGCCACGACGTGCAAGACGCCCGGGACCATCAGGTCCCGGGCGTCTGTGCGTGTGTCTCAGGCGTTGCGGGTCGTGTCCACGTCCGTCTCGCCGCGACCGGCGTCGACCGGGGTGGTCTCGGTGGTGACCGCGCCGGCCGACGTCTCCGTCTCCTCCACCACGGTGGCGGCGTCGACTGCAGGCTCGCCCTCCTCCAGGGTGTTGGGCACGGAGGTGACCTGGCCGCCGCTCGAGGCGTCGTCGTTCGGAGTCGTCACAGTGGTGTCCTCCCAGTACTCCTCGGCCCACGGGTCGTCCACGGGCTGGGTACGGCGCCACAGCAGGTAGCCGGTGCCTGCGGCGGCAGTGCCGACGAGGATCCACCCGACCTTCTTGCCGGAGCTCTTCTTCTTGGGCTTGGTGGTCATCGCCTTCTGCGCGGCCTTGCCGGCCTTGGTGGCCTTTTCCGCCACGGTGCCGTTGCCGCCTGCAGCCTCCGCGGCGTCGTGCATCGCCTTCTGCACGCGAGGCAGGTAGTCGTCCACGATCTTGTCGCGGGTGGTGTCGACGACGGGACGTGCCTTCTCGGCAGCGGCCTCGATCTTGGGGGCGGCGACCTTGACGCCGTCCCGCAGCGCCTTGTCGATCTTCGGGGCGGCGACGTCGGTGGCCCAGACCTTGCCCTGTCCGGCGAGGGAGGCAGCGAGCTCGCCGGCCTTGCCCGCCTGCTCGCCGAGGACGTGCCCGAACTCGACGGCCTGCTGGCGGACCTTGTCCGTGTCGACCTCGCGGATCTTCTGCTTGCGCGACATGTGCTCTCCCTCGTGACTGACAGCTACGTGTGGCTCATCGTCCCACCGCGGGCAGAGGAGCGCACCATTCCGGGGGCCGATATCTCGCCGTGCGGCGCGTCAGCGACCCCGTCCTGCCCCCACCCTCCCACGTCCGCGCGCTGACGGCACGGGGCCGCACCTGCGCGCACTGCGGGGGCCGTGAAAGGATCGGAGGCATGGAAGCAACTGTGCACACGAACGTCGGGGACATTGTCATCGAGCTGTTCCCCAACCACGCCCCCAAGACCGTCGACAATTTCGTCTCCCTCGCCAAGGGCGAGCGGACCTGGACCCACCCCGGGACGGGCGAGGAGACGAACGAGCCGCTGTACAACGGCGTCGTCTTCCACCGCGTCATCCCCAACTTCATGATCCAGGGTGGCGACCCGCTGGGCACCGGCACCGGCGGCCCGGGCTACACCTTCGACGACGAGATCCACCCGGAGCTCGACTTCACCCAGCCCTACATCCTCGCCATGGCGAACGCCGGCAAGATCGGTGGACGAGGCACCAACGGTTCCCAGTTCTTCATCACGACGGCGCCGACGACCTGGCTGCAGGGCAAGCACACCATCTTCGGGCGGGTGGCCGACGGCGCGAGCCGCGCGGTGGTCGACACGATCGGCACGACCCCCACCGGGCGCGGCGACCGTCCCGTCGAGGACGTCGTCATCTCCTCGATCACCGTCACCGACTGATCGAATGACCGCGAGTCCGTACGGGCAGGCCGGCACCGACGCGGCGCCGGCCTGCCCGCGGCACCCCGACCGGGTCTCCTACGTCAGGTGTCAGCGCTGCAACCGTCCCGTCTGCCCGGAGTGCCAGCGGCCCGCCCCGGTAGGGGTGCAGTGCGTGGACTGCGTCGCACGTGCCCAGGCCGCGCTGCCCGCCCGGCGCACCGTCTTCGGTGGGCGCGTCCGCGAGGGGCGTCCCGTCGTGACGATCACGATCGTCGCGCTGTGTCTCCTCGCCTACGTTTTCCTGCGGGCGGCGGACGCGCGGGCCGCGCTCGTCTTCGTCCCCTTCGCCGGCGAGAGCGAGCCCTACCGGTTCCTCTCCGCAGCCTTCCTCCACGGGGGCTTCCTCCACCTGGCCGTCAACATGTACGCCCTGTGGATCGTCGGCTCCGTGCTCGAGCCGGCCCTGGGGCGCTGGCGCTTCGCCGCGCTCTACCTCGTCAGTGCGGTGGGTGGCTCGGTCGGGGTCCTGCTTTTCGCCTCCCCGTACGAGGTCGCGTGGATCACCCCGGTGGTCGGCGCCTCCGGCGCGGTCTTCGGGCTCTTCGGGGCCGTGGGGCTCGCAATGCGACGCCTGGGACGGGACACGACGCAGATCCTCGTCCTCATCGTCATCAACACCGTCATCGGTTTCACGATCCCCAACATCGCCTGGCAGGCACACCTCGGCGGCCTCGTCGTCGGTGCGGTGCTCGCCGCGGCGTACGTCTACGCACCGCGCAAGCGGCAGACGGCCACGAGCATCGTGGCGACGGTCCTCGTCGCCGCCGTCGTCGTCGTCCTGGCCACGGCGAAGTACGCGATCACCTGAGTTACACGCCTGTAGTTCTCCACAGGGTTGTGCACACCTGTGGACTTACACTCGTGTATTTCTCCACAGGGCGCTCCACAGCTGTGGGCAACCGTCCGGCCCCGGAGAACGCGGAACGCCGGCTCCCCGAGGGGAACCGGCGCACCGTGGCGGGTGGCGTCAGCGCCAGCGCAAGGTCATGAGGAACCCGACGAGCAGGACGACGAAGCCGATCCCGAGGTTGAGGTTCCCGATCCCCGGGATCGGGCCGGCGGCCTGCACGACGTAGGTGACCACCACCCACAGCATCCCCACGACCATGAGGACGACGGCGGTGGGCACCCACCAGCGGGGACTTTCCTTGACCTCGGCGGGCGCGGTCGGGGGCGTGTACGTCGCCTTCTTCTTGCGGCGCTTGGACTCCGGCACTGTCAGCTCTCCTTCGGGTGTTCCGCCCGGCTGGCGGTACCTCGGCTCTGTACGTGGCGTCGCTGCCCTTCCGAGGCGGCGGCACCTCCCTTAGCGTAGTGGTCGGGAACGGCTGTGGGGGCCAACGCGTTGAGGGGTGGTGAGGATGTCCGAGCGAAGTTCCGCCGACCGCCGACGCGGGTCCGTCGCCGTCGGTGTCGTCGCCGCCCTCGCGGGGGTTCTCTTCGCGACCAGCGCGACCCTCTTCGAGGACGATGCCGACCGTTCCCCGACGAACCTCGTCGACCTCGCCCGCGTCGAGACGGCGCGGCTGGAGGACAACGAGGCGGAGGTGTCCGCCCTGCGCGAGCAGCGTGACGCGCTCGTCGCCGCCCAGCAGCCGCTGCCCGAGCAAGACATCAGGAGCAGCGAGCTCACCGCCCTCGCTGCTGGACGCACGCCCGTGACGGGACCGGGCGTCGTCGTCGAGCTGTGGGACGCGCCCGCGCCGCCCGACCTCACCGCGAGCGGCCTGCACCCGGACGACCTCGTCGTCCACCAGCAGGACCTCGAGGCGGTCATCAACGCCCTGTGGACCGGTGGTGCGGAGGCGATGATGATCCAGGACCAGCGCATCACCTCGACGTCGTCGGTGCGCTGCGTCGGCAACGTCCTGCTCCTCCACGGCCGGCACTACTCCCCGCCCTACCGCATCTCCGCCATCGGTGACCCGGAGGCGCTGCGGGAGGCCGTGGAGACCTCGCCGGACGTGGCGGTCTACCTCCAGTACGTCGACGCCCTTGGGCTGGGCTGGTCCTTTGCGGAGGACGAGGAGATCGAGATGCCGGCCTACACCGGCTCCCTGCGTCTGGACCACGCCCGGGTCGGGTGAACTACGCTCGCCTCAGAACACGTCGACCGACAAAGGACCCCGTGATGGCCACGCTCGACCAGCTCGAGGACCTGCCCTGGCAGCAGGACGGCAACGAGCCTCCGCGCCGTACCCGGCGCCGACGCCAGAAGCGGGGGTTCTTCTCCACGCTCGTGGGCGTGGTCGGAGAGCTCATGATCACCGCGGGCTTGCTCCTAGGCCTGTTCGTCGTGTGGCAGCTGTGGTGGACCGACGTCGAGGCGCACAGCTACCAGGCGGGGGTCCTCGAGGAGTGGGAGAAGCGGGACGACGTCGTCAAGGCGCCCGTCGAGGAGGGCGAGCGGCGCACCGACCCGCCGCCGATCCCTGCAGCCGTCGCCGAGGGCGAGCTGCTCGGGACGATGTACATCCCGCGCCTCGGTGACGACTACCGCGTCACGATCGCCCACGGCGTGGGCCTGGGGGACGTGCTCAACAAGGGCTACATCGGGCACTACCCCGACACCCAGCTGCCCGGCGAGACCGGCAACTTCGCGACGGCGGCGCACCGCCAGTCCTACGGCGCGCCGTACCGGGAGATCGAGCAGATCGTCGTCGGGGACTCCGTCATCGTGGAGACCAACGACGCCTACCTCGTCTACGAGGTGACCGAGACCGAGATCGTCCACCCCTCCCAGGTTGAGGTCATCGCGCCCGTGCCGAACGAGCCGGGCGTCGCCCCGACCGAGCGGATGATCACGCTGACCACCTGCCACCCGCTGTTCTCGGCGGCCGAGCGGTGGATCACCTACGGCGAGTTCCAGTACTGGATCGACAAGAGCGACGGCAAGCCGGCCGAGCTTCTCGAGGAGGGACGCTGATGTACGGCGCACTGTGGCGGGTCCTGCCGGGGCCCGTGTGGTTCCGGGCCATCCTCGCGCTGCTCCTCGCGGCAGCGGTCGTCTACGCCTGCTTCACGTGGCTCTTCCCGGAGATCGCCCCGTACATGCCCTTCAACGAGACGACGATCGAGGACGGCGCATGACCCGGCTCCTCGTCGTCGACAACTACGACAGCTTCGTGTGGACGATCGTCGGCTACCTCGAGCAGCTCGGGGCGAGCACCGTCGTCCAGCGCAACGACGCCGTGACCGCCGACCCGCGCGACTTCGACGGCGTCCTCGTCTCTCCCGGGCCGGGCACTCCCAAGGAGGCCGGCGCCAGCCTCGAGGTCATCGAGCGCTGCGCGGAGCACCGCGTGCCGATGCTCGGGGTGTGCCTGGGCCACCAGGCCCTCGGGGAGCTCTTCGGCGGGACGGTCACCCACGCCACCGAGCTCATGCACGGCAAGACCTCGCCGGTCGAGCATGACGGCTCCGGCGTCTTCGCCGGCCTGCCCACGCCGTTCACGGCCACCCGTTACCACTCCCTCGCCGTCGACGCCGCGACCGTGCCCGAGGACCTCGTCGTCACCGCGACGACGGCCGGTGGCGTCGTCATGGGCCTGCAGCACCGTGAGCTGCCGCTCCACGGCGTGCAGTTCCACCCCGAGTCGGTGCTCACCGAGCATGGCCACCGGCTGCTGGCGAACTGGCTGGCCGTCACCGGGGACGCCGAGGCGCCGGCCCGCAGCGAGGGCATGGCCCCGCTCGTCCGCGCCTAGGGCGTCGCAGTCCGCCGCGCCTGCTCTGGTGTGGAGGACTGGACGTCTGGGGTTCACAGGTCCACACCGAGGAACCAGGCTGCGGACCAGGCGCCCCGCCGGCTGGGGCAGGCGGCGGGCCGGCGTCGAGGACGCCGGCCCGCCGTTTCCGTGTTGTCGCGAGGAGGGCGGTGGCTTACGGGCCGTTGCCCTGGCCGCGGCCGAACTCGCTGTTGCCGGGGCCGTCCGCGGACGTCGCCTCGTCGCTGGGCTCGTCGTCGGGCGGCGGCTCCTCGTCGCTCGGCGGCTCCTCGGTGGTGGGCTCGGGAGTCGTCGGCTCGGGCTCGGGCGGCGCGACGGCGACGACGAGCTCGATGGTGCTCAGGCGTGGCACCGGGCCGGTGCGGTTCTGGTCCAGGACGGTCCCGGGCTCGAAGTCGCCGGAGGGCTGCTCGGTCGGGGTGACGGAGAGGTTGAGCTCGCGTAGTGCCTCGGTGGCGGTCTGGACCGTCTGCCCGGTGAGGTCGGGGACCTCGACGTTGCCGGTGGCGATGTGGAGGACCACCTCGGCGTCCGGCTCGATCGCGACGCCGGCCTCGGGCTCGGTCCGCGCGACGCGGTCCTTCTCGTAGTCCGGGCTGTCGATCGGGGCGTAGGTGATGCGGACCCGGATCCCCAGCTCCTGCTCGGAGAGCTGGTCCTGCGCCTGGCGCTGGCTGAGACCGGTGACGTCGGGCATCTCCACGGCCTCGGGTCCGGCGGAGAAGCGGACGGTGACCGTCTCACCCTCCTCGACCGTCTCGCCGACCTCGGGGTCGGAGCTGACGAAGAGCCCCGGCTCGATCTCGGCGGAGAACTCGGGGTCCCCGATGGCAAAGGTCAGGCCCTCCGCCTCCACGGCCTCGCGGGCCTCCGTCTGGTCCATCCCCTCGAGCGGGGGCACGGTGACCGTCGTCGACGGTGGCGGCTCCTCCTCCCGGTCGTTGGTCAGGAGGAGGTAGGTGACGCCCGCAGCAGCGAGGAGACCGAGGAGCACGAGCAGCCACACCCACCACGGGGAGCGCTTGTTCTCCTCCTCGTCCTCCTCGGGCGCGACGGCGGTGCGCGCGCGGGTGGCCGGCATCGCCTGGGTGGCCTGGCCGGCACCCATGACGGTGGTGGGCTGGCTCGCAGCGGCCGCAGCGGCCGCCCACGAGCTCGTGGCCGGGGCGCTCACCGCGCCGCCGCGGAGCGCGGCCTCGAGGTCGCTGCGCATCGCGTCGGCGTCGGGGTAGCGGTCCTCGCGGTCCTTGGCCAGCGCCTTGAGGACGATGCGGTCCAGCGCCTCGGGGATGTCGGAGGCCACCTCGCTCGGCGGCTTGGGGATCTCGCGCACGTGCTGGTAGGCCACCGCGACGGCGGAGTCGCCGCTGAACGGCGGCTGGCCGGTGAGCAGCTCGTACAGGAGGCAGCCGGTGGAGTAGATGTCCGAGCGGGCGTCCACGACCTCCCCGCGCGCCTGCTCCGGGGACAGGTACTGCGCCGTGCCGACGACGGCGTGGGTCTGGGTCATCGTGGCGGCGGAGTCGGCCATCGCGCGGGCGATGCCGAAGTCCATGACCTTGACCTGACCGGTTGGCGTGAGCATGACGTTGCCGGGCTTGATGTCCCGGTGGACGATCCCCTCGCGGTGCGAGTACGCCAGCGCGGACAGCACCCCGATGACGATCTCGCTCGCCTCGTCGATCGGGACGGCCGAGCCGTCGGTGAGCAGCGAGCGGACGGTGTGGCCCTCGACGTACTCCATGACGATGTACGGCACGTGAGCACGTTCGCCCGCCGAGGTGACGACGTCGTCCTCGCCGGTGTCGTAGACGGAGACGATGGCGGGGTGGTTGAGGGAGCCCGCGGACTGCGCCTCGCGCCGGAAGCGCGCCTGGAAGGTGGGGTCCCGGGCGAGGTCGGAGCGGAGCACCTTGATCGCGACCGTGCGTGAGAGCCGGTTGTCGTAGCCGAGGTAGACCTCGGCCATGCCGCCACGACCGATCAGCTCACGGATCTCGTAACGTCCGGCGAGCACCTTGGGCACTTCGTCCACCACTAGCGGTTCCTCACTGTCAGTTGATCGGTTCGAGACTCCGGGCTGCTGCCCGCCGGCTGGTCCCCGCCCAGGGCAAGGGTACCGAGGGTCAGCGCGAGCACCGCGGCGACGGCGAGACCCGCGCCCACGACGGTGAGCCAGAGCCGGTCAGCGGCCAGCTCCGCCCACGTGGGGCGGCGCCAGCGGCGTGGCGGGTGCGGGGGTACAGCGATGCCGGCGGGTGCGGCGAGGTCGGTGGCGGGCGAGGGCACGTCGTCGGCGACGAGCTCCCTCATCCGACGGGCGACGGCCGCCGCGGACGCCGGCCGCTCGGCCGGGTCCTTGGCGAGCATGGCGGTGACGAGCTCACGGACGGGCGGGGGCACGTCGTCGGGCAGCGGCGGCAGGGGGGTCCTCACGTGCGCCATCGCGATGTCGACCTGGTTGTTGCCCGTGAAGGGCCGCCGGCCGGCGAGGGCCTCGTAAGCGATGACGCCCAGGGCGTAGACGTCGCCTGCCGGCCGGGCGGGACGGCCCATGGCGAGCTCGGGCGGCAGGTACTGGGCGGTGCCCATGACCATGCCGGCGGCCGTGAGGGCGGGTTGCCCGGCGCCGAGGGAGATGCCGAAGTCGGTGAGCTTGGCGGTGCCGTCGGCCACGACGAGGATGTTGGACGGCTTGACGTCCCGGTGGACCACCCCGGCCTGGTGGGCGGCGTGCAGCCCCTCGGCGCACTGGGCAAGGACGGGCAGCAGCCACTGCGGGGACAGGGTCCGCTCCCGCTCGATCACCTCCGACAGCGGCTCGCCGGGCACGTACTCCATGACGAGGAAGCCGCCGCCGTCCTGCTCGCCGTAGTCGAGGAGCACGGCGACGTTGGGGTGGACGACCCCGCTCGCGTTGCGGGCCTCGGCACGCAGGCGGGCGAGGGAGGCGGCGTCCCCGAGGAGGTCCTCGCGCAGCACCTTGGCGGCGACGGTGCGGCCGAGCAGGAGGTCCCGGGCGCGCCACACCTCCCCCATGCCGCCGACGGCGATGCGCTCGGTGAGCTCGTAGCGCTCGCGGAGGAGGTGGCCGGGCCGGATCGCCACGGTCAGTCCGCCAGGAGCGCGGCGAGGACCTCGCGCGCGATCGGCGCCGCGGTCGTGCCGCCGGAGGCGATGTCCCCCTCGATGCCACCGTTCTCGACGACGACGGCGACCGCCACCTGCGGGTCGTCGGCCGGCGCAAAGGACGTGAACCACGCGTGGGGGGGCGCGTCGGTGCCGCTCTGCGCCGTGCCGGTCTTGCCGGCGACGGCGATGCCCGGCAGCTGTGCGGCGCTACCGGTGCCGCCCGCGACGACGCTCGTCATGAGCTCGGTCAGCACCTGCGCCGTCTCGGGGGAGACGGACCGGCGCAGCACGGTGGGCTCGGTGGTGGCGACCACCTCGAGGTCGGCGTTGCGCTCGGTCGCCACGAGGTACGGCTGCAGCTGTTCCCCGCCGTTGGCGATCGCCTGGGACACCATCGCCATCTGGAGCGGCGTCACGCGGACGCTCTGCTGCCCGATGGCGGACATCGCGGTCTGCGCGTCGTCCTGGTCCGCGGGGAAGGCGGACGGGGTGACCCGCAGCGGGATCCGCAGCTCCTGACCGAAGCCGAAGGCCTCGGCCTGCTCGGCGAGCCGCTCCGGTCCCAGGTCCATGCCCAGCTGGGCGAAGGTCGTGTTGCAGGATTGCTCCATCGTGTACCGCAGCGGGGCGGTGTCCTCGGCGGTGCAGGCGATCCCGCCGGGGTTGTTGATCACCTGGGTGGACTGCGGCAGCTGGAGCTGGGCGGGGGACGGGACCGGGCTGTCCGCCTCGAGTCCCAGCTCCTCGATCGCCGCGGCGGCGGTGATGACCTTGAAGGAGGAGCCCGGCGCGTAGAGGTCGCCGGCGATGGCGCGGTTGACGAGCGGGTCGGCCTCGTCGGCCAGCAGCGCGTCGTAGGCCGCCTGGGCGGCGGCAGCATCGTGGGTGGCGAGCTCGTTGGGGTCGAAGCTCGGCTTGGAGACCGAGGCGAGGATCGCGCCGGTGCGCGTGTCGAGGGCGACGACGGAGCCGCGCTGGTCCCCCAGGGCGTCCCAGGCGGCCTGCTGGGCGGCGGGGTCGAGGGTGAGCTCGACGGAGCCGCCCTGCGGCTGACGGCCGGTGACGAGGTCCTGGAGGCGCTGGACGACGAGGGAGTCGGCGGTGCCGCCGAGGACGTCGTTGGCGGCCTGCTCCATGCCGGTCATCGAGCTGAGCGCGGCCGCGAAGTACCCCGTCGTGTGGGCGTAGAGGAGCGGCTCGGCGTAGGAGCGATGGTAGCCGTAGGCGGTGTCGACCGGTGTGGAGGAGGCGATGGCCTCCCCGGCGACGATGATCGGGCCGCGGTCCTGACCGAATTCGCGGTAGATCGTGCGGACGTTGCGGCCGTCGGCGTTGAGGGACGGCGCCTGGACGAACTGGACGGACGTCGCGGCCACCATGAGCGCGAGGAACATGAGGGCGACGATGGTCATGAGCCGCCGGACGGGGGTGTTCACGAGAGCCTCACCACCTCGGTGGGGTTGGCGTCGTCGCCGGTGGGGCGGAAGCTCACCTCGGCGACGTCGCCGCTCGTGTCGAGCGGGCCGATCGGCAGGTCGCCGCTCATCGCGACAGGGCGCCGCGCGGCGTCGGAGATGCGCAGCAGGAGCGCGACGATCACCCAGTTGACGACGAGCGAGGACCCGCCCTGGGCGAGGAACGGCATCGTCAGGCCGGTGAGCGGGATGAGACGGGTGACGCCGCCGACGACGACGAAGCACTGGAAGGCGACGACGAAGGACAGGCCGGAGGCGAGCAGGGTCCCGAAGCCGTCGCGCACCCCGATGGCCGCGCGCATGCCGCGCTGGGCGAGGACGAGGTACATGAGGAGGATCGCGAGCAGGCCGGTCAGCCCGAGCTCCTCACCGAGCGAGGCGATGATGAAGTCGGACTGGGCGTAGGGCACGATGTCCGGTCGGCCCTGGCCCCAGCCGGTGCCCATGAGGCCACCCGACGCCATCCCGAACAGGCCCTGGACCACCTGGTAGGAGCCGCCGAACTGGCGGGAGTAGATGTCGGGGTCCAACGCGCTCAGCCACACGTCGAACCGGTCGCTCACGTGCCCGAGGGTGCTCGCCGCCAGTGCGGCGGCCCCGCCGAAGAGGAGCAGGCCGAGGAGGACCCAGCTCACGCGCTCCGTGGCGACGTAGAGCATGGCGACGAACAGCGCGAAGAACAGCAGTGCGGTGCCGAGGTCGCGCTGGAAGACGAGGACGACCAGAGCCACGGCCCACGCGAGGAGGATCGGGCCGAGGTCGCGCACCCGCGGCAGCTGCAGGCCCAGCACCCGTCGCCCGGCCAGCGCCAGGGTGTCGCGGTTGGTCACGAGGTAGCCGGCGAAGAAGATGGCGAGGAGGACCTTGGCGAGCTCGGCGGGCTGGAAGGACATCGAGCCGAGGGAGATCCAGATGCGGGCGCCGTTGATGGTGCGGCCCAGCCCCGGCAGGAGAGGTAGGAGCAGCATGACCAGGCCGAGGATCATCGACAGGTACGTGTAGCGCCGCAGCAGCCGGTGGTCCCGCAGCGCGATGACGACGGCGACGGCCGCCGCGATCCCCAGCATCGTCCACAGCACCTGGCGGGAGGCGAAGGTGCTGCCCTCGGCGACGTCGATGCGGTGGATCATCGCCAGCCCGAGCCCGTTGAGGGCGACGGCGACGGGCAGGATGACGGGGTCGGCGTAGGGGGCGCGCCACCGCAGGACCACGTGGGTGGCCAGGGCCAGGACGACGAGCACTCCCGCCTGGGTGACGATGTCCGCGGGCGGGGCGCCCTCGGTCGCGAGTCCGACCTGGAGGTAGGCGTACAGCCCGATGGCCAGGCCGAGGAGGAGCAGGACGAGCTCGACGCCGCGTCCCCGGCGGCCGGGCTGCTGGCTGACGATGGCCATCAACCGGCCTCCGCCGTCGCGGACGGGCTGGGCGACCGGCCGGGCGAGGGCGTGACGGTCGGCTCGGGCTCGATTGCGCGGACCTCGTCGCGCAGCTCCGTCACGCGGTCCTCGGCCTGGTCCAGGGAGGAGACGGTGATCGTCGACTCGAGGCGGTCGCGGGCGTAACCGGGCAGCTCGTCGAGCCGCAGGTCGGTCCGCGAGTGGACCGTGGACAGGGTCAGCGGCCCCAGCTCCTGGGGGATGCCCCGGTAGATCGCCACGACCTCACCATCGGCGGCGAGGAAGTACTGGGTCTGGGTCCACTGGTAGCCCAGCCACCCGCCGGCGCCGAGGAGCACCAGCACGAGGAGCGTGAGGAGAGTACGCCCGATCCAGCGCCGCCGGCGGGGCGGCTCGGGCTCGTCGTCGTCGTCCGGGGACGGGGCGGCGGGGGAGAGGGCGGCGGCCCGGCCGGCGGCCCCGGAGGTGCCGCGGGTGCCGCGCAGGCGGTCCGTGGCGGCGGCGCCGACCACCTGCGGGCCCGAGGCGGGGACCAGGCCGGGGGGCAGGTCGTCGGAGTCGAGGAAGTCGGCGACGACGCAGGTGACGTTGTCGGGCCCGCCCCCGCGCAGCGCGAGGTCGATGAGCTCCTCGGCGCAACGGCCCGGGTCGGGCACACGGATGAGGGTGTCGGCGATGGTCTCGGCGCTGACGACGCCGGACAGACCGTCGGAGCACAGCAGCCACCGGTCGCCGACGCGCACCTCGCGGACCGACTCGTCGAGGATGACGTCCCCGTCGGTGTCACCGAGCACGCGCAGGAGCACCGAGCGCTGTGGGTGCCGCTCGGCCTGCTCGGGGCTCAGCCGGCCGGTCTCGACGAGGTGCTGAACGAAGGTGTGGTCGGTCGTGACCTGCGTGAGCTCCCCGTCCCGCAGCAGGTAGGCGCGGGAGTCGCCGATGTGGACCATGGCGATCTTGTTGCCGGAGCGCAGCAGCGCGATGCAGGTTGTGCCCAGACCGGCGAGCTCGGGGTCGGCGTCGGCGCGCTCCTCGAGGTCCGCGTGGGCGGCGGCGACGGCCTCGCGCAGGCTGGGGAGGAGCTCGTCGGCGGGCGGGTGGTCGTCGTCGAGGTGGACGAGGCGGGCCAGGGCGACGGACGAGGCGATGTCGCCGCCGGCAGGCCCACCCATGCCGTCGGCGAGGACGAGCAGGTAGGGGCCGGCGTAGCCGGAGTCCTGGTTGCTCGAGCGCACGAGCCCGACGTCGGAGCGGGCGGCGTAGTTGGAAGTCAGGGGCATGGGCTCAGCGCTGCAGCTCGATGACGGTCTGCCCGACGCGCACGGGGGTCCCGGCGCTCAGCTGCACGGGCTGGGTCAGGCGCTGGTCACCGACGAAGGTGCCGTTGGTCGAGCCGAGGTCCTCCACCCACCAGGCGCCGTCCTGGGGGTAGAAGCGCGCATGCCGTCCCGAGGAGTAGTCGTCGTCGAGGACGAGGGTGGAACTGGCGGCGCGGCCGACGACGACGGCGGAGGGACCGAGCGGCATCGTCGTGCCGGTGAGTGGTCCCTGCGTGACGACGAGGCGGGTGGGCGTGGAGCGGGCGGGCCGCCTGGGGGCGGGTGGCGTGGGGCGGCGGCCGCGCTGGGCGTCGCCCCGGGAGCGACGGGTGATCTTCGTCCCGAAGATGTCGCGGCGCAGCACGGCCAGCGCGCCGAGGACGAGGACCCACAGCAGCACGAGGTAGCTCACGCGCAGGAGAGTCACGGCCAGCTCGGTCATGGGTCAGCCGCCTGCCAAGTCGTCGTCGTTACCGTTCCAGAACATGATCCGGGTGCGGCCGATCGTGATCGTGTTGCCGTCCAGCAGGGTGGCGGCCTGGATCCGGTGCCCCTCGACGAAGGTGCCGTTGGTCGAGCCGAGGTCCGTGGCGACCGTGCCGGCGGGCGTGACGCGCAGCTCCAGGTGACGGCGCGAGACGCCGGTGTCGTCGACGACGACGTCCGCCTCGGTACCGCGGCCGAGCACCGTGACGGGCCCGGTGAGGAGGTAGCGCTGGCCGTCGATGTCGATGATGGGGTGGCGGGTGGAGGCCGCCGTCGACGTCGCGGGCGCGGTGGAGCCGCGGCGGGTGGCGGAGGTGACGCTGAGGCGGCCGGTGCTCACGGACTCGTCGGTCTCGAAGTGCACCCGGACCGGGCCGACGAAGGCGTAGTGCTGGGAGTCGGCGTGCGCGGTGGCGGTGGCGACCATCTCCTCGGCGAGGGCGTCGGCTCCCCAGTCGTCCACGCGCTCGCGGTCGGAGGGGCTCAGGAGCACGGTGAACTCGTTGGGCACGACGGTGCGGTCACGCGACACGGCGGCAGCGCGGTCGTCCATGTCCCGGCGGATCGCGCTCGCGATCTCCACCGGCTTGACCTCGCTGCGGAACGCCTTGGCAAACACG
This sequence comes from Georgenia satyanarayanai, assembly GCF_023715365.1. Taxonomy (GTDB): domain Bacteria; phylum Actinomycetota; class Actinomycetes; order Actinomycetales; family Actinomycetaceae; genus Oceanitalea; species Oceanitalea satyanarayanai_B. Next base: position 59,420 of record NZ_JAMBNZ010000006.1, read on the forward strand.
TTGTTCACCGCGTTCTCGACCTTCTTCTCGAAGCGATCGAGCGTTCCCATCGGTACACCTCCTCCCACGACCCCTCATGATCGTAACGATTGTGCATCGCGGCTGACGTATCCACGGCGCGATACGGGGGAGCGGGGTGCCGCGCTGTGAGACGCCTCTCCCTGGGGGCGACGGCGTCGTCGGCCGCCCGGGCTGCGTGCTAATCTCGTCCACGCTGTACAACGCGCGAGTGGCGGAATAGGCAGACGCGCACGGTTCAGGTCCGTGTGCCCGAAAGGGCGTGGGGGTTCAACTCCCCCCTCGCGCACAGCAGAAGACCCGCAGGATCTCAACGCAAAGTTGGGGCCCTGCGGGTCTTTTTTCGTTCCCATGTGACGTCCCATGTGACTAACTGTCCTAGCGAGGGCTCGGGTCACCTGCCGTCTCCGTGGACGGAGTCTTGTGCCTCTGACCTGCGTGTATATACGCGTCGCTACGGTGACAGATGTACGGGGCGAGGAGATACAAGGAGAAGCACGTTGAACACGGCAGGATCGGCACCGAGCACCCCCATCAGCGGCAGCAAGGTGGCAACCATGAACGACGCCATCGCGAGCACGCGCGCGACCCTCACCCTCGGAGAGGTCGCTGACATCCTCCAGGTGCACCGCCGATCCGTGTCGCGGGGCATCGAGAAGGGATGACCCCCTCCATTCGCCTTGGTAGGCGGGTTCTGGTCCCCCGGCTCCCCTTCCTGGCGATCGGTCGACCCGTCAACTGAGACGGTCAGCAGGGCCACCTCACCGTCCTGCGGCAGCTCGCCATCGACCGCGACACGAACCTCGACCGGTGTCTGGGGTTGCAGGCCATCACCCAGCACCACCTGAACACCGTGACCGATTCTGCTCGACGAACTCCGGTGCCGCGCCGGCGGGCAGCGTCTCCACCAGGGACACCGACACGGCAGTCCCTTCGGGTGCGACACCCGCGCCCGCCGAGATCGTCACGAACCGGCCTCCACATGAAAGCCGTCCGGCCCCACCACCTCACCGTGGGGTCCACCGTTCACCTTTGCGGGGGTCGTGCACGCCGCGATCACCAGGAGCACGATCACTGCGGCCGCCACGGCTTAGCCGACCTGCCGCGGCACGTCTCGGTTCATGACCTGCGCAGAGGCACGGCGAAGCGCCTGCCGGACGCGGAATGCGGCCCTGCCCATCAGGGCACCTGCTGACCATCGCGGTACGTGTACAGCGCTGCTGCCCCGGCCCACAGGCTCACGGCCACCAGCAGGGACAGCCAGGACGTCAAGTCGTGGTTGGGCAGTGCCCACACTCGTGCGGTCCCGAGCTGGTCCTCCGTTCCCCAGACCCAGCAGACCATGGCGTACGCGGTCGCCGGCAGCCAGGCGACGGTGCGCGGCAGCAGACAGACGCTGAGCGCGCCGATCCCGAGGCCGAGCAGGACGTTCCTGCCGTAGAACGGCATCAGGAGGGCCGCGTCTTCCCGGACGGCGACGGCCGCAGCACCGGCCAGGACGGCCGCCACTGTCACGGCCATGAACCAGACCAGCCGCAGGTCTCGCAGCGGTCTGTCCGGCAACGCTTCGTCCAACTCACTCCAGGGTGCTCCGAGCGGGAATGCGACGACAGTCCCGGCGAGCAGGGCGGCGTTCAGGAAGATCGAGGCGGCTGCGTCACGGACGGGCACGCCGAGGAACTCCACTGGGGCGAGCAGCACGGGTAGCGCTGCTGCCGCGCCGAGGATCCCGAGCCGGGCGACACCTCCCCGGGACCGTGCGTACAACCGCAGCGTCGTCATCACGCGCACTCGGTCAGGACGGCGTACGCCTGCTGGGCTTCACTGTGGGTCGGTGCTCGCTCGGCGATCCCGTAGGCCTCGAGCAGTGCCTCGTCGGGGACGAGATTTGGCGCGAGCCACCACTGCAGCACGACCATGGCCCGGGCCATCGTCATCTCCTCGCCGCCAGTGCTGTCCGGACCCCAGCACACGGCGAGACCGTCCGTGACGGCATGGACCATCTCGTCCGTCGCGGTCCCTGCCTGCCCGACGGGCAGCGTGATCCACACCGTCGGCCGTTGACCCGCAGCACCCGCCGCCGCAGCATTGGGGGAGAACCGGGCCGTCGCCAGCCCGGGGTCCAGCTCCACCAGCCGTGTGGCCGTCGGCGTCAGTGCCTCGCTCACCACGTCCGTCATCGCCCGCTGGTCCGGCGGCAGGCACACCTCTGTGTCGGTCGCCGGGACCGGTGTGCACGGCCATCCCGCGTCGTCCGCCCAAGTCCGCGGTGTCCGCAGGTCAGCGGTAGCCAGGACGAGCACGGCCGTAGCGCCCGCTACCGCAGCAACGATCCACCAGCGCCGCAACCCGGTCATGAACGCGGCGGACACCGCCAGGGATGCCAGCACCAGTCCCGCGAAGGCACCGCACAGGCCGAGGAGCACCACAGGCCGCAGCTGCATCGCCACGACGACCGAACCGGTCGCGCCCACGAAGTCGGTCAGCGCGCGCAGGCCCGCGACGTCAAAGACCAGGCACGTGAACGCGGTGACAGACAGGAGAGGCGGCACGGCCCAGTTCGGGACCAGCACGGCACACGCACCCCCGAGGGCGCCCATCGCCATAGTTCCGATCAGGGCCGGCGCAAGAGGAGCAACCGCTCGCAACGAAGGCGGTGACCCGTGCCAACCAGCGACCCCAAGGGCCAGGGCAGTGCCCAGGAGCAGGCCCGCACAGATCCAGATGCCCGGCCACGCAGCGCTCATGACCATCACGCGCCACTGAGCACCGGTCGGCAACGCCTCGAGCAGCTCCCGGGAAGCGGTGCGCCGCAACCGGATGACCGGAACCGCAGAGACACCGAGCGCAATCGGCCAGAGCACATAGATCGAGGTGAGAGCCGCGTCCACCGCCCAGACCGCCGAATGGGCGAACTCCGCGCGCCCAAACAGGCTGACGCCAGCGACGATGATGGTTACGGGCGCGAGGTACCACGCCTGCGGACGCCAGATCACGGCGCGACGTCGCACGGTCGCGACAACCTCGTCAGAAACGGACAGCGCCATCGGCCTCGCCCGCTCCGGCACCGAGGGGCACGGCCCCACCGATCAGCGACAGGAAACCCGCTTCCGCATCCGATGCCAGCCCATACTCCTCCGACCTGTCCCGCTTGCCGCGAGCCTGCAGATCCGCGAACGAGCCCTGCCACAGGGCACGGCCTTCGTTGAGGACGAGGATGTGGGAGGCGAACTGTTGCAAATCCTCGACCAAGTGCGTGGAGATCAGCACGAGCCGGTCCGCAGCCAAGGTCGCCAGCAGCCCCCGGAGCCGGATCCGCTGCCGAGGGTCGAGACCGGCGCTCGGTTCGTCCAAGATCAGGATCCGCGGGCTGTGCACGATCGCCTGAGCGATGAACGCGCGCTGCCGCTGCCCACCGGACAAATGCCCGAGCTGGACATCTCGGCTCTCCTCCAAGCCGACAGCCTCCACTGCCCGGCAGACCGCAGCGTCCACCCCCTGCCTGCCCATCCGGAGCCTGCCGAAGTACGTGACGAACTCCGCGACGGTCAGCTCAGGCAACCATCGCGGCGCCTGGGGAAGGAACCCGACCTGCGCGCGGAGCCGGGACCGGTCTGCACGGGAGGTGACCGAGACGCCATCGACGGTCAACCGCCCACCTGACGGGGCCGCGATACCTGCCAGAACTCGCAGCAGTGTCGTCTTCCCGGCCCCGTTCGCCCCGAGCGCACCCACGACCCCGGCACCCCACGTACCGGACACGCCACGTAACGCCTCGTGCTGCCCGTACCGGAACGTAAGCTCCTCGGCCGTGATCATGGCGTCCCGCACGGGTCAGTAGAGCGTGGTGGCACTGATGCCTGCGCAGTTGTCAGGCTGCAGCCGAATGTCGACGCACACGTTCGTGAAGGTCTTGAGACCGTAATGCGTGCGGTAGTCCCACGAAACGGTCGGGACCGTGCTCAAAGTGCTGCTGGTACGGCTGGTCTCCTTCTGACCCGTTCCGATCCACGCGAGATATTTGATGCTCCCGCCCGGCCGGCGCTGCACCACGTAGTCCCACTTCTGGCCGGTCAATTTCCCGTAGACGGCCCGCCCGTCGCCCGCGCTCCGGTCACGAATCGTCATCACGCCCTTGTGGAAGATGTTCCCGGACAGTGAGCTGTAGCCGTGTTCCATCTTTGTGGTCGCACTCGCCACCGTCGCAGACCCGTCCTTCGCGGTGACCGCCGCCTCCTTGAAGGAGTATGCGTTGGCCATGCCCGCACCAAATCCGGTTGCCGCGATCGCGACCGTCGCCAAGGATACTCTCCATGCGCGTTGCCACTTCATTGTGGACCCCCTAGTTATTCGGTTGTGTGTTGCGAAGTCTGGCGTTCAGGAATGGCCCTGTCAATGGTCAACACCGAAATGGAAACGCTACCCGCCATGGACGCTCAAGGCACCCCCCCGAGCCGGAGCGCGGGACCAGCCAGAAGCACCAGACTGGCACACCACCACCCCCGCCGGAGCCGAATCGCATCTACACGTGCACGCCGCCCCGCCGCCCGGCGCAGACGGTACATGCTCGTCTATACGAGGAGAAGGCCGACAGCGGTGGCACGGGGACCTGCTCGCGGCCGCCGCACTCAGCGGCGTGATCATCACCAAGACGCGCGACCTGCCCCGGATCCCTGTCCCGGCCGTGTGCCAGCAGCCCCCTGTCTGTCAGGGTGAGATGAGACCAGCGGTTCATAGCAACTTCGTCTGACAGGGCGAGATCAGGACCATTCATGATGACCAGTTCGACCCTCTCGATGCCGACGGTGTTGAGCACGGATGATGGGGTGATGAGCAGTTCTCATCCCCGCGCTGACGGGCCGCGGCGACGCCGCGCGTTCACTGCGCAGCAGAAGCTGGCCCACCTGGCGGCCTACGAGCAAGCCTGCGCCGCGCAGCAGGGTCCCGGGCGACCGGTGCTTGGCACCCACCGCGAGCCCGGGGCACGGAGCTGGACACCGGGCGACAACCCGTCCTCTCACCACCTGGTCCGGCGGCGGGCAGCCCTCTGCCGCTCGGCCCGCCGGCCCGCACGCCACCGGCGCCACTCCAGGACCCACACCACCACAGCCACCACCGCGACACCGCCGTGGAGGAGATCACTCCCACTCGACCCGCCCCGCCCGGCCGACGTGTCCGGCTCCGCCGACCCCTCAGCTCCCGGCCGGTTCCGCCGATGAGCTGGGCACGGGAGCGGACCAGCCGCTCCCTGACGGAACCGCTGAGGGAGACGGTCGATGAGGCGAAGGCGTCCGCACCTGGGGCCGATCGCCGCCGACCCCGAGCTCGAGCCGATCGTCACCCGCCGGGAGGTCGCCCCGGACGGCGATGCCCCCGCCGTTCGTGACTCCGCCACCGGCAGCGTTCTCCCGGCGCCTGCGCCGTCGCCCCTTGGCGCAGGTCCGGGGCGACGAGCGGACAGTGAACGTGGCGACCGCAAGGTACTCGTCCAGCTGCTGGCCACGATCTCTTGATCACGGCCCACGTCTGCCGATAGGTCCAGTGGGCGCGTGTACGCCCCCTTTCTACCCGACGTCCCTGGGAGCCAGCCGTGATCAGCGCCAGCGCGTGGTCGAGCCGATGGGCTGCCGGCACGGCCGCCCTGCTCCTCGCCGGCGGCAGCGCCCTCCCCGGCGCCGACCGCGAGCCGCCGGAGCCCGACCCGGCTTCCGGCGTCGACGTTCCCGCGGAGGAGACTCCCGGGCCTGCTGAGGACCCGGTCGAGGAGGTCGGCCCGGACGGCCCTCTGGACGGTGACCCGACCGACCCTCCGGCCGACGAGCCCCCCGTCGAGCAGCCTCCTGCCGAGGAGCCACCGGTGGTCGAGACCCCGACCGAGGAGCCGGCCACCGAAAACCCGGTCGAGGACGTCCCCACCGAGGAGCCGGAGCAGGCCGGGCCCGTGCTCGTCGTCGTGCCCGAGCCCGTGCGCAGCGTCGTCGACGGTGCTCCCGGCTACACGTTGCCGCTCGGGAACGGTGGCTTCACGTGGCTCGTCGACGGCGTCCGTGTCGACGAGCTCGGTGCCGCCGCACGCCTGTCGCCCGATGGCGGCTGGTACGAGCTCAGCGCCGTCGCCCTCGGCACGGACATCGAGCGGCTCGTGCTCGCCGTCGTCGCTGCCCCCGGTCACGCCCTCCTTGCCCCGGACGGTACGACCTCTCTGATCCGTTCCGTCCTGGACCCACGTGCCGCGGCGGAGCTCGCCGCGCCCACCGCGCTCGACGGCGCGGGCCGTGAGGACGCCGTCGTCGTGCCTGATGCCGCCACCCAGGTGGTGCGCGACCCCGCTGGCGAGGTTCTCGACCCGGGCACCCACCCGGTCACGGCCGAGTACGTCGACGGCGTGGCCACGATCACGCTGACCGTCACCGCGGCCGACGGACACCGCCTCGAGACCGACGGCACCCCGGTCGAGACCGTCCCGGGCGCAGGAGGGACCGCGGAGGTGCTCCTCGTCCTCACCGACGTGCCGCCGACAGCGGTCGAGCCGGCACCTGCCCCCGAGGCGGCGCCGTCACCGGCGGTGCCCGAGACGACCCCCGGGGAGCCGCAGGAGGAGGCGGCGGAGCAGCTCGAGCTCTCCGCTCCGGTGCTCACGGTTGCCGCAGTGGTTCCTGAGCCGACGGTCGCCGTTGCCGGCGCCGCGGAACCGGAGGAGGCCGACACGCTCGAGGCGCTGCCGGAGTCCGGGCCGGAGGGCCTGGGACTCATGGTCATGCTCGGCGGGCTCCTGCTCGGTGGCTCGTGGCTCGTGCTCGGGATGCGCGGGGACTGACCCGGCGCGGCCCGGGCACCGCACCTACGATGGCGCCATGCCTCGCATCGCCGCCGCTGACCGTGTGACCCGCGAGGAGCTCCTCGCCTTCGTGCGCGACCGTCATCACCTCGTGCTGCTCACTAGGCGCGCCGACGGCCGCCCGCAGCTCTCGCCCGTCTCCGGCGGTGTCGACGCCGAGGGCAGGATCGTCATCTCGACCTACCCGGACCGCGCGAAGGCGGTCAACCTGCGGCGGAACCCGGCCGCCTCCGTCCTCGTGCTCTCGGACGACTGGGACGACGCGTGGGTGCAGGTGGACGGGACGGCGGAGGTCCTCGACATGCCCTCACTGGAGGCGGAGGACGCGCTCGTCGAGTACTACCGCTGCATCGCGGGCGAGCACCCCGACTGGGCCGAGTACCGCCAGGCGATGCGCCGGCAGGGCAAGTCGCTGCTCCGGATCACCGTCACCGGGTGGGGCCCCGTCGCGACGGGCGGTTTCCCGCCCGACCGCGCCCCTGCTTGAGCACCCACGCGGTCGCGGCAGGGCGGAACGGGGTTGCTGCGCAGCGTCACGACGCTCTGGCAAAATCTCCGACCGCATGGCTATTATGAAGGAGTCCAAACAAACCTGGAACCGGGTGTACACCCGGAGGAAGCAGCGAGGCTCCCTCATGACACAGCGAACACCTACCCGCTCGACCTTGGCCCTGTTGGCGGCGACCGGCGTCCTGGCCGGCACCGCCCTTGCCGTCGTTCCGGCAGCCGCGGACGCCCCCGAGGCGCCGGGAGAGGGCGTGAACGGCTACCGCACGCTCGGGTACTTCCCGGCGTGGGCAAGCGCCGACTCCCACAACTACGAGTTCGCGGACCTGGTGAGCACAGGTGCAGCGGATGACCTCACCCACCTCAACTACGCCTTCGGCAATGTCACCACCGACCTCGTGTGTGACATCTCCAGCGAGGTGGTCCCCGAGGACGGGGTCGATCCGGGGGAGCCGGAAGGAGACCCTGAGAACGACTACCTGCGGCTCATCGAGGCCGACGATGCTGTCGACGGCGTCGCCGACGACCCGGCACAGCCGCTCGCCGGCAACTTCAACCAGCTGCGCAAGCTCAAGGAGCGCTACCCCGACCTCAAGGTCCTCATCTCCCTCGGCGGATGGACGTGGTCGGACAACTTCTCCGCTGCGGCCCTCACGCCGGAGAGCAGGGAACGACTTGTCGACTCCTGCATCGACCTCTACCTCGACGGGAACCTTCCCGTGCACGGGGAGCAGGGAGGACCGGGGGTCGCCGCCGGCATCTTCGACGGCTTCGACATGGACTGGGAGTGGCCCGCCGCCGACGGCGAGCACCCGTCACCGAACCCTGAGGTCGACCGCGAGAACTTCCTCGCGCTCATGGAGCTGTTCCGCGACAAGCTCGACGAGCGCTCCGCCGCGGACGGCGAGGAGTACCTGCTGACCGCCTTTGCACCCGCCGGGTCCCCGCGGAACGTGGGCGGGTGGACCGACCCGCGGCTCGCCGCCGTCGTCGACTTCCTCAACGTTCAGGGCTACGACTTCCACGGTGGCTGGGTGCCTGGTCGCACCGGCCACCAGGGGAACCTGCACCCCTACGAGTGGCCCGACGGCAGCTCGGCGAACTGGGGGCTGGCGGCCGACAACGTGCTCGAGGCCTACCGGGCTGCGGGCTACCGCGACGATCAGCTCCTGCTCGGACTTGCTGCGTACGGCCTGGGCTGGGAGGGCGTCAGTGACCCCACGCCCGGAGCGACGGCCAGCGGCGCGCTGCCGGGCACGAACTACTCGGTGCTGCGGGACGTGGGCGAGGAGTACTTCGACGAGACGGCGGTCGCTGCCTACCGCTGGGACGGTGACGCTTGGTGGAGCCTGGACACCCCGCGCACGGTGACGGCCAAGGCCGACTGGATCGCCGACGCCGGGCTGGGCGGTGCCTATTTCTGGGACATCGCCGGGGACTACGACAACGAGCTCGGGTCGGCGCTGGCAGGGACGCTGCGGGCAGGGCCGGCCGGGCCGCTCGCAGAGCAGCCCGGTGAGCCGGGCGAGCCGGGAGAGTCCCACCAGCGCTACGGGTTCTTCCTCACGGACAGCTGGCGTGGCGGAGCTGCCGACCACACGTTCATGTACGGCCGGTTCACCGACGAGGTGCTCATCGGCGACTGGGACGGTGACGGCCGCGACTCGATCACCGTGCGTCGTGGCAACCGCTTCTTCGTCAACAACGATCCGCGGGGCGGGCCGGCTGGCACCGAGTTCGTCTACGGCCGGCCCGGCGACGTCGTCCTTGTCGGTGACTGGAACGGTGACGGCCGCGACACGCTGGCGGTGCGACGGGGAGCGACCTACCACGTGAAGAACTCGCTGAGCGGCGGGAAGGCGGACCACGTCATCGTCTACGGCCGTGCCGGCGACGACATCATGGTCGGTGACTGGAACGGCGACGGCCGGGACACCTTCGCGGTGCGGCGCGGAGCCACCTACCACGTCAAGAACTCCCTGGCGGGCGGCCGTGCCGACACCGTCTTCGCCTACGGTCGCGCCGACGACGCGACGCTCGCGGGTGACTGGGACGGTGATGGCAAGGACACCTTTGCCGTCCGGCGCGGAAACGTCTACCACGTGAGCAACACGCTACGGGCGGGCAGGGCGGACGTCGTGACCGCCTACGGGCGCGCAGGTGACGAGGTCTACGTCGGCGACTGGAACGGTGACGGTCGCGACACCCTGGGCCTGCGGCGCACTCCTGCGGCGGCTTCCTGAGCGGCCGTGCGGGGGTTGTGGCTCACCGTGAGGAGACGAGCCCGACCCCCGCACTGCTGTGAGAGCACGGGCACGCGAGCGGTGCCTGCCACCAGGGCACGAGCACGTTGGCGTGGGTGCCACCCTGCGCAACCGGCGTGCTCATGCGCCTACCTTGGCGGCCGACCGCTCATCTGATGCCGCGCATCGCCCGCGTGATCCGCGGGGCGAGCGCGAGCAGGACCAGGCCGATGCCGATGGTCACGGCGCCCAGGGTCCCGAAGTAGGCCACCTCGTTGTCCTCGCTGTAGAAGGAGGCGAGCGAGCCGGACAGCGCGGTGCCCAGCGCCACGGACAGGTAGAACAGCGAGACCATGAGCACCGGGTAGGCCTTGGGCGCGAGCTTGGTGGACAGGGACAGGCCCACCGGGGAGAGCAGGAGCTCACCGCAGGTCGCGACGAGCATGATGAGCGCGATCCACAGCACGGGCACCGCCGCCGTGCCGGCCATGGGCAGGAAGACGAGGAAGGCCGCGCCCATGAGCATGACGCCGAGGCTGAACTTCACCGGCGTCGTCGGCTGACGGCGTCCGAGCCGGGTCCACAGGGCCGCGAAGACCGGCGCGAGGACGATGATGAAGAAGGGGTTGAAGGACTGTGCCCACGGGATCGGCATGGTCCAGTCGCCGATCAGCGGCAGGGTGAAGTCCCGGTCCAGGCGCGTCTCGGAGTAGATCGTGATGACGGTGAACTGCTGCTGGAACAGCGCCCAGAAGGCCACCGAGCCGATGAACATCGGGATGAAGGAGACGACCCGCGAGTGCTCGTCCCCCTGCACCTTCTGGCTCGTGAGGAGGATGGCGAAGAGCACGACGGCAGCGACGGCGGTGGCGACGACGACGACGTCGGCCAGGTTGCCGGGGGTGAGGAGCCCGGTGAGGACGGCGACGACGAGGACGACGACGGCCCCGACGGCGATCGCCCCGTACCGCCCGTACTGCTCGCGCGGCAGCGGGTCGGGCACGCGGCGGGTGGGGTGGGGCAGGTGGCGGCGGGCCAGGGAGTACTGGACCAGTCCGATGGCCATGCCGACGGCGGCGAGGCCGAAGCCGAGGTGGAAGCCCCAGCTCTCCTGGACCAGGCCGGTGAGGAGCGGGCCGAGCAGTCCGCCGATGTTGATCCCCATGTAGAAGATGGAGAAGCCGGCGTCACGGCGGGGGTCGTCGGCCGTGTACAGGGCGCCGACGAGGTTGGTGATCGTCGCCTTGAGGCCGCCGGAGCCGATCGCGACGAGGATGAGACCGGCGCCGAGACCGACGACGCCCGGCACGACCGCCAGCGCGACGTGTCCCAGCATGATGAGGACGGCGCTGACGTACATCGTGCGCTCGGAGCCGAGCAGACGGTCGGCCACCCAGCCGCCGAGGATGGAGAAGAGGTAGACGGACCCGCCGTAGGCGCCGACGATCCCGGCGGCGACCGTCCGGTCGATCCCCAGACCACCCTGCGTGGTCTGGAAGTACATGTAGAGCAGGACGATGCCCTGCATGCCGTAGAAGGAGAACCGCTCCCACAGCTCGACGGAGAACAGGTTCGCCAGGCCGCGGGGCTGCCCGAGGAAGCCACCGACCTCACTGGTGCGCCCCGGAGCTGCGGGGGACGTGCTTGCGGTCGCCGGGTCCTCGGAAGCCATGGGTGCCATGCTCCGCCTGCTCCCGGAGTGACGCAATCGGCTCAGGGCGTGGCGGGGGCGCGCGTGGTGAAGGTCATAGGTGAGCTGACGGAGGAGCTGAAGGTCGCGTCGACGCCGCCTGTCGAGGGGACAGCCACCGCGAGGAGCGCGGCCGCGGCCACCTGGCCCCACGCACGCCTCGGGGCCGCGTGGGCCGGGATCCGGCGGCAGCCGTCGAGCTCGCGGACCCGGCTGAGCAGGAGGCAGGCCCCCAGCCCGAGGACGGTGAGCGCCACGGGCAGGTACCGGCCCTGCACCGCCCACGCGTACGGCAGCCCGACCCAGGGAACGCGCAGCACCCCGACGCCGTGGACGGCGTCCGCCGCGACGTGCAGGGTGTCCGGCGCCGCGTTCGCGTCGCCGCGCAGGACGAGGCCGCCGTCGTCATCGGTGCTGTCGAAGCGGTGGAGGAGCCGGCTGCCCTGCTCGCCGGGGGCATCGGCGAGCAGGACCTGGCCCGGACGTAAGCGGCTCGCGGGGACCTCGCGGGTGACGACGACGTCACCTGTGCGGATCGCCGGCTCCATCGAGCCGCTGAGCACGACGGCGGGCTGCCAGCCGATGAGGACCGGCAGCACCGTCCAGACGAGGAGGCCGGCGAAGGTGGCGAGCACTGACCGCGCGACCAGGGCGGTGGTGTGCCGAACCCACCGGTTCGGGGGCGCCTCGCTCACGGCGTGCTCCTTCCTGCGGCGCGAACGATCAGCGGGTGCTGGTCGCCTCGGCGACGAAGCTGAGGCGCACCTGCTGGCCCTGGACTGACGGCGGGGCGTCGTCCTTCACCCTGTAGGTGAAGCGGAAGGTGCCCTTCATGTTGCTGTCCCCGGCGACGTCGTAACGCATCGGGGTGTTCGCCTCGCCGTGCGTCGACGCGAAACCGGCCAGCGTCCCGGTGTAGAGCGTTCCCGTGGGGCCAGCACCTAACTCATCACCCTCGTTGCCCTCGATCGTGATGACGATGTTGTCGGCCAAGGTGTTGCCGGTGGCGCTGACCTGCTCGAGGGACTGGCCGCCCCCCGTCGGCGCGAGCACGGCGAAGTCCGCGCCGTAGACCTTGACCGCGGCGTCGAGGGTGCCTTCGTAGGTGACGGTGATCTCCTGGGAGCCAGTCGACCCGGGGACGAGGTCCGCGGCGGTGAACAGCGCGGCGTCCTGGTCGTCGTCGGTGATCGTGACAGAGCCGGCGGTCCACGAGTTTCCGGCGTTCTCCGTGGTGTCGGTGAAGGCCGCGTAGGACGCCTGCCAGACGAGCACCGCGCTGATGACGAAGCCGAGCGGGACTGCCAGCCACCTTGCGTAGCGTGCCGATCGGGAAGATGTCGAAGCCATTGGGGTTCCCTCCATGGGAGTCACCGGGCGTACCCGGGAGTCGCGATCCATGCGAACAAATGAAGTCTGCGACGGGGTGATGGAGGGTGCAAGGCCTTTCGACCGTGATCTCACTCATACTTTAGGAGGAGCGTCACGGACGGATCGTTACTACTTATGAAGGGTATCCGATGTCGTCGGGGCTGGAAAGTCCCTCAGAGCAGCTCGGCACGGAGCTGGTCGACCGGCTTGGGCGAGAGGAGCGACGGCGCGACGTCGAGCACCGTGAGGGCGCCGGTCTCGCCCCGCTCGTTGAGCCGGGCGGCGGCGCGGGCGTAGGCGACCAGCACGCTCGCGGTGAACTCGGGGTTGCTCCCCAGCCGGAGCCGGTACTCGACCACCTGGTCGTGGCCACCACCGGTGGTGCCGCTGCGGATGACGAAGCCGCCGTGGGGCATGTGCGCGTGCTCGTGCGCGAGCGCCTCGGCACTGATGACGGTGACGGTGGTGTCGTAGTCGGCGAAGTAGTGCGGCATCGTGACGACGGCCTGCTCCACCTCCGCGGCGTCGGCGCCGTCCTCGAGGACGACGTAGCACTCGCGAGTGTGCTTCTCGCGGGTGCTGAGCGCCGGTCGCGAGCCGCTGCGGACCGCGTCGACGGCCGCGGGCGAGGGGACCGTGTACTGGACGCCGGCAGCGACCCCAGGAACGCGGCGTAGCGCGTCCGAGTGCCCCTGGCTCAGTCCCGGTCCCCAGAAGGTGTACGTCTCGCCCTCGGGAAGGAGCGCCTCACCGAGGAGCCGGTTGAGGGAGAACATCCCCGGGTCCCAGCCGACCGCGACGATCGAGGTGTTGCCCCCGGCCCGTGCCGCGGCGTCGACGGCTGCGACGTACTCGGGGATGCGGGCGTGGGTGTCGAAGCTGTCGACGGTGGTGAAGTGGGCGGCCAGCTCGGGTCCCTGCTGCGGCAGGTCGTCCTTGGAGCCGCCGCACAGGACGAGGACGTCCACCTCGTCACGGTGGTCGAGCAGCTCGTCCCAGGGCAGGACAGGGGTCTGCGGCGTGGGCGGCTCGATCGTCGTGGGGTCGCGGCGGGTGAAGACGGCGTGCAGCGTCATGTCGGCGTTCTGCCCGACGGCGGCTGCCACGCCCCTGCCGAGGTTGCCGTAGCCGGCGATCGCGATGCGTCGCTGTCCCATGGGTCCTGCCCTTTCCCTCCGGTGGTGGTCCGCACCCACCGTACGCACGGCCACGCGCCCCGTGCGCGTGCGCCCACCTGTCGACGACGCGCGCGAAAGCACCGTCCGGCCGGGCCACGAACCGGTAACCTCCCCGAAGGCTGGCTCTCGTCGGCCGTCTCCGTCTTCCCCTGGAGCCCCGCATGAGCGACCTCGCGGTCGACACCTCCGCGCTGCGCAAGACCTACCGCCGTCGCGGCGGCGGCAGCGTCGGCGTCGAGAACCTCGACCTCCACGTCCCGGTCGGCGGTGTCCACGGCTTCCTCGGTCCCAACGGCTCGGGGAAGACGACGACGATCCGCATGCTCCTCGGTCTCATCCGCCCGGACTCTGGGACGATGCGGATCTTCGACCAGGAGGTCCCCAAGCGGCTGCCCGACGTCATCGGCCGGGTCGGCGCGATCGTCGAGTCCCCCAAGTTCTTCCCCACCTTCACCGCGCGCCGCAACCTCGAGCTGCTCGCCGGTGCCATCGGGGCGCCACGCGGCCGGGTGGACGAGGTGCTGGAGTCGACGGCGCTCGCGGAGCGGGCCGGGGACCGGTACAAGACCTACTCCCTGGGCATGAAGCAGCGCCTGGCCATCGCCGCCACGCTCCTCAAGTCACCCGATCTGCTCATCTTCGACGAGCCGACCAACGGCCTGGACCCCGGCGGCATCCGGGAGATCCGCGAGACGATGCGCCGTCTCGGCGACGAGGGCCGCACCGTCCTCGTCTCCAGCCACATCCTCGCCGAGGTCGAGCAGGTCGCCGACACCGTCTCCATCATCGGGCGTGGACGGCTGCTCGCCGAGGGGCGGGTGGCCGACGTCATCGGCTCCCGCTCCGAGGCGGGCGCGATCAAGGTGGGCGTCGTCGACCTCGCGGCGGCCGAGCAGGTCCTCACCCGTGCCGGTCTGCGGGTCCGCGTCGACGGCGGCCTGCTGCGGGTGCGCGGGGTGCAGGACCCGGCACGGGTCACCGAGCTGCTCGCCCAGCAGGGCTTGTATGTCAACGAGCTCACCGCCGAGCGGGTCGACCTCGAGCGCGTCTTTCTCGACCTCACCGCCGGCCAGGGCCTGGACGAGGGCTCCGGCGGTCGTCACGGCCGAGCGCCCGGCCCGACGACGGGCGGCGGTGACCCCGCATGATGCGGCTCCTGCGCGTCGAGCTCCGCCGGCTGTTCTCCCGGCGCCTCGTCGTCCTCACGATGCTCGGTGCGCTCGCGGCGTCCCTGCTCGTCCTGTGGGCGGCGTGGGACTCCTCCCAGCCGATGTCCGACGCGGACCTCACGCTCGCTGAGGAGATGTACGAGCAGGACCTGGCGTACTGGGAGGAGCACGGCGAGGAGGACATGGCCCAGTGCCTGGAGGACGAGGCCGCGGAGGCCGAGCGCCTCGGTGAGGACGTGGACTGGGGCTGCGAGGGCATGACGGCACCGGAGCGCGAGTGGTACGTCTTCACCGCCTCGCCGCTGGCGGAGACGTTGCCCTCCTCGCTGAGCGCCGCCTCGACCTTCCTCCTGTTCGCGGTCGGCCTCGTCGGGGCGACCTTCACGGCGGCGGAGATCAGCACCGGCGCCATGAGCACCTGGCTGAGCTTCGAGCCGCGGCGCCTGCGGGTGTACGCCTCCAAGCTGTCCGCGGCTGCCGTCGGCGTGGTGCCGGTGGCGGTGCTCTCCGTCGCCGTCGTCACCGCCGGCTCCTGGCTGATCGCCGACCACTTCGAGCTCGCGTCCGGGATGGGCGCCGCCCAGTGGACCGACACCGCGTGGATGGTGCTGCGGATCCTCGGTCTCGCGGTGATGGGCGCGCTCGTGGGCGCCGCGCTGGGCTTCCTGCTGCGGCACACGGCCGGCGTCCTGGGCGTCGTGGTCGTCGGCTTCATCGCCAGCCAGATGCTCCAGGGACTCGTGCCGCGGACCGCTCCCTGGATGCCGGTCACGAACGTCGACGGATGGGTCCGGCACGGGACGACGTACTACACCGAGGAGTGCACGACCGACACCGGCGGCACGATGTGCGAGCTCACGGAGCATGCGCTGGCCTTCGGGCACAGCGCGGTCTACGTGCTTGTCCTCACCGCCGTCGTCGTCGTCCTCGGCGCCGTCGTCTTCCGCCGCCGCGACGCCGTCTGAGCCGGTTCAGCGGGCGCGGGCGATCTCCGCGGCGAAGCGCTCGAGCGCAAGCTCCCCGACGACGTCCTCGGCCAGCAGGGGCAGCTGCACGAGCGGGACGTGCGGCAGCGCGGCGCGGACGGTGTCCAGGTGCACCTCCTCCTGCGCGTGCCGCCGGGCGAGGAAGTCGCCCCGGTCCGCGGGGGAGCGCTTGTTGACGACGAGCGCTCCGACCTCGACGCCGGAGCGCAGCAGCTTCCCGTAGAGCTCGACCGTCTCCAGGGCCGGGAGCCGTTCGGCGGCGAGCACGATGACGAAGGCGGTGCGGTCTCCGTCGGCCAGCAGGTCCCGCAGTGCGGTGAAACGGGTCCGGCGGCGCAGGAGGATCCGCCGGATCTCCTGGTCGCGGTCCTCCCGGCGGTCCCGCCGCCGCCCGGTGCCGACGACGGCCGCCGCTGCGCCGTCGTCGTCCATCGCCCTCATCGCCGCCCCGAAGCGGGCGGAGCGGTCCTGCCGCCGCAGCAGTCCCTCGGTCCACGCGGACATCGTCTCGGGCAGCGTCATGAGGCGGGCGGTGTGGCCGGACGGCGCGGTGTCGAAGACGACGAGGTCGTGCTGCGGCTCCTCGAGGACCTCGGCGATCCGCTCGAGGACGGCGGCCTCGTGCGTCCCGGGGGCGTCCCGCGCGAGCTCGAGGTGCTTGGTCACCTCCCCGGACAGGTGCTCGGGCATGAGGCGACGCATGGTGTGCCCGACGGCGGCAAGGTGCTCATCGGTCGTCCTCGCCGGGTCGATCTCCAGCCCGTCGAGCCTGTCGGCGAGGGGGACGACGGCGTCACCGACGGTCCGCTGCCACAGGTGCCCGAGGTTGTGGGCCGGGTCGGTGGACACGACAAGCACCCGCCGCCCCGCCCGTGCCTGCGCGAGGGCGACGGCGGAGGCGACGGCCGTCTTCCCCACCCCGCCCTTGCCGCCGACGAACAGCACCTGGCGCCGCGCGGCCAGCTCTAGCAGCACGAGAGGTGGTCCAGCGGCGAGCGGTCCATGCCCATGCGGCGGTGCCAGTCGTGGAAGCGGTCGTACATGACGGGCAGCAGCTCCACGGTGTAGTAGCTCGCGGGGTTGGGCACGCCGAGCGCCTCGGCGAGGACGATCATCATGAAGAGGTCGTCCTCGTCGCGCTGCGCGCGGGCGAAGGTGCGCCGGTACGGGCCGACGTAGAGCTCGCGCAGGCCTGCCGCGAGGCGGACCCGCGCGGGCGGGCGGGCGGGGTGCTCGCTCACCCGTCTACGCTGGTCTGCACCGCGAGGCTCTCGTCGTCGATCTCGGGCGGGGACTTGCGTGCCTTGGTCATCGCGATGGTCGCCTCGAGGATCACCCAGATGGCCGCGACGATGATGATGACGTCGAGGACGAGCAGGAGCCAGTTCTCACTGGTGTAGAAGGTCCTGACCTGGACGATCGCGGCGAACAGCGACATCACCATGACGAAGACGAGCGGGATGAGCACAGGCAGCACCGGTCGGCGCTGGCGCAGCAGGATGACGGCGACGATCGACAGCGTGAGGCCGGCGAGCAGCTGGTTCGTCGTGCCGAAGAGCGGCCAGATCACCATGCCGCCGGAGCCGTCGGCCCCCGCACCGAAGGCCAGCCCCATGCCGACGACGAGGACGATCACCGTGGCGATCCCCTTGCCCAGCCGCAGGCCCGCCAGCTCCAGGGACTCCTGGACGACGAAGCGCTGCAGTCTGATGCCCGTGTCCATCGTCGTCGCCGCGAAGAGGACCGCCATGGTGGCAAGGATCGTCGCGCTGAGCGAGGCCGGGATGCCGAGCCCGGCGTTCATGATGTTTCCGCCGCCCTCGACGAAGGCGGCGACCCCTCCCTGGTTGAAGGCGGAGTAGACCGCCTCCCAGTCCGCCAGGGTCCGGTAGCCGGCGGTCGCGGCGATGATCGAGCCGAGCGCGAGCAGGCCCTCACCCACGGCGCCGAAGTACCCGACGAAGCGGGCGTCGGTCTCCTTGTCCAGCTGCTTGGCGCTCGTACCGGAGGAGACGATGCCGTGGAAGCCGGAGATGGCACCGCACGCGATCGTGACGAAGAGCAGCGGGACGAGGCTCGGCGTCCCCTCCGGGACGTTGTTGTTGAACGCGGGGGCGACGAAGTCTGGGGATGCGATGAACACGGAGAGGTAGAGGATCCCCAGGCCCACGAAGAGCTGGAGCCCGTTGATGTAGTCGCGCGGTTGGAGCAGCACCCACACCGGCAGGACGGAGGCGACGCCGGCGTAGAGGAAGAGGACGACGACCCAGAAGGCCTCCGCCGACAGCCCGAGGACGGTGTCGGGAAGGACGACGGGGACGCTGTCGCCCAGGACGATGAGCGCGTAGAGCGCCACGACGCCGATGACGGAGACGGCGACGAGGTTGAGCTTCCACCGGTAGATCGCCTGCCCGACGACGAGTGCGACGAGGATGGCGCCCCAGACAGGGATGACGGAGGTCGGGGTGCTGACGAGCAGGCCGGAGATGACGACGGCGAAGGCTGCGTTGACCATGAGCAGGAGCAGGAAGATGACGACGAGGAAGAGGTTGCGGCCGCGCGCGCCGATGTAGCGCCCGGACAGGGTGCCGATGGACTGGCCGCGGCTGCGGACGGAGGCCCACAGGGCACCGAGGTCGTGCATGCCGGCGAAGAACACGGTGCCGAGGGTGACCCAGAGGAAGGCGGGCAGCCAGCCCCAGATGACGGCGACGGCCGGCCCGACGATCGGGGCGGCCCCGGCGACCGAGGTGAAGTGGTGCCCCCACAGGACGTACTTGTTCGTCGGGACGAAGTCGACGCCGTCCTGGAGCTCGTGGGCGGGCGTGCGGAAGTGGGCGCTCAGCCGGTAGACCTTGCTGCCGAGGTACGTGGAGTAGAGGAAGTACCCGGCGAGGACCATGGCGATGCCGATGGCGGCGAGCAGCACTGAGTTCACGTCGCTCCGATCTTCGTCGTTGACGACCGGTGGAGCCTGCGGGCGCCCCGCCGCCGGCCGTGATCCAGATCACCATAGCGGCTGTGGTGAGGCCCGCGGACATCGTTGGGCGGCGTGGCGTCAGGTGTGCCGAGGTCGATGCCCGGAGCGGCACCGGGAGAGTCAGCGGGGCGGGTCCAGCAGCCGGGTCTCCTCCACCACCCGCGTCTCCGCGGCGTCGAGGCGGACGCGCGCGGCCTCCGCGCGGCCGAGCGCGGTGGTGAGGCGCCCGGCGACCTCCGTGCCCGCCGGGCCGTGCGCCGCGCCGTCACGGGTGGCGGCCAGCGTCGCGGCCAGGGTCGCGGAGCTCGCCCGCGCCTCCTCGACGGCGGCCGCCAGCTCGTCCGGCGCGGCGGAGGAGAGCTGGAGCCGGGCGAAGTGCAGGGATGTGCCGGCCCGGGCGACGGCATCGTCGAGCTCGTGGACGAGACGCCCGGCGCTCGTGTTGCGCTCCGCCTGGCCGGGCGCGGCGACGGGCCCTCGCTCCACGGGGCGGGCGCTGCGGCGCACGAGGAGGACGACGACCACCGCCACGCCAGCCCCGAGCACGACGATGACGCCGATGACCGGCAGCAGGGCGGACCAGGAGGTGAGCACGGTTCGATCCTACGATCGGCCCCGCCCCTGCCGGCGAGAGCCGAGCTGCTCCGGAAGCGGGCCGGCTCTCGCCGGGGTGCGCCGGCGGCTCAGCCGTTGAGGACGGGGGCGGGCACGTCGAGGAGGTCGAGGACGACGTCGGCGGCAAGGGCGGCGACGTCGTCGACGGCGAGACGGAAGTCGTCACCGGCGGTGGGGCCGCACAGGTCGGACACGCCCCGCACCGCGAGGTAGGGGATGCCGAAGGAGTAGCAGACCTGGGCGATGGCCGTGGTCTCCATGTCCGCCGTGAGCGCTCGTGGGAACGTCACCCGGTGCGCGTCGACGGTGCGGCCGTCGACGAAGGAGTCGCCGGAGATCATCGCGCCGACGAGCACGCCGGGACGGTGCCGCGCACGGTCGACGAGGGTGTCGATCGCCGGGTACGTGGCGGGCATGCCCGGCATCTGGCCGAGGGCGTAGCCGAAGGCGGTCGCGTCGGCCCCGGCGTAGGCGTGCTCGTCACCGACGACGACGTCACCCACCCGCACGCCGTCGGCGAGGCCGCCGGCGGACCCGGTCGAGACGACGAGCGGGGTCCGCACGGCGTGGACGGCCAGGGCCGTCGCCGTCGCGGCGTTGACGCCGCCGATGCCCGAGCGGATGAGGAGGAGCTGGCGTCCGCCGATGGTCGCGATGACGGACCGCGCCATCCCGACGTGCCGCTGGTGGGCCAGGCTCTCCGCGCGCTGCTCGTAGGGTGCGATCTCCGTGTCCATGGCGGCGACGACGACGGCGTCGACGGTCGCGAGCGGGGCGGTGAGGGGCGCACCGGGAGCGACCGGGAAGCCGAAGAGCTCGCTCATGCCTGGACCTGCTCCCACTCGTCGCGCCGGTCGAGGAACTCGCGGGCCTCCGCTTGCGCGCCGTCAAGGTCGTGGCTGGCGCCCCAGCCGCACTGGACCTCGTTGGCGGCGGGCACCTCCACGGCACCGAGGACGTCGCGGAGCGTCGCCTCGAGCAGGGGGAGGAAGGCGGGCAGGTCGGTCTCCAGGAGGAGGGCGTAGAAGCCGGTCTGGCAGCCCATGGGGGAGATGTCGACGACGGCGTCGGTGTGGCTGCGCATGTGCTCGGCCATGAGGTGCTCGAGGGAGTGCACGACCGGCATCTCGAGGTGGGCGACGTTCGGCTGGCAGAAGCGGACGTCGAACTTGGTGAGCGTGTCACCGCCCGGCAGCGTCTTGGCGTCCGCCACGCGCACGTAGGGCGCCTTCACCGCTCGGTGGTCGAGGTTGAAGCTTTCGACGTTCATCTTCCGCACGCTTCCCATCATGGGCGATGGCTCTGGGCCTGTCTCCGGCAGGTGCGTGTGGGTTGCGCCACCCGCCGCGGCCCTGACGGCAATCTCGCCGGCTGTCCCCAGGCCTGTCCACCACCTGTGGACGACACGCCGGGAGCGGGTGTGCACACACAGCGGGCGCCGGGGATGTCAGTGCTCGGTGGGATGGTGGGGACAGGGCCCGACGAGGCGGCGCGACGGCCTCCACAGGCCGTCCCCAGGGAGAGGACCGTCATGCACAGAAACCCCGGCAGGCTGTGGATGACACGCCGAAAACACGACTCGCCGACACAACACCTTGGGGTTGTTCCGAAGCCGGACCACTAGGTGTAGTGTCGTGCCCAGTCGTCCAGAGAACTACACGTCTGTCGTTCCATCGCCTCCGCCGGCGGGGAATCGCAACCGAGGGGAGATCCTCCGATGAGTGTCACCGTCTTCAGCAAGCCGTCCTGTGTGCAGTGCGACGCCACCTACCGCGCGCTGAACAAGCAGGGGCTGGAGTACGAGGTCGTCGACATCTCCACCGACGCCGAGGCGCTCGAGACCGTCAAGGCGCTCGGCTACCAGCAGGCTCCTGTGGTCTTCGCCGACGGCGACCACTGGTCGGGCTTCCGGCCCGACAAGATCAAGGCGCTGGCGGCGCAGGCCGCCTCCGTCGCGGTCTGACCCACGAACTTCGGCCGGGTCGCCCTCACCCGGCGACCCGGCCGAGACCAGCCGGGCCCCGGCCCGGTGACGCAACCAACTCCCGAGGGGGTGACATGGGAAACCTCGTCTACTTCTCGTCGGCCTCCCAGACCACGCACCGCTTCATGGAGCGGCTGGGACTGGAGGCGCACCGCATCCCGCTGCGGCCGACGGAGCCCTTCCTCACCGTGGATGAGGAGTACGTGCTCATCGTGCCGACCTACGGGGGCGGCAACCAGCGCGGGGCAGTGCCCCGCCAGGTCATCAAGTTCCTCAACGACGCCGACAACCGCGGGCTGTGCCGCGCGGTCATCGCGGCAGGGAACACGAACTTCGGCACCGCCTACTGCCTCGCCGGTGACGTCATCGCCGCGAAGCTCCAGGTGCCCTACCTGTACAGGTTCGAACTACTCGGAACAGCAGAGGACGTCTCGCGCGTCCATGAGGGATTGGGACAGTTTTGGCAGCAACGGTCACTGATATCGGCATGACGCAGGGCGCGGCGCCGGAGCTCGACTACCACGCCCTCAACGCGATGCTCAACCTCTACGACGCCGACGGGAACATCCAGTTCGACGCCGACAGGCAGGCCGTCGACGCCTACTTCCGTCAGCACGTGGAGCCGAGCACCGTCACCTTCCCCAGCGTCGCGGAGCGCCTGCGCTACCTCGTCGAGGAGGGCTACTACGAGAAGGAGGTGCTCGAGCAGTACTCCCCGGAGTTCCTGGACCAGGTCTGGCAGTTCGCCGACTCCCTCGACTTCCGCTTCGAGTCCTTCCTCGGCGCCTTCAAGTACTACACCTCCTACACGCTCAAGAGCTTCGACGGGAAGTCCTACCTCGAGCGCTTCGAGGACCGCGTCGTCATGGTGGCCCTCGCCCTCGCGGCCGGGGACGAGCAGGTGGCGCTCGACATCGTCGAGGAGGTCATCTCCGGACGGTTCCAGCCGGCCACGCCGACCTTCCTCAACGCCGGCAAGTCCTCGCGCGGTGAGCTCGTCTCCTGCTTCCTCCTGCGCACCGAGGACAACATGGAGTCGATCGCCCGCGGCATCAACTCCGCGCTGCAGCTGTCCAAGCGTGGCGGCGGGGTTGCCCTCTCCTTGACCAACCTCCGTGAGGCGGGCGCGCCGATCAAGCGCATCCAGAACCAGTCCTCCGGTGTCATCCCTGTGATGAAGCTCCTCGAGGACTCCTTCTCCTACGCCAACCAGCTCGGGGCACGTCAGGGTGCCGGTGCCGTCTACCTCAACGCCCACCACCCCGACATCATGAAGTTCCTCGACACCAAGCGGGAGAACGCGGACGAGAAGATCCGCATCAAGACCCTCTCGCTCGGCGTCGTCGTCCCTGACATCACCTTCGAGCTCGCCAAGACGAACGCCGACATGTACCTGTTCTCGCCCTACGACGTCGAGCGGGTCTACGGGGTTCCCTTCTCCGAGATCAGCGTGACGGAGAAGTACGACGAGATGGTGTCCGACGACCGCATCAAGAAGACGTCGATCAAGGCGCGTGACTTCTTCCAGACGATCGCCGAGATCCAGTTCGAGTCGGGCTACCCGTACGTGATGTTCGAGGACACGGTCAACGCCGCGAACCCCATCGACGGCCGGATCAGCATGTCGAACCTGTGCTCGGAGATCCTCCAGGTGTCCACGCCGTCGTCGTACAACGACGACCTCTCCTACGCGGAGGTCGGCAAGGACATCTCGTGCAACCTCGGCTCGCTCAACATCGCCAAGGCGATGGACTCCCCGGACCTGGGCAAGACGATCGGCACGGCGGTCCGTGCGCTGACGGCGGTCTCCGACCAGACGCACATCACCTCGGTGCCCTCGATCCAGAAGGGCAACGACGAGTCCCACGCCATCGGTCTGGGCCAGATGAACCTCCACGGCTACCTCGCCCGCGAGCGGGTGCACTACGGCTCGGAGGAGGGCATCGACTTCACCAACATCTACTTCTACACGGTGGCCTTCCACGCGATCAGCGCGTCGAACACGCTGGCGATCGAGCGGGGCCGGTCCTTTGCGGGCTTCGAGCGCTCCACCTACGCGAGCGGTGAGTTCTTCACCAAGTACACCGAGCAGGAGTGGGTGCCGCAGACCGAGCGGGTGCGCGAGCTCTTCGCCGGCGTCCACATCCCCACGCAGGAGGACTGGCGCGCGCTGGCCGCCTCGGTCAAGGAGCACGGTCTGTACAACCAGAACCTCCAGGCCGTCCCGCCCACCGGCTCGATCTCCTACATCAACAACTCGACCTCCTCGATCCACCCGATCGTGTCGAAGGTCGAGATCCGCAAGGAGGGCAAGCTCGGGCGCGTGTACTACCCCGCGCCCTACATGACCAACGACAACCTCGAGTACTACGAGGACGCGTACGAGATCGGCCCCGAGAAGATCATCGACACCTACGCCGCGGCCACGCAGCACGTGGACCAGGGCCTGTCGCTGACGCTCTTCTTCAAGGACACCGTGACCACCCGCGATCTCAACAGGGCGCAGATCTACGCCTGGCGCAAGGGCATCAAGACGCTCTACTACATCCGCCTGCGGCAGATGGCGCTCGAGGGCACCGAGGTGGAGGGCTGCGTCAGCTGCACGTTGTAGCAATACGGACGCTGACCGCCCCGCAACGAGACACAGAGAGAGACGAAGCACCGTGGAGAAGCTCAAGCTCGTCGACCGGGTCCAGGCCATCAACTGGAACCGTGTCCAGGACGAGAAGGACGTCGAGGTCTGGGACCGCCTGACCGGGAACTTCTGGCTGCCCGAGAAGGTTCCGCTGTCCAACGACATCCAGTCGTGGAACACCCTCAACGAGGCGGAGCAGACGATGACCACCCGGGTCTTCACCGGGCTCACGCTGCTCGACACCATCCAGGGCACGGTCGGCGCGGTCAGCCTCATCCCCGACGCCGTCACGCCCCACGAGGAGGCGGTGTACACGAACATCGCCTTCATGGAGTCGGTGCACGCGAAGAGCTACTCCTCGATCTTCTCCACGCTCATCTCGACGCGGGAGATCGACGGCGCCTTCGCGTGGTCAGAGGAGAACGAGCACCTCCAGCGCAAGGCCGCGATCATCATGGAGTACTACCGCGGCGACGACCCCGAGAAGCGCAAGGTTGCCTCGGTGATGCTCGAGTCGTTCCTCTTCTACTCGGGCTTCTACGCCCCGATGTACTGGTCCTCGCGGGCCAAGCTCACCAACACGGCCGACCTCATCCGCCTCATCATCCGCGACGAGGCCGTGCACGGGTACTACATCGGCTACAAGTTCCAGAAGGCCATCGAGACGGCCTCCCCGGAGCGTCGCCAGGAGCTCAAGGACTACACCTTCGAGCTGCTGCTGGAGCTCTACGACAACGAGGAGCAGTACACCGAGGACCTCTACGGCCCCCTCGGCCTCACCGAGGACGTCAACGCCTTCCTGCGCTACAACGCGAACAAGGCGCTGATGAACCTCGGCTACGAGGGCCTGTTCCCCAAGGACCAGACCAACGTCAACCCGGCGATCCTCTCCTCGCTGAGCCCCAACGCCGACGAGAACCACGACTTCTTCTCCGGCTCCGGGTCCAGCTACGTCATCGGCAAGGCTGTCGACACCGAGGACGACGACTGGGACTTCTAGCTCCAAGCCCGTACACCGAGAGCTGGACTGCGCACCCGCGCAGTCCAGGTCTCGGCGTTGTGCGGGGATGCGCGGGACCTTCGACCGTCGTTCGGGGGTCCTCCGTCAGGAAGAGTGGGGACCACACCGAACATCGGAGGATCCCATGGCACGCACCTACGTCATCACCGGCGCCGGCTCAGGCATCGGCGCCGCCGCGGCACGACTGCTGCGTGAGGCCGGAGCGACCGTCGTGGGGGTCGACCTGCGCGGCTCGGACGTCACGGCGGACCTCGCCACGCCCGCCGGGCGCCGGGAGGCGGTCGCCGCTGTGCTCGAGGCGACCGGCGGGAAGATCGACGCCGTCATCGCCTCCGCCGGTGTCTCCCTCCCCAGCGCGCTCACCGTGTCGGTCAACTACTACGGCGTCACCGAGTTCCTCACCGCGCTGCAGCCCACGCTGGCGCAGGCCGACGCGCCGCGGGCCGTCGTCGTCAGCTCGATGTCCTCGTTGCAGCCGAACTACCCGCCGCTCGTCGAGGCGCTGCTCGACGGGGACGAGGCCACCGCCCGGCAGATCGCCGAGCAGCTGGCCGCCGACCCGCAGACCGGCAACCTCATCTACGGCTCCTCCAAGCGGGCGGTCTCCCGCTGGGTCCGCGCCCAGTCGGTCACCCAGGAGTGGGCCGGCGCGGGGATCCCGCTCAACGCCGTCGGCCCGGGCGTCGTCACCACGCCGATGACCGAGGAGCTGCGGGCGACGCCCGAGTCGCTCGCCTTCGTCGACGCCGTCGTGCCGATGCCGCTGAACTACCACCAGCCGCCGGAGTCGATCGCCAACCTCTGCATCTGGCTGACCTCGGTGGAGAACAGCCACTGCGCCGGCCAGACCATCTACTGCGACGGTGGCGCCGACGTTGTCCTCCGCGGGGAGGACGCCTGGGGCTGGGCGGACGCCAGGGTCGGGGAGTACTTCGGGCAGCTCATGGTCGGCGCCACGGAGTAGCCTCGCCCGGGCAGCGCGCCGCGTCGCATTCCGCGCGTGCTGCGCCACGACGACCCCCTCCCTCGCCGCCCGCACCGCGTGCTGGTGGCGGGGGTGTCGGGCGCCGGCAAGACGATCCTCGCGCGGCGGGTCGCCTCGGTCGTCGGCTCGCCGTGTCACGCGGCTCCGTGTGCGCGTCGGTGAGGCCGCTGTCACAGTGGGGGTATGGGTGGTGACGAGGAGCTCGTAGCGCGAGCAGCCCGTCACGGTCTCCGGCTCGACCCGGCGTCACTGAGCCACAACGACGCCGGGCTCGACTTCCGGGTCGCGTACGCGACCGACGTCCACGGCCGTGACTGGGTGCTCCGTGTCCCGCGGCGGCCTGGCATGCGCGAGACGCTGCGGCAGGAGGAGGCGGCCCTGGCGCTGGCGTCCCGCTACCTGAGCGACATCGCCGTGCCCGAGTGGCGCGTCATGTCCGACGATCTCATCGCCTACCCCCTCCTCCCGGGCCGTCCGGGCCTCACCCTCACGGGCGAGGACGTGACGTGGTTCGTGGACCCGGCGTCCGAGCGCTACGCCGCTGAGCTGGGCTCGCTGCTCGCCGTGCTCCACGCCGTCCCGCTCGCCGAGGTGCGCGAGCTCGGCGTGGAGGTGCGCAGCCCCGAGGCGGTGCGCGAGTCGTGGCGGGCCGACGTCGCGCGGGTGGCCGGCACGTTCGACGTCCATCCGGCGCTGCTCGAACGGCTGCACTCCTGGCTGGAGGACGACGAGCTGTGGCCGGAGGCCACGGCCTTCACGCACGGCGAGCTCTACCCGGCACACGTCCTCATCGACCAGGACGAGGCCATCACCGGAGTTCTGGACTGGACCACCGCGCGCGGCGACGACCCGGCCCGGGACTTCATGTACCAGCACGCCTTCGCCACGCCGGAGGCCTTCGCCGTGACGCTGCGCGCCTACACGGCTGCGGGAGGGCGCGACGTCGGGCCGCGTCTCGCCGACCGGTGCGCCGCCCTCATGGCGGCGGGCCCGGTGGGGTACGGGGTCTACGCGCTGAGCACCGGCCGGCCCGAGCACCGCGAGGCGGCGCAGGCGCAGCTCGGCACGGTGTGAGCTACTCCTCCTCGAGCGCCGCGCCGCGGAGCTCGGGCAGGAACAGCGCCCCGATCATCGCGACGACGAATGCGACGCCGAAGGTGGCGAAGGTGAGCCCGGAGCCGCCCGCCGCGAGGAGCAGGGGGACGGTCAGCGGCGCGGCGATCGAGGCGAGCCGGCCGAAGGCGGCGGCGCTGCCCGACCCGGTGCCGCGCAGCGCCGTCGGGTAGATCTCCGGGCTCACCGCGTACAGGGCGCCCCACGCGCCGAGGTTGAAGGCCGACAGTGCCATTCCTGCGGCGATGATCGTCGGCACGGTGGTCGCCTGTCCGAAGAGGACGGCGGCGACGGCCGAGGCGGCGAGGAAGGTGGCGAGGGTGGAACGGCGCCCCCACCTCTCGATGAGCCAGGCGGCCAGTGCGTACCCGGGCAGCTGGGCCAGGGTGATGATGAGCGTGTACTCGAAGGAGCGCACGAGCGAGAAGCCCTGGTCCACGAGCAGCGACGGCAGCCAGCTGAAGGCCCCGTAGTAGGCGAAGTTGACCCCGAACCACACGACCCACAGCGCCGCGGTGCGGCGGCGGAATCGCCCGGACCACAGCTCGCGCCAGTGCGGGGCGACGGTCTCCTCGGCGACGGTGGGGGAAGGGACCGGCGCCTGACCGGCGGCGTCCTCGTAGACGCGCACGGCGGCCTCCGCCTCCGCGACGCGCCCCTTGCGCTCGAGGAAACGCACCGACTCGGGCAGCCGCATGCGGACGTAGATCGCGTACACGGCCGGGACCATCCCGATGACGAAGGCCCACCGCCACCCGTTCTCGCCGGGGACGACGAAGTAGCCGATGAGGGCCGCCGCGATCCAGCCGACCGCCCAGAACGCCTCCAGGACGACGACGACGCGCCCCCGGATCCGCTTCGGGGCGTACTCACTGACGAGCGTCGAGGCGACGGGCAGCTCCGCGCCCAGGCCCAGGCCCACGAGGAAGCGGAGCACGATGAGGGCGCCGACGCCGGTCACGAGGGCCGAGGCCCCGGTGGCCAGCCCGTAGACGAGCAGGGTGAGCGCGAAGACCTGCCGGCGTCCGATCCGGTCGGCGAGGAGGCCGCCGACGCTCGCGCCGATCGCCATGCCGACGAAGCCGACGGAGAGGATCCAGGACTTCTGCCCGTCGGTCAGCCCCCACTCCTGCCCGAGGGCGGCGATGACGAAGGAGATAAGCCCGACGTCCATGGCGTCCAGGGCCCAGCCGACGCCGGAGCCGCCGAGGAGCTTGCGGTGGGCGCTGGTGAACGGCAGCCGATCGAGCCGCTCGGCGCGGGTGAGCGACTGCTGGACGGAGGTGTCGGCGGCGGGCCGGGCCATGGCGTGCCTTCCCAGGAAGGGGCGGGTGTCGGCGCGAGCGTAGCACTTCGACTCGCGAAGAGCATAACCCTGTCGGGCGGTCGAGCGGCCCTTGCTGAGCTCAGGCGGTCAGGGCCTCCACGACTGCGGGGACGGCGGCGGGCGGCAGCTGGAGGAGGACGCCACTGGCGACCGTGCCCTGCCAGGCGGTGAGCTGCTCGCGCAGCTGCTCGGGCCGGCCGGCCAGCGCGACGTCGAGGACGAGCTCGGTGGGCACGGCCCGTGCGGCGCCCTCGCGGTCACCGGCGGCCCACAGGCGGGCCACCTCGGCGCACGCGGCCTCGTGGCCGAGCCGCTCGACGGCCTCCCGGTGGAAGTTCGACCGCTGCGAGCCCATGCCCCCGACGTAGAGCGCGAGGTGCGGGCGGAGCAGGTTCGCGGCCTCCTCGACGTCGCTCCCGGCTGCCACCGGCAGGCTGACGTTGACCTCGAAGCGGTCCGCGGGCGGCAGGTCGGCAGAGCGGCGCGCGAAGCCCGCGGCGAGCTGCTCACGGGCCCAGCCGTCCAGGCGGGGGGAGTGGAAGGCGGGCAGCCACCCGTCGGCGATCTCGGCGGCAAGGGCGACGTTCCGTGGCCCCTGCGCCGCGAGGTGGATGGGCAGGTCCGCCCGCAGCGGGTGGAGGGTGGGGCGCAGCGCCTTGCCCTCGCCCGTGGTCCCCTCGCCGTCGAGCGGGAGGCGGTAGTGGCGGCCGTCCACCTCGACCGGGGCCTGGCGCCGCAGCACCTGCCGGACGACGTCGACGTACTCGCGGGTCCGCTCGAGCGGGCGCGGGTAGGGCTGGCCGTACCAGCCCTCGACGACCTGCGGCCCGGAGGCGCCCAGCCCGAGGACGAAGCGGCCCCCGGAGAGGTGGTCGAGGGTGAGGGCGGCCATCGCCGTCGCCGTCGGGGTGCGCGCGGAGAGCTGGGCGATGCCGGTGCCCAGCCGCAGGCGCGTCGTGCGCGCGCCCCACCACGCCAGCGGGGTCAGCGCGTCCGAGCCGTAGGCCTCGGCGGTCCACACGGAGTCCAGGCCGGCGGCCTCGGCGAGCTCGACGGCGCGCTCCGCCCCGGCCGGCGGGCCGGCGGACCAGTAGCCCAGGTGCAGGCCCACCCGCAGCGGGGGACCGG
Source organism: Georgenia satyanarayanai (assembly GCF_023715365.1). Taxonomy (GTDB): domain Bacteria; phylum Actinomycetota; class Actinomycetes; order Actinomycetales; family Actinomycetaceae; genus Oceanitalea; species Oceanitalea satyanarayanai_B. The sequence goes on from NZ_JAMBNZ010000006.1 coordinate 89,208, forward strand.
GCGCGCCGTCGGCGCTCATGCCGTGGTGCCCACGTGGGCCATGACCTCGGAGGCGATGAGGTCGAGGTGCTCGAGGTCGGTCATGTCGAGGCACTGGAGGTAGACGCGAGTGATGCCCTGCTCGGCGAGGGCGGCGATCCCGTTGACGACCTCCTGCGGCGTCCCGGCCAGGCCGTTGCGACGCAGCTCCTCCGGCTCACGGCCGATGATCGCGGCGCGGCGGGAAACCTCCTGCTCGTCCCTGCCGACACAGGCGACGAGCGCGACGGAGTAGACGAGCTCGTCCGGGTCGCGGTCCACGGCCTCGCAGGCGGCGCGGACACGATCACGCTGGGCGGCGATCGCGCTCTTCTCCGGGAAGGACTGGTTGTACTCGGTGCCGAAGCGCGCGGCCAGGGCCGGGGTGCGGCGCGGCCCGTTGCCCCCGACGACGACGGGCACCCGCTCCTGGACCGGCTTGGGCAGCGCGGGGGAGTCGACGAGCGTGTAGTGCTCGCCGTCGTGGTTGAAGGTCTCGCCGACCGGGGTGGACCACAGGCCGGTGATGACCTCGAGCTGCTCGGTGAGCAGGCCGAAGCGCTTCTCGGGGAAGGGGATCCCGTAGGCCTGGTGCTCCTCGGCGAACCAGCCGGTGCCCAGGCCCAGCTCGACCCTGCCCCCGGACATCTCGTCCACCTGGGCAACCTGGATGGCGAGCACGCCGGGGAGGCGGAAGGTCGCGGAGGTGACCAGCGTGCCGAGGCGGATGGTCGAGGTCTCCCGGGCGAGGCCGGCGAGGGTGGTCCAGGCGTCCGTCGGCCCGGGCAGCGGGCTGCCGTCACCCATGCGCAGGTAGTGGTCGGAGCGGAAGAAGGCGGAGAAGCCCAGCTGCTCGGCGCGCTGCGCCATGGCGAGCTGGTCGGCGTAGGAGGCGCCCTGCTGGGGCTCGGTGAAGATGCGAAGGTCCATGTGCACAGCCTGCCAGGCCCGGACAGGGGAGCACCCGCGGGCTCCTGGCCTGGCCAGGGTGCCGTGGTGGACGAGCCACGGCTCCCGCGGGTGCCGGTGACTGCCGCCGCCGTCGGCGGGGGACCGGTAGGTCCGTCCGTGGACTGCTAGCGGGCAGCCACCTCACGCGTCCAAGTAGAGATCATGTCTCGGACCACCTCCTTTCCCGTGTGGTCACCAGGGTAGGAAGGGCGCCGGAGCGCTGTCACGCGAATATCGCGCTCAGGACCCGAGCGCCTGCTCGGCGGTGGCCTGGGCCGCCGAGAGGGCCTCGGTCAGGGGCCGGTCACCGCGGAACATCTCCCCGAGGATCGGTCGGACCGCCTCGAGGACCTCCCGCGCGCGCGGGCCGCTCGCGGCGGTGACGACGGCCTCGGGGGCGACGACGGCGGTGGCGTCCACGCCGCGGTCGGACCAGGAGCTGAGGTACAGGTCCTGCGCGCCCGCGGCGGCCGGAACCCCGACACCGTGGCTGGCCAGCGCGGACTGGCCGTCGGTCGAGGAGAGCCAGCGCAGCACCTCGGCCGTCGCGTCCGGGTTCTCGGTGGCGGCGTTGGCCGACGCACCCACGCCGTCGACGACGGACACCCTCCCGTCCGGGCCACTCGGTACGGAGGCCACGCCCCAGCGGATCCCGGTGGCCCCCGCGAGGTGGCGCATCTCGGCGGAGCTCGCCTGGAAGAGGGCGAGGTCCCCGTTGGTGAAGAGCTCGCGGTCCGGGATGGGGGCGGGCGGGACGGCGGGCAGCTCGGCGAGGTAGCCGAAGGCGTCGCGGGCCGCCGGGCTGGTGAGGGACAGGTCGTCGCCCGTCGTGGGGACCGCGCCCAGCTGGGCGAGGTAGGGCAGCCAGACGGCCGGGGCGGTGAGGTCGGTGGTGAACCCGTACTGGGCGACGCCGTCCTTGCTGAAGTCCTTGTCGGTGGCCGTCCGCCCCTCCTCGTCCCGCGTGAGGGTGCGGACCGCCTCGCGCAGCGTGTCGCCGAGGGCCGGCGCGGAGGCGCCACCGGCGGGCGCCTTCTCGCGCACGGCGTCGGGGTGCCAGGTCAGGGTGGCCGGGTCGACACCAGCCTCCTCGACGAGGTCGGTGTTGTAGAAGAGCACGGTGGAGTCCCACAGCTGGGGGACGGCCCACAGCCCGTCGTCGAGGGTGTAGAGCCCCGTGACGGTCGGTTCCCAGTCACCGACGTCCTCCCCGAGCGTCTCGCGCAGCTCGAGGACCTCACCGGAGTGGGCGAGGGCGGCGACGGAGTCGCTCGTCGTCCAGAAGACGTCCGCCATGGTGCCGTCGGAGAGGTCGGAGGCGGTGCGGTCGGCGTAGCCGGCCTCGGGCACAACCTCGACCTCGACGTGGATGTCGCGGTGGACGGCGTTGAACGCGTCGAAGGACTCGCGGTAGGCGGCCGCCGCGGCGTCGTCCCACAGGCGGAAGGTCACCGTCGACAGGCCGGCCGTGGCGTCGGTACCGGCGGCGTCGCCCGCGGGCTCGCCGCACGCCGCCATCACCGCGGCAATCGCGAGTGCGGCACCTGCGCGGGCTCGCGCGCGGCGGTCCATGAGGCCCTCCCAGTGCATCGTCCGTGCCTAGGCTACCCGTCCCGCAGGGCGTTGCATGACCAGTTCGATACGCGAAGGGGAAGCACTCATGACTGTGCCGACATCGCCGCCGTCGCCGCGCGTGGAAGTTGATGACGCTTACACGGCGCGTGTGGCAGTTCTTGACGCAGGCGGGTGTGCTGGGCCACAGTGGCTCCAGGCGGGTGGGGGGACCCGCCGTAAGCGAGGCGAGGGGGCGTCGTGAGCAGGGAGCGGTCGCCCCGCCACCCACCGTGAAAGGACACGTGATGCTCGTACGACGTCTCAGGCAGTGGAGCCCGGTGCTGGGCGCCGCCGCCGCCGTCGCCCTCGTGGGCGGCTCACTCGGTGCCGCGACGTCGGCACCGCAGCCCGCGGCCGCGCCGCCGGCCACGCAGGCCCAGCCGTCCGACCAGCCGGGCCCGACGGTCGAGCTCGGTGTCGAGCGGCTGCTGTCGGACCCGGACGAGCTCGCCCTCCTCGACGGCAAGCGGGTCGGCCTCATCACCAACCCCACAGGTGTGGACTCCGAGCTCACCCACTCGATGGACCTCCTCATCGCCGGGGAGGAGGAGGGCAACTACGAGCTCACCGCGCTCTACGCGCCCGAGCACGGCATCCTCGGCGGCGCACCCGCCGGAGCGAGCGTCGAGAGCTACGTCGACCCGCGCACCGGGCTGACCGTGTGGTCCCTCTACGGCGCCACGCAGCGCCCGACGGCGGAGATGCTCGAGGACGTCGACGTCCTCCTCTTCGACATCCAGGACATCGGCACCCGCTTCTACACCTACATCTGGACGATGTACTACGCGATGGACGCGGCCGGGGAGCTCGACAAGGAGTTCGTCGTCCTCGACCGGCCCAACCCGCTCGGTGACCGCATGGATGGCCCGGTGCTCGACCCGGCAGTCTCCTCCTTCGTCGGTCTGCGGGAGATCCCCATGCAGCACGGCCTCACCGTCGGCGAGCTCGCCTCCCTGTTCAACGGCGAGTTCCTGCCCCACCCGGTGGAGGACTTCCACGTCGTGGAGATGACCGGCTACGACCCCGACGACTTCGTCACCGGCTACGGGCTGGAGTGGGTACTGCCCTCGCCGAACATCCCGACGATCGAGACGGCGTGGGCCTACGCGGGTACCGGCCTCATCGAGTCCCTCGACGCCTCCGAGGGCCGCGGCACGACCACGCCCTTCCTGTGGATCGGGCACGGCGAGATCGACGAGCTCGGCGCCTACGCGCTCGCCGAGGACCTCAACTCCCGCGGGCTCGAGGGCGTCCACTTCCGCCCGATGTTCGCCAACCCGACGACGAGCAAGCAGGCCGGGCGGCTCTCCGGTGGCGTCCAGCTCCACATCACCGACCCGGCCGCGTACGTACCGGTCCGCACCGGCCTCCACGTGCTCCAGGCCTTCTACGACACCGAGGGCGTGGACTGGCGCGAGGGCACCATCTATCCCAACCAGCGGTGCGAGACCGAGGCCGACACCTGCTGGATCGACCGACTGACCGGTGACAAGGACGTGCGCCTCCAGCTCGAGGCGGGGGTCGACCCCGACGAGATCATCGCCGGCTGGCAGGACGAGCTGGCCGCCTTCGACGACGTCGCCGAGGACTACCGCCTCTATGAGGACGCGACCCTCGCCGGGCTGCGGACCGCCCTCGAGGGCTACGTCGCCGACGGCACCGTGGCGGGCCCGATCGTCCGTCAGCTGACGACGGCGCTCGACCAGGCCGAGCGGCACCTCGAGGCCGGCCGCACCCGGCAGGCGGGCCACTCGCTCGACCGGTTCCTCCAGCACCTGGACGCCCCCCAGCGTCCGGACACGCTGGGCGAGGAGGCGGCAGCCGAGCTGCGGGAGCGCGCGGTGGCGCTGCGTGACTCCCTCTGACGGGCGGGGGCGGGCCCGGCACCTCGACGTGGGTGCCGGGCCCGCCCGCGGCCCGCGGGCCGAGCCGTCCGATCTCGCCGCCGTCGCGGCGGCGGCCCGTCCCGGCGGGCTGAGCACGCGAGAGACCGACCGCGCCCGCCTTGCCCACGACGCCTCCCACTACCTGCTGCGCCCCCGCGCGATCGTGACCGCGACCTCGGTCGAGCAGGTCGCGGCGGTCATGGCCGCCGCCGGCCGCGCGCCGGTCCCCGTGCCGCTCACCTTCCGCGCCGGCGGCACGAGTCTGTCCGGCCAGGCGGTGACCGACGGCGTCCTCGTCGACGTGCGCCGCCACCAGCAGGATATCGAGGTGCTCGACGACGGCGCCCGCGTGCGCTGCCGCCCCGGTGCTGTCCTGCGACGGGTCAACGGGTCCCTCGCCCGGTACGGCCGCCGCCTGGGCCCGGACCCCGCGAGCGAGATCGCGTGCACGATCGGCGGTGTCGTCGCCAACAACGCGTCCGGCATGACGTCCGGGACGGCGGCCACCGCCTACCGCACCCTCGACTCGATGGTCCTCGCGCTGCCCAGCGGCACGGTCGTCGACACCGCGGCACCGCACGCCGACGCCCTCCTCGCCGCCCGTGAGCCCGACCTCCACGCGGGCCTGCTGGGCCTGCGGGAACACGTCCGCTCCCGGCCCGACCTGCGCCGCGCGATCGAGCACCAGTTCTCGATGAAGAACACGATGGGCTACGGCATCAACGCGCTGCTGGACCACGACTCCGCCGTCGAGATCCTCGCCCACCTCGTCGTCGGCTCGGAGGGGACGCTCGGCTACCTCGCCGAGGTCACCCTGCGCACCGTCCCGCTGCTCCCGTACGCCGCGACGGCGCTGCTCGTCCTCGACTCGATCGGCTCGGCGACTGCCGCGCTGCCGGCCGTCGCCGCGACCGGTGCGGTGGCCGTCGAGCTCATGGACGCCGCGGCCCTGCGCGTGGCCCAGCGCGACCCGCGCGCCGACCCGGTCCTGCGCGAGCTGGTGGTGGACGGGCACACCGCGCTGCTCGTCGAGCTCCAGCACGCCGACCCGGAGGGCCTGGCCGGCATGGTCGCCGATGCCGAGCCGCTCCTGGCGGGCACCGCGCCGGTCGTGGCCACGCCACTGAGCACCGAGCCGCGCTCGCGGGCGGGAATGTGGCAGGTGCGCAAGGGCCTGTACGCCGCCGTCGCCGGGGCGCGTCCCACGGGGACGACGGCGATGCTCGAGGACGTCGTCGTGCCCGGGCCGGCGCTGTCGGGGACCGTGCGCTCGCTCGAGGGGCTGCTCGCCCGGTACGGCTACGCCGACGCGGTGACCTTCGGCCACGCCAAGGACGCCAACCTCCACTTCATGATCAGCCCCGACCTCGGCGACCCCCGCGCGCGGGACGCCTTCGCCGCCTTCAGTGAGGAGCTCGCCGGCCTCGTCCTCGACGCCGGCGGCTCGCTCAAGGCGGAGCACGGCACCGGCCGGATGATGGCGCCCTTCGTGCGCCGCCAGTACGGGGACGAGCTGTACGAGGTGATGCGGGAGATCAAGCGGCTGTGCGACCCGCGCGGCGTCCTCGCGCCCGGCGTCGTCATCAGCGAGGACCCGACCATCCACCTGCGCGACCTCAAGCAGTACCCGCAGGTGCACCCCGAGCTCGACCGCTGCGTCGAGTGCGGCTTCTGCGAGCCCGCCTGCCCGTCCCGGCACACGACGACGACACCGCGCCAGCGCATCGCGCTGCTCCGCGAGGCCGCCGACTCCGGCCCCGAACGGCGCGCGGAGCTCGAGCGCGACTACGACTACGCCGCGGTCCAGACCTGCGCGGCCGACTCGCTGTGCCGGGTGGCCTGCCCCGTCGACATCGACACCGGCGCTGTGATGAAGCAGCGGCGGGCCGCGGCCAACGGGCCGGTCGCCCAGGCGGTCGGACGCCGGCTCGCGCAGGCGTGGGAGCCGGCGACTGCGGCACTCCGCGGGGCGCTCGCAGTCGCCGACCACGTGCCCGGGCCGGCCCTGGGGACGGCGACGCGCGCCGCCCGCGCCGTCGTCGGTCGGGGTGGGCGCGATCTCCTCCCGCAGGTCGACGAGCACCTCCCCGGCCCCGGCCGCCCCCGCAGCCTCCTCCCCGTCCCTCCCAGCGCCCCCAGCCCCACCCCCTCGCCGGCCCCCACCTCGCCGGCCCCCACCCCCTCGCTTGGCCCCACCCCCTCGCTGAGCGCTGAGTGGTTACCGGCGCGGCACGACGCGGTCTTCTTCCCTGCCTGCATCGGCTCGCTCTTCGCGGCGGAGGGCGGCGGGCCGGGGGTATCGGCCGCGTTCGTGGCCCTCTGCCTGCGGGCCGGCGTGCGCCTGGCCGTTCCCGACGGCATCGACGGCCTGTGCTGCGGCACCGTCTGGGAGTCCAAGGGCCTGGTCGACGGCGCGGCCGTGATGGCGCACCGGGTCGCGGAGTCCGTGTGGTCGCTGACTGGCGGTGGCCACCTGCCCCTTGTGTGCGACGCGACCAGCTGCACCCACGGGCTGGGCTCGATCGGCGCTCGGCTCACCGGCGTCGCGGCCGAGCGGTGGGCTCAGGTCCGCGTCGTCGACGCCGTCACCTTCACCCGCGAGCACCTGCTCGGCCGGCTCGAGGTCCCCGAGGCCGGCCTGCTCGACCGGCTCGCCGTCCACCCCACCTGCTCCTCGGTCCACCTCGGCGCGGTCGAGGACCTCACCGCCGTGGCCGCTTCCGTGGCCCGCGAGGTGACGGTCCCGGTCGAGTGGGGCTGTTGCGGTACGGCGGGGGACCGCGGGATGCTCCACCCGGAGCTGCCGGCCGGTGCGACCGAGCGGGAGGCGGCCGAGCTGGCCGCCGTCGAGCGTGAGGAGGGACGCTTCGACGCCTACGCCTCGTGCAACCGCACCTGCGAGATGGGAATGAGCGCCGCGACGGGGCGCCCCTACCGGCACGTGCTGGAGCTGCTCGAGGAGGCCACGCGCTAGCGCCGCGAAGGTCCGACCCATCCGGGTGCCCGTGTGCTCCGAACCCCAGGTGACAGCGCAGGACCACCCTGGAGGAATAACATGAGCACGCTCCGCCCCACCCGTACCTCGGCCGCCGTCGCAGCGGCGCTCGCGCTGACCCTGAGCCTGACGGCTTGCGGCGCCGGCACCGACGAGGACACCGGCAGCACGCCCACCCAGCAGGAGACGACGACGATGGCGCCGGAGGAGACCGACGCCATGGAGGGCGGCGACATGAGCGCCGTCATGCCCATGGGCACCGGCGACCCCTTCGCCGACGCCCGCACGGCCGCGCAGCACATGCCCGAGACCGCCGCGACGCTCGCGGCCGGCTTCGTTGCCGCGCTCGACATCCCGGGGGAGGTGGACTCCGACGCCGCCGCGCTGCGGGCCATGATGACCTCTCTGCTGCAGGAGCACGTCTACCTCGCCGGGATGACCGTGGCGACGGGTTACACGGCCGGGCTGGACTCCCCGGAGTTCGAGGCAGCCGCGGCGACGCTCGACGTCAACTCCGTCGCGCTCGCCGACGCCGTCGGCTCCCTCGCCGGTGACGAGCAGGGCGAGGCCTTCCTCGCCCTGTGGCGTGAGCACATCGGCTACTTCGTCGACTACGCGGCCGCCGCCGCGGAGGGTGACGACGCCGGCAAGGAGGCCGCGCTCGAGGACCTGCAGGCCTACACGCAGGATGCCGGCGCCTTCTTCGAGGAGGTGAGCGGCGGTGAGCTTCCCGCCGCGGACATCGCCGCCTCGCTCGAGATGCACGTGTCGACGCTCGGCGCCGCCATCGACGACCTCGCCGCGGGCAGCCCCGAGGCGTACGCCTCGCTGCGCGAGGCCGCCGGGCACGTCACCGAGGCGGCCGCGGTCATCTCCGGCGGCCTCGCCACGGCGACCGAGATGTCCGGTGACCCCGCGGACGAGGCCTCGACCCTCCGCGCGGACCTCACCGCGCTGCTCCAGGAGCACGTCTACCTTGCCGGCGTCGCCGTCTTCACCGCCTACACCACCGAGGGCGGGACCGAGTCGGAGGCCTTCACGGCCGCCGCCGAGGTGCTCGACGCCAACACCGTCGCGCTCGCCGACGCCGTCGGCTCGCTGGCCGGCCCGGAGCAGGGCGAGGCGTTCCTCGGCCTGTGGCGCGAGCACATCGGCTACTTCGTCGACTACGCCGTCGCCATCTCGACCGGTGACGAGGAGGCCGCGGACATGGCCCTCACCGAGCTCGACTCCTACCGCGGCGAGGCCGGTGCCTTCTTCGAGGAGATCTCCGGAGGCGAGCTGCCCGCCGACGCCGTCGCCGAGGGCCTGGCCATGCACGTCCAGACCCTCGCCGGCGCGATCGACTCGCTCAACGCCGCACTCGTCCAGGGCTCCTGACGGTCTTCCGGGCGGCGGGCGGTCCTCCCGCCCGCCGTCCGGGCCCGCCGTCGGGCACACTTGCCCGATGAGCGCCCTCGGTCCCGGACGTGCCGGCACGCCGGCCTCGCCGGGCACCCCGGACCTCGCCGCGCTCATGGCACGGGTCGCGGTCGGGAACAGGGAGGCCTTCACCCTCGTGTACGACGCGACCGCCCCGGCCGTCTACGGCACCGCCCGGCGCGTCCTGCGCGACCCGGACCTCGCGGCCGAGGTCACCCAGGAGGTCATGGTCGAGGTGTGGCGCACTGCCACCCGCTTCGACCCGGCGCGCGGCAGTGCCCGGGCCTGGGTGACGACCATCGGCCACCGCCGCGCCGTCGACCGCGTGCGGGCCGTGCAGGCCCAGCGAACCCGCGACGACCTCGCCGCCCAGCGCGAGTACTCACCCCCCTTCGACGACGTCCAGGAGAGCGTGGAGCGTGACGTGGAGCAGACCCGGGTGCGCGAGTGCCTCGAGAGCCTCAGCGACCTCCAGCGTGACGCCGTCGTCCGCGCGTTCTACCGGGGACGCACGTACCGTGAGGTGGCCGAGGACCTCAGCGTCGCGCTCCCCACCGTGAAGTCGCGGATCCGCGACGGCCTGACCCGGCTCCGCCTCTGCCTGGGGGTGGACGACCATGCGTGAGGACGAGCTGCGGGAGCTGCTGCCCGCGTGGGCGCTGGACGCGGTCACCCCCGAGGAGGCCGCCGCCGTCGACCGTGCCGTGGCCGCGGACCCGGCGCTCGCCCAGGAGGCGCACACGCTCCGCGAGGTCGCTGCCCTCCTCGCGGTGGGCATGAGCGAGACCCCACCCGCCGCCCTCCGGGCCGACGTCCTCGACCGCGTGGCCCGCACCCCTCAGGACGGGACCGGGACCGGGACCGACGCCGAGGACGACGGCGTCGTCGTCGACCTCGCGCGCGTCCGTGCGCGACGCCGCGACCGGTGGCTCGTCGCAGCGGTGGTGCTCGCGGCGGCAGCGGTGCCCGGCGTCATCGCGGTCCAGCAGTACGAGCGCGCCACGCAGGCCGAGGAGCAACTGACGACCGTGGCCGAGGCGCTCGCAGAACCGGGGGCCCAGCTCCTTGCCGCGGACGTCGCCGGGGGTGGGCGGGCCGTCGCCGTCGTCGGCTCCGACACCTCGGTGTTCTCCGCCCGCGACCTGCCCCCGCTCACGAGCGAGGAGGTCTACCAGCTGTGGGTCGTCGACGACGGCGGGGCACGCTCCGCCGGGGTGCTCACCGTGGCCTCGGGTCACGCCGACGCCGAGCTCGCCGACCTCCCGGACGGGGCGACGATCGCGATGACGGTCGAGCCGATGGGCGGGTCGACCCAGCCCACGAGCGACCCCGTGGTCGCGCTCGCAGCGTCCGGCTGAGTCGGCCCGCGGGGCGCCGCAGAGACGTCGCGTACAGTGATTGAGCCGCACTGACGCCTCAGAGGAGACCTGTGACCGACCGTCCTGTCCGCCGCCGGAAGCCCCAGACCGTGCTCGAGGTGATCCGCCGCGAGCAACTCACCCCGCACATGGTCCGGCTGCACATCGGTGGCCCGAACTTCGCCGCCTTCGAGGCCAGCGAGTTCGCCGACAGCTACGTCAAGATCTTCTTCGTCAAGCCCGAGCTCGGCCTCGAGCCGCCCTACGACGTCGCCGCCCTGCGCGAGCACCTCGCACCGCAGGACTTACCGGTCACCCGTACGTACACCGTGCGCGAGGTCAACGCCGCGGAGCAGTGGCTGGCGATCGACTTCGTCGTCCACGGCGCGGAGGGCCTGGCCGGCCCGTGGGCCGAGCGGGTCCAGCCGGGTGAGCGCGTGGTCCTCTCCGGGCCCGGGGGTGCCTTCACCCCCGACCCGACGGCGGACTGGCACCTGTTCCTGGGCGACGAGTCCTCCCTCCCCGCGATCGCCGCCTCCCTCGAGGTGCTGCCCGCGGAGTCGGTGGGTACCGCGCTCATCGAGGTCGGCGGGCCGCAGGACGAGCTGCCCCTGCGCGCTCCCGCGGGCGTCGAGGTGCGCTGGCTGCACCGCGGCAGCGCCCCGGCCGGCACGACGACGCTCCTCGCCGACGCCGCCGCCACCCTGCCCTGGCGCGAGGGCCGGGTCTGCGCCTTTGCCCACGGCGAGCGCGAGGCGGTCAAGGCACTGCGCGACGTCCTCTTCTCTCACCGGGAGCTCGAGCGCTCGCAGGTCTCGATCTCCGGGTACTGGGCCTACGGCCGCACTGAGGACAAGTTCCAGGCCGAGAAGCGCGAACCGGTGGGCCAGATCTTCACCGACTGACGCCTACTCCCGGCTCCTGCCAGGCGAGCGGCGACGGTCACGGGGTGGCATGGTGCCGAGACGTTAGATTGATCCGCCTGGTGGATCAATCTAACGTCCCGCGCTCAGCACCCCCTGCGGCCCCCGCCCCGGCTCAGTGCAGGGTGAGGAGCGGCTCGGCAGACTGTAGGCCGCCGGCGAGCGCGCGGCGGGCGAGCGTCTCGGCCCCGTCGAGCGACGTGCCGCGCGGCGGTTCGAGGACGACGTCGGGACGCTGCGCCGCCAGCTCCTCGCGCATCGCCTCGAGCACCACGGCCGCCCCGAAGATCCCCCCGGTCCACGAGGCGAGCGGCGGCACCGGCGGGCGGATGGCAGCGACGAGGCTGCGGGCGAGCTCGCGGCCGGCGAGCCGGAGCAGCGCGCGGCACATGCCGTCGTCGTCCGCGGCGAGGGCGACGACGTCGGGCACGACGGAGGCGAGCACCCCGGCCCGGTCCTCACGCGTGTAGATCTGCCGCGGCCACGACTCGGGCCCCCCGAGCCGGGAGACGGTGGCGGCGAGGAGCGCGGCGGCGTCGGACCGGCGCCCGTCGTGCTGCTCGAGCGCGGCTTGCAGCGCCCGCATACCGATCCACGAGCCGGAGCCGGCGTCACCGAGGACGTGGCCCCAGCCGTCGACCTTGCGCCAGCAGTCGGCGAGGTCGGTGCCCAGCGCCGTCGAGCCGGTGCCGGTGAGGACGACGGCGCCCGGCCGGCCGCCGAGCGCCCCGACGGCGGAGGTGACGGCGTCGGAGGCGACGACGGTGCGCACGTCGCCGACGGCGGCGCGGACGGCGTCGAGCACCACCTGCGGCCCGTCGGAGAGGGTGAGGATCCCGCTGGAGCCCACGCACACGGCGTCGACGTCCCCGGCGCGCACGCCCAGCGCCTCGACGAGCGCGGTGACGAGCGGCGCCGCGACGAGCCCTCCCGCGCTCACCCGCAGGCGCTCGCCGCTCGCCTCCCGCGCGCCACCCGGACCGGCCAGGCGCGCGCGGGAGCCGGAGCCGCCGAGGTCGACGGCGAGGATCGTGCTCACGCCGCTACTTTCCCATCCCCGCCGTGAGGCCGGCGATGATCTGCCGAGTCGCGACGAGGAAGAGGAAGATGAGCGGCACGGTGGCGATGACGAGCCCGGCGAAGAGCGTGGACCAGTCGGTCTGGTACTCCCCGAAGAAGCTCGTCAGCCCCACCGGCAGCGTGTACTTGTCCTGGTTGCGGATGAGGATGAGCGGGTAGAAGAAGTCGTTCCAGATCGGCACGAAGCGGAAGACGACCACCGTGGCGATCGCCGGCCGCACGAGCGGGGCCATGACGCTCCAGAACATCCGCAGCGGCCCGGCGCCGTCGAGCCGTGCCGCCTCCTCCAGCTCCCCGGGAAGCTGGCGGAAGAAGGTGGTGAGCACGAAGATCGAGAACGGCACGCTCACCGCCGCGTAGACCATGACGAGGCCGATCCGCGTCGAGACGAGCCCGAAGGAGTCGAGCAGGTAGAAGATCGGCACGATCATGAGGAAGACCGGCATCATGAGGCCCGAGACGAAGACCGCCTCGATGACCGACATGAGCCTCCCCTTGGCGCGGGCCAGCGCGTAGGCGGCGAGCAGCGACACCGCCGTCGCGATGAGCACCGAGGAGACGGTGACGACGATCGAGTTGAGGAAGTACGTCGAGAACGACGCCTCGATCCACGCCCGCTGGTAGCTCGTGAAGTCCGGCTGCAGCGGCAGGCCGAGGGGCTGGGTGGCCAGCTCCCGGTTCGTCCGCAGCGAGTTCAGCAGCATGATGAGCAGCGGCACGACGGCGACGGCGGCGTAGAGCCACAGCGCCGTCGTCGTCATCGCCGCGGCCCAACCCCGGTCCCGGCGCCCGCGGCGCGGACGCTCGGTGGGGTCGGTGACGACGGGCGGCAGGCCGCCCGGACGGCGCGTCGCGGGGGCGGTGGTCACTGGCCCAGCCTCCTCTCGGTGCGACGGAACCATCGGGTGAAGACCGTCGAGAGCACGAAGATGAACAGGAAGAGCAGGATCGCGATCGCCGAGGACGTGCCGATGGCGTTGGACGAGCCGGACTCGAAGGCGGTCCGGTAGAAGACGAGCGACAGGACGTCGGTCGCCCCCGCCGGCGCGCCGGTGGACCCGCCGAGGGCGTAGGGGATCGGGAAGGCCTCCATGGAGAAGATGAAGGTGAGCACGCTGACCGTGCCGATGACCGGTGTCATGAGCGGCAGCGTGATCGCGAAGAAGCGCTGCGGCCCGGACGCGCCGTCGAGCTCGGCCGCCTCGTCCAACTCGGGCGCGAGCCCGCCGAGGGCCGCCCCGTAGAGGAGGAGCGGGAAGCCCACCCACTGCCACGCGGTGACGAGGACGACCACCCACAGGGCAGTACCCGGCGTCCCGAGCCACGGCAGTGCGAGGGAGTCCAGGCCCACCGCCTTGAGGGCGGCGTTGACCGGACCGAACAGCGGGGAGAGCAGCAGTGACCACAGGTAGCCGACGACGAGCGGGCTGACGAGGTAGGGCATCGTGAACAGCACCTGGAAGAAGCGCCGGAAGCGGGCGCGGCGGTGCAGGATGACGGCGAAGAGCAGGCCCACCGAGTTCTGGACCACCATCGCGCCGAGGAACAGCAGGAGGTTGTGCCCGAAGGCCCGCGGCAGCGTGGAGCGGTAGGGCTCGGCGCTGAAGAGGTTGACGAAGTTCGCCAGCCCCACGAAGTCCTCCTGGCTGGTGCCGCGCCACGAGTACATCGAGTAGGTCACCGCGGTGACCATCGGGTAGAGCACGAAGATGGCGAACAGCACCGCCGCGGGGGCGATGAACAGGAGCGCGACCCGGGTGGGCAGCGCCGCCGTCGTCAGCCGACGACGACGGCGCTGCCCCGGCTCCACGGCAGCCGTCTGTGCGGGGGTGGTCGTCACTGGCCCGGGGTGAACCACTCTGCGAGGCCGTCGTTGACGTCCTGCGCGACCTGCGCCGGGTCCTTGTCGCCGAGGAAGAGCTCCTGGACGCCCGCGCCGAGGAGGTCGGTGCCGCTCGGGTCGCCGTAGCGGAAGTTGACGAGCTGCAGGTAGGGGGCGGGGTTCTCCTGGTAGAGGTCCCACATCTCCTGCATGAGCGGGTCCTCGAAGGTGACGCCAGGGACGGGGGAGAACTGCTTGAGGTCGTTGGCGACCATCTGCCCGAACTCCTGGGTGGCGAGCCACTTGATGAGCGTCTCGGCCTCCTCCGGGTGGGTGCTGTTGGCGCTCAGGCCCCAGTTGCCGTCGGCGTAGGCCGGGGTGACGGGGTGGTCGAGGGCCGAGTTCGGCGGCGGCGGCACCTGGAAGACGCCGAGCTCCATCTCGGGGTTCTCGGCCTGGAAGAAGGCGAGCTCGAAGGAGCCGCCGGGGAACATCGCGGCCTGCTCGGTCGTGAAGAGCACCTGGGACTCGGTGTAGCTGACGCCGACGACGTTCTCCGGCATGTACTCCTGGACGTCGACGACCGTCTGCAGGGAGTCGACGTAGGCCTGGTCGGTGAGGTCGGTGTCCCCGGCGAGGACGGCCGCCTCGAACTCCGAGCCTCCGTACTGGGCCGAGCCGAGGATGTCGTGGACGATCGGCATCATCCACGCGTCCAGGCCGCCGACGGACATCGGGGTGACACCGGCCTCAGCGAGAGTCTCGTTGACCTCGACGAACTCCTCCCACGTCGTCGGCTCCTCGAGGCCGTGCTCCTCGAAGATTGCGGTGTTGTAGTACATCTGCAGGGTCTGGGAGGCGAAGGGCACGCCGTAGGTCTGCCCGTCCTCGCGGCCGAGGGCGCCGGCGAGGATCGTCTCGTCGAACTCGCTCACCTCGGGGACGATGTCGTCCAGCGCCACGAGGTTGCCGCCCTCGACGAGCGGCTGGAGCAGCCCGTAGCTGCGCACCTGCGCGACGTCGGGGCCGTCGCTGCCGGTGAGGCCCGTCTGCAGGATCTGGTTGTACTCGGTGTTGACAAAGGCCTGGAAGTCGACGGTGATGCAGGGGTTCTCCTCCTCGAAGACGTCGAAGATCGTCTTGTAGGCGTCGGCGTCCTCGGTGCGCCAGGACCACACGCGCAGGCTGACGTCCTCGGCGCACTCCCCGCCGTCGGCCGTCTGCTCGGAGCCGGCGTCCTGGTCGTCGGGGTCGGGGGCGTCCGACGACGGCGCGCACGCGGCGAGGAGGAGGAGGCTGGAGACCGCTGTCGCGGCGAAAATGCGGCGTTGCATCATGGTTCCCTTCGTGACGGGCTGCTGGGGGTCGGTGCGGACAGGTACTGCACGGCCGTGCGGACGACGCCGTCGGCGGCGGTGAGCGCGGTGCGGGCGGCAGAGGGGTCGGTCCCGGCGAGGGCCATGACGAGCGCGACCTTGAGGTCGCCGCCCGCCTCCTCGAGCGCGGCCTCGCAGACGGGGCGCTCCAGGCCGGTGGCCTGGGTGAGGATCGTGACGGTCCGGGCCCGGAGCTTCTCGTTGGTCGCGACCATCGAGACCATGAGGTTGGACCAGGTGCGCCCGAGCCGGACCATGAGCGCGGTCGAGAAGCTGTGCAGGACGAGCTTCTGCGCGGTGGCCGACTTCATCCGGGTGGAGCCGGTCAGCGCCTCGGGGCCGGTCTCGAGGACGATCGCGACGTCGACGTCGTCGAGCAGGACCGCGCGCGGGTTGGAGGTGACGAGGGCGGTGAGGGCGCCGCGCTCGCGGGCGTGGGCGAGCGCGCCGGCCACGTACGGGGTGCGCCCGGACGCCGCGAGGCCGACGACGACGTCGTCCTCGCGCACGTCGGCGACGGAGTCGGCCCCCGCGGTGCGGTCGTCCTCGACGTTCTCGGCGGCACGCACGATGGCGGGCGGTCCGCCGGCGAGGTGGGCGGTGACGACGCCCTCCTCGAGCCGGAAGGTCGGCAGCAGCTCGGCGGCGTCGATGACCCCCAGGCGCCCGCTCGTGCCGGCACCGACGTAGTGGACGGTGCCACCGGCGCGGACCCGCTCGGCGGCGCCGTCGACGAGGCGCGCGAGCTCGGGAAGTGCGGCGGCGACGGCGTCGGGGACGAGCTGGTCCTCGGTGTTGATGAGGGTGAGCAGCTCGAGGGTGCCGACGACGTCGAGGTCGACGGTGCGGGGGTTGCGCTCCTCGGTGGGCGAGTCGACGGTGACACCCCAGCGGGTGCCCTCTCCTGGCGACATCGCGACTCCTGTTCGGTGGTGCTCCCGGCGCTGGGCCCGTGACAGTCTTGCTCCCGAGGACGATGCCGCCTCCTCGGGGGGATGTCAAGGAGTTACGCCCTAGTACGATTTACGCAAAGTTAGTTTCATCGAGGAGGATGGACACCATGCCTGAGTCCGCCCCGCCCGACGGCGCCGCCCTCGTCAGCCGGATCGGCGCGCTGCTGCCCGAGCTGCGCCCTGCCGAGCGACGCGTGGGGGAGGCGGTCGTCGCCGACCCGACCTCCGTGGCCCGGGAGTCCATCACGGCGCTCGCGGAGCGCTGCCGGACGTCCGCGCCCACGGTCGTGCGCTTCGCCAAGCGGATGGGCTTCTCCGGCTACCCTCAGCTGCGGCTGGCGCTGGCCAAGGCGGCGGGCATCGAGGAGGGGCGCACCGCGCGCGGCCCGATCTCCGGGACGCTCGACGCGAACGACACCCTCGAGCAGGTGGTCGCCAAGATCGGCTACGCCGACGCGCGCGCCGTCGAGGACACGACCGCGATGCTCGACATCCCCGCCCTCGAGGCGGCCGTCGACGCGCTCGTCGGCGCGCGCCGCATCGACATCATCGGTGTCGGGGCCAGTGGCGTCACCGCGATGGACCTGTGCCAGAAGCTCTCACGCCTCGGCCTCAGCGCCGTCCACCACCAGGACCGTCACGCCGCCCTCACCGCGGTGTCGCTGCGCGGGCCCGGCGACGTCGTCATCGCCGTCTCCCACTCCGGCAGCACCCCCGACGCGATCGCGCCCACGCGCCTGGCCGCCGAGCAGGGCGCGACGACGGTCGCCCTCACCAACCACCCCGGCTCCAAGCTCGCGCAGATCGCGGACATCGCGCTCGTGACGACCACCCGGGAGACGACCTTCCGCTCGGGTGCGATGGCGAGCCGGATCGCCCAGCTCGTCGTCGTCGACTGTGTGTTCGTCGGGGTGGCGATGCGGGACATGCCCGCCACCCGCTCCGCCCTCGACGCCAGCTTCAAGGCCGTCGCCGACCTGTAGCCCCGCGCCCTCCCGCCGACAGCTCACGTGGTACCGGCCCCCGGGGCAGCGTGGCGAGGGGACGCCGGCGGTGCGGAAGGCGCGACGCCCCGGTCTAGCATCCACAGATGCGCACCGTGCCGGCAGTCGCCCTCGCGGCCGGGCTCGTCATGGCGTCGTGCGTCGGGTGCGTGTCCCCCGACGACGTCGCTCGCGACAGGACCTCACCTCCCCTCCCCCCCACCTCGGGTGCCTTCGACTACCAGCTCGGCACGGCATACGGCGAGCCGGGCGAGCTCGACGTCGTGGTGCGCGACGGCGCGGCCGATCCCCTCGAGGGCGCCTACAACGTCTGCTACGTCAACGGCTTCCAGACGCAGCCCGGCACGTTGCCCGACTGGGAGCGCCACCGCCCCGAGGCGCTCCTGCGCGAGGACGACGGTGCCCCGGTCGTCGATCCCGACTGGCCCGACGAGGCCGTCCTCGACCCGTCCACGCCCGGGCAGCGCGAGGAGATTGTCGCCGTCGTGGCCCCGCTGATCGACGGGTGCGCGGCGGCGGGGTTCGACGCCGTCGAGATCGACAACCTCGACACCTTCCTCCGCTTCGACGGCGTGGACCGTGACGGCGCGCTCGCCCTCGCCCGGGTGTACGCGGACCGGGCGCACGCCCATGGGCTCGCGATCGCGCAGAAGAACGCGGCGGAGCTCGGCGCTGCCGGCCGCGACGACGTCGGGTTCGACCTCGCCGTCGTCGAGGAGTGCGCAGCGTTCGAGGAGTGCGCCGCCTACCGGGCCGTCTACGGACCCCACGTCTTGCAGGTCGAGTACGTCGGCGACGACGACCCCTCGCCCACGGAGCTGTGCACGGGTGAGGAGCGCGCCCCGCTGACCATCGTGCGCGACCGGCTCCTCGTCGGGCCGCACGAGGAGGGATACGTCCGCGAGCAGTGCCCGACGGCGTAGCGCCGGCGCGAGGGCACGGGTGACGCCTTCGCCGCTAGCATCACGCGGGTGGACACAGTGCGGTGGGGCATCATCGGCGTCGGGAACGTCACCGAGGTCAAGAGCGGACCCGGCTTCCAGCAGGCGGAGCGGTCCTCGCTCGTCGCCGTCATGCGCCGCGACGGTGAGAAGGCCGCCGACTACGCCCGTCGTCACGGTGTCCCTCGCTGGTACGCCGACGCCGACGCCCTCATCCACGACGACGAGGTCGACGCCGTCTACGTCGCCACCCCGCCCGACTCCCACCGCGACTACGCGGTCCGCGTGCTCGAGGCCGGCAAGCCCGTCTACGTCGAGAAGCCGATGGCCCGTACCACCGCCGAGTGCGAGGAGATGATCGCCGCGGCCGAGCGCACGGGTCTGCCCCTGTTCGTCGCGTACTACCGCCGCGCCATGCCGCGCTTCGTCACCGTCAAGCAGATGCTCGACGACGGAGTCATCGGCACCGTCCACGCCGTCGCCGTGCACGCGTCCAAGCCGGCCGTCATCGACGACGGCGCGGACTGGCGGGTGCGCCCGGAGGTGAGTGGCGGCGGGCACTTCGTCGACCTCGCCTCCCACACCCTCGACCTCCTCGACCACCTCCTCGGGCCGGTCGCGACGGTGACCGGGCACGCCACGCGCTTCGGCCGGGCGACGCTGGCCGAGGACGTCGTCAGCGCGTCCTTCCAGCTGGAGTCCGGGGCACTCGGCAGCGGCCTGTGGAGCTACGGCACCCAGGAGGAGCGCGACGAGGTCCGCATCCTCGGCTCGGCCGGGTCGCTGCAGTTCTCCACCTTCGGCCAGGAGCCGATCCTCCTCACCACCGCCGACGGTGAGCGCCGCATCGAAGCGCCCTACCCGGCCACCGTGCAGCTGCCGCTCATCCAGACGGTGGTGGACGAGCTGACCGGGCACGGCACGTGCCCGAGCACCGGGCGCAGTGCGCTGCGCACCGCCCGGGTCGTCGACGCCCTGCTCGCCGACTACCGCGCCGCGAACGGCATCGCGCTGCCCTGAGGCGTCAGCGTGCGCCGAGCGCGCGCAGCCGCTCCGTGAGGCCGAGCCGCACGGTGGGCCACTCCCGGTCGATGACCGAGAAGACGACGACGTCACGGACGGTGCCGTCGCGCCACACGTCGTGGTTGCGCAGGACGCCGTCCTGCTTCGCGCCGAGCGCGGCGATCGCGCGGCGGGAGCGGTGGTTGTGCCAGTGGGTGCGCAGCTCGACGGCGATGCAGCCGAGCGTCTCGAAGGCGTGCGTGAGCTGGAGCAGCTTCGCCTCGGTGTTGACGCCGGAGCCCTGGGCGCTCGCGGCGATCCACGTCGAGCCGATCTCCAGCCGGCGGTCGTCCTCGCGGAGGTTGAGGTAGGTCGTGACGCCGAGGGCGGCGCCGTCGGCGTTGCGTCGCAGCACCCACGGCACCCCGCGACCGGCGGCGTGCTGGGCCAACCTGGCCGCGACGTCGTCGTGCATCGACTCGGGGGAGGGGACGCGGGTGTACCAGAGCTCGTGGAGGCGCCCGTCCTGCACGGCCGTGGCCAGCTCGTCCGCGTGGTCGAGCCGCAGCGGCTCGAGCGTGACGAGGGTGCCGACGAGGGTGGGGGCCGCAGCGAAGCTCACACCGCGCATCCTAGGGATCGCGACGACGGTTGCGGACGGAAGGAAGCGGCAGCCCGGCGCGTTGACGGAGACATGCCCCCAGTCCTCCTCGACCAGCCCCACCGCGCCCTGGGCCGCGACGAGACCGCGCACGCGGCCGACGTCGTCGTCATCGGCGCGGGCCAGGCGGGTCTGTCCGCGGCCTACCACCTGCAGCGACGCGGCTACCGGTCCGCGCTGGGGACGGGTACGCGCAGCTTCGTCGTTCTCGACGGCGAGGACGGGCCGGGCGGGGCGTGGCGCCACCGCTGGGACTCGCTGCGGATGGCGACCGTCAACGGCATCCACGACCTGCCGGGCATGGAGCAGGTACCGCCGGACGCGCAGGAGCCGTCGAACACCGCGCTGCCCCGGTACTTCGCCGAGTACGAGGACCGCTTCGCGCTGCCGGTCGTGCGGCCGGTGCGCGTGGAGTCGGTCGAGCGGGCCGACGACGACCCGCGCGGCCCGCTGCGCGTGCGCACCGACCGCGGCACCTGGACGGCCGGCGCCGTCGTCAACGCCACCGGCACCTGGCAGCGCCCGTACTGGCCGTACTACCCGGGACGCGAGACCTTCCTGGGCCGTCAGCTCCACACCGCGGACTACGTCAGCGCCGAGGAGTTCCGCGGGCGGCACGTGGTCGTCGTCGGTGGCGGGATCTCGGCTGTCCAGCTCCTCGACGAGCTCTCGCAGGTCACCTCGACGACGTGGGTCACCCGCCGTGAGCCCGTGTGGCGCGAGGGCTCCTTCGGACCCGACGAGGGCCGTGAGTCGGTGGCCCTGGTCGAGGAGCGGGTGCGGGCCGGGCTGCCGCCCGGCTCCGTGGTGAGCGTGACCGGCCTGCTGTGGACACCGTCGCTCCGGGCGGCCGCGCGGCGCGGTGCGCTGGACCGCCGGCCCATGATCGAGCGGATCGTGCCCGACGGCGTGCGCTGGGCTGACGGCACCGAGCAGGCCGCCGACGTCATCCTGTGGGCGACCGGCTTCCGTGCCCAGCTCGACCACCTCGCGCCGCTGCGGCTGCGTGGCCGCGGCGGCGGGATCGTCATGGACGGCACCCGGGTGTCCGACGAGCCGCGCGTGCACCTCGTCGGGTATGGGCCGTCCTCGTCCACGATCGGTGCCAACCGCGCCGGTCGGGACGCCGTCCGGGAGATCGACGCGCTGCTCGCCCAGCAGTAGCGGGCGGGATCCGGCCCTCGGCGGGACGGGGGGTACGCCCTCGATCGTGCCGAGGGCCGGACTCCTTGGGAGAAGTCCGGCCCTCGGCGGGGAGGACGGTCAGCCCAGGCGGCGCAGGCCGAGGGTGTCGCGGCCGTCGCCGTTCCAGTCCCCGACGAGCACCGTGTCGGTCGCCCGGCCGAAGGTGACGACGTGATCGGCGTTCCCTCCGCTGATCGAGTCCTTCAGGTGGTACTGACTGCCGCGGCGCACGCCGAGGGTGTCGCGGGCGTCGCCGTTCCAGTCGCCCACGATGACGTCGTCCGTCGCTCGGCCGTAAGCGATCGTCACGTCCGCGTTCCCGGCCGACAGCGAGTTCTTCACGTGGTACACCTTGCCCCGGCGCACGGCCAGGGTGTCGCGCCCGTCCCCGTCCCAGTCCCCGACGAGGACGTTGTCGTCCGCGTGGCCGTAGACGATGACCTCCTGTGCCGGTCCCGGGCGGTTGTCGTTGCGGATGTGGTACTCACGACCGCGGCGCACCGCGATCGAGTCGACCCCGTCCCCGTCCCAGTCGCCGATGAGGATGACGTCGCCGGGCCGCCCGTAGGCGAAGGAGTAGTCGGCGCCGCCCGCGCGCAGGGAGTTGCTCACGTGGAAGGTCGTGCCGCGGCGCACCGTGATGGTGTCGGTGCCGTTGCCGTCCCAGTCGCCGATGAGAACCTCGTCATCGTTGCGGCCGTACTGGAAGACGATCTCCGCCTCTGCTCCGAGCGTGTTGGACAGGAAGAAGCCGGTGGGCGGCGGCGGCACGCGCCACCACTCGCTGAAGAGGTCGAAGCGGAGGTTGGTCAGGGTGCGGTTGCCGGTGCTGCACTCGACCCGGGCCTCGGTGATGCGGCCGCCGAAGGCGCCGTTGCCGTCCCGCTTGGTGATGACGAGGTTGCGCAGGCGCCCGTTGCTCGGGCACTGGGCCTCGACGGTGCTCACGCTCAGACGGTCGGTCCACGTGGTGCGGGTGTCGCCGGCGGCGGTGCCGGTGTAAGGGTCGTGCTTGGCGACGAGGTAGGGGCGGGTGCTCGCCTTCGTCCAGCCGCCGTTGGTCGAGGAGAACTGCGTGAAGGCGACGGAGCCGCCGTACATCCGAACCTCGCGTGCCGTGTCCGTGATCGCGGCGTCGGTACGGGCGTGCTCCTGTGCGGTGACGACGGCGCCGGCCCTGGTGACCACTGCTCGCCCGCCGTACACCTGGCAGGAGGTCGTGTCGCAGGTGAGGCCTGCTCTGTTCCCGGCGATCTCGGCGAGGACGTAACTGCGGGCGGCGACTGCCTGCGAGCGCAGCGCCTGGGTGTGCCAGCTCGCCGGGACCTCCTTGGGCACGACGCCGCGCAGATACTGCTCGAGGGGTACCCGGTTGCGGACGTCGAAGGTGGTGGTGTCCTTCCGGACGAGCTGGACGGTGCCGCGGTACCAGGTGCCGTTCCCGGAGGACCCCGAGCCGACCGCGACGCCGCGGTCGGTGGAGACGGTGAGCTCGGCCGCGGTGAAGGCGTGCTCGGGCCCCTTGGCGCCCGCTGCTGTCGTGTGGCGGACCCAGAAGCGGTCCCCCTCCCTGCGGTCCACCGTGACGAAGCCGCCCCGGAAGGTGCGGGTGGTGCTCCCGGCACCGGCGACGGAGAGCGTCACGCCCTCCGGGGCCCACAGTGCGACCGATGTCGTGCCCTGGCGCGCCATGAGTCGCACGTCGATCGGGTTGTCCGGCACGGTGCCGACGGTGGTGCCGGGGTAGTAGAAGTCGAGGATCTGGCGATAGCCCACGCCCTGCTGGGCGGCGCCCTGGGCGCCCCACTGGGACATCCCGATGCCGTGGCCCCAACCACGGCCCTCGACCTCCCAGTAGCCGGATGCGGGCCGCGGGTGGCTCTCGGCCGCGAAGGCGGCGGTCGGCAGGGCGACCACCATCCCGAGCATGAGCGCCGCCGCGAGGGCGGAGGCGAGCAGGTGACGGACGGAACGCATGGCAGCCTCGGCAGGGTTCAGGATCGGGAGTCTTCGAGCGAGGGTAACCGCCCGTACCTGCGCCCGTCTGCCCCTCGGTGAAGGTCGGCCCCCGAGGGCAGGGCAGGTGCCCCAGGGGACCACCCGGTCAGGCGACGGCGAGTGAACCAGCGTCCCGCCGTCGCGGCCTGGCGGGCGCCGACCCTCGCCGTGTGGCGGGCGGCGCGCATCCCGAGCACCGCCGCGGGGCCGACGGTGGAACCGCGCCCCGGGTGGGTGCGGCGGGCTGGGGGTGGCGGGCCGGGGGGACGGCGGAGGTGGGGAGGACGTCGGGTCAGGCGGTGGCGAGGAGCTTGCGGATGCGTTTCTCGCTGACCTTGACCGGGGTGCCCAGCTGCTGGGCGAAGAGGCTGACACGCAGCTCCTCGATCAGCCAGCGCACCTCCTCCAGCGTCTCGGTGCGTGCCGGGTCGGCGGTCGCGTGGCGGGCGGCGGAGGCGGCCGCCTCGTACTCCTCCTCCAGCTCACCCACGCGCCAGGCGAGGTTGGCGTCCTGGTGGACGTTGTCCTTGGCCCGCTCCACCCGCCGGCGCGCGGCCCGCAGGTAGCGGGGGAGGTGGACGAGGCGGTCGGGCGGGGTGCGTGAGACGAAGCCCGGGTAGATGATCCGGCCGGCCTGGTCGCGCACGTCGGTGAGGGTGTTGAGCAGGAACATCGAGGTCGCGTCCTTGACCGCCGCCTCGAGCTCCCGCTGCGCCTCGAGCGCCGCCACCACGTGGCCCACCACCCGGTACACCCGCTCCTCGAGGCCGGTCCGGACGGCGTCGCGCAGCTGTCCGTAGCGCTCGGCGTCCATCGGCTCACGCCCACCGTTCGCCGCGACCCACTCGTCGGCCAGCGCCGTGACGGCGGCGAGCTGGACGTCGGCCACGAGTGACTCCGTGTCCCGGTAGGGGCTGGCGGCGAGCGTGAGCGCCTCGCGGCCGGTCCACCGTGATGTCACGCGCCCGCTCGCCAGCGCCGTCTCCTGGAGGAGCAGCCGCCGCACGCCGCGCCGGTGCGCGCGCCCCTGCTCGCGCGAGTCGGCGAGGACGAGGAGGTCCACCCGCGGTGGTTTCCCGCGCTCGGCGGCCACCTCCACGAGCGCCGGGTACCCCCGCACGAGCAGGCCCTGCGGCCCCGTCGACTCCACCTGCGCCGGGATCGTCCCGGCCGCCGGCCACCCGGTGAGCCCGTGCTCCTCCGCCAGCGCCGGCGCGGACGGACGTGCCCCCGCGGCGGGTGCGGTGCCCGACGGCGCGGCCTGCGCCGTCGTCGTCCTCCCCCCGTCGGACTGCTCGCGCGCCTCCTCCATCGCCAGCGCGACGGCACCCTTGACGGCGCTGCGCACCGCGGCCTGGGTCTGGGCGGCGAGGCGCCGCTGGAGCATCGGCAACGAGGTGCTCTCGCCGAGCACCTTGCCCTTGTCGTCGACGACGCGGAAGGTCAGCCGCAGGTGGGAGGGCAGCTTCTCCTCGTCCCACGCGTCGTCCGGGATCGTCACGTCCCGCGCCATGGCGACGGCGGCGGTGAAGGCCTCCCGGAAGGAGGGCGCCCCGAAGGGGGCGGGCGCGACATCCGACCACGGCGGCAGCAGCGCGAGCACCTCGCGGGCGACGTCGGGGGCCGGGACGAGCTGGACGCGCACCTTCTTGGGCAGCGAGCGGATCGTCGCGACGGCGAGGTCGGGCAGCAGGCCGGGCACGAGCCAGTCGAAGCCGTCGGGACGCAGCCGTCCGAGCACGCTGACGGGGACGTGGACGGTGACGCCGTCGGCCGCTGTCCCCGGCTCGAACTGGTAGGTGAGGGGCAGGGTGAGGTCCCCCTGCTTCCACGTGTCGGGGAAGTCGCCCGAGGAGACGTCCGGCTCCCCGCCGAAGAGCAGCTCGCGGGTGAGGTCGAGCAGCTCCGGCTCCTCGTGGCGGTGCTTCTTCCACCACGAGTCGAAGTGCCGGGCACTGACGACGGACTCGGGCAGGCGCTCGTCGTAGAAGTCGTAGATGCCGTTCTCGTCGATGACGAGGTCCCGGCGCCGGGTGCGGTTCTCCAGCTCCTCGGCCTCGGCGAGGAGGTCGCGGTTGCGCGCCCAGAACGTGTGGTGGGTGCGCCACTCACCCTGGACGAGCGCGTGCCGGACGAACAGCTCCCGGGCCAGGGCGCGGGCGGAGGCGGTGCCGATGCTGGCGAGCGGCACGGTGCGGTCGGCGACGAGCGTCATCCCGTAGAGGAGGACCTTCTCGTGGACCATCGCGGCGCCCTGCCGGGTGGACCAGTACGGCTCGGAGTGGACCTTCTTCGTCAGGTGGGCGGCGGCCGGCTCCACCCACGAGGGCTGGATCCGCGCGGCGGTGCGCGCGAAGAGCCGCGACGTCTCGACGAGCTCGGCGGCCATCACCCAGTCGTAGGCCTTCTTCGCCAGGCCGGACCCGGGCCACACGACGAAGCGCGTCCCGCGCGCCCCGGCATACTCGCGGCGCCGCTCGTCGTAGCTGCCCAGGTTGGACAGCAGACCGACGAGGAGGGACTGGTGGATCGCGTCGGCGCTCGCGGCGTCGGAGGACTGCCCGACGGCGACGGCGGCCGCCGCGGGGTCCTCGCCCACCTCGTCCGCGGGGGGCAGCGCGAGCGGACGCATGGTCAGGCCGAGCGGCTTGGCCAGCTGGCGCAGCTGGCTGACGACGTCCTGCCACTCCCGCACCCGCAGGTAGTTGAGGAACTCCGACCGGCACAGCCGCCGGAAGGCCGAGCCGGACAGGTCGCGCTGCTGGGTGCGCAGGTAGCGCCACAGGTTGAGGTAGGCGAGGAAGTCGGAGGTGGGGTCGGTGAAGCGGCGGTGCTTGGCGTCCGCGGCCTGCTGGTGCTCGGCCGGCCGCTCGCGCACGTCTTGGACCGACAGCGCCGCGACGATGACCATGACCTCGGCCGCGCAGCCGTTCTCCTGGGCGGCGAGCAGCATGCGGCCCAGCCGCGGGTCGATGGGCAGGCGGGCGAGCTGCCGGCCCACGGGCGTGAGCCGGTGGCGTCCGGCGCCGCCGGGACGGGCGTCCTCGTCGGCGGCTTCGAGGGCGCCGATCTCGACGAGGAGCTGGACGCCGTCGCGCACGGCCCTGGTGTCGGGCTGGTCGACGAAGGGGAAGTCCTCGACGTCACCGAGGCCGAGCGCCGCCATCTGGAGGATGACGGAGGCCAGGGAGGTGCGCAGGATCTCCGGCTCGGTGAACTCCGGCCGCGACTCGTAGTCCGTGCGTGAGTAGAGCCGGATCGCGATGCCGTCGGCCACGCGGCCGCAGCGTCCGGATCGCTGGTTCGCGCTCGCCTGGGAGATCGCCTCGATCGGGAGCCGCTGCACCTTGGTGCGGTTGGAGTAGCGGGAGATTCGCGCCGTCCCGGGGTCGATGACGTAGCGGATCCCGGGCACCGTCAGCGAGGTCTCGGCAACGTTCGTCGCGAGCACCACGCGCTGGTGGCGGTGCGGCTCGAAGACACGGTGCTGCTCGGCGGCGGACAGGCGCGCGTAGAGCGGGACGACCTCGACGACGCCGGGCTGGCCGGCGCTCGCCCGGCCCGCGTACCGCGGCCCGAGGTGCTCGGCGAGCGCGACGTCGGTGTCCCGGATCTCCCGCTCGCCGGAGAGGAAGACGAGGATGTCGCCCGGTCCCTCGGCGAGCAGCTCGTCGACGGCCCGGCAGATCGCCGTCGGCTGGTCGAGCTCCTCCTCGCGGATGGCGGGCGCGTCGTCGTCCTCGCCGTCGTCGTCGGTGTCGGGGACGAGCGGGTGGTAGCGAATCTCGACGGGGTAGGTGCGTCCGGACACCTCGACGACGGGTGCCGGGACGCGCTCGCCGTCGTCGCCGTCGCGGCCGAAGTGGGCGGCGAACCGGGCGGAGTCGATGGTCGCGGAGGTGATGACGACCTTGAGGTCCGGGCGGCGGGGCAGCAGCCGGGCGAGGTAGCCGAGGATGAAGTCGATGTTGAGGGACCGTTCGTGGGCCTCGTCGACGATGATCGTGTCGTAACGCCGCAGCATCGGGTCGCGCTGGATCTCCGCGAGGAGGATGCCGTCGGTCATGAGCTTGACGAGGGTCGTGGGACCGACCTCGTCGGTGAAGCGCACCTGGTAGCCGACGGCGCCGCCGAGCTGGACGTCGAGCTCCTCGGCGATGCGCTCGGCGACCGTGCGTGCGGCGATGCGGCGCGGCTGGGTGTGGCCGATGGTGCCGGTGACCCCACGGCCGAGCTCGAGGCAGATCTTCGGCAGCTGCGTCGTCTTCCCCGAGCCGGTCTCCCCGGAGACGATGACGACCTGGTGGTCGCGGATCGCGGCGGCGATCTCCTCGCGGCGCGCGGAGACGGGCAGCTGCTCGGGGTAGGTGATCGTCGGGACGGCGGCGCGACGGGCCTCGAGCTGCTCGGGGGAGTAGCCGCGGTGCTCGGCCGGGCGGCGGCCTCCGGGGCGACGACGGCGCGCCCCGCGTCCGCCGTCGTCGGCTCGCCGGGACGGCCTTTTGCCGTCGGCGTGCTGCGCGGCGCCCCGCTCCGTGGTCACGGTCGACCATTCTCGCCGATCCTCAGCGCGGAGGGCACCTCGTTTCCTCCGGGTGAACGGCGTGGGCGCCAGGTGGGGAGGGGTTGTGGCCAGTGTGTGAGGACGCGGGTGGTTCAACGGGACGGCCGGCTGGCGGGAGACAATGGCGGGGTGTTGAAGCTTCTCGGCTGGGTGCTCACCCTCGCCCTGGCTGCGGTGGCCGTGCTCACGCTGGACCCCGCGCGGCTCGGGCTCTCGACGT
This sequence comes from Georgenia satyanarayanai, assembly GCF_023715365.1. GTDB lineage: Bacteria > Actinomycetota > Actinomycetes > Actinomycetales > Actinomycetaceae > Oceanitalea > Oceanitalea satyanarayanai_B. Next base: position 117,181 of record NZ_JAMBNZ010000006.1, read on the forward strand.
TCGTCCCGGTGACGCAGGCGATCGCCATGCGCCCCTACCTCGTGGTGGGCTTCGTCGTGCTCGGCGGGGTGCTGCTGCTCGGCGTCCTCGTCGCGGCGCTGCTCGGGCGCCGGTGGCCGCGCCGGACGGTGCTGGCGGTGGCCCTGCTCGCCGTGGGCGCGGGGCACGCCGCGGTGCTCTGGCACCGGGGCCTCGGCGACGAGGCGCTGCCCGCGGCACGGGATGGCGCTGTCACGGTCCTCAGCCTCAACACCCTGGGTGGCGGCTCGAGCCCCGAGCAGGTGGCCGACGCCGCCGACGACGCAGGCGCCGACGTCCTCGTCCTCCCGGAGACCTCCGCCGACAGCGCACGGGCGATCGCCGACGGGCTGACCGAGCGCAGCGGCACCGCCTTCCAGCTCTTCGTCGAGCGCACCGGGGCGTGGGACTCGAGCTCGACGGCGCTGCTCGTGAGCGAGGAGCTGGGCGAGTACACGCCCGCAGCGGCCCCGACGACGGCGCACGGCGCGGTCCGTGCGGAGCCGGCCGACGGCTCGGGACCGGTCCTCGTGGGCGTCCACCCGATGAGCCCGCACGCGCCCGGACCCGCGATGGAGCGGTGGCGCACCGACCTCGAGGCGGTCACCGAGCCCTGCCGCAGCGAGCCGGGTGTCATCGTCGCCGGGGACTTCAACGCGACCCTCGACCACGCCCCCATGCGGGACATCGGCTCCTGCGTCGACGCGTCCACCGAGGGCGGCGTCGGCGGCGTGGCGACCTGGCCCGCGCACCTGCCGCGGCTCGTGGGCGCCCACATCGACCACGTCCTGGTGGACGGTGACGTCTACACGGTGGACGCCGCCGCCGTTCTCGAGGTGGGCGAGAGCGACCACCGGGCCGTCGTCGCCCAGATCTCCCCGAAGTAGCCCCCGCCGCCAGCCGACCTACTGGCCGAGGATGACGGCGTGCCAGGCACCGTCGTGCTCGGCGCCGTAGGCATCGACGCGGACCGCGGTGACCTTCGGTTCAGGGACCTCCGCTAGCTGGGCGCCCTCGCCGCAGGCCACGTCGTGCTCGACACCGGTGGTCTGGCTGAGTCCGCCGGTGTCTCGGGTGACCTCGACAAGGAAGGTCAGCGTGTCCTCGCCGAAGCAGGAGAGGCGGACGCCCGCCACCTGCAGGGGTGCCTCGAAGTCCACGGTGATGCCGTTCCCCGGCTGGGCGGGTCCGTCGCCAGGACCGACGCGGCTCGACATCTGGCCCAGTCCGCTCTCGACGGCGCGCTCCTCGGCGTTCATCCACGCGCTGACCTCCGAGGGGTCGACGTCGTCGCCCGAGCAGCCCGTGACGAGCGCGCCGAGCAGCACGACGCCCGCGGCACCCGCCGTCGCTCTTCCCATGGCAACACGCTAGTGGGAAGCGGCGCTTCGCCGTCGTGGGCTCCCCTGTTCGCCTCTCCCGGAGGTGCGGGGAGGAGGGGGGTGGGAGGACGTGCGGGTAGGTCAGCGCGGGCGGGTCAGCGCCGCGGCTGGGTCCCGCCGAGGACCGCGACGTGGACGGCGCCCACGACGTCCTCCCCGAAGACCTCGACCCGGACACGCTCTGCAGCGTGGCCGCCGGTTCGTCGGCCGCACCCTGCGGCCGGATGTCGGAGGACATCGCACCCACCACGCTGCCCTCCACGGTGGTGGGTCGGCTCTCGAGCCACTCCTCGATCTCGGCGTCGCTCGGTCCGGCCCCGGCGCAGCTCGTGGCCAGCCCTCCGAGCAGGACGAGGGCGGCGGCGCGGACGGTGGTGCGTCTGCCCATCCCGCCACGCTAGCGCGGCGCTCGGTCCCCATCGTCGGTCGCGCGGGTGGCGAGCCGGCCGAGCGCGGCTCTCCAGAAGTCCTTCCACTCGGCCACGCTGTCCGCGTCCGGGAGCCGGCCGTGCTGGACCGCGACCCGCACCTTGCCGGCGCCGGCGGTGAGCTCGACGACGATGCGCGCCTCGCCGTCGTCGTCCGTGAGCCGGGCACGCCTGGGCGGGCTCGCGCTGGCCAGCCGCCACCCCGGCAGCCACGTCGCGCGCAGCGCGTCGTCGACGACGTGGGCGAAGACCTCCTCGGCGGGCAGGCCCACCGTCCGCGAGGCGTTGGCGTCGAAGGTGCCGTCCGGGCGCTGCCCCGGCTGCCGCATCCCACGCGCCTGCTCGTAGCCCACGGTGAGGCTCTGCGCCCACCAGCCGTCGACGCCGTGCTCGGCGACGAGCCACTCGGCGATCTGCTTGTGCGCCCACCCGTCCGCCCCGGCGGCGTCGAGCACTGCGAACCACTCCTCGCGGGGCCGGCCGGTGGCACGGGCCACCTTGTCCGCGCCGATGACCTCGTCGTGCCGTCTGGTGGCCATGGGCCCACGCTAGCGCGCAGCGACCGGCCGGGGCGGGACAGGGCGACGCACCCTCACCCGCGTGCGGGGAGGGTGGCCGCGGCCGGGCGCCTTGACGTTACCGCCGACCGTCCCGGCGACGTGCGCGGCGCCGTCGTCCAGCTCCTCGACGCCCCCGCCGACCGAGCCGCCACGGTAGACGTCGACCAGGCCGGGTGGTCCCGGTGGACCGCGACCACAGTCCAGTGGCGGCAGGTGAGGTCACCGTGAGGATCCGGCGAGCCGTCTCATCGACGCGGCCCGACGAGGGCCTTCGGTCTCGCATCCCGGATGAGCGTTGCCCACGCCATGACCTGCCCGCGACGATCGCCCCACCATCCAGAGCGGCCGAGAGTCCTGGCTCGACGACGCCGCAGCAACCCCCCGTCCCACGGGTGCGGGTGCTTCCGCCAGGCCCGATGGGAGAGACCTCTTGAGCACCGCTAGCCTCGTGACCGTGCCGCGTGGACGACCGACGGTCTCATTCGAGCTGTACCCACCACGCACGCCCGCCAGCGAGGCGGCGGCGTGGGAGACGGTCGAGCGCCTGGCCGCCGCGGCCCCGGACTTCTTCTCTGTCACCTACGGCGCCTCCGGCTCCACCCGTGACTCCTCACGCGCCCTCGTGCGCCGCATCCTCGCCGAGACGAGTGTCGCCCCGATCGCCCACCTCACCTGCGTCGGTTCCACCCGCGCCGAGCTCACGCAGTTCGTCGACGAGCTCCTCGACGACGGCGTCCGCGACTTCCTCGCGCTGCGCGGCGACCCACCGGACGGCCAGCCGACGTGGGTGCCGCAGCCCGAGGGCGTCAACACCACCGCTGAGCTCGTCGCGCTCATCCGGGCGGCGGAGCTGGCGCGCTTCGGCACCACCGGAGTGCTGAGCGTCGCCGTCGCCGCCTACCCCGCCGGCGCGAGCCACACCCGCACGCAGGACGTCGTCGCCCTGCGTGACAAGCAGGCGGCCGGCGCGGACTTCGCCATCACCCAGGTGTTCTACGACGTCACCGCCTACGTGGAGCTGGTCGAGGAGGCCCGCGCCGCCGGGGTGGTGCTCCCGCTCGTCGCCGGCATCATCCCGATGACCGACCCCCGCCGGCTGCGCCGGTTGGCCGAGCTCACCGGCGTCCCGGTCCCGGAGGCGCTGCTCGACCGCCTCACCTCGGCCGCCGACGACGAGGAGCGCCACCGCATCGGCATCGACGCGACCCTCGCGCTGGTGGAGGACGTCGTCTCCGCCGGCGCTCCCGGCCTGCACCTGTTCACGTTCAACCAGTACCGGCCGGCTCTCGACGTCGTCGAGCGCCTCCGCCGCCCGCTGTCCACCACGAGCCCGAGGACGATCTCATGACCGACCCCACCGCGCCCCAGCTGCCCGCCGCCACCATCCTCGGCTACCCGCGGATCGGGCCACGGCGCGAGCTCAAGCGGGCGGTGGAGTCCTTCTGGGCCGGCCGCAGCGAGCTCGACGACCTCCAGATCGCCGCCGCCGAGCTGCGCCGCCGCCAGCGCGCCCGGCTCGTCGACCTCGGCCTCGCCCCGGACGACGCCTCCATCCCGGGCGACTTCACCTTCTACGACCAGGTGCTCGACACCGCCGTCACGCTCGGTGCGGTCCCGCCCCGGTTCGCGCACCTCCTGGACGACGACGGCGCTCTGAACCTGCCCGGCTACTTCACCGTGGCCCGGGGTGAGGGGGAGCGGCCGCCACTGGAGATGACGAAGTGGTTCGACACGAACTACCACTACCTCGTCCCCGAGATCAGCCCGCAGACCCGGTTCCGGCTGTCCGACGACCGCGTCGAGCGGCTCTTCCTCGAGGCGGCGGCCGAGGGGGTGACCACCCGTCCCGTCGTCGTCGGGCCGGTGACCTTCCTCCTGCTGAGCAAGGCCGTGGCCGCTGAGGACCCGGGCGACGGCGCCGCACCCGCGGCCGCGCCACCGGAGGGCTTCACGCCCCTCGACCGCCTCGAGGACGTGCTGCCCGCCTACGTCGACCTGCTCCGCGCACTGGGTGGCGTCGGGGCGCCGTGGCTGCAGCTCGAGGAGCCTGCCCTCGCGGTGGACTGGGGGGTGCCCCGCGAGCGGGTGCTGGCCGCCGTCGAGCGCGCCTACACCGTGCTGGCGACCGAGACGACGCGGCCAGAGCGGCCCGCCCTCTTCGTGCCGGTGGCCTACGGGCCCGCGGAGGACGCGCTCCCGGTCCTGGCCAGGACCGGTGTCGAGGCCGTGGGCATCGACCTCGTCCGCGGCGGAGTGCCGTCCGGTGAGGTGCTGTCGCAGCTGGGGGACGCCGTCGTCGTGGCGGGCGCGGTCGACGGACGCAACGTGTGGCGTACCGACCTGGACGCCGCGCTCGAGCGCCTGCAGGAGCTCGAGGCGGGGCTCCACGCCGGCGCCGCGCGTGACGGCGGCCTGTGCGTGGCCACCTCGACGTCCCTGCAGCACGTGCCCTACGACGTCGGCGCGGAGACGCGGCTCGACCCGCAGCTGAGCGGCTGGCTCGCCTTCGCCGACCAGAAGGTCGAGGAGGTCCTCGCGCTCGCAACCGCACTCACCCAGGGCGGGGACGCCGCCAAGGGGGCCTTCGCGGCCGCCGCGGACCGCCGGCGCAGTCGCCTCGAGCACCCCGGCGTGCGCCGCGCCGAGGTCCGCGACCGCGTCGCCGCGCTCACCGACGCGGACCGGCGCCGCGTTCCCTTCGCCGAGCGCGCGGCCGCGCAGGCCGCGGTCCTCGACCTCCCGCCCCTGCCGACGACGACGATCGGCTCCTTCCCCCAGACGGTCGAGATCCGCCGCGCACGGGCCGCTTACGGGCGCGGCGAGCTGGGCGCGGAGGAGTACACGGCCGCGATGCGCGAGGAGATCGAGCGTGTGGTGCGGCTGCAGGAGGAGCTGGGACTGGACGTCCTCGTCCACGGGGAGCCCGAGCGCAACGACATGGTCCAGTACTTCGCCGAGAACCTCGAGGGCTTCGCGGTCACCGAGAACGGTTGGGTGCAGTCCTACGGGACCCGCTGCACGCGGCCCTCGATCCTCTGGGGCGACGTGGCGCGGCCCGCGCCGATCACCGTCGAGTGGTCCCGGCACGCCGCCTCGCTCACCGACAAGCCCGTCAAGGGCATGCTCACCGGACCGGTGACGATCCTCGCGTGGTCCTTCGTGCGTGACGACCAGCCGCTGGCGGACACCGCGGCGCAGGTGGCGCTCGCGCTGCGCGACGAGGTCGCCGACCTCGAGGCCGCGGGCATCGGCATCATCCAGGTCGACGAGCCCGCGCTGCGCGAGCTGCTGCCGCTGCGCGCGGAGCACCACGCGGCGTACCTGGAGTGGTCGGTGGGTGCGTTCCGCCTGGCGACGGCGGTCGCCGCGCCCGCCACGCAGGTCCACACGCACCTGTGCTACTCGGAGTTCGGCGAGGTCATCGGTGCGATCGACGCGCTCGACGCGGACGTCACGAGCATCGAGGCCGCGCGCTCTCGCATGGAGGTGCTGCCCGAGCTGCAGGCCGCCGGTTTCGCTCGGGGTGTGGGGCCGGGGGTCTACGACATCCACTCCCCGCGGGTGCCGAGCGAGGAGGAGCTCGCTGAGCTCGTGGCGCTCGCGGCGGAGTCCGTGCCGTCCCAGCTGCTGTGGGTCAACCCCGACTGCGGTCTCAAGACCCGTGGCTACGACGAGGTCGAGCCGAGCCTGCGCCACCTCGTGGCAGCGGCTCGGAGAGTCCGCGCAAGCCTGCCCTAAGCGCTCGAAAAACCTGCGCATATGCGGGAGTTCTGCAGCTCGACCTCACTTCTGGCAGCAGGATTTCCGCATATGCACAGGAGGGGGTGTGAGAGGGGGTCAGTCGAGGCGCTCCGTCGTGATCTCGAAGGCTGCGGCGACCAGGCGGTCCGCCAGGACGGTGCCGAGCGCCGTCGCCGGGGTGAGGACGCCACCGCCGCCGGGCAGCCGGGGCCCGTCGTGGGCGAGGGCGAGCGCGGACTCCCCGATCATCACCGACGTCGCCGCGTAGCCCGGGTCCCCCTGGGCGGCGACGACGGTGCGGTACCTGGCCCCCGTCGTCGTGCGGGCGAGCACCTCCATGCGGAAGTGGCCGTTGCGGCGGGTCTCCTCGTCCGGGCCGTCGCCGGGGGAGGGGAGCACGCGGTCGGCGACCCAGCGGGTGGGCGGGAAGGCCATGACGCCGGCGGCGGCACCGGTGGCGAGGGACAGGGCCTGGGCCCGCCGTCGTCCACGGGAGCCGGGACCGAGGTCGACGACCTCCCGGTAGCGGAACTCGCGGCCGTAGCTCCAGCCGCTGAGCGCGTTGCTGCGGTGGACGATGCGGCTGTTGAAGGCAGCCATGGGGAAGGTCGTCACCCAGGTGCCGGTCTGGGCGTCACGGAAGGGCTGCGACGGCGTGTGCTGGTCGACCTCGGGGGCGTCGGCACGGTCCGGGACGAGCGCGTACGGGTCGGCGAGGATCCGGCGGTTGCCGGGGTCCCGGCCGGCGTCCACCTGGATGCGCATGGAGTCGATCGTGCCGCCGCTGACCCCGCCCGAGGCCGAGCGGACGGCGAGCGTGGTGGCGAGCAGCTCGCCCGCGCCGTCGGCCCGCGCCCGCTCGGCGGTGAGGAAGGCGCCGAGGTCGGAGGGGACGGAGTCGAAGCCGCACGAATGGACGATCCGGGCACCGGTGCGCCGCGCGGTGTCGTGCAGCCGCTGGGAGGTCTCGCGGATGAAGAGGACCTCACCGGCGAGGTCGGCGTAGTGGGTGCCGGCCTCCGCGCAGGCGCGTGCGAGCGGCATGCCGTGGCGGCTGTAGGGGCCGACCGTCGTGACGACGACGCGCGTGGTGGCCGCGAGATCGGCAAGGGCGGCGTCGTCCTCGGCGTCGGCGACGACCACCGGCCACCCCGCCGCGGCGGGGCCCAGCCCGTCGCGCACCTGCTCGAGACGCTCACGGGAGCGGCCCGCGAGCCCCACCCGGGTGCCCGGCGCGTGCTCCGCGAGGTACTCGGCGACGAGCCGTCCGACGAATCCGCTGGCGCCGTAGACGACGACGTCCAGCGCCCGGTCAACCGAAGGCGCAGTCATCACTCGAGGCTAGGTGCCACCCACCGCTTCGCAATTGGTGGGCGCGCCGAGCCTCGAGGCCCGGAGTGGCTCAGGTGTAGATCATGCCCATGGCTCGGCGGACCTCGTCCAGCGTGGACTCGGCGACGGCGTTGGCGCGCTCGTTGCCCTCGTCGAGCACCTGACGCAGGTAGCCCGGGTCCGCCGCGAGCTCGGCGCGGCGGGCGCGGATGGGCGCGAAGTGCTCGTTGACGGCCTCGGTGGCCACGCGCTTGAGGGTGCCGCCACCGCCGTCGCCGATCTCCGCGGCGACCTCGTGCGGGTCGCGGCCGCTGGCGAGCGCGGCGAGCAGGACGAGGTTGGAGATCTCCGGGCGCCCGGCCGGGTCGTAGGTGATGTGCCGGTCGGCGTCGGTGACGGCCTTCTTCAGCCGCTTGGCGGTGGTGTCGGCGTCCATCCCGAGCTCGATGGTGTTGCCCTTGGACTTGCTCATCTTCTGCCCGTCGGTGCCGAGCAGGTTCGTCGCCGCGGACAGCAGCGCCTCCGGCTGCGGGAACACCGGCCGGCCGGCCTCGGCGCGCCCGTAGCGCTCGTCGAAGCGGCGCGCGATGATCCGCGTCTGCTCGAGGTGGGGCAGCTGGTCCTTGCCCACCGGGACGAGGTTGGCCTTGCAGAAGAGGATGTCGGCCGCCTGGTGCACCGGGTAGGTGAGGAGCAGCCCGGACATCGGGCGCCCGCCGGTGGCCTCGTACTCCGACTTCACCGTGGGGTTGCGGCGCAGCTCGGAGTCGGTGACGAGGGAGAGGAAGGGCAGCATGAGCTGGTTGAGCGCGGGCACGGCGGAGTGGGTGAAGATCGTCGTGCGCGCGGGGTCCAGGCCGATGGCCAGGTAGTCCGCGACGAGCGAGAGCACCCGGTCCTGGATCTCCCCCACCGCGTCACGGTCGGTGATGACCTGGTAGTCCGCGACGAGCACCCATGTCTGCACGCCCCGGTTCTGCAGCGAGACCCGATTGGCCAGGGTCCCGAAGTAGTGACCCAGGTGGAGGTTGCCGGTGGGCCGGTCACCGGTCAGCACGCGGAATCGCGAGGCGTTGACGTCGATCTCCGCCTCGATCGCCTGGGAGCGGGCCCGGGTGCGGTCGAGAGAGGCGTCGGACGTGGACTCCGCCAGCGCGTCCGAGACGGCGGCGTCACTTGTGGCGATCTGCTCGGTACTCACCCGGCGATCCTAGTCGTCCCCGAAACGCGCGCGGCGGCGGGTCCGACCATAGGGTGGTGCCCCACACATCACTTTCGGAGGTGGACGTTCATGGGCAAGCTCTCGTTCTTCGTCGGGGCCGGTCTCGGCTACGTGCTCGGTGCACGGGCGGGTCGGCAGCAGTTCGAGAAGATCAAGTCCGCGAGCCAGCAGGTGTGGGACAACCCGCGCGTGCAGTCCAGCGTGAACAAGGTCGAGGAGAAGGTCAGCGAGGTGGCCAAGGAGAAGGCCTCCGCCGTGACCGACAAGGTCACCGACACCGTCAAGAGCCGGATGGGCGGGTCCTCAGGGTCCTCCGACTCCTCCGGGTCCTCGGGTTCGAGCAACGGTGACGCCTCGCAGACCGGCGTCGGTGGCTCCATGCGCCCGACCCCGCCCCAGCCCGAGCTCTGACCCGCCTCTCCACCGCCCTCGTCGGCTTCGGCCACGCGGGGCGGGTCTTCCACGGGCCGCTCATTGCCGACGACGCGCGGTACAGCCTCGACGTCGTCGTCACCTCCGACCCTGGTCGGGCGGCCGACGCCGCGCGCCTGCACCCGCAGGCGCGCGTCGTCGCCGACCTCGCCGAGGCGCTCGCGGCACAGCCGGACGTCGTCATCGTGGCGAGCCCGCCTGCCACGCACGTCCCGGTCGCGACGGCCGCGCTGGACGCGGGCTGCGCCGTCGTCGTCGACAAACCGCTGGGGCCTGACCCGGCGCAGGCGCGCACCCTCCTCGACCGCGCTGATCGGCTCGGCCGCCCGCTCACCGTCTTCCACAACCGCCGCTGGGACAGCGAGTTCCTCACGGTCCGGCGGCTCCTCGCGGAGGGCGCGCTCGGTGAGGTCCGGCGTCTGGAGTCGCGCCTGGAGCGGTGGAAGACGGCCGAGACCAAGGCGTGGAAGGCCGTCGCCACGTGGCGGGAGGGCGGCGGGGTGCTCTTCGACCTCGGCTCCCACCTCGTCGACCAGGCGATCACGCTCCTCGGGCCGGTCACCGACGTCCACGCCGAGCTCGCCAGCGTCCGCGGCGGGGCGGACGACGACGCCTTCGTCTCCCTCTCCCACGCCGGCGGCGCCCGCTCCCACCTCTGGGTGAGCACGACGACGGCGGACCCCGGCCCGCGGCTGCGCGTGGTCGGCACGGACGCGACCTTCGTCATGGTGGCGGGTGACGTGCAGGAGGCGCAGCTGGCGGGCGGGATGCGCCCGTCCGCCCCCGGCTACGGCCGCGGTGAAGACGGGCGGCTCGTCACCGCCGACGGGTCCCGCCCGGTGCCGAGCGAGCCCGGGCGCTACCAGGACTTCTACGGACTGCTGGCGTCCGCGCTCCGCGAGGGGGCGCCGCTCCCGGTGGACCCCCGCGACGCGCTCGCCGTCGTCGAGCTCGTCGAGGGCGTCCACCGCAGCGGGTGAGCGCCCGGCCTAGACCGGTCAGGCCGGCTGGACCTGCGGTGTCGCGGCACCCGTGGTGCTCACCGTGGCCGGCGAGCCCGCGTCGTCGTCGCGGCGCCGGAGCAGTCGCGTCGCGTTGAGGATGACGGCGAGCACGGACGCCTGGTGGACGAGCATGCCCACCGCCATGGTCACGCCACCCGTGAGCACACCCGCGAGGAGCGCGCCGACCGTCACCAGCGCGACGCCGATGTTCTGACGCATGACGGAGACGGTCCGCCGTGCGAGGCCGATGGCCTGCGGCACCCTGAGCAGGTCGTCTCTCATGAGGGCGATGTCGGCCGTCTCGACGGCGACGCCCGTGCCGGCGGCTCCCATCGCGATGCCGATGTCCGCGGTGGCCAGGGCCGGGGCGTCGTTCACGCCGTCGCCGATCATCGCGACCACCCGCCCGCCGGCCTGCAGCTCCTCGATGGCCGTGAGCTTGTCCTCGGGCAGCAGCTGGGCCCGGACGTCGACCACGCCGACCTCGGCGGCCACCGCCTCGGCGACGCGGCGGTTGTCACCGGTGAGCATGACGACCCTGGTGACCCCGGCATCGTGGAGGCGGGTGATCATTTCCCGTGCGTCCGTCCGCACGCGGTCGGCCACCGCGACGACGCCGATGACCTCGCCGTCGAGCGCGACGACCATCGGGGTGCGTCCGAGACCGGCGAGGCGGTCGACCTCGGCGGCGGCCCCGCCGTCGTCGGTGATCCCCTCGGCGAGGAGGAGCGGCAGGTTCCCGACCGCGGCGCGGCGGCCGTCGAGCGTGGCGACGATGCCCTTGCCCGGCACGGGAACGGTGTGCTCGGGAAGGCCGCTGACGGGAAGGCCCTCGGCGGCGGCCGCCTCGATCACCGGGCGAGCGAGCGGGTGCTCGGACCCCGCCTCGGTGCGAGCGGCCCAGCCGAGGACGTCGGCCCGGCCAAGACCCGCCGCCAGCACCACGACGTCGGTCAGGTGCGGCCGGCCCTCGGTGAGGGTGCCCGTCTTGTCGAGCGCGACGGTGTCGATGCGGGCGCTCGCCTCGAGATGCTCCCCGCCCTTGATGAGAATGCCGTCCCTCGCGCCCCGGCCGATGCCCGCGACGATCGCCACAGGGATCGAGATGACCAGGGCTCCGGGGCACCCGATGACGAGGAGCGTGAGGGCGAGGACGACGTCACCGGTGACCAGGGCGGCGGCCAGGGCCAGCACGATGATCCCCGGCGTGTACCAGGCGGAGAACCGCTCGAGGAAGGTCTGGGCCCGCGCCTTGGCGTCCTGCGCCTCCTCGACACGGTGGATGATGCGGGCCAGCGTCGTGTCGGCGCCCACGCCGGTGGCGCGCACCGTGAGGAAGCCGCCGCTCGAGACGGTGCCCGCGAACACCCGGTCGCCCTCGGTCTTCTCCACGGGCACGGACTCACCGGTGATCGACGCCTCGACGAGTGCCGCGGCGCCTCCTGTCACGACGCCGTCGACCGGCACCTTCGCGCCGTTCTTGACGAGCACGGTCTCACCCGTCCCCACCTGCACCGAGGGCACCTCGACCTGCTCACCGTCACGCAGCACGACCGCGACGTCCGGGGCGACGGCGATGAGCTCGGCAAGGGCCGCGCGGGTCCTGTTCATGGTGCGGGCCTCGAGCGCGTGGCCGACGGAGAACAGGAACGTCACTGCGGCGGCCTCCCACACCTCACCGATGACGAGCGCGCCGGTCGCGGCGACCGTGACGAGCAGGTCGATGGCGATGGTGCGGTGGCGCAGCGCCCGCACGGCCTTGACGAGGATCGGCAGCCCGGCGAGCACCGCCGCGGCGGCCATCAGCACGTGGGAGGCGGTCAGCGCGGCCGAGGTGCCGCCGCCTGCGTGGCTGCTGGAGAAGGGGTTGACGCCGGCCGAGAAGGAGGCGACGGCGGCGGCGGTGATGAGCGCGCCCGCGGCGGCAGGGGCCGCCCAGGGGGCGCGTGTCCAGCTGGTCGGATTCATGGCGGTACCTTTCGCGACGTGCGGTGGAGGCCGGGCGCAGGGCCCGGCCGTCGGTGGGGACGGGTCAGAAGGCCGACAGCGCGGCCTTGTAGCCGGCCCTGCCGATCGCGGTGACGATCTCGTCGGTCGTGACGACGTCCGGGAGGTGGTCGACCTCGACGCGGCCGGAGGCGAACTTCACCGACACTCCGGCGACGCCGGGCAGGCGCCCGACCTGCTTCTCGATCGCGGCGACACAGCTCGGGCAGCTGAAGCCCTCGGCGCGGAAGACGGAGCGGGTGGCGGCGGTGGTGGTCATGGTGTGTGGTCCTTTCCTCGCCGTGAGGGCATCTCCCTCGCGGTGCTCCCAACGTAGGAAGGTCCGGCGGACGAGAACATGACGGCGGTCAATCAGCCGCATCGTCACCTCGGAGCCGGGGCGCTCACCGCCCGATAGCCTGCGGCCGGAGACACCACACGAGGTGGAGAAGTGGTCGGAGGGAGGAGTGACATGTCGTCCCAGGACGCCGCACCGGTGCGTACCGAGCCCGGGCGGCGGATGATCCCGCTGCGCGAGGTCACGCTGCCGCACCGCTGTCCGTGGCCGGTGCGCAGGCACGTGCTGACCCGGGCGCCGTACTTCCGGGGCCTGAGCGAGGACGCCGTCGAGCGCATCGACCGGCGCATGCGGACCACCACCTGGCCGGCGGGACGCACGCTCTACCGGGCCGGGGACCCGGCGACCGCCCTCTACGTCGTGGCGGAGGGGCGCGTGAAGCTCTCCCAGGTGACCGCCGGCGGGACGGAGACGGTGGCCGACATCCTCGTCCCGGGCGAGCTCTTCGGAGCGATGGGAACGCTCGGGGAGCCGTACCACTCGCACACGGCGACGGCGCTCGTCGGGTCCTGCACGCTCCGTATCGACCAGGACGACTTCCGTGAGGTGCTCCTCGAGCACCCCGGTGTCGCCCTGCGGGTGCTCGACGACGTCGCGGCCCGTCTGGTCCGGGCGCACTCCGACATCGGCGGGCAGACGACGGACACCGTCCCCCAGCGCGTCGCGACCGCCCTGCTGCGCCTGGTCGACAAGGTCGGGGAGGAGCGTGACGACGGAACCGTCATGCTCGAGGTCCCGCTCTCCCGCGCTGACCTCGCGGGGCTGGCGCGCTCGACGCCTGAGTCCGTGTCGCGGGTGATGAGCCGGTGGAAGAAGGCGGGTGTCGTGGACTCGGGACGCCGCTGGACCGCGCTGCTCGACCGGCGCCGTCTGGAGGCGGAGGCCGCGGGTGACACTCCGCGGCCCGACGGCGTGTGAGGGCACCCGAACACCCGCCGTCAGGGAAGGCGGGCCTCGTTTCCCCACGGGCCGGAAGCCTGTGACGCTTGTGCCGTGAGCCCGACCAACCGTCCCGAGCCGACCCGTGCGCAGGTGCGCCGTTGGCGGCGCTACCTCGCCGACGAGCGCGCCGAGGCCGCCGTCTACCGCGACCTCGCCCGCCGCCGCGAGGGCGAGGAGCGGGAGATCCTCCTCGAGCTCGCCGAGGCCGAGCGCCGCCACGAGGAGCACTGGCGCAAGCTGCTCGGGCACCACGTCGGCCACCCGAAGCGTGGGGCCGTGCGTACACGGGTGCTCGGCTGGCTCGCCCGCCGCTTCGGGGGCGTCTTCGTCCTCGCCCTCGCCCAGCGCGCCGAGGCACGCTCCTCCTACGCGGGCGACGACGACGCGACGTCGGCGATGGTGGCCGACGAGCAGATCCACGGGGAGGTTGTGCGGTCGCTGGCCACGCGTGGCCGCAGCCGCATGTCGGGGATGTTCCGGGCCGGCGTCTTCGGCGCCAACGACGGGCTCGTCTCCAACCTCGCCCTCGTCCTGGGCATCGGGGCGACGGGGGTGGCGTCGGAAACGGTCCTGTTCACCGGCCTCGCCGGCCTCCTCGCCGGAGCGCTGTCGATGGCGGCGGGGGAGTACGTCTCGGTGCGGTCGCAGCGCGAGCTGCTCGAGGCCTCCATCCCCGACCCGCGCGCCCAGGAGGCCATCCCCCACCTCGACGTCGACGCCAACGAGCTCGCGCTCGTCTACCGTGCCCGCGGCATGAGCGCCGCCGCCGCCGAGGAGCAGGCCCGGGAGGTCATGTCGGCCACCGGGCCGGGACGCGGGGAGGACGCCGAGCCGGACTACGAGGAGATCGGCACGGGCGTGAGCGCCGCCGTCTCCAGCTTCTGCTTCTTCGCCTCCGGTGCGCTGCTGCCCGTGCTGCCGTGGATCTTCGGCCTGTCCGGGACGATGGCGATCGTCGTCGCCGCCGTCGTCGTGGGCGCCGCGCTGCTGCTCACCGGCGCGGTGGTCGGCGTGCTCTCCGGCGCGCCGCCGCTGAAGCGTGCCCTGCGCCAGCTCGCCATCGGCTACGGCGCGGCCGCGGTCACCTACGTCCTCGGACTGGCCTTCGGCACGACGGTGAGCTGACGGCGACGCCCGCGCTCTCGCGGTCGACGCCTCACGCGCCTGACCATTCCGCGACGACGGCCGGATCGCTGTGCGAAGCTCACGGTGTGGACAGTGCGGCGCCCCGACGAGCATGGCTGCTCATGGCTGCCGGCGACAACCGCGGGCACGGTGGCAACGCGGGGTATGACGACCAGTACGACGCCTACTACTCGTGGGACAGCAATGTTCCCAACCACAAGAAGCTCAGTGTCGGAGACCCCGTCGCGCTGTGGGACAAGGAGCGACTGCTCGGCGTCTCGGTGATCGAGGAGATCGACATCTCGCGCGGTACAAAGGTGCTCCAGCGCTGCCCGGCGTGTGGCACGACGCGCATCAGCGTGCGGAAGAGAGCGACGCCGCGGCACCGGTGCATGAAGTGCCGCCACCAGTTCGAGACGCCGAGTACGGACGTCGTTGAGGTCGACGAGTTCAGGGCGCGGTACGACGCCGCGTGGACATCACTCGACGGTGTGCTCGATGAGCGAACCGTGCGATCACTCGCCGTGCACCCGGGCGACATCAACGCGATGCGGCCGCTCGACTGGGCGGCGTTCGGTGAGGCACTCATCGCCGCTGGGGCACCCCATGCCGTAGGGAGGGTGGACAGCCGCGCGGACATCGACCGTCAGCACCTCAGCGGCCCGCAGGTGGAGATGTCCCACGGGTTCACCACGGCACTCGTGCGTGTTCGTCGCGGACAGCGCCAGTTCCGCGAGCAGATCCTCGCAGTCCAGGGCAGCTCCTGCGCCTTCACGGGCGGGGCGCCCGCTCGCGTCCTCGAGGCGGGACACCTGTACAGCTATGCCGAGCTCGGTACTCATTTCCAGCACGGCGGACTCATGCTCCGGCGGGACATCCACCGGCTCTTCGACGACGGGGCGCTCGCGGTAGAGCCGTCGGCGCTCCGCGCCGATGTCGCCCCTGAGCTGCACACCTTTCCCCAGTACGCCCGGTTGCACGACGCTCCGTTGCGCCTTCGACTCCGCGACGAGCAGGTCGACTGGCTCGCCAAGCACTGGGTCGAGCACCGCCTCGCAGCCGGAGGCTGACTTGGGCTGGTGACCGCTGTCTTCTGGCCGGTCCTCGGCACACCCGTGAGCTGACATCGCGCCCACCTGGCTCAGCGTCCCCAGCAGGCAGCGCCCGATTCGTCGTTCTTTCGCAGGACGCATCGGCCTCCGGCTCGGGGCTGGCAGTCCGACACCGAGTACTACTACGCGCACATCTCGCAGGACGATCTACGCGCACAACGGCATCTTCAAGACGGACGGCAGGGACCGGGAGCGCATCGACGACCATTGGGGACGGGTCGATAGGAGCACCCCCGGCCATCACCGACGAGGAGTGGCACGACGTCCGCGTCGTCCACTGCGCCGGCACCGGCGAGATCGCCGTGTGGGTCGACGGCCACGACACCCCGCTCATGACGGCGACCGACACGACCTTCGACCCCGGCCAGATCGGCTTCGGCTCCTTCGACAACACCGGACGGATGCGCGACCTCGTCGTCTCCGTCTCGGCCGCGCCGCAGGAGGACGTCGCCACGACGACGTCGCTGAGCCTGTCCCGGCAGCTCACCACCTACGGCACGGAGACGACGGCGCGAGTCACCGTCGCCGCCGAGTCCGGGACGCCGTCCGGCACGGTGGAGATCCACGCCGACGGCGAGGTCGTCGCCACCGGTGGGCTCGGGCCCGACGGCCGGGCGTCGGTCGTGCTGCCGCGGGACCTGCCCGCGGGCGGACACCGCCTCACGGCCGTGTTCCCGGGCAGTGACGGCTCCACGGAGTCGACCAGCCGGGCCGCCACCTACGTCGTCCTCCCCGCGCTCTCGCGGGTGGACATCGACGTGGACTCGACAGTCCCCCGGGGCAGCACCCCGGACGTCACCGTCGACGTGTCCGGACGGGATGGCGCGCCGACCCCCACGGGCACCGTCACGGTGACCGCCGGGTTCCGCGTCGTCGGGACGGTGCCGGTCGGTGAGGACGGCAGCGCCGAGGTGCAACTGCCGCCGGTGCGGGGGCTGACCCTGCTCACGGCGACGTGCAGCGGTGACCACGGCTACCTGCCGCGTCTGGACACCGCCACCTTCTGGGGTCGCTGACCGCCCGCAGTCACACCCGAGGCCCTGCACCGCGACGGTGCAGGCCTCGGTCCCGCCCGACACCTTTGTGCGGGAAGCGCTTTCTGCTACGGTCCAACGGCAAGTGCGGCCGAGGGGCCGCGACTCAGTGACGAGACGGCCGCGCGCGCGGCAGACGAAGGAGACCGGCGATGTCCGAGACGCTCGACCAGCTGGCTGCCGCCCGACTCGTGCCCGTCGTCGTGCTCGACGACGCCGCCCACGCCCGCCCGCTGGCCGGCGCGCTCGCCGAGGGCGGGCTGCCCGTCGCCGAGGTGACCTTCCGGACGGCGGCCGCGGCCGCGGCGATCGCGGAGATGGCCAAGGACGGTCGCATCCTCGTCGGCGCCGGCACGGTGCTGACGCCCGCCCAGGTGGACGAGGCCGTCGACGCCGGAGCCCGCTACGTCGTGTCTCCCGGCTTCTCCCGTGCCGTCGTCGAGCGCTGCGCCGCGCGCGGCGTGCTCGCCCTGCCGGGCGCCGTCACCGCCACGGAGATCCAGGCGGCGCTCGAGGCGGGCATCACGACCGTCAAGTTCTTCCCCGCCGAGACCTCCGGCGGCGCCGCGGCGATCAAGGCGCTGTCGGCGCCGTTCGGCGGCGTGCACTTCGTGCCCACCGGCGGCATCGGCCCGGCGAACCTCGCCGAGTACCTGGCCCTGCCCGCGGTCGCGGCGGTCGGGGGCAGCTGGATGGTGCCCCGCGACGCGATCGCCGCCGGCCGTTTCGATGACGTCGCCGCCATGGTCGCCGACGCCGTCGCCCTGACCCGCTGACCGTCGTCGGCCCCGACCCGATCCGAAGGAGAATCCGTTGAGTCTGCAGATCCGTGACGCCGCCGAGTGCCGGTATGACGTGCTGTCGTTGGGTGAGGTGATGCTGCGTCTGGACCCGGGCGAGGGGCGCATCCGTACCGCGCGCAGCTTCCGTGTGTGGGAGGGCGGGGGTGAGTACAACGTCGCACGCGGCCTGCGGCGGGCCTTTGGGCTGCGTGCCGGGGTGCTGACCGCGCTGGTGGACAACGAGGTGGGGCGGTTGGTGGAGGACTTCATCCTCACCGGCGGCGTGGACCCCTCCCTCATCCACTGGGTGCCCTCTGACGGCATCGGGCGCAACGTGCGCAACGGGCTGAACTTCACCGAGCGCGGCTTCGGTGTGCGTGGCGCGGTGGGCGTGTCCGACCGCGGGCACACCGCCGCCTCCCGGCTGCGACCGCAGGACGTGGACTGGGACCACGTGTTCGGTGAGCTCGGGGTGCGGTGGTTGCACACCGGTGGGATTTTCGCCGCCCTGTCCGACACCTCTGCGGAGGTGGTGCTGGCGGCGGTGCAGGCCGCGAAGCGGCACGGCACGGTCGTGTCCTACGACCTGAACTACCGGCCCTCGCTGTGGAAGGACATCGGCGGGCAGGCGCGCGCGCAGGAGGTCAACCGGGAGATCGCGCACCACATCGACGTGATGATCGGCAACGAGGAGGACTTCACCGCCTCCCTCGGCTTCGAGGTCGAGGGCGTGGACGAGAACCTCACCGACCTGGACGTGGCGAGCTTCCGCGCGATGATCGAGAACGTCCAAGCGGCCTACCCGAACTTCGAGGTCATCGGCACGACGATGCGCAGTGTGCACACTGCGACCATCAACGACTGGGGCGCGATCGCCTGGTCCAAGGACGAGGGCTTCGCCCAGGCCACCCACCGGGAGCGGCTGGAGATCCTCGACCGCGTGGGCGGTGGGGACTCCTTCGCCTCCGGCCTCATCTACGGCCTGCTCACCGGGGAGCCGGTGGCCACCGCAGTAGAGTACGGAGCGGCGCACGGAGCGCTGGCCATGACGACCCCGGGTGACACCTCGATGGTGACCAAGGCCGAGATCGTCAAGCTCGCTGCCGGCGGCAGCGCCCGAGTGCAGCGCTGACGGCACCAAGGAGCCCTGGATGACACCCAGCCGCACCGGCGTCACGGGCAACGGACGGGCGGCGACGCTGAGCGACGTCGCCCGTGAGGCCGGCGTCTCGCTCGCCACCGCCTCGCGCGCCATCAACGGCAGCACGAACCGCTCCGTGCGGGCCGACCTGCGTGAGCGCGTCCTGGACGCCGCCGAGCGGCTCCACTACTCCCCGAATGCCAACGCGCAGGCAATGGCACGCGGGCGGACGGCGACGCTCGGCTTGATCGTCCACGACATCGCCGACCCGTTCTTCTCGACGATCGCCGCCGGTGTCACCGAGGCCGCCGACACCGCCGGCCTCGCCGTCACGCTGGCCAACACCCAGTACGACGCCGAGCGCGAGGTCGGCTTCATCCAGACCCTGCAGAACCTGCGGGCACGGTCGATCATCGTCGTCGGTGGCCGACAGGACGACGACGACGCGAACCGGCGCCTGCGCGAGGCCCTGGCCGCCTACCAGGAGCGCGGGGGAGCGGCGGCGATGGTCGGCCAGCCGATCCTCGGCATCAAGGCGGTGCACGTGGACGACCGCGGGGCGTCCGCGGCACTGGCCCGCGCGCTGCACGGCCTGGGCTACCGGCGCTTCGCCGTCCTCGGCGGGCCCGAACGGCACCTCACCGCCGCCGAGCGACGCGGAGGCTTCTGCGAGGCGCTGGCCGAGCTCGGTGCGTCGGTGGCCGAGGAGGCGATCATCCCCTCGCCCTTCGTCCGTGACGGTGGGCACGACGCGATGGTCGAGCTCATGGGCCGCGAGCTCGACGTCGAGGTCGTCTTCGCCGTCAACGACGTCATGGCCCTCGGCGCGATGACGGCGGCCCGCGAGGCGGGCCTGGTCCTGCCCCGTGACATGGCCTTCGCCGGCTTCGACGACATCTTCGCGCTGCGCGACGTCACCCCCACGCTCACCACCGTGCGGATCGACATGGTGGAGATCGGTCGCAAGGCCACCTCGCTGGCCCTGGGCGACGGCGACACCCCCGACGTCGTCACGGTGACGGGTGAGGTCGTCCTGCGTGAGTCCACGCCCGGACCCGGGTAGCACGAAGGCGGTGACCCCTTAGAGGTCACCGCCTCACGTGACGGGATCAGCTGCTGGTCAGACCGTGACGGCCTGCTGGGCGGCTGTGAGCACCTGCTCGAAGAGGCCGCGGACGTCGTCCGCCGGGGCCGCCTCGAGGATCTCGCCCTCGGGCGTGAGGGCCTGGCCGAAGCTCAGGCCCGGGCCGGGGAGGGTGACGGCCTTGACGCGGTCGAGGACCTCGCCGAGCTGGCGGGCGGCGCCGGCGGCAGCGCCCCAGCCGTAGCCGACGACGCCGACCGGCAGGCCGTTCCACTCCGCGTGCAGGGAGTCGATGGCGTTCTTGAGGATCGCGGGGTAGCCGGCGTTGTACTCCGGGACCGTGATGACGAGGCCGTCGTAGGCGCTGACGCGCTCGGCCCAGGCGACGGTGCTGGCGAGGGTGTAGTTGCCGGTGGCCGGCTGTTCCGGCTCGGCGAGGAAGGGCAGGTCGACCTCGGCCAGGTCGATGACGTCGACCTCGGTGCCCTCCGGGGCGAGCGAGGCGACCCACTGGGCCACCTTGTCGCCGATACGCGTGGGGCGGGAGGAACTGACGATGATGCCGATCTTCTGTGTGCTCATGCCACCGTCAATAGATGAATCTTCAACGTTATTCCCTACTCGCGGCATGTGTGGGGCAGGTCACGCGGTGACGGCCCGCTGTCGGCTCACCAAAATGGAAAGCCCATTCCCTAGTCTTTCCGCCACACCGGCACGCGTCATCGGGCAGGGCCCGCAGCGGCTCCTGCGTGGGGGCCTGTCCCACGTCACCAGGGGCACAGCGTCTTCAAGGAGATAACGGTCGAGGAGAACATCATGCTCGGCGCCTACTCCCTGGGGGACCAGTCGGTCCTGCCGGAGCGCTGCGAGTACGTCAAGGAGATCTTCCCGCTCGTCGGGGAGCGCTGGAAGGACACGGCCGGTCTGCTCTCGGGCGGCCAGCAGAAGCAGGTCGAGTTCGCCCGCGCGCTCGTCATCCGTCCCGACGTCGTCCTCCTCGACGAGCCGTCGATGGGCCTGGACCCCAAGCGCGTGACGACGATCTTCGAGCAGGTCGACATCATGCGGAAGGCCGGGGTCGCGGTGCTGCTCGTCGAGCAGAACGCGCGCCGGGCGCTGGAGATGGCCGACATCGGCTGCGTCCTGGACCTCGGGCGGGTCTTCGCCACCGGGCCGGCGCGCGAGTTGCTCGCCGACCCGAAGCTCAGCGACCTCTACCTCGGCGGACGCCCCGCCGCATAGACCCCCATGTGCGCCGAGAGCCGGATTCCTCCATGAGGAATCCGGCTCTCGGCGTTATGGGGTGCGGGCGGGAAGGTCAGGTGAGGTGCGGGGCGAGCTGCTCCCACAGGGCCTCGCCGTCGCCCGCCTCGACGAAGGGGACGCGGTGTCCCTCGGTGAGCCGGCCGCCGTCGTGCTGCCCGCGCCCGCCGTCCAGGGCCTGCGGGGTGCCGTGGGAGAGCACGTGCTCGGTCGGCGTGAGCTGGCGGATGGCGACGGCGGTGACGCGGTCGGGGTGCTCGCGCGCGAGCTCGGCGTAGATCTCCGGGTCGTGCTGCCCGTCGTCGCCCACGAGCAGCCAGCTCAGCTCGGGGAAGTCGATGAGCAGGCGCCGCAGCGTCGTGCGCTTGTGCTCCTGGCCGCTGCGGAACCAGCCGGTGTTCGTCGGCCCCCAGTCGGTCATGAGCATCGGCCCGGCGGGCAGGTCGCTGCGGCGGAAGAAGCGTTCGAGGGCGGGCACGACGTTCCACGCGCCGGTCGACAGGTAGAGCACCGGCGCATCCGGCCGGGCCGCCTGGACGTGCCGGAAGAGCTCGGCCATCCCGGGCACCGGCTGACGGGTGCTCGTGTGCCTGACGAAGGTGTTCCACGCGGCGACGAGGGGGCGCGGCACGCGGGTGACCATGACGGTGTCGTCGATGTCGCTGATGACACCGAAGCGGGTCTCGGCACCGATGACGAGCACCCGCGCCGTCGTCGGCCGGGCGCCGCGGGCGCGCACGGTGATGTCGTGCCACCCCGGTGGCAGGCCGTGGTCGGGGACGAGGAGGTCGAGGTAGCCGCCGCGGTCCACCCGCGCGGAGTGCTCGCGCCCGGCGATCTCGACGACGACGGGCAGGTGCGACACGGGCGTGGTGAGGAAGGAGCGCCACCCGCGCTCGGCCTCCTGCGCCTCGACGAGCTCGTCCTCGGTGGCGCCGACGTCCGCGCCCGCGACGTCGCCGTCGTCCTCCTTGAGCAGCACGCGGGCGAGCACCCGCAGCCGCTCCGGGCTGCCGTACCCGGTGTAGGTGATCGTCGTCGGTCGCCACCCGCGCCGTCGCAGGAGGGGCAGGAGACGACGGTTGAGTCCGTCCTCCAGGGTGGAGGCGAGGGAGGGGCGGGCCATGGTCACGACCGTAGACGAGCGTGCGACGGCCCGCGCCCCGGGGAGGGACGCGGGCCGTGTGGAGGTCAGCGGACCGGCGGCGGGGGGTCGCCGATGTCCCGTCGCTCGACGTACGCGGTGTGGCTGGTGTTGCGGCGCTGACGCTGCATGGCGAAGGCGAGCACGAGGGCGAGCACGCCGACCGCCATGAGGATGTAGCCGATGATCTGGATGTTGAAGACTTCCCAGGTGTCCGGGCTGAGCCCAAAGGCCAGGATCGCGCCGACCACGATGAGGAAGATCCCTCCACCGATTCCCATGACTCATCCTTCCGTTAGAGGTGCCCCGAGTGTGGCGGGACTCCACTGCCGCCGCACCCCGAGCCGGCGGTCAGGCGGTGGCGTCGTCCAGGGTGGGACGGCGCTCGCCGGCCCGCCGCAGCGCCGGGACCGCCACCAGGGACACGAGGAGCGCGGCCGCTGCCGCCGCCGCGACCACCGCGAAACCGGCGCGCGCGCCGTGCAGGTCGATGACCGAGCCGGACACCGAGGCACCGAGGGAGACCCCGATCCCGATGGCGGCGCTGAGCCAGGTGAAGCCCTCGGTCATCCGGCGGGGCGGGACGATGAGCTGGACGAAGGAGTTGCCGTTGACGATCGTCGGGGCGATCGCGAAGCCGGCGAGGAAGCCGACGGCGGCGAGCACCGGGATGGACCCGGCCGCGAGCAGGGCGGCGGTGCCCACGGCGAGGAGTGCCGTGCCGCCGCTGAGCCGCAGCCACAGCGGGCTCGTCCACGGCCGCGCGCCGTAGGTGAGCGCGGCGATGAGGGACCCGAGCGCGACGGCGGCGAGGACGAGCCCGGCCGTCGCGGGCGCGCCGTGCTCCTCGGTGAAGGCCACGACCGAGACGTCGATCCCGCCGAAGACCACCCCGGTGGCGAGGAAGATGACGAGGAGGACGAGCAGCGCCCCGCTGAGCATCGGCTCACCGGTGCGGCGCGGAGGGCGGCCGGTGGCCGGCGGCTCGGTCTCCCGCTGGGAGAGGAACCAGTACCCGCCGACGAGCACGGCGACGATCGGCACGACGAGGGCCGACCAGGGGGTCACGCCCGTGGCGAGGAAGGTGGCGATGACCGGGCCGCCGATGAAGGTGAGCTCGTCCAGGGCCGACTCGAGGGAGTACGCGGTGTGCATCTCGGCCGGCGTGGTGAGGATGCCGCTCCAACGTGCGCGCACGAGCGCGCCGATCGACCCCATCGTCGCGCCGCTCACCCCGGCGGCCAGGTAGAGCACGGCCTCGGGAGCGTGCTGGACGGCGGCCACGACGAGCGCCGTGAGTCCGACGCACGCGACGGCGAGCGAGGGACGCATGACACGCGCCTGCCCGTACCGGTCGACGAGCTTGGCCAGCTGCGGTGAGCAGACCGCCTGGACGACGACGAACACGGCCGACACCCGCCCGGCCATGCCGTAGGAGCCGTACAGCGCCGAGACCATGAGGACGATGCCGAGCCCGACCATCGGCGTGGGGAGTCGGGCGATCAGCCCGGCCAGGGTGAAGCGCAGTGCACCCGGCCGGGCCAGCACGTCGCGGTACGGCTTGAGCACCCCGGCATTCTCCCACCGTGCCGGGGTGCTGAGGGGATCAGCCCAGGGCGTCGTCGACCACAGTCTTGGCCTCGGCCTGCACCTGGGCCAGGTGCTCCTCGCCGCGGAAGGACTCGGCGTAGATCTTGTAGACGTCCTCGGTGCCCGAGGGGCGGGCGGCGAACCACGCGTGCTCGGTGGTGACCTTGAGCCCGCCGATCGGCTCGTCGTTGCCGGGTGCGCGGACGAGCCGCGCGGTGATCGGGTCCCCGGCGAGCGTCGTCGCGGTGACGGCCTCGGGGCTCAGCGCTCCGAGCTTCGCCT
Organism: Georgenia satyanarayanai; assembly: GCF_023715365.1. Taxonomy (GTDB): domain Bacteria; phylum Actinomycetota; class Actinomycetes; order Actinomycetales; family Actinomycetaceae; genus Oceanitalea; species Oceanitalea satyanarayanai_B. Next base: position 141,143 of record NZ_JAMBNZ010000006.1, read on the forward strand.
TCTGCTCGCGGCTGGCCGGGGCGTCGATGCGGGCGTAGGCGGAGGCACCGAAGCGCTCGACCTGCTCCTCGTGGAGCTGGCTCGGGCTGCGGCCGGTGACCGCGAGGACCTCCGAGGCGAGCAGTCCGAGGATGATGCCGTCCTTGTCGGTGGTCCACACCGACCCGTCCTGGCGCAGGAAGGACGCGCCGGCCGACTCCTCGCCGCCGAAGCCGACCGAGGAGTCGAGCAGGCCCGGCACGAAGTACTTGAAGCCCACCGGCACCTCGAGCAGGCGCCGTCCCAGCCCGGCGGCCACCCGGTCGATGAGCGCGGAGGAGACGAGCGTCTTGCCCACGGCGGCGGCCTGGGGCCAGCCCGGCCGGTGCGCGAAGAGGTACTCGATGGCGACGGCGAGGAAGTGGTTGGGGTTCATCAGCCCGCCGTCGGGTGTGACGATGCCGTGCCGGTCGGAGTCGGCGTCGTTCCCGGTGGCGATGTCGTAGGGGGCCGGTCCGCCGTCCTCGGGGCGCATGACCCGCAGCAGCGAGGCCATCGCCGACGGCGAGGAGCAGTCCATGCGGATCTTGCCGTCCCAGTCGAGGGTCATGAAGGACCAGCGCGGGTCGACCGCCGGGTTGACGACGGTGAGGTCGAGCCCGTAGCGCTCCCCGATCGCGCCCCAGTACTCGACGGCGGCGCCACCGAGCGGGTCGGCGCCGATGCGCACGCCGGCACCGGCGATGGCCTCGAGGTCGACGACGTTGGCGAGGTCGTCGACGTACGCGGCGAGGAAGTCGTGGCGCCGGGTGGTCTCCGCGGCCAGCGCCCGCTCCACGGGGACGCGCGGGACGGCGGCGACGCCGGAGCGGAGGATCTCGTTGGCGCGCGCGGCGATCCACGAGGTCGCGTCGGAGCCGGCCGGCCCGCCGTGCGGCGGGTTGTACTTGAAGCCGCCGTCGCGGGGCGGGTTGTGGGAGGGGGTGACGACGATGCCGTCCGCGCGGCCCGGGCCCTCGACGCGGACGCCGGCGGCGGTCCCGGCCCCGTTGGCGAGGAGGATCGCGTGGGAGACGGCGGGCGTGGGGGTGAAGGAGTCGCGGGCGTCGACCCGCAGCTCGACCCCGGCGGCGGCAAGGACCTCGACGGCGGTGCGCCAGGCGGGCTCGGACAGCGCGTGGGTGTCGCGGCCGATGAAGAGGGGGCCGTCGGTGCCCTGCGCGCGGCGGTACTCGACGATGGCCGCCGTCGTCGCGACGATGTGGGCCTCGGTGAAGGCGGAGTCCAGGCTCGAGCCGCGGTGGCCGGAGGTCCCGAAGACCACCTGTTGGGACGGGTCGTCCATGTCGGGCGTGCGGTCGTAGTACGCGGAGACGACCGCGTCGACGTCGATGAGGTCCTCGGGCAGGGCGGGGGTTCCGGCGCGCTCGTGCATGCTCCGATCCTGCCACTCCGGCCGCACCCCGGCCCACCGATCGGCGTTCCGGTGCCGAGCGCCCGCGACCCGCGGGCGAGCTACCGTGGATCGCATGGACGACCTCGACCAGCCCAGTGACCTCACCGTCGGCGACCTCGACCCCGCCGCGCCCGTCCCGGCCGGGCACGCGGTCCTTGACGTGCGCGAGCAGGACGAGTGGGACGCCGGGCACATCCCCGGCGCCGTCCACATCCCGCTCGGTGAGCTGCCCGACCGCCTCGACGACCTGCCCGAGGAGGACCTCCTCGTCGTGTGCCGCTCCGGCGGCCGCTCGATGCGCGCGACCGCGTGGCTCAACCACTCCGGCTTCACCGCCCGCAACCTCGACGGCGGCATGCACGCCTGGGGCGCGGCGGGCCTGGCGATGACCGCCGACGAGGGGCGTGACCCGTACGTCCTGTAGTCACCGATAGGCTTGGTGACCATGGGTAAGAAGAGCCGTAAGCGCCAGTCCGAGGCCCCCCGCCCCAAGCGGGTGGAGGTGCCCTTCGTCGAGCGTCCCTTCGAGGGCCTGCCGGGGGAGACGGACTGGGTCGCGATGCGCGAGGTCGTCCCCTCCGCGACCGCCACCGTCCGCACGACGGCGGAGTACGGCTCCCGCGAGGTCGTCGTCGCCACCATGCTCCCCGAGCTCTGGCCGGCGCTGCACCGCGAGGACGGCACCGTCCTCGTCGGCCTGCAGACCGCCGCGAAGTCCGGGGACGCGAGCCGCGACGTCGCCGCCGCGCTCCTCCTCGCCCTCGACGCCGAGCCCGGCGCGCCGGTTCTCAACCTCGGCATCCTCGAGCCCGGCCCGCGCCTGCAGGACGTCCTCGATCTCACCGTTCCCTTTGAGCCGGTCATCCACGACGACTTCGCGTTCTGGCTCGCCGCCGACCAGGAGCGCGACGCGGAGGTCACCGCTGCCATCGAGCAGTCCAGCGAGGGCATCGTCCCGACCGTCAAGGTCGACGGCGTCCAGTCCGCGTACTGGTGCCGCATGGGCCGGGAGTTCCTGCGCTGGGCACGCCCCGAGCCGCAGGAGGACGTGCTGGACGCCTTCGCGCGGCTCCACGCCCGCCGCGAGTCCGAGCTGGAGGAGGGCGCCCGCTTCGTCGGGGCCTTCCGCACCAGCGGGATCCTCGTGCCGGTGTGGGAGCTGGTGGCCGGCACCGAGGCGGACGAGCTCGCCGGTCCGTGCGCCGAGTTCGAGAAGCGTCTGGAGGCGGCGCTCGCGGAGACGGGCCCACTCGACGCCGACGCCCGGCGCGCTCGCGCGGGGATCGTCTCCCGCCAGGTCACACTCCGCTGACTGCCCTGTGCCGTGAACCTGCACGAAGGCCCTGACCGCGACTACGCTCGAGGGGTGAACCGGCGCCCCAGCCCCCAGCGGGTCGCCGTCGTGATCCCGGCCAAGGACGAGGGCGAGCGGATCGCGGCGACCGTCAGGGCCGCACGTGCCATCCCGCACGTCGACCTCGTCGTCGTCGTCGACGACGGCTCCACCGACGCGACCCAGCACATCGCGCGGGCCGCGGGCGCCGTCGTCGTGCGCCACTCCGTCAACCGGGGCAAGGCCTCGGCGATGGAGACCGGTGCGTCCGTCGTCGCCATGCGCGACGCCCCGGACGGCCCGCGCCGGCTCCTGCTCTTCATCGACGCCGACCTCGGGGAGACCGCCGTCGGGGTGGCCCCGCTCGTGGACGCCGTGCTCGGCGGCACCGCCGACTGCGCCATCGCCGTCCTGCCGCCCCAGCCGGGTGCGGGCGGGCGCGGGATCGTCGTCGGCAAGGCCCGGCGCGCCATCGCCCGTGCGACCGGCTGGCTGCCCACCCAGCCGCTGTCCGGCCAGCGCTGCCTCACCCGCGAGGCCTTTGAGGCGGCCGTGCCGCTGGCCGCCGGGTGGGGCGTGGAGACCGGCATGACGATCGACCTGCTCGTCAAGGGCTTCACGCTCGTCGAGGTGCCCTGCGACCTGCGGCACCGTGCGAGCAGCAACGACCTCGGCGGCCAGCTCCACCGCGCCGCCCAGTACCGCGACGTCACGCTTGCCGCGGCCGTGCGCCGCGCCCGCGGCGTGCGGGTGGGCGCGCGCCGGCTCGGCGACCGCCCCACGCGGCAGGAGCCCGGCCGGCCCTACCGCGCCGTCGCCACCGGCTGAGCCGGCCTCGCCGCCCGCAGCCGCAGCAGCCAGCTCGCGACCACCCCGATGAGGAGCGGTACCGCGACCGAGATGCCGATCGCGGGGATGACGATGCCGGAGTCGTTGACCGCGAAGCCGATCCCCAGCGCGATCGCGACGGCGACGAGCGCCGGGCGCAGCATCCGCGCGTCGGCCTCCAGGCGCCGCAGCGAGGAGCCCTCCGCGAGCCACCCGTAGGCGGCGTGGTCACCCCGGCGCGCAGCGCGGCGCAGCGGCTGGGTGAGGACGAGGACGACGAGCGCGATCCCACCCGCGGCGAGGAAGGTGAGGGTGGAGCCGAAGAGGTTGGCGAGGTTCTGCCCGAGCTTGCGCAGGACGACGTCGAGGAGCCCGCCGTCGAGCACGGTCTCGACGAAGCGGCCCAGGTGGCTGCGCTCGGCGGGCGGGCGCAGCCAGTCGACCACCGAGAACGACAGGGCGACGACGGCGGCGACGCCGAGGACGAGCACCACTCGCTGCCACGTCAGCCGCACCCCCAGGGCGAGCAGCGCGAGAATCATGAAGGCCGGCAGCAGCGCCGGCGGGCCGCCGAAGTCCGCGCCGATGCCCGGCGCCCCGTTGAGGACCGTCGCGACGATCCCGACGACGCCGACGACGAGTGCTGCTGCCCGCCGTCGCCCGCGGCGCACGAGCGGCTCGGCGAGGCAGGCCGCGGTGAGGACCGTGCTCGTGGCCCACAGGGCGAAGGAGGAGTTGTTGATGCCGTAGAAGCGTCCGCCCACTTGCGGCTGGACGCCCATGAGCGCGGCGAGCTGGAGCCGGGCGCCGGTGATGACGTCGACGGCGAGGACGACGGCGGTGATGCCGGCGACGATCCCCACGGGCGCGAGGAGGCGGCGGCGCCAGATCCGGGCGAGGGCGAGCCCCGCGACGAGCGCGGCGATGGCGAGCGTGGCGGTGTAGACGACGAGCCCGGGCGAGCCGGTGCGCCACCACGGCAGGAGGTTGGCGAGATAGCTGGCGACGGGCACGGCGGCAACGGTGACGGCGGCCCCGCGCAGTGCCCGCAGTGCGGAGTCCGGGTCGACGGCCCGCGCGGCGCGGCCGATCCCGGCCCACCCGCTCGAGCGACGCCGGTTCAGCCAGCGGCTCACGCGGTCGAGGACGCCGCGGTTGAGACCGACGGTGACGAGCGCGTAGAGCGCGAGGTTGACGAGCACGAGCCCGGAGAAGAAGGGCGCGGTCAGCGGGCGGACGGCTATCGCGTGCCGGTTCTCGTCGATGAGCGTGGCGATGCGTGCGGCGCCGGAGCCCTCGCCCGGGGCGACCCGGAGCGGTGCGCCGGCCAGGCCAGTGGGGGCATCGATCGCGAGGCGGTCGAGGAGCGTGGGCAGGAGGTCGGTGGACTGGATCATGCCCGGCTGGCGGGTGGAGCGGCTCTCGAGCATCCCGGCCGGCTCGTGCTGCGCGGCGAGCGCGGCCACCTGCATGACCGGCGTGGTGCCGGAGTCCGCGAGCGAGGCGAGCAGGACGGTGGCGTCGGCGGGCAGGGCGTCCACGACGGCCGCGGCACGCGCCTCGACGACGGCCACCTGCTCGGTCCGGTCGAGCCCGGCCAGCGGCCAGTCGCTCGTCGCCTTCTCCGGGGCGTCGTCCTCGGGGCCGGAGAAGCGCCGGTCCGTGGCCGGCAGGAGCGGGCGGTCGCGGTCGCGGACGGCACCGAGGTCGACGACGAGCAGCCCTGCCTCGCGCGCGAGCCGCTCGACGAGCCCGCCGAGCCGGGCCGGGTCCTCCGGGCGGGGGACGTACTCGCCGACGACGGCGCCGGCCGGGTCGGCGAGCGCGATCGCGGCGCCCGGCCCCACGCCGGCCGCGGCCACGCCGGCACCGGAGACGGCTTCACCCAGGGTGCCGGGGCGGGCGTCGTAGGAGGCGTCCGCGGCGGCGGTGAGGTAGTCCGACCAGCCGGGGACCACGCCGTCGGCGACGTCCTCGAGGCGACGGCAGACGCCGGTGGTGGCGGCGGGCAGGTCCGCGGCGCGGCGACCTGCGGAGACGGCGAGCCAGCCGTCGGCCGGACAGGTGCTCGAGCGCACGGAACGGACCACCGAGTTCGCGACACCGGCGTCCTCCGCGAGCGCCCACAGCCGCGGGGTGGCGAGGGCGGACAGGTCCTCCCAACGCAGCCCGCCCGTGCCGAGGAGGACGACGGGTGCGCCGGACGACGGGGCCGGGGCGGCGGCGTCGTCCTCCGTGGCGCCGAAGGCGGCGCCGGCGACGGGCAGGACAAGTGCAGCGATGAGTGCCACCGCGAGCAGGAGCAGGCCTACGCGCGTGACGGTGTTCCGACGACGCCTCACCCCGGCAGCCTACGTGGCGCCCGACCGCTGGCTACGCTGCCCCGGTGCGCACGGCGCGCACCGACGCAGAGGAGAGCCGATGTCCGAGCAGCAGCTGGCCCGCTACACCTACCTCGGTCCCGAGGGGACCTTCACCGAGGCGGCGCTGCGAGCCTTCGTCGGCACCGAGCACGTGCGCACCCACCCCTCCACCGACGTCGTCTCCGCGCTCGACGCCGTCCGCGGCGGCCGCGCCGACTTCGCCGTCGTGCCGATGGAGAACTCCGTCGAGGGCGGGGTCAACGTCACCCTCGACACGCTCGCGTCCTCGCCCGAGCCGCTCGTCATCGTGGGGGAGGTCGTCGTCCCGGTCGCCTTCGTCCTCGCCGTCGTGCCCGGCACCACGCTCGACCAGGTGCGCCGGGTCTCGACCCACCCGCACGCGTGGGCGCAGTGCCGCGGCTGGGTGGGCCGCGAGCTCGACGGCGCGGTGCACGTCCCGGCGACGTCCACCGCCGCGGCCGCCGCGATCCTCGCCGACGGGGGGCGTGAGGCCGGCTTCGACGCCGCCCTGTGCTCGGCGCTGTCCGCCGAGCGCTACGGCCTGGAGGCGCTCGCCGAGGGCGTGGCGGACAACCCGCACGCGGTGACGCGCTTCGTCGTCGTCTCCCGGCCCGGCGTGCTGCCCGAGCCGACGGGCGCGGACAAGACCACGCTCATGGCCCATCTGCCCGACAACGAGGCCGGTGCGCTCCTCGACATGCTCGAGCAGTTCGCGGTGCGGGGGGTCAACCTCTCGCGCATCGAGTCGCGGCCGATCGGGGACTCCCTGGGGCGGTACTCCTTCTCGATGGACCTCGAGGGGCACGTCGCGGAGGAGCGGGTCGCGGCCGCGCTCATCGGCCTGCACCGGGTGTGCCCGCTCGTGCGCTTCATGGGCTCCTACCCGCGGTGGGACCGCGTGGCCCCGCACGTGGCGCCCGGCACCCACGACGCCGACTTCGTCGCCGCCCGCGCCTGGGTCGAGCGCGTCCGCACCGGCCAGGTGTAGCCCCCCGTATCGCCGAGAGCCGGATTCTCCGGACGGAGCGCGACGCTCCGCCCGAGAAATCCGGCTGTCGGCGGGGGAGGGGCGGCGCTCCGCCCGAGAAATCCGGCTGTCGGCGGGGGAGGGGCGGCGCCCCGCCGGAGTCCGGCCGTCGGCGGCGGCGGGGGAGGGGCGGCGCCCCGCCGGAGTCCGGCCGTCGGCGGCAGCGGGCGACAGTGCACGAGGGGGGAGCGAGGCGGGACGGGAGTGCAGGATCACCTCCGGGCCGGGGCGCGGACGCTCGGGCTGGCCACTACGGTCGGCACGTGGGCTGGGAGCAGTGGGTCGCCGTCATCGCACTCGTCGTCGCCGTCGCCGGCCTCGTCGTAGGGCTCGCTGTGTGGCGCGCGCTTCAGCGCCGCACCCCGTCCTTCTCGCAGGACGATCCCCCGGCGCCGCAGCCCGAGGTGCCGAGCGGACCCCCCGCCGTCGTCTTCAACCCGTCCAAGGGCGCCGACGGCGCGCGGCTGCGCGCGCTCGTCGCCGAGGTGGCGGCCGAGTCGGGGCTGCCTGAGCCGCTGTGGCTGGAGACGACCGTCGAGGACCCGGGCAGCGGCCAGGTCCGCACCGCCCTCGAGCAGGGCGCATCCGTCGTCATCGCCGCCGGCGGCGACGGGACCGTCCGCGCCGTGGCCCAGGGCCTGGCCGGGACGGGCACCCCGATGGGCATCCTGCCCATGGGCACCGGCAACCTCCTCGCCCGCAACCTCGACCTCCCGCTCAGCGGCCACCGCGACATGGCCGTCGCGGCGCTGACGGGCCGCAACCGGTCGATGGACCTCGGCTGGCTCCGCCTGGAGAAGCCGCCCGCGGCCACCCAGCCGGAGGACGACGTCTACCGCGGCGAGCCCGGCCGCACCGAGGTCGCGCCCACGCCCTCGGACGGCAGCACGGCTCCGGAGGTCAAGGCGGGTGAGGTGCCCGGCGCCGAGCTCGAGGAGGAGCACGTCTTCCTCGTCATCGGCGGCATGGGCTTCGACGCCGCGATGGTCGGCGGCGCCGACGACGAGCTCAAGGCCCGGATCGGCTGGATCGCCTACTTCGTGGGCGGCGTCAAGCACCTGCTCGGCCGCAAGATGCGCGCGACCCTGGAGCTGGGCGACTCCTCCAAGACCGCCGCATTCCAGGCGCGCACCGTGCTCATCGCCAACTGCGGGCGCCTGCCCGGCGGCGTCGTCCTCTTCCCCGACGCCCAGCTCGACGACGGCTGGCTCGACGTCGCGGCCATCGACACGCGCGGCGGGATCATCGGCTGGGCCGACCTGCTGCGCAAGGTCGTGCTCCAGGGAGTGGGCGTGCGGCGCGACCCGCTGCCCTACAGCACCGGCAGCATCGACTTCCGTCGGGCGCAGACCCTGACGATCCGCACCGAGGAGCCGGAGTCCGTCCAGGTCGACGGCGACCTCCTCGGCGAGGCCGCCGTCGTCCACGCCCGGGTCGAGCCCGGTGGGCTGGTCGTGCGCACCCCCTGAGAGGTGCTCGCGGTCGCCGGTGCGGCGAGTAACACGTCAGCTGTCGGCGGTCGTGGGCGCCCGGGCCCAGCGCGCCCGGGGGTCCGGTGGGGACTACTCCTCCTCGGCGTGGAGGCGCGGGACGCGCTCGGGGCCGCCGCGCACGCCGACCTTGCCGGCGTAGAACGCGCGGACCTTGTCCATGTCGGCGCGGACGTCACCGGTCATCGTGAGGGTCGGGCCGAGGCCGGCGGTCATCGAACGGCGGTCGACGTAGCCGAGGGTGACGGTCATGCCCGTGGCCCGGGCGATCCGGTAGAAGCCGGACTTCCAGTACGGCGTCGCCGAGCGGGAGCCTTCGGGGGTGATGACGAGGTAGGTCGGGCCGCTGCGCACCTGTGCGACGAGCTCGTCGACGAGGCCGCTCGGGTCCTCGCGCTGGACCGGGATTCCGCCCAGCGCCCGCATGAGCGGCCCGAAGGGCCGCTTGAACAGGCTGTTCTTCCCGAGCCAGCGCACGTTGACGCCCCAGTGCCACGAGAGCGCGAGCATGAGGACGAAGTCCCAGTTGGACGTGTGCGGGGCACCGAGGAGGATCCCGCGTCCCTCGGCGGGCGGCTGGGTCGGGTCCGGGGACCAGCGGCTCATGCGCCAGTAGGCGCGGGCCAGGGCGCGGCGGATTCTCACGTGGCAGACCCTAGTGGCACCCGTGCCCGCGTGTGGGGCGGGCGGCCACCCCGGATAGGCTCGGGACGTGATCGATCTCAGAGCCATGCGCGAGCAGCCCGACCTCGTCCGTGCCAGCCAGCGTGCCCGCGGTGAGGACCCGGGCCTGGTCGACCGTGCCCTGGAGGCCGACGAGCGCCGCCGCTCCGCGCTCACCGCCTTCGAGCAGCTGCGCTCGGAGCAGAAGGAGGTCAGCCGCTCCGTCGGCAAGGCCGCCCCCGAGGAGCGCCCTGCCGTCCTGGCCCGCGCCAAGGAGCTCGCCGAGCGCGTCAAGACCGCCGAGCGCGACGCCGCCGCTGCCGCCGAGGAGGCCTCGACGGTCACCTACCAGCTGTCGAACGTCATCGTCGACGGCGTGCCCCCGGGTGGGGAGGACGACTTCGTCGTGCTCCGCACCGAGGGCGAGCGTCGCGAGCTCGAGCAGGTCCGCGACCACCTCGAGCTCGGCGAGGGCCTCGCGGCCATCGACGTCAAGCGCGGCGCGAAGGTCTCCGGCGCCCGCTTCTACTACCTCACCGGCGTCGGCGCCCGCCTCGAGCTGGCGCTCCTCAACGCGGCCATGGACCAGGCGATCGCCGCCGGCTTCACCCCGATGATCACCCCCACGCTCGTCTCCCCTCAGGTGATGAGTGGGACCGGCTTCCTCGGCGAGCACGCCGACGAGATCTACCACCTGCCCGCCGACGACCTCTACCTCACCGGCACCTCCGAGGTGGCGCTCGCGGGCTACCACGCCGACGAGATCCTCGACCTGTCCGCCGGGCCCATGCGCTACGCCGGCTGGTCCACCTGCTACCGCCGCGAGGCGGGTTCCTACGGCAAGGACACCCGCGGGATCATCCGCGTCCACCAGTTCAACAAGGTGGAGATGTTCAGCTACACCACCGCCGACGACGCCCAGGACGAGCACGCCCGCCTGCTCGCCTGGGAGGAGGAGATGCTCGCCAAGGTCGAGCTCCCCTACCGCGTCATCGACGTCGCCGCCGGTGACCTCGGCTCCTCCGCCGCCCGGAAGTTCGACTGCGAGGCCTGGCTGCCCAGCCAGGAGCGCTACATGGAGGTCACCTCCACCTCCAACTGCACCACCTTCCAGGCCCGCCGCCTCGGCGTGCGGCACCGCGGCGCGAACGGCACCGAGCCGGTCGCCACCCTCAACGGCACCCTCGCCACCACCCGCTGGCTCGTCGCGATTCTCGAGAACCACCAGCTCCCGGACGGTTCCGTCCGTGTCCCCGCCGGGCTGCAGCCCTACCTCGGCGGCCTGGAGGTCCTCTCACCGGTGGCGCCGCGATGACGCTCACCGTCGACGCCGTCCGCGACCGCCTCCCCGCCGCCCTCCCGGCAGCCGGGCCCGAGCTCCTCGTCGCGCTCGACATCGACGGCACGCTCATCGACCACGAGGAGCGGATGACGACGACGGTGCGCCAGACCGTCGGCCGCCTGCGCGACGCGGGGGCCCGGGTGGTCCTCTCGACGGGCCGCTCGGTCTCCGCCGTCGTGCCCATCCTCGAGGAGCTTGAGCTGCGCGAGGGCTGGGCGGTGTGCTCCAACGGTGCCGTCTGCCTGCGGCTGGACCCGGCCCTCGAGGACGGCCACGAGATCAGCGACGTCGTCACCTTCGACCCCGAGCCGGCGCTGCGCCTGCTGCGCGAGGAGCTGCCCGACGGCCTCTTCGCCGTCGAGGACCTCGGCCGCGGCTTCAAGGTCACCGCCCCCTTCCCCATGGGAGAGCTGAGCGGGGAGATGACCGTCGTCGACTTCGAGGAGCTGTGCGCCGCTCCGGCCAGCCGCGTGACGCTGCGCGCCCCGCACCTGTCCGCCGCGGACTTCCACGCGCTCGTCGAGCGCGTCGGCCTGCACGGTGTCTCCTACGCCGTCGGGTGGACCGCCTGGCTCGACCTCGCCCCCGACGGCGTCACGAAGGCGTCCGCGCTCGACATGCTGCGCGAGCGCATGGGCGTGGCACCGGGCGCCACGGTCGCGGTGGGCGACGGGCGCAACGACGTCGAGATGCTCCGCTGGGCGGGGCTCGGTGTCGCGATGGGTGGCGCGGACGAGGTGACCCGCGCGGCCGCGGACCTCGTCACCGCACCGGTCGAGGAGGACGGCATCGTGCCGGTCCTGTCCGCTCTCCTCCCCGCGTGACCAGATCGTGACCACCTGCAAGGGGTGAAATCCTTGCAGGAAGTCGACATCCACGCTTGATTTGAGGCGCACACACTGTGTGCGCTTGTCCGACGATGGTGTGGAGGAGATCAATGAGGACTCGTAAGCAGCGACGTACCGGGACGCTCGTGGCGGGGGCCGCGTCCCTGGGACTGCTTCTTGCCGCCTGTGGCGGCGCTGACGACCTCGGTGGGGGCGGAGGTGGTGGCGGTGGCGGTGACGACACCGCCACGGAGGCCGACTGTGCGGCCTTCGAGGAGTACGGCACCCACGAGGGCGAGAGCGTCACGCTCTTCACCTCCATCCGTGAGGTCGAGGCCGACCAGATGCAGGACTCCTTCGAGGAGTTCACCGAGTGCACGGGCATCGAGGTGACCCACAACGGCTCGGGCGAGTTCGAGCAGCAGCTGGTCGTCCAGGCGGAGGGTGGCAACGCCCCCGACCTCGCGGCGATCCCGCAGCCCGGCCTGCTCCAGCGCATGGTCGCCGACGGTCACGTCCTGCCCGCCCCCGACGCCGTCGAGGCGAACGTCGACGAGGGGTGGACCGAGGACTGGAAGGCCTACGGCACCGTCGACGGCGAGTTCTACGCCTCGCCCATGCTCTCCTCGGTCAAGTCCTTCGTCTGGTACTCGCCCGCCCTCTTCGAGGACAGCGGCTACGAGATCCCCGAGACGTGGGACGACCTCATGACTCTCACCGAGCAGATCGCCGCGGACCACGGCTCCGACACCGTCAAGCCCTGGTGCGCCGGCATCGAGTCCGGCGGCGCCACCGGGTGGCCCGCCACCGACTGGATCGAGGACCTCGTCCTGCGGACGGGCGGCGGAGACGTCTACGACCAGTGGGTCTCCCACGAGATCCCCTTCAACGACCCGCAGATCGCCGAGGCCGTCGACATGGCCGGGGCGATCCTCAAGGACGACAACTACGTCAACGGCGGCATCGGGGACTCCCGCTCGATCGCCACGACGTCCTTCAACGACGGCGGCCTGCCGATCCTCGACGGCGACTGCTTCCTCCACCGCCAGGCCTCCTTCTACGAGGCACAGTGGCCGGAAGGTACCGACGTCAGCCCCGAGGGAGACGCCTTCGCCTTCCCACTCCCGGGCGAGACGGCCGGTGAGGTCCCGCTGCTCGTCGGTGGCGAGTTCGTCGCCGCGTTCAACGACCGCGAGGCCACCCAGGCGGTGCAGACCTTCATGTCCTCCGCCGAGTGGGCCAACACGCGGGTCGAGATCGGTGGCGTGACGTCGGCGAACCTCGGGGTCGACCCCGAGCTCGCGACCTCCGACGTGCTGCGTCAGGCCATCGAGCTCTTCCAGCAGGAGGGCGCCGTGGTCCGTTTCGACGGCTCCGACATGATGCCCTCCGAGGTGGGCGCCGGTGCTTTCTGGACCGGGATGGTCGACTGGATCAACGGCAGCGAGACGGCGACGGTGCTCGACGGCATCGAGGCCGCCTGGCCGGCCGGCTGACTCTAGGACAGGGGGGCGGGGGCCCGGCACTGCCGGGTCCCCGCCCCGCTCGTTGACGGGAGCTGATCACCGTGGACTTCTTCCTCTACTCCAAGTTCGGCCAGATGATCCTGGCCGTCGTCGCCTTCCTCGCCGTTATCGCCGTCATCCTGCTCCTCGCGCGCGTCGCGGACCGGGCCGCCGGCCGCTCACGGACGTGGTGGATGGTGCTGTTCTTCGGTGGGCCGGCCCTGCTGCTGCTCGGTGTCGGGCTCATCTACCCGGCAATCCGGACCACGATCATGTCCTTCATGGACCGGACGAGCGAGAACTCGGTCGGGTTCGCCAACTACGAGTGGGTCTTCACCAACCCCGACTCGCTGCAGGCCTTCATCAACACCTTCTGGTGGGTGGTGCTCGTGCCGACCGTGGCGACCGGCGTCGGGCTGCTCTACGCGATCATCATCGACCAGTCGCGCTTCGAGAAGGTCGCCAAGACGCTCCTGTTCACGCCGATGGCGATCTCCTTCGTCGGTGCCGGCATCATCTGGAAGTTCGTCTACGAGTACCGCGGCGCCGCGCAGGAGCAGATCGGACTGCTCAACGCGATCATTGTGAGCCTCGGCTTCGAACCCTTGCGGTTCCTCCAGGACTCGCCGTGGAACACCTTCTTCCTCATCGCGGTGATGATCTGGATCCAGGCAGGTTTTGCGATGGTGCTGCTGTCCGCGGCGATCAAGGCGATCCCCGGTGACATCGTCGAGGCGGCGCGCCTGGACGGCGTGAGCGCATGGCAGATGTTCCGCAGCATCACGGTGCCGAGCGTGCGGCCCACCCTGGTCGTCGTCGTCACGACGATCACCATCGCGACGCTCAAGATCTTCGACATTCCCCGGACGATGACGGGTGCGCGCTTCGACACCCAGGTGCTGGCGAACATGATGTACGACCAGTCCTTCACCTTCGGCAACGCGGGGACGGGCTCGGCGCTCGCCGTCGTCATCTTCGTCCTCGTCATCCCCATCGTCGTCTTCAACGTCCGGCAGATGATCAAGAACCGGGAGGTACGGGGAGCATGAGCGTCACACCTGCCAACCCGGCGATCACGGAGCCGGGGCCCACCCGCTCCCTGCCGGACCCCATGTCGGGGCAGCCGGCCGCCAGCCGCGCCAAGGCGATGCTCACCTCCCGGGTGGGATCCGTCGTCGCCATCGTCATCGCCCTGCTGTGGACGGTGCCGATCATCGGCATGCTCGTCAGCTCGGTTCGACCCGAGGCGGAGATCCGCGGCTCGGGGTGGTGGACCTTCTTCACCAACCCGAGCTTCACGCTGGAGAACTACCAGGAGGTGCTGTTCGGGCGCGCGTCCTCCGGCGCGCTGTCGGGGTTCTTCGTCAACTCGGTGGTCATCACCGTGCCGGCGACGGTCATCCCGCTCGTAGTCGCGACGATGGCCGCGTACGCCTTCTCGGTCCTCCAGTGGCGCGGGCGCGACACGGTCTTCATCGCCGTCTTCGCGCTGCAGATCGTGCCGCTGCAGATGGCGCTCATCCCGCTGCTGCGGATCTTCTCCGGCTCGGCGGCCGGGGAGATGTTCCCCTACCTGGCCGTGTGGTTCGCCCACGCGTGCTTCGCGATGCCGCTGGCGACCTTCCTGCTCCACAACTTCATGTCGGAGATCCCGCGCGAGCTCATCGAGGCGGCGCGGGTGGACGGCGCGGGGCACGTCACGGTGTTCCTGCGGGTCATGCTGCCGCTGCTGGTGCCGGCGATCGCGAGCTTCGCGATCTTCCAGTTCCTATGGGTGTGGAATGACCTCCTCGTCGGTCTCACCTTCACCGGCGGGAACAACGCCGTCCAGCCGCTGACCGCCCGGCTCGCGGAGATGGCCGGGTCCCGTGGCCAGGACTGGCACCTGCTCACCGCGGGCGCCTTCGTCTCGATCATCGTGCCGATCATCGTGTTCCTCGCCCTGCAGAAGTACTTCGTCCGCGGCCTGCTCGCGGGCTCCGTCAAGGGCTAGCCGGGACGACTCAGCTGTCGGCGGGGACCTCATTCCCGCCGACAGCTGAGTTGTTCCCGACGGCGGTGCCCCCCCTCCCTCGCGCCGACAGCTGGATTCCGCCGGCCAGCCGCCGGCGCGGACCCTCCCACCTCCGCCGACAGCTGGATTCCGCCGGCCGGCCGCCGGCGCGGACCCTCCCACCTCCGCCGACAGCTGGATTCCGCCGGCCGGCCGCCGGCGCGGATCCTCCTCCGCCGACAGCTGGATTCCGCCCGGTCAGGCGCCGGTGATGAGCACGAGCTTGCCGAAGACCTCGCCCGAGTCGAGCAGCTCGTGCGCCCGCTCAGCCTCCGCGAGCGGCAGCCGCTCGTGGACGACGGCGCGCAGCCGGCCGTCCTCGAGCATCGGCCACACCCGCTCGCGGACCGCCGTCACGATGGCGGCCTTCTCCCCGAGCGGCCGGGCGCGCAGGGTGGTGCCGTGCACGCTCGCGCGCTTGCGCATGAGCGCCATGAGGTCCACCTCGCCGCGGGTGCCGCGCTGCGTGCCGATGACGACGAGGCGCCCACCGGTGGCGAGCATGGCGATGTTGTCGGCCAGGCCGCCGGCGCCGAGGACGTCGAGGATGACGTCGGCGCCCGTGCCGCCGGTGGCTTCGTCCACCGCGGTTGGGACGTCACCGTGGTAGTCGATGGCGACGTCGGCGCCCAGCTCCTCGCACCGCGCGGCCCGCTCCGGCCCGCCCGCCGTCGTGAGGACGCGCGCGCCAAGGGCGCGGCTGAGCTGGATGGCCGCGGAACCGACGCCGCCGGAGCCGCCGTGGATGAGGACCGTCTGGCCGGCGCGCAGGGCACCGACGTCCACGAGGTTGGACCAGGCGGTGCACACGGCCTCGGGCAGGGCGGCGGCGTCGACGAGGTCCATGCCCGCCGGCACCGGCAGCAGCTGCCCAGCCGGCACGGCCACCCGCTCGGCGTAGCCGCCACCGGCGAGCAGTGCGCAGACGCGGTCGCCCACCTGCCACCCGGCCACGCCCTCACCGAGCTCCCGCACGGTCCCGGAGACCTCGAGCCCGATGATGTCGCTGGCCCCGGGCGGCGCCGGGTAGTGGCCGGCCCGCTGGAGGACGTCGGCCCGGTTGAGGCCGGCAGCAGCGACGTCGAGGACCACCTCGCCGTGGGCCGGTGAGGGGTCGGGCACCTCGGTGAGCTCGAGACGGGAGTCGGCGGAGACGGTGATGGCGCGCATGCCTCTTGCCTACAGCAAACCGGTCTCCCGCGCTGCGTAGACTGGTCGCGCCGTGGCGCCGAGAGGCCCGCGGCAGGGAGGGCTGACAGAGCGGCCGAATGTGACGGTCTTGAAAACCGTTGTGGGGCAACCCACCAAGGGTTCGAATCCCTTGCCCTCCGCCGGTGCCCCGCTTGCCGCGCACTTTCCGATCACCGGTCGCCCTTTCTGGCACCCCGGCGCGGAGCGGAAAGGGCGACCCAAGTCGGGGGGGCTAAAGCACCTCGCCCGTCGTCGCGTCCACGCGGACCTCGGTCGTCGCGCCGTCGGTCGACCGGAGCTCGACGTCCCACACGACGGTCCCCAGGTGCTCGTCGAGGTCGACCTCCTCGACGGCCGCGCTCATCTCGGTGGCGGCGGTGATCGCGGCCTCGGAGGCGGAGATCGACGCCGCGTCCAACCGCTGGCGGTCCTCGTCCTCGAGCGGCTCACGCTCACCCTCGCGCACGATCTCGTTGCCGTCGGCGGACACGTGCACCTCGACGTCCTCGTCCCCGACGGCGACCGACACCTCCCACAGGTCCTCGCCGTCGTCGTCGCTGCGGTCGACCGCGAAGGCCTGCCCGCCCAGCTCCTCGGCCGCGGTGCTCAGCGCGTTGACGGCGCCGTCCTCACCGGGGACCGGCTCGGGCGACTGGTCCTCGCCGGGGGAGAACTCGGGGTTGTCGGGCTCGCGGTCGGTGACGATGCCCTCGCTCGTCGCGCCGCCGTCGGCGGGTGG
This sequence comes from Georgenia satyanarayanai, assembly GCF_023715365.1. Classification (GTDB taxonomy): domain Bacteria; phylum Actinomycetota; class Actinomycetes; order Actinomycetales; family Actinomycetaceae; genus Oceanitalea; species Oceanitalea satyanarayanai_B. Next base: position 157,960 of record NZ_JAMBNZ010000006.1, read on the forward strand.
GTCGTCGTCGCTCGTGCAGCCGACGACGAAGCCCGTCGTCAGAGCGAGAATCGCGGACACGCGTACCGATCGCCTCATGTCCTCCAGCGTCCCAGCGTGGCCGGAGGGTCGCACCCGGAGGGTCAGCGTCTGTCGGTGTTCAACCAGGAGCGCAGCGCGAGGTACAGGACGAGGGCGACGACGAGCACGACGACGAGCCGCACGAGGAACCACACCGCGCTGAAGAGCACGCCGACCAGCCACCACGCGAGCACGACGGCGGCGATGACGAGGAGGATCGTCAGGAGGCTGTTGCGTCGCATGACGGAAGTCTCCCACGCGGCCAGCGGCCGTCGGGCGGACGGACCGTGGCGCCGTCGTCGTGGCCCGGCATGATGGTCCGGTGCAGGACGCTCCCGAACACTCCCTCGAGCGCAGGTCGGCAGCCGTCCTCCGGCTCGGCTCGATGCTGCTCGCCGCCGGCGCCGGTTCCTACCGGGTCAAGGACTCGATGCGGCGGGCGGCGCACGCCCTCGGCCTGCACCAGCACCGCGCGCAGGTGACGCTCACCGAGATCACCACGACCGCCCGCGACGGCGAGCAGGTGCGCACCGAGGTCGTCGAGCAGCGCGAGGTGGGGGTCAACGCCGACCGGATCGACGCGCTCGCCGGCGTCGTCGAGCGCCTGCGTCCCGGCCGGCCCGTGAGCGAGCTGGAGGAGGCGCTGGGACGGGCCGAGCGCACGCCCCCGCGCTACGGCGCCGTCCTCAACGCGCTCGCCGTCGCCCTGGCCTGCGCGGCCTTCGCCTTCCTCAACAACGGCGGGCCGATCGTCTGTGCCGCCGTGCTCGTGGCCGCGGGACTGGGCCAGACGGTCCGCCGGCGGATGCAGCACGCGCGGCTCAACAAGTTCGCGATCACGGCGCTCGCGGCGGCGCTGTCGAGCAGCGTGTACGTGGGGATCGTCCTCGGCCTCGAGCGGCTCGACGTCGCCGACGCCTCCCACGAGGCCGGCCTCATCTCCGCGGTCCTCTATCTCGTGCCCGGCTTCCCGCTCGTCACGGGCGTGCTCGACCTCGTCCGCATGGACCTGTCCGCCGGTGTCGCGCGCCTCGCCTACGTCACCGTCACGCTCCTGTCGGCCGGGATGAGCGTGTGGGCGGTGTCATGGGTGGCGGCGCTCGAGCTCGACGGGACGACGACGACGGCGCTCGCCGGTCCGCTCCTCCTCGCGCTGCGGGTGGTGGCCAGTGCCGTCGCAGCCGCCGGCTTCGCCATGCTCTTCAACTCCACCCCGCGGGCCGCGTGCGTCGCGGCGGTGATCGGCGGGATCGCCAACCCGGCGCGGATCTCCCTCGTCGAGGCGGGCGTCGCCCCGCAGGCGGCCTCGCTCGCGGCGGCCTGCGTCATCGGGCTGCTCGCCGCGCTCGCGGCCTCCCGCGGCCGGGCCTCGCGGGTGACGCTCTCGGTGCCCGCCGTCGTCATCATGGTGCCCGGCGTGATGATCTACCGGTCCCTCGTGCACCTCAACGAGGGCGAGGTGGCCCAGGCGCTGGGCAACGGCGTGGAGGCGACCTTCGTCGTCATGGGGCTGGGTGTGGGGCTCGCGGTGGCCCGCATGCTCACCGACAAGAACTGGGCCTTCGACCGGTGACGACGACGCGCTTTGGACGCGCGCGCGTCTCCGGGTATCTTGGGTGGCGCATGACCCTTGGAGACGTCGCATAGTCAGGTCTAGTGCGCGGCCCTGCTAAGGCCGTGACGGGGCAACCCGTCCGTGGGTTCAAATCCCACCGTCTCCGCTCGTGTCCTGAAGGGCCCGGAACCGCGACGCTGTCGCAGGTCCCGGGCCCTTCGTGCGCTCGCGGCCACCGCGCCGGGTCGCGGCGGCCGACCCCGCAGTTGCGCCACCTCCGGGACCAGTCTTTGCTGGCATGACGACGACAGCCAGGAGGAGCACGGTGGCGACGACGGACCGCATCGCAGAGATCTGGGGGACACGGACGCCCTACGGGCCGGGGGAGGCGTGGCCGGTCCGCGTCGACACCCACCTCGCGGAAGGCGTCGACCCCGACGACGTCGACCGGTGGGTACCCAGCGCCTCGATCCTCCACTCCAACGGCGACGGCATCGACATCGCGGTGAAGGACGACCGGATCGTCGGTGTCCGCGGCCGTGCGAAGGACCGCGTCAACCACGGGCGCCTCGGCCCCAAGGACCTCTTCGGCTGGCAGGCGAACGGATCGGCGGACCGGCTGACGCGTCCGCTGGTCCGCAAGCGGGGCAAGCTCGTCGAGACGTCCTGGGACGAGGCGATGGACCTCGTCGTCGGTCGGACGAAGGAGCTGCTCGCGGAGCAGGGCCCCAGCGCGGTGGGCTTCTACACGAGCGGCCAGCTCTTCCTCGAGGAGTACTACACCCTGGGCCTCGTCGCGCACGGCGGCATCGGGACCAACCACGTCGACGGCAACACCCGCCTGTGCACCGCCACGGCCGCGGCTGCGCTCAAGGAGTCCTTCGGCTGTGACGGCCAGCCGGGCTCGTACACCGACGTCGACCACGCCGACGTCATCGCCCTGTACGGGCACAACATGGCCGAGACACAGACCGTGCTGTGGACCCGCGTCCTCGACCGGCTGGCCGGCCCCAACCCGCCGCAGATCGTCTGTGTGGACCCGCGACTCACGCCGGTCGCCCGAGCGGCGACGGTCCACCTCGCCCCGCGGCCCGGCACGAACGTCGCCCTGATGAACGGGCTGCTCCACGAGATCGTCGCGGGGGGCTGGGTGGACCACGACTACGTCGCCGCGCACGCGGTCGGCTTCGAGGAGCTCGCCAAGCGGGTCCGGGACTACCCGCCCGAGAGGGTGGCCGAGATCTGCGACGTGCCGGCCGAGCAGATCCGGCACGCCGCACGACTCCTCGGGACGGCGGAGCGGCTGCTGTCCACGGTGCTCCAGGGCTTCTACCAGTCCCACCAGGCGACCGCCGCCGCGGTCCAGGTCAACAACGTCCACCTCCTGCGAGGGATGCTCGGGCGCCCCGGGTGCGGGGTGCTGCAGATGAACGGCCAGCCGACGGCCGAGAACACGCGGGAGGCAGGTGCGGACGGCGATCTGCCAGGCTTCCGCAACTGGTCCAACGGGGAGCACATCAAGGACCTGGCACGGGTGTGGAACGTCGACCCGATGGACATCCCGCACTACTCCCCGCCCACCCACGCCATGCAGATGTTTCGGTACGCCGAGGAGGGCTCCATCCGGATGCTGTGGGTGCAGGCGACCAACCCGGCCGTCTCGCTGCCCGAGCTCGCGCGGGTCCGGTCGATCCTCAGCCAGAAGCGGCTCTTCCTCGTCGTCCAGGACATCTTCCTGTCCGAGACTGCCCAGCTCGCGGACGTCGTCCTGCCCGCCGCCACGTGGGGGGAGAAGACCGGCACGTTCACCAACGCCGACCGGACCGTCCACCTCTCGGAGAAGGCCGTCGACCCGCCCGGTGAGGCCCGCGCCGACCTCGACATCTTCATCGACTTCGCCCACCGGCTGGGCCTGAAGGACAAGGACGGCGCCCCTCTCGTCAAGTGGGCCGACGCCGAGGGGGCCTTTGAGGGCTGGAAGGAGTGCAGTCGCGGCCGGCCGTGCGACTACACGGGCATGAGCTACGACAAGCTGCGCGGCTCCGGCGGGATCCAGTGGCCCTGCACCGACGAGCACCCCGACGGCACCGAGCACATCTACACCGACGGACAGTTCTGGTCCGCACCGGACTACTGCGAGAGCTACGGCCGTGACCTCGTCACCGGGGCGCCGCTGGAGCCGACGGAGTACAAGGCGCTGAACCCGAGCGGCAAGGCGATCATCAAGGCGGCGGCCTGGTTCCCACCCCACGAGCAGCCGGGGGAGGACTACCCGCTCCAGCTCATCACCGGGCGCACCGTCTACCACTTCCACACGAGGACGAAGACCGGCCGGGCACCCCAGCTCCAGGCCGCGGCACCCGAGGTGTGGGTCGAGGTCTCCGTCGCCGACGCGGCGAGCATCGGCCTGTCCGAGGGGGACCTCGCGGAGATCACGACCCCGCGCGGCTCCGTCCGTGCCCGGGTCCGGGTCAGCGGCATCCGTGACGGCGTGGTCTTCCTCCCGTTCCACTACGGCTACTGGGACACCGACGCCGGCCACGAGCCCGACGGCGCCGGTCGCGCCGCCAACGAGCTCACGATCACCGACTGGGACCCGGCATCGAAGCAGCCCATCTTCAAGACGGCCGCCGCCCGTGTCCGCAAGGTCGACGACGGCGGGGGGACGCCGTCGTCGGCTCCCACGACGGCGGGGTCGGCGCCCGTCGACCCCTCCGTGCCCGCCACGGTCGGCGGCCCCGCTGGCACGGCTGACGAGAACCTCACCGGAGGAGGCACCCGATGAAGATCGGCCTGACGCTGCGCGAGCTCCACCGCTCGGAGAACGACCTCGCTCACGAGCTCATCCAGGTCTCCGAGCGGCACAAGGTGGACCACGAGATCTTCTACGTCGCCCGTGACCTCGCCGTGTGGTCCCAGCGCCACGTGCGGGAGATCGCGACGATCGCCGAGCACTACGGCGAGAAGCTCGACCACGAGCCGGAGGGTGAGCTCGGGTTGATGGAGCGGGCCCGGGACAAGGGCAGCGAGCTCGTGGGGCGGGCGAGGACACCGGGGTTGCTCATGCTGCGGGACCTGCGTGAGGTCTACATGAAGGCCGCCGGCGTCTCGGTGGACTGGGAGCTGCTCGCGCAGGCCGCACAGGGGATCAAGCACGTCGATCTCCTGCAGCTGGCCGAGGAGTGCCACCCGGACACGCTGCGTCAGATGCGGTGGGCCAACGCCCAGCTCAAGGTGCAGGCGACCCAGGTGCTCGTCAGTTGAGCGCTGCACCGGCGCCCGTGGCCACGCGTATCGTCGTGCGCCCCATCGGGACCCCGCTGCCCCTGGGCTTCCTGGGACTGTTCGTCGCGACCGTGGGGTTCAGCGCCCTGCAGCTCGGCTGGCTGGCGCCCGAGCAGGGCCGCGCCGTCGCCATCGGCGTCCTCGCGTTGACCGTCCCGGTGCAGCTCATCTCCGCGATCTACGGGTTCCTCGCCCGGGACCCTGTTGCCGGGACCGGCATGGCGGCGCTCGCCGGCACGTGGGCGGCGGCGGGCCTGGTGACAGCCACGTCCCCACCGGGGGCGTCCTCGCCCGGCCTGGGCGTTCTTTTCCTCGCCGCGGCGGCCATGATGCTCGTCCCGGCCGTGGCCGGCCTGTCCAAGATCGTCGCGGCCGCGGTCATGGCCCTCACCTCCCTGCGCTTCGCGCTCACCGGGGTCGCGGAGATCACCGGGGGCGACATGTGGGCGACCGTCGCCGGAGGTGCCGGCCTTGTTCTCGCCGCTGCCGCACTCTACGCCGCGCTGGCCCTCGAGCTCGAGGACACCCACCACCGCACCGTCCTGCCGACCGGACGGCGCGGTACCGGCGCCGACACCATGACCGGGAGCGCCCAGGACGAGCTCAGTTCCGTGGTGCACGAGGCCGGGGTTCGCAAGCAGCTGTGAGCCGGCGGGCACGCCTGCGTTGGGCCGACGTCCGGGAAGGTAGGACGAAAAGTCGCGACACGGGCACGTCGATAAGACGTCCTTGATGCTTGTCCACGCTGCGGGGCGGCGGTGAGCTCTGCCCATGTAGATGTCGTCACCCTCCGTCAGCTGGTGGGGCGGTATTTTGGCGCTCGACGGCGAGCTCAAGAACATGACCAAGCGGGTCGCCGGCCCGCTTCGACAGAGCCCCGCAGACGACCTGCTCAACCAGCCCGGCATTGCTCTGATCACCGTGGCCGCATCCGATCCGGAGCCGGGTTCGCCAGCCTCGCGGGGGACCAGCCCCATCCCAGCGTCGTCGGGCAACACCGTCCGGCACCGGATCAACCGCGGTGGTGACCGGCGCCTCAACCGAGCACTCCACACGGCCCGTCGTCACCCGCATGCGCATGGACCCGCGAACCCGTCACTACGTCGAGTGCCGCACCGCCGAACGACGCCCCCTCCGAGAGGCACGTCGCTGCAGCGCTTCTCGCCCGCGGCATTCACGCCGCCTCAATGCCGCCGCTGAGAACGAACTCGTCGGTGCTTGATAAACACAGGAGATATCAACGGCATCATCGAGCTCCACCACCGCCTCGCCCGGGCTACCGCAACCTCACCAACTACCGCCTCGCGCGTTCCTCGCCGCCGGGGGATTCAAGACCCGATCTTCACCGAATGTCCGAAGAGCCACACAAATTAGGTTTACTTCTACTTATGTGGAATATTAGGCCGTTGGTATGCCCTGCGCCGAGACGAGGGACAGCCGTGGGCGGTCTCCTTCTGTGGTCATGGGGCTCGAATCGCAGCTGACACAAAGAAGCAGGGGCACAATGGTCTCGCAGGTGGGCGCTCGGAACCGAACCAGGCAAAAGCAACGTGAGCGGCTACGAAAAGTGTGGGCCATCATTGCCGCTTTTGCGGTGGCACTGCCGGCAGTGGCGGCGTTTGCCGCGCCGGTGGCAGCAGACGATGCGCAGTTCCCGTACCTGACGGTGACGAAGAGTGCTGCGCCGAACGAGGTCGATCCAGGGCAGAGCTTCAGCTACAGCATCCAGGTCACGTGCGATGAAGCATCCTGCCTGGACGCGCAGATGACCGACCTCCTCCCGGCAGAGCTTGAGGGCTACCCGCTCCAGAACGTCACGACCAATCCCGGCGCAAGCAGTGTCCCGCGCACGATCAGCTGGACTGAGGACGGAGCGCCGTTGCCCGGTACACCGACCGTCGTCGGCCCGGCGACCGGCTTCACCGTCGACTTCGACGGCACCGTCAGCGCGCCCGACGGCGTCGGGCTGCAGTTCGGCACCACCTTCACCATCCAGCTCACACTCCAGGTCCCCACCGATGTCGCACCTGGCGAGCACGAGATCGTCAACACCGCGCGCACGACGGCGACCAACTCGTTACCCGACGAGGCGCCGGCACCGATCACCGTCAGCGTCCCGGTCACCATCGACGTGACACCGAGCAAGAGCTGGGGCCCGAGCCCGCAGAGCTTCGATCCCGGCGCCGGGTCGACCATCGCGCTGGGCGTCGCCAACGCCTCGAACGTCGACGTCGACGTCCTCACCCTGCAGGAGCCCAAGGACGCCGCCGATGGTGCCGCCGGGCTCGCGGCCACCAACCCCTTCACGATCACTGACTTCACCGGCTTCGGCGGCGCCACGCTGCCCGACGGTGCGCAGGTGGAAGTCGACGCTTATGTCCTGGGCGGGGACGCGACCTGGTCCTGGGTCAGTGGTGCCCCGGGCGCCACTCCCACGCTGCCCGACGGCGTCTCGAACGCGGACGTCGGCGGCTTGCGCTTGCGCTACACCGGTGACATCACTCCCGGAGGAGGCGGCACGGTCAACCTTGAACTAGCTCAGCGCGCGACGAACCGCGACACCGGTGCCGACCTGTCCACCGCGTCGCAGTCCGTTGACAACGTGGTCGAGGCCACGGCAACCTCCGTCGAGCTCGACGAGACTGCGACCGCTGACGCCAGCGCGACCTACGCGGTCAATCCCGTGAGCCTCGGTGTCGAGACCTCCAAGAACATCAAGCCCAACACCGTGACCGGCGGCCATAGTGCTACCGGCACCCTGATCGGGACGAACAGCACCTCACCGGTCCAGGAGCTGCGTCTCGCGGACCTCGACTTCTTCACCGCAGACGTGACTTTCGGAGGCTTCGACCAGGCTCCCGCCTGGCCTGCCGGCGCCACAGGCGCCACCGTCGTCTACCACCCGCTCGGCGGTGGTGAGCCTGTCGAGGTGCCCTTCGGTCACGGAGCGGTCCCCGCCGATCCGTCGGTCGCGATCTCCGGCTTCGAGGTCGTCTTCACCGCCGATGGCAACGCCATCGAGTCGGCGGCCAACACCACCGTTGAGTTCACGATCAACACGAGCGAGGACGCCGCCGGCGATAGCGCCCAGGCCACGCTGACCAATACCGTCGCGACCACCGCGACCGCTGCCAACGGCCAGGACGCGACCGCCTCGGCCTCCGACCAGCTCACCATCATCACTCCGGCCGTCACCGTGACTCTCGACAAGCAGGTGCGTCCCTCCACGGCGGTACAGCCGGGCGAGAGCACCTACGTCAGTCTTGAGGCACACGGCACCGCAACTGACCGTGCCACGCTGCACGACCTCGTCATCGAGGATGCCATCAGCGAGGGCGACGCCGAGTTCTGGGACGCTTTCGACCTCGCGGGCATCGCACCCACCCAGGTGCCGGCCGGCACCGTCCTGACGATCCAGGTACAGACTGCCGACGGCTGGGTCGAGCTCAGCCAGTACGGCCCGGAAGCCGCCGCGACGATCTTCCAGCTCGACCGCGCGGCCTTCGCTGCGGCCTCATCGGGCGCGGGAATCACCGCGGACGGCATCACCGGAGCCCGGCTCTCCTTCCACAGCGTGGGAGGTTTCCCGAGCGACATCACGGTAAAGCCGACGCTGATCTTCGATGCCCGCTCGCAGATGCGGGACGGCACCGACATCACCCCGGGTGACGAGCAGGCGGCGCCGTATGAGAATAGCGCCGTCGTCGACGCGAGCGGTGTCTCCCAGGGCGGCAACGACCTCACCGACGACGACGGTGACATCGGCACCGGTTCGGTCATTACCTACCCCGGTGGCCCCGGCCCGCTGGGCATTGACAAGCGGTGGAACAAGGGCTTCGTGAACGCCCAGGCCGGTGACACCGCCGGTACCTTGCTCGACTGGCGGGTGACCCCGGGCTTCGGCACCGTCACCGTCACCGATCCCGCGAGCGGGTTCGACACGCCGTCAGGCACGGTGTTCGAGGCCTTCGACCTCGTGCGCATCGACCCGGTCGGGGCGAGTAGCACGCCCTTCACCAACGGCTGGTACTTGAAGTACGACGTCATCACCGACATCGAGCTCTACCAGGACGGAGCGTGGGTCACCCTCCCGGCCCCTGGCAGTGGATGGATCCAGGGCGGTGCCTTCGCCGGATACATCCTGCCCGCCGAGCAGGCCGCCGCGACCACTGGCGTGCGCATTGTGCTCGCGGAGAACACCGCTGCGCGCGAGGCCGCCCAGCAGGTTGGCGGCGCCTTTGACCCCTACGCCCCGGCACCCGGCACCGGCGTGGCCACCAGCAGCGACACGAGGCAGTTCAGGCTCCAGTGGCAGCTGCGCGACCGCACTCGGACCGATGACGGTGCCGCTGGTGGCTGGGTCACCGAGGACGTCGTGTACAACACCGCCGACGCAGGCACCGTGGACAACGCGGTGTCCCTGGACGGCATCCCGCTCGACGGCGGCGACCCGAGCCGCGACACCGACAACGCCACTATCCAGATATTCGAGCCCGGTCCGGCGGTCAACGTCGTGAAGTCCGTCGAGGCTGCGGAGCCGATCTTCGTGCCCGAGCTGGACACGCCGGCGGACCAGTGGCCCACGGCGACGTGGACCATCACCGCCAACAACGCGTCGGTCGCCTCGGCCGGGTACGTGCGGGTCACTGACCCCGCGGCCGCATGCTCGGCACCGGCACCATCGGCCGACTGCCAGCTGGCAGACCCGAATGGCAATCCCTTCGCCAATGAGGGGATCGACTGGCTCAAGGACAGCCCCTTCGAGTACTTCGACCTCACCGGCATCGACCTCGCGGCGAGCATCGAGCACCAGATCGACCTCGACGCCACCGTGGTGTGGCTGTTGCGGTACGACGCGGCGGACGCGACCTACTCCACCACCCAGCTCTCCAGCACCGCTGCTGAAGCCCTCGACACAGGCGACCTGGCCGACGTCGTCGGCATCTCGGCCACCTTCCAGGCGGCGAACGCCGGGGTGGACGGCGTGGGTACGACGATCACCCAGGAGAACCGGCTGACCATCACGCTGGACTCCCAGCTGCGCACGACGCCGCGGAGCAGTGAGATTCCCCTCGAGCTCAGCGTCACGCAGACGATCGACGTGGACAACCGCGTCTTCGCGCAGTCCTACGACGACGTCCTCAGCCCGGGCGTTCCCACCGGTGACCTCGCCGACATCGGCGTCGTGCTCACCGGCGGTGACGTCAACATCGCCCCGTCGAAGTCGGTGACCCCCACCGAGATCCTGCTCGCTGACCCGGACGTGCCCGTCACGGTCACGCTCGGTGCGAACCAAGGGACCGACCCTCGCAGCACGCTTTCGCCGTCGACCGTGGTGATCGAGGACCAGGCCGGCTCACCGGACTTCTGGAACAGTTTCGACTTCACCGGTCTCGGGGGTGTGACCCTTCCTCAGGGCGCCGACCGCGTTCAGGTGGACGTCTACGGCCCCTTCGGTGACGACGACGCCGACACCTGGGCCACCGGCACGCCGGCAGCCACAGCCGCGGTGCCCGTTGCCGCGGACGACTACGGTGACATCCAGGGCATCCGCTTCACCTACACCCGCGACGACGGGGGCTACTTCCACCCGACGTCGCCGGCCGCCAACTGGGCGGCGGACGCGAGCTTCATGGTCGAGCTGCGGGACACCTACCGTGACTCCGGCGATGACATGGTCTTCGCCGGCTCGGTGGACAACACCCAGACCTCCCAGAGCCTGCGCACCGACGGAAAGAACTCCGAGCCGAAGACCGCGAACGCGCGGATCACGCTGAGCGAGGGCACCCAGGAGATCGCCGTCAACAAGCTCACCAACAGCGGCAACCGCTCCGCCAACCCGGGCGACAACGTGCCGTTCCAGCTCAGCTTCGAGAACACCGGAACCGGGTTCCTGACCATCACCGAGCTGCGGGACACGCTCCCCGCCGAGCTGGTCTACCTGGGCGACCCGGAGCCGGTCTACACCGGCGACGAGGACGGCCTGCTGTCCGAGGACGTCAGCCTCACGATCGAGGGTGACGGCTCGGAGCTGGTGTTCACCTGGCCGGCGGACGGCAACCGGATGGCACCGGGCGAGACCTTTGTCATCGACGTGCCCTTCGAGCTGCAACCCACCCGAGCCCGGGTGTTCAACGACATCGTCGTGACGACCGTCGAGACCCTCGACGCCTGCGGCAACATCGACGGCAGCGCCAACTGGACCGGTGGCGACAACACCTGCGCCACGCAGGACTACGTCGACACCGTCGCCGGCCCGAACCTCTTCGCGGTCAAGGGCGTGCGCGGCTCGCTCGAGGGAACGTCGGCCGGCGGGGCGTACAACCGCTCCACCGGTGCGCAGTGCAGCCCCACGCTCACCGCGGCGGGCGGCTCCTACTACCGGCCGACCTGCGTCGCGCACAGCGACCTGGGCGGAATCGACGACTGGGTGCTGCGTGTCCAGAACGCAGGGACTTTCCCGGTGACGTCGATGACGGTCTTCGACCAGCTCCCGGTGGAAGGTGACCGGATGCTCATCGGCGCCGGTCGAGCCTCGGCCTACCGGCCGCAGCTCGTAGCTGACTCGATCGACGTGATCGCGCCAGCCGGCACCGAGACGGTCATCGAGGTCACCACCAGCCCGGACGTATGCACCGGGACCTGGCCGATGCTGAGCTCGCAGGCTGCCTGTGAGCAGGCCGGTGAGGTCTGGACCACCGTGGGGCAAGACACCGACTGGGCAGCGGTCAGCGGTCTGCGGGTGCACCTCGACTTCACCGCGACCGACGCTGGTGAGCTGGAGACCGCCGAGTTGGTGGACGTGACCTTCCGGACGCAGAACGTCCCCGCGACCGAGGAGGACCCGAGCGGCGCGCCGGACGTGGTTCCCGCGGCCGATGCCATCGCCTGGAACCAGTTCGGTGTTCAGTACACCGACGTCAACCTCCAGGGAGTCGGCACCGTCAAGGCGCTCGCGCCGAACAAGGTCGGCGTCCACCTGCGGAGCGGCTCGATCGCCGTCGAGAAGGAGGTCACCGGCCCGGCCGCGGAAGCGTACGCACCGGAGTCCTTCGACGTGGCGCTCACCTGCACGATCGGTGAGCACGAGCTCGACCTCGGTGAGTACGCCACGCTGACGCTATCGGCCGAGAACAACTACCGGGCACGCGTCGACGGCATCCCATACAGCGTCGATCCACTGACGTCGTGCATCGTCACTGAGGTCGGCGACGCCGGTCAGTACGGTGAGACCTCACGGTTCATCGACCCGGTGGGCGGCGAGCTCGTCCTCACCGAGCCGACCAACCCGGCCATCCCCGTCGAGGACCAAGACGTGCCGACGGCGCAGGTCGCCACGGTCACCAACGACTACCAGTTCACCGGTCTGTCGGTCACCAAGGTGGTCGACACCGCGGCCACCGAGGGCGACTTCGGTCCCTTCAGCTTCGATCTCACCTGCACCTCTGCCACCGACATCCCGGTGGCGCTGGGCGACGACGGTCAGACCACGCTGAGCTTCACGCTGGGGGACGGCGAGACCTTCACCGCGCCGGCAGACCGGATCCCGGTCGGGGCGAGCTGTACGGTCACCGAGACCGATGACTTCTTCGCCGATGAGATCGTCATTCTCGGGGACAACGTCACCGATCACGGTGACGGCTCGGCGACCATCGTTCCGGGCATCGACCCGGCCGAGGTCACCGTGACCAACGGCTACGACGCGGGAACCTTCACGGTGGCCAAGAACGTCAATGGCGCAGGGGCTGAGCTGTTCGGCAGCGGACCCTTCGGCTTTGACGCCGTGTGCACCTACCAAGACCAGACACTGCTGGCAGAGAGCTTCGAGCTCTTCGGTGGCGACACCCGGTCCTTCGGGGTATTCCCGGTCGGCACCGAGTGCTCGGTCACCGAGACTGCCACCGGCGGCGCGACCGCCACGGTCCTCACGCCGACCGACGGGACCGTCGAGATCGTCAGCCCCGACGGGCAGGACGAGATCAGCAACGTCACCGCTGAGGCCACCAACACCTTCGACCTCGGCGTGCTCGCGGTCGAGAAGGTGATCGACGGCACGGGCGCGGAGCTGTTCGGCGTCGGCCCGTTCGAGGCAACCGCCGTCTGCACCTGGCAGAAGGACGGCCAGACCGTGCCGATCGAGCTGCCGGGCGACGGCGTCCTGACGCTGTCGCAGGAGAACGACTATCGCGCGACGATCGGGAATCTGATCGTCGGTGCCGACTGCACCGTCACCGAGACCGCGGCAGGCGGCGCGACGTCGTCGGCCATTGCCCCCGAGGGCGGCGCGGTCACGATTCCCGCCAACGATGACGAGGAGGGGCAGCAGGCGGTCACCGTCACGCTGACCAACACCTTCGACCTCGGATCCCTTGAGATCGAGAAGGTTGTCGACGGTGAGGGCGCGGAGCTGTTCGGTGTCGGTCCGTTCGAGGCTCAGGCGGTCTGCACCTGGGACAAGGACGGTGAGACTCTGCCGATCGAGCTGGCAGATGACGGCGTGGTGGTCCTCTCGCAGGAGAACGGCTACGCCGCGAGCATCGGTGACCTCATCGTGGGCGCGGACTGTGTGGTGACCGAGACGCTCACCGGGGGTGCGACGTCCTCGAGCATCGCGCCGGCGGACGGTGTCACCGTCCCGCCGAACGACGATGGTGCGGCCCAGGCCGCCGTCGTCACGCTGACCAACACCTTCGATCTCGGCGTGCTGGAGATCGAGAAGATCATCGAGGGCGACGGCGCGGAGCTGTTCGGTGTCGGTCCGTTCGAGGCGCAGGCGGTCTGTACCTGGGACAAGGAGGGCGTGACACTGCCGATCGATCTGTCGAACGACGGCGTGGTGGTCCTCTCCGAGGAGAACGGTTACGTCGCTTCCATCGGTGACCTCATCGTGGGCGCGGAGTGTGTGGTGACCGAGACGCTCACCGGTGGTGCGACGTCGTCGGCCATTGCTCCCGAGGGCGGCGCGGTCACCATTCCGGCCAACGACGACCAGGGGGAGCAGCAGACGGTCACCGTCACGCTCACCAACACCTTCGACGTCACCTCGCTCGAGGTCACCAAGGAGGTGCAGGGCGACCTGACCGCACCGGGTGCCAGCGGTCCGTTCGAGGTCGAGCTCGTCTGCAGCTGGGAGGTCGACGGCCAGACAGTGGCGGTCGACGTCCCGGGCGGGGCGGTGCGCGAGCTCAACGTCGACAACGAGTTGACGACGGTGTTCGAGCAGCTGCCAGTGGGCACGAGTTGCCACCTGACTGAGACGGACACCAGCGACGCCGACGGCACGCTGATCACCGTGGCGGTCGAGGGCGAGAGCCCGGTGACGACCGATGGCGCCACCGCCGAGGTGGGCCTCAGCTCGACGACTGCCCCTGGTCAGGCGCAGGCGTTCGTGGTCAACGCCTACGACGCTGTGCCGGTCGCGCCGGACCTGCCGGAGACAGGTACCCGTGTAGGGACGATCGCGGGGATCGCCGCACTCCTCACGGTCCTCGGGCTCGGAGTAGTCCTGCGGACCCGGACCAGGGTCAGCCGGTCATAGACCGCCGCTCCGTCCCCCCGCCGGGACGGAGCGGTAGCGCCTTCGCCCGCATACACGCTGTGCGGGCGAAGGCGCGCTTCACCGGCTCTTCTGACGTCCGAAGAGCCAGATAACCGTCGCTCGAACCGCTGAATCGACAGAGGTTGCACGTACCGGCGAGCGTGGTCAGGCCTTCCAACCGGAGCGGCAACGGTGGGCTCGTGCTCCTTGCGGCACTCGCCGTCGTCGCAGGTCTTCTCCTGTGCGGCCGAGAGGGGCCTACGCCGGACCTGACACACGATGAGCGCGTTCCCCGGCGAGTGACATCCGGGCCACCCGCGCCCGTGGTGGACATCACGGCCTAGAGGGGTGCATCGGGTTTTCACCGGCGGCGTCGGACGGCTATGCTCGTTCTCGGCCCTGCGGGGCCGATGCGCCCGTAGCTCAATGGATAGAGCATCTGACTACGGATCAGAAGGTTGGGGGTTCGAGTCCCTCCGGGCGCACTTCGTTTGAGACAGCGAACGGGACGGCCTCACTACGGTGGGGCCGTTTCTCGTATCGCTGGCAGTGTTCATCGCCAACGTCGAACCGCGCTAGCAGCTCGGTTGCTCACGGCATGCCTGCCGTGGGCGGCGCATCTCCGACGAGGTCAGTCGTGCGCTCGCATTGCTCGATGGCGGCGATGTGGGCGCGCGCCCGGAGAGCCGCCACGTCAACCTCGAGGACGAGATTTGGACGGCGGGACCGTCAGGGGCGGTCGTGCCCGGCGATGCTCGCGGTGAGCCGGCGCCGATCAATTGGCTGCCGCGTCCGCGTGCATGGCCGGCACGGCCGTCGCCGCAACGGTCCGCGCCCATCGGTAAACACATGTCCGCGAAGCGGATTGCGGCTTTTGCTTGACAAGCGACGTAAGTCCCTCGTACGGTCCGGGCATGCCTGTTATGGGGGTCACAGTTGACCGGGGACGCGAGGCTGCCAACGCTGGCGGCTATCGCGCGGGAATCGTCGGAGCCGGGTTCATGGGGGGCGTGCACGCACGCGCGGTCCGGGTGAACGGCGGAGAGGTCGTGGGGGTGGTGGCGAGCAACAAGGACCGCTCGGCCCGCGCCGCCGGCGAGTTCCTCGCCACGCGCCCGTTCCGCGACGTCGACGACCTGCTCGCCTCCGACGACGTCGATGTCGTCCACGTCTGTACGCCCAATTACCTGCACCACGAGCTGACCATGCGGGCGCTCGCCGCCGGCAAGCACGTCGTGTGCGAGAAGCCGCTCGCCACCACGTCGGAGGACGCCGCGCAGATGCACGAGACGGCGCAGGCCGCCGGTCTCGTCGGTGCGGTGCCCTTCGTCTACCGCTTCCACCCGATGGTCCGCGAGGCCCGCGAGCGGGTCCGGCGCGGCGACCTCGGTCGTATCGTCCTCGCCCACGGGTCCTACCTGCAGGATTGGCTCGCCGGCCCGGAGGACGACAACTGGCGGGTCGACGCACGCCTGGGCGGGGCGACCCGTGCCTTCGGGGACATCGGCTCCCACTGGTGCGACCTCCTCGAGTTCGTCACGGGGCACCGCATCGCGGCAGTCAGCGCCCGCAGCGCCACCGTCAACACCGAGCGGGGCAACGACCGGTCCGCCGTCGACACCGAGGACCTCGTCGCCCTCCAGTTCGAGACCGCGGCGGGGGTCGTCGGTGCGGCCACGATCTCCCAGGTGTCCCCCGGCCGGAAGAACCGGCTGTTCCTCGAGGTCTCCGGGGCCAGCTCGACCATCGCCTTCGACCAGGAGGAGTCGGAGAAGCTGTGGCTCGGCGCGCGCGACGGCTCCCGCCTGCTCGTGCGCGACCCCGACACGCTCTCCGCCCCTGCGGCGCAGTACGCCGGGGTGCCGGCCGGCCATCCGCAGGGCTACCAGGAGTGCTTCTCCAGCTTCGTCGCCGACACCGCCCGCGCCATCGCCGGCCAGCCGGTCGACGGGCTGCCCACCTTCGCGGACGGGCTGCGCGCCACCCGGCTGGCCGACGCCGTCGTCCACTCGGCCGCGTCCCGAACCTGGGTGGAGGTCCCGCAGTGAGTGAAGGAGCGCCGCTGCTCCGGATGAGCGGCATCACCAAGTCCTTCTTCGGAGTCCAGGTGCTCACCGGCATCGATCTCGAGGTCCGCGCCGGTGAGGTGCACGCGCTCGTCGGGGAGAACGGCGCGGGCAAGTCGACGCTGATGAAGATCCTCGCCGGGGTCCAGCCCGCCGACAGCGGCACCATCGAGCTCGACGGCGGGCGCGTCACCTTCGCCCATCCGCTCGAGGCGCAGGCCGCTGGCGTGACGACCGTCTTCCAGGAGTTCAACCTCCTGCCCGAGCGCACCGTCGCCGAGAACGTCTACCTCGGCCGTGAGCCGCGCCGCCGCGGCCTGGTCGACCGCGCCCAGATGGTGCGCGACACCGCCGCGCTGCTCGCGGACCTCGGTGTGGACGCCATCGCCCCGGACGTCAGGGTCCGCGCGCTGTCGGTCGCCGAGCAGCAGGTCGTCGAGATCGTCAAGGCGATGTCCTTCGACGCGCGGATCATCTCGATGGACGAGCCCACCGCGGCGCTCGCCGACCACGAGGTCGAGCTCCTCTACCGCCTCGTGCGCCGCCTGCAGGACCGCGGCGTCGCCGTCCTGTACGTCTCGCACCGGCTCAAGGAGATCTTCGACCTCTGCGACCGGATCACCATCCTCAAGGACGGCAGCCTCGTCGACACGGTCGACACCGCGAGCATCACCTCCGACGAGCTCGTCCGGAAGATGGTCGGCCGGTCGATCAGCGCCCTGTTCCCCGAGCCGCGGGAGGGCACCCGCATGGGTGACGTCCGCCTGGCCCTGCGCGGTGTGGGCAACCACATGGTCCGGGACATCAGCTTCGAGGTCCGCGCCGGGGAGATCGTCGCCCTCGCCGGCCTCCAGGGCAGCGGACGCACCGAGATCGCCCACGGTCTCTTCGGCGTCGAGCACTTCCGCACCGGGGAGGTGCACGTCGACGGCAAGCGCGTGGACCCACGTTCCCCGCGCGAGGCGGTGCGCTCCGGCCTGGCCCTCGTCACCGAGGACCGTAAGGTCGAGGGCCTGGCCCTCAACCAGTCCGTCGCCGCCAACGCCCGTCTCGTGCTCGACGCCGTCGCGCCCCGCCAGGCCACGCGCCGCGCGCGCCGCATCCCCGAGATCCTCTCCTCCCTCGAGCTCGCCGCGCGCAGCGGCAGCCACGAGGTCCGCTTCCTCTCGGGCGGCAACCAGCAGAAGGTCGTCCTGGCCAAGTGGCTCGTCACCGACCCCGGCGTCATCGTCATGGACGAGCCCACCCGCGGCATCGACGTCGGTGCTAAGCGGGCCGTGTACGAGCTCATGCGCGACCTCGCCGCCGAGGGCGTGGCCATCGTCCTCATCTCCTCCGAGCTGCCGGAGGTCATCGGCATGGCCGACCGGATCATCGTGCTCCACGACGGTGAGATCAGCGGTGAGCTGCCCGGCGGCTGTGACGAGGAGGCCGTCATGGCCCTGGCCACCCGCCACGACGCGTTGGAGGAGAGCGCATGATGACCGCTACCCCCGAGGTTGCTGCCGCACCCGGTAAGCCCGCCCGCACCGCTCCCGGCCGGCGGTCCCCGCTGCGCTCGGTCCCGCTCATCTACGTCGCCCTGCTGATCCTCCTCGTCATCGCCGGCGTGCTCCTCGCCATGCGCGGGGACAACCTCTTCAGCGGCGGGTCGGTCATCGACATCCTCACCCGCTCCAGCCTGCTCGGTTTCATCGCCATCGGGCAGACGCTCGTCATCCTGTGCCGCTCCCTCGACCTGTCGGTCGGCTACGTGGCCGCCCTGAGCAGCCTCGTCGCCGCTGTCGTCATGGACGGTGACGAGTCCCGGGTCCTGCTCGGCGTCGCCGCCGCGCTGGGCGTCTCGGCCGCCGTCGGCCTGTTCAACGGCATCATCACGACCAAGCTCGGCGTCCACGCCTTCATCACGACGCTCGGCTCTGGCCTCATCATCAAGGGCTTCGTCGACACGCGGTACCCCGGCCCGTCCGGCTCGGTGCCCGCGTCCTTCCAAGGCTTCGGCTACACGCGCATCGGGGTGCTGCCGCTGTCGGCGATCATCATGCTCGTCATCGCGGGCGTCGGCGTCCTCATGCTGCACCGCACGCGGCTGGGTCACAGCATGTTCGCCGTCGGTGGCAACATCGACGTCGCCCGGCTCTCGGGCATCCGCACCGACCGCACCATGATCGTCGCGCACGTCATGTGCTCGACCATGGCGGGACTGGCCGGCCTGCTGCTGGCCGCCCGCTTCAGCACGGGTGTCGGCGCCCAGATCTACGGCGCCGGCTACGACCTCGACTCGATCGCCGCTGTCGTCCTCGGTGGCACGCTGCTCCTCGGCGGTCGCGGCGGGATCGGCGGCACGATCGCCGCCGTCCTCATCCTCGGCGTCCTCGACAGCCTGTTCAACTCCCTGCAGATCAACCCGTTCTTCCGTGACGTCCTGCGCGGCACGATCATCATCGCGGCCGTCGCCATGTACGCCCGCCGCCAGATCGACCCGAAGAAGGCCAGAGCCCGCTTCCGGGACGCGACGTCCCGACGGACGAGACCGGCACCGGCGATCGAAGGGGGCCACTCATGACCACCAGTACCGAGACGGTCCGCCCGGCGCGGCCCTCCGTCCTCACTCAGCTGCGGCACAACGGCAGCGGCCCGGTGCTCGTCGTCCTGGCCGTGCTGATCGCCGTCATGCTCGTGCTCAACCCGGGCTTCTACGAGCCGCCGTCGCTCATGGCTTTCCTGCGCAACGCGGCGCCGCTCGTCGTCCTCGCCATCGGCCAGTACTTCGTCATCGTGTCCGGCGAGTTCGACCTCTCCGTCGGCAGCCTCGTCGGAGCGCAGGTCGTCATCGCGGCCAAGCTCATCAACGGCGAGGAGGACCGCACCTGGCCGGTCATCGCGCTGATGATCGGTTTCGGGCTGCTCGTCGGGCTCGTCAACGGCCTCGTCACCACCCTGCTGCGGGTCCCCTCCTTCATCACCACCCTCGGCACGATGCTCGTCCTCTACGGTGCCATCCGGCTGTGGACAGGCGGCGCGCCCACGGGCGCACTGTCGGAGAGCTTCCGCCAGTGGGGCCGCATGGGCATCGACATGCCCGTCCTGCGTCAACTGCCCTACGCACTGCTCATCATGGTGGTCCTCGCCGTTGTCGGGATCCTCGTCATGAGGTCCTCCTACGGGCGCGTGCTCGTCGCGACGGGTGACAACGACACCGCGGCCACCTTCGCCGGCGGCCGCGTCTGGCTCGTCCGCACGGGCGCCTTCGTCCTGTCCGCCCTCTTCGCCACGGTGGCGGGCATCCTCGTCGGCGGTTTCGCCGGCGTCACCGCGCAGGTCGGCCAGGGCATGGAGTTCACGGCGATCACCGCCGTCGTCCTCGGTGGCGTGCTCCTCGGCGGTGGGCGCGGCTGGATCGTCGGGGCGATCGCCGGTGCGCTGACCTACCAGCTGCTCGAGCGCCTGCTCGTCCAGCTCGACATGCCCTCGACCCTCAACCCGACCATCCAGGGCGTCATCATCATCGCGGCCGTCGCCTTCGCGGCGAACCAGTCGCGCATGCGCCGCGGTAGCCGGACGGCGCCGCAGACCCCGGCGGAGCCCCAGCCCGTGGGAGCCGCATGAGCTGACCGCAGTCCCGTCCGCACACCCGACACACGACCTACCGATTTCCTACATCGTTACCAAGGAGGGTACTGATGAAGCGCACCGCGCTCCGCCTCACCGCAGGCGTCCTCGGCCTGGGGCTCGTCCTCACGGCCTGCACCACCGACACCCCGTCCGAGTCCGCGGACCCCACGACCGCCGCCTCCCAGGACGTCGACGACGACGCCGGCGACGGCACCGGCGACGAGGGCGGCACCCCCGAGGGCGAGTTCTTCGTCCGTGCCGACTACGAGCGCGAGCTCGCCCAGCGCGACATGGAGCCCGAGGGCGACCCCGCCACCCCGTGGCTGCAGATGATCGAGCCCATCGAGATGGTCGACACCTCCGAGTTCGCCGCCGACGGCGCCCAGACGCTGTGCTTCTCCAACGCCTCGATCTCCAACCCCTGGCGCGTCACCGGGTGGACCACCATGCAGCAGCAGGTGGAGGTCCTCCAGGAGGAGGGCGTCATCGGGGAGTTCCGCGTCGCCGACGCCGGCGACGACGACAACAAGCAGATCTCCGACATCCAGTCCTTCATCTCCGACGGCGACTGCGGCGCCATCATCATCTCCCCGTCGACGACGGCGACCCTCACCCCCGCCGTGGAGGCGGCCTGCGAGAGCGGCGCACCCGTCATCGTCTTCGACCGCGGCGTCAACACCGACTGCCCCGTCACCTTCATCCACCCGATCGGCGGCTACGCCTACGGGGCGAGCGGTGCGGAGTTCCTCGTGGACAACCTCGAGCCCGGCTCGAAGGTCCTCGCGCTGAGGATCCTGCCGGGAGTCGACGTCCTCGAGCACCGCTGGGGCGCGGCGAACGACATCTTCTCCCAGAGCGACCTCGAGGTCGTCGGTCAGGAGTTCACCGGTGGCGATGCCGCCCAGATCAAGGACATCGTCACGCAGTACCTCCAGCGCGGGGACGTCGACGGGATCTGGATGGACGCCGGTGACGGCGCCGTCGCCGCCGTCGAGGCCTTTGAGGACATGGGCGAGGACTACCCGGTCTTCGTCGGTGAGGACGAGCTGAGCTTCATGCGCAAGTGGAAGGAGACGGGGATGACGGCCATCGGCCTGAGCTACTCCAACTTCCAGTGGCGCACGCCCGTCCTGGCCGCCCAGATGATCTGGAACGGCGAGGAGGTCCCGGCCGAGTGGGTGCTCCCGCAGGCGCCGATCACCGACGCCGACCTCGACGACTACCTCGAGCGGAACGCCGACATGCCCTCGCTGCACTACGCCAAGTTTGGCGGCGAGGACCTGCCCGGCTTCCCCGAGGCCTGGCAGGGCAACTAGCACGGCCCCCGCTGGGCACAGGTGCCCGGCCCGACAAAGGATGGACGATGACGTCTCGCCAGATCGGCGTGAACACGTGGGTGTGGACCTCCCCACTCACCGACGACTCCCTGCGCCGTCTCGCGCCGCAGGTCAAGGACTGGGGCTTCGACCTCATCGAGCTCCCGGTCGAGCACCTCGGCGACTGGGACCCCGCCGCCGCCGCGGCGCTGCTCACGGACCTGGGCCTCGGTGCCACCGTCACGCTCGTCATGGGTGAGGGCAGCGAGCTCGTCGCCACCGACGCCGCCACCGTGCGCGCCACCCAGGACTACCTGCGGGGCGTGATCGACGCCGCCCGGGCCGTCGGTTCCCCGGTCATTGCCGGGCCCGCCTACGCCTCGGTCGGGCGCACGTGGCGGATGGACGACGACGAGCGGCGCCGCTGCTACGCCGAGCTCGCCGAGAACCTGGCCCCCGTGGCCGAGCACGGCGTGCAGGCCGGGGTGCGCATCGCCGTCGAGCCGCTCAACCGGTACGAGACCTCGTTGATCAACACGGTCGACCAGGCGCTGGAGGCGCTCGCCCCGGTGCCCGACGTCGGCATCCTCCTCGACGTCTACCACCTCAACATCGAGGAGAGGGACGTGCCCGACGCGATCCGACGGGCCGGCTCCCGGATCGCCCACGTCCAGGTCTGCGCGAACGACCGCGGCGCGCCCGGCGCCGACCACCTGCCCTGGCGCGACATCCTCACCGCGCTCGACGACGCCGGCTACGACGGCCCGCTGTGCATCGAGTCCTTCACGGCCGAGAACGCGACGATCGCGACGGCCGCATCCATCTGGCGCCCACTGGCGGCCACGCAGGACGCCATCGCTGTGGACGGTCTGGCCCACCTGAGGGGGTTGATGCGCAGCGTCTGACGTCTGGGGGGTCGCTTTCTCGCGACAGGTCCCTTGCTGCCGGCCGAGCCGGCACCCGTTCGATCGATGTGGAGGAAGTGAATGAGACCCGATTTCAGACGTGGGGCGTGGCGGGCACTGACCGCGGCGTCCGCGAGCGTGCTCTCCCTGTCACTGCTGACAGCGGTCCCGGCGGTCGCTGAGACGACACCGCCGCCGGGCGAGGACGACGGACCTCAGGTCCTCATCTTCACCAAGACGACGCAGTACCGGCACGCGGACGCGATCGACGTGGGCACGCCCGTGCTCATCGACGCTTTCGCGGACGCCGGGATCGAGTCCGTGCACACCGAGGACTCGAGCATCTTCAACGACGAGGACCTCGCCCAGTTCGACGCCCTCGTCATGTTCCAGGCTTCCGGTGACCCGTGGAACGCCGAGGAGAAGGCCGCGCTCGAGCGCTACCAGCAGGCGGGTGGTGGCATCGCCGCCATCCACAACGCCACGGACATGCGCGGCGACTACGAGTGGTGGGACGAGATGATCGGTGCGCTGATGCCCGGTCACGCCGCCACCGGATCCGACCCGGGCCTTCCCGGCACCGTGCGGGTCGAGGACCGCGCCCACCCGTCCACCGAGCACCTCCCCCAGCGGTGGGAGCGAGCCGACGAGTGGTACAACTACTCCGCGAACGTCCGCGGCGAGGCCCACGTCCTTGCCACCATGGACGAGTCGACCTACCAGCCCGGCGGCAACGCCATGGGCTACGACCACCCGATCTCCTGGTGCAAGCCCTACGACGGCGGCCGCGCCTGGATGACCGGCATGGGCCACTTCGGCTCGCACTTCACCGACGAGCCGGACCTCGTGCAGCACATCGTCGGCGGCGTCGAGTGGGCTGCCGGTCTGGCCGAGGGTGACTGCGGCGGCACCGACTGGAGCATGTACGAGCGGGTCGCGCTCGACCAGAACACCTCCGCGCCCTTCGGCATGGACATCGCCGACGACGGCAGGGTCTTCTTCACCGAGCTCGTCCGCGGGCAGGTGCAGGTCTACGACCCGATGACGCACACGACGACGACGGCGCTCGAGCTGGACGTCTACTCAGGCGGTGAGGACGGGCTGCTCGGCATCGCGCTGGCCCCGGACTTCGCCGACAGCGGCCACCTGTACCTGTACTACTCCCCGGCCAGCGAGGACGACACCGACCCGGCCAACTTCATCTCCACGCTGTCCCGGTTCACCATGGACCACGAGACGGGGATCATCGACCCCGCGACCGAGCGGGTCGTCCTCGAGGTCCCGGCCCGGCGCCTGCCGGACGAGCCGGGCCACACGGGCGGCGTCGTCGAGATGGACGCGCAGGGCAACCTCTACCTCGGCGTCGGTGACGACGTGAACCCCCACAGCGAGCCCTCGGGTGGCTACGCCCCGCTGTCGGAGCGTGAGGGTCAGTTCCACGACGCCCGCGCGACGTCGGCGAACTCCAACGACCTGCGCGGCAAGATCCTGCGGATCACGCCGGTGGCGGACATCGCCGCGGACGCAGAGCCGGGGATCGGCAGCACGTACACGATCCCCGAGGGCAACATGTTCGACGAGTCGCAGGACACGGAGGACAAGACCCTTCCTGAGATCTACGCGATGGGATTCCGCAACCCCTTCCAGTTCGCCATCGACGAGAAGACGGGCAACATCTCACTGGCCGACTACTCCCCGGACAACGGCAGCGACAACCCCAACCGCGGTCCGGCGGGCATCGCCGAGTGGATGCTCGTCGAAGGCCCCGGCTTCTACGGCTGGCCGATGTGCATGGGAGACAACGAGCCGTTCCGGGACGTGGACTACACGACCAACCCGGTGACCGTCGGGGACTACTTCGACTGTGAGAACCCGGTCAACGACTCGATCCACAACACCGGCCTCACCGAGCTGCCGGCGGCCGTCGCGCCGGACATGTGGTACGGCTACCAGCGCGCCTCCCACCCCGAGATCATCCCCAAGGGTGGTGGCCTCGCCCCGATGGGGGGCCCCTTCTACAGCTTCGACGCCGAGCTCGAGTCGGACACGAAGTTCCCCGAGTACTTCGACGGCCAGCCCTTCTTCTTCGAGTGGGCGCGCAACAAGATGTACTCCTTCCTCCTCGACGAGGAGGGCACCGACCTGGAGAAGGTCAACGCGTTCCTGCCCTCGGAGCCCTTCATGGCGCCGATCGAGGCGAAGTTCGGGCCGGACGGCTCGATGTACGTCCTGGACTGGGGCGGCGGCTTCGGTCGGCACAACCCGGACTCCGGGCTGCACCGCATCGACTACGTCTCCGGTTCGCGCTCGCCGTCGGCCGTGGCCACGGCAACCCCCGACAGCGGCCAGGCACCCCTGGAGGTCACCTTCGACGGGTCCGCCAGCAGCGACCCGGAGAAGGAGGAGCTGAGCTACGCGTGGGACTTCGATGGTGACGGCGTCGTCGACTCCACCGAGATCAGCCCCACGACGACGTACGCCGCGAACGGCGTCTACGACGCTCGTCTCACCGTGACCGACCCGCACGGGAAGGTCGGCACGACGACGGTCCCCGTCACGGTCGGCAACACCCGCCCGGAGATCCGCTTCAACCTTCCCCCGACCGGCGCCTTCTTCGACTTCGGCGACGAGATCAGCTGGGACATCGAGGCGAGCGACGCCGAGGAGGAGATCGCGGACGCGGACATCATCGTCCAGCCCGCGCTCGGCCACGACGCGCACGCCCACCCCGCTGAGCCGTTCTCCGGCCGGACGGGCACGGTCGCGACCAGCCTCGGCGGCGGGCACAGCGAGGACATGAACGTCTTCTACGTGCTCGACGCCCGATACACCGACTCCGGTGGAGACGGCGTGTCGAGCCTCACCGGCCAGGACACCACGCTGCTCTTCGGCAAGATCCGCGAGGCAGAGTTCTTCGCCAGTTCCCAGGGCGTCACGGCGGCGCCCTCCCGCGACGTCGAGGGCCACGGCACCTCGATCAGCGGGCAGGACGGGGCCTGGGCCTCGTACGACCCGGTCAACCTCATCAACATCGACCGCCTGCTCCTGCGGGTCGCCTCGGCGACCGGCGGGGACATCGAGCTGCGGCGCGACGCCCCCGACGGTGAGCTCCTCGGCACGGCGGAGGTCTCCTCCACCGGTGGCCTGTCGCGCTACACGGACGTGGCCGTCGAGGTCACCGACCCGGGTGAGTCCTTCGAGCTGTACGTCGTCTTCCCCGGTGAGGGCGAGCGCAGGCTCAACTTCATCGAGGCCGACGGCAAGGGTGTGTCCCCGACGTCCAAGCCGCGGGTCGCCATCACCGCGCCGAGCGGTGCGGAGTCCCTGGACCCCGGTGACATCACCGTGACCGCCGAGGCGACGGACGCGGAGAACGAGATCACCCAGGTCGAGTTCTTCGTCGGTGACGAGTCCATCGGCGTCGACGACGAGGCGCCCTACAGCGTCACCTGGGAGGCGACCGAGGAGTCGATCTTCCAGCTCACCGCCGTCGCCACCAACGACAACGGCGTGTCGACGACGTCCCGGATCGTCCCGGTGACCGTCGGTGAGCCCTTCGGCGACTTCAGCCAGTTCACCAACGCCCGCGGGGAGTTCTCCCGCGGTGAGGACGGCTCGTTCGTCATCACCTCCGGCGGCGGCAACATGTGGAACGCGACGGACGAGTACAGCTCGCTGTACCTGCCCGCGGGCGCGGACGAGAACTGGTCCGCCACGGTGAAGATCGTCAGCCAGGGCAACTCCCACGGGAGCGCCAAGGCCGGTCTCATCGTCCGTAACGACATGACCGCCCCGGGACAGTCGGCGGGTTACGCCGCCCTCGGCATCCGTCCCAGCGGCGGCTTCGAGTGGCTGCGTTCGGCCAGCGGCAACGGTCAGCTGAACGCGTCCACGGCGGCCGGCTCCACCGCCTACCCGGCGTGGGCGCGCATCGTGCGCGACGGCGACCAGTACACGGCCTTCCACAGCACCAACGGGGAGGACTTCACGCAGATCGGCCAGCCGGTCACGCTGCCGGGGGCCGCATCGGTCCAGGACCTGGGCCTGTTCGTCACCGCCCACCACGCGACGGCGACGAGCGAGGTCGTGTTCAGCGACTTCGTCTTCGACGACGACCCGGTCGTTCCCGGCCCGGACCCCGAGCCGGGGCCCGGACCGGTCTGCCAGGTGTCGATGAGCGACGAGTTCGACGGCGAGAGCCTGGACGCTCAGCGCTGGACCACCGTCCGCGGTGACGTCTCCGTCGCCGACGGCGGGTTGCGCCTGCCGGTCACCGGCGGCGACATCGACGGTGCCAACACCGGCCCGATCAGCTACGTCGGTCAGCCGGTGCCCTCGGGTGAGTGGCAGGTCGACACGCAGGTGACCCTCGACCACCAGCGGCACTGGCAGTACAGCGGCCTGATGCTGCACACCGGGGACGACGACTACACCAAGCTGACGTTCACCCGGAGCAACAACGGCAGCCGCTTCCTCGAGTTCTGGACCGAGTCCGGCGGTTCACGGACCCCGAACGCGGCGAACGTCAACCTGCCGGCCGACACCCCGGCCACCATCCACCTGCGGCTGAGCAGCGACGGGGAGAACGTCACCGCGGCGTACTCCGTCAACGGTGTGGACTTCACCACGCTCGACGGCTCCGCGACCCTCGACCCCGAGGCCACCGTGGGTGTCGTCGCCGCGGGCGACACCGGGGCGGGTGACGGCGTCGCCGTCGTCGACCACGTCCGCATCACGCCGGACCGCGAGGACGACGGCGAGCGTGAGCCCAGCGACGAGTTCGAGGGCGACGCCCTCGACGGCTGCCGCTGGGACGCGACCGTCAGGTACAACGAGGAGAACGTCTCCGTCGCCGACGGGGAGCTGCACATCCTCACCGCTCCCGGCGACATCAACAACGACAACCCCGACTCGCCGGAGAACTTCATCCTGCAGTCGGCACCCGAGGGTGACTGGACGGTCGAGACGCGCTTCCACGCGCCGCTCGTCCACCAGTGGCAGTACGCGGGCCTGCTCGCGTACGGCGACGACGACGAGTACGTCAAGCTCGACGTCGTGGCCCGCAACGCGCCCGGTGCGGCGCTCAACCTCGGCGCGGAGCTCGTCTCCGAGGTCGACGGCTCCTTCGGGGCCGGCGGCAACCGCTCGGTCGACCTCGCCGGTGAGCCCGAAGGTGACTACTGGCACCTGCGGATGAGCCGCACCGGTGACAGCTACGCGGGATGGGTCAGCGCGGACGGGGAGACCTGGACCCCGCTCGGCGAGCCGGTGACCCACGCCGGTGACCTCTCCACCGTCGGCCTCGTGGCCATCGGCCCGGAGCAGACCGAGCCGGTGACCGTGAGCTTCGACTACTTCCGGGTGGTCGACGGCGACGTCGAGCCTCCGGTCGACGAGGACGCTCCCACGGTGTCGGGCAACGTGCTCGGCACGTCGACCGGTGAGTTCAGCCCGAACCACCGGACGAACCTGGACATCGGGGGCACGGCCACGCTGCTCAAGCACGGGGACGGCACTTCGGTGATGGTGCGGGCGACCGGGCTGGTGCCGGGTGAGCAGTACGCCTCGCACCTGCACGACGGCACCTGCACGGACCACGGAGGCCACTACAAGCACGACCCGAACGGTCCGGAGGCGCCGCCGAACGAGATCTGGGCGGCATCGAGTACCAGCAACCCGAAGGGCAACCTCGTCCCCAACCGCAACGGCATCGCGACGGGTTCGGGGGCGGCGACGTGGATCGCCCGGCAGCAGCCGCTGTCGATCATGATCCACGACTCCAAGCTCCCCGGGCTGCCCATCGCCTGCGCCGAGTTCGCGGCCTACGACGCACCCGCGTCGCTGATCGTCTCGGCCGACGACGGCGAGGGCTCGGGCGTCGACACGCTCGAGTACGCGCTGGACGGCGGGGAGTGGACGGTCTACGAGGGTGCGGTCGCGGTCAACGAGCCCGGTGCGCACACGGCGGCCTTCCGGGCCACCGACGCGGCCGGCAACACGAGCGAGGTCCACGAGATCGAGTTCAGGGTTGCCGGTGAGGTCGCGGAGCCGACGGAGGTCACTCCCCAGGCCGTGACCTTCACCGACGAGGACGGCACCGCGGACGACACGTTCACGGTCCCCGCGGTCGAGGGCGTCGAGTACGTCGTCGACGGCGAGGTCGTCGACGCCGGGACCCACCCGGGCTCCGGCACGGTCACCGTCACTGCCCGGGCATCGGAGGGCTACGTGCTCGCCGACGGCGCCACCACGACGTGGGAGCACACCTTCGCCACCGACGGCGGCGAGCCCGAGCCCCCGGCCTGCGAGCCGGGAGCGGTCGAGGAGGGCTACCGCGCGCTGTTCGACGGCACGCAGGGCAGCCTGGACGCCTGGCGGATGGCGGGCCCCGGCAGCTTCGAGCTGCAGGAGGACTGCTCGATGCTGAGCGTCGGTGGCATGGGGCTGCTCTGGTACCCCGAGGAGCTGGGGGCCTACAGCCTCAAGCTTGACTGGATGATGTCCGGGGATGACAACTCCGGTGTCTTCGTCGGGTTCCCGGACCCGGGCGACGACCCGTGGGTGGCCGTCAACGAGGGCTATGAGGTCCAGATCGACGCGACGGACGCGGACGACCGCACCACCGGTGCGATCTACACCTTCCAGAGCGCCGACCTGGAGGCCCGCGACGAGGCGCTCAACGCGCCGGGGGAGTGGAACTCCTACGAGATCGTCGTCCAGGGACAGAACATCAAGGTGTTCCTCAACGAGGTGCTGATCAACGACTTCGACAGCACCCATCCCGACCGTGACCTCACCTCCGGCTTCATCGGGCTGCAGAACCACGGCGAGGGGGACGACGTCTACTTCCGCAACGTGCGCGTGGCGGACCTCGAGGACACCACCCCCGAGCCGGTGGAGGTGACGCCTGCGGCGGTGACCTTCACTGACCGGGCCGGCTTCGCGAACGACACGTTCACGGTCCCCGCGGTCGAGGGCGTCGAGTACGTCGTCGACGGCGAGGTCGTCGACGCCGGGACCCACCCGGGCTCCGGCACGGTCACCGTCACCGCTCGTGCGCTGGAGGGCTTCGTGCTGGCCGAGGGTGTGCAGACCCAGTGGTCCCACACCTTCTCCACCGCTGGTGGGCAGGGGCCGGTCCCGGCGCTGGGCAGCGGGTTCTTCCTCACCGATGACTGGTCGGGCACCACGCACTACGCGTTCCAGTACGGCCGGGCCACCGATGAGGTGTTCATCGGTGACTGGGACGGGGACGGCACGGACTCCATCGCCGTGCGCCGCGGGAACGCGTTCTACGTGTCGAACTCCCCGCGTGGTGGGGTGGCCGACGAGGTGTTCCACTACGGCCGGGCCGGTGACACGGTGCTGGTCGGTGACTGGGACGGTGACGGGGTCGACACGCTGGCCGTGCGTCGCGGTAACCAGTACCTGGTGAAGAACACCCTCAGTGGCGGTGCGGCCGATCGGGTCATCGCCTACGGCCGGGCCGGTGACACGGTCCTGGTCGGTGACTGGGACGGTGATGGTGCGGACACCCTGGCCGTGCGCCGGGGCAGTCAGTACTTCGTGAAGAACTCCATCGCCGGTGGCCGTGCGGATGTGGAGTTCCACTACGGCCGTGCCGGGGACGTCACGCTTGCTGGTGACTGGGACGGTGACGGCAAGGACACGCTGGCGGTACGTCGCGGTGCGGTCTACTACGCGAAGAACTCCCTGGCCGGTGGGCCGGCGGACGTCGTGGTGACCTACGGTCGCGCCACCGACGAGGCCTTCGTGGGTGACTGGAACGGTGACGGCCGTGACAGCCTGGGCCTGCGCCGGCTCCCGGCCACGGCAGTGTCCGCGGCCGCCGCGGTGGGCAGGGTGGTGATGACCACGGCCAGGCTCGCCTGACACGTCCTGCAGTGCCGACAGCTGGGCTCCTTCCGGGGAGTCCAGCTGTCGGTGTCTGTGGGCACCGAAGCGTGCCCACCGCGCGCCGGGTCAGCTCGGTGGGAGCCCTACGGCCTGACGGCGACGAACCGGGCGTCGACCTGGGCCGTGATCTCGATGTCCTGCGGGACGAGCTGCAGCATGTCATCCGCCGCCGGGGCGGCCATGGCGCGCGCGAACGGTGCGCCGCCGTCGTCGACCGGGCGAAGCCCGTCACCGAGCATCCCGGCGTCGGCGAGCGCGACGGCCCGGACGCCGTCGAGCCCGAGCGCCGCGGCGTAGGCGCCGGCCTTCGCCCGGGCCTCCTCCACCGCCGCGGACCGGGCCCGGTGCTCGAGCTCCTGCTTGCGTGCGGCGGTCAGGGCCCACTCCACCCGGTCGACGCCGAACCCCGGGACGGTGGCCGCCTCGGACAGCCAGCGGCCCAGCCGCGCGAAGTCGCGGAACTTCACGTGCAGCTCGGCGCGGGCATGATGGACGATCGGGAGCTGCTTGCCCTCCGTGTTCCACGGACGCTCGGCCCAGGTGCGGACGTCCTGGGCGGACCACCAGGTCACCGGCCCGTGCGCCGGGTCGTGGAGTGCCGTCACGCTCGTGTGCAACCGGCCCGCCTGCTCGACGACGGCGGCGTACACCCGGTCCGCATCCGGGCCCTCGAGCCCGAGCTGGGCGTGCACGGTGGCACGCTCGGCCGGGTGGAAGACGTGGCTCGAGCCGCGGACGGTGATCTCGACGTCACTCATGGCTCGCACGGTACCGCGGCGAGGACCGGCGCAGGGGCGTCGGGCTGTCACCCGCCGAGCTGGTCGCCCGCCACCCGGGAGAACACCCACTCGTGGACGTCCTGCCACACCGCGCCCAGCCCCAGGGCGGTGCCGGCAGCGACCACTGCGCAGCCGAGGACGAAAAGCGCCAGCAGCACCAGCGCGCGCCGCAGCCGCAGCTCGGCCTCCTCGAGCGGGACCGGGACGGGGACCATCACGACCTCCCCTCGGCCAGGACGCCGCGGAGCACGCTCCTGGACGTCGTGACCCCGAGACGGACGAGGAGCACCCCACCGACGATGCTCGCCGCGGTGACGAGGACCGAGATCGGCGCGGTGACGACGGCGATCCCGACGAGCGGGAGGACGAGCGTGCCCGAGGCGGCCACCGCGATGACGGTGACGACGACGAGGGGCTTCATCACGGTGCGGCGCTGGGCCACGACCATCGTCGCCTCCGGCATCCCGAGCCGGTCGAGGCTGCGGTAGAGCTCGGCGCGGTCGAGGACCTCGGCGGCCTGGGTGACGCCGGCGGACACGGCGACCATGAGGAAGGTGGCGACGAGCGTGATGACGATGCCCGTCTGGACGTCCACGAGCAGCATCTGGTCGTCGCGGCTGCTCATGTCCGCGGTCACCCTCATCACCGCGACGCCGCTGCCGGCCACGACCGCGACGAAGCACGCCATGACCACGCCGCTGACCTGCCGCCACACCGCCTTGGGCGACTGCGCCATGCTGCGGGCGGCCAGCAGCTGCGCCGGCGTGTGCGCCCGCCGCAGCTGGCGGCGCGCGAGCCGCGCAACCACCCACGGGCCGAGCAGGTTGAGCACGGCGAGCACACTCCCGAAGCCCCCGAGGAGGACGGCCATCATGACGGCGAGGTCCGCGTAGCTGCCCTGCATCGCGACGGCGGCGGCACCGATGACGACGACGCTGACGGCGGCCCGCACCCACCCGACCGTGGGGGCGTCGGTCCGGCGCCGGACCCCGAGCGGGGAGATGCTCACCTGCCGCAGGCCGACGACGGCGCTCACGGCGGCGAGCAGGACGACGGTGACGACCGCCAGCAGGACGACCCACGGTGCCAGCCAGAAGGCGCTGCCGATCGGCTCACCGCGGAAGTGGATGAGCGCGACGATGGGAGCGAGGACGACGTACCCGGCGACTCCGGCGAGCGCGCCGGTCAGCGCGACGGTCGCGGCCTCGAGCACGGTCATCCTGGCGACCGTCGCCGTCGTCGCCCCGAGGAGGCGCAGCGTGGCGAGGCGGTCGTCGCGCCGCCGGGCCGAGAGCCGCGCCGCGGCGCCGCCGAGGGAGGCGAGCGGGACGACGAGCAGGACGACGGCGAGTGCCGCGAAGAGCTGGTAGGCGAGGGCGTAGCTGTCGTCCCACTGCCGGAAGGACAGGGCGCCGGCGAGGACGGTGAGAAGGAGCGTCGTCGTCGCGGCGAAGGCGACGACCGGCAGGAGCAGCACCGCCGACCGCGCGCTGCCGCGGCGGGCGAGGAGCATGCCCACCGGGAGCACCACCCCGGTACCGCTGCCGGCCGGTGGCGGGGGAGGGGCCAGCGTGGGCGCTGACGTCGGGCCCGTCACCGTGCTCATGAGCGGGAGTCCCCGACGACGCACCCGTCCCGCAGCCGCAGGACGCGCGTGCACTGCGCGGCGACCGTCTCGTCGTGGGTGACGACGACAAGGGTGCGGCCGGCACCGGTCGTGGCGTGGAGGAGGGCCTGCATGACCTCGCGGGAGGTGTCGCTGTCCAGCGCGCCGGTGGGCTCGTCCGCGAAGACGACCTCCGCGCCGGTCACCTGCGCCCGCGCGATCGCCACGCGCTGGGCCTGGCCACCGGACAGCTGGCCGATGCGGCGGTCCTCCATCCCGGCCAGGCCGAGGTAGCGCAGCCAGACGGCGGCGTGGTGCTCGGCCGCCGGCCGCCCGACCCCCTGAAGCATGAGCGCCATCGCGACGTTCTCCACGGCGGTGAGCTCGGGGATGAGCAGCCCCTCCTGGAAGACGAAGCCGAGACGCTCGCGGCGCAGCCTGGAGCGCTCCGCGTCGGACATGGAGCTGATGACGACGGGCCCGTGGCTCGTGGAGAGCAGGACCTGGCCGCTGCTCGGGCGGATGATCCCGGCGAGGCAGTGGAGCAGGGTCGTCTTGCCGGAGCCGGAGGCTCCCATGACGGCGACCGACTCCCCGGCCCGCAGGTCGACGTCGACCCCGGCCAGCGCCGTCGTCATCCCGTAGGTCATGGTGAGGCCGCGAGTGCTGAGGACCGGCACCGCGGCGGTGGTGGGTGGTGGCGGGGCGGAGGTGTGGGCTGTCATGGCTCCAGCCTCCGGCCGCGACCAGCCGGGGCGCGTCGGGCGGGGGACTGATCCTGCGCCGTCGCCGTCCCCTCCCGGGTGGAGGACGTGTCCACCGAGGGGTGGACACGCTGCGGATGCGAGCCCCGCGCCCCCGGCGGATCCTGGAGGCCCGACGAGAAGGAGGCGGCACATGCCCGGCAAGCAGGACCCCGGCCCCAGCGTCAAGGACAAGGAGCTCTACGAGTCCCTCCGCGACGAGGGCAACTCCAAGGAGAAGTCGGCCCGCATCGCCAACGCCGCGGCCAACAGCTCACGCAGCGACGTGGGGGAGAAGGGCGGCCACTCCGGCTCCTACGAGGACTGGACGGTCGACGACCTCCAGGACCGCGCGCGGGAGATCGGCATCGACGGCCGGTCGAGCATGAACAAGGACGAGCTCATCAAGGCCCTCCGCAACCACTGACCCACCCCCTGACGCCGACAGCCGGATTCCTCGCGGTCGACCGAGCACCACCCCTCGCGCCGACAGCCGGATTCCTCGCGGAGAGATCCGGCTGTCGGCGCAGGGCGTCCCCGGCGGGGAAGGGGCTTTGGTCCCGAGGGTGGGCGACCTCACCATGCTCTGCGATAGATGCATGCTGCATGTAAGGGTTATCGTGGACATCGTGACCGCAGCTCAGCACGACGTCCTCGAAGGCCTCATCGACGCGCTGGCCGACCTCACCCGTCGCCACCGCAACCTCACCGTCCGCCTCTCTCGGGAGTCCGGCCGGCCCGCCTCCCAGGTGGCGGTCCTCGCCTCTCTCGCCCGCCAGGGGGAGTGCCGCATCGCCGACGTGGCCGAGGACCTGCTCGTCGACCCTTCCGTGGTGAGCCGGCACGTGAGTCCGCTCGAGCAGGACGGCAGCGTCGAGCGCCGCCAAGACCCGGCGGACGCGCGCGCCGCGCTCCTGCGGCTCACGCCCACGGGCGAGGACGCGCTCGCGGCGGTCCGTCAGCTGCGCCGTCGCCACCTCGAGTCGGCCCTCACCGACTGGAGTGAGCACGACGTCGCCCAGCTCACCGACGTGCTGGACACTGTGGCCCGCTTCCTCGACGCGACCCAGGAGGTGGCGCGCTGATGGCACGCCCCGACCGCATGCCCCGCCCGGGCCGCCGCACCGAGGCGGAGGAGGCCAAGCACCGCGAGGTGATGAAGGTCTTCACCGGCCTGCTCCTCGCCCTCTTCGTTGCCATGCTCTCCGGCACGATCGTCGGCAACGCGCTGCCGGTCATCATCGCGGACCTCGGCGGCACGCAGCTGCAGTACACGTGGATCGTCACCGCGGCCCTCCTCGCCTCGACGGCGAGCACCCCGATCTTCGGCAAGCTCGCGGACCTCTTCGACAAGAAGAAGCTCCTCCTGCTCGCGATCGGCCTGTTCAGCGTCGGCTCGCTGCTCGCCGGGTCCGCGCAGAGCGCGAACACGCTCATCGCCTACCGCGTCATCCAGGGCGTGGGTATGGGCGCGCAGATGGCGCTCGTCCAGACGACGATCGCCACGATCATCTCCCCGCGCGAGCGTGGGCGGTACAACGGCTACATGGGCGCTGTCATGGCGGTGGCCACCGTGTCCGGCCCGCTCATCGGCGGGGTCATCGTCGACACCCCGTGGCTGGGCTGGCGCTGGTGCTACTGGAGCGCCATCCCCTTCTCGCTCATCGCGATCTGGGTCCTCCACCGGCGCCTGCACGTGCCGCCGAGCACGCGCCGCAAGCCGAAGATCGACTACTGGGGCGCGGCTCTCATCGTCATGTCCGTCACCCTCCTCCTGCTCTGGCTGTCCTTTGTCGACACGAGCTTCGCGTGGGTCTCGTGGCAGTCCGCCGCCATGCTCGGCAGTGCCGTCCTCGGGACGGTCGCCTTCGTCCTCGTCGAGCTGCGGGCCGCCGAGCCCGTCGTGCCCATGTGGATCCTCACCGAGCGCACCACCGCCCTGAGCATCGTCGCCAGCTTCGCCGTCGGCACCGTGATGTTCGCCGCCCCTGTCTTCCTCGGTCAGTACTTCCAGATCGGCCGCGGCTACGGCCCCACGGAGTCGGGCCTGCTCATGGTCCCGATGATGCTCGGCGTCTTCCTCGCCTCGACCATCGCCGGCCGGCTCGTCAGCTCGGGCGGCACGTGGAAGCGGTACGTCGTCGGGGGCATCGCGATCCAGGCCGTCGGCGTCATGCTCATGGCAACGATCGGGGTGTCCACGCCCCTGTGGGTGCTGGGCATCTACCTCGCGCTCATGGGCATCGGCCAGGGCGCCTCGATGCAGAACCTCGTCCTCGCGGTCCAGAACACGGTCGCGCTCAAGGACATGGGTGCCGCCAGCTCGGCCGTCGCCTTCTTCCGCTCCCTCGGCGGCGCGATCGGGGTCCAGGTGCTCGGCGCGGTGCTCTCCGCCCACATCTCCACCCTGCTCGTCTCCCGGCTCACCGAGGCGGGCATCCCGGCGGACGCCATGGCCGGTGGGGGCGGCACGCTGGACGTCGCAGCACTGCCCGACGACGTCGAGGCGATCGTCCGCAGCGCCTACGGCGACGGGATGGACCTCATCTTCCTCATCATGGGTGTCCTCGCCGTCGTCGCCCTCGTCGCGGCAGTCCTCATGCGTGGCTCCACGCTGCGCGACACCGTCGACCTCGAGGTCAAGCGCGCCGTCGAGGACGTCAAGGGTGAGCTGCCCGCCGCCGACGACGCCGCGGGCACCGACGACGAGGGCCCGGCCCGCAGGGCGGGCTAACCCCTGCCGTCCCGCGGGGCCGCGAGCCGCTCCGTCACCCACTCGACGGCGGTGCTCTCGTAGGCCTGGCGCGCCGGTCCGGGCGACAGGGCGAGGTCGTGGACCCCGCCGTCGACCTGGACGACGCTGACGTCCGGGCCCAGGCGCGGGCCGCGGTCCACCATGTGCCGCACGTCCAGGACGCAGTCGGCGCTGCGCAGCTCCTCCGCGGTGGGCGAGGACGGCGAGCCGGAGCGGGTGGAGCAGCACAGCAGCACCGGCACGTCGACCGCCAGCCCGCGCGCCACTCGGGCGTGCTCGCGGCGCACGCTGGCGGCCATCCCCGCACGCATCGGGAAGCCCTCGACCGGCTTCCACGCGAGGTCGTAGTCCCAGCCCTGCTCGCGCAGCCACCGTCCGTACGGCTCGTCCAGGTGGCTGACGACGACGCTCGGCAGCCACCGGGCGAGCAGGCCGATGAGCCGGGTGAGGAGGACGCGCTCCGCCCACGGCCCGTTGTGCTCGAGCCACGGGCTGTTGAGGACGACGGCGTCCACCTGCCCCGGGTGACGGTCGACCCAGCTCACCGCGATGAGACCGCCGGTGGAGTGGCCGAGCAGGACGACCTGGTCGTGCCCGTCCGCGCGGATCGCATCGAGCGCGACGCCGATCTCCTCGTCGTGGTGGTGCAGGTCGCGCACGTCCCCTGCGCGGGTCTGCTCACCGAGCGCCCGCCCGCTCATCCGCAGGTCCAGCGCGTAGAAGTCCAGCCCGGCGGCCACCCAGCGCTCGGCGTGGGCGGCCTGGAAGAAGTAGTCGGTGAAGCCGTGGAGGTAGAGCACGGCCTGCCGGCTCGTCGGCTCCCGCCGGTGGACGAGGACGGCCTCGGGCTGCCCGTCGTAGTCGGGCGAGGGACGCAGGGCGATGCGGCGCTGCACCCACGGCTCACCGAGGACGTCGGGCAGGGGCGGGGAGAGGCGGGCGGACATGGCCGCATCCTCGCAGGCGTCTGGGAGGATCGTCGCCATGACTCGGGGGAGACGTCGGACCGTGCCGGCAGCGCTCGCGCTGCTGCTCCTCGTCGGCGGGTGCGGGGGAGGTGAGACGGAGGACTCGGAGGGTGCGCCGTCGTCGTCCTCGCCGCCCGCGCCCACCGAGGAGGTGAGCATCGCCGACGGCGTCACCCTCCCGGAGACACGGGCGGGCCAGGCCGCGGCGTGGGTGCTCGAGCAGCTCGCCGCGGACGAGGGGCCCAGCGCCGAGGAGGCGCAGGAGCGCTTCGCGGACGCCTTCCTCGCGGAGGTGCCCGCGGCTCAGGTGGCCGCCGTCTTCGCCCAGCTGCGGGCGGGCGGCCCCTACGTCGTCGAGGGGTACGACGGCACCGAGGACGCCGCCCGGCTGCCGCTCGCGGCGCAGGACGGCCGCTTCCTCCTCCACGTCGTCACCGAGCCCGACGGCCGGATGAGCACCCTGTTCTTCGAGGCGACGCGCGCCGTCCCGGACGTCACCTCCCTGGAGGACCTCGACGCCGCGCTCGCCGGTCTCGACGCCGAGACCTCCGTCCTCGTGGCCGACGGCGCCACCTGCGAGGCGCTCCTTGAGCGGGAGTCCGACGTCGCACGGCCGATCGGCTCGATCGTCAAGCTCTACGTCCTGGACGCCGTCCGCCAGGCCGTCGCCGACGGCACGCTCGCGTGGGAGGACACCCTCACGCTCACCGACGACCTGCGCTCCCTGCCCTCCGGCGTCCTCCAGGAGGAACCGGCCGGCCACGAGGTGAGCGTCCGCGAGGCGGCCGAGCTCATGATCTCCATCAGCGACAACACGGCCACCGACCTCCTCATCGACGCCGTGGGGCGCGAGGCCGTGCTCGCGGCGGTCGAGCGGCTCGGTCACCACGACGCCGCACTGCTCACCCCGCTCGTCACCACCCGCGAGCTGTTCCAGCTTGGCTTCACCGACCCCGGGCTGCGCGAGCGGTGGGCCGCCGCCGACACCGCCGGCCGGCAGGAGATCGTCGCCGGCCTGCCCGGCGGCGAGGTCGCCGTCGACCCGGCGCTCGCCCAGGACGTCATCTGGCCCGACGGCCTCGACTGGTTCGCCACGGCGCAGGACCTGTGCCGTGCGCACGCCGGCCTGAAGCAGAGTGGCGACGAGACGGTGCTCGGCATCCTCGCGCTCAACCCGGGCATCGAGGCGCCCGAGGGCTGGGAGTACGTCGGCTTCAAGGGCGGCAGCGCGCCCGGTGAGATGGCAGGCTCGTGGTACCTGGGGTCGGCGGACGGCGAGGGGTACGCCGTCGTCGTCCAGATCGCGGCGACGGACGTGGCTGCGGTGCCCGACGCCGGGTGGATGGTCGGCGTCGTCGGCCAGACCGCCGAGGTGCTTGCCGAGGAGGAGTGACATGCGGCGCTGCTACGTGACCGTCACCGGCCGGGTCCAGGGCGTGGGGTTCCGCATGGCCTGCGCCGCCCGGGCCGAGCGCGCAGGCGTGGCCGGCTGGGTGCGCAACCTGCCCGACGGGCGGGTGGAGGCCGTCCTCGAGGGTGAGGAGACCGCCGTCGACCAGGTGCTGCGGTGGCTGCACGAGGGTCCGCCCGCCGCACGGGTCCAGGACGTCGACGTGCGCGTCGAGGACCCGCGGGCGGAGCAGGACTTCCAGGTGCGGTAGCGGCTCAGCCGTTCTTGCCGAGGATGGTGACCGCGTAGGGCACGCCGGACGTGCTGTAGGTGAAGCCGTAGCCGACGTGGGTGTACTCGCGGTCTAGCATCCACGGGGCGTGACCGTTCGAGTTCGTCCACCACGTGTGGAGGGCGAGGAACAGCGTCCCGCACTCCATGGAGGCGCCGCCGGTGTTGCGGACGACGAGCTCGCTGGCCCGCGTCCAGGCGCTGCCGCGCACTTCGACGCCCACCTGGGTGCGGTAGTTCGGGTTGTGCTGCACGGCGTCGATCGTGCGCAGCTGGTTGGCCCAGCCCTGCGCGACGCTCTGCAGGTGCGTGCTGTACTCCAACGGCCCGCGCCCGTTCGCGGCTCGGAAGGAGTTGATGTGCGCGAACAGGGAGTTCCGTGCCGACGAGACCGAGCACTTGCCGGGGTTCTCAGCGGGTGGAGGCGTCGGCGTGGGCGTCGGCTTCGGCGTGGGCGTGGGTGCCGGCGTTGGCTTCGGGGTGGGCGTCGGGTCGGGGGCAGGGGCCGGGGGAGGTGTGGGCGTCGGCTTCGGAGTGGCGCTGGGGCTGGGCTCCGGGGTCGGCGTGTCCGAGGGCTTCGGACGCGGTGTGCTGCCCTCCTCCGGCTCCGCGGGCTCGGTAGGCTCCGGCTTCGCCGGCGCCTCCGGCTCGCTGGGCTCGGCCGGCTCGGACGCCTCCGGCGCGGGCGCGGGGTCGGCCGTGACCGGGGGCTCAGTGGGCTCCGGCTCCGGCTCCTCGGTGACCTCCGGCTCCGGGGACGGCTCCTCTGTCACCTCGGGCTCGGGCACGGGCGCCGGCGCGGTGGTCGGCTCTGGCTCGGGAAGGGTCTCCTCACCGGCGTCGGGCACGAGGACGGGGTTGTCACCGCCGGGCGTCGACACCGGGCTCTCGTTCATGACGACCGCGGGGGTGGCCTTCTCCGGACGCTGCGAGCGAGAGGCGAGGGAGTCCGTACGGGCCTTGGTGGCGTCGGCGGCCGCGGCCAGCGTCACTTCGGTGACGCGCTCCTGGGCGGCGTAGTCGGCGAGGGAGATCGCGATGTCCGCGCGCTCCGCCGTCGTCGTCACGATCGTGCCGCCGGTCATGTGCGCGGGCATGCCGCTGGCCTCGAGCGGCAGGAGCACCCAGGCGGGCAGCGTCGGCGCCGCGGTCACGGTGCTCGCGAGCACCGTGAGGGTGAGGACGAAGGAGGCCGCGACGGCGCCCACGCGCGTAGCGGTGCGGCGCGGACGGCGTGCGCCGGTCCGTGCCTGCGGGTCAGATGCCACGACGGCTCCTCCTCCGCCTGCGCACGTGTGCGTCCCTGCCCGTGACTAGCCGAGGCGTCGACGGCGGGAGGGTGCAGCGGGCCGTCGAGCCATGTGTCCGCGCTCAGGGTAGACCCACCGGCCTCACATGTCACATAAGTAACACGAGTAACACTGCTGGCGGGCACGGAAACGACCGTGCGCCCGCCGGTACACCGTGCTCCCGGCCGAGCGGGAGCATGGTGCAGTCGACGGGCGCACAGTGAGAGAGGGGCGGCTCAGACCACGCCGTAGAGGCGGTCGCCGGCGTCGCCGAGGCCGGGGACGATGTAGGCGTTCTCGTCGAGGCGCTCGTCGACGGCGGCGGTGACGATCTTGACCTCACCGCGCGCGCCGACCGCCTGCTCCAGGGTCCGTAGACCCTCGGGCGCGACGAGCAGACAGATGGCCGTGACGTCGCGGGCACCGCGCGCCAGAAGGTACTCGATTGCCGCGATGAGCGTGTTGCCGGTGGCGAGCATCGGGTCCAGGACGAAGACCTGGCGGCCGCTGAGGTCCTCGGGCAGCCGGTTGGCGTAGGTGATCGCCTCGAGCGTCTGCTCGTCGCGCTGCATCCCGAGGAAGCCCACCTCGGCAGTGGGGAGCAGACGCGTCATGCCGTCGAGCATCCCCAGGCCCGCGCGCAGGATCGGCACGACGAGCGGACGGGGCGCC
This sequence comes from Georgenia satyanarayanai, assembly GCF_023715365.1. Taxonomy (GTDB): domain Bacteria; phylum Actinomycetota; class Actinomycetes; order Actinomycetales; family Actinomycetaceae; genus Oceanitalea; species Oceanitalea satyanarayanai_B. The sequence continues at coordinate 198,710 of NZ_JAMBNZ010000006.1, forward strand.
GCGAGGTGCGTGCCCGTGGTGCGCGCGACCGGCGTGTCGATCTCCACCTGCTCGGTCTGCACCTCACGGGTGGCCTCGTAGGCGAGGAGGGTGACGAGCTCGTCGACCAGCAGCCGGAAGGTGGGCGACTCGGTGCGCTCGTCCCGCAGGACGGTGAGCTTGTGGGCGATGAGCGGGTGGTCCGCGACGTGCAGGCGCATGGGTAGAACGTACCGGTGCCCGGGCGACGGCGTGCAGGATGGGACCCATGGCACCGTGGACCGTGGCGATGAACACTGCCCTGGAGCTCGCCGAGCGGGCGCTCGCGGGCGGGGACGTGCCGGTCGGCGCCGTTGTCCTCGACCGGGACGGCCGGGTGGTCGCGACGGCGCACAACCGCTGTGAGGTCGACCGGGACCCCACCGCCCACGCCGAGGTCCTCGCCCTGCGCGCCGCGGCCGCCGCCACCGGTGACGTCCGCCTCGAGGGCTGCACCCTCGTCGTCACGCTCGAGCCGTGCACGATGTGCGCCGGCGCGGTGGTGCTCTCCCGCGTGGACCGGATCGTCTTCGGTGCTTGGGACACCAAGGCCGGCGCGTGCGGCTCGATCCGTGACGTCGTGCGGGACTCGCGGCTCAACCACCGCGCCGAGGTGGTCGGCGGGGTCGAGGAGGAGCGCTCGGCGCGCCTGCTGCGGGACTTCTTCGCCGCCCGCCGCTGAGAGCTCGCCCCTCCCGCCGACAGCCGGATTCCTCCGGGCCCGGGTGTTCGCGTTCTGCGCAGAAGTCCTCTGGGGTGCCCCTTCATCGTCGCCTGTCCCGGCGTGTCGGCAGCGTGTCGCGAACCTGTGCGCAGGATCCCGACAGCGTGGGCCGGCTGTCGGGGAGCTGGGCTCTCGGTGCTACGTCAGCCGGGGGCGGAGGGTCTGGGCGAGGTAGGGCAGGGCGACGGTCGTGCTGACCTCGACCTTCGCCGTCGCGAGGTCGTCCCCCCGCGTCTCGCCCCGGGTGAGGATGACCACCGGCTTGCCGGACTTGGCGGCCTGGCGGACGAAGCGCAGCCCGGACATGACCGCCAGCGAGGAGCCGGCGACGAGCAGCGCGTCGGCTTCGTCGACGATCGCCCGGGCGTGGTCCACCCGCTCCTTCGGCGTCGTCCCGCCGAAGAAGACGACGTCGGGCATGAGGGTGCCGCCGCAACGTGGGCAGGGTGCGACGCGGAAGTGTGCGGTGCTCTCCAGGGCGGCGTCGGCATCTGGAGCGACCTCGACGTCGTCGACGTGCCGCTCCCGCCAGCCCGGGTTGAGTGCGGACAGGGCCTGGTCGTGGGCCTCCCGGGAGAAGGTGCGCCCGCAGTCGCGGCAGACCACCTGGTCGAAGCGGCCGTGGAGGTGGACGACGTTGCGGGAGCCGGCCTTGAGGTGGAGGAGGTCGATGTTCTGGGTGACGACCCCGTTGACCGTGCCCTCGTACTCCATGAGCGCCAGCGCCGCGTGGCCGGCGTTGGGGTTGACGTCGCGCAGGTGGCGCCAGCCGAGGTGGTTGCGTGCCCAGTAGTGGCGACGGTGCTCCTCGGTGGCGATGAACTCCTGCAGCGTCATCGGCCGCCGCGGCGGGGAACCGGGACTGCGGTAGTCCGGCACGCCCGAGTCGGTCGAGAGCCCGGCCCCGGTCAGCGCCGCGACCGTCGCCCCGGACAGCAGCTCGACGACGGGCGCCAGTGCGGCCGGGACGTCCTCCGGCTCGGGCCGGGCGGCGTCGGCCGGCGGCGCGACGATAAGGGGTCGTTGCGGGTCCACCCGGCCGAGGCTAACCCCGGGCCCACCGGTCCGCTCAGCCGGCGAAGGTACCGATCTGCTCACGCAGTGAGTGGACCATCTCCGCGAGCGTGGAGCCCTCGCCTGTGGCGGCCGTGATGGTCCCCACCTGCGTGTCCATCTCCCCGACGAGCCCGGCGATCCGGTCGATGGTCGCGGCGGCCTCGTGGGCCGAGTCGATGGCGGCCTCCAGCTGGGCGCCGATCCGCCCGGCGGACGTGGCTGTCTCGTCCGCGAGCGAGCGCACCTCGTGGGCGACGACGGCGAAGCCGCGGCCCGCGTCTCCCGCCCGTGCGGCCTCGATGGTGGCGTTGAGAGCGAGCATGCGGGTCTGCGCCGCCACCGTGCTGATGAGGGTGACGGCTTCCGCCGTGGCCGCGGACGCCTCTTCCAGCTCCTGCATGGTGTCCAGCGCCGCCCGCGCCTCGCTGACCGCGGTGGCGGTCGAGGCAGCGAGGCTGCTCGTGGAGGTGGCCACCTCGACGAGGTCGGCCGTGACCTGCGCCGAGGCAGCGAGCGCGGAGCCGGCGAAGCTCGTCCGCGCGTCGACCTGCTCGGCGAGCCTGCGCGCGCCGTCCTGCATCGATGCCCGTCCTGCGTCGATCCGTGCCGCGCCCTCCCGAAAGCTGCCCGGCATGCCCTGCTGGAGAAAGCGGCGGTGGAAGCGTCCGGCCGCGGCGGCGGTGAGTGCTGCCTGGGACTCGCGGACGAAGGCGTCGGTGACGTCGAGGAGCCGGTTGACGCCGTCGCGCAGCGCGTCGGCGTCGACGTTCTCGCCCAAGTCCGGGACCCGGACCTCCAGGTCACCGGCCGCGGCGCGTTCGACGACGGCGGTGACGGCGGCGCGAGCCGCGTGGTGGGACGCCAGCTCGGCCTCCAGCTCGGCGATCCGGGCGGCAACCTGCCTGCGCCTCATGCCCGTCCCTCCCCGACGAGCTCCCACACCAGCTCGTCGTAGGGCTGCCCGGCGAGCTGCTCCTCGAGCGCGGCACGGGAGGCGACGGCAGCTTCGGAGGCTCGCCGGTGCCTCGCCTCGGCGGCGCGCATGCCGGCGTAGATCCTCGCGACCCGGGCGACAGCCGCGGGGGAGGGCGAGCGGCGGCTGGAGTGGTAGCCGACGACGGCGCCGCGGCTGTCGCGGGTGGGCGTCACGTGCGCGAGCACCCAGTAGTGGGCGCCGTCCTTCGCGAGATTGTTGATGTAGGCGAAGATCTCCTCCCCGGTCTGGATGGTCTCCCACAGGAGATGGAACAGACCGCGGGGCATTTCGGGGTGGCGGATGAGACTGTGCGGCTGGCCGAGGACCTCGTCCTCTGAGTACGCCGAGACCCGCAGGAAGACGTCGTTGGCGTAGGTGATCCGACCCTTGAGGTCGGTCTTGGAGACGATGATCTCGTCCTCACCGAAGGTGCGCGCCACTCCCGTCGGCGCGGTTGCTAGCACTGGTCTGGCCTACCTCTCGAACGACTCGTCCCTCACCATGTCGACCGATCGGCACGCCGGCGGCGATCCTGAGGGAGCGGGCCTGAGGCGAGGCCCACACGGCAGGAGCAGCCAGCGATTAGTGGCTCGGGCGCGCCGGCCGGTACACTCGGTCGCCGAGGTAGCGTGTCCGAGCGGCCGAAGGTGCAGCACTCGAAATGCTGTGTGGTGCAAGCCACCGTGGGTTCAAATCCCACCGCTACCGCCAGCGCGGCGGCCCGGGTCTCCCAGTGAGCCCCGGGCCGTTGCCGTTTCTCAGCGCGCGTAGCGCTGGACGAAGTTCGTCAGCACCCGGCCGGCCGCGGTGACGTCGGCGGCCGCGACCTCGCGGTGGACGTCGTCGAAGTCGTCAGGGTCGAAGTAGCCGGCGTGGCGGTAGACGGTCATCCGCTCCACCAGCGCCTCGAGGGTGAGCTCGGGGTGGAACTGGGTGCCGTACAGGTTGGTGCGCACCCGGAACATCTGCACCGGGCAGTGCTCGGAGGTGGCGAGGATGACGGCGCTCTCCGGCAGGTGCGTGCACGCCTCCTTGTGGCCGACGAAGGCCTGGAAGAACACCGGTAGGCCCGCGAGGACGGGGTCGGCGCGGCCCTCGTCGGTGAGGGAGATGACCGGCGCGCTGATCGGCTCGGAGTACGTGCCGTCCAGGACCCCGCCGATGTGCCGGGCGAGCGTGCCGATCCCGTAGCAAGCCCCGAAGAAGGGGTAGTCACGCTCCACCAGCACGTCGAGCAGCCCGCTGAGCTCGGCCTCCACCCGGCGCTGGGTGTCGCTCTTGTGCTCGTCGGGGACCGAGCTGGTGAAGGGGCTGCCGCCGAGGATGATGCCCGAGTATGCGTCGAGGTCGAGGTCCGGCAGCGGCTCCGCCTCGAGCCGCAGCCGCTCGAGCTCGGCCTCGGCGAGTCCGCCCAGCGCGAGCATCGACGCGTACTCCGAGTCGGCGGCGTCGTCCTCGGAGCGGGTGGAGATCAGCAGGAAGGGCTTCACGTCCGCAGGTTACCTGCGTGCCGCGGCTCGCTCAGATCATTGTCCGCGCGGAGAGGAAGAGGAGGAACAGCCCTGTCCACACTGCGGTCATCGCGTACCCGAGAGCGAGCCCGGCCACCGCGAGCCCGCGCCCGCCCTCGTAGGAGGTCCGCAGTCGGCGCAGGCCCAGGTGCCCGAAGGCGATCGCGATGAGGCACAGCCCCGGCACCACCACCCCGAGCACGCCGAACACCATCGCCGCGACCGCGACCCGGTCGTTGCGGTAGGCGGGGCTGTCGTAGCCGGCCCCGCCGAGCACCCGGTCGCGGTGGCGCTCGCTCGTGTCGAACGCGGACGACGACGGCGTCACGTACGGGGATCGCGCCGGTGCGCCCCCGTAGGGCTCGCCCGCCGGGACCGCAGCGCCGGCGGAGGCGTACGGCTCTCGCGGGGGCACGCCCTCCTCACGCCCCGGCGCGCGCCACTGACCGTCGTCCACGCGTCAAGGATTGCACGCTGGGACACGGCCGGGCCGGGCGCCCTGGTGCCGCTAGTCTGCGCGGCGGCGAACACACCTGCGGCGAAGGGCACGGACATGGCGATCTGGACGGTTCACGGGGACGGGGTCCGCATCGGACCGGGGGAGGTGGTCGGCCCCGGGGAGCGGCTCAGCTGGCCGCGCACCATCGGGATCGGCTCCCAGCACGTCGTCGCGATGTTCGGGGCGACCTTCCTCGTCCCACTCATCACCGGCTTCCCGCCGTCGACGACGCTCTTCTTCTCCGCCGTCGGCACCGTCCTCTTCCTCCTCATCACCCGTAACCGCGTCCCGAGCTACCTCGGGTCGAGCTTCGCGTTCATCGCCCCCATCGGTGCGGCGACCGAGGTGGGCGGGATGCCGGCCGCGCTGGGCGGCATCCTCGTCGTCGGTGTTCTCCTCGCGCTCATCGGGCTGCTCGTCCACTTCGCCGGGGCGCGGTGGATCGACGTCGTCATGCCGCCGATCGTCACGGGCACCGTCGTCGCCCTCATCGGCTTCAACCTCGCGCCGAGCGCGTGGAACAACGTGAAGAAGGCGCCGGCGACGGCGCTGGCGACCATCGCCGTCGTCGTCCTCGTCACGGTGCTGTTCCGCGGGATCCTCGGGCGGCTCGCCATCCTCGTCGGCGTGCTCGCCGGCTACGTCGTAGCGGTCCTGCGTGACGAGGTCGACTTCACCCGCGTGGGCGAGGCGGACTGGCTCGGGCTGCCCACCTTCACCGCGCCGAGCTTCGACCTGTCCCTCATGGGACTGTTCGTGCCCGTCGTCATCGTCCTCGTCGCCGAGAACATCGGCCACGTGAAGTCCGTGGCCGCGATGACGGGGGAGAACCTCGACGACGTGACCGGCCGCGCCCTCCTCGCCGACGGGCTCGCCACGACGCTCGCCGGCGCCGGCGGTGGCTCCGGCACGACGACCTACGCCGAGAACATCGGCGTCATGGCCGCGACCCGTGTGTACTCGACCGCCGCCTACGGGGTCGCCGCCCTCGTCGCCCTCCTGCTCAGCATGTCCCCGAAGTTCGGCGAGCTCATCAACACCGTCCCCGCGGGCGTCCTCGGCGGCGCCGCGACCGTCCTGTACGGGATGATCGGCGTGCTCGGCGCGCGCATCTGGGTGCAGGCCAAGGTCGACTTCTCCGACCCCGTCAACCTCACGACGGCGGCCATCGCGCTCATCGTCGGCATCGCGAACTACACGTGGGTGGCCGGGGACCTGCGCTTCGAGGGCATCGCGCTCGGCACTGCCGCGGCGCTCGGTGTCTACCACCTCATGCGGGCGCTGGCCCGGTGGCGTGGGACGACGGCGGAGCCGGCGAGTCCTGCGTCGGTGCCGGACGCCTCGCGCGAGGACTGAGGCCGGAGGCTCGAGGCGGCGGCGGCGAAGCGGCTCAGCCCTCCGCTGCCGCCTCCTCGTCCTCGACGGGGTCGCTCGGGACGGGGACGGGCGTGCAGCCAGGCGGCGGGGGGAGCGGCTGCTCGGGATCCACGGCCGTCTCCTCGGGCGAGGGAACCTCGCTGAAGGCACCGCCGAGGACGACGTCGATGGTGGCGTTGTCCCGCCCGTCGAGCGACACGGTCGAGCCGGGCACGATCTGGGCGACGGTGTAGGCGGCCTGCAGGCCGCGCGGTCCGCTCACGATGTTGGCGACCCCCTCGAGGTTGCCCCCGTAGTTCGCCTGCTGGGAGATGACGACGCCGTACTGCGCCAGGCCGCTGGCGGTGCGGGCAGCGAGGCCGGTCTCGTCCGTCGCGTTGTACACGTTCGCGGTGATCTCGCTGTAGGGCGCCGGGAGCGCGTCCGCCGGCGGACAGGGCACGTTCGTGCTGGCCGCGTCGGTGGGCTCCGGAGAGCTGAAGGGGCGGGCGAAGGGGGAGGGGATCACGTTGCCCCACATCGCGGCGGCCACCAGCGCCACCACGAGCATCGCGGTGATGATGATCCCGAAGATCAGGGTCTGGCGCTGCTGGAGATGGCGGCGACGGGCGGCACGACGGCGCGCGGCCTCGGCGGGGTCAGTCGTCACAGAGGCAAAGGTAGTGCGTGGGCACGCTCCGGCGTGAACCCGTCACGCGCCGGATGTCGTTCCCTGGAGGGTCAGCCGGTGGACAGGACCGTCCCGTCGAGGTCCAGCTCGAGGACCCGCGCGTGTACGTGGAGGCGCTGCTGGAGGGCCGCGCGCAGCGCCCGGTGCAGCCCGTCCTCGAGGTAGAGGACGCCGCGCCAGGAGACGACGTGGGCGAAGAGGTCGCCGTAGAAGGTGGAGTCCTCCGCCAGGAGATGGCGCAGGTCGAGCTCGCTCTTGGTGGTGACGAGATCGTCCAGCCGGACCTGCCGCGGTGCCACCGCGGCCCAGTCGCGGGTGGTCTCCACACCGTGGTCGGGGTAGGGACGGCCGTCGCCGACTGCCTTGAAGATCACTCGTCGATAGTAGGGGGCGAGCGCGCCAAGGGGGAGATGCGAACGGGCCCGCCGGCTGACCGGCGGGCCCGTCCCACTGCGGAGGATGGGGGATTCGAACCCCCGAGGGCGTGAACCCAACACGCTTTCCAAGCGTGCGCCATAGGCCACTAGGCGAATCCTCCTGGCGGGTCGAGAGTACCCGAGGACCGGCCTCGGATCGAACCGCCGGGGCCCAGGTGTGCGCCATCCCTCACCCGGGCCCCGGTCGGGGCGGCGGGATGGACCGGTCCTCAGCGTCCGTTAGACTTGGTGACGACCCCTCGTGCGGCGTCACCTCACTGAACTCCCCCAGGGCCGGAAGGCAGCAAGGGCAGGTGAGCTCTGGCGGGTGCGCGAGGGGTCCTTGCATGTCTGCACAGGGGGGCGCGGGGAGGGGTTCCGGGCGCCTAGAGTTCGTCGGGTGAGCACCGCCCTGTACCGCCGCTACCGCCCCGAGACCTTTGCGGACGTCATCGGGCAGGAGCACGTCACCGACCCGCTGCGGGCCGCGCTGCGCTCGGACCGCATCACCCACGCCTACCTCTTCTCCGGGCCTCGCGGTTGCGGGAAGACGACGTCGGCGCGCATCTTCGCGCGTTGCCTCAACTGCGCCGAGGGCCCGACGGACACCCCGTGCGGTGTCTGCCCCAGCTGCGTCGACCTCGCCCGCGGCGGCTCCGGCTCGCTCGACGTCGTCGAGATGGACGCCGCCTCGCACGGTGGCGTCGACGACGCGCGCGAGCTGCGGGAGCGGGCCGCCTTCGCCCCCGCCCGGGACCGCTACAAGATCTTCATCATCGACGAGGCGCACATGGTGACGAGCCAGGGCTTCAACGCCCTGCTCAAGCTCGTCGAGGAGCCGCCGGCGCACGTGAAGTTCGTCTTTGCGACGACGGAGCCCGAGAAGGTCATCGGGACCATCCGCTCCCGCACCCACCACTACCCCTTCCGCCTCGTGCCGCCGGAGCGGCTGCAGTCCTACCTTGAGGAGCTCTGCACGGCCGAGGGCGTGCGGGTGGAAACGGGCGTGCTGCCGCTCGTCGTCCGCGCGGGCGGCGGCTCGGTGCGTGACTCCCTGTCGGTGCTCGACCAGCTCATCGCCGGTGCCCAGGACGGTGAGGTCAGCTACGAGCGGGCCGTCGCCCTGCTCGGCTACACCCACGCAACCCTGCTCGACGACGTCGTCGACGCGCTGGCCGCCCGCGACGGCGCGAGCCTCTTCCGCGTGGTGGACCGCGTCATCGACTCCGGGCACGACCCACGGCGCTTCGCCGAGGACCTCCTCGAGCGGATCCGCGACCTCGTCGTCATCGCCGTGTCCGGGGAGCACGCGGTCTCCGTGCTGCGCTCGCTGCCCAGGGACCAGTTCGAGCGCATGCGGGTCCAGTCCCAGCAGCTCGGCCCCGCCGAGCTCACCCGCGCCGGCGACCTCGTCAACGACGCCCTCACCGAGATGAGCGGCGCCACCTCCCCGCGTCTGCAGCTCGAGCTCATGTGCGCGCGGCTGCTCCTGCCGGGCGCGGACGACGCCGCCCGCGGCCACGGGGCCCGCCTGGACCGCATCGAGCGTCATCTCTCCAGCGGGGGAGGCGCACCGGCCGCTCCGGCTGCCGCCCAGCCCGTGGCGGCCCAGTCCGCGCGTGCCCAGGCTGCGCCCGCGCCGTCGGCTCCAACTCAGGCCGCGCCGTCGCCCGCCGAGGCTGGCGCCGCGCCGTCGACCTCGGCCAAGGCTGCGCCTGCACCGTCCGCTCCGGCTGAGGCAGCGCCCGCGCCGTCGACCCCGGCCGCGCCCGTGCCGTCGGCTCCCGCGCAGGACGCGCCCGCTCGGTCCGCGCCGTCCCAGGCTGCGTCGGCGCCCGCCGAGGAGGCCCCAACCCCGACGCAGGCCGGGTCTGCGGCCCCCGGGTCCCAGCCCGCCTCCGGACCGGACCGCGACGACCACCCGCAGCGGGAGGACACCCGCCGGGTGGAGGAGCAGTCGGACGCCGGTCCGGCGGCGGCCGAGCGTCCCAGCCACGACGGCCCCCGCGAGGAGCAGCAGACCGGACGCGAGGCTGCCGCCCCCGAGCGGTCGGACGTCGCAAGCTCGCAGGACGCCCCGCCCTCCGGGTCCGCGCAGGAGGACGACCGCCCCGCCATCCAGCCCCCGCAGCGCGAGCAGCCCGCGTGGGGCATGGACCGGACGTCCGAGCGCCCCGCGACCCAGGTCCCGGCCACGCGGCAGGCGGCGGAGACGCGGTCCGAGGCCGGCTGGGGCAGCGCGCCCGCGAGCCCGGCCCCCGGCGGCCCTGCGCCCAGCCGCGGGGTGACGCCCAGCGGCGGCGCCGCGCCTGCCGCCCCCGCGCCGACCGGCCCGGACGCGGACCTCATCCGCCGCCGGTGGCCAGAGGTGCTCTCCACCCTCGCGCGCTTCAAGCGCACCACCTGGGCGCTGGTCTCCCAGAACGCCCAGGTCGGCGAAGTCTCCGGGGGAGTGCTCCACCTCGCCTTCGCCACCTCCGGGCTCGCGCACACCTTCGGCAGCGGCGCCCACAGCGAGCACCTCCAGCGCGCGCTCCTCGAGACCCTCGGGGTCCAGCTCCGCATCGAGCCCGTGCTCAGCACCGCGGCCGAGGACGGGCGGCAGGGCGAGGCCCCCTACGCGGCCCCCGCACCGGCCACCTCCTCCGCCTGGGGAGCCCCGGACCCCGGCCCCGCGGCCGAGCCCTGGGGCGAGCCCGCACCCGAGCCGCCGGCCTGGACCGCCGAGCCGGCGGCGCCGCCGAGCCCCGAGCCCGACTCCCGGGCCCCCGCCGCGTCACCGCCGTCGGCCGGCTCGCCGTCGTCGTCCGCGACGGGACGGGACGGAGCGGGCCAGCAGGCAGGCGCCGCTGCACTGCGCACGGCGCCGCCTGCGCCGGAGCCGCCCGCCGCGGCACGGATCGCGCCCGCCGACGACGTCCCGAGCATGGACGACCCGGACGCGGAGCACTCCGGGCTCGTCGGGGCGCCCCTCATCGAGCGGATGCTCGGCGGGACGATCATCCACGAGGAGTAGCCGCCGCGGCGCGGCCCGCCCGCCAGCGAGCGCACGCGAAACTACCGAGCGCGGGTGGCATACCCCTAGCGCTCGTCAGTCTCGCGTGCGGTCGGTGCGCGGAGCTGATCACCCCCACCGCCCCGGTGTCACCGGGGGGACGTACGCTGTCCAGGTGTACGAAGGCGCTGTGCAGGACCTCATCGACGAGCTCGGTCGACTCCCCGGGATCGGGCCCAAGAGCGCCCAGCGGATCGCGTTCCACATTCTTTCGGCCGAGACCGCGGACGTCGAGCGGCTCGCGCACGTCCTCACGGAGGTCAAGAGCAAGGTCCGCTTCTGCGAGGTGTGCGGCAACGTCTCCGAGGGTGAGCGCTGCCGCATCTGCCTGGACACCCGCCGCAGCGACGACGTCCTGTGCGTCGTCGAGGAGGCCAAGGACGTCGTCGCCATCGAGCGCACCCGCGAGTTCCGGGGGAAGTACCACGTGCTCGGTGGCGCGATCAACCCGATCAACGGGATCGGCCCGGACAACCTCCGCATCCGTGAGCTCATGACCCGCCTGGCCGACGGCAACGTCACCGAGGTCATCCTCGCCACCGACCCCAACATCGAGGGCGAGGCCACCGCCACGTACCTCGCCCGGATGCTGCGCGGCATGGACATCCCCGTCTCGCGGCTCGCCTCCGGCCTGCCCGTCGGCGGGGACCTCGAGTACGCGGACGAGATCACCTTGGGCCGGGCCTTCGAGGGACGCAGGAGGATCGATGCCTGAGGACCAGACGCAGACCGCGGAGGCCGCCGACCTCCACGCCCTGGCCGGCGCGATGGCCGCCGAGTCGGAGCGCTTCCTCGAGACGGCCACGCAGGTGGCCGCCGGCGCCCACCCGGACCTCGCCATCTCGCTGCTCCTCCTCGCGCTCGCCGACCTCAGCGCCGCCGGGGCCCGTCTCGGCGCGGTCACCGACGTCGTCCCGCCGCAGCGCTTCGAGCCCGACGACGGCGACGAGCCCGACGCCGACCCGCTCCGGCTCGGTCTGGCGAACGTCTTCGACGGCCTCGACGAGTACCGCGAGGTCCCCGACCCGCTCGTCGACAACGTCTCCGTCTCCGGCATGCTGTCCGCGGACATCGCCGAGGTGGCCCTCGCGCTGCGTCGCGGCCTCATCCACCACCGCGCCGGCAACGTCATCGAGGCGCTGTGGTGGTGGCAGTTCTCCTACCTGTCCAACTGGGGCGACCGCGCCGCGGCCGCCCTGCGCGCCCTGCTCTCGGTGCTCTCCCACGTCCGCCTCGACGTGCCGGCCGACGTCGCCGCCGACGCCGAGTTCGACGCCCTCCACGCCGACGGCGGCGCCTGACCCCATCCGCCGCGATCCCCGAAGGGGCCGCCCGGCCTGGTGCGGCAGGATGGGCGGGTGCCCCTCGACCTGGACGTCCTCGGCCTCGTCCTCCTGCTGCTCGCCGGCTTCACCGCCGGCTGGGTGGACGCCGTCGTCGGTGGCGGTGGTCTCATCCAGCTGCCGGCGCTGCTCCTCGTCCCGGGCATCAGCCCGGTCCAGGCGCTGGCGACCAACAAGGTCGGCTCGATCATGGGCACATCGGTCAGCGCCCTCACCTACTACCGGCGCGTAGGCCCGGACCTGCGCACAGCGGCGCCCATGGCACTGGCCGCGCTCGTCGGCGCCTTCGGCGGGGCAGTGCTCGCCGCCCAGATCCCCGCCGAGCTCTTCACCCCGATCATCCTCGTCGTCCTCCTCGCGGTGGCGGCCTGGACGATCGCCCGGCCCAAGATCGGCGCCACGACCGACCTGCGCTGGAGCGGCCGCGGCCACCACCTCGCCGCCGCCGCCCTCGGCCTGATCATCGGCGCCTACGACGGGCTGCTCGGCCCCGGCACCGGGACCTTCCTCGTCATCAGCCTCGTCTCCGTGCTCGGCTACGCCTTTCTGCCGGCCTCGGCGCTGGCGAAGATCGTCAACTTCGCGACGAACGCCGGCGCGCTCCTGTTCTTCGTCCCGCACGGCGCCGTCCTGTGGGGCCTGGGCCTGGCGCTCGGGGCGGCGAACCTCGCCGGTGGCTACCTCGGCGCGCGGATGGCCGTGGCGAAGGGCAGCAGCTTCGTCCGGATCGTGTTCCTCGTCGTCGTCCTCGCGCTCATCGCCCGTCTGGGCTGGGACGTGCTCAGCGGGTGACCGTTGACGCAGGCTTTCCAGCGGGCGGACACTTGGATGACCGAGATCTGAGATCGACCTAGACTGTGCTGCGTTCTCGGGGCCGCGCCCCCTCCCGGCCGGCTCCACCTGTACCCAACCAGCGGAGCCCTCTCGTGCCCCTTGTCGTGCAGAAGTTCGGCGGTTCGTCCGTCGCGGACGCCACCAGCATCAAGCGCGTCGCGAAACGGATCGTCGAGACCAAGGAGGCCGGCAACGACGTCGTCGTCGTCGTGTCGGCCATGGGCGACACCACCGACGAGCTGCTCGACCTCGCCGCCTCGGTCACCGCGACGCCGTCCGAGCGTGAGCTGGACATCCTCCTCACGGCCGGCGAGCGCATCTCCATGGCAATCCTCGCGATGGCGATCACCGAGCTCGGCGTCACGGCCCGGTCCTACACCGGCCAGCAGGCCGGCGTGCTCACCGACGCCGCCCACGGCAAGGCCTCGATCGTCGGCGTCGTCCCCGAGCGCATCGCCCGCACCATCCAGGAGGGCGGCGTCGCGATCGTCGCCGGCTTCCAGGGCGTGAGCGAGAACCAGGACGCCACCACCCTGGGCCGCGGCGGCTCCGACACGACCGCCGTCGCCCTCGCCGCGGCGCTGGACGCCGACGTCTGCGAGATCTACACCGACGTCGACGGCCTGTTCACCGCGGACCCGCGCATCGTGCCCACCGCCCGCCAGATCACCTCGATCACCAGCGAGGAGACCCTGGAGATGGCGGCGCACGGCGCCAAGATCCTGCACCTGCGAGCGGTCGAGTACGCCCGCCGCTACGGGGTGCCCATCCACGTGCGATCCTCCTTCTCCTCCAAGGTGGGGACCTGGATCAGCAACGACGACTCCCAGAGCGAGGAGAGCAGCATGGAAGACCCGATCATCGCCGGGGTCGCCCACGACCGCAGCCAGGGCAAGATCACCGTCAAGGGGGTCCCCGACGTCCCGGGTGCGGCCGCCCGCCTGTTCGCGGTGGTCGCCGGCGCCGGCGCGAACGTCGACATGATCGTGCAGAACGTCTCGTCCTCGGCCACCGGCCTCACCGACATCTCCTTCACGCTGCCCGAGTCCGACGGCGAGGCCACCCTCGCCGCGCTGCGGGCTGCCGCCGGGGACCTGGGCTACGCGGACCTGCGCTACGACGACCAGATCGGCAAGCTCTCGCTCGTCGGGGCGGGCATGCGCTCCCACCCGGGCGTCTCCGCCAAGCTCTTCGGCGCGCTCTTCGACGCCGGCATCAACATCGAGATGATCTCGACCTCGGAGATCCGCATCTCCGTCGTCACCCGCGCCGAGGTGCTCGACGCCGCCGTACGCGCCGTCCACAGCGCCTTCGAGCTGGACAGCAGCGAGTCCGAGGCCGTGGTCTACGGAGGGTCGGGGCGATGAGCACTCACGCAGCAGACCGGGCCGGCGTCACGCTGGCCGTCGTTGGCGCCACCGGGCAGGTCGGCGCGGTCATGCGCCAGATCCTCGAGGACCGCGACTTCCCCGTCGCGGCCATCCGCTACTTCGCCTCTGCCCGTTCCGCCGGCACGACCTTGCCCTGGAAGGGCGAGGACGTCGTCGTCGAGGACGTGGCGACGGCGGACGTCAGCGGTATCGACATCGCCGTGTTCTCCGCCGGCGGGGCCACGTCCCGGGAGCAGGCGCCGCGCTTCGTCGCGGCCGGTGCGCTCGTCGTGGACAACTCCTCGGCGTTCCGCAAGGACCCGCAGGTGCCCCTCATCGTCTCCGAGGTCAACCCGCACGCCCTGGAGGACATCCCCGCCGGGATCGTCGCCAACCCCAACTGCACGACCATGGCCGCGATGCCGACGCTCAAGGTGCTCCACGAGGAGGCCGGCCTCAAGCGGCTCATCGTCTCGACCTACCAGGCCGTGTCCGGATCGGGTGTCGCCGGGGTCCGTGAGCTCGACACCCAGGTACGGGCCGCCGTCGAGCAGGACACGACGGCGCTCGCGCAGGACGGTTCCGCTGTGACCCTGCCCGAGCCGCAGACCTACGTCGCGCCGATCGCCTTCGACGTCGTCGCCCTCGCGGGCAGCATCGTCGACGACGGCAGCGAGGAGACCGACGAGGAGCAGAAGCTCCGCAACGAGTCCCGCAAGATCCTCGACCTGCCCGGGCTCGCCGTCTCCGGCACCTGCGTGCGGGTGCCGGTGTTCTCCGGCCACTCGCTGTCGATCAACGCCGAGTTCGAGCGCCCGATCTCCGCCGAGCGCGCCCGCGAGCTCCTCGCGGACGCCCCGGGCGTCGAGCTCGCCGACGTGCCCACGCCCCTGGAGGCGACGGGCAAGGACGCGACCTTCGTCGGTCGTATCCGACAGGACCAGAGCGTCGAGGACGGCCGCGGGCTCGCCCTGTTCGTCGTCGGGGACAACCTGCGCAAGGGCGCGGCGCTCAACACCATCCAGATCGCCGAGCTCCTCGCCGAGAAGATCCTCGCCGGCGCGTAACCCCCACACCCCTCCGCCGAGTACGCACAAACGGTCACCAGCGGGCGCCTGCCAGCGCCGCCCGGTGACCGTTTGTGCGTACTCGGCGGTCAGGTGGGGAGGTGGCGGGTGACGAAGTCGAGCTGGACCCGCATCTGCTGCACCTGCTCGGCGGCGACGTGCGAACCGTGCCCGCCGCCGTACTGGTAGAGCTCGACGACGCCGCCCCGCTCCCGCAGGGCGCTCTCGTAGCGCTGCACCTGCCGCAGGGGGCAGCGCGGGTCGTTCAGCCCCGCTAGCAGCAGCACCGGCGCCCGTACCGCGCCGACGTAGGTGATGGGGCTCGCGGCCGCGTAGGCCTCGGGGACCTCCTCCGGTGAGCCGCCGAGCAGCGCCCGGTCGACCGACTGCAGGGTGGCCAGCTCGTCCTCGTAGGCCGCGACGTAGTCCGCCACGGGTACGTCGGCCAGGCCGAGCGCCCACCGCTCGGGCTGGGTGCCCAGGCCGAGCAGCGTGAGGTAGCCGCCCCACGACGCCCCGGCGAGCACCGAGCGCCGCGGGTCCAGCGTCCCCTCGGCCACGAGGCCGCCGTGGACGGCGGCGATGTCGGCGAGCTCTGCCCGGCCGACGTCGCCCTCGATGGCGTCGCGCCACCGGGTGCCGTAGCCGGTCGAGCCGCGGAAGTTCACGCTGAGGACGGCGAAGCCGTGGTCCACCCAGGCCGCCAGGGTGGGGGAGAAGGAGTCGGTGCGGTGGTCGGCCGGCCCGCCGTGGACGTCGACGACGACGGGGTGCGGGCCCGTCCCCGTGGCGGGCAGCCGCAGGAGCGCGTGCACCTCGCCGTCGGGACCCGGCACGTCGACGTCGCGCACCCCGACGGACAGGCGGGGACGCGGGCCGACGGGAGCGAGGAGGACGGCGCCGGTCCGGGTGGTGCGGACGCTGGGCGGTTCGGCGGCCGAGGACCACGAGTACCAGACGTCGCCGTCGGGGCGCGCCGTCGCGCCGTCGACGGTCCCGTCGGCCGGCCCGACCAGGGTGCTGCGCCCGGTGCGCAGGTCGTGGCGGTGCAGGCGGGTGCGCGCCCGGTGGTCCACGGCCAGCAGCACGGCGTCCCCGGAGGGGTACCACGTGGCGTCGGCGACCTCGCCGTCGACGTCGAGGGCGAGCTCGCGCCACGCGCCGCTCAGCACGTCCCAGACCGCGGCTCGGGGCGTGCCGGTGCGCTCGTGGAGGACGAGGAGGCGGGAGTCGCCGGGGAGGGGCGGGAAGTCGAGCGCCCACAGTCCACGGCCCGGGCCGTCGTCGAGCGCGGCGACCGTCGCGCCGGTGTCCGCCGAGAGCACGCGCAGGGCCGGGTGGCGCGGGTCGCCGCGCTCGCCGTGGCCGACGACGAGCAGGTTCCCGTCGTCGCTCAGGGCCGCGGCCTCGGCGTCGTGGTCCCCGGCGTAGAGGAGCACCGGGGCGGGGGTCGCCGAGAAGCCGTCGAGGAAGACCTGGTGGATGGTCGTGCCGGCGTCCGGGTCGGTGCGCCCGACGACGCCCGTGCCGTCGCGCGCGAGGTGCAGACCCGCCTGGTAGGCGGGTGGAAGCGGGAGCGGCGTCTCGGCGGACCACCCTGGCGGGGAGCCGAAGGGCTGGCGCCGCCAGCTGCCCCACTCGTCGCCGTCGGTGTCGGCGAACCACCACAGCCACCGGCCGGCCGGGTCGATCGTCGCGTCGGTCGTGCCCGCGGGACGGTCCGTGGCGGCCACGAGACGTCCGGTGCTCGCCTCCCACGAGTGCGCCTGCGGGCGCCCCTCGACGGTCGCGACGACGCACGCGCGGTCCGGCGCGTCCGTTGCCCACTCGGGCACCTCGACCTCGGGCGCCCGGAAGCGCTGCTCCCAGGCCGGGGGCGGCCAACCGCCCGGTGAGCTGCGTGCGGCGCGCGTGCGCCGGCCGCGGGAGCGTGACAGCCTCGACATGAGCCCAGCGTAGGTTGGCGGCGCACGCGCGAGACGGAATAGTTGACGGCGCCACGTGTTGACCCGCAGACAACCCCGATCGACAGGAGTGAGCATGGCTACCACCGACGTGACCGCGACGACCCTCGAGCAGACCATCACGGACAACGACATCGTCCTGGTGGACTTCTGGGCCGACTGGTGCGGCCCCTGCAAGCAGTTCGCGCCGGTCTACGAGAAGGCCTCCGAGAAGCACGGGGACATCGTCTTCGCCAAGGTCGACACCGAGGCGGAGCAGCAGCTCGCCGCTCAGGCCGGCATCACCGCGATCCCCACGCTCATGGCCTTCCGTGAGGGCGTCCTCGTCTTCTCCCAGGCCGGTGCCCTGCCCGGCCCGCAGCTCGAGCAGCTCATCGACCAGGTCAAGGGCCTGGACATGGAGGAGGTCCGGGCCAAGGTTGCCGACGCCCAGGCGGAGCAGCAGGCCTGAGTACACTCGGCCGCGTCCGCGCCGCCGCCCCCCGCGCGGCGGGGGACGCCGGCAATGTCCCGTGAGGTGAGATGAGACGCGTGTCGTGGGGCATGGCGACGCTGGCGACGGCGGCCGCCCTGCTGGGCGCCGTCCCGGCGCCCACGCCGGCGCCCGTGCCCGAGTCCGGGGACCCCTGGGTGGCCCCCCGGATCCTCGGCGGCACGGGCGTGCCCGACGGTGGACGGGTGCCCGACGGCGCACGCGCGCCTGATGAGAACCGCGCATCCGCCGTCGGTGGCAAGGACCGCAAGCCGCCCGCCAAGGCACCCACTCTCGCCTTTCTCGCCGAGCAGGGCGGCCTGTGGCGCACCGCCGTGCCGCACGACGCCGGCGGGCACCTGCGCACCGTCCCGGGCGCCGTCGCGGCCCCGCACGAGGCGGAGCGCGTCGTCACCGTGCGCGTGGAGGTCGAGACGGGGCTGGGGGTGGACGGGCGCGAGTTCGCCCGTCAGGTCATGGACACGCTCAACGACCCGCGCGGGTGGGGCCACGACGGCTCCGTCGTCTTCGCCCGCACCGACGGCGAGGCGGACGTCGACCTCACGCTCGCCTCACCGGCCACCACCGACGAGCTGTGCGCCCCGGTGGACACCGGCGGCACCGTCTCGTGCGGCCGGGTGGGCTACGCCGTCCTCAACGCGGTCCGTTGGGCGCAGGGCGCCGAGCCCTTCCTCGAGGCCGGTGGGACGGTCGCCGAGTACCGCCACTACCTCGTCAACCACGAGGTCGGCCACGTCATCGGTTACGGGCACGTCGGCTGCCCCGCCCCGGGCGAGCCGGCCCCGGTCATGGTCCAGCAGACCCTCGGCCTGGGCGGCTGCCTGCCCAACGGCTGGCCCGCAGGCTGACGGCCGCTCGCGGAGACGACGAAGGCCCGGGACCTCACGGTCCCGGGCCTTCTACCGGTCGGGGTGGCGGGATTCGAACCCACGACCTCCTCGTCCCGAACGAGGCGCGCTACCAAGCTGCGCCACACCCCGGTAAAGCCAGATCAGGATAGCGGAGCACCTGCTCAGGAGTGAAACCGCCACCCCGCCGTGTGAGGCATGTCGCTACTCGGTGGCCACGAGCTGGAGCAGGCTGACCTCGGGCCGGCAGGCGAAGCGCACCGGCGTGTACGGGGAGGTGCCCATGCCGGCCGAGACGTTGAGCCACGCCGAGCCCTGCCCCCCGGGCGCGTCCGGACGGGGCCCCGGCCACCCGTGGAGCCCCCTCGCTCGCTCCCGGTCGAGGTCGCAGTTCGTCACGAGCGCGCCGTACCCCGGGACGCGGAGCTGGCCGCCGTGGGTGTGCCCGGCGAGGACCAGCCCGCACCCGTCGTCGGCCATCTGGTCCAGGACGCGCGTGTACGGGGCGTGCGAGACGCCGACGTGGAGGTTGCCGCGCTCGCCACCGGGGGCGGGGAAGCGGTCGCGCTCGAGGTGGGGATCGTCGACACCGACGAAGGACAGCCGCCGACCGGCGACGTCGAGACTCCCGCGGGTGTTGGTGAGGTCGAGCCACCCCCCGGAGCCCAGCACGTCGGCGAGCTCGTCGGTGGGCAGGGTCTGGGGCTCCTCGCTCGTCGTGCTCCGCCGCGAGGAGGGCATGAGATACCGGGCCGGGTTCTTCGGCTGCGGGGCGTAGTAGTCGTTGGAGCCGAGGACGAACACACCCGGCACGGTGAGCAGCTCGCCGAGGGCGTGCTCCACGGAGGGCACCGCCTCCTGGTGGGCGAGGTTGTCCCCGGTGGAGACGACGAGGTCCGGCTCCAGGTCCGCCAGGCGGCGTACCCACTCCTGCTTGCGCCGCTGGGTAGGTGTGAGGTGAAGGTCGGAGACGTGCAGGACCCGCAGCGGCCGGCTGCCCGGCGCCAGCACCGGCACCACGTGGGTGCGCACGGTGAAGAGCCGCGTCTCGGTCACGGCCCAGCCGAGACCGCCGACGGCGGTGAGCGCGGTGGCCGCCGCGAGCTTGCTGAGCACGGTCAGTCGTCGCCCCCGCCCCGGCCGCCGCTCGTGTAGATCGTCACCGTCTCCCCGCGCCGGGCGCTGCTGCCGGCCTCGGGGGTGGTGGCCACGGCCAGGCCCTCGGGCCAGCCGGAGTCCACGGGGTAGCCCATGGTGGTGTTGAAACCGGCCGCCTCGAGCGTCTGGCGGGCGTCCTCGACGGTCTGCCCGCCGATGCTCGGCACGCTGAGGAACTCCCCGCGCACCACCGTGCTCGCTGCGTCGTCGAAATTCTCGATCGGCATGTCCTTGGTGGCCTCGAGCATGTAGGCCTTCCACGTCGGTGCCGCGATGAGACCGCCGTAGACGCTCGGCACCCAGCGGCCGTTGATGGTGAGGTTGACCATCGGCTGGTCACCGTTCGCGTACCCCATCCACACCGCGCTGGAGATCTGCGGGGTGTATCCGACGAACCAGGCGTGCATCGCGTCGTTCGCCGTGCCGGTCTTGCCCGCGGTTGGCCGGGGAGGGATGCGGGCGGGAGATCCGGTGGAGTCCCACTCCGGACCCATGACCGCCTGGAGGGCGTGAGTGACGCCGTTGACGACGTCCTCCTCGAGCACCTGCTGGCAGTCCGAGGGGGGCACCGGGAAGTCCTCGCCGTTCCGGTCGACCATGGTGGTGATGGCGATCGGCTCGCAGTACGTGCCGCCGGCGGCGAGGGTGGCATAGGCGTTGGCCATCGACAGAGGGGTCACGGTGTTGGTGCCGAGAACCATGGCCGGGTTCGGCTTCAGCTCGGAGCCGTCACCGGTGCGTACTCCCATGTCGGCGGCGACATCGGTGATGTCGCACAGGTCCATCTGCTGCGCCATGACGACGAAGGAGGTGTTGACCGACTTCCGCGTCGACTCGAGCACTGTCTCCACGCCGCCGCCGAAGCCCTCGAGGTTCTTGGGCTTGTAGGGATCGCCGGGCGCGGGCGCGTAGTCGCCGCAGGAGATGTCCCAGACCTCGCGCGGGAACACGCGGTTCGCCGAGTTGACGCGGTCCATGAGGGAGTGGCCATCGCGCAGCCACTGGACGAGAGTGAAGACCTTGAAGGTGGACCCGGACAGGAAGCCGGAGCCGCCGCCGTGCGACTGCCCGACGTTGTAGTTGACCTGGGTGGCGCGGGGGTCGTCCTCCGAGGCCATGCCGTAGCGGGTGTTCTGGGCCATCGCGAAGATCCGGCCGGTGCCCGGCTCGATCGACGACAGTGCCATCGAGATCCCGGACTGGTCCTCGATCGGAACCGAGTCGGTGACGGCCTTGAAGGCGGCCTCCTGCTTGTCCGGGTCGAGGGTCGTGTGGATCTCCAGGCCACCGCGGTTGAGCAGCTGGCGACGGTCCTCGACGGTCTCGCCGTAGGCCTCGTTGGTGAGGATCTCGTTGACGACGTACTGGCAGAAGTAGGCGGCGGTGCCGGCGACGGCGCAGCCGCGGGGCGTGTCCTGGACGTCGAGCAGCATGTCCGCGATGGGGATCGCGACGGCCTCGTCGTACTGTTCCTGCGTGATGGCGTCGAGGGACAGCATGCGCCCGAGCACGGTGTTGCGGCGCTGCTCGGCGTTCTCCGGGTTGCTCACCGGGTCCCACTTGGCGGGGTTCTGCGTGATGCCGGCGAGCATCGCGGCCTCGGGGATGTTGAGGTCCGCGGCCGTCTTGTTGAAGTAGTGGTGCGCGGCGGACTCGATGCCGTACTGCGAGGGCCCGAACTGGGCGATGTTGAGGTAGCCGGTGAGGATCTCGTCCTTGGACCGCACCTTCTCCAGGGCGATGGCGAGCCGGGCCTCGCGCAGCTTGCGAGCGATGCCCGCGGCGCCGTCGGTCTCCGTGGCTGCCTGGTAGAGCTCCGGGTCGTTGCTGACGCGGCTCTCCTCGACCTGGATGTTCTTCACGTACTGCTGGGTGAGCGTCGAGGCGCCCTCGAGGTCGCCGCCGCCGACGTTGCGGGCGACGGCCCGCAGGATGCCCTCGGGGTCCACGCCGCCGTGGTCGTAGAAGCGGTGGTCCTCGATGGCGACGACGGCGTCCTTGACGTGCTGGGAGATGTCGTCGAAGCCGACGACGACGCGGTTCTCCGCGAAGAAGACGGCCATCTCGTTGCCCTTGGCGTCGTACATGACGCTCTGCTCGGACGGCTCGTCGATCTCGAGCTCGGTGGGGATGTCGCTGAAGAGGTCGGTGGTGGCGTTGCCGACGGCGCCGACGGAGCCGACGGCGGGCAGGAGAAGCCCTGCCGTCAGCACTCCTCCGGCCACGGCGATCAGCATGAACGCGATCATCATGGCGACGAGCTGGACGGGGCGGACGGCGCGCCCGCGCGGCATGGGACGTGAGGGCATTGCTCCAGGGTACGGCGCGTGCCCCGCGCAGGGGTGCACGGTGGGGCAGGTCACCGACTTTTCGCAGGGTTGTGGACATCCAGCCTGTGACATGTGACGATTTCGGCAAGGTCACGATTACGCCATAGGCCTTCCACGTCCCGACTAAGAGGGCTAGCGTCGGGACACAGACGAGCGGCAACGATGCCGTGGGAACGCAGGAGGTGGGGCATGAGCACTCACGACGACCAGACGTGGGCCGCGCGGGCCGCGTGTCGGACGATCGAGCCGGACGAGCTCTTCGTCCGTGGGGCTGCGCAGCGGGCGGCCCGGGAGCTGTGCTTCCGCTGCCCGGTGCGGATGGAGTGCCTGGCCGATGCGCTGGACTCCCACGTCACCTTCGGGGTGTGGGGTGGGCTGACGGAGCGGGAGCGTCGCGCGCTGCTGCGCCGCTACCCCGAGGTACGGTCCTGGGCCGACCGGCTCCAGGACGAGGAGGACGACATCATCGCCGAGCTCCGCGCCGACCGTGCGCCCCGCATCCTCGCCAAGATCCGTCAGGCCTAGAATGGCGCCATGACGACCTGGGAGTACGCGACCATTCCTCTGCTCATCCACAACACCAAGGCGATCCTCGACCAGTGGGGCGCCGACGGCTGGGAGCTCGTCCAGGTGGTGCCTGGACCCACACAGAACCCGGTCGCCTACCTCAAGCGCCCCAAGGCATGAGCATCGCCCGGCGTCTCCAGGAGCTCGGGCTCTCGCTGCCGCCGGTCGTGCCGCCGGTCGCGAGCTACGTGCCCGCGGTCCGTCACGGTGACCTCGTGTGGACCTCGGGTCAGTTGCCCATGGTCGACGGTGCGCTGCCCGTGACCGGCAAGGTGGGCGACGGCGAGGGGCTCGTCGCGCCCGCGCAGGCCACTGAGCTCGCCCGCGTGGCGGCGCTCAACGCCCTCGCAGCCGTCGCCGCGAAGGTCGGCAACCTCGACGCCGTCGTCCAGGTGGTCAAGGTCGTCGGCTACGTCGCCAGCGACCCCGCCTTCACGGGCCAGCCGGGCGTCGTCAACGGCGCCTCGGACCTGCTCGGGGAGATCTTCGGCGAGGCCGGGCGCCATGCGCGCAGCGCCGTCGGCGTCAGCGCCCTCCCCCTCGACGCGCCCGTGGAGATCGAGCTCGTCCTCGCCGTCGCCTGACGACACGCGCCCCACACACACGCCGAGAGCCGGATTCCTCCACGGAGGAATCCGGCTCTCGGCGAATGTGGGGGCGGGAGGCGCGGGTCAGCGCGCGCGGCGCTTGAGGCGCTCGAGGTCGAGGATCTGCACGGCGCGGCCCTCGAGGCGGATCCAGCCGCGGGAGATGAAGTCGGCGAGGGACTTGTTGACGGTCTCGCGGGAGGCGCCGACGAGCTGGGCCAGCTCCTCCTGGGTGAGGTCGTGGGCCACCCGCAGGCCGTCGGGGGTCTGCTCGCCGAAGCGGATCGACAGGTCGAGCAGCGCCTTGGCCACGCGGCCGGGGACGTCGGAGAAGACGAGGTCGGCGAGCGCCTCGTTGGTGCGGCGCAGGCGGCGGGCCAGCGCGCGCAGCATGTGCTTGGCCAGCTCGGGGCGCGTGTCGAGCAGGTGCATGAACGGGTCGTGCTGCAGCTCGAGCAGGCGGGCAGTGGCGACGGCGGTGGCCGTGGCGGTGCGCTCACCCGGCTCGAAGAGCGTGAGCTCGCCGAGCAGCTCGCCCGGGCCGAGGATGGCCAGGAGGTTCTCCCGGCCGTCGGTCGAGCGGTGCCCGAGCTTGATCTTGCCCTCGATGACGAGGAAGAGACGGTCCCCGGGGTCACCCTCGTGGAAGAGGGTCTCCCCGCGACGCAGGCTCACCTCGTGCATGGCCTCACGCAGGGCCGCTCGAGCGTCGTCGTCGAGGGAGGCAAAGAGGGGCACGGAGCTGATCGCGGAGTCGTCCACGTTTGCTTCCTTTTCACGTCGGTGTCGGCGGCCGGGCCGGAGCCCATGGCGACCATCCTGCCACTGAGAGCAGGCTGCCGCCCGTAACCTGGCCCGGTGAGCACCGACCTGCCGCTCGCCGAGCGTGGCCCGGCACCCGCCGTCGAGGTCGACGACGTCCTCACCGCGGAGTGGCCCGACGCCCGCTGCGAGCTCGACTTCTCCACCCCCTTCGAGCTCCTCGTCGCCACCGTCCTGTCCGCGCAGACGACGGACGTGCGGGTGAACTCCGTGACCCCGACGCTCTTCCGGCGGTGGCCCGGGCCGGCCGAGCTGGCGGCCGCGGGTCAGGGGGAGCTGGAGGAGGTGCTGCGGCCGCTGGGCTTCTTCCGCGCCAAGGCGACCTCGCTGCGCGGCCTCGCTGCGGCGCTGCTCGCCGACCACGGCGGGCAGGTGCCGGCGGACCTCGAGGAGCTGGTGAAGCTGCCCGGCGTGGGCCGCAAGACGGCGAACGTCGTGCTCGGCAACGCCTTCGGCGTCCCCGGCATCACGGTCGACACCCACGTCGGGCGGCTGGCGCGACGCCTGGGCTGGACCGAGAACAAGGACCCGGTGAAGGTGGAGCGCGACATCGCCGCCCTCGTGCCGGCGGAGCGGTGGACGATGCTGTGCCACCGGCTGATCTTCCACGGTCGTCGCGTCTGCCACTCGCGCCGGCCCGCCTGCGGCGCCTGCGTGCTCGCCGGCGTGTGCCCGAACTACGGGGTCGGGGAGACCGACCCGGCGGTTGCCGAGGGGCTCGTGCGCCGCCCCGACTGACGCCGGTCAGTCGGGGAGGCCGGCGAGGAAGTCGAGGAGGAGCCCGGTGACGGCCTCGGGGGCCTCCTCGGGCAGCAGGTGCCCGGCACCCGGGACGACGGCGGTGCGCAGCGGGCCCCGCACGTACGCCGGGTCCGCGGCGTAGGCGGCGGCGGGGGCGAAGCGGTCCGCGCCCCCGCGCACGCTGAGGACCGGCACGGTCACCGGGTGTGCCATGGCGGCGAGGTAGCGGCGGCCGTCCGGGCGCGGGGTCGAGCGCACGAGCCAGCGCAGGTGCTCGAGGCTCGTGTGGGCGACCGACGGGAGGCGCACCGCGGCCTGGTAGGCGCGCAGCTCCTCGGGTGGCAGGACCCGGCCGGGTGCGGAGAGGTCGGTGAGGACGCGCGTGACGAGGTCGCCGCGGCGCAGCGCCTGCTCCGGGAACCACGGCACCTGCACGCGGGCGAGGAAGGCGCGGGCGCGCGCGCCGAGGTGGTTGCGGAGGCGCAGCAGCGGTAGCGGGTGCGGGGCGCTGAGGACGGCGACGGCGCGGGTCACGCGCGGCTCGAGAACCGGCATCGACCACCCGAGGATGCCGCCGAAGCTGTGGCCCACGACGACCGCCCGTTCTCGGCCGAGCGAGCGGACCACGCCGCCGACGTCGGCGGTGAGCACCGGCGTCGCGTGCCCACCGGGCGGCTTGTCCGAACCGCCGAAGCCGCGGATGTCCATCGCCGCCACGCGGTGGCCGGCGTCGGCCAGCGCAGTCAGCTGGTGGCGCCAGGCCCACCAGAACTGGGGGAAGCCATGGAGCAGGACGACGAGCTCACCGGACTCGGGGCCCGCGAGGACAACGTGGAAGCGCGCACCGTTCGCCGGGACGAACCGGTGCTCCCACGGTCCGTCCTGCCACACCACACCCTGTCCACCAGCCACGGGGGAAGCGTAGACGGTCCGCGACCCACCCCACCCCAACCCCCGCATATGCGGGAAATTCGCGTGCTGGACGGGGTCCTGGCTGCGAATTTCCCGCATATGCGGAGGAAGGAGGGGGCGGAGGGGGGG
>NZ_JAMBNZ010000060.1 GCF_023715365.1 Georgenia satyanarayanai
CAGCTAAGGTCCCAAAGTCATGGTTAAGTGGGAAACGATGTGGGAAGGCCCAGACAGCCAGGATGTTGGCTTAGAAGCAGCCATCATTTAAAGAAAGCGTAATAGCTCACTGGTCGAGTCGGCCTGCGCGGAAGATGTAACGGGGCTAAACCATGCACCGAAGCTGCGGAAGCGACGCTTATGCGTTGTTGGGTAGGGGAGCGTTCTGTAAGCCTGTGAAGGTGTGCTGTGAGGCATGCTGGAGGTATCAGAAGTGCGACTGCTGACATAAGTAACGATAAAGCGGGTGAAAAGCCCGCTCGCCGGAAGACCAAGGGTTCCTGTCCAACGTTAATCGGGGCAGGGTGAGTCGACCCCTAAGGCGAGGCCGAAAGGCGTAGTCGATGGGAAACAGGTTAATATTCCTGTACTTGGGTGTTACTGCGAAGGGGGGACGGAGAAGGCTATGTTGGCCGGGCGACGGTTGTCCCGGTTTAAGCGTGTAGGC
>NZ_JAMBNZ010000061.1 GCF_023715365.1 Georgenia satyanarayanai
GCACAGCTCACCGCCACCTACGACTTCCGCCCCCTGGTGCTGCCGGTGGGCGGCGGCCAGACCCTGATGCGCCCGCCCATCGTCTCCGAGGCGCAGATGGCCTTCGCGCTGGGCGAGAACGGCCAAGTGGCGCGCGAGACCTCCTGCATCTTCGAGATCACCCGCGAGGCGCAGCTGACCTCGGCGCCGCCGGACTGGCGCTCCTACCTGGTTCGCGCCTGGGGCAACCCTGCCCGCCCGGCCGACGCGGCGCTGCCGCGCACCCGCCAGGAGGTGGCCTACTGGAACCGCGGCGTCGCCGAGGGTTGGGCGCAGGGCGAGAAGCAGGCGGTGACGATCTTCCTGTCCGATCTCGGCCGGCTGCAGCGCGACATCGTGGGCATGGCCCGCTACCGGGTCCTGCTTCGAGCCGGTCTGGTGGAGGAGCCCCGGGTCGCCTTCGAGACCCGCAACACCGAGGGCGGCCGGGCGCGGCTGAGCATCGG
>NZ_JAMBNZ010000062.1 GCF_023715365.1 Georgenia satyanarayanai
TTTGTGAGGTGAAAGTCGTTTTAAGTATGGTAGCATTGATTGCAGGTTTTTACATGATAAAAATGATTTGAGCAGCCGATTATGAGA
Source organism: Georgenia satyanarayanai (assembly GCF_023715365.1). GTDB lineage: Bacteria > Actinomycetota > Actinomycetes > Actinomycetales > Actinomycetaceae > Oceanitalea > Oceanitalea satyanarayanai_B. The sequence continues at coordinate 88 of NZ_JAMBNZ010000062.1, forward strand.
AAGTTTAGCTAAGTATCTAGCTTAGGTATTTAGCTGGGTATTAAGTTTGGGATTATTAGCAGGTTGTAACGCGCTGCATACCCAGCCTAATATGCAAAAACCTGTCTCAGCTATGCCAGCTTTACCGCTTGATAGTGATATCGACAATAGACAATTAGTTTTAGATAAATTCGGTCAACTCAAAGCGCCGTATAAACATTGCGAAATTGCCCATTAAATTTTGATGAATTAAAAAATATGTCCACAACTAGATTTCAAAGTCCCTTACTGACCCAACTGGCAGAGCGAATCGCAAAACTGCCATTCGACCCCACGCCGCAGCCGTATTCGGTACTCATCGCCATTACCAATGAAGCTGAGCCAAAAATTTTGTACTCGTTGCGCGCTTCGGATATG
>NZ_JAMBNZ010000063.1 GCF_023715365.1 Georgenia satyanarayanai
GGCTGCAGTCTGTCATTCATGATTTTAATGACATCGCCCAGCTGCATGACGCGGCCGGCAAGGGTGAGACCCGGCTGAGCCAACAGACAGAGCGCGGCGTTATCGCCCGGCTCCACCACCAGTAAATTCACCTGCTCGCCGGTATCGCTCAGCCAAACGCAGGCGGCGTCGCCGCCGCTCGGCTGCCAGTGATGGGTATGGGCGATAAAGTGCCAGCTTTTCGGCATCTGCGGTTTGAGAAAACGGATGGCGGTGAGCGCGTTAAGGACTAATTCCGCCCGCTGCTCTTTCGATAGCTCGAGATCGCGACATTTTTCTTCAAAAGAGAAATAGAGCGCGGCGTCATCAACGCAAAATCCCGAAGGGGCAAAGGCATCCGGAGTCAGCATGCGCCGGGCGAAGCGCGAGCGAAATAACATGCCATTGGCCAGATCGAGCATCATGCGGTCGTGCTCTTCATCGTAATACCAACGCCAGTTATCG
>NZ_JAMBNZ010000064.1 GCF_023715365.1 Georgenia satyanarayanai
GCATGCAAGGCCCACAGTAAGAGCTGCCATAACATAATGCAGTAATGTGCTTTCGAACTTGCACCCAAATTAACATGTTACATCAGTAGCAGCTTTAAAAAAAATTCCTACATTATGTTGGCCATAGAGGGTAGCCCTTCAGTTTCACTAAAAAAAAAGATAATCATTAATTTTTTTTTAATCAATTTATAAAATCTTAAAATTTAAAATTAACTTGAAGTTATTAGTTCGATAGTTAATATTATAAACTACTTACAAAATATTACTAAACGCATATTGTTTATTCAAAAAAAAAATTAAAAAAAATGTCACAATTTAAATTTTAAAATTTCACAAAATTAAATGATACATCCCAATTTAAAATTTTGTAAATTAATTATGATCAAACTCAAATATAATTCTTGTTAGAACAAAGCGAGTACCAAATATACACATTCATGTCCCTGTGTCTAATTTTTTTCTTCGGAGTACTTGTCTCCATG
>NZ_JAMBNZ010000065.1 GCF_023715365.1 Georgenia satyanarayanai
ACACATCCGTCACCATGCGACCAAAGACGGTTTTTACCGTGGTCGTCAATTATTCAAAGTAGCAGCCGTTGCTGAATAATTAGCGCAACATGCAGTGCTTTGACATAGCTTAGTATGCATTGGCTAAGCACCAAAAAGGCTGATGATAATTCATCAGCTTTTTTTGTTTGTTTTTTATGTAAAAATACCCCAAAGAAAAAGCTAGAATTTTTTTTTCAATATGCCATAATAATCAGAGTACAATTGTACACATAAATTTACTGGCTTACTTTTGCCTGCTTGCTAGATAGTAAGTTATATTATTGCCAGTTAAGTTTGATAAGCCTATAACGTCAATCCAAGCTACTGACGCCATTTTGATTTTGCTGATAACTTTTGGTAAAGTAATCGACCAAAAAATCGCCTAAGCAAATTTTTTTGACCATGTTTTTTAGCGCTCTAGTAGGCGCAATACAACATAAGCAGTACAATATAATAAGTT
>NZ_JAMBNZ010000066.1 GCF_023715365.1 Georgenia satyanarayanai
GTATAGACGGATTAACTTCTGGACGGCCATTTTAGGTCAAATCTTGAGCCCATTTCCAGCCTTTTTTGATGGCGGTCGCATTTATGGGAAAACCCGCCTGGCAAAATTTCCTGACAACCGCGCAAACAGGCACATTTTTATTTTGCTTTTTACCCCGCTTCTCGGTATAAAACGCCGCGCGCGGCTCATTAAAAAAGCGCACGGGGCATGGCCCTGTGGTGCCACTTCCAGCCGGGTTAAGCAGTCTGTATTTACAGAATCTCGCAGCGGCGTAGCGCCTGTTGCCCGGTATGTATAGCTTTGGCTTGTCGCCGACCCTGTCGCAGGGCGGTGTGGAGGTGATACCAGATAATGAACCAATGTTTTTCGTTTGATTCGTCGCGTCGTTCTGTCGCGCGTCAGCACTCCGCAACCTGCATCTCTCTCATGCAAACCAGCCGATGTTCACCCCATCTCGGCGCTTCTCAGGATTCCAGGGC
>NZ_JAMBNZ010000067.1 GCF_023715365.1 Georgenia satyanarayanai
CACCCCCTGGGGTGCTGCCATCGACTTCAAGAAGGCTCCGGTCCGCGACTTCTTCGAATCCAACGCCCTCTACTGGCTGCGCGAATACCGCTTCGACGGCCTCCGCTTCGATGCGGTCCACGCCATCGCGGAGCAGGACTGGCTCGACCACCTCGCCGCCCGCATCCGGAGCGAGATCCAGGCCGAGACCCCCGGCCGCCATGTCCATCTCGTGCTGGAGAACGAGCGCAACGGCGCCAGCCACCTCCGCACGGGCCCCAGGGCGCCCGGATTCGACGCCCAGTGGAACGACGACGGCCACAACGTCCTGCACCCGCTGCTGACCGGCGAACGCGAAGCCTATTACGAGGACTTCGCCGACGATGGCGCGGAAAAGCTCGCCCGCGTCCTGGCGGAAGGCTTCCTCTTCCAGGGCGAGACCATGCCCCATCTGGGCCATGCGCGCGGCGAGCCCAGCGCCCACCTGCCGCCCACCGCCT
>NZ_JAMBNZ010000068.1 GCF_023715365.1 Georgenia satyanarayanai
GATCGAGCAGCTCGGCCGCTGGTACGACGACGTGAAGACGCTGGAGACGGAGCGCCTGGCCATGCTCCTGTCGCTCGGCGCGCGCGTGACCCGGCTGCTGGATGCCAAGGACCGGCTGGTTTCCATCGCGCGCGGCCCGCGCCTGCCGGGGGAAGCCATTCCCGGAAAAGAGGGCTGAGGCGCAAGCCCCCGCTTTTGTGACCCATCTCCCTTCGCCAACTGCGCTCAACTGACGAAGCGCGAAGCCCGAATCCGTGGAGCCCCCGCCCATGATCGAGTCCCTGCTGCCCAGCGCGCTGGACCTCGCCCGCTTCCAGTTCGCCTTCGTGGTGGTCTGGCACTTCCTCTTTCCCGCCTTCACCATCGGTCTCGCCTCCTATCTCGCGGTGCTGGAGGCGCGCTGGCTCTGGACGGGAGATGCCGTCTATCTCGACACCTTCCGCTACTGGCTGAAGATCTTCGCCATCGCCTTCGCCATG
>NZ_JAMBNZ010000069.1 GCF_023715365.1 Georgenia satyanarayanai
CCTCAAGATTGCGCTGCGCGATGATCTCGCGGTCGGTCACTTTTACCGGATCGGCAATCAGGCCGTCGCGGGTGGCAAAGGCAAAATCGTCCCACAGGTATTTATCGCCATTGAGGTTAATCTGGCTGGTCAGATGTTTATGACCCGGCGCGGAGACGAAAAAGTGAATGTGCGCCGGACGGTTGCCGTGGCGACCCAGTCTGTCCAGCAGTTTCTGGGTTGGGCCATCCGGCGGGCAGCCGTAGCCGGAGGGCATGATGCTGCGCACGCTGTAGCGGCCATCGGCGCCGGTGCGGATCCGCCGGCGCAGGTTGTACTCACTCTGGCCTGGGTCGAAGAAGGAATAATTTCCGAGGGTGTTGGCGTGCCAGATATCAACAATAGCGTTGGCCACTGGCCGACCTTCGGTGTCTTTGACTTCACCGTGCAGCCACATCACTTCTCCGGCGTCGGCGCCGTCATCCATGCGGGCGTGCCCC
>NZ_JAMBNZ010000007.1 GCF_023715365.1 Georgenia satyanarayanai
TCCCGGCACCGTCGTTGATCGTCTTCGTGAACCGCGCCGAATAGTTGTCACCCCCCAGACCCGCGGGGCCAGACCTGCTCCAGTTCTTGTCGAGCGCGCTCAGGCACTCACGCGAGACCACATCACCGTCCAGGTCCTGGCCATCGAAGTACTCCGCCGCCCACTCACCGATCGCACACTCCTGCGGAGCGCCCGGCTCAACAGGGAAGTAGTCCACGGTGACGCGGGCTGCGCCGGTGGCCTCGTAGTACTCGACGACGACCTCGTGGGATCCCCCATCGAGCTCAGCCTGACCGGTCTGCAGAACCGACCAAGAACTGGCACGCCACTTGTCAACAACGAGCTCGCCATCAACGTAGACACGCACGCCGTCATCGGCCTGGGCCTGGAACTCATAAGTCCCGGCACCGTCGTTGATCGTCTTCGTGAACCGCGCCGAATAGTTGTCACCCCCCAGACCCGCGGGGCCAGACCTGCTCCAGTTCTTGTCGAGCGCGCTCAGGCACTCACGCGAGACCACATCACCCTCGAGCTCACGCCCATCGAAGTACTCCGCAGCCCACTGGCCCTCCGGGCACGCGGGCGTCGCAGGAGGCGTCGTGGCGACGGCCTGGCTGGCAGCGGGGGTCTCCCCGCCGTCACCCACGGCGACGACGAGGTAGTGGTAGGTGGTACCCGGCTGGACGTCCTGGTCGACGAGCGCGAGCTCGGCGATCGGCGTAGAGCCGTTGATCGGAGCGTCCTCCATCGTGGCAGGAGCGCCGATGCCGCGGTACACGTTGTAGCCCTCGGCGCCCGTGGCCGCGTCCCAACGGAGCGCGACGGCGCCGTCGGAGCGAACAGTCGCAGCGACGCCACCCGGGGCGCCGGGCGCCTCGGGAGCCTGCTCGGGGACCGTGACCGTGACGGTCGCGATGTCGGACTCGCCGACCTCGTTCACGGCGACGACGCCGTAGACGTAGGTCGTGCCAGCAGCAACGTCCTCGTCGAGGTACGTCGGGTCGGTCACCTCGGCGAGGGGCTCACCGTCGGTGAGGGTCTCCTCGTCGTCGGAGCGGTACACGACGTAGCCGGTGGCGCCGTCGGACTCGGTCCAGGACAGGCTGACACCGGAGTCGGTGACGTCACCCGCGAGGTCCGCCGGTGCGGCGGGCGCGGTGGGAGCAGCGGGAACGTCGACGGAGGTGGCCTCGGACAGCGGCGACGTGCCGCCGGCGTTCACGGCAACGACGGCGTAGACGTAGGTCGCCCCCGCCTCGGCCGTCTCGTCGAGGTACTCCGTGCCGGTGACCGGCTCGACGTTGATCGGGGAAGCGTCGGCGAGTGCGTCGGCGTCGGGGGCGCGGAGGACGTTGTAGCTGTGGGCTCCCTCGCTCCCGGTCCACTCGACGGTCACGCCGGACGCACCGGGCGTTGCGGAGACGTCAGACGGAGCAGCCGGAGCGGCGACCTCATCGGCGTTGGCGTAGATCTCCACGTAGGCGAGCTTGGTGTTGTTGCCGCCCACCTGGTCGATCGTGAGGATGCCGTCCGTAACCTCGACGGTGCCCACGGCCTCGTCGAACTGGCGGGAGGCGGTTCCGACGAAGTTGTCGAGAATCGTCGTGCCCTCGGCACGCACCACGTGGGTGCTGTCGTAGTTGGCGCCGTCACCGACAGCGGTCACCACGGTGTAACTGCCGTCGGGAAGGTCGTACTGCCAGACACCCTCCTCGATGGTGTTGTTCGGAATGTCCATGTGCGCGATCGTCGCGAGCCGCAGGTCCGAGGTGATCCCCGCACCCGTGCGCAGACGCATGTTCGCCGTGTTGTCGAGCGGTGCGCCGTCGTCCTCGGCGACCCAGCCGTAGCCGCGCTCCGAGGAGTAGGGCAGTCCTGTGTCGGCGGTGTAGCCGGAGGGGGGGCCGATGTCGCCCGTCTGGAAGTTGACCTTCTCGACGAGCTCTCCGTCGACCTGCGGGATCGTCACCTCGTCGCCGGCGGGCGCGGAGAGGTTCCCCGCCTCATCGACCGCAACCACGGCGTAGTGGTACGTCTGGCCGATGAAGGTGGAGTCGTCCTCGAACTCTGGTGACGTCAGCAGCGCGTTGCCACCCAGGCCGGGGCCGGTCGTCGCGACGGGCGTCGTCTCACCGCGGAACACGCGGTAGCCGAGGACGTCGGAGGACGCGTCCGAGGGCGTCCACGACAGCGTGACGCCGCTGGTGTCAGCCGAAGCCTCGACGTCCGCCGGTGCCTCCGGCGGCGTGGTGTCGAGCTCGGCGGCGGAGAAGCTGTCGAAGGAGAAGCTCATCGGCGTCGCGACCGGCATGTTGCGCTTCGTGGCGAAGATGCCGCCGAAGCTCGTCACGTCGGGGACGTCGCGGGCGAGCAGGTCACCGTCGGTGAAGCTCGCGGGCAGCGGGAGGGTCCCGACCTGCTGGAGGGCGCCGTCACCTACCCGGTAGGTACCGGTGATCGTCCCAGCCTCGCTGTTGACATCGAGGGTGAGCGTCACCGGGCCGCCGCTGAGGGCGGTCTGCGTCGTCGTCACCGAGCGCTGGTCGGTCGTCGCGTTCGGCACGGCGCCGACGGTCTCACGCGAGAGCTGCACCTGACGGGACGAGGTGTTGCTCGCCGACGTGCTGTTGCCGATGACGGCGAGCTTGACGTAGTTGTCGTCGTTGGGGCCGAACCACAGACCGCCCTGGGCCGAGTTCCAGGCCCCGTTGGGGCTTTGCAGGGTGGTCGTCAGGCGGACCGACTTGCCGTCGTCGGTGTCCAGGCCGACACCCAGCGTGTTGTCCTGCTTGTTGACGTCACCGGTCGCGCCGCCGGCCTTGGCGTGCGCGATCCCGGGCGTCGCGAGGATGGTGAGCTTGCTGTCAGCGACCGAGAGGTTCTGCGGCAGGTAGTACGTCGCGTCCGCGCTCGACGGCTGGACCATCGTGAAGCCGGTCCCGACATCCCCGGCGGCATTGAGGCCGCCCTCTTCACCGGTGAAGTCGAGCTGGACGCTGTTGTCCGGAGCGGCGATCGCGCTCGGCTCGAGGGGTGAATAGGGGCTGGTGGCCCACTCGGCAGGGTCAGCGGGGACATCTGCGATGTCGAGCGCGATGGCGGACGTCGCGCCGGCCGACATCGTGGACAGCATCGCGACCGCAAGGGAAGCCGCGACTGCGCTGCGGGGCCTGAGCCTCCGCGGGGGTCGAGCGCTACGAGAGTGTTTGGGCATCGTCGTTCCTCTCAGGAGACAGTCGTCGGGACGACCGCGGACAGACATTCGCCGTGTCCATCCGCTTGGAAGAGCCGGCCGCTGGCGCTGGAGCGCGCACGAGCACCGGCCGTGGAGGGGGCACACATTGGGGTGATCGGTCTCTTTCTTCGTCAAGGGCCGTTGCTTCGCCGACCCACTTGCGGAGCGTCGCTGCTACGCAAGAACTAGGAGACAGTCGTCGACTCCAACTTTGGTAGGGCTCCAGTGGGCTCTCTGGGATGACCGCTTCCAGCTGAAGGGGTGAGCGAGGGGTGAGCCCGAGGTGCACCTTGCCCCTCGCGGCTAGCACATCGTGGCCTGGCTCCCCCGGGTGGACGCTCGGTCCCCCGCCACCTCAGCCGTAGTAGAGCCATCGGAGTCTGATCACCAACTCCGACATGACCGCTTGCTCCTGCTGTACGGATGTCCCGTCTTGTGCTGGGTCTGATGGAGGCTCAATCCAGTGGACGAGAGAGTCATGGCAGCACGGAGGAAGTACCCGAGGAGCTTCGGGAGCGTGCGATCCGGATGGCCGTCGGCCTACGGCGTGACCCGGCCACGCGTCAGAGGGCGTTGGCGCGGGTCGGCGAACAGCTGTGGACCAATCCCGAGACGCTGCGCAAACTGGGTGGCCCAAGGGGAGGTCGATGCCGGGGACCGCCCGGGGACCACGACCTCTGACCTGAGTTTGGTCAATCGCTTAGTGCCTGAGAAGTCCCGGTCGTGAGGGCGTCGATGATCGCTCGTCGGTCGGGGTCGATTTGGGGCTCTTCGGACATCCGGTGGGGATCAGGTCTTGAGTCCTCCGGCGACGAGGAGCATGCGGAGTCGGTGGTTGGTGAGGTTGCGGTAGCCGCGGGCGAGGCGGCGGTGGAGCTCGATGATGCCGTTGATGGCCTCGGTGCCGCCGTTGTTGGACCTGTCGGTGGTGAAGTAGGCCAAGAACGCCTGTTTCCAGCGGCGTAGGGTCCGTCCCAGCCGGGCGATCTCGGGGACGGGGCAGGTGTGGAAGATGTTCACGACCCGCTCGGCCATGGCTCGGCCGGCGGCCAGGTCCGCGCAGCGGTAGGCGGCGCGCAAGTCCTGGGCGCAGCGCCAGGCGAGGTAGACGGCCTGGTGGGCTTCGTCGGCCTCGATCGCGGTGGCCAGGCGCTGGAGCTGGCGGTCGGTGAGGTTCTCCGCCCCGGCCCGCAACAGGCGTTGGATTCCGTAGAGCGGGTCGCCCTTGCGGCCGCGGTGGCCCAGGGTCTCTTGCTGGACGCGGCGGCGGACCTCGTCGACGGCTTGGGTGGCGAGCTTGACGACGTGGAAGGCGTCCAGCACGGCGGTCGCATCGGCGAGCTCGTCATCGATCGCAGTCTTGTAGCCGGCGAAGGGGTCCAGCGCCGCGACCTGCACCCCTGCACGAAACTCAGCACCACGGTCGGTGAGCCAGTCGGCGTAGGCCTTCGTCGACCTCCCGGGCACGAGATCGAGGAGCCGGGCGCGGACCTTGCCCTCGGCGTCGCGGGTCAGGTCGACCATGCCCGTGAGCTCCTTGGCTCCGCGGCGCCTGGGGTCGACGTGGTGCCAGATGCGCTCATCGACCCCGAGACTAACGACCCCGGCGAAGCGGGACTCATCGGCGGCCAGCTCCATCAGGCGGGGCTTGATCGCGCGCCACAGCGTCTTCCAGTCCACCCCAAGCTGCCGGGCCAGCCCCTGCACGGTGGCGTGCTCGCGGCGCAGCTGACCGACCGCCCACCTCACGGCCCTGGTGGTCAGCGACCCGCGTGGGGCGACGAGACCGGGAACCTGCTCGACGAACGTGCCCCTCGAGCAGTCGGGGTCGGGGCAGCGCCAGGTGCGTTGCCGCCAGATGACCCGCACCGCCACGACGCCCGGCACGTCATGCAGCTCCCGACGCCGTCGCCCGCGGCTGGGCGCCACCACCCCGCAGGTCGGGCAGCCCATCAGCTGCCACGGCGTGGAGACCGTGACGGTCAACAGGACGGCGGTGCGCTCCACGCCCTCCACATGAAGGTCGGCGATGCCCAGGAGTGTGTCGCAGCGCGCGCAAGGATCAGTGGTGGGCGCATCGCTGCACCCCGTAGCGTTGGTCAACGTCGAGGTCCTCGGAATGAACAGTTGCTTGGTCGCTACTGATCATCGGGGACCTCGACCTCTACCCACCCTCAGTTACAGCCGCGAGTCCGCTCCCCACCGGATGTCCGAAGAGCCAGCAAACCACTACCGTCAGAACAACGCTCCGGCGAAGGCCGAAGCATCAGTTCCGAGCCTCCACTAAACCCTGAACGAGACACACGTCCACCGGCAGGCCACGACCGTGAGCCCACCCCAGGAGGTCGCGCAACTGACACCCTCCTGAAGATCCAGGCCGTTCAAACTACCTCGAGATCACACCGCCCCAACCTGCCACACCTCTCTGTGATATCGAGACACCACCCTATCCATATGGAACAGCCTCTCAACACGCCCGCGCGATCGAGCCTGTTGAGCGTTCCATGCTTCCGGATCCGCGCCCTTGGCAGCGAGGGCCTGCGCTATGGCCGCCGCGAGCGCATTCGGGTCTCGCGGCGTAACGATCCACCCCGTATCACCGATAATCTTGCGAGACTCGCCGACATCGGTCGCTATACACGGCGTTCCCACTGCCATCGCTTCCACCAGCACGTTCGGGAACGCCTCGGACATTGAAGACAAGACATGCACATCCAGCGACTGCATCATCGTGCCCACGTCCGACACATGACCGAGTAGCCGCAACTGCGAAACTACACCATAGTCGCCGGCCGTCGACATAAGATCAGCGTTGTCATGTGTCATCCCGCTTCCAGCGAGAACGCATATCGGCGTCACGCCTGCCCCCTTGAGCAAGGCCAGCGCACCGAACAAATTGTGGTGATCCTTCAGGATATCCCAACGAGCAACGGTACCTATAACGGCGTCCGAGGAATCGGTCACGCCCCACCGTTTTCTAACCGACATCGCTAGAGACTGGTCCACCGTGGTGGGCGCAAATTCGAACCCGTTCCCGATAACAACCATTCGCTGCGCGTCGTACCCAAGCTCTCGATGCACGCGAAAGGCCTCCTCGGCACAACAGACGATGACGTCTGGGATCAACTGAGAGAGCATCGCACACAAGCGCGCTATCAGAATAGTGCTGCGCTTTGTTTCCCCAGGTCTCAGGTTCGCGTGCCGGACGTTCCACGCTACGCGGGGCACACGACACAGGCGCGCGACCGCCCCCCCGAGCAAATCTGCATGGTATAGCCAAGTCTGCACCGCTGACGGGCGAGATCCGCGCACTATACGCGCCAACCGCAGTATGGCTAGCACGCTGACGCGCTTGCGTTTAAGACCGAGCGCGTGAACATGCACGCCGAGCGCTTCGAGTCGGGGTCCGTAGATGCCTGGGGACATCAGCGACACGACAGAATGGTGAACTCGCCCTCGGTCCGCGGCACAAAGGCGGTAAAGCATTCCCTGCGCGCCCCCTTCATCGAGGCTCGTAATTACATGGAGCACCCGGGGTCGATTATCACGCACGCCCTTTTTCCTTATCTTTAATGTAGCCCCCGCCCACGCGCATGTAGGGCACACCTGCCTACCCGTAGTGGGTCGCCCGCCTCCAAGCGTTGCCCACTCCGATATCAGTCTCCGCGTCCTCCCAGCAAGGATTGCCATGCTTCCACCACATCTTCAACGGTCGGGACATCCTGCGCATCTCCCACCGGGAGTCCTAACACCGTCTTCAGTAAGGCAGACATTCCGCTGACATCTCCTCCGCGCACGAAGTGAACGTAGCCGGGGTAATTTGTCGCCAACTCCCGTATACCCGCATTATCGAACGCGACGACTCGGAGGCCCGCCGCCAGTGCCTGCAACGCCGTGTTCGGCATCCCCTCAACCGGCGAAGTGTTCAATAGGACGCGATGTCTTGCAATTGCACGCTCAGGCTCCGCCAACCAGCCGAGATAGGAGACGTTGTCCGGAAGCCTCACAGAAGGCGACGAAACCTCTCCAATGACCGTAAACTTCACATCTGAAAGCGCCTCAGCGATTGAAAGGAATGCGTCTATGCTCTTAACCTCCCCGCGGCGCGCGTACCAGATCACCTCCTGGTCGCGGCTCTCGACGGCACTCACGCACGCGACGCCGTTTGGCACCATCTCGAGGCGTAGACCGTAGCGGGGGAAACTCTCCTCAAAGTCTCTGAGCAAATGACGAGCAGGAGCCACGACAATCGGCCTACTCATCGCCACAGCTGCCACAATCGCGCGACCAACAATGCTGTTACGCCGAGCCACCGACTCACTGCGGAACAGAGTCGTGCCGTCACCGGTTAACCGCAAATAGTGAGGTCGCCCACCGAGTCGAGCGACCACAGATGCAGCCGTGCTAGCAGAGCCCAATTGCAGACTAATAACTATCTCAGGGTTGATACGGGCTGCCAACAGGATCGCTCTCGCGACGAACACCAGCTGGTTCAGCCGCGAGTGGCGACCGAGTCCGCCAGGTGCTCCCAATCGGCATATGCGTGTGCCGTCCTCAAGGACAGATCGAGCCGGCGTTGAAGGTAACTGCTGCGTGATCACAGACACGGGTATACCCCGGTCGCGCAACTTGCTCAATACCTGCCTGAGCTGCCGTTCAGCGCCACCCTCTTGCGGGTAGAAGCTCCCAGCGAAGAGAACAACTCCTCGCCCCCTTCGCCGAGCACTACACAATGCCAGTGGACTCTTCAATATACCGCTACCAGCCTCTGTTCCCTAGAATCGGCCGCTCAGACAGCCATACTCTTGCCGTCGGCAAACCATTCGACTGTCTGCTCGAGCCCCTCTCTCAATGAAACCGGCCCAACCGTCGGAAACAGTTTCAGCAGATGTGCCGGGTCAGCTTGCGATGCACGAACATCGCCCAAACGCTCCTCGAGATGCACTCGCGGCAACTCGCGCTGCAGAATGTCTTCTAGAACGCCTACCATGTCTAGAATGGTAGTGTTCGTCCCGTACGCAAGGTTGACCGGCTTGTCGGACATGACCCCACGAGCGAGCGCTGCGGCGATTACCTGCGTGACGGTGCCGACGTAGGTGAAGTCACGGGACTGGAGCCCATCGCCGTGGACGGTAATTGGCCGGCCCTCAAAAACGGCTTCGAGGAACTTCGGGATCACCGCCGCATAAGCATGGCCGGCCGCTTGATTCGGTCCGTATACGTTGAAGAACCTGAACGCCAACGTCTGGAGGCCATAGGAATGGTGGTAAGCAATGGCGTAACTTTCCGTAGCCAACTTCGACACCGCGTAAGGACTCAATGGGCGTGTCCAGTCGAACGGCCCTTTCGGCAAAACAGGATTGGCACCGTACACCGAACTCGACGATGCGACGATCACTTGGGAAACCTCAGCCGCTCGAGCGGCCTCAAGCACATTAAGCGTCCCTGTTGCGTTAGCGTCGTGCGAGGCTCGGGGGTACGCGATGGACCGCGGAACGCTGGGAATCGCCGCCAGGTGGACGATGGCGTCCGCGCGAGAGCACACGGCGTCAAGAACATCCGGGTCGAGGATCGAACCCTCAACTAACTCCACATCGAGACCCGCCACATTGCTTCGCGACCCAGTCGAAAAATCGTCGAGCACCGCAACAGCAGTGAACGCCTGATCGTCGATCAAGGTCCGGGCCAAGTTGGAGCCGATGAACCCCGCACCGCCCGTGATAAGAACGCGCATCCTATTCTCCTACAAGATCGAACGCCTGGACCAATCACACATAAGCGCAGGCAGCCGAGCATCCCCCCGCGTTCATGCATGTCTCGCAGCGCGAAACTAAAGCGCCAACACTTGACAATACCACCACGCGTGGGCGACGCACACCGCACATCACAAGGGACTCCAAGCGCTCCACGACACACGCTGCCGTGTCGTCGGCTGTTAGAACCGTCGATCCACCGACGCGCTCTCGACTGAGCCGTCCCAGTATGCGGCGCCGCCGCGAGGCTCGGAAAACTGCTCCGAGATGAAGTAGCTCACTTCCCAGCACTGCCGAGCGGCCACGACCGACGTCAAGATAGATGCACCGTCTAGCGGGCTCTTGAACGCAGTCAGTGATCCCATTTTCAATCACTGCCACCGCGCACATCTGAAGAACGATAGTGCACGCGGCCGCGCTTCGCTCGCCTCGTTGCCGGACTGCAGTGCCAGCTCTGATATCACGGGATTTAACCTGAGTTTGGTCATTCGCTTAGTGCCTAAGATTTCTCAGTCATGAGGGCGTCGATGATGGCTCGTCGGTCGGTGTCGATCTGCGGCGGGATGGTCTGGATGGCGCCGTTGGCCGTGATGGTCGCTGAGCGCAGCGGGCGGAGCTGGCGGATGACGTTGCGGATCGCGAGTCCGGAGCGTCGCTGGACCTCGCGGGAGACGGCCAGCGCGGTGAAGACGATGGTCAGGTGGGCCTCGATCGCTTCCCGGGTCCGAACGAACATCGGCCTGGCAGCCAGGTCGGTCTTGGACATCCGGAACGACTGCTCCACGTGCCAGAGCTCGTGGTAAGACCCGATGACCTCGTCGGCCGACATCAGCTGCGCGGGGATGTTGGTGACGTAGCCCTTCAGCCCGACCAAACGCCGCGCCCTGGCCAGGGCGGCCTCGTCCAGGCGGCGTGCGTCGCCGGTGGTCTTGACGAACCGTGGGGTGCGGGCGGCCTTCTCGCCGGCGATGACCGCCTGGGCCCGGTTCTCCTGCAACGTCAACGTCTTGGTGTCCCGCACTGCCCGTTTGGTCGAGTAGGCCCACACCGCCCGCCACGACCCCGGATGCTGCTGACGGTCCCAGACTGGCTCGGCACGCAGCGCTTCGTTGTTCTCACTGCGGTGGCGCCCGGTGCGGGGGGTGATGGTGTCGATGACCTGCCCGCCGATGAACGCGTCCCCGTGCCAGCGAAAGTGCGAGGCCAGGTCCAGCGGCGCCTTCGTCACCCGCGAGCCGACGATGAACCGCAGGTTCGCCTCCTCCAACGCCGTCAGATTGCTCGCCGACAGCATGCCGGCGTCAGCGACGATGACCATGTCCTCGATGTCGTGCCGCTCCTGGAACTGCTTGACGATCGGGATGATCGTGGACGTCTCGGCCTTGTTGCCCTCGTAGCAGCCGATCTCCAGGGGGAACCCGTGGCGGTCGACGAGCAGACCGACGACGATCTGGGGATCGACGCGGCGTTCCTTGGAGTAGCCGACCTTGCGCAGGTCGTCCTCCTTCTCCGCCTCGAAGTACAACGTCGTGACGTCATACAAGCACAGCGGGACATCACCGCTGGACGCGGCGTGGTCAAAGCACAACGCGGCGACCTGGTCCCGGTAGGCGCCCAGACCCTGGCCGGCTGCGGCCCGGGCAAGGGTGCGGCGCATCGTCTTCTCACTCACCGGCCGGGCGCCCAGATCGCTCCGCACCCGGGCGGTGTCCAGGATCGAGGTCGGCTCCACGATCCGGGCGATCACCAGGTCCCGGAACACCGCGTCGCCCAGGGCGTCGAACCCCAACTCGGTGAACACCGCGGCCAGGGCGTCGTAGAGCACCCGAGAGGAGGTCCCCACCACCTGCGGCGGTGCGACCGGACCCCGCTCACCCGCCGCGGAGCTCGGCTCGTCGAAGAGCGCCGGCGCTCCGGGCTGGCCGATCAGCGTCGTCCTGGGTGCCAGGGACTCCACGCCCAGGTCGAGTTCGTCCTGCCCTGGATCGTCCAGAAGCTCACGCGCCCGCTCGACGAGCAGCCCGAGCTCGGCCTCGGTATGCGCAGAACCGACATGCGCAACGATCCGCCGCCGACCGTTCACGGACTCAGCGATCTGCACGGCCGTCGCTCCCGAGGCCGTCCGCACCCGCCAAATCCACGCCACGAACCCCACGGTAGAGCACCAATTAGTGCCTTAGAACCGTCACTCAAGCACTCATCACCCCAGGTCAGCGAGCCGCGCTCTCCCGAAACGCGACGCGGTGACCAAACTCAGGTGCACGCGGCCGCGCTTCGCTCGCCTCGTTGCCGGACTGCAGTGCCAGCTCTGATATCACGGGATTTAACGACCAGCTTCCGCAGTAGCGGTGGACAGGGCTTCGCCGACCCCGTTCGGCAAAGGGTAGCAACCACACATATTTTGTAGCGTTACGCCGACCGAAAACTAGTCGGAATATGGGGTCGCCGCGAGTTTCCTCGACCGGCCGAGGGTCATGACTATTATTCGGCTATCGCGCGACGGACACTATATCCCTCACCGCCGCCACAGGCTGCTCGCCCAGCCGTATAGCGTCGCAAACTCGCGCGTACGCCCGAGAGCAAGGAGCAAGGCCCCGTTCGTCGTCGCCAAGCATATGGAAGCCGCAACGAGCAATCTCCAAAAGCCGCCATCATTAGGAAGTAGGCTCATCAGTAGCGTCACGATCACATATAGGACGGCGGCCCCCGCGACCACACTGGCGAAGCCAACGAAGTACTCTCGCAACTGGCGCCCAAAGCCATACCGATAGAGCACATACGGCTCCGTCCACATATTGACCAGTACAAATCCGACGGACGTGCCGATAAGAACACCTCCTATGCCGAGCGGCCCCACCAGCAATAGGGACGCTCCAACGTTTACCACTGCCTCAGCCAGGGGCCGAAAGCGATCGTTCCAGAACAACCCCCACGACGTCTTAAACGTATTAGTCGACTGACGCATTATCTGGAATAAGAAGTTCACCGCCAGAATCAGCACGAGGCCCTGACTCAAAACGTATTCAGATCCCAGCCACAGATCGATGAACTCATTGAGGAGCGTTGCAAGCCCGACCGAGCACACAATACCGACCCACGCGTTCATGACGAACACCGCGCGGAACGCTGAATAGCTACGCTCCCTTGTTGCCGTTGCTCCCAGATTCCCGATACTCGCGGCCATCGCGGAGTACAATTGCAGAACAGGCCGTTCGACCGCGGCAATCACGAGTCGATAGTTGGCTAGATAGGC
This sequence comes from Georgenia satyanarayanai, assembly GCF_023715365.1. Taxonomy (GTDB): domain Bacteria; phylum Actinomycetota; class Actinomycetes; order Actinomycetales; family Actinomycetaceae; genus Oceanitalea; species Oceanitalea satyanarayanai_B. The sequence goes on from NZ_JAMBNZ010000007.1 coordinate 12,242, forward strand.
CACCTGCGACACACCAACTGCAATACCGAGCACAAGATTGTCCGTACTTCTCGCCGCTGTCGCTCCGACGCGGTGCATGACCATCGCCCACATATACTTGCGAAGCTCTGCCACCTCTTGCTTGTCCAGACGGACGGACCTGCGTTCGACGATGAACGGATACGCACGATTCGCGCGGTTCGAGATCGCCGCATTCTGCAAGAGATTGGTGAGCAGCTGAACTAGGACGTAAAGTACGAACTGCGGAAACGCATAGAGTACAGCGAACTGAAAAGCTAGTCGTGCGAGCGTGGCGCCCGTAGCGTACGCGCTGACGACCCACTGGTTCTGGTCAGCTGCGATCAGCGTCCGCTTATGCGCGAATAGGTAGGTGATGCAAGCGTCGACCACAAACACAGCGTACGCAAGAAAGAACTCCGCTGCACCGATCTCCGTATTGACAACGGCGAACATCACCGGCGCCAGCGCCGCGCCTAGCACGAGAGTACCGATCGCGATCATGCGATACACCGATCGATAGAAGTTGAGCAGCTTCGCAATCCGAACTTCATCTCGCACAGCAAGTGGCGCGTACAAGAAATAACCGAACGCGACGCCCGCGCCCATTTCCGTGAGCGACAGCAGCGCCACTGTGCTGAGGAAGAATTCAGACAGCCCTAAATATTCGGTGCCAAGAATGCGGAGGAAAGCCACACGAATGGCTAAGTTGGCGCCAATGGTGACTGCCTGAAAGGCTGTGCCGAATAGGAAATTCTTCCCGGATTTCCGCGTACGTGACATTAGGCTTCGCCACAGATGACATCTGTAAACGCCGGCGCGGTCCTCCCACTGGCTGCATGATCTCTAAGGTTTTCTCGGAAGCGTCCCCTCAGTACCTCGTCCTTCATGATCCGCTCCATACCTTCAGCGAGCCCCTCTGAGCTTATAGGCACCACGAGGCCTGTCGTAAGATCAGCCACCTGGTCACCCACCGTCGGGTAAGCCGTTATGACGATAGGCAGGCAGAAGCTCTTAGCCTCTTCCACTGATAGCGACTTTCCCTCGCCGCGCGATGGATGCAGAAACGCGTCACAATGCCCCAAATATGGGTAGGGGTTAGGGACAGCCCCGAGCAAACGCACAACTTCCGAAAGTCCGTACTTCGCTATGAATCGCTCCAGTCTAGATCGATCCGGTCCCTCGCCTAGGATGTACCACCGGAAGTGCGCGCCCCGATCGCGCAGTGCCGCAGCCGCCTGTAGCGCAAGGTCGTATCCCTTGCCGACATCCAAGCGACCCATGCTGACGAACTTGAACAAACCGTTGTCTGAAGCGGGATATGGCGCTTCGCCCGCGCGACTCACGATTTCGCTGACTGGTACTTCGTTCTCTCGAACCAATACGCGCTCCGGCGGTACTGCAGTCGTGTCCAAAAGAATATCGCGACAACTCGGAGACACAGCCACGACCGCATCGAAGTCCGGGAGGATAAGCTGGTCGTACGGGTGCCCGGACCAGATCCTTCGGTAGTCGCCATGAATCCAGCAAATCTTACGATGCGCGTGCACGGCATCAAGTATGTAGTGGTTCCAGATACCCATGCCACCGGCATACGCGACGGCAACATCGAAGACCGGTAGGCTACTATCAACCGGTCGCTCGCGACGTCGCGCGAGCCACAACTGCGTCAAAACCTTCTTTCGACTGAACCCTTGGCCTCGCAATCGGGCGATCAAAGCTCGGGTCACAATAAGCGGGTGCTTCCTCAATGCGCTAAGAGTCGCCGACCGTCGCAGTCCAAAGTCATGGATACGTCGGTACTCTTCTTGCAATCTCACAATTCGCACCGCGTTCGGAACGTCTGGGAGCAGCTCGCCTTCCAACTCGTCTACTACGAGCGTCACGTCAAATTTGGCGAAGTCGACTTCGTTGAGCGCGTTCACGAGACTCTTCTGCACACCGCCGATTGACATGCGCCCGCAAGCAATCAGAACTCGTATCATATTACGTCTTCCATCGTTATCCATGTGTCGGAACCGCTACACCCGTCGGCTGCCGTCGCGGGACGTCGGCGCCGCCAGCACGCGAACGCGCGGACAATAAAAATGCAGCGCAAACGGCGTATATTACCATCGAAAGTCTATCGGTGTAGGTGACAGCCGACATGCCCGTTACAACGACATTCGTGAATAGTAAGGCGAACAGTGTCAAAGCTAACCGGCCGTGCTGCCACCTCACCTGTCGCCAGAGGCCGATTAGCAGCCAGAGCACGGGAAGGTAGAAAGCTAAGAGACCGAGTACGCCGTTGTTTGTAGCCAGTTCGACGAAATTGTTATGCGACGCTATTTCGTCTCTTCCGCTGATCCCCGTGAGGAACCTGAACTCGCCCGTACCATGCCCCATCAGCGGGCGATCGAAGAAAAGATCCCAACCGCGAGCGATGAGTTCGCCGCGGACCAAATCTGACGATGACAAGGCTCTCTCGCCCCCTGGAACGAAACTCAGAAGAGATTCGAGTCTGGTTCCCGCGCCATCCTCGATCGCCCGTAGGCCAAGACCCCAGAGACCGATCATCGCCGCAGACCCGACGGTAAGCCATCGCAGCAGCCGTCCCTCGCGCGTTGCCCTATACCCTAGGATGATTGCGCCGCCTAGCACTAAAACGAGTAGGGCCCGACGGGATTGGCTGGCGACGACTACGAGAGCGAGGGTAGTGAATGACAGTCCAGAGACGGTTGATCGCAAGCGTCCACCTTGCGCAGCAAAGTGGAGTGCCGCAACTGCCCCCACCGCCGCATAGTGGCCTACGGTGTTTGGTTGGCTGATTTCATATCCGAGCCTGGAAGCCGTCGTGAGTCCCGCGATGATGGGCGCGAAGCCGGCGCTCGCAACGAGATAGAACACCATCGCTATCCCCGCTGCGACAAGTGACGCAACTGCAAGTTCCAGCAGACGCGGGGTGTCTAATATGATTACCAAGGCGAACACGAGAATGGCGACGGCCGTCGCGGTGCGGACAATGGAGAGCGAGTAATCCTGGTCACGCGCATATAGAGCGCCGAACACCAAAATCGGTATGATCGCAAGATGTGCAAGAGCACGCGGGTCAATCCGCCGCCTGGTATTGCGGGCGAGTCGGTGGAGTGACAATCCGATCAGTGCGAATGCCGCTATATTGGCGGCACTCGCGGGCACCGCGCTCGGTCCTGTCATATACAACAGGCCGAGAAAAATCGCGAGGAGAATAACGGGGACGCGCCCCTCAGAGTTTATGTGATCCGGCTTCTCCGCTGCCCGCGACTCATCATGCATTATCATCGTGTTCCGCCAAGTACCGATCCATACGCGAGAATAAGCGCCTCACGTACGGCCCCGCGTCTTTGCGCAAATTCCGGAACAGTACGTCCGAACTATTGCACGCCCTATACTGATCGAAATAGTCCCTATAGACATAACTCTGAAGAACTTGCCTCGATCGAAGTATCGTACTCTCGTCGCGAAAGACACCAAGGTGGATCCCATGGTGGGGGCGGTACGCCACTGACCCGAAATTACGACCATCCATCTCCGGTGAGTTAGGGCTGACGGGAGGAAGGCCTACCCCCGCCGACCGCATGAGTTGATAAAGCACCTCTTCATCAGTCATGGATGCGAGCATGGATCGACCGTCTGACAGCTGGTCGACAAAGCTGTCGAATCGATCGACCACTCGGGGGAAGTACTCCGCCGTCATCACGAAATGCAGGCCCGACAAACGGTTCCGCACGACAGGGAGTCTGCGCGAGTATCCCAGTGCAGAGCGCCATCGCCCATCTCGTGCGGCTGCGAGAGTCTGGCGTAGGGGTCTTGCGGGCTCGTCGGCGGTCAGTCGGAGATAATTGCTGTAAGGCAATCCCAACATCTTCGCGTGCGCGGCGTGGGGTGCCAGGATACCGTCCTGTTCGCGAGCAAAGAAGATGTCTATGTCTCCGGAATACACGGCGTCGAACTGTTCAAACTCAGGGTCGAAGAAGAGCCAGCGCAAGCTCCGGAATGCCGCGCTGCTAGCGGGCGTCCGCCCTTTTAGACCAAAATCGTAGGGCGCCGTTACTCGTACATCACCATACTGCTTGAGTCTAGTTAGAGAAGTCTCCACTTCGGATGCAAGTGGCCGGTCGACATACAACAGGACGGTATGCTCCGGGTAGGCCCGGAGAGCCGAATACGCATAAAACGGCAGGAACTGCTGATATCGACTCCCGTAGCAAAATCCTACGATCGCCAGCGTCTTCCTCACGATTCCCGTCCCTTCCAGCACTTCTGGCGCCCCCGTCGCGCCATCGGAGCACACGTACAAATCACGAGATTTTGGCACCGTGACCTTCGTCGCCGAATTCACGGCCAAGCATCAAAGGTCTCCAGTATAACGGTCTGTTATGAGGCGCGATCATCTTCATAAACACGCGGTGTCCCCCCTTCCCTCTACCTCAGGGCATGTTTGTTGAACCGGTGAGTCACGAGAACGTGAGCATAACTCTTAGGCCAACTAGGCTGCTATGTAGCCCCCCAGCCGTGGCTATCGGTTCGCCCTGTCTCCGCCTTCGCCGGCACGCCAACGGCGGTGACCCGCGACGGCAGATCACGCACAACGCAAGCAGAGGCGCCTATGGTGGAGTCCGCCCCGACACTTAGCCCCTGAATGATGACAGCGCCGCTTCCCACCGTGGTGGACTCACCGAGGAATACATTCCCTGCTATGTTGGCGCCAGGATACGCCGTGACGTAGTCCGATAAGATTGCATCGTGGCCGACTGTACAGTTGAAGTTGATATGCGCGTGGCGACCGATCTTCACATTCGTGCCGATGCTTACATGCGAACAGATTACGCTTCCTTCCCCGAGCGCTACGTGGCGACCTAGCGTGGAGGACGGGTGCCTGAGTGTGGCGGCCTTTCTCCCCAACGATGTGGCCCATCTATCGATCCTCCTCCGCACATCGCCGGAGCCGATAGCAATCACATAGTTAACGTCGACGGGAAGCTCCTCAAGGAGCGACACAGAGCCGATAAGATCCGCGTTTCGTTCGTGTAAGAGACGCTCGTCCGGGCGTCCATCGTCCAGGAAACCTAACATCTCGTAAGTCGGCGAACTGGCGTTCATGGCGTCAACGACGTCGTGGGCGTGACGGCCAAATCCCCCGGCACCGATGATCACGATCGGCGTAGTCATCGATCTTCCACCTCGTAAGTAGGCACACCACCGCCGGCGGCGTATGTCCCCTCGCGCCTGAGGACTTTTACGACTGTGCGAGCGAGAATCCGGAGATCCAAACGCCATGAGTGGTTGTCTATATACCAAATGTCCAACTCTATGCGCTCTGGCCAACTCAATTGGTTCCGGCCGTTGATCTGGGCCCATCCTGTAAGTCCCGGCAATACTTCCAAGCGCCTCAGCTCGCGTGCGGAGTATTGTTCTACTTGATAGCGCAGAGTCGGGCGGGGCCCAACGAGGGTCATCTCGCCCCGTAGTACATTCACAAGTTGCGGCAGCTCATCCAGACTGGTCGCGCGCAAAAACCTCCCCACCCGAGTGATTCGGACGTCATCGGGAGCGATGCCACGCCGCACAGCCTGCGCTCCGTCAGTCATCGTGCGCAACTTGATGATCTGGAACGGACGCCCCGAGCGGCCGATCCGCTCCTGCTTGAAGAACACGGGCCCTCCGTCCTCTGCCCATATGGCAACCGCCAGTGCAGCTATGACGGGAGAAGTTGCGACTAAGCCACAAGTCGCGGTTATCACGTCCACCATACGCTTGAGCGCCTCCATACCCAGACTGTAGCTCTAAAGCTCTCGACGCTCCGACCCGAGGGCAGCGCGGTCGCGCTAGCGCCTGCCGACTCGTGTGGGGAGCGCGCTCTAGCGGTGCGATTCGAGGGACGTCTGGTCAGCCGGCGTCTCTGCCGTGAGCCGCGACGGATCGAAGCTGCGCCACATCGGGAACCAAACGTCTCCCTTGTACGGCTTCCGCATGCCCTACGGGAGCGGTAGCTGACGGCGACGTAGCGAACGCTTCCAGACCCTGACGCTATCGAGGCTGCAATGGCCGCTCGAAGTGCCGAAGAAGAAACTCGGCTAGCAGTCCAGCAGACACATCGGACGAGAGAGCATGAGGTTCAGGATAGGCGGCCACACGATCGCTCAAACTCCCTGGCCGACCGATGTCGCGCGCAATTAAATGAGCAAGCTCGCGAGCGTCTCGTCGGTCCACCAATACCGCCCCGGGGATGTCTCGCACTCCCTTCGCGTCGAAGGCATAAATAGGCCGCCCCACGCTCACCGCCTCGAGTAGTACCCGCGGTAGGCCCTCCCAGTGAGCAGTGTGAACGATCGCACTCGCTTCAGCGAGCACCTTCGACGCCGACTGCCGCCCGGGAGCCGAAACGCGATCGCCGAGCGATCGGTCCTGCAAAGAACGAACAACCCGGTCCCGCTCGGCCCCTTCGCCCACCATCGTCAGCGAAAAATCAACTCCGAGATCGCGCAGCGCCGATGCGAGCTCGACGGCCTCCATCGGCGCTTTGCGCGCACTGAACTCTCCGATCCAAACCAATCGAGCCCTGCCCCCCTCGATCGGAGCCTTCGACCTCGGATACGCCTCCGCTTCGAGCCCGACACCGAAAGGCAATCTAATCGTTGGTATGCCTCGTCCGTTCGCCGCGAACCAATCCGTGTCAGCACTGTTTAGGGTAACTATGCCGTCAGTCCGACGAAGCAACACCTTCTCGATGAGCCGAAAGTGTAGGTTGGTTAGACTTGGCCTATCCCAATGCAGGCCATGACAAAAGTAGACCACGGGTACGCCGAGCCGGCTAGTACGGGCGATGGCGGATGCAGTCGCGGTACTGGTGAGGACGACATCTATCTTGTTGTCTGATACCCACGCGCGAAGCGCCTTAGGCGCGCGAGCCAGCCTGGGGCCAGCCTTTCGCGTCAGGCCGGTTATGACAGTAGTTTCGACAAGCTGTGCGGGCGATCCAGCTGCGACCCGCACATCGTGGCCCTGGGATCGCCAAGTACCTATCAACGGTGGGAAAAATGCGTCTACTGTCTGCCCAACACTAGTGAGCACGCCGATATTCAGCCCCACCACCGCCTCCTAGCAGTTCCACGCACTTGAGACGATGCCGTGCAGCAAGTCGGCTCGCCGCGCCCGCCCTGTCTGGCCCTCCACAGTTATCATCTCCACTGTCTGTCGAATGCTTCAATGGCACGCGTTACGCGCGCGAGATCTTCATCGGTCATCCCTGAGCCACTCGGCAATGAAACACCCGTCCGAAATAAACGCTCCGCGGTACCGCTTATGTAGGCATGGGCTCGCGCGAACACCGGCTGCAAATGCATGGGTTTCCAGAGGGGGCGAGCCTCGATATCCACCTTTGCTAGCCACTGGATCAGATCCTCTGAGCTCCACCCCGTACGCTCATAGTCTACCAATACGGATGTGAGCCAGAAGTTGTCACGCGTCGCGCTGTCTCCTTCTCTACCGTCCGGGGTCCCGAATAACTCAACCCCTGCAACGTCAGAAAAAAACGCTTCATAACCGAGGCGGATTTGTCGCCTCCGTTCGATCATGCCGTCAAGTCGCGCTAATTGCGCTCGGCCCATCGCTGCGAGTATGTTCGACAGTCTGTAATTGTACCCGATCTCCTCGTGCTCATAGTGGATCACAGGCTGCCGTGCTTGCGTCGAGAGATACCGGACACGGTTCGCGATGCGCTCACTGTCCGTGAGCAGCATTCCGCCTCCCGAGGTGGTCATCACCTTGTTCCCATTGAAAGATAATATAGCAATATCGCCAAAGGTGCCCGCCGGGCGGCCTCCGAGATACGCCCCTAACGATTCTGCGGCGTCCGAAACGACGGGCACACCCCACTCCGCTGCAACGGCCGTGATTCCGTCGTAGTCTGCGACCTTTCCGAGCAGGTCGACCGCGACTATCGCGGAGATTCGCTCGCCGCGACGCTGCAAACCACTTAAGGCATCCGCCAGCAAGTTCACATCGATATTGCCCGACTCGTCAGAGTCAACGAAAATCGGTTCTGCTCCCGTGTAGACGATCGCGTTAGCTGTAGCCGCGAACGTCATGGATGCCGTCACCACAACATCGCCGGGGCCGACATCTAGTGCTAATAGCGCAAGGTGCAGCGCAGCCGTACCAGATGAGAGAGCCACAGCGTGCTTGCGAGCCGTCCGGGCGGCTACTTCGAACTCGAACGCGTCCACCTCGGGCCCTAGGGGCGCTATCCAACCAGACTTCAGAGCTCGCACGACTGCGGCCTCCTCTGCCTCGCCGACATCGGGCGGCGAAAGGAAGATTCGCTTAGTCAATGCTATCCCCCGCCTCGCGCGCCGGCGGGCAACCGTCAGTCTGCTCGATCAGTGGGCTAGCCGTCTGTGGATCATAACTTTCGAGAACGCTCGGGCTAAGAGGTAGAACGGACACGTGTGTGATGAGCGGGTGACGCTTTTGCACTCCCGCCTCCCCGGTGCCCAATAAGTCCTCATGAAGCTTCTCGTTTGGCCGGAGCCCTGTGAAAACCACGTCGATGTCCTTGCCCGAGTTTACAATGAGCCGGTGGGCGACGTCTAGAATCCTAATCGGCTCGCCCATATCCAATACCAGCACCTCGCCATCGCTGCCTATCGCGCCGGCTTGGATCACCAACTCGCAAGCCTCTGGTATCGTCATAAAGTACCGAGACACCTCGGGGTGGGTCACCGTAATCGGGCCACCGCGCGCAATCTGCTGCTGAAACGTATGGAGCATTGACCCACGCGAGCCGAGAACGTTTCCAAATCGGACCGATAGGTATGTCCCAGCCGCGTTCGCCCCATACCATGACGTGAGCCGTTCCGCTAGTTGCTTCGTCCGCCCCAAGATGCTCGTCGGGTTCGCAGCCTTATCTGTCGAGATGTTCACGAACTTCTCGACGCCGAATTCCGCGGCTAGTTCCAGCAGGTTATTCGTGCCCCAGACGTTCGTCTTCCAGCCCTCGGCGGGGTATTGCTCAAGCATCGGCAAGTGCTTTAACGCCGCAGCATGGAACACCACTTGGGGCCGATGCCTCTCAAACGCCTCCCGCAACGACCGCGCATCTCGAATGCTGGCAAGAACCACGTCCGGCGTATCAAGAAGCGCCTTGCCGTAAATCGCAAGCTGGACACTATGGAGAGCTGACTCATCGCGGTCGAGGAGGATCAGTCGCGACGGGCCGAAACGATGAACCTGCGAAGCGAGCTCGGAGCCGATTGAACCGCCGGCGCCAGTGACTAGAACGCGTCGATCTGTCAAGTACTCAGCAATGGAGGCTACGTCGGTTTCGACCTGACGCCGCCCAAGTATATCGGTGATTTCGAATTCTTTAACATCGCTGAGCTTCACGCGTCCGCCGAGCATTTGCTTCAGCGGCGGGAGTAAGAGAAACTTCATGCCGGCGCCCTCGACGATATCCGCGACCTCGGTAATCAGACTCTTACCTGCACCAGAGATCGCAAGTATTACTGTCGACACGTCTCGCTCGCGCGCGGCACGCACAAGATCGGTACGACCACCCAGGACAGGCCTGCCGAGTAGGCTTAGATGCCTCTTGCGTGGATCGTCATCAACGAGGCCGACAACGCGAAACGGTGAGCTGCTGTCGATATCGACTAGTCTGAGCAATTGATAGCCAGCGTCGCCGGCGCCGTAGACAAGGACATTCTCCGCTCCTTCTATAGGCAGTCGCTTCGACCCCTGCCAGGCACGGTATGCCCACCGTCCTGCCGCCATAGTCACCAGCGCGAACGGTGGAGCGAGGAACGCAATGCCCCGGGGAAACTCGTCGAGTCCCCGCAGCGCCACAAACGCAACCACGAGGAGCAATGCGACTACAACCGTGGAGAGAAGGAGCCCGAGGCTCTCTTCAAAGCTTCCCAAACGGTACTTCCCGCGGTATAACTTCAGCAGCGTGCCCACGATGAGTTGCGAAACGCACGCCAGTGCGGCATAGAGGAAGACCGTGCTCCACTGCTCGGCGCTGAGATAGAACTCGTATCGGGTACCGACAATGAGCGCGACTGCTAGACACCATGCGGCGGCGTCCCAGGCGCAAACGACACTCCGCCGGACCAGCGTTCCCCCGGGCACTTTCGCCTCCCAAACTCGCCGTACGCGCCACTCGAGCAAAGAAATAGCATGCCCAGCTCGTCCAGGCTATGCCAGCATACGCGACCACATGGGCATTCCAGGACGAGGCGTTGTCTTGTGCTGGGTCTGATGGAGGCTCTCAACCCAGTGGACGAGAGAGTCATGGCAGCACCGAGGAAGTACCCGAGGAGCTTCGGGAGCGTGCGATCCGGATGGCCGTCGGCCTACGGCGTGACCCGGCCACGCGTCAGAGGGCGTTGACATTGGCGCGGGTCGGCGAACAGCTGTGGATCAATCCCGAGACGCTGCGCAAACTGGGTGGCCCAAGGGGAGGTCGATGCCGGGGACCGCCCGGGGACCACGACCTCTGATGCGCAGCGGCTGGCGGAGCTGGAGCGGGAGAACCGCGAGTTGCGGCGGGCGAACGCGATTCTCAAGCGCATCAGCTTCTTTCGCGGCGGAGCTCGACCGCCCACAGCGTTAATCGTCGAGTTCATCGACGACCACAAGGACGACTTCGGGGCCGAGCCGATCTGCAGCCAGCTGCAGGTCGCCCCGAGCACGTACTACGCCGCCAAGATCCGTGTCCCGTCGGTCAGCGACGCGGCGATGCTGGAGGTCATCGGCAGGGTGCACGCCGAGAACTACGGCGTCTACGGGGTCACCAAGGTTCATCGCGTAATGCTCCGTCAAGGGCATCAGATCGCGCGCTGCACGGTCAACCGCCTCATGCGCGGGGCGGGCTCACGCGGGATCAGTCGCGCCAAAGGGCCGCGCACCACGATGCCCGGCGCCGGGCCCGACACTCGACACGACCTGGTGGACTGCGACTCCACCGCCACGGCACCGAACCAGCTCTGGGTCGCCGACATCACCTACTGCCGCACTTTCGCCGGCTGCCTCTACGCCGCCTTCGTCACCGACCTGTTCTGCCGTCGCGCGGTGGGCTGGCAGCGCCTCCATGGAGAGCCTCTTCAGCTTGCTCCAAGAGAACGTTCTCGACCGACGTACCTGGCCCACTCGCGAGCCCCTGCGCATCGCCATCGTCTCGTGGATCGAGAAGACCTACCACCGGCACCGCCGACGAGACGCCCTCGGCTGATTGACCCCCATCGAGTACGAGGCCAGATGACCGCGTCAGCCACTCAGGCTGCGTAACCCGACCTGTCACCTATCCGTGCATCAGACCCTCGCGGCCGACAAGAAGAAGATGCGGCTGCCGCCGGTGATGCTGCGTCTGGACTGGCAACTATGTGCGCCCGGGTCGGGGCCTATACCTGTCCATTGACGCCTCCGAAAAGTCCGCAGAACTCCGAGCGACGGGCGCCCGAGTCGACCTAGCCCCGGTCTGGACAAGCTTCCGACGCCCGTAGTCGAGAGCGGCTCACCATCCCGCGGTGGCGCTAGCTAACGTGACCGAGCGGGCCCCATGACGTCCGACTACTGATCGGCGTCCCCTATGTGAATCAGCGCCGCGCCGCCGACAACTTCTCCCCGGGCCACGTCGAACGCTTAGCATGCATCGGGGCCGGGGACGGGGTCCTCCGTCCGGAGCGCGTGCGCGAAACGCGCGAACCTGTGAGCGACGGATCGTCACTGCTGTAGTACTCGTAAGCGTAGCGGTCACGGTCCTTGCGCTGAGCCTTATTGAGGACGATCCCGAGAACATGAGCATCGACCTGCTCGAGTGATTCCAGCGAAGCGCGTAGTTGTTGCTTTTGAAGCCTGTCCGCTCCCGCGACGAGGAGCGTGCCACCAGCCATCTTGCTAAGAATAGCGGCATCGGTCACAGGGAGCAGCGGAGGGCTGTCGATGACGATGACGTCGTATGTGGCGGCGAGGTCCGCGAGGAGCTGGGACATGGCTCGCGAGCCAAGCAGCTCACTGGGATTCGGAGGAACCTGGCCGGAAGGCAGAACATCCAACGACGAGCCTTGCCATGGCTGAGCGACATCCTCGACCTTCGCACGGCCGATAAGCACAGTTGTAAGGCCAACTCGTCCTTCGAAGCCTAGATACTTCGCGACGCTCGGGCGACGAAGATCCGCATCGACGAGGATCACCCGGGCGCCCGCATCCGCAAGAGAGGCCGCTAGGTTGATGGATGCCGTCGTCTTACCTTCGCCGGGAACTGACGAGGTCACCACGATAGAACTCGGGCGGTCCTGGAAATCAACGAATTGAAGGTTCGTACGCAGCCGACGAATCGCCTCAGCGCGGAGACCCATCGAGTCATCATGCATGAAAACGGGATGCGACGTCCCCGAGTCTTCAAATGGCACGGTTGCGAGCGGCGTCACGTCGGTGACAGCAGCGATGTCAGAGTTGTCGCGAACCTTCGTATCGAGGACCTCGCGGAGGAGGGCCAATGCTCCGCCGAGCATAAGCCCGAGGGCCAGTCCGAGGATAAGGTTTCGTGAAACCTGTGGCGAGGACGGGGAACTTGCCGCCTGCGCTTCGCTGAGCATCGTTGCGCGGACGGCCTCCGTCCCATCAGGACGTTCAGGCGAAAGACCTCCAACTGTAGTTGCGAGCTGGTCCGCAACTGCGTTCGCCATATCGCGGGCTAGAACGGGATCTTCATCCGTAGCGGATATTTGGAGGATGGTGGTGTCCGCCGCTACAGCCACGCTGAGCGAGCTCCCGACTGCAGCGGCGTTGCCTTCAAGGTTGAGTCGCTCTGCTACGGGCTCGAGGACGATCGGAGATCTAGCGACCTCTGCGTACGATGCCATCTGCTTCTCGGTGAAGGTAGAGCCCTGCGCTAAGTCCGACACAGATTCGCCAGCCTGCACAGCGAAGAAAATCCGGGTGGAAGAGGTGTACTGCGGCGTCGCCAGCAGTGTGCCGACAGCCGTGGCCGCTAACGTGAGCAGCGCCACTCCGACGATCGTGAGCCACCGGCTGCGCAGCACGCGTAGGTAGTCGCCCAGTTCCATTCGAGCCCCCGTTTGGCCGTTGAATAATGCCGAGGTATCGTCGCACAGTTCCAGACCAGAAGGTAACCGGGCCTCGCCAGGGCCTCGCACTGGTACATACTTCTCCAGCATACGAACTGGCCCAGACGCACTTGTCGAAACTCCAGCCCTCCTGCCGATGAGCAGCAAGCCCTCCACCATCTGGGGGTTCCTGGACGTAGCGCCGCCAGAGTCGCGCCCGTCGTCCCCGTGCTGTTCTTCGCTGATGAGAAGGCGCTGCGGAGGACTGCTCGCGCGACACTCTGCCAGGCGGCGACACGGCGCCCAGCCGCGATGCGCGCAGGCGACCTCCGCCGCGCCGCGCCTCTACGCCCGTCCGTGCCTCCTTGCCCCCGTGGCCGACTCTCGGCCCGTCGTCGATCACGGGAGAGCAGTCCCAGCCGAGTTCCACGTGGAGTCCGGCCTAGTGAGCGCATCGCGCATCCACCGCGCCTGTGACCACGTCGTCGCGCGGAAGGTTGAGACTGCGTTGCGAACTCGGGCAGCAGGGTCGTGCGGAACGGTATCAACGCCGAGGAGAAGACACTACGGCCCGAGAAAAAGTTGCGAGCACAGCATCTTCTCCCCGTCCGGGACGCAGCCGACCCCGATCTCTGTGAGTTCTGGGTCGACTATGTTGGCGCGATGGCCGGGCGAGTTAAGCCATGCTCCCACCACCTCCTCTGGAGATGCCGTGCTCCTGACAAGATTTTCAGCAGCAACGGTCCACGGGCTGCATTCCAAAATGACCGGCGCTAACGGTGCATGCTTAAGCTCTTCTGCCCCAACGAGCGCCGCCGCTCGCTTTAATGAGAGGTCGCGCGCACAATCGGAGCCCTCGAGTTCATGGAGTTCTTCACTGCTGCGCACCTCGTTCGTAAGGCGAGTGACCTGTTCTGCGAAGGCCGCAGGGTCCGAGGATGTCCAACGCACAGAGGCGCCCTGGTTAGCGACGTCCCGTGACGGACTGCAGGAGGCGAGCAGCAGCGCCAAAACCAATATTGCCGTAACGACGTAGCGATCACTTCCGTGCAGCATTGTCACGTTGCTCCTGCCTCTGCGCGAGCCTGAAAGGCCCCTGCGAATGTCGCAGGGGCCTTCCAGGGACGGTCGTGACGTTGGGGTGTCAGGCAGTGACCTTGCCGCGACGGGCGAGGAACAGAGCCGCAGCGCCGACCAGCAGCAGCACAGCGCCACCGATGATGAGCGGGGTGGCAGTCGCACCGGTCTCGGGCAGGGCCGGGCCAGCGGCGCCGCCGCCAGCACCGGGAGCGACAGTCGCGCCGTCGCCCGGGGCGTCGGTGGTGCCGCCGTCGCCGACGACGACCTGGAACGTCTCGATGACGTTGCCGTCAGCGTCGGTGGCGACGATGCTGTAGACCGCCTCCTCCGTGAGGGTCACGGTGAAGACGGCAGCGCCGTCAACAGCGGTCTTGGTCAGGGACTTGGTGCCGGCGATCTGGATGTCGTCGTCCTCCACGGCGTCCGAGGAGACCGTGAGGGTGACGTCCTCACCAGAAGGCGCCTCGACGGTCACCGTGAAACTCTCGCCCGGCGCGGGGTTGGTGGTCGAGATGGCGGCGTCGAACGGCGGCGTGTACCGCGTCGCGAAAGCGGCGGACGGAGCAAGAACGAGCAGCGCGGCCGCGAGCAGGCCAGCAAATGCGCGTCGGATCATGGTGTATCCCCCAAAGGGTCGTCAAGACCGTGTCGGTCGATCGGTCGGATTAAAGGTTATCGGCTACTGTCGACATGTCAACGCGGAGGAGACGAACTTCTCACCGCCCGGCCCCGGAGTCATCCTCAGGACCGCGTCCTGAGTGAAGCCCGGGCCGGTGGTGATGTCGAACTGGGTCGTGACGGAGTCACCCGGACTAAGATCCACTCGTCGAGCCACGACCACTTGGTGGTCATGGATCTGCGGAGCTACCGAGATGTCGTCCGTGTCCGGATCACGGGCTTCGGTGATGCGCCCGCCCGTTGGCGCGTACACGAGGACACTCGACCTCATGTCGCCCTCGTCCACCGCTCTACCTCCGCCCACGAGGGACGGCGGGAACTTGGACGCATCTTCGGGCGCCTCCGAGGCGAGCGTGACCGTGACGGTGAGGTCCTGGTTGCCGTTGGCGTGGCACTGGCGAGCCTCGACCTCCACCTCCATCCGCTGGTAGTAGGCGATCTTCGCCTCGCTCATGTCGTTGACGTAGACACCGACGACGGGAGCGCCCCGGCCGTCGTCCCCGTGGAGCTCACCGCTCAGCGTGGTGCCGCTGAGCAGCTCCTGCTCCTCGCCGTGCGCAGACCACACGAACATGCGTCCCTCGTCCGCAGCCTGCACCAGCCCGGCAACCGTGGCGGCCGGTGCGGCCTTACCATCCATGACGGCGGAGAAGATCCCCGCCGCGGCGACCTCGAAGAACTCATCCTGGGAATCAGGGTCCTCGATGTACCGGTACACCCCGTTGAGCATGATGTCGGCCGCGTTGTCTGCGCTCAGCTCGGCGTCACCGTCAAACATTTCTGACGGAACTCCCAGCGCGCGGAGCTCGTCGTCGTCCAGACCGATCGGTCCGGTGGCCTCGAGAAGCCCACCGAGAGCAACCGGGTCGAGGGAGAGCACGCCGTCCACCTCGCCGCCGACGCCCTCGCTCCACATCGCCCGGACGATCTCGGCGCTGCGGGGGAAGTCGGGCGTCGAGGTCACGTTGCCCGGGAAACGCGCCAGCTCAGTACCGAAGAGGGCCACCTCTGTCTCCGTCAGGTCGACGGCACCGTCGGCGAAGTAGCCGACATCGCCCGCCGAGCGCTGCTCGACCAGCTCGACCTCGCCATCGTCGGCTCGGAGGAGAAGGAAGGCACCGGTGAGGCCACCGGTGGCCCTCGGCTCGGCGTTGTTCTGAACCATGAAGATGTACTCGCGCGGCTCGTCGGCGCCGAGCATCGGCGGGATGAGCTGGACCGCACGCGACGCCGTGGCAGTGAGGCCGGCGAGCTCGTCGACCTGGCCCTTGAGGTTGTCGACCTGCTCGCCCAGCAGATCGACCAGCCCACCGGTGTCCACGGTGTCGAGACGGTCCCTGCCCACCAGAACGGCGTCGTTGGCGGCGACCACTCGAGGCGCCACCTCGGCGAAGGGCGCGAGGTCGATCCGGCCGTCCTGCGGCGCGAGCCGCGCAGGGTCAACGATGTCCGTGGCGGCGACAAGATCCGGGAGCGCGTCCGCCGCGAGGTCGTCCACCACGACCGTGGCCGTGCGGACGGCCCCGACGTTCGTACCGAGCCACGGGAGCTTCGCCGCGACCGCCCAGTGCGGGCCGGAGACAGCGTCCCGGGCGGCACTCGTGTGCTCGCGCAGCTCGGCGACGGTGGTGCCCGCCGCGTCGGTCTGGCCGCCGAGCGCCTCCTCACGCAGCTCGGAGACCAGCGGCATCGCCGCCCGCATCTCTGTGTACGCAGCGCGCGCCTGGACGGCGAAGAGGACGAGGAGAGCGAGGATGCCGAGCAGCACGGTCACGATGACGAGCGCGACCACTGAGCGGTTGCGGCGCTTCGACTGACGACGACGACGCGAGGTACCGCCGTCGTCGCCCGAACCGGTAGCGGGCCGGTCCTCGCGCGTGGCGGATGCGCCGTCGTCCTCGAGCCAGCTGGGGAAGTTGTCCGTCACAGGGGCATTTCATCATGTGTCGGGACGCACGGGGAGAGTCGGTCCGGACGATGTCACCGTCCGGACCGCCTCCCGCGCTCACCGCGGGTTGTACGTCTCGACCACCGTCGAGTGCGAGAACCCTGCCGTGGTGCCGCCGCCGGCGACGACGATCCGGTTCCCCATGAGCAGCGGGAAGATCCCGTGCCGCGCCGTCGGCATCGGCGTCCCCAGCCGCCACTTGTTGGTCGCGGGGTTGTAGATGTCCACCCGGTTGTAGACCCGCTGAGCGGTGGCGCCCGCACCGTTCTGAGTCTCGCCGCCGATCACGTACATCTCCCCGTCATACCAGACGGCCTTGCCCATCCCCCCACGTGCCTGCGGGAGCGGGGCGAGCCCCGATCCGGCCGTGGCGCTCGAGCGCCACGTGTTGCTCGCGGGGTCGTAGACCTGGAGGTTGTCGAAGCCGTTGGCGACGACGTTCGCGTCGCCGCTGCCCGGACCACGACCGCCGGCGACGTAGAGCTTGGAGCCGTCAGTGGTCGCCGCCGCGTGGTTACGGCCCTGCGGCATGGGCGCGATCTCGGTCCACGAGTTCGTCGCGGGGTTGTAGACGGCGCTGCGCGTCGTCGTCGAGGAACCGATGATCCCGCCGGCGGCGTAGATCTTGCCGCCGATGACCGCCGTCGAGCTCGAGCCCGCCGCGAACGGCATGTCCGCCCCGAGCGACCACACGTTCGTCGCCGGGTCGTAGATCTGCACCTTCCCGGCGGAGCTCCCGCCCAGCCCACCGATGAGGAAGAGCTTGCCACCGACCACCTCGGCCGCGTGGTGGTGCCCCTGGAAGGGCCGGACGGCGAGGTTGGACCGCCAGGTGCCGGTCGACAGGTCGAGCGCCGTCGTCGCCTTGTTGCTCTCACCGATCATGTACATGGTCTTGCCGATGATCCCGCCGGCGACCTCGCCGATCGACACGGGCAGCGACGGACCGCTCTCCCACCGGTCGGCGAAGCGGCCCGTCCAGTTCGTCACCGCGTGGCTGCCCGTGGTGATGTGCAGGACGTCCCCCACCATGGCGGCCACCGGCGTCTTCCGGCCGGCGGGGAGCTGGGGCAGGTTCGTCCACACGTTCTCCTTCGGGTGGTACGCCGTGACGTAGCGGCTGGCCTGGTTGCCCGGGTTCGTCCCGCCCAGCACGACGATGGAGCCGTTGCGGACGACGACGGCGGTGTGGCTGCGTGCCACCGGCAGGCTGGCCACCTTCGTCCACGCGTTCGTCGCCGGGTCATACCGGTGGACGTCGGACTGGAGGCCGGTGTTCTCGTTCTCGTTGTGCTGGCCACCGATGGCGTAGACCTTGCCGCCGAGCGTCGCGCCGACGAGGTGGTTGCGCGGGTTGGGCAGCGGCGCTCGAGGCTGCCACGTCGTGCCGCCGTCGAGGTTGAGGACCCAGTGCTCCGCCTCGTCGGGATCGGCGGTGGAGCCGGCCACGCGGCTGGTGCCGCCGAAGAAGTGGAGGTTGCGACCCACGATGGTCGCCCCGCCCGCACCGCGCGCCTCGGGGAGCTGCGGTCCGGCGGACCACGTCAACGTCTCCGTGTTGAACTTCCACACGTTGCGGGTCGACCCGCCGGGATGGTTGCCGTCATACCCGCCGATGAGCCAGATCGTCTTGCCGTCGGCGATGGCCGGCGAGTGCGTCAGCTGCTGCGGCATGTCGGGCAGGCGGGACCACGTGTTGGTTACGGTGTCGTAGACGTCGCTGCGAGGCGTCGTCTTGGTCCCGGTCTGGAAGCCGCCGAACGCGTAGACCTTCGTGCCGACGGCGGTGCCCTGAGCCTCGGAGCGGCCGATCGGAGAGTCGGCCTTGCTGTCCCAGGAGAAGAGCGAGGGGTCCTGCGAGGACGGCGGCGGCTCCTCCTCGTCCGGTGGCGGAGTACTGCCGTCCGGGAAGACGACCTCGATCGCGGACACCTTCGGCTGGTTCACCGAGGCCGTAAAGGCGATGTCGAGGGTGCCGTCGGTGACGGTCCGGGTGAAGGTCCGCACGGCGGCAGTCTTCGCCCCGACGGCCGCGTGGATGTCGAAGTCGTCGACCTCGACCGCGCTGCCCTCGATGTTGGCGTCGAAGACGCGCTTGCCGTTGGCGGTGAAGTAGATCTCGGCGAAGTGCAGCCGCACGGTGTAGGCGCCCGCCTTGGGGGCAGGGATCGCGTAGGAGAAGCCGGCGAGGTCCTGGGTGGCGCTCCGCTCGGTGCGGTACAGGACGTCGTCGGTGGTCCCGCCGATCGCCGTGGTGGATGACGTCGACCACGACTTCCCGCCGGAGAAGTGGGAGTCGGCCGCCCAGGTGACGCCGCCCGTCGTGACGGCTGGACCGCCGGCGTTGATGCGCAGCGTCTGGCCAGTGGGGAGCGGGTCGGGGTCGGGATCCGGGTCGGGGTCCGGGGCCGGGTCCGGGTCCGGGTCTGCGGTGGGCGGGACGAACTCGATGGCGGAGATCTTGGGCTGGTTGACCGACGCCGAGAAGGCGAGGTCGAGAGTCCCGTCGGTGACCGTCGTCGTGAAGGTCTTCACGTCCGCGGCCATCGCGCCGACGGAGGCGTAGACGTCGTAGTTGTCCAGCTCCACCGGGCCGCCCTCGGCGTTGACGTCGAAGACGCGCTTCCCGGCCCCGGCCGCGCCACCACCGGTCGCCCCGAAGTAGATCTCTGCGAAGTGCAGGCGGACCGTGTACGTGCCGTCTGTGGGGGCGGGCAGGGCGTAGGAGAAGCCACCTAGGTCCTTCGTGGCGCTCCGCTCGGTGCGGTAGAGGACGTCGTCGGTCGTCCCGCTGATCGCCGTGACCTTGGCGTTCGTGTATGACTTGCCGCCCGTGAAGTAGGTGTCGGCGAGCCACGTGACGCCGCCGGTCGTCACTGACGGTCCCCCGGCGTTGATCCGCAGGGTAGTGGCGCTCTGCGCCGGCGGCGGCTGCTCGACCGGGGCGGACCCGACCGTGAAGTTCGCCTCGAGGACCTCGACGTGCCCGTCCGAGGTGGTGATGCGGGCGCTGATCGCGTGGGGGCCGTCCGCCACCGTGCCGGTGTTGAACGGGTTGGCCGCCGTGGCCGAACCGCCGGCGAAGTCGAAGGGACCCTCACGTTCCGTCTGCCGAGGAGCTCCGGCCATGGCGGGGTTGTCCAGCCAGAACTCGACCTTGGTGATGGCCGGGTCGGAGGGAAGGTAGATGTACGCGTTGCCGTCGATGGCCGCTCCGCTCAGGTTGACCGAGCCTGCACGGTTGGCGTTCGCGCTCACCCACAGGTCGAGGTCCGCCGCGTGCCCGAGGGCGGGAAGCTGGGGCAGCAGCGAGAGTGCCATGAGCATGGCGAGCCCGATCCACCGTGAGCGGCGTTGCCGACCCTTCGGGGGATGGTCCCCTCCTTGCGGACGGGGTGCGCGTCCTCGTATCCGTGCAGACATCGAAGCCTCCATTGCCGTCGTCACGTCCGCCCGAACTGACTGGAGGCTACGGGCACAACGGGCGCGTCGGTGGCCGATTGGCGGGTGATCTCCGAATCACCCGGGGGTGGCCGCTGAGCCAGCCGACCTCCATGTCACGGCCCCGACTCGCGGCATCGTCGCTCGCGGGCCGTCTCACTCCCACTCACCCCGGAGTGAGAAGTGCAACCTCCAACTATCGACCCCCTGTCCCCCTCCGAAAGTAGGAGCACTTTGCGCAGCTGCGACTAGCGTCCAGATCTCAGACGCGGCAGATGGAGGCAACAATGACTGGTGACGGTTCGGGACAGCACTTCACGGTGCTCGTCGTGTGCATCGGCAATGTGTGCCGCTCGCCCGCCGTCGAGCACCTGCTCCGCTCGGCGCTCAACGGCGACGGCACGGTCGCCGTCCACAGCGCCGGCACCCGAGCCCAGGTGGACCGACCGATCCAGCCGCCGATGGAGCGGCTGCTCGAACGGCACGGGCACACCGTCGACGGGTTCGCAGCCCGCGCGGTGACCGCGACGATGCTCGCGCACGCGGACCTGGTCCTCGCCGCCACTCGGGAGCTGCGTGGTGATGTCGCCGACATTCTTCCCTCCGTGGTGCGGCGCTTGTTCACCGTCCGGGAGTTCGCCCGGCTGGCGTCATCGGTGAAGGGATCGGACCTCGAGGCCGCTGCCGGACCGGACGCTCACCTCGCCGCCCGCCTCGACGCTCTCATCCCCCTCGCCGCGGCGCGGCGTGCCGAGGTGCCGGTCGAGCTCGACGACATCGTCGACCCGTTCCTGCAGAGCGACGAGGTGTACCAGCGCTCCTACCAGCAGGCGGCGCAGGCCGTCCGGCAGATCAGCATGGTCACCTCTCCAGACCGTGGGCACGTGCTGGTGTAGGGACTCGTCGTCGTCGTCGTTGCTCACTTCGCGACGTCGAGCACCTGTCACGGCTGACGCCTCGCCGCGGCTACCCCGTCAGCGAGCGGAAGGCGCGCGTCTGCCACGCGGCGTAGGACTCGTCCGCCTCGAGCAGCGCCCGGTGACCCACGCGCGCCAGCGGCCTGACGTGGGCGATGAGCGGCTCGCAGTCCGCTCCGCGCCCGCGCACCTGTCCCCTGACGAGCCACGGCTCGATGCTGCTGTGCGCGAGGTGGGAGTGGCGGGTGAGCTGGCGGGCGATCCACGTGCGCGAGCCGGCGCCCCCACCACTGCTCGGGGCACAGCGGCCACGCGGGCACCCCGGGCAGCAGGTAGCCACTCTCCCGCTCACGGCGGGCGCTCGTGTCCGAGTCGTCCGGGCTCTGGCTGAACCGGAAGTAGACGTCGTCGTGCGTCGTACAGACGCCGACGACGTCGCTGAGCTGAGCGTGTCGAGAACAGGTAGCTCGTGGCCGCCCGGCAGAACCTCGGCGAAGTCGGTGTCGCCGCCCGACGGGTTGAACAGAGTCATCACTGCACCCTTGCACCGTTGCTCCGGCTCGCCGGAGATGTGGCAGCCGGTACGGACAATTCTGCTCCTGCCCGGATGGACGCGCCATCGAGCACAGGGATGATGTCGGTAGGCTCGGTCCTACTGGCGAGCGGGAAAGGGATGACCATGGCGGCATACCGATCGGGTGAGGACTTCACTCTTCTCATCGTCTGCACGGGCAACATCTGCCGCTCCCCCGCCATCGAACGACTCTTCCGTTCCGCCTTCGCGCCGGGGAGCGGGATCTCGGTGCATAGCGCGGGGACCGGGGCGCTTGTGGACGAGCCGATCCAGCCGCCGATGGTGGCGCTCCTCGAGCAGGCCGGCGTCTCCGCGGACGGCTTCGCCGCGCGCCGCATCACCGAGCCGATGGTCGCCGGGGCGGACCTCGTGCTCACCGCGACGCGCAAGCACCGCGCCGACGTCGTCGACCAGGTGCCGGCCGCGGTGCGGCGGGCCTTCACGCTGCGTGAGTTCGCACGGCTGGCGGCGGCCGTGGACACTGCCGAGCTGGACGACGCCGCCGGGCCGGGTGCCCGGCCGGCCGAGCGCCTGGCGGCGCTGGTGCCGCTCGCCGCGCGTGAGCGGACGCAGGTGCCGGCCGAGCTGGACGACGTCGTCGACCCGTACCGCCGCTCGGACGAGGTGTACGAGGAGTCCTTCGACCAGCTGATCGAGGCCGTGCGGGTGATCGCGAGGGTGGTGCTGGGGGCCGGGGCGACCGCCTGACGGTGACGCCGGGCTCAGCCTCCCCGCGGGCCGGTGGACGTCAGTTCCACCTGCATAGTGTGAGAGCAGTCCAGGGTGAAACGCCACGGCGACGCTGCACCACGCCTCTGTGCGGCGACTGACTGCACGGGCTCGTTCGACATGCGACCAGATCAGAACTGGCGCCAGCAGTCACGAGTTCCTATGACCCTGTCATGGTCCGGGGTGCGGCACCGGCGCCGTTCCGCATCACGCAGATGTGAAACTTCCGCGTGCCTGCCTGAGCGATGCCAGCCCTCGGCAGGGCGTGCTCTCGCGAGGACCCAACCTTTCGGTGATTGACCGCCTTTCGTCGACGTTGCATAATCTGCAGTGTTGCCACAAAATCTTGCAGTCGCTTGCGTCATTGTGTCGCACTCTGGTCGCCATCCCTGCGACGCAGCGAGCCAGCGTTCACCGGATGCCGCCGCCGCAACAAGTCAGAAGACGCACCGCTCAAGCATGGAGGACGACGTGAACGTGACCCTGGCGGATGTCGCTCGTGCCGCGGGAATATCGCCGTCAACGGTGTCTCGAGCCCTTTCTGCCCCCGGCATGGTGAACGTCGAGACTGCAAAACGTGTGCGCCGCATTGCGCGCGAGATGGGCTACGTCTCTTCCCACGTTCCTCGGCAACCCGCAGGGCCTCGGACAGAGGCGATCGGCCTCATCGTGCCCGACATCGCCAACCCCTTCTTCCCACCCATCATCAAAGCCGTCCAGGCGCGTGCCGGGGCGCTGGGCCGCACAGTCGCCGTCGCCGACGTCGACGAGTACGCAGCTGATGAGATCCGTCGCGCCGAGTTCCTAGCGAGCAGGGTGGACGGCCTCATCATCGCGTCCGCGCGCAGCGCCGACGAGCAGCTGGAGGAACTCAACGACAAGCTGCCCCTCGTGCTCGTGAACCGCCAGCACCCGAACATCTCGAACGTCACTATCGAGAATGCTGCCGGCATTCACGAGGCCGTCGAGCACCTCGCCGCGTTGGGTCACCGAACGATCAGCTACCTCAACGGCCCGAAGCGATCGTGGTCCAACACCCAGCGCCAGACGGCCGTCCGCGAAGCATGCGCGCAGAATGACGTCGAGCTCATCGAGTTCGGCCCATTCGAGCCGCAGATCCAGGCCGGCGCACACGCAGCTGACCTTCTTAACGCCTCCCCTGCTACCGCCGTTATCGCCTACGACGACCTCATCGCGCTCGGCGTCATGGCTCGCCTCACAGAGCGCGGGGTCAGGGTTGGCCCGGAGATGAGCGTGGTCGGCATCGATGACAGCCCGATGTCCGGCATGGCGTACCCCACTCTCACGACCGTGCACGTCCCAGGTGCCCACGCCGGCGTGCAGGCGGTCGATATGCTGCTCGACCTCATCGACGCCCATGTCGAGGGCGAGCCTTCCTCCCCGCTCCAGCGGTCCACACAGATCGAGACGCGGCTGCTCGTGCGCAGCTCTACCGCTCCAGCGCCGTCCCGGGCATGACGCCACACGTCGAAGCGGGCTCCGGTCCCGTCCGGGGACCGGAGCCCGCTGAGGCGGGTGGACGTCCTACTGGGTGCCGAGGTTGGAGTCGGCGATCATGCCCTCGACCTGCTCGAGGAAGCCGTCAACATCGGTGCTGCCCGTGAGGTACTCCTGGAGCATCTGCTTGCCACGCTCCTGGATGACGGGGAGGTCGCGGTACATCGGTGCGGGAACGGAGAGGCGGACGAACTCGTACATGTCGTCCTTCCAGTCGGCCTCGATCTCGTCGAAGTAGGTGGTGAGGACGGGCAGCTTGCCCCACTCCTGACCCGCACCGACCTGGTGCTCGGACATCATCGCCTCCCGGATGAACTGAAGCGCCAGCTCCTGGTTCTCCGACTCGGTGGGAATGATGACGCCCGCACTGAACCCGAAGGACCCGTTCTCCAGCGAACCAGGCATCGCAATGACCTCGGCGTTCTCGACGCCGATGGTGGGGGCGGCCTCCGGCACGCGGGAGGCCGTCTCGAGCAGCATCGGCAGCCCGCCGGCGTTGAAGTTGCTCCGCCCCGCGTCCTTGTTGGCGAATGTGTCGACGGAGAACACGCCCTCCTCGACGCCACGGCGCCAGATTTCGAGGATCTCGCGCATCTCGGGGGTGTCGAAGGTCAGCGTGGATCCGTCGTCGGCGAAGATGTCACCGCGCGCCGCCTGCTCGACGGCGAGCATGGTCGGGACGGCGTTCGGCCCCCACTGAATCGTCATCCCGGGACCGCCCGTGTGCTCGGAGAGCGCCGCCGATATCTCGTACAGCTCCTCCCAGTCTGCCGGCACGGGAATGTTGCCGTCCGCGTCCAGGAGGTCCGCCTCCTCGAAGAAGGTGCGGTTGGCGCTGATGTTGTAAACCTCGAGGCCGAAAGGAATGGCGAACTGCACGCCGTCGAGCTCGGTGAACGACAGCGACTCCCCGACAAAGTTCTCCTTCGCGAGATCCCCCGTGAAGAAGTCCGTCGTGTTGAAGTCGATGATGAGCCCTCGAGTGAGGAACTGGACCGCCGTGGAGGCCCCGTCGACGACGACGATGTCCTGGTTGGAGGTGCCCTGGCTCCACTGCAGCGCGAAGTTCGACAACGCCTGGTTGTCGGCGTACTCCACGAGGTTGACGGTCACGCCCGTCTCTTCCTCGAAGCTCTCTGCCATCTGATTGAGGTAGAGCTTGTCGCTCATCCACGCCTGAATAGCGATCGTCAACGTCTCGTCGCCACCGGCGCCGGACCCGGCGGTCGAGCCGTCCTCGCCTTCGTCGTACGGGGTGCCGCTGCAGGCCGCCAGGGCGAGCAGCATCGTTGCGCCCCCCAGCGCGGTAATCCTCCGACCGTTACGGGTCATGGTCTTCCCTTTCCCAATCGAGAGAGTTCCGGACGCCACCAGGTGACGACGCCCGTTCGTGACAGGTCGCGCAGGCGCGGTCATCCCTTGACCGCCCCCTGGGCGACCCCCTGGACGATGTGCCGTTGGAAGATGGCGAAGATGATGATGGGCGGCAGGACGGCCAGCGTGATGACCGCCGCGAGCACGCCGTACTCCCAGACCTCGCCCTTGAGCAGCGTGAGACCGACCGTCAGCGGCATGGCGGGCGGGTCGATCGCGAGGGTCTTTGCGAGCGTGTACTCGCCCCAGATGTTGTACGTCGTGATGACAGTGACGAGGATGAGGCCGTTCTTCGTCAGCGGGACCATGATCGACCACCACCGCCGCAGGCGGGAGGCGCCGTCGATCTGCGCCGACTCCTCGATCTCATCCGGGATGTCGTCGAAGTTCGCCTTCATGATGAGGATCGCGAACGGCAGGCACACCGCGACGTTCGGGAGGATGAGCCCGAGGTTGGTGTTGAGCAGACCAGCCGCGTTCTCCATGAGGAACATCGGCACGAGAAGGATGGCGAGCGGCACGGTGAGCGTCGCGATGATGGCTGCCAGGAGCAGCCCGGAGCCCCGGAACTTCACCTTCGAGAAGCCGTAGCCAGCGAGCATGCTCAGCAGGATGACGAGCGCCACGCCGCCAAGGGTGATGACCACGCTGTTGGTGAAGTACGCACCGAAGTGCCCCTCCGCGACCTCCTGGTAGTTCTCCAGGGTCCACTGCTGCGGGAGGATCGTCGGCGGCGTCACGAAGACCTCAGCCGCCGGTTTGAAAGAGTTGAGGACGATGTAGATGAGAGGCGCGAGGAAGAGGACGGAGATCGCAACGAGCGCGACGTTGACGAGCGAGCTCCGCCCGACGCTGTGCACGCTCCGGTCCTTGGTGGCGCTACGCACGCTTGCCCGCCTTCCGCATGGTCACGAAGTAGTTGAGGCCGATGAACGCGAGGATGATGACGCCGAGGATGTAGCCCATCGCCGACGCGTAACCCATCTCGTAAAAGCTGAACGCAGTGAGGTAGACCTGCTGGTAGAGCACGAGGGTGCTCGTACCTGGCCCACCGTCGGTGAGCACCATCGGCTCGACGAAGACCTTGAGCGCCTGGAGGATGGCCCAGGTCCCGGCGATGACGAAGGTGGGTCGCAGGTTCGGCATCACGATGTAGAGCGTCCTGCGCCATCCGCTAGCGCCGTCCATCTCCGCGGCCTCGAGCACCTCCTGGGGGATTGCCTGGAGCCCTGAGAGGAAAAGGATGGTCATGAAGCCGACCGTCGCCCACAGGGAGAGCCCGACGACGGCCGCCATGGCCGTGCCGCCGCTGCTGAGCCACGCCCGGGTGAGGCCTTCCAGCCCGAGGACGTTGCCGAGGACGTGGTTGAGCAGGCCGTAGTTGGGCTGCAGGATCCACACGAAAATGAGGCCCGCGAGAGAGAGCGGCACCACGATCGGCATGAAAATGGCCGAGCGGTAGAAGGAGCTCAGCCGCAGCTTGCGAAACAGGAGGAGCGCCAGACCGAATGATGCTCCGGTGACCAGCGTGAAGTAGAAGATCGCGTAGACGAGGGTGTTGCGCAGACTCGTGAGGAACTGCGCGTCCTGGAACGCGCTGGTGTAGTTGTCGAGTCCGACGAACCGAGGACTCTCGTCGTAGACAAAGTTGTACTCGGTGAAGCTGAGGTACCCCGAGTGCAGCAGCGGGTACAGCATGAACACAAAGATGAAGAGCGACGCCGGCAGAACGAAGAGCACTCCGGCAAGCGTCGAGCCGCGCCGCCGCCTTGCTCGCTGCGGAGCGAGGGGTGGTGGCTGCTCGACAACTCCCCGAACCGATGTCGCGACAGGTCCTGCCATCGTCTCGTGCCCCTCTACCTCGCCGTAGGTGGGTTGCACCACAGAGTGCAACTTTGTGAAGGTGACTGTAGAGCATGCAGCATGCTGCAGCAACCACCTCCCACTTTCCTATGTCTGGCGTGCCAGGGTCCACGTGCGGGGCCGCACCGAAATGCCGCAGCTCACCACTGCGAGGCAGCAGTGGCATCCGGAGCATTGGGCGATTGCAACGCTTGCAGTTGATCGCAGCATGTTGCTACGTTGTGCAGCACGCCGGCTCAACACCGTGGTGGGTCGGGGATCTGCAACGAAGGAGACTCCGTGGGGCACACCGTGTCAGCGAGTGCGGCGAGTTCCGGGCGCACTGCCTACGCCGGACCCGAGATCGTCACCGGCCACGACGTCCTGTCCGACCATGCGGTCCTCGTGTCCGACGGACGTATCGAGGCGGTGCTGCCTCGGGCGCAGCTTCCAAGTGGCGTTCGGGTCACCGATCTCGGGCCGGGCTACCTCACCGCGGGACTCATCGATGTCCACGTCCACGGCGCAGCTGGACGCGGGTACCACGAGGCGACACCGGAGGCTTTCGCCTCCATCGGCACAGCATTGCTCGCGGCCGGTGTCACGACAGCTCTGCCGACACTCGCGAGCGCACCCGTGCCCGACCTCAGCACTGCGCTAGACGCGCTCGAGGCGTTCCGCGGAGCCTCGGCCATCGGCCCCTCCCTACCGGGTGCTCATCTGGAAGGCCCCTACTTCTCGCACGGGCAGCGCGGTGCACAAGACTCAACTGCGCTTCGTGTGCCCAGCGACGGCTCCGTGGAGATGCTGCTCGAGCGAGCCGACGCCATCACCATGATGAGCTTTGCGCCGGAGCTCGACGGTGCCGTTCACCTGACCGAGCGGCTCGTCGCCGCCGGCATCGTCGCTGCCGCGGGGCACACCGACGGCACAGCGGACGACCTCGCGCGCTGCGAGGCCGTCGGACTCAGCCATGTCATCCACGTCTTCTCCGGCCAGTCCACCACGCTACGACGGGGGCCGTGGAGAGTTCCGGGAATGCTCGAGGCGACGCTCGCGTCGGACACCCTCACGGTCGAGATGATCGCTGACGGCAAGCACCTGCCACCCCTCCTCATGCGCCTCGCGCACCGCGGGGCCGGCGACCGGCTGTGTCTCGTCTCCGACGCCACAGCAGGAGCCGGGCTGCCTGAGGGCAGCCGGTACGAGATCGCGACCACGAGCTACGACGTCGTCGACGGCGTCGGCATGACGCTCGAGCGCGACTCTTTCGGCGGGAGCACCACTCTACTCGGGCACATGCTGCCGATCGCGCGGGACGCCCTCGGGCTCCCGCTGCCCGACCTCATCACCATGGTGACCTCCGTCCCCGCGCGCGCCGCCCGACTACCTGACGTCGGGCATCTCCTGCCCGGCTACCGGGCCGACCTCACTCTGTTCGACCACGACCTCGTGCCACGCGCCGTCGCCCTGCGGGGCACGTGGCACACCACCGCACCGACGGAAGGAACGATTCGATGACCAGCACGCACTACGGAGATCTCGAGGTCACCGTCCTGCCCACCAACGAGGAGGCAGGTGCCGTCGCAGCGGAGGCCTTCGCCGTCGCCGTGAGAGAGGCGCTAGCTACGAGGGATGAGATCGCTGTCATCCTCGCGACCGGCAACTCCCAGCTCGCCTTCACCGAGGCGGCGACGGCCCGGGACGACATCGACTGGTCGCGTATCACCGTGCTGCACATGGACGAGTACCTCGGGATGTCGGCCGAGCACCCCGCAAGCTTCCGGCGGTGGATGCGGGAGAACCTCGCCGAGAAGGTCAACCTCAAGGCACTCGAGGGCGTCAAGGGCGACCACGAGCCTGTCGAGGAGGAGCTCGCTCGCTACACGCGGCTCATCGAGGAGCTGGAGCCGGCTGTCTGCGTCATGGGAATCGGGGAGAACGGCCACCTCGCGTTCAACGACCCGCCCGCTGACTTCGAGACACCCGATCTCATGCGCCTGGTGGCGATGGACGAGGTGTCCCGGCAGCAGCAGGTCGGCGAGGGGCACTTCTCCTCGTTGGCGGAGGCACCGACCCACGCCCTCACGATGACCATCCCGGCGCTGCTCCGTCCGGCGACGGTGCTCGTCAACACGCCCGAAGCGCGGAAGGCGGCGATCGTCAAGGCAGCACTCGAGGGCCCGATCACGCCGGCGGTGCCGGCCTCGATCCTGCGCCGCCAACCGCACGCCCGCTTGTTCCTCGATGCCGACTCTGCGGCTCTGCTCGACCCCGCCACGGCCACCGCTGGATCACCGACGAGGTCGTCATGAGGGCGCCGGTGAATCAGCTCGTCGCCTCCGTGGAGCGCGACTCCTACGGACGGCGCACCCTCGCGGTGAGCACTCCCCACGCGCCGGACCTCGATCTGTTCGAGGGCGTGAGCGCTTCTGCGGGCAACGGGTACCAGCTCACCGGCCCCCTGTCGCCCACCAACGCCGCGGCGCTGCGCTCCACGGTCGACAATCTCCGGCCACGGCCGCTAGGCGTCGGCCGCTCGATGGGAACCGGGGACCGGCTCGGCCTGGCGACGCCCGGGCACGTGCGTGCGTTCCAGAGGCATGGACACGGCGTGACCCCTGTGTTCGCCCAGCAGTCCATCCGCGAGATGGACCGGCTCGGCCGGACGGCCCAGGAAGTCCTCGATGACGCGACCTTCGGATGCGTCGAGGCCGAGTGGAACGGCGCCGTGGGCGCCGACACCGACCACATCAAGACCACAGAGGGCATCGACCGCGGTCTCGATGCTGGGTTCACCACCTTCACTCTCGACCCCGGCGACCACGTCGTGGACCCGGACACCGCGCGAGGCGATATCTCCGCGCTCGTGCCCTGGGGAAGTCTCGAGGACGACCCAGCGGCACTCGTCCGGCGCTACAGCGGTACGAGCATCAGCGTCGCCGGGACGCCGCTCGTCATCACGGAGGACCAACTGCTACGCGGCGCCGTCAAGTACGGCGCCGCCGTAGCGGATACCGTGCGTCTGAGCCGCCATCTTCGGGAGCGCGCCCGCCACGACGTGGAGATCGAGGTGGCCATCGACGAGACGGACCTCGTCACGTCCGTTGCCGAGCACTACTACGTCGCCGCCGAGCTGCAGCGTCTCGGGGTGGACTGGGTGAGCTTCGCCCCGCGGTACGCGGACGGTTTCGAGAAGGGGGTGGAGTACCTCGGCCGGGTGGACGACCTCGCGGTGAACCTCCGTGGCCACGCCGCAGTAGCCGAACAGCTGGGCGGCTACAAGATCTCGCTGCACTCCGGTTCGGACAAGTTCAGCATCTATGCCGCGGCGGTCGAGGCGACCGGCGGGCACATCCACCTCAAGACGTCCGGCACGAGCTACCTCAGCGCCCTCGAGGTCGTGGCGCTGCACGAACCGGACCTCTTGCGGGAGATGTACGCAGTGAGCCGCGAGTCATACCGTCGCTCCCGCGCCACCTACCAGGTGTCGGCGGACGTCGACAGCACGCCGGACCCGGGCGCCGTGAGCGACGGAGAGCTGCAGGACCTCGTGGCAACGTTCGACAGCCGTCAGATCCTGCACGTGGGCTACGGGGATGTCCTCACCGCCACGGATCGTGGTGGGAACCGCTACCTGGACGTAGCGCTTCGTGAGGTGCTCGCACGTCACCACGAGCTGTACGCGGACATCTTGGCGGACCATCTGGGCCGCCACCTGGAGCCGTTCGCCGGCTGAGGGTCGGATGGTGGTGCCGGTCCTTTTCGGAACGGCACCACCACCGTCGAGCGCGGCTCCCCCGTCGGGAAGGCAACGATGCCCGCTGGTGCGGCATGTGCCGCCGCCCAGTCAGTCCGCCTGACCGAGGAGCTGGCGCTGCAGCCCGGCGACGAGCATGTCGAGGCCCTTGTCCAGCTCGGCGACGCCGTCGTAGGTCGCGAGCTCGTTGGCGAGCTCGCGCACGTGAGGAAACTCCTGCGGCGGGAGGCGGTGGAGGCCCAGACGGAGCAGGGCGTCACTCTCCTCCGGATCGGTGACCACCTCCTGCAGCTCGGTGAGGACGTGGCCGTAGAGGAGCCCGAAGAAGGTTCGGTAGACGTGTAGAGCGTCGGCCGGTGAGAAGCCGGCATTGATGAGCAGGCCGAGCAGCATCTCGAGCGGGCGCAGCGTGCCGCGCGGGCGCAGCCCGAGAGGCGTGGCCAGCGGACGCGTGACGAGCAGCGGCACCATGCGGGGGTGGGCGAGCGCGAGCTCCCGGAAGCCGTGAGCCACGCGCCGCAGCTCGGTGACCCAGTCACCCGTGACGGGGGTACTGACCAGCTTGGCCAGGACGCTCTCCACGAGACTGTCGAGCAGCGCGTCCCGACTGTCGGCATAACGGTAGAGGGCCATCGGGGTGCAACCGAGCTCGCGCGCAAGCCCACGCATCGACAACGCCTCGATCCCGTCGGCGTCGACCATGTCGAGCGCCGTGGTGAGGACACGCTCGCGGCTCAACGGCTCACGCCGGCTACCACCGTTCCCCTTGGAGACTGCGTCGACCGTGGTCCGTTCGGACGTGGGCACTGAGTTCCTTCCGGTGCAGCGCGGCACCAGACCGAGAGGCGGCGCCGCGCTTGCGTAGATGTACACCGTAGACTTACTCTGTCGACTGACGCAACCGGCGAATCTCGATCCCGACCTATATCCGCACCATGCTCTGCGGTACGCTCGACCTCCGCGGCTCAGCCTGCGACCTTCTCCCACGTGCGGGTGCCCATATCCAGATCACCGACAAGACAGCGGCGCCTGTCTTGCCGGGAGAGAAGAGGCCATGATGGCTGCTCACCCCCACACCCCCCTACCTGCAGCGGGCAGCGTCACGCTCATCGCGTCGCCGGACCGCGTTCGGCTCATCCTCAGCGGTGAGCTCGACATGCTCATGAAGACTGAGCTGCTCGACGCCGTCCACGAGGCCGTGCTGCACGACGTCCGGGTCGAGGTCGACGTCCGTGATGTGACGTTCATGGACTCCTCGGCGCTCGCCGCCCTGAGCCGCCTCATCCAGGCGTCCGGCGAGCGACCGACGTTCATCAGCCCGCCCCCCGTGGTGCGCTTCCTCCTGGACGTCACCCGGATCGGTGAGCTCGTCGACATCGTGGGCGCGGACGGCGAGCCGCTCGAGCCGTCCATGGCCGAGCCGAGCCCGAGCCCGAGCGCGCACAGCGACTGACACCACCGGGGCCTTGTGGCCCCACCACACCGGGCGAGCGGCAGCCATGCCGCTCGCTTTTGGCGATCACGGTCCTCCCCCGGCCGCCGTCGCACACGGGCCCGCCGCCGGGACCACCGCCCACGGCGCCCCTTCGGGAACGAGGCTGCTGCCTCAGGGCTCGACGGTGACCTCCCGCCCGTCCTCGACGGCGTACGTCCCCGATCCGAAGGGGGCAGGTCGCAGGACGCGGTAGACCGCCCCGCCGTCGAGCACCTGGGTGTCGACGACCTCGAAGCCGCTCGGGGCCGCGCCGTCGTGGAAGAGCCGCTTGCCCTTCCCGACGACGACGGGGAACTCGATGACGCGGTACTCGTCGACCAGGCTCTCGTTGTGCAGCGTCTGGATGAGCTGCCACGACCCGTGGACCTGCAGCTCCTCCCCCGGCCGCTCCTTGAGGGCGCGGACCGAGGCGGCGACGTCGTCGGCGATGATGCCGGCCGTGTTGTCCCACACAGGCGTGGTGAGCGTCGTCGAGACGACGTGCTTGGGAAGGCCGTTGAGCTTGCCTGCGACGGGATCGGCGGGGTCGGTGACCTGCGGCCAGAACCCGGCCATGATCTCGTAGGTGACGCGGCCAAAGAGGAGCTCGGTGGTCCGCTGGAACCAGGCGTCGACGACGGCGCCGAAGGCCTCGCCGGCGACGGGGACCATCCAACCGCCGCGGTCGAAGCCGCCGCTGGTGTCCTCCTCCGGGCTGCCGGGGCCCTGCATGACGCCGTCGAGGGAGACGAAGGTGTTGACGGTGACCCTCATGGCTGGGGTCCTTCCCGGTGCTGGTGTGCTGTCCCAGGTGTGGACCCCGGCCACGGAGCTAACTCATCGGGCGGCCTGCGGGTGAAGGGCACCGGACCGCTCGCTCGAGGACACGCTGCGGGCGGTGCGGCCGAGGCCGGCGATGATCGTCGCCCCGACGGCGACGTGCATCGCCACGAGGACGGCCCCGGCGGTCACCGTGGTCGCCTGGAGCAGCGGCGGGACGAGCGAGGCGACGAGCACGGCAAGGGCGACCCTCGTCCACACCGTGCGCGCCCGGGCACCGGCCCGCTCGAGCACGGCCAGCAGGCCCCAGCCCGCGAGCGCGGCGACGACTCCGGCGGCGGCGACCGCCGGTGCACCGACGACCATCTCACCCTCCCCGGCGCGGGCTGTCACCTCGACGCCGAGGACGGGGACGGTGACGATCCAGACGGCCAGCCCCGCCGCGGCGGCGCCGGCGACGGTCGCTCCGCGCCGCGCCCGTGTCTGCGTGGTTGATGACGAGCTCATGGTTCCTCCTGGTGCTCGGGTACGCCCTTGTGTTCGGGTACGCCCTTGTGTTCGGGTACGCCCACGCTCTCGCCGCCCTGCGCCCGCGGTCATCGGCCGCCCGGCCACGGCCGGTGGCCACTCGGACCAGGCCGGTCGACCTTCGGCGGTTCCGCCAGGCCGGGCCTCTCCGTACGCTCGCTGGATGACGGCCGACCCGTGCACCGAGCCCCCGCGGGGCCGGCGTCCGTCCCGCCGGACGGTCGCCGCCGCCACCGCGGCGATGGGCCTGCTGAGCGCGTGGACGCTGGTCGGCGAGCGCAGCTCCCCGGGCAGCCCCGCGGCCCCGCT
Organism: Georgenia satyanarayanai; assembly: GCF_023715365.1. Taxonomy (GTDB): domain Bacteria; phylum Actinomycetota; class Actinomycetes; order Actinomycetales; family Actinomycetaceae; genus Oceanitalea; species Oceanitalea satyanarayanai_B. Next base: position 46,279 of record NZ_JAMBNZ010000007.1, read on the forward strand.
GGCCCTCGACGTCACGGTCAGCCTGATTGCGGTGGCGCTGATCCCCGTCCTGTTCCGGCGCCCCGTCCCCGCCGCCGTCGCGCTCGCCGTGCTGGCGGCCCTCGCACCGACTGCCACGCCGCCGTCGACTGCCGCCACCTACGTCGTCGGCCGCTACCGACGGCTCAGCACCGCCGCCGCCGTCGCCGTCGCCGGTGTCGCGGGGCACGCGGTGAGCGGGCTGTGGCGGCCGGTGCACGGGCTCGCGTTCGGGTGGTGGCTGGTGCTCGTGCTCGCCACCCACGCCGCGCTGCTCGCCGCGGGAGCCCTGGCGCAGGCCCGCAGCGCCCTGCTCGCCGGCCTCACCGAGCGGGCCAGGAGCGCGGAGGCGGACCGCGATCGCTTGGTCGCCGAGGCGGTCACCGCGGAGCGGACCCGGATCGCCCGGGAGATGCACGACGTCCTCGCGCACCGGCTCTCCCTGCTCGCCACCTACGCCGGCGCGCTGGAGTACCGGCCGGACTCCTCACCGGAGCGGCTCGCCCAGGCTGCGGGGGTGGTGCGGGCCGGCGTCCACCAGGCCCTGGAGGAGGTGCGCGACGTCGTCGGCGTGCTGCGGGACGACCCGGCCGTGGGCGGGGTACCGCCGCCGTCCCCCGACCTCGACCAGCTGGACGCGCTCGTCCGCGAGGCACGGGCGGCCGGGGGCGAGGTCGACGTCGTCGTCGCGCTCGACGGCGTCCCGCCCGGGATGGCCGGCCGGACGGTCTACCGCCTCGTGCAGGAGGGGCTGACCAACGCCCGCAAGCACGCCCCGACCGAGCCCGTGCGGGTGCGGGTGAGCGGCGGCCCGGGCGCCGGCGTCGAGGTCACCGTGTCGAACCCGCTGCGGCCGGGGCGGGCCGACATCCCCGGGTCCGGGACCGGGCTCCTCGGGCTCACCGAACGGGTGCGGATCGTCGGCGGCCGGCTCGAGCACGGTCCCGACGGCGGGGAGTTCCGCCTGTCCGCGTGGCTACCATGGCCGCCGTGACGGTCCGGGTCCTCGTCGTCGATGACGACGCACTCGTGCGCGCCGCGCTCGTCATGATGCTCGACGGCGCGCAGGACATCGCCGTCGTCGCCGAGGCCGCCGACGGCGCGGAGGTGCCGGCGGCACTGGACCGCCACCCCGTCGACGTCGTCCTCATGGACCTGCGCATGCCGCGGGTCGACGGCGTCACGGCCACCGCCCGCCTGCGCGCCCGCCCCGGCGCCCCCGCGGTGCTCGTCCTCACGACCTTCGACACCGACGAGGAGATCCTCGGGGCGCTGCGCGCCGGCGCCTCCGGCTACCTGCTCAAGGACACGCCGCCGCCGCGGATCGCCGAGGCGGTGCGCCGGGCCGCGGCCGGGGAGGCGACGCTGTCCTCCGCCGTCACCCGGCGGCTCGTCGAGCAGGCCGTGGACCACGCCGACGTGGCCGACGACGCCCGCACCCGGCTGGCCGCGCTGACCGCCCGGGAGCGGGACGTCGTCGCCGCCGTCGGGCGGGGACTGACCAACGCGGAGATCGCCGCGGAGCTCCACGTCTCGGTCGCGACCGTCAAGGCGCAGGTCTCCCACATCCTCGCTGCGCTCGACGTCGGGAACCGCACCCAGGTCGCGCTCCTCGCCCACGACGCGGGGCTGGTGTAGCAGCGGGCCCGGCCAGGTGCGCACCCGCACGGCACGTGGGCCCTTCGACCCCTCATCCGGGGCGCCGGGCGCCCGACCATAGGGGTACAGCCGCACTCTCCCCGGAGCCCACCGTGACCGCAGCGTCCCTCCTCCACGAGCCCCACCTCTCCTCCCGCGACCACGCCGAGCGGGTCCTCGCGGCCCTGCACCGCGACGACGTCGCCCGTCATCTTCTCGGTGACCAGCCGGCCCCCACGGCGCGCCAGGTGGCGACCACGCTGCGGGCGCTGGCCGACTTCCCGCTGTGCCTCCGCATCCTGCCTCAGGGCTCGCGCCGCGACCGCAACGGCGACCAGGCCAGCGGGCTCGCGCTGTACCTGGAGGGCTTCGCCGACCAGCTGGCCCACCACCGGGCGAGCACGCCCTACGACCCCCGCTACTGGATCCTCGGCGAGCCGGTCACCGTCCGGCTGCTGCGGCTGGTGTCGACCGCCACCGCCCTCGACGCCGCCGCCCGCCCCAGCGCGCAGCAGATCGCGGCGACGCTCCTCACGCTGGCCGACACGCACGGCCTGGAGCTGCCGCGCCGGATGGTGGAGGTCGCCGGCGATGGTGACCTCCCGTGGAACGGGGCCACCGGCATCGGCGCGTTCTTCCGGGAGCTTGCCGACCTCGTCTGCTGAGGCCCGGTTCCCGGCGGCGACGACGACGGCGCGTACCCCGCCGCCGTCGTCGCCGCGCTTGACGCCGCGCGCGTTGGATCAGGTGGGCGACACGCAACGACGGCGTGGACCGGCAGGGCTGGTCCGCGCCGTCGGTCCGCGAAAGTCAGGCGTCGGTGTTGCGACCGGAGAGCTTGTCGCGCAGCCGGTCGATGAACCCCACGCCGGGGCCGAGCGTCTTGTGGAAGAGCTCGGAGTGCGGGGCGCTGGGGTGCGGGCGGGTGGGCGCGGCCTTCATCGCGGCCTCGACCTTCTCGCGCAGCTCGACGAGCTCCTCCCGGGGGATGTGCTGGCGGAGCTTGGGGAACTGGTCGGTCTCCTCGTCGTTCGCGTGGTGCTTGAGCAACGCGTGCATCTCGCGGATCTCCTGCAGGAACCGGGGGTCCTCGGAGTCGAGGTCCTCGATGCGCTTCATGACGTCGACGAGCTCGTCGTGCTCCTTCTTGTCGTGCTCGACCTCCTCCTTGCCGTTCGGCACGTGCTTCTCGATCACCGGGTAGACGTGCATCTCCTCGGCGACGGCGTGCCGCATCACCTCCGCGATGAGCGTGTCCGCGAGGTCGCGGCGCTCCTTCGGGCCGGCGGTCTCCTGGATCTCCTCGAGCAGCGCGATCATCAGCGCGTGGTCGTTGGTGAGGAAGTCGACGACGTCCTGCTCGGCGGTACCGGGGGTCTGGCTCATGGAACTGCCTCCTGTGTGTGCGTCCTTGCCTCTTCGCAGGGTAGGCCGGGGCCGAGGGGCGGGCATGTCGGGCGACGGGCTCAGGCGCGGTCCCGACGGCGGTAGCGGCTCACCACGACGCCGGACGACAGCGGCCACGACTCGGCGAGCGCGAACGTCGAGGGCGTGAACCCGGCCGTGAACAGCCGCTTGCCCGTGCCGAGCACCAGCGGGTAGACCGCGAGGCGGTACTCGTCCACCAGGTCGTGCTCTCCCAGCGTGCGGACCAGCTCGGTGCTGCCCCACACGCGCACCTCCCGGCCGGGCTGCTCCCGGATGTGGCGGACGTCCGCGACGAGGTCCGGTCCCAGGAGGTGGGAGTTCACCCAGCTCAGCTCGGTGAGCGTGCGCGAAGCCACGTACTTCGGCACCCGGTTGTACCGCCGCGTGAGCTCGCCGGTGAAGCCGTCGGCGTTCTCGTCCCACACGCCCCACGAGCCGGCGAAGATCTCGTAGGTCCGGCGTCCGAGGAGCAGCGCGTCCGTCCTCGACTCCCACTCCTCCACAAGGTTGCCGTAGCCCTCACCGCCGTGCGCGGCGTCGTAGTCGGCCGCCCATCCGCCGTGCGGGAACCCGCCGTCGTCGTCCTCGTGCGGTCCCCCACCGCCCTGCACCACGCCGTCGAGGGTGAGGTACGCCTGCACCACGATCTCGCTCATGCCCGTGCTGACCGGCGACGACGGCGGAACTCGTCGGGCCTACCCGATCGGGTATCCAGCGCGGGCACTGCTTCGCCCCGCGGTGCTGGGACCCTGGGAGCACGCGTGGTCCGTAGCGGGTCGGAGGGCGCATGGATGCCGGACGTGCCGTCCTGGACAGGACGGGCAGTGACTCCGCCGCACGTACGGCGTCGTGCGCCAGACCGCGTTCGCCTGTCGGCCAGTCGCTGCCGGGACCCGTGCACGCGGTCCTCGCCCTGCAGCGGTCCGCGGGGAACCGGGCCACGGCGGCGCTGGTCGGCCGGCCGGTGCCGGGACCCGCCGTCGTCGTCGTGGCCCGTCAGATCACCGACGGTGACCGCTCCGGCCCGCGCGACGGCTGCTTCGACCTCCTCTCGGAGATCATCCGGCTGCTGCAGGAGGTGGCCGACCGCCTCCGGCAGGCGGAGGAGGACCGCCACCGGCTGTTCGACTTCCACCGGCGCGTGCAGGACTCCCACCCCGAGCACGGCTCGTGGGACGGCCACCGCGAGGCGTACGAGCGCCGCCGTCAGGACCTGCGCCGCAGGCTCGAGCGGTGGGACAACGACGACGACTGCCGGATGCGCCGCCTGTCCACGGCCGAGCAGGAGGAGCTCAGCGACGGCGCGAGTACGCGGGGCGGCAGTTCCCGGCCCGGCCGGTGCCGTCGATGCGGGAGGCCCATGCGCCGGAGTCGGACCTCGAGGCGGAGGTGCGACGGGGGCTCATCGAGATCGGGGTGCCGGCCTTCGCCGTCGCCGCCCTCGTCGTCCTCGTCATCGCCGCGCTCGCCGACCCGGAGCCCTTCACCAAGCTCGCGCTCATCCTCGGGACGGCGACGGCGGTCGCGCTGCTCGTCCTCTTCGGGCGGGAGGACGACGTGCCTCCGGGTGCGATGGCCGAGGACGGAGCGCCTGCGCCGGCTGAGGGGGTGGCGACGGCCGTGTAGCTCGTTCGCGGCGCATCGCGTCCGTCCGCGACCCGTACCCCAACGTGCGTTCTACGGAGCCGCGCATCACAGTTGGGCAAAGACCGTAGACGCAAGAAACGCAACAGGGTTACGTTGTGGGCGAATGAGGAGTGAAGTGATGCGAACATCTGCGGACACGAAGACGTACCTGCCGAATCAGTCCACGCGCGACCAGGTCGCCAAGATCATCGACTTCATGGCTGCGCGTGAGCGTGCTGGCCACGAGCCGCCCGAGCCCCGCTACTTCCTCGCGGGTGCAGAGGCGGGAGACATGGTCGAGCTGACACCGGACGTCCACGCGATGCTTCGGCAGATCATCGACGCCATCGGACGCGGCCAGGCGGTGACCATCGCGCCGACGAACCACATCCTCACCACCCAGGAGGCAGCCGACATCCTCGGCGTCTCGCGGCCGACTGTCATCAAGCTCCTCGACGGCGGGGAGATCCCCTTCGAGAAGGTCCGCACGCACCGGCGCATCCGCCTCGGGGACCTCCTGGAGTACCGCGAGAACCGTCGAGCCGCACAGTACGCGGCCCTTGCGGCGACGGCGGAGGACGAGCCGGCCGACCCCGACGAGCTGCACGAGTTTCTGCGAGAGGCTCGCCGGACCGTTTCGGAGCGCCGCAGAAGGACTTCCTGAGACGATCGGCGCATGTTCACGGCGCTCCTCGACACGAGCGTGCTGTGGCCGAGCCTCCAGCGGGACTTTCTCCTGTCGCTCGCAATCGAAGGGATGTATCGCGCGGTCTGGTCCGACGCCATCCTCGACGAGCTCGAACGGACCGAGCACGCCAAGCTGATCAGTCGGGGCGCGGACGACACGACCGCGAGCGAACGCTCCCATCGTCTCGTGGAGACCATGCGAACAGCCTTCGACGACGCACTCGTCGAAGGTTGGGAAGCGCTCGAAGGGAGTTTTGGCCTGCCCGACCCTGACGACGAGCACGTTCTCGCGGCAGCCGTCATCGCCGACGCCGGAGCCATCGTGACGAGCAACCTCCGGCACTTCCCGGCTGCGCTGCTTCCGGGCACGATCGAGCCACTCAGCCCGGCCGAGTTCGCGCTCAACACAGTGGCACTCAGCCCGACGAGCGCTCGTCGCGCCATCAGTCAGATCGCCGCCAGGTCGGGGCGACACGGGCCCGAGCTGTCCGAGGGGGACGTGCTCACCGTGCTCGCCGACCGTTACGCCATGCACGAGGCCGTCGAGCTCGTGCGCTCAGCCCTGTAGCCACATCACCGCGCCCAGAGCGCCGGGTCCGCGGAATAGGCCCAGGTCCGCAGCGTTGTCCCGGCCATGAAGAACATCGGCTTCCTCTCCTTCGGCCACTGGACGCCCTCGCCGCAGTCCATGGTGCGTTCCGCCTCCGACGCGCTGCTGCAGTCCATCGACCTGGCGGTCGCCGCCGAGGAGCTCGGGGCCGACGGCGCGTACTTCCGCGTCCACCACTTCGCCCGCCAGCTGGCCTCGCCGTTCCCGCTCCTCGCCGCCGTCGGCGCCCGCACGAGCCGCATCGAGATCGGCACCGGAGTCATCGACATGCGCTACGAGAACCCGCTCTCCATGGCCGAGGACGCCGGCGCCGCCGACCTCATCTCCGGTGGCCGCCTGCAGCTCGGCATCAGCCGCGGCTCACCGGAGCAGGTGGTCCGCGGGTACGAGCACTTCGGTCACGTGCCCGACGACGGCACCTCCGACGCCGACATGGCCCGTTCGCACACGCGCCGGTTCCTCGAGGTGCTCGACGGCGAGGGCTTCGCCGAGCCCAACCCGCGTCCGATGTTCCCCAACCCGCCCGGCCTGCTGCGCATCGAGCCGCACTCCCCCGGGCTGCGCCGTCGGATTTGGTGGGGTGCCGGGTCCCGCGCCACCGCCGAGTGGACCGCTCAGCACGGCATGAACCTCATGAGCTCCACCTTGCTCACCGAGGACACCGGCGTGCCCTTCCACCAGCTCCAGGCCGAGCAGATCCAGCGCTACCGCGACGCGTGGGCCGCCGCCGGGCACAACTGGGAGCCCCGCGTGTCGGTGAGCCGCTCGATCTTCCCGCTCGTCAGCGACCTCGATCGCCAGCTCTTCTGGCGCGACACCCACTCCACCGACCAGGTCGGGCGGCTGGAGGGTGGGCTCGCGCGGTTCGGGAAGTCCTACGCCGGTGAGCCGGACACGCTGGTCGAGGAGCTCGCCGAGGACGAGGCGATCGCCGCCGCGGACACGCTGCTGCTCACGGTGCCGAACCAGCTGGGCGTGGAGTACAACGCCCACGTCATCGAGAGCGTCCTCACGCACCTCGCGCCGGCGCTCGGCTGGCGGTAGCGCGGCGCTCGGCGACGAGTAGAGCGTAGGGGCGCGTGCCGGGGGTGGTACGGGTGCGCGTCTCAACGACCGTGAAGCCCGCCTGTGCCACGCGGCGACCGAGCCCGTCGACGGACCAGAGGTACGCCGTCGTGATCGCGTGGTCGAAGGGCTCGTGGTCCGGCCCGACGAAGAAGCCGAGCGCGAGGCTGCCGCCTTGTCGCAGGCAGCGGGCGAGCTCGCTGAGCGGGGCGTCGATGTCGCGCGGGTCGGTGTGGATGAGGGAGAACCAGGCGAGGATCCCGCCGAGGCTGCCGTCGGGGACGCCGAGGTCCTCCGCCCGTCCGGTCCGGTAGCGCGCGCCGGGGTAACGGGTGCGGGCGTCCGCGAGGAAGGACTCGACAGGGTCGACGCCCTCGATGTCGATGCCCCGGTGGTGGAGGAAGCTCGTCCACTGGCCGGGGCCACAGCCCACGTCGAGTATCGGGCCGTCGACGGCGCGCGCCCAGGCGAGCAGGGCGTCCCGGTCGCGCTCGGTCGCGTGCTCGATCTTGCCGACGGCGTCGACGTACTCGCCCGCACGCCCGGAGTACGCCTCGCGGACCTCGTCGAAGGACACGCGGTGCACCTTACGCAACTGGCGGCACCGACCGGGGGCCGACCGATGTCAGTGGTCGTTGGGACGATGTGACCGGGAGCACAACGACGGTCGAGGAGGTGGGTGCAGTGGTCACGGACATGGTCGACGGCGCGGGCCCGGCATCCACGTTGTCTCTGGCGGCGCTGTCCACGGCCCGGTCAGCGACACGCCGTCGAATGTCAGTGCTCACTGAGACGATGTGACCAGCAGCACACGAAGGCTCGAAAGAGGGGGTGGGGACAGTGGCCGTAGAAGTCGCCGACGGCGCAGCGTCCCCGCCCGAGCACGCGTGGCAGTCCACCGACCCGGTCGAGCGGCTGAGCGCCATGCTCGTCGCGGCCGGCGGCATCGCGGGGACGGACTGGCACGAGGTCGACGGTCACCGGCTCCACGAGGCGCTCGGCACGATGGTGCAGCTGGTGCGGGTCCTGTCCGGGACGCAGGCGCAGATGCTGTCCACGATCGAGGCGAACGGGCTGTGGGCGTTGGACGGGCAGCGGACCTTCGCCGCGTGGCTGCGTACGCAGACCGACGCGACCGCCCAGAGTGCGTCGCGGCAGGTGCGTCACGCCCGTGCGCTGCGGGACCTGCTGCCCCTGTCGCGGGCGGCGCTGGCGCAGGGGCGGATCAGTGAGGAGCATGTGGGCGTCCTGGTGCGCGGGGCGACCGCCACGGACCGGTTGCGGGTCCAGCTGTCCGACGACCAGGCCGGTGAGGCGTTCCTGGTGGAGCAGGCTCAGCGGATGGACGCCGGGTCCTTCGCCAAGCTCGTGAGCCACTGGGCGATCGCTGCCGACCCCGAGGCCGCCGACCGTGCCTGGCGCGAGGACGGCGCCAAGGAACAGCTGACCCTCTCGCGGACCATGGACGGCTACCACTTGAACGGGTGGCTGGATGAGCTGTCGGGGCAGAGCGTGGACACCGCGCTGCGGGCGCACATGGGCCGCAAGGCCAAGGGTGATGAGCGCACCCCGGCCCAGCGCCGGGCGGCGGCGCTGACGTCGCTGGCGCGGCAGTCACTGGACGCCGGTGAGCAGGGCAAGGGTGCCCGCATCCGGCCCCACGTGAGCGTCACCGCCGACATCGAGACCCTGCGCGCCCTCGCTGGGGCCACCGGCTCACCCCGCCCGCCCGTCACAGCCGGTGGGCGGGAGCACGAGCCGGGCGGTGAGCTCGGCTTCTGGGAAGAGGCCCTGTTCACCGCACCCGGCGGCCCCCGCGACCCCAGCCGTAGCGCGCAGGATCCGTTCACGCTGTCCCCGCAGGCGCAGGCCTGGATGGACGCCTGGCAGCCCGGTGACACCCACGTCATCTCCACCGCCATCGACCCCCGAGCGGTGACCGGCATCAAGCCGGCCACCCTGGAGGACGGCACCCCCATCCCGCCGGCCATGCTGGCAAGGCTGGTGTGCGAGTCCTCGCTGTCCCGGGTGGTGTTCGGACCGGACTCCACCGTCCTGGACGTGGGACGGGAGCAGCGGATCTTCCCCGCCCACATGGTCCGCGCGATCATCGCCCGGGACAAGACGTGCCAGTACCCCGACTGCGACCAACCACCCGGGGCCGGGGAGATCCACCACTCCCTGCAGTGGTACCGCGACGGCGGAGACACCTGCGTGGAGCACGGCATCCTGCTGTGCTGGCACCACCACGACTGGGTCCACGCCTACGGCACCACCATCGTCCGCGCCGCAGGACGCTGGCACTTCTACACCCGCCACGGCCAGCTCATCACCGCCAAGCACGAACAGACCTAGAAACCCCAGGGGACAGCCCTGCCCACCGCCAGGTCGGGCGAGGGGGTGCGCTCAGCCGTGCTTGCGCCGGTGGATCGGCAGGAGCCGCGGGTTCTTGGGGAACCATCCGCGACGCGTCAGTCCGCCGCGAGCTCCCACGCCGTCACCGAGACCGTGCCGCCCGTGATGTCGGTGTCGACCTCGACCATCTCCCGCCTGCCGCCGTGGTACCCCGCCACGTGCAGCCAGTCGGCCGGCTCGGCACTCGAGGCCGCGGGCGCGCGCCACCCCAGGACGGTGACCGCACGCTCCCCCGGCGCGAGCTCGATGCGGCGCAACCCGGGGTCCTCCACCACGGTGTCCCCTCCGAAGTCGACCTCGACGTCGACGGCGCCGGTGCGCGTGGCACCGAGGGCGATGTCGGGGTAGCCCTCGAGCACGCAGGCGGCGTCCGCCACGTTGGTGGCGTGGACGGGCATGGCGCGCACGCCGAGCGCCGCGTCGACCGGGCCCGCGGTGAACTCGAGCTGGCCGCTCGTGCACCACAGCGGGTCGACCTGCCACTCCCCCGGCGCCACCTCGGGCACCGGGGTGCCCGTCGGCACCGGCTCGGGCTCGGGCGCGGCCGGGATGGCCGCCTGCCGGGCGGCATCGGCCATCGGGGATGCCACGGCCGTGGCGACCCCGGCGGCGACGAGGACGAGCGCCCCGGCGGCGACGAGCCCAGCTCGCGAGCGCACGGCGGCGTCATCGGTGTCGAGGGCGCGGGCGAGCAGCGCGGGCAGCCAGCCCCACAGCAGCCCCCAGTGCGCTCCCGTCACGAGGTAGGTCCCGGCGAGGCCGGACGGCATGCGCCCCTCGACGAGCGCCCCGACCACGGCGGCGACGAAGGGGATCGCGGCCGTCACCGCCCCGGCGACGACGGCGCACATCCAGTACGCGGCGAGCGTCGTGAGGACGGGCGCCTCCCGCCGTCGGGCGCGGACGAGGGCGAGCGTGGCGGCGTGGGCGCCGGCGACGGCGAGGGCCGACAGCCCGGCGAGGACGGCGGGCCACGGCGCGGGCGCCAGGAGCTGGCCGACCGGCACGGTCTCGGGCGCGAGGAGGTCGAGGACGCGGAGGAGGAAGCCGGGCGCCGCCCGGCTCCGCCACTCGATGACGCCGGAGACGAGCCACAGCGCAGCAGCGAGGAGGGCGGGCAGCCATGCCCGGAGAAGTCGCACGGTGCGAGGCTAGCCGGACACCGGGCCGGGGCAGACCGGTTCACGGCCGCGGACGCGCCTGTGCCGGGAACCGGCCGCGCGCGTGCACGACCACGGCCCCGGACGCGCCTGTGCCGGGAACCGGCCGCGCGCGTGCACGACCAGCCCCGGACACGCCTGTGCCGGGAACCGGCCGCGCGCGTGCACGACCAGCCCCCGGCACGGGGTCGGTCAGAGGTTCGCGGGACCGGCCTGCTCGGCGCCGGCCTCGGCCTTGGCCAGACGCTCGCTGCGCAGCTGCTCGAGCACCTCGCGCTCGGCGCCGGACTCGGCGGCGGGTGCCTCGAGCTGCATCCGCATGCGCTGCTGCGCCTGCTCGGCGAACTGGCCACGGAGCTCGCCGCGGATGCGGTTGTCGCTCTGGGCGACGGACTCGTTGCCCGTGCCGTCGAGGTTGCCGCGGACGATGTTGCCGGAGACCTGGACGTGGCCGGTGGTGCCGGCGACCGTCACGTTGCCGCCCCACACGCTCGTGCCGAGCTCGCACTCACCGAGCGCGCCGCCGGCACCGAGCTGGACGCCCTCGCCGTTGCTCGCGAAGGTGGCGTGCCCATCGACCTCGCTGCCACAGACCAGCGCACCGAAGTCGGTGCCGGTGACCGTGAGGGCACCGCCGACCACGGTGTCGAGGATGTCCGTGTACTGGGTGTCGCTCGTCTCGACCGCGCGGCCCGCGACGGTGCTCTCGAGGAGGACCGATCCGCCTGTGGCCACGACGCGGCCGGCGAAGTCGGCCTCGTAGGTCCACAGGAAGGAGTCGGGGTTGACGTCGGCGTTGGCCGTGTAGGCGTTCGCCGTCGTGTAGTCGAGGTAGACGCCGTAGGCGCCGCGGTTGACGACGTTGCCCGTGACGGTGGAGTTGACGAGGTCGAGGTAGCCCTCGCTCTGGACGGTGACGTTGCCGTTGACCGTGAGGCCGTCGGCGACGAGGTCGGCACCGGCGGCCACCCGCACGTTGCCGTTGATGACCGTGTCCTCGAGCGAGCAGGCGTCGCCCGCGCGGACGACGAGGTCACCGGGAACGGTGACACCGCCCGCCTCGCCGTCGCAGGAGGTGGTCAGCGCTGCCTGCGCGGGCGCGATTACCCCGAACCCGGCGAGCGCCAGTCCCCCGATGAGGACCGTGGTCATTCTCTTACGCATGGTTTCTCCTTGTGAGGTGACATTCCCCGGCACAGCGACGACGGCGTCGGCGGCCTGCGCACGGAGGCGGTGGATGGCGAGGGTGGCACCGGCTCGTCACAGCTGCGCGCGGCGAGACGCCGGTACCTCCACGCTCGCGCCCGGGATCGGGCGGGGCACTGCCGGTGCGGGCACCGGGACGTGCGACGAGCGCGACTTTCGTGACTCCATCTGTCACTCCTGCCCTCTTGACGACATCACTGTCGGGGCAACCCCCAGGAGGGAGTCAATCGTCTCTGCGCCGAACTGGCAAGCCCCTTTAGAAAATTGACGCACAAAAGTTGATGCGACAACCCGGCTCCGTCTGTGCGTTCGCAATTGACGTTTCATCTTTTGCTTGACGTACGCCAGAAGTCCGTCTAGAGTCATGGCGTTTGGTGATATGCCTCACGCCTCGGTAGTCGCAACGACGCGCACGCTCCAGCTGCGCACGCGTCGTCGTCGGGGGGTCCTGCCGGCGAGGTGCGTACGGCCGAGGTGTCTGTCGAGACGACGGGAGCCTCCACATGACAGACACGTCCACTCCGCGCACCGACGGTGCACTCTCACGCCGCAGCGTCCTCGCCGGAGCCGCTGCCGCAATGTTCGTCCCGGCCTCCGTGGCCGCCCTCGGGTCCACCGCGGGCGCCGCTCCGGCGGTCGCGACGGGCCGCGGCATGACAGCCGCCGCCGCCGGTTCGCCCGCCACCGCACGCGCCACGGCGGGCACCGTCCACAAGATCACGATGTACGTCGAGGACCTCGGCAACGGGCAGACCGGCTACGGCCTGGAGCCCGGCAAGGCGACGATCCCCGGGCCGCTCCTCGAGATGTACGAGGGCGACACGATGGAGATCACCCTCGTCAACACGACCGACCGTGACGTCTCCATCCACCCCCACGGCGTGCTCTACGACGTCAACTCCGACGGGTCCCCGTTCAACAGGTCCTACAACGGACCGGGCGAGACGCGCACCTACGTCTGGCGCACCACCGGGGAGAGGTCGCTGGGCCGCTGGGCTCGCCCGGGCACCGCGGGCTACTGGCACTACCACGACCACGCGATGGGCACCCCGCACGGCACGGGCGGCGTCGCCGCCGGGCTCTACGGGGGACTCATCGTCCGCCGGCAGGGCGACATCCTCCCCGACCGTCAGTTCACGATGGTCTTCAACGGGATGCTCATCAACAACAAGCTCGCGCCGAACACCCCGATGTTCGAGGCCAACCACGGCGAGACGGTCGAGTTCATCTGCATCGGCCACGGCGACATGTTCCACACCTTCCACCTGCACGCCCACCGCTGGGCCAACACCCGCACGGGCTACCTCGAGGGCCCGCGGGACTCGAGCCAGATCATCGACAACCGCGACCTCAACGGCGGTGACTCCTTCGGCTTCCAGGTGATCGCCGGCGAGGACGTCGGCCCGGGCGCGTGGATGTACCACTGCCACGTCCAGTTCCACTCCGACGCCGGCATGTCCGGCATCTTCCTCGTTCGCAACGCGGACGGGAGCATGCCCGACGGCGCGCAGGAGTCCATCGACTGGTTCCACAACCACGAAGGGAGCGGCCACCACTGACATCGGCGGCCACGGCACCGACGCCCGGCCGCACCCGTTCGTCACACAGGGGGAGAATTGACCACGACACACCCACGCCCGTCCACAGCCGGACGGGCACAGCGGCTCCGGAAGGCCGGAGTCCTCAGCGCGAGCGCGGCACTCATGCTCACGATGTCCGCCGGTCCCGCGCTTGCCACACCAGGTGGTGGGAGCACAGCAGCTTCCGCCGTCGCCAAGAATCGCGCCGCCCAGACGGCCGCGGACGTCAACGTCCTCGTGTTCCACGGGGACCCCGAGGCCCAGGACGACCCCGTCCTTCAGGCCGCTGCCGCGATCGAGGAGCTCGGCGCCGAGAACGACTTCGACGTCACCGTCTCCAGCGACCCGGCCGACTTCACCGACGAGAACCTCGACTCCTACCGTGGAGTCGTCTTCCTCTCCGCCGACGGCACCGAGCTCGACGGCGCCCAGGAGGGCGCCCTGCAGGACTTCGTCAACGACGGCGGAGGCTTCCTCGGGGTGCGCGACGCCGTCAAGGCCCAGCCCGAGTCCCAGTGGTTCACCGGGCTCCTCGGCGCCCGCACCGCCGGTGCCCGTGCCACGCCGGAGGAGGTCGCCACCATCTCGGCGACCGGCCAGCAGCCCAACAACGAGCGCGCCGTCAACCTCATCGACGACGACCCGAGCACCAAGTGGCTCTCCTTCGCAAGCACCGCGACGATCTCCCTCGCGCTCGTCGAGCCCGCCGTCGTGACGAACTACGTCATGACCTCGGCCAACGACTTCGTCGGGCGCGACCCGGCCACGTGGACGCTGCGCGGCTCCGTCGACGGCGAGACGTGGGTGGACCTCGACGCTCGCAGCGACGACTTCCCTCAGCGCTTCCAGCGCAAGACCTACGAGTTCGACAACGACGTGGCCTACCAGTACTTCCAGCTGGACATCACGGCGAACAAGGGCGAGTCCGCGACCCAGCTCGCCGACCTGCTCCTGTTCACCGACGAGTCGATCGACCCACCCGTCGTCGAGATCCCGGTGAACGAGGCGACCGTCAACGTCGTCGACCGTCAGCACCCGGCCAACGAGGGCCTGCCGCTGAACTGGACCCGCTCGGACAAGTGGCTCAACTGGGACACCAACCCGATCGGTGAGGTCCACACCGTGGCCCAGGTCCAGGAGTGGGACTACGACGCCGGCGACACCGCCAACGGCCCGTTCCACCCCATCTCCTGGTGCCGTGACTACGACGGTGGCCGCTCGTTCTACACCGGCATGGGCGGCACCGCCGGCAGCTGGGACGAGGACGGGTTCCGCAGCCACGTGCTCGGTGCCATCCAGTGGTCCGCCGGCCTCGTGCGCGGGGACTGCCAGGCCACGATCGGCGACAACTACGAGATCGAGCGCCTCACGACGCCGAACACGCCCGGCACGCTCGACCAGATCGGCGAGTCCCACGGGGTGAGCATCGCCGAGGACGGCACGGTCTTCTACATCGGCCGCGGCGCCTGCCCGACCGGTGCCATCCCCTCGTGGGAGTCGGAGAACGTGGGCCTGGGCTGCGGCAGCATCCACCAGTACGACCCGGAGACCGACGAGGTCACCCTGCTCACCGTGCTGGACGTCTTCGGCAACCGCGGCAGCGGCGGGGAGCTCGTGAAGTCCGAGGAGGGCCTCCTGGGGCTCGAGCCGGACCCGAACTTCGCCGAGAACAACTGGCTCTACGTCTACTGGATGCCCTACGACTCCATCGACACGGAGAACCGGGTCGGCATGCGGACCGTCTCACGCTTCACCTACGACCCGCAGACCCCGGGCATCGACCAGGACACCCGGGTGGACCTGCTCGAGTGGGAGACGCAGATCCACAGCTGCTGCCACGCGGGCGGCGGCATGGACTTCGACGACGACGGCAACCTCTACGTCTCGACGGGTGACTCCAACTCCTCCCAGGGCTCGGACGGCTACTCCGGGAACAACTGGACCCAGGACTACAAGGGCCTGTCCTTCCAGGACGCCCGCCGCACGTCGGGCAACACCAACGACCTCAACGGCAAGATCCTGCGGATCCACCCCGAGGAGGACGGCACGTACACGATCCCCGAGGGCAACCTCTTCACCGGGGACGAGGGCAACGGGGACCAGGCCCGCCCGGAGATCTACGTCATGGGCGTGCGCAACCCCTCGCGCATCCAGATCGACCCGGACACGGACTGGCTGACCGCCGCCTGGGTGGGGCCGGACGCCTTCGGTCCCGACCCCGAGCTCGGCCCGGCCAAGTACGAGACGGCCACGATCATCACCTCGGCCGGGAACCAGGGCTGGCCCTACTGCATGGGCAACCGTCAGCCCTACCGCGACCGGAGCAACGAGGACGCCAGTGTCCTCACCGACTGGTACGACTGCGACAACCTGGAGAACACCTCGCCGCGCAACACCGGCCTGGTGGACATCCCCGACGCCCGGGACAACATGATCTGGTACGCCCCCGGTGGCGGTGGCCCGGTCTTCCCGCGTGACGAGAACGGCGTCCCCAGCTACGAGGAGGACGAGGTCACCTACACCCAGCCCTACCTGCGCGGTGGTGGCCAGGCCGTCATGTCCGGCCCGACCTACCGCACCTCCCAGGTGAACCCCGACAGCGACATCGCCTGGCCGGAGTACTGGGAGGGCAAGTGGCTGATCGGTGACCAGTCCAACTCCAACAACCGGGTGGCCATCACGGCCGACCCGGAGGGCGTGGACGAGCAGGCTCCCCCGGCCTTCGCCGAGGACCTGCGCCACATCATCCGCGCCGGCGGCGGCAGCAACCAGCTGCAGAGCTGGATGGACGCCTCGTTCGGTCCGGACGGCGCGCTGTACCTGCTCGACTACGGCAGCGCGTTCTTCACCCTGCACGAGAACCAGAAGCTCATCCGCATCGCCTACACCGGTGGCCCGGCGACCCCGGCGCCCACCGCGCACGCGGCGAGCGTCCAGAGCAGCCCGCTGACCGTCCAGTTCACCGGCTCCCGCTCCGGCGGCGTGTCGTGGCACTGGGACTTCGGGGACGGCACGACGTCCACCGAGGCCGACCCGCAGCACACCTACGACCGGGTCGAGGACTACACCGCCACCCTCACCGTCACCTACGCGGACGGCACGACGGAGACGGTGGAGACCGCCGTCGCCATCGAGTGCGCCGTCCCGGACGCGCGGGACACGGTGTGGATCGGTGAGGTCGACACGGGCGTCGCGAACGACGACCTCGGTGGCTGCACCATCGCCGACCTCATCAACGACGAGGGCCAGTGGGACACCCACGGCGCGTTCATCCGCCACGTCAACGAGCTGGTCCGCCAGCTCAAGAACGACAAGGTCATCACCGGCCGCGAGGGTGCCCAGCTGAGCAGCGGGGCCACCCGCTCCGACGTCGGGCGGCCGGGTCAGACCGGCTACCGCTGGCTCTTCGACGGGACGTCCGCGTCCCTGGACAACTGGCGCCAGGCACCGGGCGGCAGCTTCGAGCTCCTGCCGGGCGGGTCGATCCTGTCCCGCGGCGGCCTGGGGATGCTGTGGTACGAGGCCGAGGAGTTCTCCGACTTCTCCCTCAAGCTGCAGTTCCGTGACGTGTCCGAGGGCAACACCTACGCCAACAGCGGCGTGTTCGTCCGCTTCCCGGACCCGACTGCCGCCGAGCAGCCGGAGTGCGGCCAGGGCCAGTCCGAGGCCTGGGTCGCGATCAACTGCGGTCACGAGATCCAGATCTACGACGGTCCCTCCGGTGAGCCCCAGAAGACGGGGTCGGTGTACAACTTCGCACCGAACACCCTCGAGGAGGCCGGCGTGACCGAGCGGGGCGTGTGGAACGACTACGAGATCCGCGTCGTCGGCCAGCAGTACACGATCATCCGCAACGGCGAGGTCATCAACGAGTGGGAGAACACGCCGGGGCAGGAGTCCTCGCGCGCAGGTGACCCGCCCACCGACCTGCGCCAGTTCGCCAGTGGGTTCATCGGCCTGCAGAACCACGGCAACAACGACCTCATGGAGTTCCGCAACGTCCGTGTGCGGGACCTGTCCTAGGTCGCCTCGGACCGGTGCGGCGGGCACGTCCCGCCGCACCGGTCCACCCCTCGCAGCACACCCGGAAGG
The DNA here is from genome assembly GCF_023715365.1 of Georgenia satyanarayanai. Taxonomy (GTDB): domain Bacteria; phylum Actinomycetota; class Actinomycetes; order Actinomycetales; family Actinomycetaceae; genus Oceanitalea; species Oceanitalea satyanarayanai_B. Next base: position 63,804 of record NZ_JAMBNZ010000007.1, read on the forward strand.
TTCAACCACCCCATGTCCCAGCTCGCCTCCCCACCCCGCCCCAGGACGCAGCGCCAGAGCACCCTCCGCCGGCTCGTCGTCGCGCTCCTCGCCGCGCTGACCGGGCTCACCCTCGTCCCCACGACCGCCGGGGCCGCTGACCAGACGCTCACCTGGACCGCCGGCAACAGCGTCACCGCGTACCTCACCCAACCCAAGACCGCCGTCGCCGGGACGGCGACGATCATCTTCGAGAACAGCCGGGCCACCGGGAACACGACCGGCATGCCCCACACCCTCACCTTCGACACCTCGACCCCGGGCTACAACCACGACGTCGACCTCAACATCGTCGCCAACCCCTTCGACGCGAAGGGCGGCTACTACGAGGTCGAGGTCACCCTCACGCCCGGCACCTACCGCTTCTTCTGCGCGATCCCCGGCCACGGCCCCATGTGGGGCGAGCTCGTCGTCACCGGTGACGGTGGGGAGCCGGACCCGGACACGACCGCACCGACGGTGACGGCCGACGTCACCGGCGAGCAGGACGACGACGGCGCGTACGTCGGGTCCGCGACGGTCACCCTCGACGCCACCGACGAGGACGGCGGCTCCGGCGTCGACACCGTCGAGTACAGCCTCGACGGCGGTGCCTACGCCCCGTACTCCGCGCCGCTCCAGGTGAGCGAGCCGGGTGCGCACACGGTGGACTACCGGGCCACCGACGTCGCCGGCAACACCGCCGAGGGGTCGGTGAGCTTCACGGTCGTCGAGCCCGACGTCGAGCCCGAGCCGGACACGACCGCCCCCACCGTCACCGCCGAGGTGACCGGTGAGCAGGACGACGACGGCGCGTACGTCGGGTCCGCGACGGTCACCCTCAACGCCGCCGACGAGGAGGGCGGCTCCGGCGTCGACACCGTCGAGTACTCGCTCGACGGCGGGGAGTACGCCGCCTACACCGCACCCCTCGTGGTGAGCGAGCCGGGTGCGCACACCGTGGACTACCGGGCCACCGACGTCGCCGGCAACACCGCAGAGGGCAGCGTGAGCTTCACCGTGGCCGACGAGGTCGTCGAGCCCGAGCCGGACACCACCGCGCCCGAGGTGACGGCCGGCGTCACCGGCGAGCAGGACGAGGACGGCGCCTACGTCGGCGCGGCCACCGTGACGATCGCCGCTGCCGACGAGGAGGGCGGGTCCGGCCTCGGGATGGTCGAGTACTCCCTCGACGGTGCTGCGTTCACGCACTACCACTCGCCCGTCACCGTCACCGAGCCCGGGGCGCACACGGTCGACTACCGGGCGAGCGACCTCGCCGGGAACGTGGGCGAGGGCAGCGTGAGCTTCACGGTCGTCGAGGCCGACGTCGAGCCCGAGCCCGACGTCACCGCCCCCGAGCTGACCGTCGAGGTCACCGGTGAGCAGGACGAGGACGGCGCCTACGTCGGCTTCGCCACCGTGCTGATCACCGCCACCGACGAGGAGGGTGGCTCCGGCGTCGCGAGCGTCGAGTACTCGCTCGACGGCGCTGCGTACACCGCCTACACCGAGCCGGTCGTCGTGACCGAGCCCGGTGCACACACGGTCGACTACCGCGCCACGGACGCGGCCGGCAACACCGCCGAGGGCAGTGTGAGCCTCACCGTGGTGGACGAGGTCGTCGAGCCCGAGCCGGACGAGACGGCCCCCGAGGTCTCCGCCACGGTGACTGGCGAGCAGGATGAGGACGGCGCCTACATCGGCTCCGCGGCCGTCAGCATCACCGCGACCGACGAGGACGGCGGCTCCGGGGTCGACATCGTCGAGTACGCCCTCGACGGTGGTGACTTCACCACCTACGCCGAGCCTCTCGTGGTGACCGAGCCGGGCGCGCACACGGTCGACTACCGGGCCACCGACGTCGCCGGCAACACCGCCGAGGGCACGGTGAGCTTCACCGTGGTCGAGGCGGAGGAGCCGGAGCCGGGCGAGTGCACCGACACCCGCGCGACCGTCGTCATCGACGGCTTCGACACCGGGGTGGCCAACGCCGAGACCGAGGGCGGCTGCCTCAGCGACCTCGTCGACGAGGACGGTGACTACGCCACCCGTGGCGCCTTCGTCCGCCACGTCGGTGACGTCCTGCGCCCGCACGTCGCCGACGGCGTGCTCACCGCCCGCGAGCTCAGCACGATCCTGCGCGCCGCCGCCCGCAGCACCATCGGCGCATAGCTCAGCCCCACCCAGTACCCCCCAACGCCGAGAGCCGGATTCCTCCCCCGGAGGGATCCGGCTCTCGGCATGTGCGGGGCTCTCCCGCCGTGTGGGGCAACGTCCCTGTCGCCGACAACAGGATCTTTCCCGCCGCCGGGCGCCTGCCCCCTCCCTTCGGTTATCCACAGGTCCGTCCCGTACCCCGCGAGACGCAGGTCAGCGATGGGATGCTCCGCGGGAAGAGATCGGGGGATCCATGACAGCGACGACGCGTGTCCGGGCCGGTGCCGCCGTAGCGGCCGCGGCGCTCCTGCTTACGGGCTGCAGCAGCGGCGACGAGGAGCGTGAGCCCTCCCTCGAGGAACGGATCACCTTCGAGGAGGTCGCGTTGCCGGAGTCGCTGGTCAGCACCTCGAGGCGGGTCGGCCAGTGGTCGACCGTCCCCCAGTCCGGCGACCGGCCGCGGCTGGCCGTCACGACCGTCGCCCACGGCCGGGCCGACGAGGCGAACGTCAGCATCTGGGAGGCCAGCGGCGTCGACGCGCTCACGGAGCAGGCCGAGGTCCCGGTCCCGGGCGACGTCGGCACTGCCCGGGTCGGCTCGGACGCTGCCCTCACCGCGATCGCCGGGAGCTCCGCCGTCGACGGCATGCTGCGGACCTTCCTCCTCACCTCCACCGACCGCACCACGTGGGAGGCGGTCGACCTCGACGAGGAGGTCACCGCCCTCGCTGCCTCACACGTCGCCGTGAGCGACGGACGCGTCTACCTCCTCGGTGCCGGCGCGACGGGACACGTGCCCCGCGTCGTCGTCCTCGACACTGCCACCGGAGACACCGCCATCACCATCCTGCCGGCCCCCACGGACGGTGAGGCGCTCGCCGTGTCGGGCCTGTCCGCCGTCGGCGACCGCGTCCTGGCGATCACGGCGGTCGGCCCGGGAGGCGACGTCACGGCGCCGCGGGCCCACGTGTCCGAGGACCACGGGGCGTCCTTCGACACGGTCGAGATGGGCCCGGACACCTTCGGGATCAGCGGCGTCGTCGCCGCGGGCGACACCTTCGTCGCCACCGGGTCGGTGCGCACCGCCGGGTACACGAAGCCGGCGTCGTGGTCGTCGGCGGACGGCCGCTCGTGGGCCGTCGACGACATCGTCTCGCTGTGGGAGTGGGACCCCGACCGGTGGGCGAGCGAGCGCGCCGACGTGTGGTTCACCGAGCCCACCTACGACCCGGAGGGCGCCACCGTCGCAGCCGCGATGCTCAACGAGGCGTCGCTCCGGGTCGGCGTCGCCCGGCGTGACGCCGCCGGTTCCTGGGGCGGTGTCCTGTACAGCCCGTCGCTCGGCTTCGACCCGTGGGCGCTGCCCATGCAGCTGGGTGACCGCATCGCGCTGCTGAGCAGCGTCAACGGCGGCTCGGCAGCCGAGGTCATCGTCGACGTCGAGACCACCGCCGATCGGAAGGAGACACAGCTCGTCTCCTACGCGACCGAGCCGGACGGCCTCGCCTTTGCCGACCTCGGGGACCGGCTCGGTGTCGCGGCGAGCACCACCGCGCACATCGAGGAGCCGGACACGTGGCGGGTCGTCTCGAGGAGCACGCTGCTGACCTTCTCCCCCACCGAGGGCCTCGTCCCGTCCGCGTGGGGCCCGGAGGACCTCCCTGAGGAGTCCAGACCCATCGTCGTGACCGACGCACGCACGGGTCGCTCGACGCTCGTGACCAGCCACTGGTCGGGCGACCGCTTCGTCACGGCGACCTGGAGCCGGAACGACGACGGCGTCTGGGAGCGAGGCCGCACGATCGACGCGGCCCCGGGCCAGGTCCCGACCGCGCTGGCCGCCACGGAGGACGGCTGGCTCCTCGCCCTCCGGGCCGACCACGAGCCCGCCGGCACCCTCGTCCGACGCGCCGAGATGTGGGCCTCGCCCGACGGCAAGGAGTGGACGCGCCAGGACGGCGAGCTCTCCTTTCCCGACGGCCAGGGCTCCGTCGTCCACGCCATCTGCGAGTCGCCCCTCGGTCCCGTCGCAGTGGGGTCCATGGACGACGCCGAGGGGCACGCACGCGCCACCGCCTGGCGGTGGGCCGATGACGCGTGGGCACCGTCGGTGCTGGCGGACGCGATCGCGGGGTCCCGGCTCGACAGCTGCGTCAGCGACGACGACGGCGTCATGGTCTTCGGCAGCGACGGCGCGGCTTCGCGCTCGTGGACCTCAGCGGACCTGTCGACCTTCAGCGGTGTCCACGCGCTGGGTGAGGGGCTGCACCGGGGGGCGGTGGTCCCACTGGCCGACGGGTACGCGGCCGGCGGGACGGTGCGGACGGAGACGTACGTCGGTCCGGTGCTGTGGCTGTCGGCGGACGCCCGGGAGTGGTCGTGGGTGCCGCTTCCCGTCTCGACGTCCAGCGGAACCGCTCCGGTCGTGGCCGAGTCGGGTAGCGACCTGCTCGTGCTGCACCCGGGTCTGCTCCGCGCCTGGCGCGTCCCCGACGTCACCGCCCTCCTCGCGCCGGCGGAATGAGAGGCTGACGGGCCGCGCTGCCGGAGGAATCCGGCGCTCGGCGTATGTGCCTCCCCCCTTCGCGGGTGCCTCACCCCTGGCCGAGAGCCGGATTCCTCCCCCCTTCGCGGGTGCCTCACCCCTACGCCGAGAGCCGGATTCCTCAGCGGAGGAATCCGGCGCTCGGCGTTGGTGGGCCGCTCCGTCCCGGTGTTCACGGGACCTCCACGTGCAGACCTCGCCGGTGTCGGTGGGCAGGCGTACCGTCGAGACAGGCAGCAACTCCCGAGGAGATCCCCATGGCTCGCAGCACCTGGAAGCGCTGGCTTCCCGCCGGCGCCGTCGTCGCGCTCATCGCCGGCACCGTGACGATCACGTCGCAGGCGGGCGCGGTCGACCTTCCGGACAAGTCGCCGCAGGACGTCCTCACCCTGCTCCTCGAGCAGGACGTGCGTGCCTACTCGGGCGCGTTCGAGACGAGCGCGGACCTCGGCCTGCCGGTCCCCTCGGCCATCGACCTCGGTCCGGGCGGCCCGGGGATGGAGGACGCCGCCGGCGCCGCGGCGCCGGAGGGCGGCGAGGACGCGCAGGAGGTCCTGTCGGCGCTCGAGCTCCTTACCGGGGACAACACCGGGCGGGTCTTCGTCGGCGAGCAGGGCGCCCGGTTCCAGCACACCGACGGGCTCGCCGAGCGCAACGTCGTCGTCACCGCGCACGACGTGTGGTTCTACGACTCCGAGGCCGACGCGGCCACCCACCTCGTCTTGCCCGAGGGCCACGAGGGCGAGCGTCCCGAGCCCACCGGCACGCTGCCCACGCCGGAGGAGCTCGCCGCGAGCGCCGTCGAGGCGCTCGAGCCGAGCACCGAGCTCAGCGTCGGCCAGCACGAGCGCGTCGCCGGCCGGGACGCCTACACCCTCACCCTCACGCCCCGCGCGGAGGAGACGCTCGTGGGCGGCGTGACGATCGCCGTCGACGGCGAGACCGGCTTCCCGCTCGGTGTCACCGTCACCGCCCGCGGGCAGGCCGAGCCGGCCCTTCGGGCGCAGTACACCGGCATCACCTTCGCCGAGCCGGACCCCGGCCTCTTCGACTTCACCGCCCCCGCGGGCGCGACCCTCGAGGAGGAGGTCCTCGAGCTGCCCGCCGACGCCGGCACGCACGCCGCCCCGGACCATGCCACCGGCGCCACCCCGCCCGGTGAGGTGCTCGGCAAGGGCTGGGGCGCCGTCGTCGTCGTGCCGGACGTCGAGGTGCCCGAGGACCCCATGCTCGATGAGCTCACCGAGCGGGTCGACGGCGGCCGGCTCCTGTCCACCGCACTCGTGTCGGTCCTGCTCACCGACGATGGCCGGGTCCTCGCCGGCGCCGTCACCCCCGCCCACCTGCTGGACCTCGCGGGCCGGTGAGCGAGCTCGCCGTCGAGACGCACGGCCTCACCAAGCGCTTCGGGCGCCAGCTCGCCGTCGACGACCTCGACCTCGCCGTGCCGCGCGGCAGCGTCTTCGGCTTCCTCGGGCCCAACGGCTCGGGCAAGACGACGACGATCCGGATCGTCCTCGGCCTCGCGGCCGCGAGCGCCGGCACCGTCCAGGTCCTCGGCCACGAGATGCCCGGGGCCCTGGGGGCGGTGCTGCCGCGCGTCGGCGCGCTCGTCGAGGGCCCGGCCGCCTACCCGTTCCTCTCCGGGGAGGCGAACCTGCGCCGGCTGGACGCCGCGGACCGTCACGCCTCCTCCGGCACGCGCTCCGAGCGGGTGGCCCGCGCCCTGGAGCGGGTCGGGCTCAGCCACGCCGGGGACAAGCGGGTGCGCGCCTACTCCCTGGGGATGAAGCAGCGCCTGGGGATCGCCGCCGCCCTGTTGCGCCCGCGCGACCTCCTCGTCCTCGACGAGCCGACCAACGGTCTGGACCCGCAGGGCACCCGCGAGGTCCGCAGCCTCGTCCGTTCGCTCGCCGACGGCGGCACGACCGTCGTCGTCTCCAGCCACCTCCTCGCCGAGATCGAGCAGATCTGCACGCACGCCGCCGTCATGCGCACCGGGCGCCTCGTCGCCCAGGGCAGTCTCGACGAGCTGCGCGGCCTGGGCCGCAGCCGCCTGCGCGTCCTCACCCCCGACCCCGCCCCGGCCCGCGCCGAGCTGGCCCGGCTCGGCCTCGCCGTCGAGGACGACGACGGCGTCGCGCGCGCTGACGGCACCGCCACCGTCCGCGCCGCGCTGCCCGCGGGTGCGCCGCCCCTCGAGACCCTTGCCGCCGCGCTCGTGGCGGCCGAGGTCCGCCTGCGGGGCTTCGAGGTCGAGCAGGACACCCTCGAGGACCGCTTCGTCGCGCTGACGGGGGAGGGCTTCGACGTTGCCCAGTGACACCGCACCCGCCGAGCCGCAGACCCGCGGCAGCGGCCGCTCCCTGCTCGCCTCCGAGCTCCGGCTCGTGCTCGGGCGGCGCCGCACCTGGGCGATGCTCCTCGCGCTCGCCGCGATCCCGGTGCTCATCGCCGTCGTCGTGCGCGTCGCCTCCGACCCGCCCGCTCCGGGGCAGGGCCCGCCCTTCCTCGACCGTGTCACCCAGAACGGCCTGTTCGTCTCGATCACCGGGCTCGTCGTGACGATCCCGCTGTTCCTGCCCCTCACCGTGGGCGTGGTTGCCGGGGACACCGTGGCCGGCGAGGCGAGCCTCGGCACCCTGCGCTACCTGCTCCTCGCGCCGGTCCAGCGCGGGCGGCTGCTGCTCGTGAAGTTCGCCGGGGCAGCGGCCTTCTGCCTCGCGGCGACGCTGAGCATCGTCGTCGCGGGCTCGATCATCGGCGCGCTGCTCTTCCCGGTCGGTCCGGTGACGCTCCTGTCCGGGGACACGATCGGTGCCTGGGAGGCGCTCGTGCGCGCGCTGCTCGTCGCCCTGTACGTCACCGTCTCCCTGCTCGGGCTCGCGGCCGTGGGCCTGTTCCTCTCCACGCTCACCGTCGTGCCGGTCGGGGCGATGGCGGCGACGGCCGTGCTCGCGATCGTCGTCCAGGTGCTCGGCTCTCTCGATCAGCTCGCCTGGCTGCACCCGTGGCTGCTGAGCGAGCACTGGCTCGGCTTCGCCGACCTCCTGCGCCAGCCGGTCGACTGGGGCTCCTTCGCCGACAACGCGCTGCTCCAGCTCGGCTACGTCGCCGTCTTCGGCGCCCTCGCCTACGGCCGCTTCACCACCAAGGACGTGCTCTCCTAGTCGCTCGTCGGGACGAGGGCGAGGTCCGCGCCCTCGACCACCGTGGCGCCCCGCCCGGTGACGAGGACGGGGACCGCGGGGGACGTCGTCGCCTCGTCGTAGGCGACTGCGACCTCCCCGGTGACGACGTTGAGCGCCTGCACCGCGGTGTCCGTGCGCAGGTAGGCGAAGACGTTGCCCGCCGCCGAGAGCCGCGCGCCAGGCGCCGGCCGCTCCCAACGCGCGCCGCCCTGGGGGTAGCCGACCACGCGGTCCCCCTCGAGGGTCACGAGCGTGCCGGACAGCGGCTCGCGGACGGCGTCCCCGACACCGTGGGCGAGGACCTCGCCGCTCGCGAGGTCGAGCAGCACGCCGCCCTGCCCCGGGTCACCGAGGAGCGCCGTCCCCGCCGGGGCCGCGACGCCCGGCAGCGCCACCGGGGAGGCGCCCAGACCGAGCTCGTCGAGACCGGCCTGCCACGCGGTCTCCGGGCCACTGGCCGAGAGCACGCCGTCCCCCGCCGTGAGCACGACGCCCGCGTACTCCCCGACGACGACGGCGCCCTCCTCCAGCGCGACCTCCTCCCCCGTCGCGGGGTCGAGGGCCACGCGGGGACCGGTCTCGCCCATGGCGGCACCGGGCGCCGGGGCGGCGAAGACGAGTCCGGGCCCCTGGTGCGGGCCGGGCACCGGCTGCGGTCCCCACAGGAGATTCCCGGTGCGCAGGTCGTAGGCGCTGGCGGTGGTCTCCGTCAGCTGCTCGGTGCCCGGCGCCACGTCGGTGAGGACGGCGACGGGCCGCCCCTCGGCGCGGGTGAGGGTGAAGCCCGTGCACGACGGCGGACGCTGCGCCTGCCACAGCAGCGTCCCGTCCTCGCCCGCGGCCACGAAGCGCAGCGGCTCGGAGTCCTGCGGGTGCACGAGACCGAGGAGCACGCCGTCGAGCTCCTGCGGGACCTGGCTCCACCCGGGGTCGAGCACCGGCTGGCCGCTCAGGGCGAGCGGCAGCGACCCCTCCTCGACGGACGTCGACACCGGCGCCCGCCCCTCGAGCGGGACGGGCTGCGGCTCGACGGCCGGCTCCTCCTCGCTGCACGCCGCCAGGAGCCCGACAGCCACGACGGCGGCGGCTGCTGCCCAGCGCCGCGTCATGGTCGCTCCTCCCCGCCCGTGCCGACGGACGGCGCGCGACCGCCGTCGAGGTCGAAGGTGGCCAGACCGCTGCGCTGGAAGAGGTCGGCGCCGGTGGGACCGTCGTCGCCGGCGAGGGGGCCGACGTCGGACCGCCGTCGCCACCACGCCCACGCACCCAGCGCCGCCAGCGCGGAGACGACGATGAGGAGCGGCTCGGGCACGGCCGCGCCGACGGACAGGACCGCGGACTGCAGCCGCCCGAGCAGCTGGGCGGGCACGAGCTGGGGCAGGCTCGCCATCCCGTTGGTGCGCAGGAACACCACGCCGACGACGACGAGCAGCAGGCCCGTCACCACCGAGGTGCTGTGCAGCTGCACCGAGCCCACCTGCCAGGCGCGGCCGCGCAGGCGGGCCCGGCCGGCGGTCCCCAGGCGCGACCACAGGGCCGCGATGAGGACGAGCGGCACGACCATGCCCGCGCCGTAGACGGCGAGCATCACCCCGGCCAGCAGCTGCGAGGGCTCGGTGGCGGCCATGGTGAGGACGGCGCCGAGGATGGGGCCGGAGCAGAAGCCGGCCACCCCGGAGACGGTGCCGAGCAGCAGCGAACGCGCCGCGGCGCCGTTGCGCGGCGCGGTGGACTGCACGCTCCGGGCCCCTGGGAGGAGACGCGAGACGTCGAAGCCGAGGCCGAGGACCTGAGCCGCACCGAACACGATGATGAGCCACCCGGCACCCGTGATGACGAGCTCACGGTGCGTGGTGAGCAGGGAGCCGACGAGCGAGGCGCCCAGGCCCAGCGGGACGAGCGTGAGGCACAGGCCGAGGAAGAACAGCCCGCCGTGGAGCAGCAGCCGCAACCGGCTGCCGACCGTGGCGGCGAAGAAGGCCGGCAGGAGGAGCGCGCCGCAGGGGCTCAGGAGGGCGAGCGCACCCCCGAGGAAGGCGGCGGCGAGGGAGACCTCCATGCCCTCAGCGCGCCTCGGCCAGTGCCTGCTCGACCGCGCCGACGAAGACCTCGGTGGGCTGGGCGCCGATGAGCGGTCGGCCGTCGAGGAGGAACGCGGGGGTGGAGAACGCACCGATGGCCGCGGCCTCGTCGACGTTGCGCTGCACGGCGGCCGCCACCTCCGCAGAGCCCAGGTCGGCCGTGAACCGGTCCACGTCCAGGCCCAGCTCCTCGGCCTTGGCGACGAGCTCGGGGTCCCGCAGTCCGCGTGGCGGGAGGTTGGTCCCCTCGGGGAAGAGGGTGGCCTGGTAGTCGAGGTAGCGGCCCTGCAGCCCGGCGGCGTAGGCGGCCCGCGCCGCCCGCTCGGACTCCTCGCCGAAGATCGCGATGTCCCGGAACTCGATCCGCAGGTCCCCTGCCGCGGCGTACTCGAGCATCCGCGCAGAGGTGTCCGCGGACCAGGCGGCGCAGAACTGGCACTGGTAGTCGGAGTAGACGACCAGGCTCACCGGTGCGTCGACGGGCCCGGTAGCGAGCGGGTCGCCGGTCTCACGGCGGGCCAGGTCCAGCTGCGGGGGTTCCTCGGGCATGACGACGTCGGCGGCCGGCGTGGCACCGGCGCCGGCGTCGTCCGCCGTGTCCCGCCCCCGGCCGGAGACGAGGACGGAGGCGGCCACGAGGAGGGCGGCCACCACGACGATGAGCACGGGGACGAGCCAGGGCGCGCGGCGCCCGGTGGAGGAAGACATCAAAACCTTGCCTGGTGGAGGAGGGGCGCCTCGCGCCTGAGTACTACGCCGAATAGTAGCTACTATCGCCTATAGTCGCCAGATGCGCTGCTCGCCTCCCGACCCGCTCCTCCCGGTGGGAGCGGCCCGTGCCTGACGGCGTGCCCAGCCTCGGTCCGCTCGAGCGCCACGTGATGGAGATCCTCTGGGAGTGCCCCGACGACCTGTCCACCCGTGACGTCCTGGAGCGCACCGGCCAACCCCTCGCCTACACGACGATCGCGACCGTCCTCACCAACCTCACCCGTAAGGGCCTCGCCGAGAAGATCGCCGTCGGCCGCAGCTGGGCCTACCGCCCGCTCCTGGGACGCAGCGAGTACACCGCCGGGCTCATGACCCAGACGCTGGCCACCAGCGGCGACCGGCACAGCTCCCTCCTCCACTTCCTCGGGTCGATGTCTGAGGACGACGTCGCCGTGCTCCGCAGCCTCCTCACCGACGACGGAGCCACCACATGACCGGTGTGCTCGTCGTCGTCGGACTCGCCGCGCTCCTCGGCGCGGGCGCCGTGGCGGGCCCGCGCGCGCTCACCCGGCTCGCACCGACCCTGACGCGCCGCCCCCGGGCCGGGATCGCAGCCTGGACCGGCGGGGTGACGGTATGGGTCCTCGGCCTGCTGGCGCTGGGTCCGCTGCTCGGCTGGCTGGCCACCGGTCCGGCCCTGCCCGGGACGGCGGGCGCGGTGTGCCGTCGCTGCCTGGCGGCCACCAACCCCTTCGGCATGCCGGCGATGTCCGTGAGCCTTCCGCCCGCCGCGCCGATCCTCGGCGCCGCCCTGCTCGGGACGGGGCTCCTTGGCGCGCTCGCACTGGCGGCGGTCCGGCTGCGCCGCGAGGGGACGACGCACGTGGCGCTGCTCAGCGCCACAGCCGAGCGCGGCGTCGTCCGCGGGACACCCGTGTGGCTGCTGCCCTCCGGTGAGCCCACCGCCTACACCCTGCCCCGCGCGGGCGTCGTGCTCTCACGCGGGACCGTGGAGGCCCTGGACGACGAGCAGCTCGGTGCCGTCCTCGCCCACGAGGGCGCCCACCTGCGCGGACGCCACCACCTCGTGCTCGGGATGCTGCGCGGGCTGCGCAGCGTGCTCGGCGTCGTCCCGCTCGTGCGGGCCGCGCCCCAGGCCGTCGCCGCCTACGCCGAGATGGCGGCCGACGACGCCGCTCTGCGCTCGCACGACCGGCGCGCCCTGGCAGGGGCGCTGCTCGCGCTGCACCGGCCCGGTCCCGCTCCGGTCGGCGCTGCCCTGCACGCGGGCACCAGCCACGTCCACTCCCGGATCGGGCGACTGGCCGCCGCCGCGACACCGCCGTCCCGGCTCGCCACCGCCGCCGTCGCCGGCTACCTGTCGACCGTCACGGCCGCCGTCCTCCTCGTCCTCGGCCCCTACGCCACCGTGCTGGTCCAGGGCGCCTGCTGATCCCGCGGGAGCTCCGCGGACCACCGGTGCGCCGCCGGCGGCGTGCCCACATAGCATGGCGCCTACCTGACCCCAGCCTCCGAAGGACCATGGACGAATCCTGTAGTACCAGCACCCAGACCATCCGCACCGCCAGGAAGTGCAGCCGATGATCTGGGTGCTCTCCCTCCTGCTGGGGATCGTCGTCATCCTCGCCATCACCGCGGTGACGGGCTACTTCGTGGCCCAGGAGTTCGCCTACATGGCGGTCGACCGCTCGCGGCTCGCCGCCCGCGCGGAGTCCGGTGACGAGGGCGCGCAACGTGCCCTCAAGGTCACCCGCCGCACCTCCTTCATGCTCTCCGGCGCCCAGCTCGGCATCACCGTGACCGGGTTGCTCGTCGGCTACGTCGCCGAGCCGCTCGTCGGCCAGGCGCTGGGTGAGGCGCTCGGCGGGGTCGGCGTCCCCACCGGCGTGGGCATCGCCGTCGGCACCGTCCTCGCGTTGCTGCTCTCGACCATCATCCAGATGCTCTTCGGCGAGCTCTTCCCCAAGAACCTCGCCATCGCCAAGCCTGAGCCCGTCGCCCTGTGGCTGGCCCGCTCGACGAACCTCTACCTCGCCGCCTTCGGCTGGCTCATCACGGTCTTCGACGCCGCGTCCAACGCCCTGCTGCGCGTCCTACGCATCGAGCCGGTCCACGACGTCGAGCACTCCGCCACGGCCCGCGACCTCGAGCACATCGTCGCCGACTCCCGCGCCAGCGGTGACCTCCCGGCCGACCTCTCGGTGCTCCTCGACCGCATCCTCGACTTCCCCCGCCAGGACGTCGAGCACGCGATGATCCCCCGCGCCCGCGTCGGTGCCGTCCGCGCCGACCGGACCGTCGCGGAGATCCGCGCGCTCATGGCGACCGGCCACTCCCGCTACCCGGTGCTGGACGAGGAGGACGACGTCGTCGGCGTGGTCCACCTCGTCGACCTCCTCACCGGCACGGTGCCCGACGACGCGACGGCCGCCGAGCTGCAGCGTCCCGCGCTCGTCCTGCCCACCGCGATGGCGCTGCCGGACGCGCTGCGCGAGCTGTCGGCCAGCCGCAACGCGATGGCTTGCGTCGTCGACGAGTACGGCAGCTTCACCGGCGTCCTCACCCTCGAGGACGTCGCCGAGGAGATCGTCGGCGAGATCACCGACGAGCACGACGCCCCCGAGACGCCGGCGCTCACCCCGCAGGAGGACGGCACCTGGACCATGGCCGGTGACGTCCACATCGACGAGGTGGAGCGCGCCATCGACCACGACCTGCCCCGCGGGGACTACGAGACCGTCGCCGGTCTCGCCATCGAGGTCCACGGCTCGCTGCCCGGCGTCGGCACCGCCGTCGTCGTCGACCTCCCGCCGGACCCGGCGAACCTCGCCCTGCCCGAGCCGCCACCGGACAAGCAGCTGCACGTGGAGGTGCTGGACGTCGAGCGGCACGTGCCCTCGCTCGTGCGCGTCACCCTCGCCGACCGCCCCGCCAACGACGACGAGGAGACCGGCCGATGAGCAACCCCTGGGTCGTCGCGACCGCGACCGTCGTCATCATCGCGCTCAGCGCTTTCTTCGTCGCCGTGGAGTTCGCGCTCCTCGCCGCCAAGCGCCACCGCCTCGAGGACGTCGCGGCCGGCAGCCGCGCCGCCCGCGCAGCGCTGCGCAGCTCCACCGAGCTCACCGTCCTGCTCGCCGGCTCCCAGCTCGGCATCACCGTGTGCACGCTCGCGCTCGGCGCCATCACCAAGCCGGCCGTCCACCACTGGATCACCCCGGCCGTCAGCGACCTCGGGGCGCCCTACTGGGTGGCCGACGTCGTGGGTTTCGTGCTCGCGCTCGTCATCGTCACCTTCCTCCACCTCGTCGTCGGGGAGATGGCACCGAAGTCCTGGGCCATCGCCCACCCGGAGCGGTCGGCGACGATGCTCGCGCTGCCGATGCGGGCCTTCATGGTGCCGATCCGGCCGCTCCTCCTCGCGCTCAACCGGGCGGCGAACTGGTGCCTGCGCAAGGTCGGCGTCGAGCCGGTCGAGTCGGTCGGTGCCGGCCAGAACCCGGACGACCTGCGCCACCTCGTCGAGCACTCCGCGAGCGTGGGGGCGCTGGAGGTGGCCTACTCCGCGCAGCTGTCCGGGGCGCTGGACCTGCGACGCCTCACCGTGGCCGACCTCGTGGCCGGCCACCCCGCGCCGGTGACCGTGCCGGAGACGGCGACGGCCGGGGACGTGCGGCGCGTGGCCCAGGAGAGCGGCCACCTGCGGATCCTCGTGTGCCCCCGGGGTGGGCTCGCTCCCACCGGCGTGGTCCACGTGCGCGACACGCTCCTGCTCGACGACGACGCGCCCGTCGCCCCGCTCGTCAAGCCCGTCCTCGAGCTCGGGGCGAGCATGCCGCTGCACGAGGCGCTCACCCGGATGCGGGAGACGTCCACCCACCTTGCGGTCGTCCGGACCGGCGAGCACGGCGGCGCCGTCGCGACGCTCGCCGACGTCCTCGCGCACCTCTTCCCGCGCACCACCGCCGCCGCCCCGGGCAGCGGGGCGCCCGTCGCGGGCGGCCGGTAACAGCTCAGCTCTCGGCGACAGGAGTGTCGCGCCCCCTCGCCGAGAGCCGGATCCCGCCACAAAGGCCACCCTCAGCCCGGTCGTCATGCCAAAGATCAGGACCTCACCCTTGTCGCACCGCGGCTTCCTTCCCCTTTGTGGCGGGATCTCGTCGCCGCACGGATTTCTCCGTACCGTGGCCCCATGGACGTCCGATGGGCGCAGCCGCCCGACGCGCCGGTGGTGGCGCGGCTCCTGCACGACTTCAACGTCGAGTACGACAGCCACTCCCCCGGCGTCGCCGTCCTCACCGCGCGACTCGGGCAGCTGCTCCCCGCCGGCCGGACGACGGCGCTGCTCGCCGGAGACCCTGCGGTGGGCGTCGCGCTCCTCACCTCGCGGCCGAACGTCTGGTACGCGGGGCCAGTGCTGCTCCTCGACGAGCTCTACGTCGTGCCCGAGCGGCGCGGGCAGGGCATCGGGACGGCGATCATCGAGCGGCTGCTCACCGACGCGCGCGACCAGGGCGTGTCGCTGGTGGAGATCAACGTCGACGAGCCGGACGTCGATGCCCAACGTTTCTACGAGCGCCACGGCTTCGTCAGCGGTGAGGCGCGCCCCGGCGGCCGGGCCTTCTACTACGAGCGCGAGCTGCGCCCCCAGATCGGCGCCTGAGACCGCGCCCGGCCGCGCTCCGGACGGGCGCTACGGTGCCGCCATGAGCCTTGCCGACCTCCTGACCCGCGGGACCTGGACGACGCCGCCTGTCTCGGCCGCCGTCATCGGCCACGAGCTGCACGTGACCGCCGCCGAGGGCAGCGACGCGTGGCGGCACACCGCCTACGGCTTCGTCCACGACACCGAGCACGCGCTGCTCGAGCCCCTGCCCGCCACCGGGGCGGTGGAGGTGGACTTCCTCCTCGACTACGACGGCGAGTTCGACCAGGCGGGCCTGTTCCTCCGCGTCTCGTCGGAGGAGTGGGTCAAGGCCGGCGTCGAGGTGTCCGACGGCGCCGCGCAGGTGGGCGCCGTCGTCACCCACGGCGTGTCCGACTGGTCGGTGGCACCGGTGCCCGAGTGGGTCGGCCGGCGCGTGACCGTTCGCGCGAGCCGGGCCGGGGACGCGGTGACGGTCCGCGCCCGGGCCGACGAGGAGCCCTTCCGGCTCGTGCGCGTCGCACACCTCGACCCGGGCGCCGACGTCACGGCCGGGCTGTACTGCGCCGCCCCGACGCACGAGGGCCTCACGGTGCGGTTCACCGGTTACCGCCGCACCGACGCGGACGCCGCGCTGCACTGACCCCCGCCCCGGTGACGCCCGCCGGAGGATGCCGCTCGGCGGTCCTCTCGGCACAGCCGCGCAGGACCGACGAAGGAGCTCGGAGAGAGTGCGACGGCGCCTCGTGAGCAGCTACCCGGCCTCCAGCGCCGCGCGCAGCCGCGCGGCGTACTCGGCCGCCTCGCCCGCGGCGTAGCGGGCCCGCGGCCAGAAGAAGCCGCGCAGGCCGTCGCCCTTCGTCCGCGGGACGACGTGGGCGTGCAGGTGCGCGACGCTCTGGCTGACGACGTTGTTCATCGCGACGAAGGTGCCCTGGGCGCCGAGCGCCCCGGGCACCACCGCGGCCACCGCCCGCACCTGCGCGAAGAACGGCCCCACCAGCTCGTCGGGCAGGTCCGGCAGCGTGACGACGTGCGCGCGCGGGACGACGAGGACGTGGCCCTTGAAGACGGGGCGCACGTCGAGGAAGGCCACGACGTCCGCCGTCTCCAGCACCGTCTCTGCGGGCTCGCCACCCGCGACGATCCGGCAGAAGACGCACGCGCTGTCGTCGTCGTCCACCGCTACCGCTTGACGACGTTGTTGCCGAAACGACCGATGCCCTCGACCTCGACCTCCACGCGCTGCCCCGGGCGCACCGGGCTGACGCCGGCCGGCGTGCCGGTGAGGATGATGTCGCCGGGGAGCAGGGTGAAGATCGTCGAGACGTAGGCGATGAGCTCGGGGACGCCGCGCACCATCTGGGAGGTGCGCCCGTCCTGGCGCAGCTCCCCGTCCACCCACGCGCGCACCGCGACGTCGGAGACGTCGAGGTCCATCGCGAGGAAGGGGCCGGTGGGGCAGGAGGTGTCGAAGGCCTTGCCGCGCGTCCACGTCGCGTCCCCGCGCTGCGCGGCGCGGGCGGTGACGTCGTTGGCGACGGTGTACCCGAAGACGTAGTCCAGCGCCTGGTCCGCGCTCACGTTCTTGGCCATGCGCGAGATGACGACGGCGAGCTCGGCCTCGTGGTCCACCTCCTGCGCGTAGCCGGGGACGACGATCGGGTCGTCCGGACCGGTGACGGAGGTGTTGGGCTTGAGGAAGAGGATCGGCTCCTCGGGGACCTCGTTGCCCATCTCCGCGGCGTGCTCGGCGTAGTTACGGCCCACACCGACGACCTTGGAGCGCGGGATGACGGGCGAGAGGAGGCGCACGTCGTCGAGCGCGACGCGCTCACCGGTGGTGGCGACCGGCATGAACAGCGGGTCCCCCTTGAGCACCACCAGGTCGGTGGAGCCGTCCTCGAGGATGCCGTAGCGGGGGCTGTCGCCCGTGGTGAACCGTGCGATGCGCATGGGCCAACGGTACCGGGCCGGCGCGCGCCACTGGGTCACCGACCGGCCACCCGCCCGAGGTGGTCAGTGACCGTGTGCCCACGGATGCGTCGCCCTTTCCACTCCCCCGGAGGTGCGGGGACTGGCGACCGATGACGGAGACGTGCGACGCAGACGCGGGCGCCCTACGCGGAGGCCCCCTCCGCCTGGGGGAGCAGGCCGGCGACGGGGCGCAGTCCGGCTGTCGGCGGGAGGTGGGCCGGGCGTTCCGTCACCACTCCGCTGTCGGCGGGAGATGGGCGGGGGCGGTGACGGGGGCGGGCGCCCTACGCTGGGCGCGTGAACCAACGGATCGTCGGGGTCGACATCGCCCGCGGGCTGGCCGTCGTCGGGATGTTCGTCGCCCACCTGGGCCACTCGGGACCCGACGGCCTGCACTCGCCGTCGTGGTTCGTCGTCGCGGACGGACGGCCGTCGGCGATGTTCGCGATCCTTGCCGGGGTGTCGATCGCCCTGTTCACCGGCGGGCGCACGGTGCCGCGTGGCCCGGCCCTCGCCCACGGCTGGCTGCGCATCGCCACGCGCGCCGGGGTCGTCCTCGTCATCGGCCTGCTCCTCGAGCTGCTCGGCACGCCGGTGGCGGTGATCCTGCCGTCCTACGCGGTGACCTTCCTCCTCGTCGCGCCCTTCATCGGGCTGCGGCCCTGGCTGGTGGGGGTGCTCGCCGCCGTCGCGGCCGTCGTCGGCCCGACGCTGCTCGCGCTGCTCCTGTCCGCCGGCGCGGACGGGACCGCGCCGGTCGAGACGGCACTCGAGGCGAACTACCTCCTCGGCCTCGTCCTCACCGGCTACTACCCGGCGCTCGTGTGGATCGCCTACATGCTCCTCGGTCTGTGCGTGGGCCGGCTGGACCTGCGCTCCCCCACGGTCCAGGGGTTCCTGGGCGTCACCGGCGTCGGTCTCGCGGTCGTCGGCTACGGCGGGGGCTCCTACCTGCAGCAGACCGTCGTCCCGCACTCCGAGCTCACCGCCCAGCTCGTCCGCTCCGACCCGCACTCCGACGCCACCCTCGAGCTCCTCGGCAATGCCGGTGTCACCCTCGCCGTCCTCGCCGTCCTCCTCGCCGTCACCACCCTGCCGCCCGTGGCGAAGGTGGCGCGCCTGGTCCTCCAGCCGCTGGCTGCGACCGGCGCGATGGCGCTCTCGGCCTACTCCGTCCACATCGTCGCGATCGCGATCCTCGGCAACGACGTCGTCTGGTTCACCGAGTCCAACGCCGTCCTCGGGTGGTTCGTCGTCGTCACCCTTGTCGTGTGCACCCTGTGGATGCGCTTCGTGGGACGCGGACCCCTCGAGTGGCTCATGCGGCGCCTCACGGTGGGGCGCTACGAGCCGCCCGTCGTCACCGCCCACGCCTGAGGAGCCGCACGAAACTCATCGAGACGCCGCCCGGGAGGGCCTAGAGTGGCGTACGGCACAACCAGTCGAAGGCTCGCTTGCGGGCCTCCCCCGGGCCGTGGACCATGACGGGAACGCCGACGCACGATCGAAGGGACCCCCTGTGGCATCGAGCACCTTGACCGCGGACACACGGCTCTCGGCCCTGGCCGAGATGAGCGGGGACGAACCGCTGGACGTGCTCGTCATCGGCGGCGGGGTGACCGGCGCCGGCATCGCCCTGGACGCCGCCACGCGCGGCCTGCGGACCGGCATCGTCGAGGCCCAGGACTGGTCCTCGGGCACCTCGAGCTGGTCGAGCAAGCTCGTTCACGGCGGGCTGCGCTACCTCCAGATGCTCGACTTCAGCCTCGTCCACGAGGCCCTCACCGAGCGCGACCTCCTCATCAAGCACCTCGCCCCGCACCTGGTGAAGCGCGTGCCCTTCCTCTACCCGCTCGAGCACCGCGTCTGGGAGCGCGCCTACGTCGGCGCCGGTATCGCGCTCTACGACACGCTCGCCGGCATCGCCCCCGGGAAGCGCGCGATGCCGCTCCACCGTCACCGCAGCCGCTCGCGGATGGAGCAGCTCTTCCCCGACCTGCGCCACGACGCCGCCGTGGGCGCCGTCCAGTACTGGGACGCGAGCGTCGACGACTCGAGGCTCGTCACCACCCTCGTGCGCACCGCCGCCGCCTACGGCGCGCTGGCCGCCAACCGCACGCAGGTCGTGGGCCTCCACAAGGACGCCTCCGGCCGGGTGGCCGGCGCCCAGGTCAAGGACCTGGAGACCGGCGAGCTCCTCGACGTCAGGGCTCGCCACGTCGTCAACGCCACCGGCGTGTGGACCGAGGAGACCGAGTCGCTCTCCGGTACCGACGGCGGCCTGCACGTGCTCGCGTCCAAGGGCATCCACATCGTCGTACCACGCGAGCGGATCCGCGGGGACGTCGGCCTGATCCTCCAGACCGAGAAGAGCGTGCTGTTCATCATCCCGTGGTCGCGCTACTGGATCATCGGCACGACCGACACCCCCTACGAGCACGACCTGCGCCACCCCGTCGCCACCAAGGCGGACATCGACTACGTCATCGAGCACGCCAACGCCGTCCTCAAGACGCCCCTCACCCGTGAGGACGTCATCGGCACCTACGCGGGCCTGCGTCCGCTGCTGCAGCCCGGGACCAAGGAGGGCACGTCGTCGGCGAAGGTCTCCCGCGAGCACACCGTCGCCTCCCCCACCCCGGGCCTCACCGTCATCGCCGGGGGCAAGCTCACCACCTACCGGGTGATGGCCAAGGACGCCGTCGACTTCGCCCTAGGGGAGGAGGCCAGGCGCCTGCCCTCGATCACCGACCGCATCCCTCTCCTCGGCGCCGTCGGCCTGCAGGCCGTGCGGCGGCGCGCCCAGCGGCACGCCACCCGCTTCGGCTGGTCCCACGCGATGGTCGACCACCTCCTGCACCGCTACGGCTCCATGCTCGAGGAGCTCGTGACGATGGTGGAGGAGCAGCCCGACCTGGGCCGTCCCCTCGAGCACGCCCCCGCCTACCTGCGCGCCGAGGTCGCCTACGCGGCCGAGCGCGAGGCCGTCCTTCACCTCGAGGACATCATGGTCCGCCGCACCCGGCTCGTCTACGAGGTGCGCGACAGCGGCCTCGCCGCCGTGCCGGAGATCGTCGACGTCATCGCGCCGATCCTCGGCTGGGACGACGAGCGGCGGCAGGCGGAGATCGCCGCCTACACCGCGCGCTGCGAGGCGGAGCGGGCCGCGGCGGAGGCACCCGACGACGACGCCGGAGAGCGTGCGCGTCAGCAGGCCCAGGACATCGTGCCCATGGTGCCCCTGGCCTGACCCCCCAGACCCCTGACGCCGCAACGCCGCGCCGTCAGGTACTCCATGCGAAAGAGAGGACAACGTGGACTTCTCCCTGATCTTCCTACCCGAGCTGCTGGGAACGGCGATGCTGACCCTGCTCGGTTGCGGCGTCGTCGCCAACGCGATCCTGCCCAAGACCAAGGGCAACGGCGGCGGCTGGCTGCTCATCAACTTCGGCTGGGGGCTCGCGGTCTTCGCCGGCGTGTACGTCGCCTACTCCACCGGCGCGCACATCAACCCGGCCGTGACGGTCGGCCTGCTCGCCGGTGACCAGCCCTTCTTCGCCGGCAACGACGAGCTCGGCCTGGCGCCCATCGACAACACGCTCGGCAACGCGCTGGTGTACTTCCTCGCCCAGATGATCGGGGCGGTCCTGGGCGCCGTGATCATGTACTTCTCGTACAAGCGGCACTTCGACGAGGAGGCGCCGGGGGCCACCAAGCTCGCGGTCTTCGCCACCGGTCCGGAGATCCGCAGCTACGGCGCGAACTTCGTCACCGAGGTCGTCGGCACCTTCGTCCTGCTCTTCGTCATCGTCGCCTTCGGCAAGACCCCCTCGGGACTGGGGCCGCTCGCCGTGGCACTGCTCGTCGTCGGGATCGGTAACAGCCTCGGTGGCCCCACCGGGTACGCCATCAACCCCGCCCGTGACCTCGGACCGCGCATCGCCCACGCGCTCCTGCCGATCCGCGGCAAGGGCAGCAGCGACTGGGGCTACTCGTGGGTGCCCATCCTCGGCCCGCTCGTCGGCGGTGCCCTCGGTGGCTTCGCCGCCGTCCAGCTCCTCTGACCGCTCAAGGCCAACGAACCGTCCACAGCGACGTGAAAGGAACGACATGGCTGACTACGTCCTCGCCATCGACCAGGGCACGACCAGCACCCGCGCGATCGTCTTCGACCACGCGGGCACCATCCACTCCACCGGGCAGCTGGAGCACGAGCAGATCTTCCCGCGTGCCGGCTGGGTGGAGCACGACGCCGTCGAGATCTGGCGCAACGTCCGTGAGGTGGTGAGCCTCGCGCTGTCGCGAGGTGACCTCACCCACCGCAACCTCGCCGCCGTCGGCATCACCAACCAGCGTGAGACCACCGTCGTGTGGGAGAAGAGCACGGGCAAGCCCGTCTACAACGCGATCGTCTGGCAGGACACCCGCACCCAGAAGATCGTCGACGAGCTCGCCGGGGACGAGGGCGCGGAGAAGTACAAGAGGACCGTGGGCCTGCCCCTCGCCACGTACTTCGCCGGGCCGAAGGTCAAGTGGATCCTCGACAACGTCGACGGCGCGCGGGAGAAGGCGGAGGCCGGCGAGCTGCTCTTCGGCACCACCGACTCCTGGGTGCTGTGGAACATGACCGGCGGGCCCGACGGCGGTGTCCACGTCACCGACGTCACCAACGCCTCGCGCACGATGCTCATGAACATCGACTCCCTCACGTGGAACGAGGACATCGCGGCCGACATGGGCATCCCGATGTCGATGCTCCCGGAGATCCGCTCCTCCTCCGAGGTCTACGGCAAGGGCCGCGAGGGCGGCTTCGTGCCGGGCGTGCCGATCTCCGGCATCCTCGGCGACCAGCAGGCCGCGACCTTCGGGCAGGCGGCCTTCGAGGTCGGCAGTGCGAAGAACACCTACGGCACCGGTAACTTCCTCCTCCTCAACACCGGCACCGAGCTCGTCCACAGCGAGAACGGGCTGCTGACGACGGTGGGCTACAAGATCGGTGACCAGCCGCAGGTCTACTGCCTCGAGGGCTCGATCGCCGTCACCGGTTCCCTCGTGCAGTGGCTGCGTGACAACCTCGGGATCATCAAGAGCGCCCCGGAGATCGAGAAGCTCGCGGCGTCGGTGGACGACAACGGCGGGGCGTACTTCGTCCCGGCGTTCTCCGGGCTCTTCGCCCCGTACTGGCGCTCGGACGCCCGCGGTGCGCTCGTGGGCCTGACCAGGTACGTCAACAAGGGCCACATCGCGCGGGCCGTCCTGGAGGCCACCGCCTACCAGTCCCGCGAGGTCGTCGACGCGATGAACGCCGACTCCGGCGTCGACCTCAAGGAGCTCAAGGTCGACGGCGGCATGGTCGCCAACGAGGAGCTCATGCAGTTCCAGGCCGACATCCTCGGTGTGGACGTCGTCCGCCCCAAGGTCACCGAGACCACTGCCCTCGGTGCCGCCTACGCCGCCGGCATCGCCGTCGGCTTCTGGGAGGGCGAGCAGGACGTCGTCGACAACTGGGGCGAGGACAAGCGCTGGACGCCGTCGATGGACGACGCCGAGCGCGAGCGCCTCTACCGCAACTGGAAGAAGGCCGTGACGAAGACCTTCGACTGGGTCGACGAGGACGTCGACTGACCGACGCCCACTCCGAACGGGGCCACTGCCGTCACCGCCAGTGGCCCCGTTCGTCGTTGCGGGGAGCAGTCCACGCAGCGCCGGCGGTCGAGCCCAGGCGTCCACGGACTGGGACGGGCACCGACGCGTGGTTGGATCTTCAACCCACCTGGCGTAGCGTCGCAGACGTCGGGGGCACGCACGCCGTGCCCGAACGATCGCGGCGTCCGCCGCGAGCTGGGGAGGACCACCATGACCGTGCACACGAGTGTCAGGCCGCATCTCGCGCCGAGCACCGCCGTGTGCATGTGTCTGCGCGCCGCGGCGTGCATGTGTTGTTGTCCCGCTTGAGGCGTTGATCCCGCGGGCCGCTGAGCCCGCCTCCGCCTTCTGCGCCCACCGCGGCGCTGACCTCCCGCTCCTCCCGAGGCCGTGCTGACGCGCGCCAGGCCCCGAGGAGCACGCCGGAGGTCACCCTCGCCACCGCTGCGGCACTGCCGCGTACCCAGTCCTGGAGCACCTGTGACCGCTACCGCCCACCGCCCGCCCACCGCCCGTGAGGACCTCGTCGGCGCCCTCGCCGAGCTCGATCCGGCCACCGCCGAGGCGCGCCTGGCCAAGCCGGAGGTCGTCGAGCACACCCAGCGCGCGCACGACCACCTCTTCACCGACCCCGGCCGCCTGTCCCCCGCGCTGCGCCGGGCGCTGGCCGCGCGCGTCGCCGAGCAGCACGGCGCGCCCGGGCTCGCGCAGGAGCACCACCGGCACGACCCCGTCGACCTCTCCGTCGCCACCGCCGACGAGTCCGTGGCCGCGCTCGTGCGCCACGCGGACCTCCTCTCCCTCGCCCCGGCTCTCGTCGGCCCCGACGACGTCGCCGCGCTCACCGCCGCCGGCCTCGACGCGGACGGCGTCGTCCTCCTCTCCCAGGTCGTCGCCGTCACCGCCTACCAGGCGCGCCTGGTCACCGGACTGCGCCTGCTCGCCGGCCACGACGACGACGGCGCCTTTGCCACCCCGCCGGCGAACCTGCCCGCCCGCGCCAAGTACGCCCCCGACGTCACCGCCGACGGGCTGCCCGTGCCCCACGCCTACACCCGCGAGCTCCTCGGCTGGCTGCCCTGGGTGGAGCCGATCCCCGCCGAGGAGCTGACCGAGGAGCACCGCGCCGCCTTCGCCGGCAAGAGCGACGGCGCCTACTTCCGGCTGCTCGCACGCGAGACCGGCGTGCTGGCCGCCCGCACGCAGATCGACCACGCCGTCTTCCTCACCCGCGTCGGCCTGCCGCGGGCCGAGCGTGAGCTCGCCGCCGCGGTGACGAGCAAGGTCAACGACTGCATCTTCTGCGCCTCCGTCCACGCCCGCAAGGCCGCCCAGATGAGCCGGCGCCCGGCCGACGTCGACCGTCTCCTCGCCGCCGACGTCCCCCGCGGCCCCGGCTGGGCACCGACCGACCTGTCCGCGCTGAGCGCCGGCCAGGACGAGCGGTGGGCGGCGGTCATCGACCTCGCCGCCTCGCTGGCGGCGGCACCGTCCCGGGCCACCGCCGGACAGGTCGCGCGGCTGCGGGAGCTCGGGCTGGAGCCGGTCGAGCTGGTCGACCTCGTCTCCTCGGTCGCCTTCTTCTCGTGGGCCAACCGCCTCATGCTCACGCTCGGCGGGCCGCACCTGCCCGCCGACACCCCCGTGACCAACGCACCGACCACCCCCTCCGGAGAGACCCGATGACGCGCACCACCCTCACCACCGCCGCCCTGCTCGCCTCGGCCCTCACCCTGGCGGCGTGCGGCCAGGTCGAGGTCGCGGGGTCGAGCGACTCCGGCGCCGCCACCACCGACGCGGCCGGCGAGATCACCGTCATCGACGACCAGGACCGCGAGGTGACGATCGAGGGCCCGGTCGAACGCGCCGTCGTCGCCCTCTCCTACAACAACGAGTTCGTCGAGGCGATCGGTGCGGGCGACCGCGTCGTCGGCGTCGACCGCGGCACCGTGCAGCGCGCGCCCTACCTCGGGCTCACCGAGGAGGACGTCGTCGGGGAGAGCATCGGCGAGCTCAACTACGAGGCGATCGTCGCGCTGGACCCGGACGTCGCGATCATCCCGCGCAACGGCGCCTGGCAGGAGGCCGCGGAGCGGCTGGCGGAGTTCGACATCCCGGTCGTCGTCGTCACCTCGTGGGACGTCGACGTCTTCGAGGAGACGATCGACCTCCTCGGGGCGGTCTTCGACGAGCCCGAGGGCGCCCAGGCCGTGCGTGACTTCCACGACGAGATCGTCACCGCCGTCGCCGACAGCGTCGCGGGCCTCGAGCCCGTCCCCGTCTACTGGGAGACCGACCAGCCCTACATCACCGCGCTGCCCGGCTCCGGCTTCGACCAGGTCATTACCGGCGCCGGCGGCACGAACGTCTTCGGCGACATCACCGGCGGCGACGCCCAGCACGAGATCACCGTCGACCCGGCCGCCGTCGTCGAGCGCGACCCCGCCGTCGTCGTCCACGAGCAGCCGCCGTCGGCCGAGCCCTACGCGGCCGGCGAGGTCGACGAGATCGTCGCCGGGATCCCCGCGCGGCCGGGCTGGTCCGGGATCAGCGCCGTCGAGGACGGTGAGGTGTACGTGACGAACGGGTGGGCGACGTCGGGGCTCGCCAAGGCGATCGCCACCGCCTACCTCGCCACCTGGCTGCACCCGGAGGGGACGGCGGACCTCGACCCGGCCGGCTACCTCGAGCGCTGGGCCACCGAGTTCCAGGGCGTCACGGACTACCCGGGCGAGGACGCCTACGTCGCCGTCGGGAGCGCGCAGTGACCCTCCAGGCCCCCGCACGTCCGGACGCCGCCCGCACCGCACCCACCCCCGAGGTCGCGCAGCCCGGCGGCCTGCGGCGGGTGCTGGGCAACCACCGGCTGCTCGTGCTCGTCGTGTCGGCGGTGGTGACCGTCGTCGTCGTCGCCGGCTCGACGGCGGTGGGCACCTCCGGGGTGAGCCTCGCGGACGCGATGCGCATCCTGTGGCTGCGCGTGGCCGGCGGGACGATCGAGCCGGAGTTCGCCCAGTCCTACGCGATCGTCGCCGACCTGCGCCTGCCCCGCGCGCTGCTCGCACTCGCCGCGGGCGCGGCGCTGTCGGTGGCCGGCGCCGTCATGCAGGGGCTGCTGCGCAACCCGCTCGTCAGCCCCTTCACGCTCGGTGTCTCCCCCGCGGCGGCCTTCGGCGCGTCGCTGGCGATCCTGCTGGGCGGCGGCGGGGTCGCCTCGTCCAACGCGCTCGTCATCCTCTCCGCGCTCGCCTGCGCCGGGGTGGTGACGATGCTCGTCCTCGGCCTCGCGTCCGCGCGGAAGATGGCCGTGGCGACGCTGCTGCTCCTCGGCATCGCCGTCACCCAGCTCTTCGAGGCGCTCACCGCGGGCCTGCAGTACGTCGCCAACGAGAACACCCTGCAGGCGATCGTGCGGTGGACCCTCGGCTCGGTCAACGACGCGTCGTGGACCGAGGTGCGGGTCATGGGCGCCGTCGTCGTCGTGCTCCTGCCGCTGCTCCTGTGGTTCGCCAAGGACGTGAACGCCATCGCCTTCACCGGCGACGACGCCGCCCGCTCCCTCGGCGTCAACGTCACCGTGGTCCGGGTGGGGCTCATCCTCGTGTCGGTGCTGCTCGCGTCCGTCGCGGTGTCGCTGTGCGGGGTCATCGGCTTCGTCGGGCTCGTGGGGCCGCACATCGCACGGCTCATCATCGGCGCCAACCACCAGTACCTGCTGCCGATGTCGGCACTGTCGGGCGGCGTGCTGCTCGTCGCGGCGGACACGATCGGCCGCACCGTCGTCGCGCCGTCGGTCGTGCCGGTGGGCATCGTCGTCGCGATGCTCGGCGCGCCCGTCTTCATCTACCTCATCATGACGCGAAGGGCCTCGACGTGACTGCAGTCCAGGAACGGGTGACGACGGCGGGAGCGGTCACCGCGGCGGCGGCACCACCCGCGGCGCTGAGCATCCGCGACGTCGAGTTCGCCTACGGCAAGCACCAGGTGCTGCGCGGCATCGACCTCGACGTCGCGGCGGGGACCCTGTGTGCGCTGCTCGGGCCCAACGGCTCGGGCAAGTCGACGCTGACGAAGATTCTCGCCGGCGTGCTGCGCACCCGGCAGGGCGCGGTGCGCCTCGGGGACCGCGACCTGCTGTCGATGAAGCCGCGCGAACGCGCCAAGATCGTGGCCTACGTGCCGCAGTCGAGCGAGGTGCCCTTCGAGCTGACCGTCCGCGAGGCGGTGACGCTCGGGCGCACGCCGCACATGGGGATGCGGCCGAGCGCCGAGGACGTCGCGGTGGTCGAGGACGCGATCGAGCGCCTCGGGCTGGCCGAGCTCGCCGAGCGGCGGCTGTCGGACATGTCCGGCGGGCAGGCCCAGCGCGTGCTCATCGCCCGGGCCCTGGCGCAGCGGCCGCGGGTCCTCCTCCTCGACGAGCCTACCTCCGCGCTCGACCTGCGCTACCAGGTGGAGACGCTGCAGATCGTGCGCCAGGTGGCACGCGAGGAGGGGGTCGCGGCGCTCATCGCGATCCACGACCTCAACCACGCGGCGACCTTCTGCCAGCAGGTCGTGCTCCTCAGCGGCGGGCGGCTCGTGGCGGACGGGCCCGCGCCGGAGGCCTACGACGCCGCGCTCCTCGGTGAGGTCTACGGCCTGCCCGTCGAGGTCCTCCACGACGCCGGCCAGACCCAGGTCCGCCCGGTGCTCACCAAGGAGTCCCTCGCATGACCCGTCCCACCCCCACCCCCACCCCCCACCGCGCCGACAGCCGGATTCCGCCAACCGCCCTCCTCCCCGCCGACGGCTCACTTATTACCGGCACCTCCCACCCCGCCCGTCCCCTCCCCGCCGACAGCCGGATTCCGCCCACCACCCCCCACCCCGCCGACGGCTCACTTGTGACCGACAGCGCACCGCACGCCGTCGTCATCGTGGGCGGTGGTCCGCGCGCGGTCTCCGTCGTCGAGCGCCTCACGGCCCGCGGGACGCCGGAGCGGCCGGTGCGAGTCGTCGTCGTCGACCGCTTCGAGGTCGGTGCCGGCGCGACCTGGCGCACCGACCAGAGCCCGCAGCTCCTCAACAACACCTACAGCGCGCACACGACCATCTACCCCGACGACTCCACCCCGATGTCCGGGCCGGTGACGCCCGGGCCGGACCTCGTGCAGTGGGCGCGCGACGTCATCGCCGGCGTCCCGCGCCCGACGGCGCCCGCGTCCGCCGGCTGGAGCGCAGGGCCCCGCCCCTACTGGGTGGCCGAGGAAGCAGCGGCCGTCCAGCCGTGGTCCTATCCGACGCGGCGTCTGCAGGGCGTGTACTTCCGCGAGCAGCTCGAGGCGATCCTGGCTCGCGGCGGCGTGGAGCTGACCGCGGTGGAGGGCACCGTCGTCGAGATCGAGCCAGTACCACGTGAGCTGTCGGCGGGGGGTGGGGGTCGGCGGGTGGTGCGGCTGGCCGACGGGCGGGCGTTCACCGCCGCGGCGGTCGTGCTGGCGCAGGGGATGGTCCAGGCGCAGCGGTCGCGCGAGACTGCGGAGCGTGTCGCCGCCGCGGAGGACCACGGGCTCGTCTACGTCGAGCCGGGCATGCCGGCCGAGCGGGACTGGGACGTCGTCCCGGCGGGCGAGGACGTCGTCGTCGCAGGGCTCGGGGCGAACTTCTTCGACGTCGTCGCCGTCCTCACCGCCGGCCGCGGCGGCCGCTTCGTCCCCGGCGACTCCCCCTTCGACCTCACCTACCTGCCCTCCGGGCGCGAGCCTCGTCTGCTCGTCGGCTCGCGTCGCGGCCTGCCGTACCGCTCGAAGTCCTGGTACGGCGGCTTCCCGCCGCGCTACACCCCGCGCCTGGCCACCCGCGAGTGGTTCACGGCTGCCGCGACGATCCCCGACCAGGACTTCACCCGCGACGTCTGGCCCCAGCTCGCCCGCGAGCTCGTCGTCGCCCACCTCCTCACACTCCTGCGCCACCACCCGGGCACCGTCCCGTCGATCTCCGACGACGACGGCGAGCTCCCCCCGGCCCTGCTCGCTCGCATCGCGGGCACGGACCTCGCGGACCTCGATGAACTGGTCCGCGATGTCGTCGTCGACGACGAGCGGTGGCTGGTCGTCACGCGGCTCGACCGGCCGGGCGTGCGCCGCCCCTCTCTCGAGGAGTGGAACGCGTGGACGCGCCGGTGGGTCGCCGCGGAGCACGAGTCGATCACCCGGCCGCTCGCCAGCCCGCGCGCGGAGGTCAACCGGGCGATGGCGCTGCTGCGCGGGCAGGTCGCCGGGCTCGTGCGCGCCGGGGCCATCCACCCGGCGTCGGCCGTCCGCGACGTCAACGGCTGGTTCGGCGCGCTCGGCCTCGCGCTCGCGTCCGGCCCGCCGCCGGAGCGCACCGCTCAGCTGCTCGCGCTCGTGCGGGGCGGTGTCGTCGAGCTCCTCGGTGAGGGGCTGTCCGTCACGGTGGAGCGCGGCCGCTTCGTCGCCCGTTCCCAGGTGATCGGGCGCGAGCACCGGGTGCGGGCCTTCGTCGAGACGCGTATGTCCAAGGGCCACGCCGACGTCACCGACGACCCCCTCCTGCGCTCCCTGCTCGACTCCGGCCGTGCCCGCCTCCACGCGCGCAGCGGCCCGGACGGCACGGTGTCCGCCACGCGGACCCTCGACGTGACGCCCGAGGAGTTCCACCTCCTCGACGCAGCCGGCCGGCCCGACCCGCGCGTCGTCGTCATCGGCATCCCGGCCGGCGACGTCCAGCCCGGCTCGGCGATCGGCGCGACGCCGGGTATCCCCTCGCCGCTCGTCGCCGGGGCGGACCGGGCGGCCGCGCAGGTCCTCGCCCTCACCCGGGAGGCCCTGCCCGTGGCCTGACCGTCAGGATCCCGCCACAAAGGGCCCCGGCACGCCGAGTGGGCCGCGGGCGAGCGCGGCATGGCGCGGCCTCCCGGTCGCGGTTGTGGCGCGATCCCGCGCTACAGGTCCCGCGGGCTGAGGACGCAGAACTCGTTGCCCTCGGGGTCGGCGAGCACCACCCAGGTGACCTCCGGTCCCTGCCCCACGTCCACGCGCCGGGCGCCGAGGTCGAGCAGCCGCTGCACCTCGACGTCTTGGTCGTCGTCGGCCTCCGGCGCGAGGTCGATGTGGAGACGGTTCTTCACCGTCTTGCCCTCGGGCACGGGGACGAAGACCAGCCCCTGACCGCGCTCACGCGCCGAGACTCGCTCGGCGAACCCGTCCTCGAACATGTGCGGCGGGATGATGACGACCTCGTCGTCGGCCTCGTACGCGGTGCGCCACCCGAGCACCTGCGCCCACCACGCCGCGAGCGCCCGCGGGTCCCGGCAGCCAACGACGACGCTGTACCAGCGGACGGCCATGAGTGTCCTCCTCGAGGTCTGGGACCCGGCAGTCTGCCACCGTGCGCCCGTCACCGGAAGGGCCGGTCGGTCAGGCCACCACCCGCTCCCCCGTCACCGTGGCCGCGAGCGCCGCGGCATCTTCGGGCGCCAGGTCCACTCCGATGTAGCCCTGCCCCCCTCGAGGCTCACTTCTCGCCCACCACCGCGAGCGGGCGACGGGCCGCTCGGTTACGTTGCCGCCCATGGGTGCTACCGAGCTGATACTCGTCCGCCACGGGGAGAGCCTGGGGAACGTCGCCGCTGCGCAGGCCCGGCAGTCAGGGGCCGAGGTCATCGACGTCCCGGCCAGGGACGCCGACGTCGAGCTCTCGCCCACCGGCGTCGAGCAGGCCCGCGCGCTGGGCCGGTGGCTCGCCGAGGTCCCCGCCGCGGACCGCCCGGACGCCGTGTGGTCCTCCCCGTTCCGCCGGGCCCACGAGACGGCGCGCACCGCGCTCGACGTCGCCGGCCTCGACGTGCCCGTGCGACTGGACGAGCGGCTGCGCGACCGGGACCTCGGCATCACCGACACCCTCACCACCGCCGGCATCCGGCGGCGGTACCCGGAGGAGGCCGAGCGCCGCGAGTGGCACGGGAAGTTCTACTACCGCCCCTCGGGCGGGGAGTCGTGGGCCGACATCGCCCTGCGCGTGCGCTCGCTCCTCGCCGACCTCGAGCGCCAGCGCCGCCACCGTCGCGTCCTCGTCACCTGCCACGACGCCGTGCTCCTCGTCTTCCGCTACGTCTGCGAGGAGATGGACGAGGCGAGCATCCTCGAGATCAGCCGCACCCAGTCGGTGCGCAACGCCGCGGTCACCCGCCTCGTCCGCGAGGAGGACGCGGACGGCTGGACGCTCGCCGAGTTCAACTCCGCCGACCACCTCCGCGACCGGGGCGTCCCGGTGACCACCCAGCACTCGCCGTCGGACGAGCAGGCCGTGGAGCACGAGGCGGGCGAGGTCCGGTGACGG
This sequence comes from Georgenia satyanarayanai, assembly GCF_023715365.1. Taxonomy (GTDB): domain Bacteria; phylum Actinomycetota; class Actinomycetes; order Actinomycetales; family Actinomycetaceae; genus Oceanitalea; species Oceanitalea satyanarayanai_B. Next base: position 95,142 of record NZ_JAMBNZ010000007.1, read on the forward strand.
ACCGGCCAGACCTCACGCCCGACGTCCTGCGCGGGTGGCCGCTGCCCGAGCCCGGGCACGGCAAGTACGCTCGCGGCGCGGTCGTCGTCGTCGGCGGCTCGGCGGGCGCCCCCGGCGCCGTCCTGCTGTCCGGGCTCGCGGCCCTGCGCGTGGGGGCCGGCAAGCTCTCGGTCGCCGTCGCCGCCTCGGTGGCGCCGGCCCTCGCCGTCGCGGTCCCGGAGGCGGGGGTGACGGCGCTCGAGGAGGACGACGGCGGGACGCTCACCGGCAGCGGGCTCGAGCCGCTGGAGCGCAAGCTCGCCCGCGCGTCCGCCGTCCTCGTCGGCCCGGGCCTCAGCGACCCCGGCAGCACGGTCAGCCTGCTCACCGGGGTGCTCGAGCGCGTGGACGACGACGTCCCGCTCGTCCTGGACGCCTTCGCCGTCGGGGTCCTGCCGCGCCTGGAGGGCCTCGCCCGGTCCCTGCACGGCCGGCTCGTCCTCACGCCCAACGCCGACGAGATCGCCCACCTCCTCGACGTCGACGACGTCCTCGCCGACGACCTCCCCGGCGCCGTCCGCACCGTCGCCGAGCGCTACGGCGCCGCGGTGTCCTGCGACGACGTCGTCGCCGCCGACGGGCGGCTGTGGCGCAAGGTCGCCGGCAACCGGGGCCTGGGCACCTCGGGCAGCGGCGACGTCCTCGCCGGCGCCATCACCGGCCTGCTCGCCCGCGGCGCCGACCCGGGGCAGGCCGCCGCCTGGGGCACCCACCTCCACTCCACGGCCGGTGACCGCCTGGCCGGGACGGTGGGCGGGATCGGCTACCTCGCCCGCGAGCTCCTCGACGTCCTGCCCGCCGTCCTCGAGGAGCTCGGCGGCACCTGACCGGCCCCACAGACGCCGAGGCTTAGGCAAGAACGCCTGCACCACAGCAGTGAGAGGGTGTGACGAGGCCTTTCAGCTGGGTCGACGAAGACGTCGACTGATGGTGACCGGGGCCTACAGCTGGTCCGCGGCGGCGGCACTGGTTGAAGCGCACCACGCGGTTCACCGCGACGTTGACTGCCGCCAGGAAGGGTAGAGGGCACCGCGCCGACGCGTTGATCGACCACGCGCCGACCTCCGCGACCTCATCTCACCTGGAGCTTTGGAACGCCTACTCACCGACAGCCTTGCGATGACGCCCTGACACAGCCCGGAGACCGGTCAAGGGGCCGTGGCGGACCTCTCTCCGGCCTCCCCGGGGTCGTCGGCCGTGGCCACGGCATCCGGCAGCCATCCGGGCAACTTCGAGGGCACCACCGTCATCCCGGTGTTCAAGCTCTCTTCGACCGCCACGAGAGTCGCAGTCACGGCCATACCCGTTCGCAAACCGGAAGCACCGAAGGCACCGCGTACCAGTGAGTCGAGGAACGACTGCATCATCCACACCGGTGCGCCGACGAGCTGGCCACCGACCGGACCGCCAAGCGGCGCCTGCCGGCGCAGCTCGTCCGCGAGCACGGTAAGACCCTGGTCGATGACGTCCGCCCGGACCGCTCCGGTGGCTCCGTTGAAGGCGTAGGTGAACTCCACCATGCCCGGCGTCGATGCGGGCAGCACCCAGGATGAGGTCAGTGTCGCCGAACTGCCGTTCTCGAAGGTGAGCAGCGCCTGTACCGCGTCCCACGTATCTGTCCCCTGGGCGCGGAGAATTCCGCGGGACCCGACGGCACGGACCGACGTCACAGAGGAGCGCGCGAACCACGTCACCAGGTCGACCGTGTGCGGCATCAGAAACCACACCGGTGATGACCGCCCCGCCCAGGAAAGCATCTCGAGCGGTACGTACTGAGTGTTGGACAACTCGGCCTGCTGCCAGACCGGGCGACCCAACTCACCGGCGTCTATTGCCTCACGAATTCTCACCAGGTGCGGGTTCCACCGGTTCTCGAATCCGACGGTGACTGGCACGGCATTGCGCACGATAGCCTCCGCCATCGCCTCGCTGTCCTGCGTCGTGGTCGCGAAGGGCTTCTCCACAAGCATCGGCAAGCCCGCGTTCGCTACCGCGATGACGGGGTCCCGGTGCGCGTAGTCGGGCGTCGCGACGACGACGCCATCAAGCGCGCTCTGCCGGAGCAGCTGGGTGTGGTCGTTGTAGAAGGGCGTCTCACCTATCCACTCTGGGCGCACATGTGGGTCGGCGACCCCCGCGACCATCGCATGAGGGCTGGCCCGGACCACCTCGGCGAAGAGCCTCCCGCGGATGCCCGCGCCGATGATTCCGATCCTCTTCATCAAACCTCCTTATCCATGCGCCCACCGGCGACGGCGGTACCTGCCTCCGTCAGCCGGGCACCGATTGCTGCGCTCGGGTCGCGAAACAGGCTGCTGAATGCGTCGTAGGCGGCGCCTCGCAGAACACCGTCGTCGAGCTCGGCGGGCACCACGCTGACGCGCTCTGCGGTGGCGACGACCGACTGGGCCAGGACTTCCTCCAGGCGAACGCCTGCGAGACGAGGAAGTTCTGCGAGAAGACCGGCGAGGACGACGCGGTCGGGCCCTAGCGCATTGACAAGGCTGACGAGACCCGTGGTGAAAGGCACGACAATCTCCTTTGTCAGCGCTCGGAGGGCGTTGTCGTCTAGCCCTGCGGCGACGGCCGCGCTCACGTCTGCCGGGGTCGCGCCCCGTCCCAATCCCAGTGCCCGGACGAAGGCACGGCCGTCCGCATACATCTCCAGGCAGCCAGCAGCTCCGCATACACACCTCGGACCACGGGGATCAACGATGACGTGCCCTGCTTGCAGCGAGTGGTTGGCGGGTTGCTGACCGCTCGACAGGCCAACGATCGCCCCGCCGAGTCCGACGGCTTCAGCGATGAGAAGCAGCATCCGGTCGGCCGAGGCCCCGGCGCCGAGATGGAACTCCGCAAGTGCCGCGAGCAGGGCGTCTTGCCCGACCGTGACATACATGTCCTGCAGCTCGCGCTCCAAAATGTCGCGTACATGCACGTTCCGCCAATTCAGCGGCAGGACGAGGGTGGCGACGCCCGTCGCGCGGTTGATCATTCCCGGTATCGAGACCCCGACGCCGACGCACCGAGGGCCGACCGTCTCCACGCGCTGCCTTAGGTGCGCAGCGACGGCTACCACTGACTCTTCGGGCGCCATGGAGGGGACGTCGAGGGCAACGATCTTGCGGTCATCGAGCGTCCCGTCGAGATGGTGAGTGGCGATCACCGTTTCATGCGTCCCGACCTCACAGGCGACGACGGCCGCACCATCTGCGCGGAGAGTGAGCATGGAGGACGGCCGGCCACGGCCGTTGGCAAGTGGCAGGTCGGCGCGGATGAGACCGAGCCGTAGCAGCTCCTCGACCGCTGTGCCGGCCGCGCTGCGCGACACGGCTGCGCGCGCCGTCGCTTCTGCGCGCGACATTGCGCCGCCGTCCACCAACTCTCTCAGTAGACGTCCTGCCGCCCCTGTCGTGCTCATCGCTGTTCCCCTCATGCCTTCCCGCCGCTCTCCACGTCCGCGCGGCGTGTGTACGGACGCTCTCAGAGGAGCCCAACGGCTGCTAGGTGGTTGCGTGACACGGCCATCGCGTCGTCGACGACGGCGAGCGGCGGCCAGGGCTCACCGTGGAACTCGAGCTCGACCGACATTGCCGGCGTCGCTCCGCGCTCACCGAGGAGCTGGCCCAGCGTGGCGAAGTCAACGTGTCCGCCGCCGAGCGCCGGGAACGCCCAGTCCTTCGTCCCACCGAGCTTGTCCTTGAGGTGGAAATGGCGGACACGGTCGACGACGCCCGGGAGGTCGTCGGTCATCGCCACGCCACCGTAGAACTCGACGTTCCCCGTGTCGTAGTTGATGCCGCCCGCCGTCTCACCGAGTTGGTCGAGCACGGCAGCCACCTCGGCGCCGGTGCGCGCCAACGGCCCGTGCACCTCGATGTTGAAAGAGACGCCCGCCGCGTCGGCTCGCCGCACGAGCTCCGCCACGTTGGTGTGCCACTCGTTGCTACCCTCGGGAGCCTCACCGAGCGCGCAGTTGAGGTGCTGAAGCCCGAACCTGCCGGCCCAGTCCACGAGCTCCCGAGCCGCTGCCACGCTCTGCTCGTCGCCAGGTTCGAGGTGCATGCTCATCGCGACGCAGTCGAGGCCGGCGTCCTCCAAGACTCCCCGGATACGCGCGGGGTCGTCGGTCGGCTTGACGAAGTCCGCCCAGTCCGGGACGGCCGTGAGTTCGGCGTAGGTGAATCCAGCGCGCGCAATACCGCGAAGCGCCTCCTCAAAGGTATAGGTGTGGTAGCTGTTCGTGTGGCCGGCGATGATCAGGTTCATGAATGAGTACCCTTTCTAGACTGCACCATATGACAGGCCGGAGACGAGCCTCCGGCGCATGAGGATCGCGAACGTCAGCGGCGGGAGCGTGCCGACGATCGCGACGGCCGCCATCTCCCCGAAGTTCGTTCCGGTGATGGACAAGAAGAAGCCGGCGGTCGTGGGGAACGTGCGCGCCCCGGTCGAGGTGAGGAACTGGGCAAACGCGAACTCGTTCCACGACTGGATGAGGAGGAGAATTCCCGTAGACGCAAGGCCGGGGGCAATCGTCGGCAGGTGGATCCCCCACAAAATCCGCCAGCGCGTCGCACCGTCAAGCTGAGCGGCCTCGTCGATCTCGATCGGGATCTGCCGCATGAATCCGCGTAGCATCCAGATGGCTAGCGGGAGGTTCATTGTCGTGTAGGCGATGACGAGGATCAGGTGAGTGTCGATCAACCCGAGCAACTGGGCGATGAGGAAGTACGGAATAACGACGGCGATGGCCGGTATCATTCGGAACGACAGTAACGTCGCAGCGACGGACCGCTCCTTCACCACACCAAAACGTGTCATTCCATACGCGGTCAGCAGGCCCAGTGCGAGGGACGGGACGACGGTACCGACCGAGATGAACGCACTGTTGCCCAAGTAGTGCAGGATGTTGCGGCTCGTGAAGATCTCGACGTAGTTGTCGAGCGTAGGGACGAAGAACCATGACGTCGGGTCGAGGACATCGCGCTTGAGCTTCAGGGACGTCGCGAGCGTGAAGTAGAAGGGGAACAGGGAGGCGAGCGTCCAGGCGATGAGCAGCCCGTAGAACGCGCTGCGACGTAGCCTGCCTCCCGTATGCGCGGCAGATCGATCGCCCATGGTCGACGATCGACGGGCCCGGAAGGGTGCGTGAAGCGTGGCGGTCATACCGACTCCTGCATCTCGACGCGCTTGAGGTAACGCGTGACGACGTTGGACAGGACCAGGACGAGGACGAGGAGGAGCACGGCGACAGCAGAGGCCCGGCCGATCCAACCCGTCTGGTAAAGGCCGTAGTGCCAGACCATGAGGCCTAACGTCTCCGTCGCCTTACCGGGGCCGCCCTGGGTGAGGATGTAGGCGGTGTCGAAGATCTTCATGGAGTCGATGACGCGTAGCGCCACGACCAGTCCGAAGAACGGCGCCACCATCGGGAACGTCACATGGCGAAGCATCTGGAGCGGCCCGGCGCCGTCGAGCATCGCGGCCTCTCGCGGGCGGGGGTCGATCGACTGCAGCCCCGCAAACATAATGAGGGCGACGAACGGTGTCCACTGCCAGGTCTCGACGATGACGACGGAGATAAAGGCAAGCGGCCCCGACCCCAGCCATGGCTGATCGAGCCCGAGTGGGCGCAGCAGCGAGTTGAGGACCCCATACAGGTCGTTGAACATCAGCCGCCAGATGAGTCCGGCGATGACGGGGGCCATGACGAGCGGGACGAGCATGAGGGTGGTGAAGAGCGACCGCGCTCGCGTGACGTTGTCCAGGAGGACGGCGAGCATGGTCCCCAGCACCACCGTCGTTGCGGTCGCGGCGACAAGGAAACCCAGCGTGACCCCGACGGCGGGCCAGAAGTTGTCATCGGCACCACTGAGGAGGCGGACGTAGTTGTCGAAGCCCACCCACGAGGCGCTGCTCAGTGGCGTACCGCGGTCGTAGTTGAAGAGGCTGGTCACGTACAGGAACACAGCCGGCACCACGCTTACGCCGATCATGATTATCAGCGACGGCGCGATGTAGCGCCACCCTTGGCGGCGGGTCCTGTCTGCGTGCGTGCGACGAGTAAGAGTGCGGCCGGACAAGGACGTCAACCTCTCGTGTGGGGTCGGGTAGGGATAGGGCCCGGATGGGCGGCCACGCGACCGCCCACCCGGGCGGCGTCAGCCGAGAGCGGCGATCTCCCGGTCGGCGCGTTGCAGCGCCTCCTCGGCGGTGAGGCTCCCGGCGAGCGCCTCCGAGCCGTAGTTGCCGATGACCGTCAGCTTCTCGTCGGACAGGGGCACCTGGGGCAGCCAGCTGATGCCACGGTCGACGAGCGCCCCAGCGGCGTCCAGCGCCTCGAGCATCGCGCCGTAGTAAAGTTCCTGCTCCGGCGTCGTTGGGTTCTCCAGCACGCTCGTGCGGGTCGGCACGCCGCCGAGCTCCACGTACGTGGGGGCCATGGCTCCGGAGGTCATGTAGGTAATGAACGCCCACGCCGCGTCGGCGTTCTCGCTGTTCCCGGCGATGCCCAAACTCCAGCCGGCCAGGGCGCCGTAGGTGCCGTTCTCACCCTCGGGCGGCCCCACGAAGGCGACGTCGTCGACGACGACCGACTGGTCCGGGTCGATGATCGACGGGGCGATGGCGGTCGCGTCAAACCACATGGCCGCGTGCCCACCCATGAAGGCCGAGAGCGCCTCCTCGTGGGTATAGCTGGCGACGTCGGAGGGCGCGTACTCGAGCAGGGCGAGGTAGTACTCCAGCGCCTGGACGTTGTCCTCGCTCGTGACCATGCTCTCGTTGGTCTCCGGGTCGAAAAATCCGTCACTGAACTGGTACATGAGCGTCATGAGCCCGGACGTGAAGTGGATGCCCTTCTGTGCCCGCATCGCGATGCCGCTGACGTCGGAGTTCTCGTCGAAGTAGGCCGCGAGCTCCAGCAGTTCGTCGGTCGTCGTGGGCGGCTCCTTCCCGTGCTCCTCAAACAGGTCCGTGCGGTAAGCGAGGAAGCGTGACTCGCCCGCGATCTGCACGCCGTAGGTGACGCCGTCGTACTTGTCGAGCCCCTCGCGGTACGCAGGGAGGATGTCCTCGTAGTCGAAGAACTCCGGGGTCTGCTCGGCGTCGGTGACCCGGTCGGAGATGTCGGCGATAACACCCTTCTCGGTGAAGCCACTGATCCAGAAGCTGTCGATCATGGCGACGTCGTACGCCTGGTTGTTGCTCTGGAAATCGAGCTCGATCTTCTGCTTGAGGCTGTTCTGGTCAACGACGTCCCAGACGACGTCGATCCCGGTCAGCTCCTCGAACTGAGGAGTCATCGTCTGCATGGCCTCGGTGCTGGGGTGTGTCTGCGCCGCGATGGTCACGGTTTCACCCTCGTGCTGCTCCTTGACCGTCTCTGCCCACTCGGCCACCGCTGGGTCGACATCAGCGGTAGCGGTGGGGTTGGTATCGCGTTCGCTGGCGCAGCCGGCGATGGCGAGGCCGATGACGAGCACAGCGGCCGTCGGGAGTGAAGCGCGTCGTTTCATGGTGACTCCTTCGAACAACGTTGTTCTTGGTTCGGGTTGCACAGGCGGAGAGTCCGCGACGTCAGACGGTGGACACGACCACCTCCTCGCACGCGACGAGGGACCGGTGCGCCGCCACCGCGGTGCGCACCGCCATTGCCGCCTCGGTGACGCCGAGTCCAGCTGGCACTCGGCGGTCACGGACGGCTGCCGTGAAGGCGCGTGCCTGGACGACGAACGGGTCTTCAGCGGCCACGCCCTCGCGGCGAGGCGGCTCGTCGTCGAAGTAGCGGATGACGGCCGACTCCGCTTCGCCGTCGATCTGGCTACCGTCGTGCCGGTTGACCAGCTCGAGCGCGCCGCGGTCGCCGACCACGTGGAGGCCTGCGGTGAAGGGGTACTGCTTCGGCATGCGCTGGCTGCCGTGCACGTGCGCGAGCGCCGGACGGTCGGCGTAACGCAGGCTCACCTCGACGTGATCCCAGCCGCCCTGCGCGTCCTGATGCCCCAAGGCGACGACGGACGTCGGCGCGCCCAGGATCCAGTTCATGAGGTCGAAGTCGTGGACCAGCAGGTCGAAGAGCGCGCCCCCGCTGCGCGCCGGGTCCGCGAGCCAGCTTGACCAGCGCGGCGGCGCCGACATCCGATGACTTCGGGCGCCTTGGACCTCTCCAAGGGAACCGCCGGCAATGAGGTCGACAGCAGCAACGTACTCGGCGGTGTGCCGAAGGACGTGGGCCACCATCGCCACGCCACCCTTCGCGCTGCTCCCGGCAATGCGTGCAGCCTCGCCGAGTGTGAGAGTCACCGGCTTCTCGATCAGCACGTCCTTGCCGAGGTCCAGTGCGGCCACAGCGAAGTCGGCGTGGAGATCGGTCGGCACCGCAATCACGACCGCGTCGACGTCTGCAGCAGAGATTAGCGCGTACGGGTCGGTGTAGTGCCGGAAGGGCCCGTCGGAGGGCGAGCCAGCCGTCGCGACCCCGACCACCTCCGCGTCCTCGAGTTCGTTGAACGCAGCAAGGTGAGTCCTGCCGATAAAGCCAAGACCAAGGAGCCCGACCCTGAGCACAGCACCTCCATTTGTTTTGTGTGGTGCAAAACCTATTCGCAGTGTGCGCGCAATCACATCGGATATTCAAGACCCGGTCCAGATGTTGAGACGGGCGACGGCATCTGGTGCTAGCAGTAGCGCAGAACGACCTCACGGCCGTCCGGTCATGTGCCGGGCGGCCGCGTGGTCTTGCTTCGAAAGAAGAGGGCTGGGTTGCACGGTGCTGGCGCGCACGTGCGGAGCCTCCGGCCGTTGCCCACTGCCGTCTGCGTGCGTCCGAGCGACCGGGGGTGAAGCCTCAGCGGAAGGCTAGCGCCGGCGCCCCGGGGCTCGCTGCCGCCGGGGCGCGCCGCCGTTTCAGACCTGTCGCTTGACCACCTGCCGCTCGAGCTTGGCGCCCTCGACGTCCACGTTCGGCAGGATCTTGTCGAGCCAGCGCGGCAGCCACCACGCCTTCTCCCCGAGGAGGCTGAGCACCGCCGGGGTGAGCGTCATCCGGACGAGGAACGCGTCGACGAGCACGCCAAAGGCCAGGCCGAAGCCGATCGGCCGGATCATCGCCAGCTCGGCGAAGATGAAGCCGCCGAAGACGGAGACCATGATGATCGCCGCGGCCGTGACCACCCGGGCGCTGACGTTGAAGCCGCGCACGACGGCGACGCGTGCGTCGGCCCCGTGGACGTGCGCCTCCCGCATCCCCGAGACGAGGAACACCTGGTAGTCCATCGCCAGGCCGAAGAGCACGCCGATGAGGAGCACCGGCAGGAAGCTGAGGATCGGCCCCGCCTCGTTGACGCTGAACAGCCCCGCCAGGTGGCCGAGCTGGTAGACCGCGACGACGGCGCCAAAGGACGCGACCACCGTGAGGAGGAAGCCCACCGACGCCAGCAGCGGCACCCAGATCGAGCGGAACACGAGGAGCAGCAGGACGAGGGAGAGGCCGACCACGACGAGCAGGTAGATCGGCAGCGCGTCGGCCAGCTGGTCGGAGATGTCGATGTTGGCCACCGTCTGGCCGGTGAAGCCCATCTCCACCCCGTGCGTGGCACCGAGCTCGTCCTCGCTGTCCAGGAGCCGGTTGACCAGCGCGACCGTGGACTCCTCGGAGGGCCCGTCGGCCGGCATGACCTGGAACGCGAGGGTGTCGCCGTCCTCGCTCGTCCCGAAGGGCACGACGTACTGGACACCCTCGACGGCGATCAGGTCCTCGGCGATGTCGAGCTGCACCTCGGTGAGGGCCGCCTCGTCCTGCGTCGGCTCCTCGAGCGTGGCGACGCCGATGATGGGGCCGTTGGCGCCCGCACCGAAGTTGTCGCGGATGAGGTCGTAGGTGCGGTAGGCGGTCGAGTCCGCGGGCTCCTGACTGCCGTCGGGCAGGCCCAGGCGCAGCTGCGTCGCGGGGATGGCGAGCAGGCCCGTGATGGCGACGACCCCGATGATCGCCAGCCACGGGTGCTGCTGGACCTTGGCCGCCCAGCCGCGGGAGTCGGCGCCGTTCGTACGCTCCAGCCGCTTGCGCTGCTTGGCGGGCAGCACCCGCTCCCCGAGGAAGGACAGGAGCGCGGGGGTCAGCGTGACAGCCGCGAGGACGGCGACGACGACGGTGCCCGCCGCGACGTAGCCCATGACGGCGAGGAAGGGGATGCCGGTGAGGCCGAGCGCGGCGAGGGCGATGACGACTGTCGCGCCGGCGAAGGTGACGGCGTTGCCGGCGGTGCCGGTGGCGAGGGCGATCGAGTCGCGCACCCCCATGCCGTCGGCCAGCTGCATGCGGTGCCGGTTGAGGATGAACAGGGAGTAGTCGATGCCCACGGCCATGCCGAGCATGAGGGCGAGCGCGGGGGTCACGCTCGTCATGTCGACGACGCCGCTGAGGGCGAGCGAGCCACCGACGCCCACGCCCACGCCCACGAGGGCGGTGAGCAGCGGCAGGCCGGCGGCAAGGAGGGACCCGAGCAGCACGAGGAGGACGACGACGGCGACGACGACACCCACGACCTCGGCCGGGCCGAGGATGGAGGAGATGTCCGAGACGATCTCGGCGCTGTAGTTCACCTCGACCCCCTCGTCGGTGAGCGTGTTGCCGATCTCCTGCACCGCGGCGGTGACGTCCGGGTCGAGCTGCCCGCCCGAGGACTCGAACTGCACCTGCGTCATGGCGACGGTGCCGTTCTCGGAGACCTGGCGCAGGCCGGAGGTGAGCTCGGCGAGCCGCTCGCCCTGGTCGAGCTGGGTCTGCCCGGCGGCGATCTCGGCCTCGGCGGCAGCGAGCTCCTCCTCACCGGACTCGAGCTCGGCGCGGTTGGCGGCGAGCTGCTCCTCACCGGCGGCCAGCTCGGCCTCGGCGGCAGCGAGCTGCTGCTCGGCGCCGGCGGCCATGGCGGGTGGCATCATGTCGATCGAGGCCTCGAGCTCGGCGCGCTGGGCCTCCAGCTGCTCCCGGCCCGCGGCGAGCTCGGCCTCGGCGGCCTCCAGCTGCTCGCGGCCCGTGTCGAGCTCGGCGCGACCAGCCTCAAGCTGCGAACGGCCCTCCTCGAGCTCGGTGCGCCCGGCCTCGATCTCGTCGAGGCTGCCGTCCAGCTGCTCCTGGGTGGCGAAGGGGTTCATCGCGGCGACCACGCCGTCCAGCTCGCTCCACTGCTCGGTGACGTCAGCGACGGCGGCGCGCTGCGCGTCGGTGAAGCCGTCCTCGGCGGAGAAGGTCACGGTGCCGATACCGGCGGCGGCCTCAGGGATCTCCTCGTGGAGGTCGTCGAGCACCTCCTGGAACCGGCTGCCGGGGATGGTGAACTCATCGCTCAGTGGCTCGCTGAGGGTGGCGGCGCCGGTGACGGCGAGTGCGATGACGACGAGCCACGTGATGACGGCGGCCCAGCGGTGCTGGGCGCTCCATCGTCCGAGGCGGTGCAGGAGTGAGGCCACAGGGGGTCCTTCCGGAGTGTGGTGGTGCAGAGAAAAGGGGACGTCAGGAAGCGGACCGGCGCCACCCGGCGCCGGCATGGTCGAGGACCCGCTGGAGCGTGTCGTTGAAGGCGGCGACGGCGTCGTCCGCGGGAAGCGCGGTCGCGACGGGCACCCACGCCTTCTGAACCATCTCGAACATCGCCATGACCGAGGCGGCCAGGGACCGCACCCGCAGGTCGTCCTCGCCGCCCAGCCGGTCGCGAAGCACGTCCACGAGCCACTCCTCGTGGTGCTGCCACACCCGCAGGTGGAGCTCGCGTCCACGCAGGGAGGCCCGCGGGTCGGTCGGGAGCCAGGCGAGGAGGATCTCGGCGCCGATGGGCTCCTCGCGGAGCGCCGCGCGGATCGCGACGAGCGGCTCCTCGCGGGCGGGGCGCCGGCGCAGCGCGTCCGCCATCCGCTCGAGCGGGTCGGCCAGCCCCGCGGCGACCACGGCCTCGATGCCGGCGAAGTAGTTGAAGAAGGTCCGGCGGGAGACGCCGGCACGGTCGGCGATGTCCTCAGCCGTGACGTCCTCGAGGCCGCGCTCGCGCGCCAGGCCGCGGGCGGCGTCGATCATGGCCTGACGGGTACGCGCCTTGTTGAGCTCGCGCCGGCCGGCCGTTTCGGACATACCGTCGAGTCTCCGCCTCACAGTGCACACCGTGCAACTTTGCCCGCTGTGCAGTGCGGCACACGTTGCCCTTTCGGCCCTTCCGGCGGGCGCGCGTCCGGAGTAGGTTGCGCGACACCACGCGAGCAGCACGCTGCCGCCCGCGGTCACTCCTCAAGGAGATCGCGATGAAACGACTTGTCAGCATCCTCCTCGGACTCGTTCTCGGGTTCGCGCTCGTCATCCCGATGGGCGCCTCTGCACAGGCCGCGCCGTACTGCGGCATCTCCTGGGGCTCCCTCGCCAAGGCGCAGAGCCCCGGCTCCTCCCTCACGTCGATCACCGGCGTGCGCGCGGGCGAGCACTCCTGCTACGACCGCATGGTCATCGACGTCCACGGTGACGTGCGCGGCTACTCGGTCCGCTACGTCGACCAGGTGTACGCCGAGGGCAGCGGCGCTCGTGTCCCGCTGCGCGGCGGCGCCAAGCTCGAGGTCGTCGCACACGCACCGACCTACGACCCCGTGACGGGGCGCAGCACCTACACCCCCTCCAACCGCAAGGAGCTGCGCAACGTCAGCGGCTACTCGACCTTCCGTCAGATCGCCTCCGGCGGCAGCTTCGAGGGCCAGACGACCATCGGCCTGGGCGTGCGCGCCCGGCTGCCCTTCCGGGTGTTCGTCCTCGACGGCCCGGGCTCCGGCTCGCGGCTCGTCATCGACGTCGCCCACCGCTGGTAGTGCCCGACGGCGGGTGGCCGGCCACGTCGGCCGGTCACCCGCCGTCCGCGCGCCGCCCCGACCACAGGGCCCAGGCGGACGGCGCGACCGGGGACGAGAATGGGACGAGCCGTACCGCCTCGCCGATGCGACAGGGACCATGACGCCACCCCCCGAAGCCGCTCCCGCCCACGCCCGCGCCGTCGTCGACGTCCTCGCCCACCTCGGCGCCGGTGACCAGGGCCTGAGCCGGGAGGAGGCCGCCGCCCGTCTCGAGCGGCACGGTCCCAACCGGCTGCCCGAGCCCGAGCGCGAGTCCGCGCTGCGGCGGCTGCTGCGCCAGTTCGCCGACCCGATGATCTACGTCCTCATCGCCGCCGCCGTGCTCACCGCGGTGCTCGGCGAGTGGGTCGACACGATCGTCATCGCCGCCGTCGTCCTCACCAACGCCGTCATCGGCTACGTCCAGGAGGGCAAGGCGGAGAACGCCCTCGAGGGCATCCGCCAGATGCTCTCCCTGGACGCGCAGGTGCGGCGCGACGGCGCGTGGCAGACCGTCCCCGCCGAGGACCTCGTCCCCGGAGACCTCGTGCGCCTGACCTCCGGGGACCGGGTGCCCGCCGACGTCCGGCTCATCCGCGCGAGCACGCTGCGCATCGAGGAGTCGGCGCTCACCGGTGAGTCCGTCCCGGTGGACAAGGGCACCGACCCGGTCGCCCCGGAGGCCGGCATCGGGGACCGCACGTCGATCGCCTTCTCAGGCACCGTCGTCGCCGCGGGCTCGGGCACCGGGGTCGTCACGGCCACCGGGCAGGACACCGAGATCGGCCACATCACGACGCTGCTCGAGGAGGTCGAGTCCCTCGAGACGCCCCTGACCCGGCAGATGAACGCCTTCGGGCGGGCGCTGTCGCTCGTCGTCGTCGTCCTCGCCGTCGTGATGTTCGGGCTTGGCGCGCTGCTGTACGACGACGCGCTCGGCGAGCTCACCCTCGCGGCGATCGGCTTCGCGGTCGCGGCGATCCCCGAGGGCCTGCCCGCCGTCCTCACCATCACCCTCGCCCTGGGCGTGCAGACGATGGCGCGGCGCCACGCGATCACCCGGCGGATGAGCTCGGTGGAGACCCTCGGCTCGGTCACCGTCATCTGCACCGACAAGACCGGCACGCTCACCCGCAACGAGATGACGGTCCGCACGGTCGTCACGCCCACGGGCCGCGTCGACGTCACGGGCACCGGGTACGCGCCCGAGGGCGAGATCCTGCCGGCCACCGGCACGACGACGACGGCCCAGGACGTCCTCGCCCTCGCCGAGGTGGCGGCCCGGGCCAACGACTCGACCATCTCCCGCCGCGGAGGGGAGTGGGTGCTGTCCGGCGAGCCGACCGACGGCGGGCTGCGCACCTTCGCGCTCAAGGCCGGCGTGGTCGGCGACGACGACGCCCGGCTCGACGCCGTCCCCTTCGACTCCGCCTACAAGTACATGGCCACCCTCGACCGCACCGCGCGGGGCACGGTCATCCACCTCAAGGGCGCCCCGGACCGGCTGCTGGACCGCTGCGACTCCCAGGGCACCGGCCTGGAGGCCACGGCGCCGCTGGACCGGGCGTTCTGGGAGGCGCAGATCGAGGAGCTCGGCGCCCGCGGGCTGCGGGTGCTGGGCGCCGCCGCCCGCCGCGCCGACGACGGCGCCACCTCGGTGAGCACCGAGGACGTCGACGCCGGCGGCTTCATCCTCCTCGGCCTCTACGGCATCATCGACCCGCCCCGTGAGGAGGCCGTCGCCGCGATCCGCGCCTGCCGGCAGGCCGGCATCCGCGTCAAGATGATCACCGGCGACCACGCCGGCACCGCGACCGCCATCGCGCGGGAGATGGGGATCGGGGAGGGCGCCCCGGCCGTCACCGGCGCCGAGCTGGAGCGCGCCACCGACGAGGAGCTGCGCACCCTCGCGACACGGCACGACGTCTTCGCCCGCACGAGCCCCGAGCACAAGCTCCGCCTGGTCCGGGCGCTGCAGGCGAACGGCCAGGTCGTGTCGATGACCGGTGACGGCGTCAACGACGCCCCGGCGCTCAAGCGGGCCGACGTCGGGGTCGCCATGGGGATCAAGGGGACGGAGGCGACGAAGGAGGCGGCCGACGTCGTCCTCGCCGACGACAACTTCGCCTCGATCGAGTCGGCCGTCGAGATGGGCCGCACGATCTACGACAACCTCCGCAAGGCGATCGTCTTCATCCTGCCGACCAACGGCGCCCAGGGGCTGGTCATCCTCGTCGCCGTCGTCCTCGGGCTCACGCTGCCGATCACCCCGGTCCAGGTGCTGTGGGTCAACACGATCACCGCGGTCACCCTCGCGCTCGCGCTCGCCTTCGAGCCCTCCGAGCCCGACATCATGCGCCGCCCGCCACGCACGCCCGGCGGCTCGATCCTCCCGCGCTCGGGGCTGCTGCGGATCGGCTACGTCTCGGTGCTCATCGGCGGCGCGACGATCGCGGTCTTCCTCCTCGGCCAGGAGGCCGGGCGGGGCGTGGCGGAGTCCCGGACGGTCGCCGTCAACACCCTCGTCGTCGCGCAAATCTGCTACCTCTTCGCCAGCCGGTTCAGCCGCACCACGAGCCTGCGCCGTGAGCTCCTCACGACCAACCCGGTCTCGTGGGTGTGCGTGGCCGTCATGCTCGGGCTCCAGCTGCTCTTCGTCTACGCGCCCTTCATGCACACGGCCTTTGGCTCCACCGCGGTCGGGCTGACGGACTGGCTGGTGCCGCTGGGCGTCGGGGTGGTCGTCTTCGCCGTCGTCGAGGTGGACAAGGCGCTGCGGCGGCGCTGAGGTCAGAGCGCGACGGTCCGGACCACGAGCGGGACGAGGAACACGACGAGGAGGACGGGCACCGCCCAGTCGGCGAGGCGCAGCGCCCCGACGACGGTCCGGGTCCTCTCACCCCACGTCGCGGGCTCGACTCCGGCAGCCCGGGCTCGGGCGAGCGCCAGCCACCAGGAGCTGCCGAGGAAGGTCCCCCCGACGAGGAGCAGCACCACCCACTGCCCCCACAGCGGCCAGGAGTCCATGTCCACCCTCCGTCAGAGCGCGACGGTGCCGGCGATCGCCGTCGTCGTCCGCCCGCCCACCCACAGCCCGCCGTCGGGGGCGGTGACATGGACCCGGCCGGCGCGGCCGAGCGCGGTGCCCTGCGCGGCGACGTACGGGGCGGTGACCACGCCGGTGTCGGTGAGCCACTGCGCGAGGCCGGCGCCCAGGCTGCCCGTGACCGGGTCCTCGGAGAAGTCGGCGCCGAACGCGCGGACCTCGACGGCGGTCCCGTCGCTGCCGGGCGCGGCGACGACGCCGAGGTGGAGGTCACCGAAGCGGTCGTAGCGCGGCCTGACGGCGAGGACGGCCTCCCGCGAGCGCAGCCGCAGCGCCAGCCAGGGCGGGCCGTTGTCGAGCCAGGACGCGGCGACGACGTCGCCCGGGTCCAGCCCGAGGGCGTCGCCGGCGCGGGCGAGGGTCTCGTCGTCGGGCGCCTCGTAGCGGCGCAGGGCGGGGGCGGCAAAGGACCAGCGGCCGCCCGACTCGCGCAGCTCGACGAGCCCGACGCCGCACTCCTGGACGAGCCGCCCCGGGCTCGCCGCGGTCCCGCCGGAGGCGAGCCACGCGTGCGCGGAGCCGAGGGTCGGGTGGCCGGCGAAGGGCAGCTCGGTGCCGGGGGTGAAGATTCGCACCCGGTAGTCCGCGGCGGGGTCGGTGGGCGGGAGGAGGAAGGTGGTCTCGGAGAGGTTGGTCCACGCCGCGAAGCGCTGCATGCGCTCGGTGGACAGGCCCTCCCCGTCGACGACGACGGCTACCGGGTTGCCCTCGTAAGGCTCGGCCCCGAACACGTCCACCTGGAGGAATCGCCGCTGCAGCATGCCCGCACCCTAGTTGCGGCGGTCTGCGAGCGTGCTGGCGTGGTGGGTCCGTGCCGCACGCAGGCCGTTGAGGATGACCAGCACCTCGGCGAGCTCGTGGACGAGCACGACGGCGGCCAGGCCGAGGACACCGGTGACGGCCAGCGGCGGGAGGACGGCGATGATGACGAGCGACAGGGCGATGTTCTGGTTGACAATGCGCCGGCCGCGGCGGGCGTGGGCGATGGCCTGGGGCAGGAGGCGGAGGTCCTGGCCGGTGAAGGCGATGTCGGCGGACTCGATCGCGGCGTCGGAGCCGGTCGTTCCCATGGCGATCCCAACGCCGGCCGCGGCCAGCGCGGGGGCGTCGTTGATGCCATCGCCGATCATCGCGGTGGGCCGGTGGGCGCTGAGCTCCCGCACGGCGGCCGACTTGCCCTCGGGGCGCAGCTCCGCGCGCACGTCGTCGATACCGGCCTGCGCGGCGAGGGCACGCGAGGTCCGCTCGTTGTCCCCGGTGAGCATCGTCACGCCGATCCCGCGGGCGGTCAGGGTCTCGACGACCTCGGGAACCTCGGGGCGCAGCTCGTCACGCACCCCGATCGTCCCGGCGGCCGTGCCGTCGCGGTGGACGACGACGACGGTCATGCCCTGGGCCTCGAGCTCGCGGACCCGCTCGGTGAGGTGGCGGGGGTCGACCCAGCGAGGGCTGCCGACCCGTACCTGGTGGCCGTCGACGGTGCCACGGATGCCGTGACCGGCCTCCTCGGCGACGCCCTGGCCGGCGGGGGCCGCGGGGGCGGCCTGGGTGATCGCGGCGGCGAGCGGGTGGGTGCTGTGCTGCTCGAGCGCGGCGGCCCAGGCGAGGACCTGCTCCTCGGTGACGTCGGCGGTGGGGACGACGGCGGTGACGGTGGGCCGGTTCCTCGTGAGGGTCCCGGTCTTGTCGAGGGCGACGTGCCCGATGTCGCCGAACCTCTCGAAGACCGCCCCACTCTTGATGATGACGCCGAACCTGCTGGCCGAGCCGACCGCGGAGACCACGGTGATGGGCACCGCGATGGCCAGCGCACACGGGGAGGCGGCGACGAGCACCACCAGAGCGCGGGTGATCCACGTCTGCGGGTCACCGGCCAGGGAGCCGATGAGCGCGACGAGCACGGCCAGGACCAGGACGCCGGGGACCAGGGGCCGGGCGATGCGGTCGGCCAGCCGGGCGCGTTGCCCCTTCTCCGCCTGGGCCTGCTCGACGAGGCCCACGATCGTGGTGAGGGAGTTGTCGGTGCCGGCCGCGGTCACCTCGACCTGCAGAACCCCCGTGGTGTTGATGGCCGCGGCGGAGACCGCCTCGCCCGGGCCGACCTCGACGGGGATGGACTCACCGGTGATCGCCGAGGTGTCCAGGCTGCTGTGCCCGGTCCGGATGGTGCCGTCGGTGGCGATGCGCTCGCCGGGCCGGATGACCATGACCTGCCCGGGGGCCAGGTCCCGGGCCGGGACGGTGAGGGTGCGGCCGTCGTCGAGGACGGTGGCAGTCTCGGGCACGAGCCTGAGGAGCGCGCGGAGCCCGGCTCGCGCGCGGTCCATCGCCCTGTCCTCCAGGGCCTCGGCGATGGAGTAGAGGAAGGCCAGGGCCGCAGCCTCCCCCACGTGACCGAGGATGACGGCGCCGGTGCCGCTCATCGTCATGAGGAGCGCGACGCCGAGCTTGCCGGTGGCGAGCTTGCGCAGCGCGGCGGGGACGAAGGTGGAGGCCCCGAGCAGCAGGCCGACCCAGAACAGCACCAGCGCCGCCGTCGGGGCGCCGGACCACTCGGCGGCCACCCCGGCGACGAAGGCGACGCCCGAGGCGACGGGGACCATGACGGCACGGTCACGCCACCAGGGGGCGTCGTGCTCGTCCTCGGCCTCGTGCTGCTCGACGGGGGCGTGGGTCGTGGCACTCATGCCACGGTCGCGTTCGAGCAGCAGCCGGGCACCGTGCACGCGGCATCGACGCAGGAGGCGTCCTCGTCGACGGCCAGCGTCACCTCGACCAGCGCGGTCATCGCCGCCGCGAGGTGGGGGTCGGCGATCTCGTAACGCGTCTGGCGGCCCTCCGGCTCGGCGACGACGATGCCGCAGTCCCGCAGGCAGGTGAGGTGGTTCGACACGTTCGACCGGGTCAGGCCCAGCTCCCGGGCGAGGACCGCCGGGTAGCTCGGGCTCTCGAGGAGGGTCATGAGAATCCGGGAGCGGGTGGGGTCGGCCATGGCGCGGCCCAGCCGGTTCATCACGTCCAGCCGCGAGGCAATGGTCAGCATGCGCTGACCATACAGCACATGCTGACCCCTCAGTCTTCTTGCGCGACATCGTCTGCACATCTGCATAGATGTATGGTCGATGCATGAGTGTGACGCCGTTGGATTCGTGTGAGGTCGCTGCCGTCCACCCGGAGAAGGTGGCGCTGACCCGGGAGCAGATCCCCGATGAGCAGGAGGCCGCCAGGTTGGCCGGCCTGTTCAAGCTGCTCGGGGACCCACGGCGCGCAAGGGTGCTGTACGCGCTGCTGGAGGCGGGCGAGCTGTGCGTGTGTGACCTTGCCGCGGTCGTCGTCGTCCCCGAGGCGTCGGTGTCCCAGGTGCTGCGGGTTCTGCGCACCGCCGGGGTCGTCGACAACCGGAGGGAGGGCCGGATGGTGTACTACCGGCTTGCCGACGCTCACGTCCGGATGCTGCTGGACATCTCGCGGGAGCACGCCCGGCACGAGGGGCAGGACTGATGGGAGCGGGACACAGCCACGCGCCGGTGATCGGGCATGCCGGTGGGCGTCACCGCCGACGACTGGCCGGCGCCTTCGCCCTCACGGCGGGCTTCTTCCTCATCGAGCTCGTCGCGGGGCTCGTATCAGGGTCACTCGCCCTGCTCTCCGACGCCGGACACATGGCCGCGGACGTGGTGGTGCTGGGCGCTGCCCTGGTCGCGACCCGTATCGCCAGCCGACCCGACCGCACGGGACGACGCACGTACGGCTCCTACCGGGCGGAGGTCTTCGCCTCCGCCCTCGCAGTACTGGTGATGCTCGCGGTGGGGGTGTACGTGGTGGTCGAGGCCATCAGCCGGCTGGGCGATGCGCCGGAGGTCGCCTCCGGCGCGATGCTCGCTGTCGGGTTCGCCGGTCTGGTCATCAACGTCGCTTCCATGCTCCTGCTGCGCAGCGGGTCGAAGGAGAGCCTGAACGTCAAGGGCGCCTACTACGAGGTGATCGCCGATGCCGCCGGGTCGGTGGGCGTCATGGTCGCAGGTGTGCTGATCATCCTCACCGGCCAGCCCGTCTGGGACGTCGTGGTCGCCGGGCTCATCGCGGTCTTCGTCATCATCCGGGCGCTCGTACTGGGCAGGCAGGTGGTCGCGGTCCTCGCCCAGCACGCTCCCGATGGGATCGACCCGGACGGCGTCGCCGCCGCCCTGTCCGCGGTTCCCGGCGTGGCGGATGTCCACGACCTGCACCTGTGGACATTGACGTCGGGTATGAACGTTGCCACGGCCCACCTGACCGCCGACCATGGCGCCGATCACGGTGTCGTGCTGAGCGACGCACGAGACGTGCTGCGCGATCGCTACGGCATCGCACACGCCACCTTGCAGGTGGAGGCCGTCGGCAGCGGCGGGTGTCATGACCTGAGCTGGTAGCACTCGGGCAGCGCGTCCGCGGGGCGGTCCGTGAGCACGCCGGCGTTGACCGGAGAACGGCCCCGGCGCTATGAGCGCCCGCGCGGGCACGGGCGGCCGCGGGCACACGCCGGCAGCGCGGCGCTTCGTGGCCGGCTCTCGCCCACACAGCGTCGGTCGGCGCGTCCCGGCGTGGGTGGTGGAGCTTGCCTGCGACACCCGGCGTGCCGTTGTGCGGCGCCCGGTGTCGGTGCGCCGCCGTAGGCTCGGGGTGTGGAGATCGTCGTGGCCGAGGAGGCGAACGGGGTCCGGCTCACCATCCTCGACGACGGCGCCGCCCCGGCCGCGTCCGTCGTGCCCACCGACGCGCTGGCCGCCCGGGTGGCCGAGATCGAGGCCGCCTCGCGCCCGCGCTGGGTGTGGGCCGACACCGCGACCACCTACGCCCGGCTGCTGCGCGCCGGCGTGCGGGTGGAGCGTTGCTTCGACCTGCGCCTGTGCCGCACGATCCTGCGCCGCTCAGTCGGTGCGCCGGCTCCGTCGGAGCTGTGGGACGACGTCGAGGAGCACGACGACCGCCCCGACGCCCCGCCCACCCTCTTCGAGTCCCTCACCCTGCCCGCCGAGGAGGTCCTCGCCGAGCGGCTGCGCCAGCGGGAGGCCGTGACGGCGAGCCGCGAGCCCGGGCGGCTCGCCACCCTGCTTGCGGCCGAGTCCGCCGGGGCGCTACTCGCCGCGGAGATGCGCCACGACGGCCTGCCGTGGGACCGCGCGGCCCACGACCACCTCCTCACCGAGGTGCTCGGGCCGCGTCCGCCGCTCGGCGCGCGGCCGCCGGTGCTCGAGGTGCTCGCCGAGGACGTCCGCCGTGTGCTCGACGCGCCGAAGCTCAACCCGGACTCGGGGCAGGCGCTGCTGCGCGCGCTGCACAGCGCGGGGATCTCCGTGCAGACCACCCGCAAGTGGGAGCTCGAGCAGGTCGACCACCCCGTGGTCCCGCCGCTGCTCGAGTACAAGAAGCTGTCCCGCCTCCACAGCGCCAACGGCTGGGTCTGGGCCGACGAGTGGGTGCGTCCCGGTCCCCCGGGCGCGGGCCGCGAGCGCTTCCACCCGGACTACGTGCCCGGTGGTGTCGTCACCGGCCGGTGGGCCACCCGCGGCGGCGGGGCGCTGCAACTGCCCAAGCAGGTGCGCGGCGCCGTCGTCGCCGACCCGGGCTGGACGCTCGTCGTCGCCGACGTCGCCCAGCTCGAGCCGCGCGTGCTCGCCGCGATGGCCCGGGACGAGGCGATGGCGCGAGCCGCGCGCGGCGGGGACCTGTACCAGGGACTCGTGGACCAGGGCGTCATCGACACCCGCGCCCACGCAAAGGTCGCCATGCTCGGCGCACTGTACGGCGCGACCACCGGGGCCGCCGGGGACCTCGCACCCCGGCTGCTGCGCGCCTTCCCGCGGGCCACCGCGGTGGTCGAGGGCGCCGCGATGCGCGGGGAGGTGGGCGGCACCGTCCGCACCTGGCTGGGCCGCACCTCCCCCGCTCCCCCGCCGGCGTGGAAGGCCGTGCAGGACAGGCAGCACGAGGGCGAGGCGACCGACGACGACCGCCGGCGCGCGCGCCGCCTGGCCCGCGACTGGGGCCGCTTCACCCGCAACTTCGTCGTCCAGGGCACCGCCGCGGAGTGGGCACTGTGCTGGCTCGCCGACCTGCGCGCCCGCCTGCGGGTGCTCGGCGGCGCCGGCGGGGCGGGCCACAGCCCGCACCTCGTCTTCTTCCTCCACGACGAGGTCATCGTCCACACCCCCGTGGCCCTCGCCGACGACGTCGCGACGGCGGTCCGCGAGTCCGCCGTCGGCGCCGGCCGGCTCCTCTTCGGCGACTTCCCCGTCGACTTCCCCCTCGACGTCTCCGTCGTCACCACCTACGCCGACGCCGAGTAGCGGGCTCCCCTCCCGCCGACAGCCGGATTCCTCCACGCCGCCCACCGACAGCCGGATTCCTCTCGCCCCTCCCGCCGAGAGCCGGATTCCTCCCCGCGACGGCGCCCTGACGCTGAGCCGGGAGCCCAGCGCCGGCTGGGTACCTTGGCCCGATGACCAGGCACGAGGAGCCGCTGACCGTCGAGTCCCTGACCCGTCGTCTCGACTCGCGAGGAGCAGCCGGGCACAACCTCGGCGGCGGGTGTGGGCGACCGAGGCGGAGACCTGCGAGGACCTCCTCGAAGTCGTCACGTCGGGGGAGAACAACTGCTCCACCTGCGTCGTCCCCCCGGCGCAGCCCAAGGCGTCTGACGCGGCCTGGGCCGGCTGGCTCGCGGAGCGCGGCGCCACAGAGGCAGACCTCGCGCCCGAGAGTGGAAGATCAGCGACAGCCCCTGGCGCGAGGGCGTCACCGCCCGCCGCTACTTCGTCCGCCGGACGGCGATCCGTCGGCTCGAGAGCCGCGTCTAGGACATCGGTGCCTCGAGCACGAAGAAGAGGAAGCACAGGAAAGCGCTGCGCTCCCCGCTGACGATGCGCGCCGGGAGGAGCTCGGGCGGTGTGTCCGGCGACGGCTCCGGCTCCTCGACGAGCGAGATGGTGAAGCCCGCGTCGGTGAACGCCCGCGTCATCGCGCGCAGCGGGCGGTGCCAGAACGTCAGCTCGGTCGGCTGGCCGTCGAGCTCGAGCGTCTCTACGTACTCCCGCGTGGCGAAGTAGTCCTCCTGCGGGAAGTTGATGACGCGGACAGTGGGGTGGTTGACCGACAGGAGGAGCCGGCCGCCAGGCCGCAGCACTCGCCTGAGCTCGGCCAGCGGCGCGCTCCAGTCCTCGAGGTAGTGCAGGACGAGGGAGGCCACGACGTCGTCGAAGCTGTCGTCCGCAAAGGACAGCGGCTGGGCGAGGTCCCCGACATGGAGCGGCACGTCATCACCGAGGCGCCGCCGGGCGAGCTCGACCATCGCGGGGCCCACGTCCAGGCCGGTGACGACGGCACCCCGCCGGAGCAGCTCGGCGGCCAGCGGACCCGAGCCACACCCGGCGTCGAGGACCCGGCGGCCGCGCACCTCGCCCGCCAGCGACAGCATCGCCGGCCGCTCGTAGAACGCGTTGAGCATGCTCGACGCGTTCTCCGCGTCGTACCGGGCGGCGAAAGCGTCGTACTGGGCGGCCTTCATGGGTCTCCTTCGGTGGACGGCCGTGCGAGGACGAGCCCCCCCCGACGCTAGGTGCTCGAGTCCTGCGCACAGGTCGGCGACACGCGGACGACACGCCGGGACAGGTGACGCCCACGCCCCTGGTCGTGGGACCTGTGCGCAGTTCCGACGCACCCGGCCGAGGCCTGCCCACGGACACCGCGCGGCAGCTCGGCCGCGCTGCCACACTCGGCGCATGCTCTTCGCGCGCCTCGCCGAGACCTCCACGGCCGTCGCCGCCACGCGCTCCCGGCTGGAGAAGCGCGCACTGCTCGCGGCCACGCTGCGGGAGGCCGAGGAGGACGAGATCGACGTCGTCGCCACCTACCTGTCCGGCCGCGTGCGCCAGCGCCGCACCGGCGTCGGCTGGCGCAGCCTCGCCGAGCTCGCGGAGCCTGCACCGGCCCCCTCGCTCACGCCCACCGGCGTCGACGCACAGCTCGAGGCGCTCTCCGCCCTCGCCGGCAGCGGCTCCCAGGCCGAGCGCGCCACCGCCGTCGTGGCCCTCTTCGGAGCTCTTACCGAGCCCGAGCAGCTCTTCCTGCGCGCCCTCATCCTCGGCGAGGTGCGCCAGGGCGCGCTCGACTCCCTCCTCATCGAGGCGATCGCCGACGCCACCGCCGTGCCGGTCACCGCCGTCCGCCGCGCCGCCATGTTCAGCGCGTTCACCGGACCGGTAGCCCGCGCCGCGCTCACCGGCGGCGTCGACGCGCTCGAGGACTTCCGCCCCGCGGTGCTCCAGCCCGTCCGCCCCATGCTCGCCTCGGCCGCCCCCGACCTCACCGCCGCGTTCGCCAAGCTCCGCGACGACGACGGCGGCACCCTCGTCGCCGCCGACGGCAAGATCGACGGGATCCGGGTCCAGGTCCACAAGTCCGGCGACGAGGTCGCCGTCTTCACCCGCTCCCTGGACGACATCACCGACCGCGTCCCGGAGATCGTCGATGTCGTCCGTGCGCTGCCCGCCGAGGAGCTCATCCTCGATGGCGAGGCGATCGCCCTGGGTCCGTCCGGCCGCCCCCGCCCCTTCCAGGAGACGGCCTCGCGCACCGGGAGCCACGACGGCGCCGCCGCCACCACCCCGCTCACCGTCTTCTTCTTCGACCTCCTCCACCGCGACGGCACGACGCTCGTCGCCGCACCCGCCCGGGAGCGCCTCGCCGCGCTGGAGGAGGTCGTCCCCGCCTCGGCGCTCGTTCCGCGCCGGGTCACCGCGGACCAGGCCGAGCTCGACGCCTTCTTCAGCGAGATCCTCGAGCTCGGCCACGAGGGCCTCGTCCTCAAGGACCTCACCGCCCCCTACGACGCCGGGCGGCGCGGCGCCGCGTGGGTCAAGGTCAAGCCGCGCCACACCCTGGACCTCGTCGTCCTCGCCGTCGAGTGGGGCAGCGGGCGGCGCCAGGGCAAGCTCTCCAACATCCACCTCGGCGCCCGCGACGGCGACGGCTTCGTCATGCTCGGCAAGACCTTCAAGGGCATGACCGACGAGATGCTCGAGTGGCAGACCGAGCGCTTCCTCGGGCTCGAGACGCACCGCGAGGGCCATGTCGTCCACGTCCGGCCCGAGCAGGTCGTCGAGATCGCCATCGACGGCGTGCAGCGCTCCCCCCGTTACCCGGGCGGCGTCGCGCTGCGCTTCGCGCGGGTCCTGCGCTACCGCGACGACAAGACACCCGCCGAGGCGGACACGATCGAGACGGTTCGCGCGCTCGGCCCGTGATCAGCCGGTCACCGCCTGCGCGGTGTGCTTCGCTCGCCAGCTTCCTCTGCGTTTCCCCCGGCGTCGCGCGTCTCCGTCGGTCGCCGCCTGGCGGAGGCGGCAGTGCGCACACGCCTCGGCGAGAACACGCTCCGCCGCGACGGGGGTCTTGACCGGCAAGTCCTTACTTGCCTATAACGGAGTGGTGGATGACGACGCCGTCCTGTTCAGGGCGATCAGTGACGCCACCCGGCGGACGATCCTCGACGAGCTGACCGAGCGCGACGGGCAGACCCTCTTCGAGATCTGCGGCCGGTTGGCCATGAAGCACGGCTCGACCTCCTCGCGGCAGGCGATCTCCCAGCACCTCGCGGTGCTGGAGGACGCGGGCCTGCTGCGTACCCGGCGGGAGGGCCGTTACAAGTTCCACCACATCGACACCCGGCCGCTGTGCTCGATCGCCGAGCGCTGGCCCACCCGAGAGGAGCCGGACCCATGATCCGTGTGACCGTGACCAGCGTGCTGGTCGACGACCAGGCCAAGGCCCTGGAGTTCTACACCGACAAGCTGGGTTTCACGAAGAAGACCGACGTCCCCGCCGGCGGCGCCCGCTGGCTGACCGTCGTCTCCCCCGCCGACCCCGATGGCGTCGAGGTGCTGCTCGAGCCGGACGGCCACCCGGCGGCGAAGAACTTCAAGGAGGCGCTCGTCGCCGACGGGATCCCCTGGACGCAGTTCGCCGTCGACGACGTCCACGCCGAGGTCGAGCGCCTCAAGCCCCTCGGCGTGCAGTTCACGCAGGAGGCGACGGACTACGGGCCGGTCGTCGTCGCCGTCCTCGACGACACGTGCGGCAACCTCATCCAGCTCGCCCAGATGAAGCCGGTCGAGGGTTAAGGGGTCCGCTCCGCCCTGGGCGTCTCCGTCCGCGACACCCACACGTCACCGGGGAGGTCCCCAGGCAGCAGCGGGTTGCCGCGGCCGAGGAAGACGCCCAGCTCACGGCCGCGGAACTGCTCGTAGTCACGCAGCGCGCCCAGTGCCCAGCGGCCGAGCAGGAGGATCGCGACGAGGTTGACGATCGCCATGAGCCCCATGGCGATGTCGGCGACGGTCCACACGAGGGCGAGCTCGGCGAGCGCCCCGACGAGCACGGCGAGGGTGACGAGCGTGCGCAGCGCGTACGGGGCCCACCGCCGGCTGGTGAGGAAGTCGACGTTGACCTCGGCGTAGGTGAAGTTTCCGAGGATGGAGGAGAAGGCGAAGACGAAGATGAGGACGGTCATCGGCAGGATCACCCAGTCCCCGAGGGACGCGGCGGCGGCCGTCTGGGTGAGGGCCGCGCCCTGCGCCTCGGTGGTCTCCCCCGGCGAGTAGACCGACGGGCCGGCGAGCAGGACGATGAAGGCGGTCGCCGAGCACACGAGGATCGTGTCGACGAACACGCCGAGGGACTGGACGAGCCCCTGCTGCACGGGGTGACGCACGGTGGCGGTGGCCGCGGCGTTGGGCGCGGAGCCCATACCCGCCTCGTTGGAGAACAGCCCGCGCCGGGCACCGTTGAGGACGGCGGCGAGCAGCCCGCCGCCGGTGCCGGCGACTGCCTCATCCAGCCCGAAGGCGCCGCGCACGATCATCCCGACGACGTCGGGCAGGGCGCCGAGGTTGAGGACGATGATCGCCAGCGCCACGAGGACGTAGACGAGGGCCATGAGCGGCGCGAGCAGCTCGGCGACCCGTGCGACGGCCCGGATCCCGCCGAACACCACCGGCGCGGTGAGCAGGACGAGGAGGACGGCGGAGACCCACGCCGGCACGCCGTGCCCGGAGTCGAGCGTCGCCGCGATCGTGTTGGCCTGGACCATCTCGAAGGCGAAGCCGAAGACGAAGATGAGGAGCACGGCGAAGACGGCACCCCACCGGCGCGACCCCAGGCCGCGCTGGATGTAGAACGCCGGTCCGCCGCGGAACGTGCCGTCGTGCCAGCGCACCTTGTACATCTGCGCGAGGGTCGCCTCGATGAAGGCGGTCGCCATGCCGACGAGCGCGACCATCCACATCCAGAAGATGGCCCCAGGTCCGCCGAGGGCGAGCGCGATGGCCACGCCCGCTATGTTCCCGGTGCCCACCCGCGAGCTGATGCCGATCGCAAAGGCCTGGAAGGAGCTGATGCCGCCGTGGCTCTCCCCGCGCGAGCGGGCGATGACCGAGACCATCCGGGCGAAGAGCCGGCCCTGCAGGCCGCGCGTGCGGACCGTGAAGTACAGTCCCGCGCCGACGAGCAGCGCGACGAGCACGTAGGTGTACAGGCCGTTGCTGACGTCCCCCAGGACACTGTTGACCGAGTCCACGTTCCAACCCCCGACGGCGATGGTCACCCGGGCGGGTGACGCGACGCGGGCACGCTACTCCCCGACGCCGCCGCCCGCGCGCGGGACAGGGCCGCTCACGGGCCGGTGTGGAGCTCTGCCGGCCGCTCGAGGACGACGGCGCGCACCACCTCCCTCAGCTGCGCGGGCAGCCTGTCGAGCGGCAGCGAGTCGCCCCGCTCGCTGGTCCAGCCGCCGTCGTCCGCGCGCACGGGCTCGGTGGCGAAGGCCCGAGCGAACACGGCCGGTGGCGCGGTGATCGAGAGGGTGGGGCCCGAGGCGGGGCCCACCGTGAACCCGGCCCGCTCGAGGGCCGCGGCCACCTCGCGCACGGTCCCCGCGGCGGGCAGCCACTCACTGCTCGTCGCCGTGCTGAACGTGGACGGCTCCGCTCCCGAGGGCGAGCGCAGCATGACGAGCGCCACCGCCGTGTCACCCGGATCCGGCGCTGCTGCACCGAGAGCGGCGACTGCCGCGGCGGCGTCCACGAGCCCGGGCCCCGTGGCAAGGTCGGGACCCGGCCCGGCCGGCTCGCCGAACTCGGGGTGGTTGGTGCCGACGGTGACGTCACGTGCCGTCGCGGCGAGCACCTCCCGCACCCGCTCCGGCGGCGTCCCGGGCGCTGCCTGGGCGAGCAGGGCGCACACACCGGCCAGCTGCGGAGCCGCCGCGGAGGTGCCGCTGAAGGCCGCCCACCCGTCGTCGGGGGAGGTCTCGTCGCCCTCCGGGTGCGTGCCACCGGCGAGGTTCCGGTCGATGGCGCAGCCGGGCGGGACCGGCAGCATGAGGTACGTGGCCCCGGGCAGCAGACCGACGAGACCGCTGACGTCCGGCACCCGCCGGCCCGGGTACACACGGGACACGAAGCCGCTCGCGTAGTCGGACGCCCGCAGGCTCCCGTCGGGTCCCAGGTAGACCCCGCCGGCGGAGATGACGTCGGGGTGCTGCCCGGGGAAGCCCCACGAGCCGTTGCCCGCGGAGAAGACGACGACGACGCCGTCGGCCACCGCCGCCGCGACCGCCGCCGCCAGCGCCTGGTTCGCCGCGCTGAGCGGCGGGCCGGGCTGGTCCGAGCCCCAGCTGTTCGTCACGATGTCCGGCCGCAGCGCCACCGCGGCGGTGAACGCCGCCGTGACGTTGACGAGCGCACCGGAGGCCGTGGCCGCCTTGACCGGCAGCAGCGTGACGTCCGGGGCGGCGGCGAAGACGTTCGCCGCCTCGCCGGTCCCGTGCCCGTTCTCGTCGACCTCCGGGTCGGTGGTGCCCGGCCCCAGGACGGTCGGTTCCACCCGGTAGCCGCGGGAGGTGAAGAAGGGGTGGGTCTGGAAGCCGGTGTCCACCATTCCCACCCGCACGCCCGCGCCGGTGACGCCGTCCCGCTGAGGCCCGTCGGCCCGCAGCGCCGTGGCGAGCTGCTCGGGCAGTGTGAGGTGCCAGTAGTCCACCGGCGGAGGATCGGCCGACGGCGCGGGGCCGGGCGGCGTGGATGCCGGGTAGTACGGCTCCTCGATCGCCACGGCGCCGACCACGTCCGCCAGCGACGAGCCCGCCGTCTCGAGCAGGCCGGGCACGGCGCTGCCCTCGGAGTCGATGAAGGTGCCCGTGCCTCGCACGGACCCGGGCTTGATGACCTGCCGCTCCTGCGTGTAGAGCCGCCGGCCGAAGACCCGTTCGAAGAGCTCCGGCGGTCCGGCGACGTTGACGAGGAGCCGCGAGGTGTGGAGCACCTCGAAGCCGGCCTCCGTCAGCGCCGCGACGGTGCGGGCGACGTCCTCGTCGCTGGCGTAGAACCGCTCCACCGTCGCAGCCGTCACCACCTGGCCCGGCGCGAAGAGCGAGGCGGGTGCCCCGCCCGGCTGGCAGAGCGCGTAGACGCGCTCCGGGAAGTCGCGACCGGTCGTCGTCGCCATGGCTGCCCCCTCAGGTCGGTGCCTGCCACGAGCGTAGGAGTGACCACTGACACGCGCCGCCGGGTGCCCTTCAGCCGACGGCGGGGCGCAGGTCCGTGTGGACGAAGTCTTTGCCCTTGTAGAGCAGCGGCGCCCCCGTCTGTGACGCCAAGGCGTAGGAGTAGCAGTCGCCGAGGTTCAGTCCCGCAGGGTGACCGGACCCCTTGCCGTAGTCGCGGTACGCGTCACTGGCGATCGTTGCCTGCTCCTCGTCGAACGGCACGACGACGACCTCCAGCTCCCGGATCAGTGCGTCGAGCCGTCGGCGCTTCTCGGCACCGAGTCGCGCCCCGACGACCACTCGCGCCTCGACGAGCGTCGCTGCGGAGACTCTCGGTTGCCGGTCACGCGTGATCGCGCGTGCAAAGGCACGCGCTTCCGGCTCCTCAGCGAGAATCGCGAAGAATGCCGAGCTGTCGATGATCACGTCGGCAGCCCGAGATCGTCGTAGAAGTAGTCATCCCCGGACCACAGGGCCGCACGGTCCTCCGCGGTGAGATCGGCACTGAACTCCGCCGCGATCTGCATGATCCGGTCGACCTTCGCCTCGACCTCCTCGTCCGTGCGGGACAGCTCCTCGATGCGTCGGCGCACGGCGTCCTCCACGGCACTGGTCTGGCTCTGCCCGGTCAGCTGCGCGAGCTGGCGCACCAGCGCGTGCGTCCGCTCGTTCTTGATGTTCAGCCCCACGTCCCTATTCTACCGCTGGTAGACCCCCGGTCTACCCCTGGGATGTCGGTGCCCTCTGCGAGACTGACGGACGTGACCACCCACGAGCTCAACGCCCTGCTGGACCGCCTCGAGGACGAGGCGGCCGCCGACGGCGCGCTCGACGCCGACGCGCTCTACGAGGGCTTCACCACCTGGGCCGAGGGCACCGGCCGCGTGCTCTACCCGCACCAGGAGGAGGCGCTGCTCGAGATCACCACCGGCTCCCACGTCATTGTCTCCACCCCCACCGGCTCGGGGAAGACGATGATCGCGCTCGCCGCGCACACCGTCGCCCTGGCACGCGGTGAGCGCAGCTACTACACCGCCCCGCTCAAGGCGCTCGTCTCGGAGAAGTTCTTCGACCTCGTCGCGCTCTTCGGCTCCCACAACGTCGGCATGGTCACCGGGGACTCCGCGATCAACCCCGAGGCGCCGATCATCTGCTGCACCGCGGAGATCCTCGCCAACCAGGCGCTGCGCGAGGGCGCCGGGCTGGACGTCGGCGTCGTCGTCATGGACGAGTTCCACTTCTACGCCGACCCCCAGCGCGGCTGGGCCTGGCAGGTGCCCTTGCTCGAGCTGACGAACACCCAGTTCGTTCTCATGTCCGGCACGCTCGGGGACGTGTCCTTCTTCGAGCGGGACCTCAGTCGGCGCACGGGCCGGGAGGTCGCCGTCGTCTCCGGCGCCGAGCGTCCCGTCCCGCTCACCTTCGACTACTCCCTCGAGCCGATCCAGGACCTCCTCCAGCGGCTCGTCGAGCAGGGCCGCTCCCCCGTCTACGTCGTCCACTTCGCGCAGAAGGACGCCGTCGAGCGCGCGCAGTCGCTCACCTCCGTCACGGTCGCCACCCGCGAGCGCCGCGACCAGATCGCGACGGCGATCGGCGACTTCCGCTTCGCCAAGGGCTTCGGCCAGACGCTGTCCCGTCTCCTGCGCCTGGGCATCGGCGTCCACCACGCGGGCATGCTGCCGCGCTACCGGCGGCTCGTCGAGCGCCTCACGCAGTCCGGCCTGCTCGCCGTCGTCTGCGGCACCGACACCCTCGGGGTGGGGATCAACGTGCCGATCCGCACCGTCGTCCTCACCTCGCTGACGAAGTTCGACGGCGAGCGCTCCCGTCACCTCACCGCACGCGAGTTCCACCAGATCGCGGGGCGCGCGGGGCGGGCCGGCTACGACACCACCGGTGAGGTCGTGGTCCAGGCTCCCGAGCACGTCATCGAGAACGCCAAGGCGCTGGCCAAGGCGGGCGACGACGAGAAGAAGCGCCGCAAGATCGTGCGGAAGAAGGCACCCGCCGGCGTCGTCAACTGGACGGACAAGACCTTCGAGCGCCTGCGCGACGCCGATCCCGAGCCGCTGACCAGCCAGTTCTCCGTCACCCACACGATGGTGCTGTCGGTCCTCGCCCGCCCGGGCGACCCGGTCAGGGCGATGTACCGGCTGCTCACCGAGAACCACGAGCCGCCCACGCCCTGGAACCCGCACCTGCGCCGGGCGGCGGAGATCTACCGCTCCCTGCGGACGGCGGAGGTGCTCGAGCACCGCGACGCCGCGTGGCGCCGCGCGCACCCGGGTGAGCCCTACGTCCGCCTCACCGTGGACCTGCCGCGCGAGTTCGCGCTCAACGCGCCGCTCTCGCCATTCGCGCTGGCCGCCATCGACCTCCTCGACGAGGAGTCCCCGGACTTCGCCCTCGACGTCGTCTCCGTCATCGAGGCCACCCTCGAGGACCCCCGCCCACTGCTCTACGGCCAGCAGCGGCACGCGCGCGGCGAGGCGATCGGCGCGATGAAGGCCGAGGGCATGGAGTACGAGGAGCGGATGGAGGCGCTGGAGGAGATCACCTGGCCGCGCCCGCTCGCCGAGATGCTCGAGCCGGCCCTCGCCACCTACCGGCAGACCAACCCGTGGGTCGCGGACTACGAGCTCAAGCCGAAGTCCGTCGTGCGGGAGATGGTCGAGAACGCGATGACCTTCTCCGAGCTCGTCTCCCGCTACGACGTCGGCCGCAGCGAGGGCGTGGTCCTGCGCTACCTCACCGACGCCTACCGGGCGCTGCGCCAGGTGGTGCCCGAGCGCGCCCGCACCGAGGAGGTCGAGGAGATCATCGGCTGGCTCGGGGACCACATCCGCTCGATCGACTCCAGCCTGCTCGACGAGTGGGAGTCCCTCTCCGGCGCCACCGCCCCCTCCGCCGACGCGGCAGCCACCGCCGACGCCGCCGAGCGCCGCTTCGGCGAGGACGACGACGGCGAGCTCGCCTTCACCCGCAACCGGCACGCCTTCCGGGTCGCGATCCGCAAGGCCCTGTTCAACCGCGTCGAGCTGCTGGCCCGCGAGCACTACGAGCCGCTCGGGGCGATGCACGCCGCCGACGGCTGGGACGCCGAACGCTGGGCGCAGGCGATGGACCCGTACTGGCAGGACTACGACTGGCTCGGCAC
The DNA here is from genome assembly GCF_023715365.1 of Georgenia satyanarayanai. Lineage (GTDB taxonomy): Bacteria > Actinomycetota > Actinomycetes > Actinomycetales > Actinomycetaceae > Oceanitalea > Oceanitalea satyanarayanai_B. Next base: position 127,899 of record NZ_JAMBNZ010000007.1, read on the forward strand.
CGACGTGCCCGCCCGCGCCGCCTCCCTCGTCACGATCGAGGAGCGCCCCTCCCGGGAGGACCTCCTCCGCGCCGGCCTGCCCGAGGACGACGACGCCGTGCTCGGCCTGGCGGGCGCCGGTCGCCTGTGGCTGGCGCGCCAGACCCTGGACGACCCCGAGGGCGAGCACGACTGGGGCATCTGGGCCGTCGTCGACCTCGACGCGAGCGACGCCGCGCAGGGGGCGGTGGTCCGGGTGCTCGACGTGGGGCCGCGGTGAGCCGCCGCGCGGCACCGGCCGGCACCCCGGCGCTGCGTGTGCTGCAGGACGCCGGGGTGGTCCACGCCGTGCGCGAGTACGTCCACGACCCGCGCACGGAGCTGTCCTTCGGGATGGAGGCCGCCCAGGCGCTGGGCGTGGACCCGGCGCGCGTGCTCAAGACGCTCCTCGCCGAGGTCGACGGGAGCCTCGTCGTCGCCGTCGTCCCGGTAACCGGGGAGCTGGACCTCAAGGCGCTGGCCTCCGCCGTCGGCGGCAAGCGGGCCACGATGGCCGAGCCGGCCGCCGCGGAGCGGGCCACCGGCTACGTCGTCGGCGGCATCTCCCCGTTCGGGCAGCGGCGCCGGCTGCCGACCGTCGTCGACGAGACGGCGCTCGACCACGCGACCGTGCTCGTCAGCGCCGGCCGCCGCGGCGCCGACGTCGAGCTCGCCCCGGCGGACCTCGTGGCCCTCACCGGCGCGCGCACGGCCCGGGTCGGTCGACCGTGAGGCGGCGCGGCTGGGCCATCCCCGAGCCGGACGTGCCACCGCACCTCGAGCCGGGTGACGTCACCGAGCTCGACGACGCGACCACCGCGGGCGTCGACCTCACCGGCGCCGTCCTGCCCGGCCTGTCCGAGGCGCAGGTCGAGGGCAGCGACCTGTCCCGGGTGCGGGCGGGCGGCGGGCAGTGGGAGCGGGTGACGCTCGCCGACTGCCGCCTCGACGGCGCGGACCTCGCCAACCTCGTGTGGCGCGACGGCTCGCTGCTGCGCTGCTCCCTGCGCGAGGCGCGGATGACCGGCGCCCTGCTCGCCGGGGTGCGGCTGCGCTCCACGCTCCTCGAGGGGGTGCAGGGGACGCTGACCAGCTGGCACGGCGCCCAGCTGCGCTCGGTCGTACTGCGGGGCTGCGACCTGTCCGAGGCCAGCTTCACCGAGACGGTGATGGAGGAGGTGCTCCTCGAGGACTGCGTGCTCAGCGGGGCACAGCTCTCGGGCCTGCGCTGCCGCGACGTCCAGCTGCGCGGCTGCCGGCTCGACGGCGTCGGTGGGGTGAGCGGGCTGCGCGGTGCCCGGGTGGCCGAGGAGGACGCCATCGGCCTGCTGCCCGCCCTCGCCCGCGAGCTCGGCCTCACCATCAGCGGCTGAGCCGCCCCCTGCCACCCCTGCCACCCCAGCGGCCGACCATGCGCCCCTCGTTCCACTGTGCGCCCGGTCGACCGCCCGCACAGTGGTACCAGCGGGCGCACAGTCGACGTGGTGCGTGTAGGTGCGATCGAGCCTGCGAGATTCGCGGCCCACACGCGAAAGGCTTTCCGCACCAGGCCCGACGAAGCAGCCGAACGTGGCTGGCCAGTGGTCGTGCGAGTGTGGGGGCTTGTGATCGAGTGCGGGTGCCCGCTACGGTGGCGCGACTGCGAGAGCACCGCCGGTCCCGAGGCCGCCTGGTTGTCCTCGCGGGCCCGGGCGGCGCACCACCGGCCGGCCGGGGCAGCAGTGCCTCCGTCAGCCGCCGGTGTTACCGAATCGCAACCCGGCACAGGACCAAGGATGTGACATCCAGCGCTTCGTCAGGTCAGAATGTTAGCGTGAACATTCGCCGCCCAGACGGCACCTGAGGGCGCAGCGGCCTCACCGCTCGACTACGCGGTCGAGCACAGTCAGGGCCCGCCGCCGGCGGGTCAGAAACAACCTCCACTCTCGAAGGAGAGAACATTGCGCACACGGAAGTTCGCAGCAGTCGCGGCAGGGCTCACCATGACCTTCGCCCTCGCCGCCTGCGGCGGTGGCGGAGCGGGCAGCAGCGACGACAGCACCGAGACCTCGGGCGGGGACGCCACGGCATCCGGCGACCAGACCATCGGTGTCGCCATGCCCACGCAGACCTCCGAGCGCTGGATCGCCGACGGTGACGCCGTCAAGAGCCAGCTCGAGGAGGCCGGGTACACGGTCGACCTGCAGTTCGCCAACGACGACATCCCCACGCAGACCCAGCAGATCGACCAGATGATCCTGCAGGAGGTCGACCTCCTCATCATCGCCTCGATCGACGGCACCGCGCTGACCAGCCAGCTCGACGCCGCCGGCGCCGCGGGCATCCCGGTCATCGCCTACGACCGCCTCATCAACGGCAGCGAGAACGTCGACTTCTACGTCACCTTCGACAACTACAACGTCGGTGTCCAGCAGGCCACCTCGCTGCTCGTCGGTCTGGGTCTCCTCAACGAGGACGGCTCGGAGAACCCCGAGGCCCCCGAGGGACCCTTCAACGTCGAGCTCTTCGCCGGCTCGCCGGACGACAACAACGCGGGCTTCTTCTTCGACGGCGCGATGGACACCCTCAAGCCCTTCATCGACGCCGGCACGCTCGTCGTCCCGTCCGGCCAGACGGACTTCGACACCGTCGCCACGCTCCGCTGGAGCCAGGAGGCGGCCCAGCGCCGCATGGAGGACCTCCTCACCTCCACCTACAGCGGTGGCGAGGAGCTGCACGGGGTCCTGTCCCCGTTCGACGGCATCTCCCGCGGCATCATCACCGCCCTCCAGGGCGCGGGCTACGGCCCCACCATCGAGGACGGCCTGCCGGTCGTCTCCGGTCAGGACGCCGAGATCGCCTCAGTCGCGCTCATCGACCAGGGTGTCCAGTTCGCGACGATCTTCAAGGACACCCGCAAGCTCGCCACCGAGTCCGTCCGCGCCGCGCAGGCGTTCCTCGAGGGCAACGAGCCCGAGGCGAACGACACCGACACGTACGACAACGGCGTCAAGGTCGTCCCCTCCTACCTCCTGGAGTCGGACATCGTCTACGCGAGCAACATCGAGGAGCTCCTCGTGGACTCCGGGTACTACACCGCCGAGCAGGTCGAGCAGGGTTCCTGACCCCACGGTGCGGGGCCGGGCAGTGCGCCCGGCCCCGCATCTCCCTCCACACCGCAGAACCACGAGAAGTGAGGCGGCATGACCGACAACATCTTGGAGATGCGCTCCATCACCAAGACGTTCCCCGGCGTCAAGGCGCTCCAGGACGTGACCCTGGAGGTTCGACGCGGTGAGATCCACGCGATCTGCGGGGAGAACGGCGCCGGCAAGTCGACGCTGATGAAGGTCCTCTCGGGCGTCTACCCCCACGGCACCTACGAGGGCGAGATCTACTACGACGGCGCGGAGGTGCGCTTCGGGTCCATCAACGACTCCGAGGCGCACGGCGTCGTCATCATCCACCAGGAGCTGGCCCTGGTCCCCCACCTGTCCGTCGCCGAGAACATCTTCCTCGGCAACGAGACCCGCGGCACCGCAGGCCTGATCAACTGGAACGAGACCAACTCCCGGGCGGCCGAGCTCCTCCACCGCGTCGGCCTCACCGAGAACCCCACCACCCCGGTCGGACAGCTCGGCGTCGGCAAGCAGCAGCTCATCGAGATCGCCAAGGCGCTGTCCAAGGACGTGCGCCTGCTCATCCTCGACGAGCCCACCGCGGCGCTCAACGACACCGACTCCGAGCACCTGCTCGGGCTGCTGCGCCAGCTCAACGCACAGGGCATCAGCTGCATCATGATCTCCCACAAGCTGGGCGAGATCGCCGACATCGCCGACCGCACGACGGTCATCCGCGACGGCCGCACCATCGAGACGCTCGACATGAGCGCGCCCGAGGCCACCCAGGAGCGGATCATCCGCAGCATGGTGGGCCGCGACCTTGAGCATCGCTACCCCGAGCGCACGCCCGACGTCGGCGATGAGGTGCTGCGGGTGGAGGACTGGACCGTCCACCACCCCACCCAGGCGGGGCGCGTCGTCGTGGACAAGGCGAGCTTCGACGTCCGGGCCGGTGAGGTCGTCGGCATCGCCGGCCTCATGGGCGCGGGGCGCACCGAGCTGGCGATGAGCCTGTTCGGTCGCAGCTACGGGCGAGACATCTCCGGGCGGGTCTTCCTCCACGGCAAGGAGATCAAGGTCCGCACGGTGAGCGAGGCCATCGCGAACGGCATCGCCTACGTGAGTGAGGACCGCAAGCGCTTCGGCCTCAACCTCATCGAGAACATCCGCCGCAACATCTCCGTCGCGGGCCTGCGCAAGCTCGCGCCCCGCGGCTGGGTGGACGCGAACGAGGAGCTCAAGGTCGCCGAGGAGTACCGGGCCAACCTCAACATCAAGGCGCCCTCCGTGCTCGCCACCGTCGGCAACCTCTCCGGCGGCAACCAGCAGAAGGTCGCGCTGTCGAAGTGGCTCTACACCGAGCCGGAGGTCCTCATCCTCGACGAGCCGACCCGAGGCATCGACGTCGGCGCCAAGTACGAGATCTACACCATCATCAACCGCATGGTCGCGGCGGGGAAGGCGGTCGTCGTCATCTCCTCCGAGCTGCCCGAGCTGCTCGGCATCTGCGACCGCGTCTACACCCTCGCGTTCGGCCGCATCACCGGGCAGCTCCCGGTGGAGAGGGCCACCCAGGAAGAGCTCATGGCACTCATGACCATGGAGAAGGAAACGGCGAAATGACCGGCATCACGAACATCCGGGAACTCATGTCCCGGAACATCCGACAGAGCGGCATCCTCATCGCCCTGGTGGCGCTCGTGGCGCTGTTCACGTTCCTCAACCCGAGCTTCCTCAGCCCGGGCAACCTCACGAACATCGTCCTGCAGTACTCCTACATCCTCATCCTCGCCATCGGCATGGTCATCGTCATCATCGGTGGCCACATCGACCTGTCGGTGGGCTCGGTCGTCGCCCTCGCGGGCGCCGTCGCCGCCGTCCTCGTCGTCAAGGGCGGGCACCCGTGGTGGGTCGGCGTCCTCGCCGCCATGGGCGTGGGCCTGGCCGTGGGCGTGTGGCAGGGGTTCTGGGTCGCCTTCATCGGGATCCCGGCGTTCATCGTCACCCTGGCCGGCATGCTGCTCTTCCGCGGCATGACCTACCAGGTGCTCGACAACGTCTCCCTGTCCCCCTTCGGCGGGACGTACTACAAGATCGCCAACGGCTTCCAGAACGGCCTGCTCGGCGGGTACGGCTACGACGCGCTGACGCTCATCGTCTTCGGCCTCGCCGTCGCGGGCTACGCCTTCACCCAGGTGCGCGCCCGCCAGGGGGCCCTGCGCTACAAGCAGACCGTCGAGGCCTTCCCGCTGTTCATCCTCAAGATCGTCGTCGTCGGCGCGGTCGTCATGTGGTTCGGCTACCAGCTGGCCGTCAACCGCGGCCTGCCGAACGTCCTCATCATCCTCGCGCTGCTCATCATCATCTACACGGTCATCACCCAGCGCTCGGTCTTCGGCCGCCACGTCTACGCGATCGGCGGCAACCTGCCGGCCGCCCAGCTCTCCGGCGTCAAGGTCAAGAAGGTCAACTTCATGATCTTCGTCAACATGGGCCTGCTCTCCGGCATCGCCGGCATCGTCTACTCCTCGCGCATGAACAGCGCGCAGCCCGCGGCGGGCAACATGTTCGAGCTCGACGCCATCGCTGCCTGCTTCATCGGTGGCGCCGCCGTCACCGGTGGTGTCGGTCGCGTGACCGGCGCGATGATCGGCGCGCTGATCATGGCCGTCATGACCAACGGCATGCAGCTCATGGGCGTGCCGACCTCCACCCAGCAGATCGTCAAGGGTCTGGTGCTCCTCCTCGCCGTGGCCTTCGACGTCTACAACAAGCGCCGCGCCGGGGCCCGCTGAGCCCAGGTCGCACACGAGGGGCCGTCCACCCGGGCGGCCCCTCGTCGCAGTTTCCGCCCCGTACGCATGGAAGGACCATCGATGGACCACTCTGAGGACCTGGCCGAGGCGATCCGCGAGGGCCATACCTCACTCGGCATCGAGCTCGGCTCGACCCGGATCAAGGCCTGCCTCGTGGGCCCCGACCCGACCCAGGTTCTGGCCGTGGGCTCCCACGAGTGGGAGAACGAGTTCGTCGACCGCTCGTGGACCTACTCCCTGGAGTCCGTGTGGACCGGCCTGCAGGCCGCCTACGCCGACCTCGCCGCCGACGTCGAGCGCCGTTACGGCGTGCCGCTGACGACCGTCGGCGCGATGGGCGTCTCGGCGATGATGCACGGCTACCTCGCCTTCGACGGCGACGACGAGCTCCTCGTCCCCTTCCGCACGTGGCGCAACACGACCACCGGCCCCGCCGCCGCTGAGCTCTCCGAGCTGCTCGGTGTCAACATCCCGCTGCGCTGGTCCGTCGCGCACCTGCACCAGGCCGTGCTCGACGGCGAGGAGCACGTCCCGCAGATCCGTTTCCTCACGACCCTGGCCGGGTACGTCCACTGGCGCCTCACCGGCCGCCGCGTGCTGGGCGTCGGGGACGCCTCGGGCATGTTCCCGATCGACGCCGCCACCGGCACCTACGACGCGCGCATGCTCGAGCAGCTCGACACGCTCCTCGCCGGCCGGCTGCCCGTGGCCCACGCCGTCGAGCTCTTCCCCGAGGTCCTCAGCGCCGGCGAGCCGGCCGGTGAGCTCACCGCAGAGGGCGCCGCGCTCCTCGACCCGTCCGGCGCCCTGCGCCCGGGAGTGCCGCTGTGCCCGCCCGAGGGCGACGCCGGCACCGGGATGGTCGCGACGAACGCCGTCGCGCCGCGCACCGGCAACGTCAGCGCGGGGACGAGCATCTTCGCCATGGTCGTCCTCGAGCGGCCGCTGGAGGGAGTGCACCACGAGATCGACCTCGTCACCACGCCCTCGGGTGACCCGGTGGCGATGGTCCACTGCAACAACGGCGCGAGCGAGCTCGGGGCGTGGGCGAGCCTCTTCGGCCGCTTCGCGGAGGCGGCGGGCACGCGGCTGAGCCAGGACGCCGTCTTCGCCACCCTCTTCACCGAGGCGCTCGACGGCGAGGCGGACGCCGGCGGCCTGCTCGCCTACAACTACCTCGCCGGGGAGCCGATCTCGGGCCTCGACGAGGGGCGCCCGCTCGTCCTGCGCACGCCGGACAGCCGCCTCACCCTGGCGAACTTCGTCCGCGCCCAGGTCTACGGCGTGTTCGGCACGCTGAGCATGGGGATGCAGGTGCTCGCCAGGGAGGGCGTGGTGATCGACCGCATGCTCGCCCACGGCGGCATGTTCCGCACCGCCGGCGTCGCCCAGCGCTTCCTGGCCGGCGCACTCGACGCGCCCGTGGCCGTCGGGGAGACCGCCTCCGAGGGCGGGGCGTGGGGCATCGCGGTCCTCGCCTCCTACCTCGGCGCCGCGGAGGGCACCGACCTCGCCGGCTACCTCGGCGAGCAGGTCTTCGCCGGGGCCTCCTTCGACACCGCGCAGCCCGACCCGCGGGACGTCGCCGGCTACGCGGCCTTCCTCGAGCGCTACCGCGCGGGTCTCGCAGCGGTGGGGGCCGCCGTCGAGGCGCTCTGACCCGAGCACACGGAAGGGGCCGGCCCACGTGGGCCGGCCCCTTCTGCGTACCCGGTGCGTCAGGCCGCGGAGCGGCGCCGCAGGACCAGCGCCGTGCCCGCGAGGAGGAGCCCGAGGGCGAGCACCGCGAGCGCGCCCCCGACACCCGTCACGGGCAGCCCGCCCGCGCCGCCACCCGTGGGCGGCACGGGTGAGGCGCTCGGGTCAGCGGAGGGGTCCATCGAGGGGCCGCTCGGACCGGTCGGCGGATCCGTCGGGTCCGTCGGGTCCGTCGGGTCCGTCGGGTCCGTCGGCGGGTCGGTCGGGTCCGTCGGATCCGTCGGGTCCGTCGGCGGGTCCGTCGGGTTCACGTCCTCGACGACGACGGTGGCCACCGCCGGCAGGGCGGTGCCCTCGACGGCGCCCTCGACGGTGAACGTCCCGGGCTCCGCGTAGGCTCCCGGCTCGACGTCCGCCCACGTCACCGGCAGCTCACCGGTCGAGCCGTCGGCGTAGGTGACCGTGACAGTCCCCGGCAGCACCGGCGCCTGCCCCACCGCCGTCGTGAGCTCGACGGGAGCCACCGCGTCCACCAGCGCGTCGGGCTGGTACTCACGCAGCAGCCGCTCGCGCTCGGTGGCGGTGATGGGCAGCACCGTGCCGTGGCGGGCGCTGAGGTTGAGCCCCGGCTCGTGGGTCCAGCAGTCGCCGTCGTCGAGGTCGGTGCAGGAGAAGGCGACGTAGCCGTCACCGCCGCCGTAGGGCGGCCAGTCCTGGAAGAGGAACCACGTGTTCTGCCCCGGCTCGACATTGACGTCGCCGGGGTTGGCCCGGAACGCCGTCGGGCCCTCCGCGTGCCGCAGCGGGTCACCGGAGCCGATCCGCTCGGTGATGAGCTCCCACGACGTCCCCACCGCCCCTTCCTGGTAGCGCAGGAGGTCGGGGGACTTCTCGAGGAGCACCTCCATGATGTCGTTGCGCTCGTCCTTGGTGAAGCGGTAGTACGTGTCCTCGTGCTCGACGACGGTCGAGTCGATCACGCCGCGCCCGGGCTCGCGGTAGATGTCGATCCACACCTCCGGGTCGGTGAAGGTGACGAAGTCCCGGGTGAAGGAGATCATCATCCGGTTGTAGCTGTCCCAGGTGCTGCGGCCCTCGGTCTCGGTCGTCTCGTACAGGTTCGAGGCCCAGTACACGGCGTACATGCCGAGGTCCTCGACGTAGTGCGCCTCCGGGGCCCACGTGTTGCCGGCGTAGGGCGTGTTGACCTCCACCATTCGCTGCTCGCTCCACGTCACGAGGTCGGTGGACTCCCACACCATGAGGTTGAGGGAGCCGGACTGCTGCGCGCGGGCGAAGTCCGGCCCCTGGCCCGGGCGGTAGGTCTTGAGGTCCGTGGCCAGGAGGTAGAAGCGGTCGCCCTCGTGGGACCGGATGATGAAGGGGTCGCGCAGCCCCTCCTCCCCCATCGTCGACTCGAGGACGACGTCGTCGTCGTTGAGCGGCAGCCAGTCGAGCGCGTCGTTGCCGTTGCTCGCCGCGAAGTAGATCTGCTCGCCGTCGGGCGTGCTCTCCCCCTTGAAGTGCGGGAAGAAGTACGCCTCGGGCTCCTCCGCGACCGGCAGGGGCTGGACGGTCGCGACGAAGATCCGCACGTCGCTCACCTCGCCCTTGGTGCCGGTGACGGTGAGCGCGACGTGCACCGGTTCCTCGCCGGCCGCTGGACGGGTCACCTCACCGGTCGGTGTGATGACGTCCTCGTCGCCGGAGACCCAGCTCAGCGCAGTCCCGTTCTCCCCCTCCGTGGGCAGCGTGATGTTGCCGCGCACGTCGGTGAGGTTCGGGAGGGCGACGGCGTCGAGGTCCCGCTCGACGGCGGCCGCGTCGTCAGCCTCCCCGTAGGCGTTCTGCAGCGCCTGCCACTCCGCGCCCGTGACCGGCAGGACGGTGCCGTGGCGGAAGCGGCTCGGGAAGGAGTACTCCCCGGCCTCGAGCATCGTCCACTCGCCGCTGTCGAGGTCGGTCGTGGTGAAGGGGACGTAGCCGCGGCCCCCGTACTCGTCGATGAACAGGTACCAGCGCTCCTCGCCGTTCGCCTTGAACACGAGGGGGCCCTCGCCCTGGTTGATGTCGCCGGCCCCGACGCCCTCCCGCACGAGCGTGAAGTCCTCGGCGAGCGGGCCGGAGCCGACCTCCTGGAAGACGTGCTTGCCACCAGGGTTGGCCGCCGAGCGGTTCGCCTCGTTCTTGGAGAAGCGGTGGACCTGGCCGTCGTGCTCGATCATTGTCGTGTCGATGACGGAGTAGCCGGCGTCGATGAGGATCTCCGGCTCGCTGAAGGTGCGGAAGTCCCGGGTGGTCGCGTACATCATCCGGTTGTGGGTGTCACCGGAGTGCTCGGGGCTGTCGTAGAGCTTGGAGGCCCAGAAGACGACGTACTCCCCCAGGTCCGCGTCGTAGAAGATCTCCGGGGCCCAGGCGTTGCCGGCGTTCTCCGGCGCCACCTCGGCCACCCAGCTCTCCGACCAGGTGACGAGGTCGGTGGACTCCCACACGACGATGTTCCGGCTGCCGCGCCGCTGGACCTCGTCCCAGCTGCCGCTCGACTGGTTCCACATCCTCAGGTCGGTGGCGATCTGGTAGAACTTGTCGCCCTCGGGCGAGCGGATGATGAAGGGGTCCCGCAGGCCCATCTCACCGCTCGTCGAGACCATGACGGGCTCGCCGTCGTTGAGGTTCGTGTAGTGCAGCGGGTCGTTGCCCTCGCTCAGCGCGAAGTAGACCTGCTCGCCGTGCTGGAGCCCCTCGCCGAGGAAGTGGGAGAAGAGGTAGCCCTCGTAGTCGGTCGGTGCGGGCAGTGCCGGCACCCGGGCATCGAGGGTCCGCGTGGCGACACCGGAGCCGATCGCCACGCTCGCGGTGAGCGCGACCTCGACGTCGGGCTGTCCGTGCGCCGGTCGGGTGACCTCTCCCGTGGCCGTGATGGTCGCGGGGTCCGCGGACTCCCAGCTGACGCTCGCGCGGTCCGGCCCCTCGGTGGGCAGGTATAGGTTCCCGCGGACGTCATCGAGGTTGTGGACGACGAGCGCGGCCGCGGCCGCCTCGGCCCGTGCCTGGTCGTCAGCCAGCGGGACGACGGTGACGGTGAACTCCTTCTCCGCGCTCGCGCCGCGCTGGCTCAGGGTGGCCGTGAGCGTGGAGGTCGCCGGGTCCTGCCCGAACGGGGGCCGCGTGACGACCCCCGCCGCGGTGACGACGTCTGGGTCCGAGGTCGACCAGGTGACGGCCGAGCCGCCCTCGCTGCTGCTGGGCAGCTCGAGGTCCTCGGTGACCGCGCTGGTGTCGCCGATGTCGAAAGCTGCGACGTCGGTCGCGAGCGCCGCCGCGGCGTTCTGCGCGCTGATCTGCTCGACCTCCTCCGCCTCGAGCGCGTGGTCGTAGATACGGAAGTCGTGGACGGCGCCCTTGAAGTAGGGGTCGCCGGAGTAGAGCGAGCGGCCGATGTAGTTGGCGGTCGTCGTCCCGTCGCCGATGTCGCCCGGCGTGATGGTGATCTCGGTGTTCCGCGCGACCTCGACGCCGTTCTCGTACAGGGTGCCCACGCCGTCGGCCAGCGTGTAGGTGACGTGCGTCCACACGTCGCGCGGCAGGTTGCGGCCGGCGTCGGTGTTCTGCTCGGTGGACCAGTTCCCCGTCGCGATGGCCGTGCGCAGGGGGTTGCCCTCGGCGAAGAGGTAGCCGTCCCCGCTGGAGCCCGCGGTGTTGCCCAGGCCGTAGATGAAGTGTGCGCCGCCGAGGTCCGGGTCCACGCGCACGTCGAAGGCCACCGTGATCGCGTCCAGGCCGCGCATGAGGTCGTCCGGCAGGTCGACGTGGTCGTCGACTCCGTCGAGCACGAGCCCCGCGGGACCGAGCTCGGCGCCGCCGAGGATCTCGCCGTGCCGCTCGTGGCCCGAGACGTCCTGCGCGGTGGTCCCTCCGTCCCCCGAGAGGGGGTAGTGGAGGACGAGCCCGTCCTCCTGGGCGGCGGCCAGCGCGGGAAGCCCCACGACCATGCCGGCGCCGAGTGCTGCAGCCGCGACCGTTGCCACGGTCCGTCGCTGTCTCATCCGTCGTCCTTTCTCGAAGACGGCGTGCGGCGTCGCACGCCGAGGGTTGTGACCAGGGGGACGTGGCGGGGCCGGCGACCCCCCCCCGCCGCCCCCGCCACGTCTCAGCTCTCCAGCCCGCCGCCGCGCCTGGCGCGCAGTGCGAGGCCCGCGCCGAGCAGCGCGAGGACGACCAGGGCCAGCGGACCCACGAAGCCCGCCCCGGTGGCGGGGAGGCGTCCGCTGCCCGGGCCCGACGAGTCGTCCGGCTCGCCGGCGGGCGGGTCGGTCGGCGTCGTCGGTCCGGGGTCCGTCGGCCCGGGGTCCGTGGGCCCCGGGTCGGTCGGCTCCGGGTCGGTCGGCCCGGGGTCCGTCGGGTCCGGTCCGGGCGTGTCGCCGTCGTCGACGGCGAGCCGGAGGAAGGTCACCGAGTGGGCGGGGAACTCGTAGGTGAACTCCTCACCCGCCGTCGTGAGCTCCCGCTCGACCGGGACGACCACGGCCGGGTCGGCCTTGGTGTTCACCGCGGCCGGGTCAGCCGTGATCTCGGTGACCCGGGCGGTCGGTGCCACGGTCACGTCACCCACGGTGATGTCCGTGGCCGCGGCCGTGTCGGCCGAGTTGACCACCTTGACGATGAGCTCCTCGCTGTCGACGTCGCGGGTGACGACGTGGTGCAAGGTGCTGCTCGGCGCGGGCTCGGTGTACTCCAGGTGGAGCTCGTCGTCGAGGTAGAGACGGATCGTCGTGCCCTCCACCTCGATGCGCACGTCGTACTCCTGCCCCGTGGTCAGGGAGACGTTCTCCCGCGCCGCGACCTCACCCTGACGGGCGCCGTTCGCGCGCTCGAGGACGGACCTGGTGTTGTTCCAGCCCCCGATGTTCCACCAGTAGAAGTCCTGCGGTCCGCCGGCGGCGAAGCCGACGAGGAAGCCCTCGCTGCCGGCGAGCTTCGTCGCGGTGAGCTCCACGGTGTAGTTCGTCCACTCCTCGTCGTAGGCACCGGCCGGGACCGTGCGCGCGTCCTCGATCGAGGTGGACGTCTGGCGGTACTGACCGTCGACGACCTCCCAGGTGCCGGCGACCGGTGCCCAGTCCTCGGCGCCGTCGGTGAAGTCCTCCGCCAGCAGCACCTCGCCGTCGTCGCCCGTGACGACGAGGTCGTCGTACGCGGCGCTCGTCGCCCAGGTGGACAGGAACACCCCGCCGGACGTGTCGGGCACCTCGACCTCGCCACCCTCGAGGGCGCTCGGCACGACCTCGTGGCCGCGGTTGTTGGAGAAGAGGTGCTGGACCCAGTAGTTCGGCGTCTCCCACGACTCGTCGTTGTCGAAGTGGATGAGGTTCGCGTCGGCCCACTGCACGTGCTGGTCGTTGGCGAACAGCGGGGCGTAGGAAGCCATCCGCACGATGTCGGAGTTGCGCTCGATGCCGGTGAGGTAGGCCGCCTCCGCCAGCGCGTTGGCGAAGCGGTTGCCGCGTGAGGCGTACTCACCGATGAAGACGTCCGGACCCTCCCGGTCGTAACTGTCGTACCGGTCGGTGTTGGCGAGGAACCAGTCGGCGTCGTTGTAGTAGTGCTCGTCGACCATGTCCGCCCCCTGCGCGGTGGCGAAGTCCCACAGCTCGTCGAACAGGGCCCCGCCCGAGGCGAAGCTGGAGTTGGAGACGATCGAGATCTCCGGGTACGCCTCGCGGATCGCGTCGTGGAACAGCGGGTAGTTCTCGAAGTACTCCCGCTGGGAGTCCTCGTTGCCCAGCCCGATGTACTCGAGGTCGAAGGGCTCGGGGTGGCCGAGCTCGGCGCGGACCGCACCCCACTCGGTGTCGACGTCCCCGGTGGCGAACTCGATGAGGTCGAGGGTGTCGTCGATGAGCGTGTCGAGGACCTCCGGGTCCTGGGTGGCCGCCGGGCCACCGCAGGCGTTGGTGCCGACGGACACGACCGGGAGCGGCAGCGCGCCCAGGTCCTCGGCGAGCATGAAGTACTCGAGGTAGCCGATCCCGTAGGTCTGGTTGTAGCCCCACCAGTTCTTGTTCGTCGCCCGCTCCTCGAGGGGACCGATGGTCTCCTTCCAGTGGAAGATCCGTGCCCGGTCCTCGTAGCCGCTGCCGGCGTAGGTGTCGTAGCTGCCCGCGATGAGGCAGCCACCGGGGAAGCGGAGGAAGGACGGGTCGAGGTCGGCGAGCTTCTGCGTGAGGTCGGCGCGCAGGCCGTACTGCCCGTTGACCGGCCCCTCCCACGTGTTGCCCGGCATGAGGGAGACCATGTCGAGGCGCAGCAGCCCGGCGGCGCCCGTCTCCACCGTCAGTCGGCCGGCGTCGGTGGTGGTGTCGGACGTGAGCGTCACCTCGTACCTGGTCCACTCGTCCGAGCCGTCGACGGCGACGGCGGCGGTCCCGTGGACCTCGGTCCCGGCGGCGTCCTCGAGCCGGATGGACAGGTCCTGGGCGGCGGTGGTGCGGGCCCAGACGGAGAAGTCGTACGCCACCCCCGCCTCGAGGGCCAGGCCCGGGGCGCTGAAGCCCTCGTTGCGGATCGCGGCACCACCGGCCGTCGCGTCCAGACGCAGGTAGTAGCGGTTTGCGTCGTTCAGCCGCTCCTCGTCCGAGACCACCTCGGCCGTCGCGGAGCCGCCGGCCGGCTGGACCACCTGCCAGCCGGTGAGGCCGGTGTAGGAGGCGTTGTCGACGGCGTTGAACTCGAAGGAGCGGTTGCGCACGAGCTCGGCGTACAGGCCGCCGTCCGCGGCGTAGTTGATGTCCTCGTAGAAGAGCCCGTACAGGTCGGGGCTCATCTCGATGTCGGTGCCGTCACCGTCGATGTGCAGGCTGGCCCGCGCCTCCGTCGGCTCCTCGGGCTCCCCCGGCTCGCCGGGCAGCTCCGGCTCACCTGGCTCCTCCGGCTCACCGGGGTCGTCCGGCTCGGGCACGTCCGCCGGCGAGATCGCGAAGTAGTCGAAGACCGCGTCGTGGGACGAGGCACCACCCGGCGCGAGGGCGTAGAGCCCCACCTGCGTGATGTCGAAGCCGACCGTCACGCGGCCGGCCTCCACCCACGCCCCCTCCTCCCAGTAGCTCGTCGTGACGGTGTCACCGGAGCGCTGCAGCCGCAGCGTCTCTCCCGTCGAGCCGGGCCGCGGCGCAAAGGACGCGGTGAACGCGCCGCCCACCTCGAGGTCGGTCTCGAGGACGACCGGACCGCCCTCGGCGAAGCCCACGTGCGCCAAACCGGCCCGGACGTAGTTGTCCATGTCGGCGAGGGCGATGAGGCCGGCGCCCTGGAAGTCTTGGACGGGCGGCGCGGTGAAGGACGTGACGGCCGTGAAGTCGCCGACGGGGACGTCGACGACGAAGACGTTCTGCGCGTCGTTGTCCGACTGGTAGGTGTCACCGGGCAGCGAGGCGATCGTGAGGGCGCCGTCCTCGAGGCGCCAGCTCTCGGCCGACTCGTCGAGAACGGTCCACCGCTCGCCGAGGGACTCAGCGTCGAAGTCCTCGAGCCAGGCATCGGCGGGCAGAATCTCGGGGGGCGCCGCTCCGGACGCCGTCGTCGTACCGGCGAGCATCCCCGCCGTGAGCGTGAGGGCGGTGAGAAAAGCAACAGCTGGTGGCGCTGCAGTGCGCCGTCGAGAGACAATCATGGTGCTCCATTCGTGTACGCGAGTGGGGACATGCCGTGTCGTCGTGTGTGAGGCCCTCCAATGGTCCGGACGTCGTACGGTGCGCCGGGGTGGCAGGTGGCCGCCCGCCACCCCGGCGATCGGGGTGTCAGCTCCTGCGGCGCACCGAGATCGCGCGCTGCAGGATGACGAAGGCAAGCAGCACGATCCCGATGAACACGCGGGTCCACCACGAGTCGAGCCCCTCACGGGCGATGAGCACCTGGATGAGGCCGTAGACGAGCACGCCCACACCGGTGCCGAGGACGAAGCCCACGCCGCCGGCGAGGAGCGTGCCACCGATGACGACGGCCGCGATCGCGTCGAGCTCCATGCCGATCCCGGTGAGGTTGAACCCGGAGCGGGTGTAGAAGGCGAAGAGGATGCCCGCGATGCCCGCGCACGTGCCGCTGATGACGTACACGAGGATCCGCGTCCGCTCCCCGCGCAGGCCCATGAGCCGGACGGCCGACCCGTCGTCCCCGCTGCCCAGCCCGTAGACGGTGCGGCCGAAGCGCGTGTAGTGGAGCAGGTAGAACGCGAGGAGGAGGACGACGAGGGCGACGACCATGCTCGAGTTGACCCGCCAGAGGCTGCTGCCCTCCCCGAACTGCAGGCTCCAGGAGGCCAGCGCGGAGAAGCCGGGATCGTCGATGGCGAGCGACTGCACGCTGACGACGTTGGCCAGGCCACGGGCGAGGAACATGACGGCGAGCGAGGCGATGAAGGGTTGGATGTCGAACACCTGGACCATGACGCCGATGAGCAGGCCGCACAGGGTGCCGATGAGGACGCCGACCGCGAGCACGATCGGCAACGGCACCCCGGCGATGAACAGCTGGGCGACCGTGAGGCCGACGAGCGCGACGACGGCACCGACGGAGAGGTCGATCCCCCCGGTGAGGATGACGAAGGTCATCCCGACGGCGAGGACGAGCAGGTAGGAGTTGTCCACCAGCAGGTTGGAGAACAGCCGCATGCTGACGAAGCTCGCGCGGTCCGTGCTGTAGCGGGCCTGACCGACCCCGAGCATGACCACCAGGGTGGCAACGGTGCCCACCACCGGGAGGAAGCGCCGGTCCAGCCGGCCGATGCGGGCCTGCAGCGCCGCTCGGGCGCCGGGCGCGGGAGGCGTGGCCTGCGAGCCGGCCTCCGTCGTTCCACGGGTCTGCGTCTGTGATCTCACGCTGCCACCTTCTCGGGGTTGACGTCTGCCCGGGCCCGCCGCAGCTGCACGCGCTCGCGCAGGATCGGCGACGCCGCGACCGTGACGGCGATGAGGACGAGCGCCTTGAACAGCGGCGTCGTCTCGGAGGGCAGCTGGAAGATGATGACGGCCCGCTCGATGGTGCTGAGGATGAGTGCACCGACGACGACGCCGCCGAGGTAGAAACGTCCGCCGGAGAGCTTCGTGCCGCCGAGCACGACGACCATGATGGCGTCGAGCTCTCGCATGAGGCCGATGTTGTTGGCGTCGGCCGCCATCGTCGGGGCACCGTAGACGATGCCCGCGAGCCCGGCGAGGAGCCCGGCGATGACGTAGACGATCCACGTCGTGCTGCGCGCCTTGACGCCGGAGAGGCGGGAGGCCTCCCCGTTGATGCCGATGGACTCGAGGAACATGCCGAGCGCGGTCCGCCGGACCACCAGCGTGAGGAGCACGAACACGGCCAGCGCGATGACCACCGGTGTCGGGATCCCCAGCACGAAGCCCGAGCCGATCGACTTGAAGGGCGGACTGGTCACCGTGGTGATCTGCCCCTGGGTGATGAGCATGGCGATGCCGCGCCCGGCGACCATGAGGATGAGCGTCGCGATGAAGGGTTGGATCCCCAGGACGGTGACGAGGAAGCCGTTGAAGACGCCGACGAGCGTGCCGACGAGCAGCCCGAGGCCGACGGCGGTGATCGCCGTGGCGGCACCGGGGTCGGCTGCGCCGTCGATGTACTCGAGGGAGACGGCGAGGGAGATCGCCATGATCGCGCCGACCGAGAGGTCGATGCCTCCGGTGGCGATGACGAGGCACATGCCCAGGGCGAGCAGGAGCGGTGTCGCGCTGTTGCGCGCGATGTCGACCAGCTGGCCGAACAGGTGCCCGTCACGGACGGTGACGTCGAGGAAGCCGGGGCTGCGCAGCCCGCAGGCGAGGACGAGGAGGACGAGGGCGACGATCGGCCAGAACATGCCGTGGCTCGAGATGTCGCGCAGCAGGTTGCGCCCTGCCGGTCGGTCGGTGGACGCGGTCATGTCTCCTGTGCTCCGCTCGCGATGGTCTCGAGGATGGACCCGGGGGTGACGTCGTCGTCGTTGGTGACCTCCGCGATGACCTGACGGTCGCGGAGCACGAGGATCCGCTCGCTGAGGCGCACCACCTCCTCGAGCTCGGAGGAGATGAAGACGACGGCCATGCCGTCGCGCGAGAGGTCGGCGACGAGCTTCTGGATCTCCGCCTTGGCCCCGATGTCGATGCCGCGGGTGGGCTCGTCGAGGATGAGCAGCCGCGGCGAGGTGGCGAGCCAGCGCGCGAGCAGCACCTTCTGCTGGTTGCCGCCGGAGAGGTTCTTGATGAGTGCGTTCGGGTTGGGCGGGTTGATGTCGAGCGCCGTGATGTACTTGGCGACGATCGCGTCCAGCTCCTTGCGCGGGATGGGCCGCCACGTGCCACGGCCGGCCTGGATCGCCAGCGCGATGTTCTCCCGGACGGTGAGGTCGCCGACGATGCCCTCCTTCTTCCGGTCCTCGGTGGAGAAGGCGATGTCGTGGCTCAGCGCCACCCGGGGTGAGCTGAGCCGGACCGCCGTGCCGTCGATCTCGACGGTGCCATGGTCGGCCCGGTCGACCCCGGCGAGCAGCCGTCCCGCCTCCGTGCGGCCGGACCCGAGCAGCCCCGCCATCCCGACGATCTCACCGGCGTGCAGCTCGAGGTCGAAGGGCTCGATGGAACCGTCCTTGCCCAGGCCGACGATCCGCATGAGCGGCGTGCCGCCGCTGACGTCACGGGCGGCGACCTCGCGCGCCTCCTGCTCGATGTCCTCGAAGGCGTCGCTGGCGCGGCCGATCATCTTCGAGATGAGCTCGAGGCGCGGGAGGTCGGCGGTGCGGTGCTCCCCGACGAGCCGGCCGTTGCGCAGCACGGTCATCCGGTCGGAGATCTCGTAGACCTGCTCGAGGAAGTGAGAGACGAACAGGACCGCGACCCCGGTGTCCCGCAGCTGGCGGATGACCCGGAAGAGCTCCGCGACCTCGGCCTTGTCCAGGCTCGACGTGGGCTCGTCGAGGATGAGGACCTTGGCGTCCACGACGATCGCGCGGGCGATCGCGCACAGCTGCTGCACGGCGATGGTGTGCGAGGCGAGCGGCGAGCGGGGGTCGATGTCGAGGCCCAGCTGCGCGAGGTGGCGCGCCGCCTCCCGGTGGGTGGCGCGCCAGTTGATGAAGGGGCCGGTGCGGACCTCGTGCCCGAGCATGACGTTCTCACCGACGGTGAGGTTCGCGCAGAGGTTGACCTCCTGGTACACGGTGCTGATCCCGGCCGCCTTGGCCGCGCCGGGGTCGCTGAAGCGCTGCTCGCGGCCGGCGACGACGACGCGGCCGGCGTCGATGCCGTAGACGCCGGTCAGCGCCTTGATGAGGGTGGACTTCCCGGCGCCGTTCTCGCCCATGAGGGCGTGGACCTCACCGGGGAACAGCCGGAAGTCGACGGCGTCGAGCGCCTTGACACCGGGGAACGTGATGGTGATCCCGGTCATCTCGACGACCGGGGTGGGTGCAGCGGACATCGCCGACCTTCCGTGTGGGGGGATGGGTGACCGACGCCGGCCCGCCGCCGTGGCGGGCCGGCGGTCGGCGCCGGGGAGCTCCCGGCGCCGGCCTGCGTCAGTACGGCCGCTCGTCCACGAACTCCTGCGTGATCGTCTGGTCGAAGGCGCTCTCCTCGACGAAGGTCTGCTCGGGGACCTCCTCGCCGGCGTGCACCTTGCTGATGAGCTCGGCAAGCTGGTCACCGAACACCGGGTTGCACTCGACGACGTAGTTGAACTTCCCGTCGACGAGGGCCTGGAGCCCGTCCTTGACGGCGTCGACGGTGACGATGGTGATGTCCTCACCAGGCTTCATCCCGGCCGCCTCGATGGCCTCGATGGCCCCGAGCCCCATGTCGTCGTTGTGCGCGAAGATGAAATCCATGTTCGGGTAGGCCTGCAACGCCGCTTCGACGGCCGTGCGGCCCTCGGCGCGGGTGAAGTTGCCGCTCGCCTCGCCGATGACCTGGTCCCCGACGACCTCCCGGAAGCCGTCCTGGCGGTCGACCTGTGCGCCGGAGCCCATCGTGCCCTGGAGCTCGAAGATCTGGGCGTCGGGGTGGTTCTCGGCCACCCACTCCCCCGCGGTGACGCCCTCGGCGCGGAAGTCCGAGCCGATCCACGTGACGAAGGGGTCCTCGACCGTCGTCTCGACGGTGCGGTCCACGAGGACGACGGGGATGCCGGCGTCCTTGATCTCCTGCAGGACCTGGTCCCAGCCGGTCTCGATGACCGGTGAGAACGCGATGACGTCCATGTCCTGCGAGACGAAGTCGCGCAGGGCCCGGATCTGGTTCTCCTGCTTCTGCTGGGCATCGACGAAGGTGAGCTCGATGCCGTTCTCCTCGCTCAGGCTGGCCTGGACCGACTCGGTGTTGGCCGTGCGCCACCCGCTCTCGGCTCCGAGCTGGGAGAACCCGACCCGGATCGGCTCGTCACCCCCGCCCCCGCCGCCGGTCGCGCCGTCGTCGCCGGCGTCGCCGTTGCCTCCGCCACAGCCGGCCAGGGCCAGCATGGCCGCTGTTGCCAGTGCTGCCGTCGCCCGCAGGCGGGCGCCTCTGCTACTGAACATGTCTCCTCCTCGAGCGCATCGACCTCGATGCCTGTCGCACTCCATGTGCGTGTGCCAGTGTGTTAGCGCTCTCATTGTGCGCGCTAACATTGCCGTGGTCAAGTGGGTCGGGCGGGCGCGGTCGAGGCAGACCGCGCTCCCGTTCACCCGCCCAGACCTGAGCAGTCGACGTCGACACCGCCCGCAGGAGACATGATGAACGCACGACCGACGCCGCACCGTCCGCCCGTGATGGCCGACGTCGCCGCACGAGCCGGGGTGTCCCACCAGACCGTCTCACGCGTGCTGAACTCGCCGGGGCTCGTGCGGCCTGCGACGCGTGAGCGGGTGCGCCGGGCGATCGCCGATCTCGGCTACCGGCGCAACCTGTCTGCGCGGGCACTGGCGACGAACCGCAGCCAGCTCATCGGCGTCGTGACCCCGGGCGTGACGCTCTTCGGACCGAGCCACGCGACGACGGCGATCCAGCACGCGGCCCGTGCTGCTGGGTACGCGAGCGTGACCGCCGCGATCGAGGACGCGACCGCGAACCCGCACGACGTCCTCGAGTTCTTCCTCGACCTGCGCGTCGACGGGATCGTCGTCGTGGCGCCCACCGTCAGGACGGCCGAGGCGGCGCACGAGCTGGCCGTCTCGCTGCCCGTCGTCATCATCTCGGCTGACCAGCCGACCTCCGGCCCCCTCCACCTGGTCACCATCGACCACCGTCAAGGAGCGCGCGACGCCACCGCACACCTCATCGGTCTTGGGCACCGCCACATCGCCCACGTCGCCGGCCCGGCGGACTGGTTCGAGGCACGTGCACGCGTCGAGGGGTGGCGTTTCGAGCTCCTCGACGCCGGTCTGCCGACCCTCGACGTCGTCGAGGGCGGCTGGGACGCGGGCCAGGGCTACGAGGCCGGGCAGCGGCTCCTCGGGCAGCGTGATGTCCCGACGGCCGTCTTCGCGGCGAACGACCACCTGGCGCTCGGTCTCCTCCGGGCCTTCGCCGACGCAGGCCGCTGCATCCCCGACGACGTCGCCGTCGTCGGGTACGACGACGTCCCCGGCTCGGCCTTCTACGCACCGTCCCTCACGACCGTGCGACAGCCCTTCGACGACGTCGGCCGCCAAGCGATCGAGACGCTCCTGGCGGTGCTCGCGGGCAACGTGCCCGACCCGACGTCCAGCCGGCCGGAGCTGGTGGTCCGTGCGTCCTCAGGTCCGCACGTCCCGCGGTGAGCGCCCGGTCGGCGCGCGAAAGGGGCCGGCCCAGGTGGGCCGGCCCCTTCTGCGTACCGTCCTGCTACAGACCCTGCGCCAGGCGGTAGTAGGCAAGGTTGAGGCGCAGCTCGTCGCGGAAGGCCCGCGCCGAGGTGTCCTCGTCGATGACGGCGAGCTCGATGCCGGCGATGGTGGCGAGGTCCTCGAAGGCCTCGATGCCCAGCGCCGTCGACATCACGGTGTGGTGGGCTCCCCCGGCGGTGAGCCAGCACTCCGCGGAGGTCGCGAAGTCCGGGCGCGGCTCCCACACGGCGCAGGCGACGGGCAGGTTGGGAAGGTCCTCGTCCGGCTCGACGACGTCGACGACGTTCGCGGTGAGGCGGAAGCGCTCGCGCAGGTCGGCGAGGGAGACGAGGACGGCCGGGCCCGGGTCCGCCGTGAACTTGAGGCGGACCGGGTCCTCGCGGTCACCGATGCCGAGCGGGTGGATCTCCAGTGACGGGCGGTCAGCGGTGAGGCTCGGGCAGACCTCGAGCATGTGGGCGCCGAGGATCTTCTCCCGGCCCGGGGTCAGCTCGTAGGTGTAGTCCTCCATGAGGGAGGCACCGCCGGGCAGGCCGTAGCCCATGACCTTGGCGGCGCGCACGAGGATCGCCGTCTTCCAGTCGCCCTCGGCGCCGAAGCCGTAACCGTCGGCCATGAGTCGCTGGACGGCGAGGCCGGGCAGCTGGCGCAGGCCGCCGAGGTCCTGGAAGTTCGTCGTGAAGGCGGTGAAGCCACCCTCCTCGAGGAAGGACCGCAGCCCGAGCTCCTGGCGGGCGCCGTAGCGCAGCGAGTCACGCCGCTCACCGCCGGCTCCCAGCTCGGGGACGACGTCGTACAGCTCGTCGTACTCGGCGACGAGCGCGTCGATCGCGGACTCCTCCACGGCCTCGACCCGCTCGACGAGGTCGTTGACCCCCCACGTGTTGATCGAGACGCCGAGCGCGATCTCCGCCTCGGTCTTGTCCCCCTCGGTGACGGCGACGTCGCGCATGTTGTCCCCGAACCGGGCCACGCGCATGTGCTGCAGCGCGTCCCAGCCGGCGGCCGCGCGAGCCCAGGAGGCGATCTTGTCGCGCACCGGCTCGTTGCTGGCGTGCCCGACGACGGTCTTGCGCGCCACGCCCATCCGGGTGGCGAGGTAGGCGAACTCCCGGTCGCCGTGCGCCGCCTGGTTGAGGTTCATGAAGTCCATGTCGATCGTGGACCACGGCAGCGCGAGGTTCGCTTGGGTGTGGAGGTGGAGGATCGGCTTGTCCAGCGCCTCGAGGCCGAGGATCCACATCTTCGCCGGGGAGAAGGTGTGCATCCACACGACGACGCCGAGGCAGCGCGGGTCGGCGTTGGCGGCCCGGGCGGTGTCCCGGATCGCGTCACGGTCCTTCATCGTGCCCTTGAGCACGATGCGGACGGGAATCTGCGCGGCCTCGCCCAGCGTCGCGACGATCTGGGCCGACTGCTCGGCCACCTGGGCCAGGGTGTCCTCGCCGTAGAGGTCCTGGCTCCCGGTGAGGAACCAGATCTCCTTGCCCTCGAAGGGGTTGTCCATGGTCAGCTCTCCTGCTCGTCGTCGTCGGCGGGCTGGCCGTAGACGTTCTGGTAACGGTCGTAGAGGCGGTCGATGTCCGCCTGGTCCATGGGGATCGGGGTGCCGAGCTGGCGGGCCAGGAAAGTCGTCCGGGCCACCTCCTCGACCATGACGGCGGCCTTGACGGCGGCGCGGGCGTCCTTGCCGATGGTGAAGGGTCCGTGGTTCTGCATGAGCACCGCCGGCGAGCGTGAGCCGCGCAGCGTCTCGACGATGCCGCGGCCGATGGAGTCGTCCCCGATGAGCGCGAAGGGGCCGATCGGCACCGGGCCGCCGAACTCGTCGGCCATCATCGTCAGCGTGCACGGCACGGGCTCACCCACCGCTGCCCACGCCGTCGCGTAGGGCGAGTGGGTGTGGACGACGCCGCCCACCTCCGGCATGTGCCGGTAGACGTACGCGTGCGCGGCGGTGTCGGACGAGGGCTGCAGGTGGGCCGCGGTGCCGTCGTCGATCTTCGTGCCGTCCAGCTCGCACACGACCATGACGTCGGGGGCCAGCTCGTCGTAGGAGACGCCCGAGGGCTTGATGACGAACAGGTCGGTGCCGGGCACCCGCTGGGAGACGTTCCCCGCGGTCCACACGACGAGCCCGTTGCGCGGCAGCTCGGCGTGGAGGGAGGCGACGATGCCGCGCGTGTTGGCCACCGCCTCGCGCTGCTCGGCGGTGAGGTCGGTCAGCGCTCTCATCGCGGGCTCTCCTTCATGCCGGTGACGGAGGTGGTTGTCCTGGGCGTCATTCGTGTCCTCACGTTTCGTCGTCATCGACCCATCGCCGACGATGTTACCGCTCACATTGCGATTTGCCGAGTACGCACACTCGGTCACGGAGAGCGCCCAGGAAAGCGCGTCCGGTGACCGTACGTGCGTACTCGGCGCGTGGTCAGGCCTCGGGGATCCAGACGCGCATCGTCGAGGGGCCGCGGTTGCCCCAGCGGTGGTAGGGCACGAGCGGGACGAGCCCGGCGTCGGCCACCGTCTCCGGGTGGGCCGGCTCGTCCGCGAAGGGCCAGTCGCGCTCGCCGGGCGCCGCAGTGCGGACCCGGACGAGCACCTGGCCGTCACGCTCCACCGGCGCTGCCTCGACATCGACGGCGGCGAGGTTGACGTCCTCGCCCAGGTCCGTTGACTCCAGGGCCATGACGAGCGGCCCGCGCTCGACGGCCACCTGGCCGCGCACGGCATCCACGCGCGGGTCGGCCCACGTCCAGCGGGCACGCACGGGCAGGTCGAGCTCGACGACGTCGCCCGCCCGGAAGGCGCGGCGCACCTCGGCGTAGCCTGGCAGGACGGTCGTCTCCTCCCCGTCGACGCGCAGGACGGCGCCGGCGGTGGCCCAGCCGGGCACGCGCACCCGCAGCGTCCAGGGCCGGGTGGCGTCCTCGCGGACGGTGACGCGCACCCGCCCGTCGTGGGGGTACTCCGTCTCGACGTCCAGGGCGACGGGGCAGCCGTCGGGCAGCGTGGTGCGGACCTCGGAGGTGACGAGCTGCTGGAGCTGGACGCCGTCGTCGTCGGCCGTGGCCACGTAGGTGCCGAAGGAGGCGATCGTGCGAGCGACGTTCGTCGGGCAGCACGAGACTGCGAACCAGGGCGCCCGCAGGCTCGAGGCGGCACGGGCGGCAACCTCGTCGGTGGCCGCCGTGGTCCCGGGCTCCCGCTGGTGGAGGGTGTTGGTGTAGAAGAAAGCGT
Organism: Georgenia satyanarayanai; assembly: GCF_023715365.1. Taxonomy (GTDB): domain Bacteria; phylum Actinomycetota; class Actinomycetes; order Actinomycetales; family Actinomycetaceae; genus Oceanitalea; species Oceanitalea satyanarayanai_B. The sequence goes on from NZ_JAMBNZ010000007.1 coordinate 152,618, forward strand.
GGCCGTCCTCGGACGGGGAGGTGGCGACGACGTTGAGCAGCACCCGCTCGACGAGGTCGGCGTGGACGGGGTCGCCGGTGGCGAGGAGCAGCCGCTCCCCCACCATGGCGGCGCCGACGCCGGCGCAGGTCTCGGAGTAGGCGCGGTCCGACGGGAGCTCGAAGTCGTCGCCGAAGGCCTCGCCCTCGTGGTGGGCGCCCATGCCGCCCGTGAGGTAGGTGCGGCGGGCGACGGTCCGGCTCATCTGGCGGGTGACCGCGCCGAGCAGCTCCTCGTCGCCGGTCTCCACCGCGACGTCGATCGCGCCGGCGGCGAGGTAGAGCGCCCGCACGGCGTGACCGCGCAGCACCTCGGCCTCGCGCACCGGGACGTCCTCCTGGAAGTACTCCGGGCCGAACCAGATCTCCCCGAGGCGCCCGTGGCCGCGGCGCTCGACGAACAGCCGCGCCTGGTCGAGGTACTTGCGCTCCCCCGTGTAGCGAGCCAGCTCGGCCAGGGCCGGCTCGATCTCCGGGTGCCCGCAGATCGTGTCGAGCCCGTCGGGACCGAAGGCCTCGCACACGTGGTCGGCGGCGCGGATCGCGATCTCGACGAAGCGGTCACGCCCGTGCGTGCGGCCGCGGGCGACACCGGCCTGGATGAGGTGGCCGAAGCAGTAGAGCTCGTGACCCCACTCCATGTCGCTGTAGCGCGGCTGCTGGCCGGGCCGGCCGAAGTGCGTGTTGAGGTAGCCGTCCTCCTCCTGGACCGGCTCGATGCGCTCGACCAGCGCCTGGAAGCGGGCCTCGAGCTCGGCGTCGCCGGTGCGCCCGACCTCCCAGGCCATCGCCTCCATGAGCTTGTAGACGTCGGAGTCGGCGAACTCCCGTCCCTGCCGGTCGGCGGGCAGCCGGCCCTCGACGGCCGCGTCGAAGTTTCCGATCCACCCGACCCGCTCCATCCAGTCCTCGGCGTGGCGGATCATCACCGTGGCGTTGAGCTGCTGGAAGTCCTTCCAGAACCCGCCGGTGACGCGGACCTCGTGGAGGTCGAGCGGGCGCAGGGGGCCGGTCGAGGGAGAGACGGGCAGCGCGCGGACCTGCGCGTCGTGGCCTGTGGGCATGGCGAAACCAACTCCTTGTGAGAAGGGGCGTGCAACGGGTGGGGCTACTTGACGGCGCCGACGGTGAGGCCGTCGCGGAGCAGGCGGTAGCTGAGGGCGTAGACGACGAGGATCGGCAGCGATGTGAGGACGGCCAGCGCCATGAGGCCGGGCCAGTCGATCCCGAAGGCGCCGACCTGCTGCGCGACGAGCGCACTCAGCGGGTAGGTGCCCGGTGAGAGGAAGAGGTTGACGGCGTAGAGGAACTCCCCCCACGCGAGCATGAAGACGAGCGTCCCCGTCGTCGCGACGCCGTTGCGGGCCACCGGAAGCACGATCCGGGCGAAGGTGCGCACGAGGTTCGCGCCGTCCAGCGAGGCCGCCTCCTCCAGGGAGACGGGCACGGCCCGGAAGAACGGACGCATGAGCATGACGGCGAAGGGCGTGAGGAGGGCGGTGTCGGCGATGATGACGCCGAGCGTGCTGTCGAGCAGCCCCCAGCTCCCAAAGACCTGGAACAGCGGGATGACGTTGGCCGTCTGCGGGAGCATCTGCAGGACGATGAGCAGGGCCAGGCCGACGGAGGTGATGAAACCGCTCGTGCGAGCCAGAGCGTAGGCCGCCGGGATCCCGATGAGGAGGACGAGCGCCGTCGTCCCGACCGCAATGATCACCGACTGGCGCAGCGCGACCGCCAGGTCCGGGCCCAGCACGTTGACGTACGCCTCGGTGACGGGGCGGAACAGGAGGGTGGCGTCGCTGCTGAAGACGTCGCCGCTGGACTTGAAGGACGTGAGGACGATCCACACGAGCGGGATGCCGTACAGCAGCGCGAGAAGGATCTTGATGCCGGTGGTGACCGGACCTGCCTTCATGCTCATGACTCGCTCTCCTCGCGGCGGATGCTGCGGACGTAGACGAGGGCCAGGACGACGACGAGGAGCACGGTGATGACCGACGTCGCCGATCCCAGGCCGAAGTCGTAGCGCCCAAAGGCCTGGAGGTACCCGAGGAAGGGCAGGGTCGTCGTCGCCGAGCCCGGCCCGCCGTACGTCATGACGTAGATGTAGTCGAAGCTGCGGAAGCCGAACACGATGGTGAGGACGAGCAGCACCATGGCCGTGGGGCGGGCGGCGGGGATCATGATGTGGCGGATCTCCTGCCACCTGTTCGCGCCGTCGAGCGAGGCGGCCTCGAAGACCTCCGGGGAGATGTTCATCAGCGCGGCCCGGAAGACGAGGGCGTTGAACGGGATGACGGCCCAGGCGTTGACAAAGGCCACCGCCCACAGCGCCCACTGCGGGTCGTAGAGGAAGGGCAGCGCCGTCTCCGTGAGCCCGAGCGCGCGGGCGGCCATGTTGACGAGGCCGGCGTCGGCGAGGAGGAACTTCCAGACGCTGCCGTTGACGACCGGCGGCAGTGCCCAGACGAAGACCATGACGGCGAGGACCGCCGCGGACCACCAGCCGGTGGTCCGCAGCGCGATCGCCGCGGCGAGCCCGCCGACCATGCCGACGACGGTGACGAAGAGGACGAAGACGAGCGTGCGCCCCAGGGCGGCGGTCGTCTCGCCCGACTCGAAGCCGGCGCGGAAGTTCTCCAGGCCGCTGAAGACCCACTCGGTGTTGAGCGTCGCCGACGTGACGTCGCTCAGGCTCATCGACACGAGCGTGTACAGCGGGTAGATCGAGAACAGGGCGAAGAAGATCGCCGCGGGGACGAGGAAGGCGTACCGCGTGTTCCGCACCCGCGCGGGCCGCGCGGAGGTGCGGCCACGGCGGCGGGGAGGCGCCGGTACCGGGGTGATGGTCATGTCAGTCCATGCCTCTCACGTGTTGTTGTCGACATCAGCGCCTCCCCCTCCGTCAGCCGATGAGGCCCTGGAGCTGGCCGACGACCTGCGCCGCGGCCGCCTCGGGGGCGGTCTGCCCGGCGAGCGCCGCGCTCCAGGCCTGGCCCACGGCCGCCTGGACGTCGGCGACGGCCTCCGGCGGGATGACCTGGGCCGGGTAGTTCGTGCCCATGTCGGCGAGCGTCTGGGCGAAGGGCTGGAGCAGCGGGTCGCTCGTCACGCCCTCCTCCTGGGAGGCGTCGGCGCGGGAGGGGATGGAGCCCACGTTCTCCTGCGCGATGAGCTGGCCGTCGTAGTCGAGATAGGTCGACTGGAGGTACTCCCAGGCGAGGTCGGGGTTCTGGGCGTTGGCGCCGATGGCTTGGCCCTCACCACCGAGGTACACCTGGCCGCCCTCGTCGAGGGGCAGCGGGACGACGCCGTACTCGAAGCCGGCGTCCGCCGCGGCGGCGCCCATCTGCCAGTTGCCGTTCTCCGCGAAGGCGACGCCACCGGCGGTGAACTGCTGGAAGGGGACCGTCTGGTCCCAGGTGACTGCCTCCTGGGAGAGATAGCCCTCGTCGATCCAGCCCCGGACGCGGCCGAAGCCCTCGGCGAGGGCGGCCTCGTCGAGGTTCTCGTAGTCGAACCCGGCGCTGCTCAGCCAGGGGTAGGCCTGCCACTCGCCCTGCGACTGCGGGAGGGCGGACAGCGTGATGCCCCGGTGGCCGGCCTCGACGGCGGCGGCCATGGCGGACTCGAGCTCCTCCATCGTCGTGGGCGGCTCGACGCCGATCTCCGCGAGGATGTCGGCGTTGTACCAGAGGCCCAGGAGGTTGACGTAGCCCTGGACGGCGTAGGTGGACCCGTCCATGCCGTGGAGCACGGCGTCGGGGAACTGGTCGGCGCCCTCGAAGTCCGCCCAGTAGTCGTCGAGCGGGGCGAGCGCGCCGGCCATCGCCAGGGTGCTCCACTCCGCGCCGTTGAAGACGATGACGTCGGGGCCCTGCCCTGCGCCGGCCGCGGAGACGACCTTGGAGTTCATCTGGTCGTAGGGCTGGAACACGTTGTTGACGGTGATGCCCTCGTGCTCCTCCTCGAACTTCTCCGCGTACGCGTCCATCAGCGCGACCTGGTTGTCCTCGCTGAAGTAGTGCCACACGGTGAGCTCGTTCGAGCCACCACCGGTGGCCGCATCGTCGGCGTCGTCCCCGCCGCCGCACGCCGCCAGGGTCAGTGCCAGGACAGCGGTGGCCCCCACCATCGCGCGCCTCGTGAACTGGGTCGTCATTGCACCCTCTCCTCCTCCGGGCGCTGTGGCCCGGATCCCATGTGGGATCGGCACGGAAACGTACCGAAATGGTTTTCGGCTGCACCGTAACACGAGACTGGGGTCAAATTTCAAGGCTAGGATGACGACGGTTTCATCCGTGAGGAGGCGTAATGGACGACGGGGACGGCACCCGCTCACGCAACGTGACGCTCAAGGACGTCGCCCAGCTGTCTGGGGTCTCGGTCGCGACCGCGTCCAAGGCGCTCAACGGGCGGGCGAACGTCCACCCCGACACTCGGCGACGAGTGGTCGAGACGGCCGAGCGGCTCTCCTTCACGCCGAACACGCTCGCGCAGAACCTGCTGAGCGGGCAGAGCGGCACCGTGGGCCTGGTGACGAACGACCTCGAGGGCCGCTTCTCCATCCCCATCCTCATGGGTGCTGAGGACGCCTTCGGCGCCGGGAAGACCTCGATCTTCCTGTGCGACGCCCGCGAGGACCCGATCCGCGAGTCCTACCACCTCCAGGCCCTCCTGGGGCGCCGGGTGGACGGGCTCATCGTCGTCGGGAGCCGGACCGACCCGCGGCCCCCGGTCCCGGACGTGCCGGTCCCGGTCATCTACGTCTACGCGCCCTCGGAGGATCCCGCGGACCTCTCCTTCGTCCCGGACAACGTCGGTGCCGGGCGGCAGGCCGCCGAGCATCTCATCACGCTGGGCCGACGGCGGATCGCGCACATCGCCGGTGATCCGACCTACGCCGCGGCGCGTGACCGCGTCCAGGGCGTCGACGAGGCGATGGCCGCCGCCGGCCTCCAGCTCGTTGACGGCCGCGCGGTCCACGGGACGTGGTCGGAGTCGTGGGGACGGGCCGCCACCCGCACGGTCCTGGACCGCTCCCCCGACGTCGACGCCATCGTCTGCGGCAGCGACCAGATCGCCCGGGGGGTGCTCGACACCCTGCGCGACCTCGGCCGGGACGTGCCGCGCGACGTCGCCGTCGTCAGCTTCGACAACTGGGAGATCCTCGCGACCGGTGCGCGCCCCCAGCTCACCAGCGTCGACATGAGCTTCGAGCGGCTCGGTCGTCGGGCCGCGCAGGCGATCTTCGACGCGATCGACGGCAAGGCGGCGTCGGGCGTGCACACCGAGCCGTGCCGGCTCGTCGTCCGTGGCTCCTCCCTCGAGGGCGCCTGACACACCGGACGTGGCACCGACACGGTGCCCGCAGACGGCACAATGTGCCCACAACCCGATAGGAGAATCCCAGTGGACAACGTCGTGCCAGGGAAGGCCAGACGCCTGCCGGTGATGGCGGACGTCGCCGCACGTGCGGGCGTCTCCCACCAGACCGTCTCTCGCGTCCTCAACTCCCCCGACCTCGTGCGGCCCGCCACCCGCCTGAAGGTCGAGGAGGCGATCGCGGCGCTCCGCTACCGCCGCAACATGTCGGCGCGCGCGCTGGCCACCAGCCGCTCGCACCTCATCGGCGTCGTCACCCCGGCGGTGACCCTCTTCGGGCCCAGCCACACGAGCCTCGCGATCCAGGAGGCCGCTCTCGACTTCGGCTACGCGACGATCAGCGCGGCCACCGAGACGGCGCGCACCAGCCCCACCGACGTCCTCGACTTCTTCCTCACCCTGGGCGTGGACGGCATCATCGTCGTCGCGCCGACGATGCAGACCGCCGTCGAGGCGCAGCGGCTCGCCGGGACGCTGCCGGTCGTCGCCATCGCCACCGACCTGCCCGAGCCCGGCCCGCTCCACGTCGTGGCCATCGACAACGAGCAGGGCGCGCGCGATGCGACGGCGCACCTCATCGGCCTGGGCCACGAGCGCATCGCGCACATCGCCGGCCCCTTCGAGTGGTTCGACGCGCGGGCCCGCGTGGTGGGCTGGCAGGCGGAGCTCGCCGACGCCGGGCTGCCCGTCCCCGAGCCGGTGAGCGGTGGCTGGGAGGGCGCCGACGGCTACGCGGGCGCGCAGCAGCTCCTCGCCCAGCGTGAGCTGCCCACCGCCGTCTTCGCCGCCAACGACTACATGGCCCTCGGTGCGATGCGCGCCTTCCACCAGGCGGGCCTGCGGATCCCCGAGGACATCGCCGTCGTCGGCTACGACGACGTCGCCGGCTGCGAGTTCTACGAGCCGCCGCTCACCACCGTCCGCCAGCCCTTCGAGGCGCTCGGCCGGCACGCCATCGACACCCTCTTCGCGGCCCTCGAGGGGCGCAGCGGGGACCCGGAGCCGAACCGGCCCGAGCTCGTGGTCCGCGAGTCCTGCGGCGCGCAGCAGGGAGAGCCGGTCGGCTGACCGGGTGTCGACCGAAAGGTGGACGCGGCGGCCGGGAGCGCCCGGCAGGCTGGGCCCGTGGCGAGGGAGAAGGCAGGGGACGGCAGCGCGCTGCGGCCGGTGCGCCGGTGGCAGTGGGTGTGGCGCGGGGTCTTCGGCACCGAGCACGCCGGGGCGCGGTGGGACCTCGAGGTCGACTACCTCGACTGGGACGAGAAGGTCCACCTCTACCGCGACGGCGTGCAGGAGCGGGTGCAGCGCGGCACCTCGGCGTTCACGCTCGACGACGGCGCGCACCTCGAGGTCGCGTGGAGCCTCCTCGGCCTGCGCCGCGCCCACCTCGTGCGGCCCGACGGCACCGAGGCGCAGCTGGTCCCGGCGCCGGGCACCGCGGAGCGGTGGCGCGCGGACCTCGACCGCGATCGCCCCACGCTGAGCGGGCGCCTGGCCACGGCCTCGTGGGGGGTCCTCGCCCTCGCCCTGCTCCTCCAGGTGCCCCAGCTCCTCGAGCTCGGCGCGGACGTCACGGGCTGGTACACGTTCACCTCACCGGTCACGCTTCCGGCCTCGCTCAACACGCCGCTGTCCGTCGCCGCCCTGCTCGCGGGCCTGGAGCGGGCGCTGCGGCTGCGCTACCACTGGCTCCTCGACTGAGCCCTCCTACGATCGGGGCACGACCACCACCGAGGGAGACCGCATGTCCGTCGTCAAGATCAACGCCATCTCCGTGCCCGAGGGTGCGGGCCACGAGCTCGAGGCCCGGTTCTCCGCCCGCAAGCACGCCGTCGACTCCGCCCCCGGCTTCGAGGGCTTCCAGCTGCTGCGCCCGGTGGCCGGGGAGGAGCGCTACTTCGTCGTGACGACGTGGGCGAGCCAGGCCGACTTCGAGGCCTGGCGCGACTCCCAGGAGTTCCAGCACGGTCACGGCGGCGGCCGTCCGGTGGCAAGCGGCGCCGAGCTCCTCGAGTTCGAGGTCGTCGACCTGACCTGACGACGACGGCGCTCCCGCCCGCCGTTGACAGCGGCGCGGCCACGGCCTACTTTAACGACAGTCGTTATTAACGACTCTCGATAAGGAGCCGACGATGAACGCTACGACACCGCCCGTGGACGAGCGGCCGGTCATGTCCCGCGGTGACCGCTTCGCGCTGGGTGCGACGGCCGCCCTGGCCGGCCTGGTGGCCCTGGGCTCCGCCGTCGGCGGCGTGCTGTCCGTGGTCCAGGTCCTGCGCGACGACCCGCTGACGATCCACGGCTTCGAGCTCGTCAACGCCCGCCCGCCCGAGGTCACCGAGCCCGTCGAGCAGGTGACCGCCGCCTGGTACGACTCGGCCACGCTCAGTGTCGCCGGCCTGCCGGACTCCGCGCGGTGGCTCTTCGCCGGGCAGTCGGCGGTGACGGCGCTGGCCGTCGTCGGCGTCAGCCTCACGCTGCTCTGGCTCGCCCTGCGAGTGCTGCGCACCCGTCCGTTCGGGCACTCGGTGACCGCCGCCCTCGTCGCGAGCGCCCTCCTCATCATCATCGGCGGCACCGCCGCCCAGCTCCTCGAGGCCGCCGGGAGGGCGGCGGTGGTCGACCACCTCGGTCCCGCGGTCACCGGCGGCGCCGACCCGTCCGCCGAGAGCCTCCTCGCCTTCGGCCTCTCGGTCGACCTCGCGCCGATCGGCGTGGGGCTGGCCCTGGCCGTGGTCGCCCTCGCCTTCCAGATCGGCGCCCGGATGCAGCGGGACACCGAGGGCCTGGTCTGATGGCGCGCGCCAAGGTTGCGGAGGAGGACGCCCCCACCGGCGTCCACTGCCGCCTCGACGAGCTGCTCGCCGAGCGCGGCATGACCCTCACCCGCCTGAGCGAGCTCGTGGGGATGAGCATCGTCAACCTCTCGGTGCTCAAGAACGACCGCGCTCGCGCGATCCGCTTCTCCACCCTCATCGCGATCTGCCAGGCGCTGGACTGCGAGATCGGCGAGCTGCTGGTCCGCGCGGACCGCTGAACGCGGCGAGGCCAACGGGCCACCGACTCCTCCCCGCCGAGCGCTGAGCCGTTCCTGGCACAGCGCGGGTGGCTGGGGGGGACCTGGGCCCTACCCGGCGAGGAGCGCGGGGACGGCCTGGACGCCGGTGACGACGGCGACGGCGAGGAGGAGCAGCGCGAAGAGCAGGCTCAGCGTGCGTGGGCTGGCACGCGCGGAGGAGCGGCCCGCGAGGAGGCCGCCGAGCATCGAGGTGACGGCGAACGCCGCGACGACGGGCCAGTCGACGGTGAGGTCCTGCCCCACGCGGCCCACGAGGCCGAGAACGGCGTTGACGACGATGACGAGCAGCGAGGTCCCCACCGCCAGGCGCATGTCCACCCGCATGACGAGCAGCAGGGCCGGGACGACGATGAAGCCGCCGCCCACCCCGAAGAAGCCGGTGAGCAGGCCGACGAGCGAGGCGACGAGAACCGTGACCAGCCCCGTGACGACCCGGTTCGACGACGACGGCGCCGGGGCCTCGTCGTCGCCACGCCGCCGGTCGGCGAGGGAGCGACGGAGCATGACGGCGGAGACGACGAGGAGCAGTCCGGCGAGGAGCACCATGAGGAGGTCGGCGTCGACGAGCGCCGCGAGGCGCGCTCCACCCACGGCGCCAACCGCACCGAGCAGGCCGAAGACGAGCCCCCGGCGCCACTGGACGTTGCCGCGCCGTGCGTGCGGCACGAGGGACGCCGCGGACGAGGCCCCGACGATGACGAGCGACGCCGTCGCCGCCGCGTGCGGGTCCTGACCGAGGACGTAGACGAGGATCGGGAGGCTGAGGATCCCGCCGCCCGCGCCGAGGGTGCCGACGACGACGCCGACGAGCACCCCGACCCCGGCGGCGATCACGGCGCTCATCGCGGCATGCTCGGGTGGGTGGCCACGGGCCGCACGCTCAGGCCTTCTTCTTTGCCGCCGCCTTCGTCGCGCGCTTGGTCTCGCGGACCTGGAGCAGCGTGTCCTCGTCGACGACGTCGGCGATCGACCGGCGCGCGCCCTCCTCGCCGTAGTCCCCCGCCGCCTCGCGCCAGCCCGGCGCCGCGAGGCCGCACTGCTTGCCGAGGAGGGCGAGGAAGATCTTCGCCTTCTGCTCCCCATAGCCGGGCAGCTTCTTGAGGCGGCGCAGGATCTCGGCGCCGTCGGGGTCGCCGTCGGTCCACAGGCGCGAGACGACACCGTCGTACTCCTCGACGACGGCGGCGCTCAGCGCGACGATCCGCTTCGCCATCGAGCCGGGGTAGCGGTGGACGGCCGGGGTCTGGCGCATGACGTCGGTGAGCTCGTCGGGGTCCATGGCCGCGAGGCGGGCGGCGTCGAAGCCACCGAGACGCTCGTGGAGCTTGTGGGGGCCGGCGAAGGCGGTCTCCATCGGCACCTGCTGGTCGAGGAGCATGCCGATGAGGAGGGCCAACGGGTCGGTGGACAGCAACTGGTCTGCCGCGGCGTCGCCGGTGAAGTGCAGGTCGTGATCCATGATCCGATCCTCTCACCGGCGCGTGGATGCGGTCGGCGAACCTTCTCCACACCCCTTGCCGTTCGAACATACGTTCGATATCATGGGTGTACGAGGAGGTGCCGCCGATGGACCGCGACGACAAGGAGCCTGAGACCGCGCCCGGCAGCGCGCCCACCGATCCGGCCGAGGACTCCCCGGCCGGTCTCGTCGTCCCCTACCTGGAGAGCCTCGAGCTCGACGTCCCGGGCGAGGACGAGCGGGTCCGTATCGACGTCTCCCGCCCCACCGGCCTGGAGCAGGCACCGCCCCTGGGGTGGGTGCAGTTCCGCCTGCCGACCTACCACGAGGGCGAGGCGCCGGGGTGGCCGCGCAGCGTGCTGGCCGAGCTCATCCCCCAGCCCGGCGCGCTGGGTGACTTCCTGGAGCACCTGCCCCCGGGTCTACGCCTGGCGCGGGTGCTGGAGGAGATCGATCCCGCCGACGTGGACGACTTCTCCCTCGTGGAGGTCGTCGCCGCCCACAAACGCATGGAAGCGTGGTCAGCGGCTCAGGCTGCCCGCGCCGCCGCCGTGCTCGCCGAGCGCGACTCGGTCAACCCCACCTGGCCCGGGGACATCCCCGGCCGCACCCGCGGGGAGTGCGTCGTGGGCCAGGAGCTGTCCATGCGGCTACGGATCACCAAGCAGGCCGCGGTCAAGATGGCCACCTGCGGCCGCGCCTTCACCGGCATGTTCGAACCCACCGGCGAGCTCCTCGACCAAGGCCTCATCGACTGGCCCCGCGCCCAAGCCATCGTCACCCACCTGGTGGACCTGCCCGCCGAGGTCGCCCTCGCCGCCCAGTGGGAAGTCCTGCCCAAAGCACCCGGCCGCACCCTTCGCCAGCTCAACGACGACCTCGACAAAGCCGTCATCTCCGTAGACCCCGACTCCGCCGACGACCGCCACAAAACTGCCCGACAGCAGCGCTGCGTCTACCACCCCCGCCCCCTGCCCGACGGCATGGCCCTCCTGTCCGCCCGCCTCCCCGCCGCCGACGCCATCGCCATGGACCTGGCCCTGGACGCCTCCGCCAGAGCCGCCAAGAACACCGGCGACACCCGCACCCTGGACCAGCTCAGAGCCGACAGCCTCGCCCTCATGGCCCACACCGCCCTGGCCTTCGGATACATCGGACCCGGCGCCCACCTCCGCTGCCCCTGCGGCTGCCAAGGGGGCGTCGAAGGCGCAGATGTCCCCGCAGCACCGGCCGCCGAACATCAGGTGGACGCCGGACCACCAGCGGACAACACCCCCGGAGCTCAGCAGGACACCGGTCACCGACCGGACGATGTGGGCCCTCCACTCTCGAGAGCCGAGCCTTCGACGTCCCCAGCACCACCGCGCGCCACCGAACCACCAGCGCTGGCCGACGCACCGCTGACGACCGCTGACGCGAGCCAGGAGAATGCGCGGCCACCCGAGCCGGCGGGCGCACCTCCACCCGAGACAGCCCCACCGGGCGGCGCGGCCGCATCACCGCCAGACGCTGCGCCACTGGACGACGAAACCGCGCAAGCCGGCTCACCGCGAGCCACGCATGCGCCGCCGTCCGCTTCCCAGACCCCGCCCATCGCCGACGGGCCGCCACTGCCCGGTCACCGGCTTCCCGGGTGCACCCTGCCCACCATCCGCTTCGGGATGATCGGCGGCGGACGAGCCGACATCAACGTCCTCGTCCCCATCAACGTCCTGGACCCCGAACCCCGCGACCCGGGCACCACCGCCCTGGACCGCGAACCCGAACCCGTCGCCGAGCTCGACGGCTACGGACCCATCCCACCCATCATCGCCCGCGCCCTGGCCGCCGGCGGCACCTGGCGCCGTCTGCTCACCGACCCCGTCACCGGGCAGGTCCTGGACGTGGGGCGCACCCGGTACCAGCCACCGGCCGCGATCGCCGACCACGTCCGCCACCGCGACCGCACCTGCATCCGCCCCGGCTGCACCCACCCCGCCCGCACCGCCGACCTCGACCACATCCACGAATGGAAGGACGGCGGCGCCACCTCCGCCGACAACCTCGGCCCCCAGTGCACCGCCGACCACCGCGCCAAGACCATCGGCGCCTACACCGTCGCCCACGCCACCGACCGCACCTACGCCTGGACCACCCCCACCGGCCACGGCTACCTCCGCCGCCCCGACGGCACCACCATCACCCTCCCTCGCCACACCGCCCACACCCTGCGCGAGCTCGTCAAGGACTCCGAACGCCACCACCGCCCCGTCGCCCCCCAGCTCGTCGACGCGATGCTCGCCGCCATCTCCCTCGGGGAGGACCCCCTCGCCCACTGGACCGAGCCCGCGACCGCGCCAGCCGCCCTGGCACTCGAGGCCGAGGGGAACGTCCCCTGCCCCCAGCGCCCGGAGGCGCAGCCCGGGCCGGAGCACGACCGGACCTGGCCCGAGAACCCGCCCTTCTGAGAGACGCGTTCGGCGCTCGACACCCGCAGGTGTCGAGCGCCGGACCACAGGGAGAGCCAAGGCGTCACACGACGAAGGCGGAGACCCTCCCACGCAGGTCGTCGGCCATGCGGGCCAACTCGTCGGTGGCGCTCTGCATCTGCGCGAGGACGGTGCTGGACGTGGCCGTCACCGTGGCGACGCCTGAGATGTTCGCCGCGATCTCCCCGGAGCCGGCCGCGGCCTCGTGCACGCCGCGCGTCATCTCCTGCGTGGTCGCCGTCTGCTCCTCGACGGCGGAGGCGATGGTGAGCTGATAGTCGTTGATCGACCGGACCGTCTTGGCGATCTCCTCGATCGCGGCGACCGCGGCCACGGTCTGCGTCTGGTTGTCCCCGATGCGAGTGGTGATGTCCTCGGCGGCCCGCGCGGACTCCTGCGCCAGCTCCTTGACCTCCCCGGCGACGACGGCGAAGCCCTTGCCTGCTTCCCCGGCTCGCGCGGCCTCGATGGTCGCGTTGAGGGCGAGCAGGTTGGTCTGCTCGGCGATCGAGGTGATGACCTTGACGACCTCGGAGATCTCTCGCGAGCTCTCGCCGAGGCTGTTGACTGTGGTGGCGGTCGCGTCCGCCGTCGTGACGGCGCGGGCGGCGACGCCGGCGGCCTCCCCCGCACTCTTCGCGATCTCCTGGATGGAGGCGCTCATCTGCTCGGCGCCGGAGGCGACGGTCTGGACGCTGTGGGAGATCTGCTGGGCGGCGTCGGACACGGCGCTGGCCTGCGCAGACGCCTCCTCGGAGCCGGCGGCGACCTGCGTGTTGGACGCGGAGAGCTCCTCGGCCGCGGCAGCGACCGTCTGGGCCGACTCGACCACGCTGGTGAGCGCCTCGCGGAGGGCGACCCGGGCCAGCGAGGACGAGTGCGCCATCTGGCCGAGCTCGTCGCGGTCCTCGACGTGCGCGTCCACGGTCATGTCACCGGCGGCCATGGCCTCGAGGGAGCTGCGCACGGCGTGCAGGCCGCGGCGGATGCGGCGGGTGACGGCGACGGCGATCGCCACGGAGATCACGGCGGCGACGACGAAGCCGATCGTCAGCACGAGGAGGGTCTGGCTGATCTCGCTGCTGGCGTCGGTGGCGATCGCATCGACGCGGTTCTGGATCTGGCCGTCGGCCAGGACGAGCGCCCGCCCGGCGTTGTCCGGGTCACCGGCCGGGGAGGCGTTGAGCGCGCTCTCCAGCCCGACGACGTCGCCCGCCTCGACGAGCGGCAGCAGGGTGGCGTCGCGGTAGGTGAGCCAGCCCTCCCAGCGGGTGGTGAAGTCGGCCCACTGCTGGGTCTCCGACTCGGGGTACTCGGAGACGGCGTCGATGAGACCGTCGACGGTGCGGTCGTTCCACTCCTGAGAGGTGAGGAGCTGCTCGCGGCGGGACTCGTCGGTCGCGGCGGCCGCGCGGCGCACGAGCAGGTGGCTCTGGGCCTGCGCGGCGCGCAGCTCGGCCATGGAGCCCTGGAGGTCCTCGGTGAGGAGGCGGACCTCGGCGAGGTGGTCACCGGCGCGCAGCAGCGCGACGGCGCCCGCACCTCCGACCACACCGAAGAGACCGCCGAGGATGACGATCGCGGTGGCGATCTTGAAGCCGACCGGCCGGTCCCAGAACCACGCGTTGCGGCGGCGTCGGGGAGCGTCGGGGGTCTCGGTGCTGGTGCGGCGGCTCATGCCAGGTCTCCCGCCTCGTAGTAACCGCTCTCGATGAGCAGGTGCTGGTAGTTGTCCTGCGTGACCAGCTGGGGGGCGAGCAGGTAGGCCGGGACGGTGAGCCGGCCGTTGTCGTAGGTGGTGATGTCGTTGGTCTCGGGCTCCTCGCCGGTGAGCATCTTGTGCACGGCGGAGACGGCGACCTCGGCGAGCTGGCGGGTGTCCTTGAAGATCGTGGAGAGCTGGACGCCGTCGTCGACGAGGACGACGGAGTCGCTCTCGGCGTCCTGGCCGGTGACGACGGGCAGGCCGTCGGCGATGGTCGGGCCGCGACCGGCACCCTGGATGGCGGTGATGATGCCGCGGGAGATGCCGTCAAAGGGCGAGAGGACGCCGTGGAGGTCCTCGCCGCCGGCGTAGGTCGTCGACATGAGCTGGGTCATGCGCTCCTGGGCAACCTCCTGGCTCCAGCCGGGGGTTGCGACGGCGTCGAACTCGGTCTGGCCGGACGGGACGACGAGCGTGCCGTCCTCGAGGTAGGGGCGCAGGGTGTCCATGGCGCCGTTGAAGAAGAAGCCGGCGTTGTTGTCGTCCGCGGAGCCGGCGAAGAGCTCGATGCTCAACGGCCCCTCGGGGCCGTCTGCGTTCTCGGTGCCGTCCGCGTTGAGGATGCCGAGGCCGACTAGGAGCGAGGTGCCCTGCTGGATGCCGACACGCTCGTTGTCGAACGTGGCGTAGTAGTCGACGTTCGGGGTGTCGAGGATGAGGCGGTCGTAGGAGACGACGGGGATGTCGCCGGCCGCGGACAGGACGTCGGTGAGGGCCGAGCCGTCGACCGCGCCGATGACGAGCGCGTCAGCGCCGTCCTCGATCATCGCCTTGATCTGGTCGGCCTGGACCTGGGGATCGTCGTCCGCGTACTGAAGTGTGACGTCGTGTCCGAGGTCCTTGAGCTGAGCGGCGACGTTGGTGCCGTCGGACACCCATCGCTGGTGCTCCTGCGTCGGCATCGCGACGCCGACACGCGCGACCTCGGCGTCCTCGCCCGCTTCTGTCTCGCTGTCCGCACCTGCACAGCCCGCGAGGCCGACGGCGACCACCAGGGCACCGAGCCCGAGCGACCGGGCCGTTCGTCGTGAAAGTGTCATGCGACCGCACCATCCGTGGCTGAACCGACCGGCGCGTCCCAGCGCCGGGCCCCTGGTGAGGGGCGTCACTCAGGGCGATCGGTGCAGCGAAGATGATGATGACGCATAGGGCGTGTGGCTCTCGTCACACGGCGGCGGTCGCTCGGCCAGCGACTGTCCTCACTCAGCCGGTCGTCAGACGGGGCTTGGCTGTCATAACCTCGATCGGCTCACTCTCCGTCTCGGTCACCGCCCGCCCCGCGACCGGGATCCAAGTCGACGTCCCCTCCACGCGGAAGTCCGCGTCCCACTCGGTCCGCAACGAGATCGTGACTGTCGCAGGATCGCTGTAGACGTGGGAAACCGTGTGGTTGGGCCAAGGCGCGCCGGGGTCGGTTCCCGTCAGCGGTGCCGAGCCATCACCGAAGCTCCACGTGAAGAGAACCGGCGTCACGCGCACATCAAGGTCAAGGTCCAGCACCTGAGTGGTCATGACGTGCTCGGCCGCATCGGTCATCACGACAGTGTCGGTCCCGACGAGCACCCAAGACTGGTCCGGCTGGATCTCCAGGCTCCCGGAGTTCACCAGAAGCGACTGAACGTCCTCACGTGTAAAAACCAGCAGTTCGCTTGGCTGCTCCTCAGCAGCGTCCTCATCCTCGCCGTCACCCCGTTCAAGCAACGGCGCCCACTCCCCCTCGGGCACAGGATCACAAGCAGTAACCACCGTCTCGTACTTGCCCCACACGTACGTGACGGGCGGGCAATACGGTTCGTTCGCCGTGCTCGAGCTCGCTATCGGACTCCCCTTGGAACCTTCCCTAGAGTGCTCCCTCCTGTCGCTCCCGCCAAAGACGATCTCTTCAGTCCCGTGCGTTCCCCCTCGCACACCCCCAGGGGCCGTCGTGTCGTCGGCTGGGGCCGCCGTATCCAACGATGCCGCTGTCTCCATGTTCACTGTATGCGCCATTTTGCCACCGCCGACCATATACGGCACCGGCGCCGGCACAATCGAAACAATTGCGGTTATTCCACACAACAGGTGGGGGGAAACTTTCATTCCTCGGCCCCCTCGACATCTCCCCCGACCACAATCCAGGTAGCACCCTCGCGGTCAAGGGCGAATATATACGTGGCAGGCCCGCCTTCGAGCGAAGCAATCTCGGCTCCATCTGAGCCGTACTCTCTCGATGGTGCTTCTACACCCGTTAGCGCCACCAACGTGGCACGTTCACGCTCTGAAGGAGCTTGCGTCTCCACCTCCTGCACCGCAAACGCTCCTCCCGTCGCATACCCGCCGTCCGCAAATAGCTCCTGAACTCGTTCGGCGGCGCCTGCGCAGAAGCGACAGTCGGGACCTGACATGGATTGCCACTCTTTGAGATCGCCGGTCGCAAAGATATAGTGATACAACTCCATGAAATACCGTGCAGCAGCCTCCGCGCCCTCGATGTCGTCGCGTTCCATCGCCTCGGGCCTCGTCGGCTCGGGCCACGGTGTCGGGCCAGGTGCAGGCGACGTGGGCTCCTCGGTTGCAGCCGTGGGCCCCGGTGGTGGCTCCGTGGTCGGGCTCGCATTGCCCTCGGAGTCGCTGCAGCCAGCGACCACCAAACCGACTGCCATCAGGGCCGCGCCGAGCGCACTCCGTCGTCTCGTCATTGTCATCAGTCCTCCCGATCAGTCAGCACGCGCCGACGACGTCACTGAGATGGCAAACCCGTCCGACCACGGCACGAGCACCCACGGCACGACGGCGGGTCTCGCCGTCGCGGTCAGCGTCACCTGCGCCGTCCTGCCGTCGCTCGTCCCGGTCCCCGCGGCCACGCCCAGACCGTGGAAGGTGCGCGCCGCCGCGGACCCTTGCAGGTACTCCCCCACCGCCGCGTTGACGGAGGAATCCGAGAGCGGCAGACCGTCCCGTTCCCCCGCGTAGTAGAGGCCGTAGTCGATCGCGTCGGCGGCGTCGGCCGCCGCTCCGTCCGCGAGCGCCAGCAGCTGCTTGCGCTCGAGGTACACCGACGAGGCCGCTGCCACGACGAGCACCAACGCCAGCGCCAGCACCCCGAACCCGAGCGAGAGCAGCATGATCTGCCCACTCTCGCCGTCGTCGTCCACCCGCCTGCGTGTCATGGCAACCCGCCGAACTCGGGCACAGCGGCCAGGTGCGTGGCACGGACCGGGACCTCGAGGGGGACGGCGCCGGCGAGGAAGTCGGGGACGAGCGGGAGCCTGACGGCGGCGGACACCTCCACGTGGATCTGCCCACCTGCGCTGAGGCACGGGTTGTTGCTGCACGTGAAGTCGAGTGCCGTCGCAGCGTCCACCGCGATCCCGTGGTCCTCGAAGGCGAGCTCGACCGCTGTCTGCGCCTGCCCTGCGGCAGTCGTCAGGTCCTCCGCCTGACTCAGCACCCTGCCGGACTCACGCGCCGCGGCCTCCGCGGCGAAGGCGGCCGCCTGGATCTGGCCCAGTGTGAGGACCAGATACACGAGCGGCACCAGCAGCACGAGCGTGACGCCGATGAACTCGACGACGGCGTTGCCGCTCTCCTCCTCCCGCAAGCGCTCCAGCAGAGCAGGCACGGCACTCATTCCTGCACCGCCCTGCCGCTCGCCGTCATCGTGCCCGACGGGCCGAGCAGTCCGAGCACGGGAACCGGCGCGCGGACGGTGACCTCCACCAGCGCCATCCCATCGCGCTCCACGACCTCAGCACTGACGTCGTCGCCGTAGCGCGGGTGCAGCGCCATCCCGATCAGCTCTCGCGTCCGTTCCGCGCCGGCCGCGGGTGAGCTGCCCTCCAGTGCACCGTGACGCGCCCCCTCGCCCGCGGCGTCGACGATCGTGTTGCGAACGTGGAGCGCGAGGGTCAGCTGCAGGACCCCCAGCAGAACGGCGACGACGAGCACCGAGACGAGCACGAACTCCACCACGGCGGACCCCTCGTCGGACGGGAGCCGCCTCAGATGTTCATGACGCGCGTGATGGCGGCCTCGAAGACTCTGGTGAGCGCGGGCCCGGCGATGAGCCAGATCGCGAACACGAGTCCCGCCGTCATCAGGGTCACCATCACCCAGCCGGGGACGTCGCCCCGTTCCTCGGTGACGATGCGCCGTCGGAGCGACTCGAGAAACCTGCTCAGGTACAGCCACATGTCGTTCTCCCTGGTCGTCGGTGCGGATGGAAGCGGTCGGGGGCGGGGGCGGGTTCACAGGCCCACCTGCAGGAGCATCAGGCCGGGGAACAGCGCGAAGAGGACGGTCACCGGCAGCACGAGGAAGACGACCGGGAACATCATCTCGATCTCCTTCTTGCCCCCGAGCTCCATGAGCTCGCGGCGCGCGGCCTCTCTGGCGTCCTGCGCCTGCGCGCGGAGCACCTCGGCCAGTGGCGTCCCTCGGTCGACGGCGACGGCGATCCCCTCGGCGAAGCGGGCCACGGCCGGCTGGGAAGTCCGCGCCGCCAGGCGTTCCAGGGACACCGCCAGGGGCGTGCCCGCCCTGGCCTCGCTGAGCGTGACCTCGAGCTGCGTGGTCAGCGCGCCGCGCGTCGTGCGCGCCACCCGCTCGAGTGCGGCCATCGGCCCCTCGCCCGCGCTCACCGCGAGGGCGAGCAGCTCGGCGACGGCGGGCAGCTCCTCGAGCATCGCCTGCTGGTTGCGGTTGGCGGCTCGGGTGAGCCACCGGTCGCGTGCGACGGCGGCGAGAACAGCGGCGATGACGACGACGCCGGTCCCCGCCAGCACGTTGAGGCCGCGGGCCACGCCCGCGAGGGTGACGAGAAGCAGCCCGCAGGTCAGGCCGAGCACCGCCCACATCATCTGCTCGAGGCGGAACTGCTCGACAGTGAGCGGCGCCCCGGACAGCGCGATGCGCCGTCGCACGTTCTGCGTCGTGCTGCCGAGCCGTTCGAGCACTCGCCCCGCGTCGGACATGACCGGGGCGAGGAGGCTCTCGAGGGTCGGGAAGGGCGTGTGGGTGCGCGGCTCGGCGAGCAGACCGGACGTCGCAGGCCGCTCGCGCAGGTACGGGGCGATTCGGTCGGGCAGCCACGGGCGCATCGCCCGCACCCGCCACACGACGAGCACCAGCCCCAGGCCGCCGAGAAGCCCCGCGAACGCGCCCCACGCCGTCGGGCTCATCGCAGCACCCGCGCTTCCTCGGGCAGCCGCCCGAGCTTGACCATGAGCCAGTACGCGACCCCGGAGACCGCGGCGCCGGTCGCGAGCACGAGGACGCCCGCCGCCGAGTTGAAGGCGGCGGCCGTCTCCGGCCGGCCGCTGAGGAGCAGGAGCACCGCCCACGGGGCTGCGGTCGCGAGCCGCGCACCGTTGACCGTCCAGCTCTGCCGGGCCTCGAGCTCCCCGCGCGTGCGCAGGTCCTCCCGCAGCAGCTGTGCGAGGGTGCGCAGGAGCCGGACGAGGTCGGAGCCGCCCACCTCCCGGGTGATCCGCAGAGCCTCGATGATGCGGTCCGCCACGGGGTCCGCCAGGCGCGCCTTGAGCCGGTCCAGCGACTCGGTGAAGCGGCCGGTCACCCGGTAGTCCTCGCCGAAGCGCCGGAACTGCGGACGTACCTCCTCGGGTCCGCGCTCACCGACGCTTGTGAGCGCCTCGGGCAGCGAGAGCCCGGCGCGGATGGCGGAGATGAGGTCGTCGACGACTTCCGGCCACACGGCGCGCAGTTCCACCTGCCGCCTCCGTGCCCGCGACCGGACGAGCACGCTCGGCACGCCTGCGGCCATGACGGCGAAGCACACGGCGATCGGCGGGGACGCGGTGAAGCCGTAGGCGAGGAGCAGGACCAGCAGCGCGAGCACCGCGGAAGCGGCCACCAGCCGGGCAGGCGTCACGGCCGGCGCACCGGCTCGCACGAGGAGGTCCTGCGTGCGCTCCGTCCACCTTGAGGGGCGGCGCTCGCGCACTGGCTGGGGCCAGCAGGAGAACCAGAGCAGCAGCAGGCCCGCACCGAGGAGCAGGCCCGCCACCGTTCCCACGGTTACCGCCCGAAGTCCTGCGCGAGGAGCGCGGCGAGGTCGTAGCCGGCTCTGTCGAAACGCTCGGCGTCCGGCGGGAATCCCCCTGCCCGTTGCAGGGTGGTTCCCCGCAGCGTGAAGATCTCCGCGGTCTCGACGACTCCCTCCTCGGACCGTCCGGTGACGGCGACGATCTCCCGCACCCGCCGTCGGCCATGACGGTCCAGCTCGAGGTGGACGACGAGGTCGATAGCGGAGGCGACGGTGGGCACGACGAACGTGCTCGAGACGTTCTCTCCGGCGAGGAGCGGCAGGGTACACATTTTGGTCACGGCCTCGCGGGCGGAGTTGGCGTGGACGGTACACATGCCGGGGATGCCCGCGTTGAGGGCGATGAGCATGTCGAAGCTCTCGGCTTCGCGGACCTCGCCGATGATGATGCGGTCGGGCCGCATCCGCAGCGCCTCCTTGACGAGGCGGCGCAGCTTGACCTCGCCCTGGCCCTCGAGGTTGGGCTGGCGGCACTGCATCGCGACGACGTCGCGGTTGGCCAGCCGCAGCTCGAAGACCTCCTCGCACGTGATGATCCGCTCGTGCGGTGGGATGGCACCGGCCAGGGCGTTGACCATCGTGGTCTTCCCCGCCTGCGTGGCCCCACTGACCAGGACGTTCATGCCCGAGACGACGGCGGCGTCGAGGAATGCCGCCGCCTGCGTGGTGAGCGAGCCGAGGGTGACGAGGTCGCTCACGCGGGTGGCGCGGGCGATGTACTTGCGGATGTTCACGGCCCAGGAATGGCGCGTGATGTCGGGGATGACGACGTGCACGCGCTCGCCGGTGGCGAGGGACGCGTCGACGAACGGGGAGGACAGGTCCAGGCGGCGGCCGGAGATTCGCAGCATGCGCTCGACGAGGTCGTGGACCTGCGTCTCGGTGAGGATCGTCGTCGTCAGCTCCGCGCGGCCTGCACGGGCGATGAACACCTTGCCTGGTTCGTTGATCCACACCTCCTCGATCGTGGGGTCGTCGAGGAAGCGCTGGAGGGGGCCGAGGCCCGCAACGGCGTCGAGGACGTCCTTGGCCGTCTGCTCCGGGTCGACGACGGGCGGTACGAGTCCGGCGACCGAGCGGCTGTCGTAGTCCGCGAGCGCGTCGGCGACCAGCGCGCGGACGCCGGCGGTGTCGCGGGCAGGATCGAGACCGCGCCGACGGACGAGCTCACGCACCTCGTCCTCGAGCAGCACCGTTGCCTGGTTCATGCCTCGCACCCCCCGGAGCGGATGATGAAGGCAAACCTAGGGGCAATCGGGCGCGGTGTCAGCCCCCTGGGGTGAATCTGTGGACAAGGCCCCGGGTCCCTGGTCGTGCCCGTGCACGGTGCGTAGCGTCGGGTCGTGGGCTTCTCGCCGTTAGACGCCGTCGTGAGCGTCGCGGTCCTGCTGCCCAGCCTGCTCCTGCTGCCCTCACCTCCACCGGACCTCCCGTCCCCACCTCTACCGACGGCCCTCTCGCTGGCCGAGCGGGCGAGCCAGACGCTGTGCCTCACCGTCCCGGCCGTCACGGTTCCTGGCCGTGTGTCGTGGTTCTGGGCCGTGCCGGTCGCCCTCGTGCCGGCGGCCTACTACGGCCTGTGGGCTCGGTATCTCACGGGCGGGCGGGCGAGCGCGGACCTGTACCGCCGGCTCTGGGGGCTGCCCGTGCCGATGGCGGTGACGCCGGTCCTGGCGTTCCTCAGCGTCGCAGCCTGGCTGTGCAACCCGTGGATCGCGGGCGCCGCCGTGGTCCTCGCCGCCGGTCACGTCCCGGCCTCCGCGATGACGGTCCGCACGCTGGCAGCGCAGCCATGAACGACACCCCACGCCACGCTGTGGTGGCTGCCGGCCGGCGCGCCGCTGCTCACGACGGTGGGCATGGACGTTCCCCGGCTCGCACCGGCCGAGGGTCGTGCGCCCGGGTGGAGCGCGGGGATTGCGGTCGCGACGCGGTCAGCGGAGAGCGCTGACCTGCGGATGAGATCGCCAGGGAGGTGGCGTCGGCGCCGACGCCACCTAGGCGTCCAGCGGTGTGAGCACCGCGATCCGCCAGTCCGCGCCGGTACGGACGAGCTGGTACATGTTCCGTTCGGCAGGCGTGCCCTCGTAGGACCAGGTGACGTCGGCCCAGACGCTGTGGCCGGCTTCGGCGACCACCCGGACGTCGGCGCGGGCGTCGGTGATGCCGTCGTACTGGCCGACGGCCGCGGCGAAGAACTGCTCGGTCTGCGCGGCGTCGGAGACCGAGATCGCCTGGTCGGGGAACTCGATGAGCGCCGGCACGGCGTAGTACCCGGCAATCGCCACGGGATGCCGGCTGAGCAGGGCGCGGGTGTACGCGGCGAAGAACTCATGAGCCGTCGCGTCGGCAGCACCCATGAGGGAGATCCTAGTGACGCCGCCAGCGGGTGCGCCAGAGCGAGCTCACCCGGCCGCGACGACCTCGAGCACGGCCTCTCCGTACCGCTCGAGCTTGGCCGCTCCTACCCCGGAGATCCCGCTCAGCTCGGAGCGGTTCTCCGGTCGGGACTGGGCGATCGCGGCCAGGGTCGCGTCTGGGAAGACGACGTAGGCCGGCACGCCCTGCTCCTTGGCCGTCGCCGCGCGCCACGTACGCAGCTGCTGGAACAGCGCCTGCTGCGGCTCGTCCAGGTCCAGTGGCGCCTTCGCAGCGCCGGAACGGGACTTCCGCGCCGTCCGCACCCGCTCCGGCTCGCGCCGCAGCCGCACCTCGCGCTCACCGCGCAGCACCTCCCCCGCCGCCTCGGTGAGGGCGAGCACGCCGTACTCCCCCTGCACCTGGAGGAGCCCCTGGGCCAGCAGCTGGCGCACCACCCCGCGCCACTCGGCGTCGCCCAGCTCGGTACCGATGCCGAAGGTCGACAGCTCAATGTGGCGCATCTTCACCACCCGCTCGTTCTCCCGCCCCAGCAGGATGTCCACGAGGTGCCCCGCGCCGAACTGCTGCCCGCGCTCGCGCTGCAGCCGCACGATCGTCGACATGAGCTTCTGCGCCGGCACGGTGCCGTCAAAGGCCTCCGGCGGGTTGAGGCAGGTGTCGCAGTTCCCGCACGGCTCGCTGCCCTGACCGAAGTACCGCAGCAGCTGCTGGCGCCGGCACTGGACCGTCTCGCACAGCGCGAGCATCGCGTCCAGGTGCAGGGTCTGCGCCCGCTTGCGCTGCGCGTCTCCCTCGCCGTCGGCGATCATCCGCCGCTGCTGGACCACGTCCTGCAGCCCGTACGCGAGCCACGCCGTCGACGGCAGCCCGTCACGCCCCGCACGGCCGGTCTCCTGGTAGTACCCCTCGATGCTCTTGGGCAGGTCCAAATGCGCGACGAACCGCACGTCCGGCTTGTCGATCCCCATCCCGAACGCGATCGTCGCGACCATGACGACGCCGTCCTCCCGCAGGAACCGCGCCTGGTTGCGCCCGCGCAGCTCCGCGGGCAGACCCGCGTGGTATGGCAGTGCCGTGACGCCCTGGGTGGCCAGCCACTCCGCCGTCTTCTCCACCGACGCCCGCGAGAGGCAGTAGACGATCCCCGCGTCGCCGTCGTGCTCGTCCTTGATGAGCCGCAGGAGCTGCTTGCGCGCCTCCTGCTTGGGCGCGATCCGGTACTGGATGTTGGGCCGGTCGAAGCTCGAGACGAACACGCGCGCGCCGTCGAGCCGGAGGTTGCGGACGATCTCCTCCCGCGTCTCCGCCGTCGCCGTCGCCGTGAGCGCGATGCGCGGCACGTCGGGCCAGCGCTCGTGGAGGATCGTCAGCCCGAGGTAGTCGGGCCGGAAGTCGTGGCCCCACTGCGCCACGCAGTGCGCCTCGTCGATCGCGAAGAGCGCAATCCGCGCGCGGTCGAGGAGGTCGGCCGCCACGGGCAGGCGCTCGGGGGCGAGGTAGAGGAGGTCGAGCTCCCCGCCGAGCAGCCGGCGCTCGACGTCGCGGCGCTCGTCGATGCTCTGCGTGGAGTTGAGGAACGCGGCGCGCACACCGAGCTGCTCGAGAGCGTCGACCTGGTCGTGCATGAGCGCGATGAGCGGGCTGATGACCACGCCCGTCCCCTCCCGCACGAGCGAGGGGATCTGGTAGCACAGGCTCTTGCCGCCGCCGGTGGGCATGAGGACGAGCGCGTCGTCCCCGCGCGTCACCGTCTCGATGATCTCGGCCTGCTCACCGCGGAAGGCGTCGTAGCCCCACACGCTGGTCAGCGCCTCCAGCGGGGTGGACGACGACGCCGCAGCGGCCCGCGCCGTCGTCAACGGTGCCGCGGTGGCAGCGTCCGTCGCGAAGGCGGCCACCATCTCCGGGTCGTGGACGTCCCACTCGCTCATGGGGTCCGGCGGCGGCTCGTCCCAGTCCGGCTCCGGCCCGGTCCACATGTCACCCACCCCGCCAGGGTAGGTGCTCGGCGCGCGCGGCCGGGGCGGGGGTGTGCGCTCAGCGCTCAGCGCCGGACGGTCGTACGCCCGTGCGGTGGTCCACCACCGCACCGGCGAACACGGCGACCGCCGCGAAGCCGGACCAGTACCCGAGCTGTTCGGCGCTCTCGGGCGAGAACGCGTAGGTCACGAGGGTCGACACGGCGAGCAGCGGCACCAGCGCGGCCCACACCCGGTAGAAGGGGTTGGTGGTGTAGCGGGGGTGGTTGTAGCGCTCCGGGCTGAGCACGGCGTGTATCGCGACCGCCCCGAGAGCCAGGACGATGAGCACCGTGCCGATGGCGAAGGTGCCCTCGTCGAACGTGGTGACCGCGCCGATGACCCCCATGACCGTGGCCAGCACGGCCGAGGTGCCCAGCGCGATGCGATTCACCGACGCTCCCCCCCCTCCCGTCGCCGCCCCCGGCCGCAGGGTCCCCGCGGGCGGGCAGCCACTCTGCTGCCCCAAGAGGACCGCACGCGGCAGGCCCCGCGCAAGCCCCGGGCGAGGAAACCGGTCGGGGGGTGGAGCCGTGGCTCCGTCCTCCGTCGCCCACGGGGAGCCGGCGTCCGACTTCCGCACGGTCGCGGCGCCCGGCCGGCCGGACGACGGCGTGACGATGCGTCGCCCCTCTCCCTCACCGCGGCCCGTAGAAGGGGTGCGCGACGATCGAGAAGGGCGACGCATGCGTGCGGCTGAGGAGCCACCGGGTCAGGGCTGACTGAGGATCCTCTGGACCTCCTCCGGCGTGCTGGCCTTGCGAGCGGATCGTCGACGAGCTCGTCGTCCTCGACCGCGGGCGCGTCGTCGCCGCGGGCTCCCCCGGCCGGCTGCGCGGCACGCAGGACGCCGACCTGCGCCTCGAGCTCTTCCTCCCGCCAGACGGCGCGGCGCCGGACGCCACCGACGCCCCGTCACCGTCCACCGCACGATCCACGTGGGCCGGCGCGTGCTCCTCACCGTCCCGGCCGCCGAGGCCGCGACCGCCGTCGCGTGAGCCACGGCCCTGCGCGAGCAGTCCCGCATCGAGGGCTACGCCCTCGCCCCCGCCGCCCTCGAGGACGCCTACCTCGCCCTCACCGCCGCCGACGCCGCCCCGTCCGGACAGGAGCCGGCCCATGCCTGAGACGCTCACCCGCCCCGTGCCCGTCCAGGTGCCCCTGTGGACGACGTACACGACGCTGCTCCGCTGGCAGGTGGCCCAGATCGGGCTGCTGCTGACGATCGGCTTCGTCATCGTGCCGCAGGGCGTGGCCCGCGCCCGCACCGACGGCACCTCCCTGGTCCGGCGGGAGTAGGCGCAGGATCCCGCCACAAAGGGTGGTTCTGCGGTGTCACGCAGGCGCGGAAAACCGCATCCGCCGTCCCTGAAGACACCGCTTGTGGCGCGATCCGTTCACGCCGGCCCCGGCGGCTACGAGCGGACGGCCGCGGTGACCGCCTCCTCGGCGGTGGTGTGCCGGAAGGTGAAGCCGTCGGCCTGGAGCCGGACCGGGAGGATGCGCTGGTCCGGCAGCAGCATCTCGTCGGCGGGCTCGCCGAGGACGAGCCGCAGCAACCAGGCGGGCAGCCGGAAGAGGTGGGGGCGGTGCATCTCCCTGGCCAGCGCCCGGGTGATGTCCGCAGAGGTCGCGGCCGTCGGTCCGGTGAGGTTGACCGGGCCGGACAGCTCGGAGCGGGCGAGCAGGTGGACGATCGCGCGAGCCTCGTCGGCGAGGGAGATCCAGGGCCACTGCTGGCGACCGGTGCCGATCGCCGCGCCCGCACCCAGGCGGGTGGCGAGCTGGAGGGGCGCGAGGGCACCGACGTCGGCCATGACGAGACCGGTACGGACGTGCACGACGCGCGTGACGTCGTCGGCGCGGGCCGTGGCCGCCTCCCAGCGCAGGACGACGCCGGCGAGGAAGCCGTCCCCCGGCCCGGACTCCTCGGTGAGGACGGTGCCCGGGCGGTCGCCGTAGAAGCCGGTGGCCGAGCCGCTCACCCACACCCGCGGCGGGTCCTCGGCCGCGGCGATGGCGCGCGCGACGGTACGGGTCGCGGTGACCCGGCTTTCGTAGATCTCGCGGCGGTAGGCGCGCGTCCACGGCAGCCGGCCCAGCGGCGCCCCGGACAGCGTGACGACGCCGTCGGCCCACTCGACCGCCTCGGCCGGCAGGCGCCCCTCCTCGGGGTGCCACTCGTACTCGTTCACCCCACCCGGCTCGCGGCGCACGAGCGTGCGCACCTCGTGCCCGTCGGCGCGCAGCTCCTCCTGGAGTGCCGAGCCGATGAGTCCGGACGCGCCCGAGACGAGAATCCGCATGGGGCCGACGCTACCGGCGGTCCCTCGTTCGCACGCGCTGGGAGGGACGACGGCGCCGGGGCGTCACCGCACGGGGACGAGCGCGCCGCGGCCGGCGCGGGTGAGGGTGGCCTGGCCCAGGACGCGTGTCCCGGCGTAGACGACCACCGACTGGCCCGGGGCCATGCCGCGCAGCGGGGTGTCGAGGCGGACGAGGAGCGCGTCATCCTCGCGACGGACGCGGGCGGGTGTCGGCGTGCCGTGGGCGCGGACCTGGACCTGCGCCGTCGTCCACTCCCCCGCGGGGACGTCGTCGGCGAGCCAGACGGTCTGGTCGCCGGCGAGCTCGGTCACCGAGAGCAGCTCGCCCGGGCCGACGACGACCGTGTTGGCGCTCGGGTCGGTCCGCAGCACGTAGCGGGGGCGGCCGTCGGCGGCAGGACGGCCCAGGGCCAGGCCCTTGCGCTGGCCCACGGTGTAGGCGTAGGCGCCGTCGTGGCGGCCGACCTCCTTGCCCTCGTGGTCGAGGACGGCGCCGGGCTGGGCGCCGAGGCGGTCGCGGAGGAAGCCGTGGGTGTCGCCGTCGGCGACGAAGCAGATGTCGTAGGAGTCGGGCTTGGCCGAGACGGACAGCCCGCGGGCGGCCGCCTCGGCGCGCACCTCGTCCTTGGACGCGACGTCACCGAGCGGGAAGAGCGAGCGCGCCAGGCGCTCGGGGCCCATGACGGCGAGGACGTAGGACTGGTCCTTGGCCATGTCCGCGGCGCGGTGGAGCTCGCGAGCGCCGCCGGGGCCCTCGACGATCCGCGCGTAGTGGCCGGTGGCGACGGCGTCGAAGCCGAGCGCGAGGCCACGGTCCAGGAGCGCGGAGAACTTGATGTGCTCGTTGCAGCGCACGCAGGGGTTGGGGGTGCGGCCGGCGGCGTACTCCGAGAGGAAGTCGGCGACGACGGTCTCCTCGAACTCCTCCGACAGGTCCCACACGTAGTACGGGATGCCAAGGACGTCGGCGGCGCGGCGCGCGTCGCTCGCGTCCTCGATCGAGCAGCAGCCGCGCGAGCCGGTGCGGTGCTGGGCCCGCGAGCGCGACAGCGCCATGTGGACGCCGACGACGTCGTGCCCCGCCTCGACGGCGCGCGCGGCGGCCACGGCGGAGTCGACCCCACCCGACAGTGCTGCCAGTACTCGCATGCTGCGTCCCTTCTCCGAGCCCTCACCAGGGTAGGTGCTGGCCCGCACGACGACCGCAGGGACCGATCGAGGTGCACCCGTCGCCGCCTGGACGGAGCATGAGCCGATGGCCTCACGCTCGTGGCACTTCACCGGACGCATCGCCGGCTGGGGCACGCCCGGGGGCACGAGGTTCGTCCTCGGCGCCTGGCGCGACTCACCGCTCGGTCCCTTCGCCGACGTCATGGTCGAGCGCCCCGACGGTGAGCGGCTGCTCCTCGCGCCCTCCCAGGAGGTCGCGGACTTCGTCGCCTCGACCTATACCTTCGACACGACCGTGCTCGTGCCCGTCGCCGTGACGACGACGGCGGGTCACCCGCTCGCCGGCACGCCCACCGCCGCCGGACAGACCTGGCAGGTGGCCGCCGGCCCGCTGGTAGCCCACCTGCACGTGGGCGCGCGGCCGCCGCTCGGGCGGCTGCTGCGCCTCGTGCCCCGCCCCCTGGCAACCGCGCCGGCGCTCACGCGCGTCACCGACCCGGTGGCCCGGACGCTGCTGCGTGGAGTACGTACCCGCGGCTCGGCCGGCGGCGGCCGCACCGAGCACTACGGCGCCCACGACCTCCACCGGCTCACCGCGGCCGAGACCCGCTGGGAGGGCGAGGACCTCGGCCCGCTGCACCCCCTCGACCCGCCCGTGCGCTTCGGCTTCGGCTCCTCCCCGCGAGACCCGAGCGTCACCGACCTCGTCACCACGGTGCGACCGGCACGCTGAGGGCCCCGGGTCTCGGCCCCGCCCCGCCTCCGGGCGCGTGGCACGTGTCCCGGTCGTCCGGGGACCTCGGGCTCCGGAGCTCGGGGCCGCGTCAGCCGGGCTGCGGGGCGATCATCCTGATGATCGTCGAGTCGTCGGCGGCGCCCAGGCCGTGGGCCTGGCCGATGAGGTAGAGCTGCTCGGCCGCGGCGGCGACGGGGGTGGCCAGACCGACCCCCCGGGCGGCGCGGGTGACGATCCCCATGTCCTTGACGAAGACGTCCACGCGGCTGCGCACCTCCGGGTCCTCGTCGTCGTAGGCCTGGAGCATGCGCGGCCCGCGGTCGCCGAGCATGAAGGATGCGGCCGCCCCTGCCCCGAGGGTGCGCAAGGCCCGGGCCGGGTCGAGCCCGAGCGCCTCGGCCAGCGCCAGGGCCTCGGCCGCAGCTGCGATGTGCACCCCGCACAGCAGCTGGTTGACCGTCTTCATCGCCTGGCCGTCCCCCGGCCGTGAGCCGATGCGCTCCAGGGTCGAGGCGAGCCGGTCCAGGACCGGTGTGGCGAGCGTGAAGGCCTCGTCGGTCGCCCCCACAGTGATGAGCAGGTCCCCGGCGCCGGCCCGGGCCGGGCCCCCGGAGATCGGCGCGTCGACGAGATGGAGGCCCGCCGCGGCGAGGTCGTCGGCGACGGCGCGCACGGCGTCGATCCCGATGGTCGAGGTGAGGACGACCAGCGCACCGGGTGGCAGGACAGCCACCAGGCCGTCGCTGCCGTGCAGCACCTCCTCCAGCTGCGCGGCGTCGCGGACCGCGAGGAGCACGGCGTCCGCCGTGGCTGCGGCCGAGCGTGCGGAGCCGTTCGCCCTCACCCCGTGCTCCTGCGCCTGCGCGCAGCGGTCGGGGTCGACGTCGTACCCGTGGACGGTGAACGTCTCTGCGAGCCGTGTCGCCATGGGCAGACCCATGGCGCCGAGGCCGACGACGGCGATCGTGCTGACGGTCATGTCTCGTTCCCTCTCGTGGGCGGACGTCGAGCGGCCGGCATGGGCCGCGTCCGACGGCCCGGTGCCGGCCACGCTAGGCCGACGGACGCGCCGCTGCACGTCCTGGTGGGGGCGGCGACCCCGGGGTGGACGGCCGCTGCCCGGCCGGGCGGATGAGAGGGGTCTCATCTGCCCGTCACGGAGGGCTCACCTTGACGCGATGAACTTCCTGGCATGCCGCGGACCAGCTCCCCGGCGCGACGTGAGAAGGGAGACCCCGCATGACCACGACCACCACCAGGCCCACCGGCCTGGCCGGCCCGCACCCGGGCAGCGCGCCCCGCGGCCGGCGGCTGCGCGTCGCGCTGTACTCGCACGACGCCCTCGGTCTCGGTCATGTCCGCCGCAACCTCGCGATCGCCCGGGCGCTCACCACCCTCGGCCCGGCGCCGGACGTCCTCCTCCTCACCGGCGCCCCGGAGGCGGTCACCGCGCACCGCCCCGCGCACTGCGACCTCGTCTCCCTGCCCGCGCTCGCCAAGGACGCCACCGGCGCCTACTCCGCCCGCCACCTCTCCGTGGACGAGGCGCACATCCGGCACATGCGGCGCAGCATCCTCACCGCGGCGCTGTCCTCCTTCCGGCCCGACGTCCTCGTCGTCGACAAGCACCTCCGCGGCTTCCTCGGCGAGCTCGAGCCCGCCCTCGACCTCCTGCGCGCCGCCGGCACCCGCATCGTCCTGGGGCTGCGCGATGTCCTGGACGACGCCGTCACCTCCCGCCGCGAGTGGGACACCGACCGCGGGGCCCAGGCGCTGCGCCGCTGGTACGACCAGGTGTGGGTCTACGGGGACCGCGCCGTCCACGACCTCGCCGCCGAGCTCGACCTGCCCGCCGCGCGCACCGTCCACACCGGCTACCTCGCCACCGGCCGCCAGGGCGGGCCGGCCGTCACCGAGGTCGCCAGCCCCTACGTCCTCGCGATGGTCGGCGGCGGCTCAGACGGCGCCCACCTCGCCGAGGCCTTCGTCCGCAGCGCCATGCCGGCCGGCCACCACGGCGTTCTCGTCACCGGCCCGCAGATGCCCGCCGACGACGTCCGCCGGGTCACCGAGATCGCCGCCCACCGCACCGACCTCACCGTCCGCACCTACGTCGAGGACGCCGAGGCCCTCATCGGCGGCGCCGCCGCCGTCGTCTCCATGGGCGGGTACAACACGGTGTGCGAGGCGCTCGCCCTCGGCGCCCGGCTGCTCGTCGTGCCCCGCGTGCGCCCCCGCCAGGAGCAGCTCGTGCGCGCCCGCCTGCTCACCGCCGTCGGCGTCCTCGACCACCTGCCGCCGGACCGGCTCGACCCGCCCGCTCTCGAGCAGTGGCTCGCGCGCGCCGTCACCGCCCCTCCCGACGGCGGACGGCCGGGTGACGCCGTCGACCTCGACGGCCTCGCGCGCCTGCCCCACCTGCTTGCCAGTCTCGTCGCCATGAAGGAGGAGACCGATGTCGCCTGAGCGAGTCGGCTACGTGCTCAAGATGTACCCCCGGTTCTCCGAGACCTTCATCGTCTCCGAGCTGCTGGGCCGCGAGGCTCGCGGCGCGGGCCTCGAGGTGTTCTCGCTGCGCCCGCCGGTGGACCCGCGCTTCCACAGCGCCCTGGCCGAGGTGCGCGCCCCCGTCACCTACGTGCCCCGGGCCCGCAAGCCCGAGGAGCTGTGGGACGCGCTGCGGGCGGCCGCCCCGGAGCTGCCGCTGCTGCACCGCGCCCTGCCCGAGCTGCTCGCGGCCGAGGCCTCCGACGCCGGCCAGGCGCTCTCGCTCGCCGTCATGGTCGTGCGCCGCGGGATCACCCACCTGCACGCGCACTTCGCCTCGCTCGCGACGACGGTCGCGCGGCTCACCTCGCTTCTCACCGGCGTGCCGTACTCCTTCACCGCGCACGCCAAGGACATCTTCCACTCCTCGGTGGACCCCGCGGACCTGGCCCGCAAGATCGCCGGCGCCCACCATGTCGTGACGATCAGCGACTTCAACGAGCGCCACCTGCGCACCACCTACCCCGAGGCAGTCGCGGCGACGCGGTTGCACCGCATCTACAACGGCCTGAACCTCACCGACTTCCCCTTCACGCCCCCGGCGGTGGACGACGACGGCGGCACGGACGTCGTCGCCGTCGGTCGCCTCGTGGAGAAGAAGGGCTTCGACGTCCTCGTCGACGCGCTCGCCCACCTGCGCGACCGCGGCCGGCCGCTGCGCTGCAGGATCGTCGGCGGCGGGGAGAAGGAGGCCGAGCTGCGGGCCCAGGTCACCGCGCTCGGACTCGAGGGGCTCGTCGAGCTCACCGGGCCGCTGCCCCAGCACGAGGTCCGCGCTCACGTCGCGAGCGCCGGCGTCTTCGCCGCGCCCTGCGTCGTCGGCTCCGACGGCAACGCCGACGGCCTGCCCACCGTGCTCCTCGAGGCGATGGCGCTCGGCACGCCGTGCGTGTCGACCGACGTCACCGGCATCACCGAGGCCGTGCGGCACGAGGAGACCGGGCTGCAGGTCGGGCAGCACGATCCCGTGGGCCTGGCCGACGCGATCATCCGCGTGCTCGACGACGCCGCGCTGCGCGAGCGCCTCATCCGCGCCGCCCGCGCGCTCGTCGAGCGCGAGTTCGACACCCGCCGTCAGGTCGCGGCCCTCGAGCGTGCCACCCGGGCGAGGAACACCTCAGCGCTCGGCGCGAGGGTGGTCGCGTCCGCCGACACCCCGGATGTCGCCGACAGCTGGATCTCGCCCGCGCAGGAGGTGCGCTGATGCGGATCGCCTACGTCTGCGCCGATCCCGGCATCCCGGTCTTCGGCACCAAGGGAGCCTCCGTCCACGTCCAGGAGGTCGTGCGCGTCCTCCTCGAGGCGGGTCACGAGATCGACCTCTTCTGCCGGCGCACCGGCGGGGAGCCGTGGCCGGCCGCCGCGGCCGCCCGGGCCGCGGGCCGGCTCACCGTCCACGAGCTGGGCCGCGTCCGCGGGGAGGACGTCGCCGACCGCGAGCGCCGCGCGATGGCCGCCGACGGCGACCTGCTGGCCGCCGTCACCGCCGCTGGTCCCTTCGACGCCGTCTACGAGCGCTACTCGCTGTGGAGCACCGCGGGCACCGCCTACGCCCGGGAGCACGGCGTGCCCGCCGTCCTCGAGGTCAACGCCCCATTGCCCGACGAGCAGGCCCGCCACCGCGGGCTCGTCCACGCGGATGCGGCCCACGCCGTCGTGCGGCAGGCCGCCACCGACGCGAGCGTCGTCGTGTGCGTCTCCGAACCGGTCGCCACCTGGGTGCGCGAGCAGCTGGCGGGCACCGCGCGCGCCGACCGGCCCGCCGTCGTCGTCGAGGCGAACGGGGTGGACGTCGAGCGCATCGTCCCTGCCGCGGGCCGCCCGGCCCGGCCCTTCACGGTCGGTTTCGTCGGGACCCTCAAGCCGTGGCACGGGACCGAGACGCTGCTCGAGGCCCACGCGCTGCTGCGGCGCTCGGTGCCGGAGGCACGGCTGCTGCTCGTCGGTGACGGCCCGCAGGCGCAGGCGCTGCGCGAGCAGGCGCGCGCCCTGGGGACCGAGGGGGCCGTCGAGACGACCGGCGCCGTCGCACCCGTCGACGTGCCCGCCCTGCTCCACCGGATGGACGTCGCCACCGCGCCCTACCCCGCCGCGGGCGAGGGGTACTTCTCCCCGCTCAAGGTCTACGAGTACATGGCCGCCGGGCTGCCCGTCGTCGCCTCCGCCGTCGGGCAGCTGCCGGGCGTCGTCGAGCACGCGCGTACCGGTTTCCTCGTCCCGGGCTCGGACCCGGCGGCGCTGGCCGAGGCGCTGCGCGAGCTGGCCACCGACGCCGGCCTGCGCGAGAGGGTCGGGGCCGCGGCGCGGGCGCACGTGACCTCCGGGCACACGTGGACGCACGTCGTCGAGCGCTCGCTCGCGGCGGCCGGGCTGCCGCTGGCGGCCCGGGAGCCGGCGGGGGTGGGCAGCTGATGGCCACCCGCAAGCCCGCCGCCGAGCTGCGCTCGATCGTGCCTTCGCTGCGCCGGATCTGGACCTTCCTGCGCCCGCACCTGCGGCCGCACCGGACGGTCGTCGCCGGCGGCTTCGTCGCGCTCTTCGCCGAGGTGGCCTTCCGGCTCCTCGAGCCGTGGCCGCTGAAGTTCGTCATCGACGCCGTCATCGCGCCCGGCGCCGCGCAGGACCCGGGCCTCGTCACGCTCCTCGTGTGGGCGGCGATCGCCGTCGTCGCCGTCGCGGGACTGCGCGCCCTGGCGGCCTACGTCATGACGGTGTGCTTCGCGCTCGCCGGGACCCGCGCCATGACCTCGGTGCGGGCCCAGGTCTACGGCCACGTGCTGCGCCTGTCCCTGCGCTTCCACAGCTCCGCGCGCGGCGGCGACCTCATCACCCGGCTCATCACCGACGTCGGACGGCTGCGCGACGTCGCCGTCACCGCCGCGATGCCGCTCATCGGCAACGTCATCACCCTCGTGGCGATGGTGACGGTCATGGTGATCCTCGACTGGCGACTCGCGCTCGTCGTCGTCGCCGCCTTCCCGCTCTTCGCGCTGTCCTCATCCCGCTCCACCCGCAAGATCACCTCCGCCTCCCGTCAGCAGCGGCGCCGCGAGGGTGACCTCGCGGGCGCGGCCGGGGAGTCGCTCGGTGCCATCAAGGTGGTCCAGGCCTACTCGCTCGCCGAGCGGCTCGAGTCGACCTTCGCGGCCTCGGGCGCCAAGGAGCTCACGGAGGGCGTGCGCGCCACCCGCCTCTCGGCGGCGCTCGAGCGCAAGACCGACCTCCTCGTGGGCGTGGCCACCGGCGTCGTCCTCCTCGTCGGTGGCTGGTCGGTGGTGCGGGGACGGCTCACGCCCGGTGAGCTCGTCGTCTTCGTCCAGTACCTCAAGAGCGCCTTCAAGCCGATGCGCGACCTCGCGAAGTACACCGGCCGCATCGCCAAGGCCGCCGCGTCCGGCGAGCGGATCCTCGACATCATGCACACCGAGCAGGACGTCACCGACTCCGCCAAGGCCTACACGATCAAGCGGCTCGCCGGGGAGATCCGCCTGAAGCACGTCACCGCCTCCTACACCGGCGTCGACAAGGCCCTGGACGACGTGTCGCTGCGCATCCTGCCCGGCACGAAGGTCGCCGTCGTCGGGCACTCCGGCTCCGGCAAGTCCACCCTCGCCGGGCTGCTCCTGCGGCTGCAGGACCCGGTGAGCGGCGCGGTCACGCTCGACGGGCACGACCTGCGCGACGTCACCCTCGAGTCGCTGCGCGCCCACGTGGCCGTCGTCCTCCAGGAGTCGGTCCTCTTCCACGGCACGATCGCCGAGAACATCGAGATGGGCCGGCCCGGCGCCACCCCGGAGGAGGTCGAGGCCGCCGCACGGGCCGCCAACGCCCACCAGTTCATCACCCGGCTCCCCGAGGGCTACGGGACCCTGGTCGGTGAGCGCGGCGACACGCTCTCCGGCGGACAGCGCCAGCGCGTGGCCATCGCCCGCGCCATGCTCCGCGACGCGCCGATCATCGTCCTCGACGAGGCGACCACCGGGCTGGACCCGAAGAACTCCGCGGAGGTCTTCCAGGCGGTCGACCGGCTCGCCGCCGGGCGCACCACCGTCGTCATCACCCACACCCTGGCCGACGCGCTGGGCTGCGACGAGGTCGTCGTCCTCGAGCGCGGCCGGGTCGTCGAGCACGGCCGTCCTGCCGCGCTCATGGCCACGCCCGGCTCCCGCCTCGCACTGCTCGACCCGCAGCGGCACCAGCGGCCCGTCGTCGTCCCCGACCGGAAGGGCGCCTGATGCTCGACCTCGCACCGGCCGATGCTCGCCTCGCCGCCGCCGACCCCGCGCTCCCCGGCCTGCGCGACCTGCTCGCGCCGCTCGGCCTGGTCCGCCGCCTGGCACCGGGCTGGGGCGTGCGCGAGGCGCGCGTCGCCTACCTGCGCTACAAGCCGGGCACCTCGCTCCTCGCCGGGCTCGTCCTCACCGACGACGACGGCGTCACCTCCTTCGCCCAGGCCCTCGCCCTGCGCGCGGGCTCGGCGGACAAGCTCGCCAAGGTGCGCCGGGCCGGGGAGGCCGACGACGTCGGCCGGGGCGCCGTCGTGGACGGCGCGCTCGGTGTGGCGGTCGGTGACGTCACGGCGGACCGGCGGCTGCCCGGTGTGCGCCGCGTGCTGCGGGACGCCGACGGCGTGACTCCGCTCGTCTACCGGCCCGGCCGCCGCTGGGTGGCGCGGATCGAGGACGGCCGGGAGCCGGGTGAGCTGGTACGCGTGTACCACCCGGGAAGGACCGGTGGCGTCCTCGCCGGCCACCGGGCGCTGGCCGGGCTGCCCGTGCCCGCCCTCACCGCGGTGCGGCGGCGCCGCGGCACGGTGCGCACCGCCTGGGTGCCGGGGACCTCGCTCGACCGGCTCAGCGGCGCGGAGGCGCTGTGGGCGCAGGCCGGCGCGCTGGCGGCGGCGGTCCACCGCGAGGCCCGGGACGAGCGTCTGGACCGGGTGGACCGGGACGCCCAGCTGGGGGCCTCGGTGTCGGCCGTGCGCGCGGTGGCGCCGGCGTCCGCAGACGCCGCACAGGTGGCGGCCGAGCGGGTCCGTGCGGGCCTGGCTGGGCGCGGGGTCGTGAGCGTGGTGCACGGGGACCTCTCGGCCGACCAGCTCGTCGTGCGGCCCGACGTCGCCGCGGGCACGGCACCGGACGCGGCGGCCCCCGGCCAGGCCCCGCTCACCCTCATCGACCTCGACCGGGTCGCGCTCGACGACCCCCTCGCCGACCTCGGCTCCTGGTACGGCGCGCTCGTCGCGACCGGTGCGGAGGCGGGAGACCCCGCGCGGGTGCTCGCCCCGCTGCTCACCGGGTACACCGCCGCGGGCGGGGAGGTCGACGAGCGGGTCCTGCGGCTCCACTGCGCGGCGGCCGTCCTCCAGCGCGCCGTCGAGCCCTTCCGCCGTCACCGCCCCGACTGGTTCGACGGCGTCGCCCGTCTCGTCGCCGTCGCCGAGGAGCTCACGTCGTGACCCCCGAGGCCGTCCCGCCCGCCGCGCCCCCGACCCCACCCACCGACAGCCGGATCCCTCCCGCGCAGCACTCCCGCCTGCCGGAGCTCGTCCTCGCCGGCGCCCACCGCTACCAGCTGGTGCGCGCGTGGCCCCGCGGGACGGGGCACGCGCTCCTCGAGCTCGCGGCCGAGGACGGGACGACCGTGGCGGGCCAGTGGTTCGCCGACCCGGCCGCTCTCGACTCCGCCGCGGCCACCACGCCCGCACCGGCCCGGGTGGCCGGGGACGTCCTCCTCCAGCCGGGCGGCGCCGACGCACGCCTGCGCGCCCTGCCCGAGGTGCTCGCCGAGGACGGTGCCCGCCTGGTCGCCCACCGGCCCGGACGCCGCGCGGTCGTCCGCCTCGGTGCGCAGGACGGCTCGGCCCGCGAGTTCGCCAAGGTGGTGCGCGGGAGCAGGGCTGCCGGTCTCGCCCGGCGCGGCAGCCTCGTCGCCGAGCTCGTCGGGGACGTCGTCCCCGTGCCACGGCTGCTCGACACCGCCGACGTGGGACGCGGCATCCTGCGGTGGAGCGTCGTGCCCGGCCGCACCTTCCACGACCTCGGCGCGGACGAGTGGGCGCCCGAGAAGGCGCGGAGGGCCTGGGAGGCCGCCGGCCGCGCCGTCCGCCACCTCCACGAGGCGCCACGCGACCGGGTCACCGCACGCCACGGCGCCACCGAGGAGCTCGGCGCCGCCGCGGACTGGCTGCGTCCCGCCGTCGCCCACGGCCTGCTCGACCCCGCCCTCGTCACCCGCGCCACCGCGCACGTGACCGCGGCCCTGGAGCGCGTTCCCGCCGACCCGCCCCTCGGCGTCCTGCACCGCGACCTCCACGACAAGCAGCTCCTCCTCGACGACGCCGGAACCGTCGGGATGATCGACGTCGACACCCTCGCCGTCGGGGAGCGCGCGCTGGACGTCGCGAACCTCCTCGTCCACCTCGAGCTGCGGCAGGCGCAGGGCCTGCTGACCCCGGGCGTCGCGGCGGCGGCCCGGGCCGGCTTCCTCGCGGGCGTGGGCGAGGTGCCCGGCGACCGCGTCGACGCCTACGCCCTGGCCACCCGGCTGCGCCTCGCGGGGGTGTACGCGTTCCGCCCGCCCTGGCGCAAGGTCGCCGCGGCGCTCCTGCGCCGGGTGGCCGACCGGCCCTGACGGCGGGCGGTGCTAGGTGCGGGCGGCGTTCGCGGCGCGGGAGCGGGACACGACGTCGGGCAGGGCGGCGAGGACGGCGTCGACGTCGGCCTCGGTGGTCGTGCGGCCGAGGGAGAAGCGCAGCGCCGAGCGGGCGAGCTCAGGCGGGTAGCCCATCGCGCTGAGGACGAAGGAGGCCTCCTGCACGCCCGCGGAGCAGGCCGAGCCGGCCGAGGCGTTGACCCCGGCCATGTCGAGGCCGAAGAGGAGGGAGTCGGCGTCGGCGCCCTCGACGGTGAGGTGGGCGACCTGGGGCAGCCGCGGCGCACCGGCCCCGGTGAGGCGCAGCCCGTCCACCGCGGCGAGCGCCCCGGCCACGAGCCGGTCGCGCAGCGCGGCCAGGCGGGCACTCTCCGCCTCCCGGTCCGCCACCGCCAGGCTCACCGCGAGCGCCAGGGCGCGAGCGCCGGCGACGTCGAGCGTGCCCGAGCGCACGCCGCGCTCCTGCCCGCCCCCGTGGTGCACGGGCGCCAGCGCCAGCTCGCGGCGCGCCACGAGCGCCCCGGTGCCCACCGGGCCGCCGAGCTTGTGGCCGGTCACCGACATCGCCGCGAGCCCGCTCGAGCCGAAGCGCACCGGCAGGTGCGCGACGGCCTGAACGGCGTCGGAGTGGACGGGCACGTCACCCGCGAGCACGACGAGCTCCTCGACCGGTTGGACGACGCCCGTCTCGTTGTTCGCCCACATGACCGACACGAGCGCCGGGGCCTCGCCGCCTGCCAGGGCGGTGCGGGCAGCGACGAGGTCGAGGGCGCCGTCCCCGGTGACGGGCAGCACCGTGACGTCCGCGAGCCCGCGCTCGCCCAGCCAGCCCGCGGCGTCGAGCACGGCGTGGTGCTCGACGGCGCTGACGAGCAGCCGCGGGCGCGGCGAGGGGTGGGCATAGACGGCGCCCTTGACCGCGAGGTTGTCCGCCTCGGTGCCGCCGGAGGTGAAGACGACCTCGGCCGGCTCCGCGCCGAGCGCCGCGGCGAGCTCCTCGCGCGCCTCCTCCAGGCGGCGGCGCGCGTCGCGCCCCACCGTGTGGAGCGAGGACGGGTTGCCGCCGCGGGTCAGCTCCTCGGCGTAGCGGGCCGCGACCTCCGGCCGGACGGGAGTCGTTGCCGCGTGGTCGAGGTAGGCCATGGCCCCGAGTCTACGAAGCGGTGCCCGACTGTGGGCGATCTCCCAGGAACACCGCCTACCCTGGTCCGGGTGCCGCCGGAGCGGCACGTACGACCACACGAAGGACTCCCTGTGCGCCGATCCGCCACTGCCACCACCGCCGCTGCCCTGGCCGCGCTCCTCCTCCTCGCCGGCTGCTCGAGCGACGACGGCGAGGCCGAGCCCGCCGCCTCCCAGACGCCCACCGCCACCGAGTCCGAGTCGGCCGGGGCGGAGGCCGGCAACGCGCCGGAGGACGTCGCTGCGCTCGAGGGCGTCACCGTCGAGGGCGAGGCCGGCGGTGAGCCGACCCTCACCTTCGAGCAGCCCCTCAACGTCACCGGCAGCGCCGCCGTCGTCGCCTCCCCCGGTGACGGCGAGGAGATCACCGAGGGCCAGCTCCTCGTCGTCGACTTCATCCAGGTCAACGGCGAGAACGGCGAGGTCCTCGACTCGACCTACGAGGGTGGGCCGCAGCCTCTCGTCGTCAGTGACGAGATGACCGTGCCGGCGCTCAACGACGTCCTCATCGGCCAGCAGGTCGGCGCGCGCGTCCTCTTCGCCAGCCCCACGCAGGCCGCGGCCGCGATCATGGCGCTGGAGGTCGTCGACGCCCGCAGCCGCGCCGAGGGCACCGCGGTCGAGGCCCCCGAGGGCGTCCCGGCCGTCACGCTCGCCGAGAACGGCGAGCCGAGCATCGAGCCCGTCGACGGCGAGGCCCCCACCGAGCTCGTCGCCGCGCCCACGATCAAGGGCGAGGGCGAGGAGGTCGAGGAGGGCGACTACGTCTTCGTCCAGTACAGCGGCTGGCTGTGGGACGGCACGCCCTTCGACTCCTCGTGGTCCAAGGGCGTCCCGTTCCCCCTGGAGGCCGGCGCGGGTCAGGTCATCGAGGGCTGGGACACCGCCCTGCTCGGGCAGACCGTCGGCAGCCAGGTCGTCATGGTCATCCCCCCCGAGCTCGGCTACAAGGACCAGGACAACGGCACGATCCCCCCCAACTCCACCCTCGTCTTCGTCGTCGACATCCTCTACGCCGGCTGACCCCGAACACCCGCCCGCATATGCGGGAAAAGTGCGGTCCGGACAGTGTCCGGGCCGCACTTTTCGCGCATATGCGCTCGAGAGAGGTGGGGTGGGGTGGGATGGGGGGTCAGGTTCGCTGGTGGGTGCGGATCGTTTCGATGGCCTGCGGGAGCACGTCCTCGGCGGCGCCGACGACGCCGAAGTCGGCGAGCTCGAAGATCGGGGCCTCGGGATCGGTGTTGACGGCGACGACGGTCTGCGCGGCCCGCATCCCCACCGTGTGGTGGACAGCGCCGGACACCCCGACGCCGATGTACAGGCGCGGCGCGACGGTGACGCCCGTCTGCCCGACCTGCGCCGAGTGCTCGCGCCAGCCCTCGTCGGTGACGTCCCGGGTGGCGCCCACGGCGCCCCCGAGCAGCTCGGCGAGCTCCTCGACGGCGGTGAAGTCCCCGCCCGTGCCGCGGCCGCCGACGACGACGGTCTGCGCGTCAGTGAGCGGCACCTGCCCGGTCGTGGGGTGCTCGGTGCGCTCGACGACGGAGACGGCGCGGGCCCGGCCGGTGAGCTCGACCGGCACGCGCACGACCGCGGGCTCACCCGCCGCCGGCGCCGGCTCGGCGTCCACCGCGGCCGGGCGCAGCGCGACGACGGGCAGCGGCCCGGTCACCGCGCACACCGTCTCCCAGGAGGCGCCGAGGACGGTCTTGCCCGCCGCGACACCCTCCGCGCGCCGCTCGACGCGGTCCGCGTCGACGACCGCACCGGTTCCCACCGTGATCGCCAGGCCGGCGGCGAGTTCCTTGCCGGCGTAGGTCGACACGAGCAGCACGGCCTGTGGGGACGTCGCCGCGACGACGGCGGCCACGGCCTCGGTCGCGACGGCGGTGAGCTGCGGGGGGAGGCCGCCGAGCTCGGGCACGTGGACGGTGCTGACCCCGAAGCGGCCGAGCACCTCGCGCGCCGCCTCCCCCGGGCCCTCCTCCCCCAACCACACCGCCGCCACGGCCGCACCGGCCGCGAGGGCCCGCGCGGCAGTGAGCACCTCGGTCGAGGGCGGCGTGAGCGCGCCCTCGTGGTGGTCGACGACGACGAGCACAGGTCCCTGGGTCATGGTGCCTTCCTGGTGGGCGGGGTCGGTCAGACGAGCTTGGCGTCGATGAGGAACTCGGCCAGCTGCCGTCCGGCGTCCCCGGAGTCGGTGACGATGCGGCCCTGCTCGCGGGCGGGACGCTCCGCGGCGGAGAGCACCGCCGTCGCCGGCTCGGGTGCAGCGAGGCCGAGGTCGGCGAGCGACCACGTGTCGACCGGCTTCTTGCGGGCGGCCTTGATCGCCCGGAACGCCGGGTAGCGGGGCTCGTTGGCCTGGTCGGTGACCGACACGAGGGCGGGCAGCGGCGCCTCGAGGACCTCGACGGCGGAGCCGATCTCGCGACGCACGCGCACGCGGCCGCCGGTGACGGTGAGCTCGCTGGCGAGCGTGAGCGGGGGCAGGTCGAGGGCGGCGGCGAGCGCCGCGGGCAGCATCGAGGTGAGGCCGTCGAGGGAGGCCATGCCGGTGACGACGAGGTCGACCGCTGCCTCGCCCTGGAGCGTGCGCACGGCGGCGGCCAGGACGCGGGCGGTGGCGACGGCGTCGGAGCCGGCGAGCGACTCGTCGCTCACGTGGACGCCGCGGTCGGCGCCCATCTGCAGGCCGCGCCGCACGGCGTCCTCGGCGTCGTCGGGACCCATCGTGAGGACGACGACCTCCCCGCCGTGCTCCTCGACGAGGCTCACGGCGGCCTCGACGGCGTTCTCGTCGAGCTCGTTGAGGACGTCGTCGAGACCACGCACGAGGTGGCCGTCATCGTCCAGCGCGCGCTCGGACTGGACATCGGGGACATGCTTGACGCACACGACGATCCTCATGGCCCAAGCCTGCCACCTCCGGCGGCCTCCTGCCGACACGGCCCGTCACACCGTCAAGACATCCCTATCGGCCAATGCCCCCCAGACCTGAGCTGCCGGGCCCGCGGTACATCTCACCCGCAAGCCGCGCCACGATCGCCACGCAGGGTGGCACGATGGGCTCCATCATGAGTATGACCGCTTCATTCGTTCGCACGAGTCCCGCCCGCAGCGTCGCCCAGCGGGTGACCGGCCGCGCCCCGGCGCTGGGCGCCCACCTGTGGGGCGACGGCATCGACGTCGCCGTGCTCGCCTCGCACGCCACGGCCGTGGACCTGTGCCTCCTCGACGAGGACCACGGCTCCTACCGCGAGCGCCGCTTCGCGCTCCACCGCGGCCAGCACGGCGTGTGGCAGGGCCACGTCCCCGGCGTCACCGCCGGCCAGCGCTACGGCCTGCGC
Organism: Georgenia satyanarayanai; assembly: GCF_023715365.1. Taxonomy (GTDB): domain Bacteria; phylum Actinomycetota; class Actinomycetes; order Actinomycetales; family Actinomycetaceae; genus Oceanitalea; species Oceanitalea satyanarayanai_B. The sequence continues at coordinate 195,230 of NZ_JAMBNZ010000007.1, forward strand.
GTCCACGGGCGCTGGGACCCGGCCGCCGGGCTGCGGCACAACCCCGCCAAGCTCCTCCTGGACCCCTACGCGCGCGGCGTCACCGGCGAGCTCGTCCACGGCCCCGAGGTCTACGGCCACGCCGTCGACGAGGATCTCGCCCCGGCCCCCGACTGGGCCCCCAGCGACCTCGACTCCGCGGGCCACGTCCGTCACGGCGTCGTGCTGCCCGAGCCCCCCGTCGTGCCCGCCGACGCCCGCCCCCACGTGCCGTGGGACCGCACCGTCGTCTACGAGGCGCACGTGCGCGGCCTCACCCGGCGCCTGCCGGGCGTGCCCGAGCACCTGCGCGGCACCTACGCCGGCCTGGCGCACCCGGTCACCATCGCCCACCTGCGCGACCTCGGCGTCACCGCCGTCGAGCTCCTGCCGATCCACGCGACCGGCGACGAGCCCTTCCTCATCGAGAAGGGCCTGACGAACTACTGGGGCTACAACACCCTCGGCTTCTTCGCCCCCGAGCCGCGCTACGCCACCGAGGCCGCGCAGGCGCAGGGCCCGGCCGCCGTCCTCGACGAGGTCCGCGGCATGGTCCACCTGCTCCACGAGGCCGGGCTCGAGGTCATCCTCGACGTCGTCTACAACCACACCGCCGAGGGCGGCGACGGCGGACCGGCGCTCTCGTGGCGCGGTCTGGACAACACCGAGTACTACATGCACGACGGCGTCCGTCCGGCGCACCTCGTCGACGTCACCGGCACGGGCAACTCCCTCGACTTCCGCCGCGTGCGCGTGGTCCAGATGGCGCTGGACTCCCTGCGCTACTGGGTCGAGCGGATCGGGGTCGACGGCTTCCGTTTCGACCTCGCCACGACGCTGGGCCGCCACGGCGCGGAGTTCACCCCGCACCACCCGTTCTTCGTCGCTCTCGCCACCGACCCGGTCCTCTCCCACGTCAAGCTCATCGCCGAGCCGTGGGACGTGGGCCCCGGCGGCTGGCGCACCGGACAGTTCCCCGCCCCCATGGCGGACTGGAACGACCGCTTCCGCGACGCCGTACGCACCTTCTGGCTCAGCGACCCCGCCACCGGCGTGGCCGGCGGCACCGGAGGGGACCTGCGTGACCTCGCCACCCGGCTCGCCGGCTCCGCCGACCTCTTCGCCCACGGCTCGGTCCCGGGCGGGCGCGGCCCGCTCGCGAGCATCAACTACGTGACGGCGCACGACGGCTTCACCCTCGCCGACCTCGTCACCTACAACGGCAAGCACAACGAGGCCAACGGCGAGGACAACCGCGACGGCAGCGACAACAACCGTTCGTGGAACCACGAGGTCGAGGGCCCGGTCGCCACCGACCCCCTCACCCCCTTCCACGAGCGCGGCGGACCCGGTGACGCCGCGGTGCGCGCCGGGGCCACCCCCACCGTGCACGAGGACGGCGAGCACATCCTCCTCGGCCGCCGCCGCGGGGTGCGCAACCTCCTCGGCACGCTGCTCCTGTCCGCCGGCACCCCCATGGTGACGGCCGGCGACGAGATCGGCCGCAGCCAGCTGGGCAACAACAACGCCTACTGCCAGGACACCGAGCTCTCGTGGGTGGACTGGGAGCTGCGGCCCTGGCAGGCCGAGCTGCTCGCCACCTCACGCCACCTCCTGGGCCTGCGCCGCGAGCACCCGGTGCTGCGGCCCACGCACTTCGCCACCGGGCACACCGCCGAGGGCGACTCCATCCCCGACCTCGCCTGGTACCGCGCGGACGCCGAGGAGATGGACCCCTCCGACTGGCACGACTCCCGCGTCCGGGTGCTGCAGATGCTCCGCTCGGGCTACACCGTCGGCGACGGCGACCTCCTCCTCGTCCTCAACGGCTCGCTCGACCCCCAGGACGTCACCCTGCCCCAGGGCGCGGGCGCCGACTACGAGCTGCTGTGGGACTCCGCCTGGGAGTGCCCGCCGGCGCTGGACGCCCAGCCGCAGGTCACTGCGCCGGGCGCGACGACGGCAATGGCGGGCCTCACCATGCGGGCGTACCTCAGCCGTCGCTGAGACACTGGGGCCGTGGAGCGGCTCACGGGTGAGGCACGCGACCGGGTCCGGGCGAGCAGCCTGACCCTCGTCGTCGCGCTCACGCTCGTGGGCGTGACCATCGGGCTCTACGCGACGCTCGTCGGCTTCTCCCGGACGACGGTGGTCCCCAGCGAGATCGTCGCCGTGTCCGACGACGGCCACCACGTCACGGTCCGCTACTCCTACGGGGGCTGTCAGCGCGCCGGGCCCTTGGAGGTGCACGAGACCGCGGAGACCGTCGTCGTCTCCGCCCACGTCGAGGAGCGCCGCCCGCTGACCGGCCAGGCGTGCACGGCGGACCTCGTCATCGCGGAGGAGACCGTCACCCTCGACACCCCGCTCGGCGACCGGGACCTGCGCACAGCGACCCCCTGAGAACGGGGGAGATCCAGCTCTCGGCGGGAGCGGGTAGCCCCACCCGCAACGGGGGTGGCCCCACCCGCGCGCAGAGCTGGACCCCGCCCGAGCCCCAGGGGGCAGACGGGCGAGATCCAGCTCTCGGCGGGAGGGGTCAGGCCTGGGCTGCGGCGACGAGCGCGAGCTCGGCGGTGCCGGCGACGTGCTCGTGCGTGGGCACGATGCGCACCGAGTACCCGAAGGAGCCGGAGAACTCGAGCTCGACCTCGCCCTGGTAGCCGTAGCGGCCACCCTCGTACGTCTCTCGCAGCTCGAGCGGGCGCGTGGTGACGTCGACGAGCGTGTCGTCCTCGGCCACCCGCCCCGTGACGAGCTGAACCTCGACGTCTTGCGGGGCCAGTGCGCCCAGCGTCACGTACGCGCTGACGCCGACGACGTCCCCGACCTTGACGACGTCCGCCACACCGGTCGACTCGACGTGGTCCACGCGCACGGTGTGCCAGGCCTCGCGCACGCGGCCCTTCCAGTCCGCGAGGGCTGTCGCCTCGGCGAAGCCGGCGCCGTTGAGCGTGCGGGAGGAGCCGGCGACCGGCGTGTACAGCCGCTCGACGTACTCGCGCACCATGCGGGTGGCCTGCACCTTGGGGCCGAGGGTCGCCAGGGTGTGGCGCACCATCTCGAGCCAGTGCTGGGGCACGCCGTTCTCGCGGTCGTAGAAGCGCGGCACGACCGTGTCCTCAAGCAGCTCGTACAGCGCGGCGGCCTCGAGCGCGTCGCGGCGCTGGGTGTCCTCGACGCCGTCGGCGGTGGGGATGGCCCAGCCGTTCTGGCCGTCGTACCACTCGTCCCACCAGCCGTCGAGGATCGAAAGGTTGAGGGCGCCGTTGAGCGCGCACTTCATGCCCGACGTCCCGGACGCCTCGAGCGGGCGCAGCGGGTTGTTGAGCCACACGTCGCAGCCCGGCATCAGGGTCTGGGCCATCTCGATGTCGTAGTTCGGCAGGAAGACGATGCGGTCACGCACGCCCTCCTCGTCGGCGAAGCTCACGAGCCGCTGGATGAGGCCGATGCCCTGCTCGTCGGCGGGGTGGGACTTGCCGGCGACGAGGATCTGGATGGGCCGCTCGGGGTCGGTGAGGAGCTTCCGCAGTCGCTCGGGGTCCGAGAGCATGAGGGTGAGGCGCTTGTAGGTCGGCACGCGGCGGGCGAAGCCGATGGTGAGGACGTCGGGGTCCAGGACGTCCTCGACCCAGCCGAGCTCGGCCGGCGAGGCGCCGCGGTCCATCCAGGACTTGCGCACCCGGCGGCGCGCGGACTTCACCAGCTCCGTGCGCAGCGTGCGGCGCATCGCCCACAGCTCGGCATCGGGGACGCCGCCCTGGTCGGCGGGCAGCAGCCACCCGTCCCCGCTCGCGATCTGCTCGGGGCTCAGGTAGGACTCGGCCATCTGGACGAAGGCCGGGTCGGTCCACGTGGGGCCGTGCACGCCGTTGGTGATCGAGGTGATCGGCACCTCGGAGACGTCGAAGCCGGGCCACAGCTGGTGGAACATCCCGCGGGAGACCTGGCCGTGGAGCCGGGCCACACCGTTGGCCAGGCGCGCGGTGCGCAGGCCCATGACGGCCATGTTGTAGACCGAGCGGTCCCCGCCCTCGAAGTCCTCGGTGCCGAGCGCGAGGATCTTCTCGACCGGAACGCCGGGCAGCTCGGCCGAGCCGCTGAAGTGCTCGCGGACGAGCTCGCGGGAGAAGCGGTCGATGCCGGCGGGCACCGGGGTGTGCGTGGTGAAGACGGTGCCGCCGCGCACGGCCTCGAGGGCCGCCTCGAAGCTCAGGCCCTCTGCCTCGACGAGCTCGCGGATGCGCTCGATGGCGAGGAAGCCGGCGTGGCCCTCGTTGGCGTGGTAGACCTGCGGCGCCGGGCCGCCGGTGAGGCGGGCGTGCAGGCGCAGTGCCTTGATCCCGCCCATGCCGAGGAGGAGCTCCTGCTTGAGGCGGTGCTCGGGGGAGCCGCCGTAGAGGCGGTCGGTGACCTTGCGGCTGGCCTCGTCGTTCTCCGTGATGTTGGAGTCGAGGAGCAGCAGCGGGACGCGGCCGACGTCGGCGCGCCACACCTGGGCGTGCAGCTGGTGGCCACCGGGCAGGGGCAGGCTCACGCGTGCGGGGGTTCCGTCGGCCTCGCGCAGCAGGGTGAGGGGCAGGTTGTCCGGGTCGAGCAGCGGGTAGGTCTCGTGCTGCCAGCCCTCGCGGGTGAGGGACTGCTTGAAGTAGCCCGCGCCGTAGAGGAGACCGACGCCGATGATCGGCACCCCGAGGTCCGAGGCGGACTTGAGGTGGTCACCGGCGAGGATGCCCAGGCCGCCGGAGTACTGCGGCAGCACCGCGGTGATGCCGAACTCGGCGGAGAAGTAGGCGATGGCGTCGGGCTTGTCCTCGGCGTGGAAGGACTCCTGGTACCAGCGGGGCTGCTCGAGGTACTCGCGCAGGTCGGCGTCGAGCTCGTGGACGCGGGCGACGAGCGCCTCGTCACGCGCGAGCTCCTCCAGACGCGCCTTGCCGAGCTCCCCGAGCAGCTCGATCGGGTCGCCGTGGAGGGCCTGCCAGCGTTCCGGGTCGAGCGACTCGAACAGGGCCCGGGTGGGCTCGTGCCACGAGAACCGCAGGTTCTGGGCGAGGGTGTCCAGCGGAGCGAGGGGCTCGGGCAGGACCGTGCGGACGGTAAATCGACGGATGGCTCTCACGCGAGCGAGTGTAGCCCCGATCCCGCAACATTTTCAGCGGCTTACGGCGAGTTTCAGCGTGGGTCGCGGCAGCGCGCAACGGGCCAGTGTGGCCCACCACGCCGTGCGGCGCAGCCCGGGCGCCCAGCGGTCGACCACAGCCCGCCACGTCGATAGGTTCGTGACCGTGAGTCACGCACAGCGCACCTCCCAGTCCCCGGCGCGAGCAGCCACGCCCACGCCGCCGCCCACGTCCGCCGTGCCACGCCCCGCGTCGGCCACCCCCATCGGCCGGATCCCGGTCATCGAGCTCGCTCCCGTCGTCGAGGGCGGGCGCTGGCCCGCCAAGGCCGTCACCGGCGAGGCGGTCCGGGTACGCGCGACCGTATTCCGCGAGGGCCACGACGCCGTCGCCGCCACCGCCGTCCTCACCGGCCCCGACGGCGTCGAGCACAGCCGCGTGACGATGGACCCGGTCGACCCGGGCCTGGACCACATGGAGGCCTGGCTCGTCCCCGACCGCGTGGGCGACTGGACCTTCCACGTCGAGGGCTGGTCCGACCCGTACGGCACGTGGCTGCACGACGCGCCGCTCAAGGTGAACGCCGGCGTCGACGTCGAGCTCATGCTCACCGAGGGGGCGCTGCTCCTCGAGGCCGCCGCCGCCCGGCCCGAGCTGCCCGCCGGGGCGCGCACCGTCCTCACCGACGCCGTCACCGCCCTGCGCGACGCCGGCCGCCCGCCGGCCGCCCGGCTCGCCGCGGGCACCGCCGAGGAGGTCCGCGACGCCCTCGCCGCCCACCCGGTGCGCGAGCACGTCACCCCGAGCGCCGCCTACCCCCTGCGGGTGGACCGCCCGCTCGCGCTCGTCGGCTCCTGGTACGAGTTCTTCCCGCGCTCCGAGGGGGCGCGCTTCGACCCCGAGAAGGGCGGCTGGGTCTCCGGGACGCTGCGCACCGCCGCCGAGCGTCTGCCGGCGATCGCCGACATGGGCTTCGACGTCGTCTACCTCACCCCGGTCCACCCGATCGGCACGACGAACCGCAAGGGCCGCAACAACACCCTCACCGCCCAGCCGGGTGACCCGGGCTCGCCCTACGGCATCGGCTCGCCCGAGGGCGGCCACGACGCCATCCACCCCGAGCTCGGCACCTTCGCGGACTTCGACGCCTTCGTCGCCCGCGCCCGCGAGCTCGGCATGGAGGTGGCCCTCGACATCGCACTCCAGGCCTCCCCGGACCACCCGTGGGTCACCGAGCACCCCGAGTGGTTCACCCACCGGGCGGACGGCACCATCGCCTACGCCGAGAACCCGCCCAAGAAGTACCAGGACATCTACCCGCTCAACTTCGACAACGACCCCGAGGGCATCTACCACGCGGTCCGCGACGTGCTCCAGGTGTGGATCGACCACGGCGTCACCGCCTTCCGGGTCGACAACCCCCACACCAAGCCCCTCGACTTCTGGCAGCGCATCCTCACCGACGTGCGCGAGTCCCACCCCGAGGTCGTCTTCCTCTCCGAGGCCTTCACCCGCCCCGCGATGATGCGGACCCTCGCGGCCGTGGGCTTCCACCAGTCCTACACGTACTTCACCTGGCGCACGACGAAGGAGGAGGTGGCCGAGTACCTCGAGGAGGTGGCAGGCGAGACCTCCGACGTGCTGCGGCCGAGCTTCTGGCCCACGACCCACGACATCCTCACCCCGTACATGCAGACCGGCGGGGTGGCGGCCTTTGCGATCCGCGCGGTGCTCGCGGCGACCGGCTCACCGACGTGGGGCATCTACTCCGGCTACGAGCTCGTCGAGAACGTCGCCCGGCCCGGTGCCGAGGAGCAGATCGACAACGAGAAGTACGAGCTCAAGGCCCGTGACTGGTCCCGGGCCGAGCACATCGGCATCTCCCACCTCCTCACCCAGCTCAACCGCACCCGCCGTGCCCACCCGGCGCTGCAGCGGCTGCGCGGGCTCACCGTCCACCCGACGACGGACGACGCGACCGTGTGCTTCTCGCGGCACCTGCCCGCCCACCTGTCGCCGACGGGCCAGGCCGACACCGTCGTCGTCGTCCTCACCCTCGACCCCTTCACCACCCGGGAGGGCACCATCGACCTCGACCTCACCGCGCTCGGCCTGCCCGAGCCGGCGCCGGGCAGCGACCCGGGCACCCCGCTCCTGGCGGCGACCGACGAGCTGTCCGGCGAGACCTACTTCTGGGGCCGTCAGCCCTACGTCCGGCTCGACCCCCACCAGCGCTGCGCGCACGTCCTGTCGGTGAGGTCGCTGTGAGCCCGAGCAACCCCGTGCGGGCCCTGACCGCCCGCACCGACCCCATCCCGCGGCTCGGGGGCGGGCAGCGCCCCGGCCTCACCAACGACCCCGAGTGGTACCGCACCGCGGTGTTCTACGAGGTCCTGCTGCGGGCCTTCGGCGACTCCGACGGCTCGGGGACCGGTGACCTGCGCGGGCTCATCGACCGCCTCGACTACCTCCAGTGGCTGGGCGTCGACTGCCTGTGGATCCCGCCCTTCTACCCCTCGCCGCTGCGCGACGGCGGCTACGACGTCGCGGACTACACCGCGGTGGCCTCGGAGTACGGCACCGTCGAGGACTTCCAGGAGCTCCTCGAGGAGGCCCACTCGCGTGGGCTGCGGATCATCATCGACCTCGTCATGAACCACACGAGCGACCAGCACCCGTGGTTCCAGGCCTCCCGGGCGATGCCCGACGGCCCCTACGGCGACTTCTACGTATGGAGCGACGACAACACCAAGTACGGCGACGCCCGCATCATCTTCGTCGACACCGAGACCTCGAACTGGTCCTTCGACCCGGTGCGCCGCCAGTACTACTGGCACCGCTTCTTCTCCCACCAGCCGGATCTCAACTTCGAGAACCCCAAGGTCATCGAGGCGATGCACGACGTCGTCCGGTTCTGGTGCCGCTTGGGCGTGGACGGCTTCCGGCTCGACGCCGTGCCCTACCTCTTCGAGGAGGAGGGGACGAACTGCGAGAACCTCCCGCGCACCCACGAGTTCATCCGTGACCTGCGCGCGATGGTCGACCGGGAGTTCCCGGGCACGCTCATCCTCGCCGAGGCGAACCAGTGGCCCGAGGACGTCGTCGAGTACTACGGCACCGAGACCGCGCCCGAGTGCCACATGTGCTTCCACTTCCCGGTGATGCCGCGCCTGTTCTACGCGCTGCGCGAGCAGCGGGCGCACGCGATCCGCGACATCCTCGCCGACACCCCGGCGATCCCGCAGGGTGCCCAGTGGGCCACCTTCCTGCGCAACCACGACGAGCTCACCCTCGAGATGGTCTCCACCGAGGAGCGCGCCGCCATGTACGGCTGGTACGCCGAGGACCCGCGCATGCGCGCGAACGTCGGCATCCGGCGGCGGCTGTCCCCGCTGCTGGGCAACTCCCGCGCCGAGATCGAGCTCGCGCACGCGCTTCTCCTGTCCCTGCCGGGCAGCCCGTACCTGTACTACGGCGACGAGATCGGGATGGGTGACAACATCTGGCTGCCCGACCGGGACGCCGTGCGCACGCCCATGCAGTGGTCCCCGGACCGCAACGCCGGCTTCTCCACCGCCGACCCGGGCAAGCTCTACCTGCCGCTCGTCCAGTCGCTGGTCAACCACTACCAGGCGGTCAACGTCGAGGCGCAGTACGCGACGCCCACCTCCCTGCTCCACTGGGTGCGCGGCATCCTCGAGGTGCGCCGCGCCCACCCGGTGTTCGGGACCGGCAGCTTCGAGTTCCTCGAGGTGGACAACGACGCCGTCCTCGTCTTCGTCCGCGAGGACGAGAACGAGGCGATCCTCTGCGTCATGAACCTCGCCAACACCCCGCGCGCCGCCCACATCCAGGCGCCGCGGTTCGCCGGGCGGCAGCTGACGGACATCTTCGGCGGGGCGGTCTTCCCGGCCATGGACGCGGGCGGCCGGGTGACGGTCACCCTCGGCTCGCGCGACTTCTTCTGGCTCCGGGTCGATCCGGTGGCCACGCCCGTGGCCCCGCCCCCGGCGAGCGCCCCCTCGGCGGGCACCCCGCACGAGCCGCTGCCACCCGCTGCCTACCGGGAGCCCTGATGCCCACCCTCACCCCGCCGTTCCCCGACTTCCTGCCGGAGTGGGTCGCGCGGCAGCGCTGGTACACGGCCAAGGGCCGCACGCCGCTGCTGCGCCGCGTCGGCGGCCTGCGCCACCGGGACCCGGACGGCGAGGTGGGCGTGGAGACCTGGCTCGTCCAGGACGACGGCGGCCCCTCCCCCGTCGTCTACCAGGTGCCGCTCACCTACCGCGGCGCGCCGGTGCCCGAGCTCGAGCACGCGCTCGTCGCGCAGGCCGAGCACTCCGAGCTCGGCCCCCGGTGGATCTACGACGGCTGCCACGACCCCGTCTACGCACGGCTGCTCCTCACGACGATCCTCGAGGGCGGCACGGTCGAGTCCGACGGAGGGGCGCAGTACGGACGCGCCTCGGGTCACCGGGCGAGCGGCGACGGCGCGATGGGCGCCCACACCGGCGGTGAGCAGATGCGGGTGCTGCGCGGGGAGCAGTCCAACACCTCGATCATCGTCGAGGGCGAGGACGGCCCGCCGGTCATCTGCAAGGTGTTCCGGGTGCTGGCCGACGGCCGCAACCCCGACGTCGTCGTCCAGGAGGCGCTGGCCGCCGCGGGCAGCACGCGCGTGCCCGCCCCGCTCGGGGACCTCTACGGGGAGTGGACCGGCCCCGCCGGGGAGCGCCAGCACGGGCACCTCGCCTTCGCCCAGGAGTTCCTGCCCGGCGTCGAGGACGCGTGGCGGGTGGCCGTGCGTGCCGCCACCGACGGCGAGCACCTCGGCGAGCGGGCCGCGCACCTGGGTGCCGCCGTCGCCTCCGTCCACCGCGACCTCTCGGCCGCCTTCCCCACCCACGAGGCCACCGAGCCGGTCCGTGCCCACCTGCGCTCCACGTGGCGCGACCGGGCCACCGCCGCGCTGCTCGAGGCGCCCGAGCTCGAGGAGCACCGCGAGGCGATCGCCGCCCTCTACGCCCGCACCGAGAACGCCACGTGGCCGGGGCTGCAGCGCATCCACGGCGACCTCCACCTCGGGCAGGTCATCGAGGCACCCGGGCGCGGGTGGCTGCTGCTCGACTTCGAGGGCGAGCCGCTGCGGCCGCTGGGCGAGCGCACCGCCCCCGACCTCGCCCTGCGCGACGTCGCCGGCATGCTGCGCTCCCTCGACTACGCCGCCGGCGCGGCCCAGCGCGAGCACGGCGCCGAGGTGGCCGGGGACTGGGTGGCCCGGGCATGCGGCGCCTTCCTCGACGGCTACGCCCGCGAGGCGGGCCGCGACCCGCGGGAGGACGCCGAGCTCCTCGCCGCCCTCGAGCTCGACAAGGCCCTGTACGAAGCGGTCTACGAGGCGCGCAACCGGCCCGCATGGCTGTCCATCCCCGTGAGCGGGGTGCGGCGGCTGCTCGGGACGACCGCCCCGTGACCTTTCTCGCGCGACAGCACGGACGTGATGGAAGAGTGGACGACATGACCAATGACGAGCGCCCGGCACCGGCCCCCGCCCCCACCGGCCCCGGACCTGCCCCCGTCGACCACGGCGTCCTCCACGCCGTCGCCGCCGGCCTGCACCACCAGCCGCACGACGTCCTCGGCCCGCACGTCGGCCAGGACGCCGTCACCATCCGCACGTTGCGGCCCCTGGCCGACGCCGTCGTCCTCGTCACCGCCGACGGCCGCCAGCCCTTCGAGCACGAGGCCGAGGGCGTGTGGGTGACCACGGTGCCCGGCACCGAGGTGCCCGACTACCGCGTCGAGGCCACCTACGGGACCGAGACCCATCAGACCGACGACCCGTACCGCTTCCTGCCCACCCTCGGCGAGCTGGACCTCCACCTCGTCGGCGAGGGGCGCCACGAGGAGCTGTGGAACGTCCTGGGCGCCCACGTGCGCCGCTACCCCTCCGCGCTCGGCGACGTCACCGGCACCTCCTTCGCGGTGTGGGCCCCCAACGCGCGCGCCGTGCGCGTCAAGGGCGACTTCAATTCCTGGGACGGGCGCACGGCAGCGATGCGGTCCCTCGGCTCCACCGGGGTGTGGGAGATCTTCCTGCCGGGGGTCGGCTCCGGTGCCCGGTACAAGTTCGAGATCCAGTACCGCGACGGCACGTGGCACGAGAAGGCCGACCCGATGGCCCGCGCCGCGGAGCACCCGCCGGCCACGGCGTCGGTCGTCACCGAGTCCCACTACGAGTGGCAGGACGAGGAGTGGATCGCCCGTCGCGCCGCGACCGACCCGCACTCCGGCCCCATGAGCGTGTACGAGGTCCACCTCGCCTCGTGGCGTCCCGGCCTGAGCTACCGGGATCTCGCCGTCGACCTCGTCGACTACGTCGCGGGGCTCGGATTCACCCACGTGGAGTTCATGCCGGTCGCCGAGCACCCCTTCGGCGGCTCGTGGGGCTACCAGGTGACCTCCTACTACGCCCCGACGGCGCGGATGGGCGGGCCCGACGACTTCCGCTACCTCGTCGACGCGTTCCACCAGGCCGGCATCGGCGTCATCATGGACTGGGTCCCGGCGCACTTCCCCAAGGACAGCTGGGCACTGGCCCGCTTCGACGGCACGCCGCTGTACGAGGACCCGGACCCGCTGCGCGGGGAGCAGCCCGACTGGGGCACCCTCGTCTTCAACTTCGGGCGGCGCGAGGTGCGCAACTTCCTCGTCGCCAACGCGCTGTACTGGCTCGAGGAGTTCCACATCGACGGCCTGCGCGTGGACGCCGTCGCCTCGATGCTCTACCTCGACTACTCCCGTCAGCCCGGCCAGTGGCGGCCCAACGAGCACGGCGGCCGGGAGAACCTCGAGGCGATCAGCTTCCTCCAGGAGACCAACGCGACCGCCTACCGCCGGGTCCCGGGGATCGTCATGATCGCCGAGGAGTCCACCGCGTGGCCGGGCGTCAGCGCCCCCACCGACCAGGGCGGCCTCGGCTACGGGCTCAAGTGGAACATGGGCTGGATGAACGACACCCTGCGCTACCTCGCGGAGGAGCCGATCAACCGGCGCTACCACCACGGGGAGCTGACCTTCTCCCTCGTCTACGCCTTCTCCGAGCAGTTCGTCCTGCCGCTGAGCCACGACGAGGTCGTCCACGGCAAGGGCTCGCTCGTGCGCAAGATGCCCGGTGACCGCTGGCAGCAGCTCGCCGGCGTGCGCGCGCTGCTCGCCTACCAGTGGTCCCACCCGGGCAAGCAGCTGCTCTTCATGGGTGGGGAGTTCGCCCAGGAGGAGGAGTGGTCGGAGTCCCGCGGGCTGGACTGGCACCTGCTCGACAACCCGGCCCACGCCGGGACGGCCGACCTTGTGCGCCGCCTCAACGACGTCTACCGCGCCCACCCCGCGCTCTACGCCGACGACTTCTCCCCCGCCGGCTTCCAGTGGATCGAGGCGGGCGACGGCGACCACAACGTCATCAGCTTCCTGCGCACCGACCCCTCAGGGACGGGGCGCGACGTCGCGTGCATCGTCAACTTCGCCGGCGCCCCGCACGAGGACTACCGGGTGGGCCTGCCCCACGCGGGCACCTGGGTGGAGATCCTCAACACCGACGCCGAGGAGTACGGCGGCTCGGGCGTGGGCAACCTCGGCCGCGTGGTGGCCGAGGAGCTCCCGTGGAACGGCCGCCCGGCGTCAGCGCGCCTCCGCATCCCCCCGCTGGGAGCCCTCTGGCTCACGCCCGAGAACTAACCCCGCCCCCTGCCCCCCGC
>NZ_JAMBNZ010000070.1 GCF_023715365.1 Georgenia satyanarayanai
GTCTAAATCATTAAAACGATTGGGATCTAACAATCGTAACCGCGCAAAATGGCTTTCTAAACCTAACTGCTCGGGGGTTGCTGTGAGTAACAACACACCTGCGGTTTGTTCGGCCAAATCTTCAACCAAATCGTATTTGTCATTGCCGCCCTGCTCACTGTCCCAATGCAGATGGTGCGCTTCATCCACAACCAGCAAATCAAACCCCGCTTCCAAGGCTTTTTCATGCAAATCTTCATGGTCAAGTAGCAAATCAATGCTGGCAATAATCAACTGCTCAGTCGTAAAAGGATTTTGCTCAGGGTCATGCTCTGCAATCGCTGCGGTTCTGACCAAATCAAAAATCGCAAACTCAAGATTAAAACGGCGACGCATTTCTATCATCCATTGGTACTGCAAACTATCAGGTACCAAAATCAAAATACGCTCAGATTTGCCGGTGATGAGTTGCTGATGAATAATCAGACCCGCTTCAATCG
>NZ_JAMBNZ010000071.1 GCF_023715365.1 Georgenia satyanarayanai
GTATCGCTGGGCGGCACCCTCCTGCGAGGTACCGTCGCTTCCTCGGCAGCCCCGGGGCAGGCCTGCATGATCCGGCCGGAGAAAATCGGAATCCTTCCAGCCGGCAGTCCGGTCCCGCCGGGTCGGAATCATCTGATGGCCACGGTACGCGAAGTGACCTTCATGGGTGAGTTGACGCGCTGCGTGCTGCAACTCGATGCCGGTGGCGATCCCGTGGTCGCAAAGCAGCAGCATCGGGCGGATGCGATTGTCGTGCGACCCCAGGAGCGCGTGGCCCTGACCTGGGCGGTCGAGGACACGCTTCTGGTCTGAGGCCCGCCTACAATCCGGCCTTAGCGGCCGATGTTCTGTCTCCAGCGCTCGCTTCGTGAGGTCGGCTGACGGAAGTTCCGGTGTCATGCGGAACACTTGTCCTGCCGGCTTCGCGGCGCGCATGTCGGCCCGCGAGCAGGCCATGCTTCGGCGCCAGGGTGAGGG
>NZ_JAMBNZ010000072.1 GCF_023715365.1 Georgenia satyanarayanai
GTCTTCTACGTCCTCTGTCTCGGCCTCTTTCTCGGCGGCCGGCTGGACTCGGTCCAGTCCCAGTTCCTGGCGGTGATGGCCTTCCTCGCCGCCGGGCTCGCCCTCGCGGTGCTGCGCTACGCCCTGGTCATCAAGCTGCCCGTGGCCCTGCCGCTGGCCCTCTCGGTGATGTTCTTCGGCTGCCTCTGGCGCGGCTACGTGATCGAGGACCGCCCCGATGCGCGCCGCGCCTCCTTCCAGGCTCTCCTGGCCTTCGCCGTCCTGCTGCCGCCGATCTGCCTGCTCGCCTACAACCACGACTTCGGCTACAACGAGACGTGGTGGCGGTACCTGGTGACCTATTACGCCAGCCTGGCGTTCTTCACCCTCTGCACCACCGTCCTGCGCATGAACCTGCGGCCGCTCGCCTGGCTTGGTGCGGTGAGCTACTCGATCTACCTGCTGCAGTCGCCGATCTGGGGCCTCTCCTCGATGAT
>NZ_JAMBNZ010000073.1 GCF_023715365.1 Georgenia satyanarayanai
TGGCTATACGGTGGCGGCGGCCTGATGCTCGCCACGCTGGCCGGAGTGTGGTGGCGCAGGCGGGACGCGGCGCCGCTGTCAGCGTAGCGAGATGACCGGCCAGCCGCGGCGCTCTGCCTCTGCGCGCAGGGTCGGGTCAGGGTCGACCGCGACCGGGCGGGTGACCTGTTCGAGCAGCGGCAAGTCGTTCATCGAGTCGCTGTAGAAGGCGCTGTCGGAGAGGTCCAGGCCGTTCTCCGCGAGCCAGCGGTTCAGCCGCGTGACTTTGCCTTCCTTGAAGCAGGGCACGTCGGTGGTGCGGCCGGTGTAGCGTCCGTCGGCCATCTCGCAATTCGGTGGCGAGCAGGGTCTCCACACCCAGTCGCGCGGCGATCGGCTGGGTGACGAAGCGGTTGGTGGCGGTGATGATCAGCAGCCTGTCGCCGGCGGCGCGGTGTTCGGCGAGCAGCGCCTCGCCCCTGGGCAGGATGATC
>NZ_JAMBNZ010000074.1 GCF_023715365.1 Georgenia satyanarayanai
TCGGAGTCGAGCTTGTAGAAGGTGGACTCCGGGCGGACCTGGAAGCGGGCGTCGTCGAACACGAAGAACTCGGCCTCGGACGCGAAGTTGGCGGTGTCCGCGATGCCGGTGGAGGCCAGGTAGGCCTCGGCGCGCTCGGCCACGCCGCGGGGGTCGCGGTGGTAGGGCTCACCGGTGCGGGGGTTCACGATCGAGCACGTGACCACCAGGGTCTTCTCCACGCGGAAGGGATCCACGAAGGCCGACTGGGGGTCGGGGATCAGCTGCATGTCGGACTCGGCGATGCCCTGGAAGCCGCGGATCGAGGACCCGTCGAAGAGCTGGCCGTCCGTGAAGAAATCCTCGTCCACCGCCTTGGCCGGCAGGTTGAAGTGCTGCTGCACCCCGGGCATGTCCGTGAAGCGGAGGTCGACGAACACGACCTCCTCGTCCTTGAGGAATGCCAGAACTTCTTCGGCTGAGTGGAACATGGA
>NZ_JAMBNZ010000075.1 GCF_023715365.1 Georgenia satyanarayanai
GATTTGATTTTTACAGGCACGCCAGCGGGCGTCGGTGCGGTGGTCAAAGGCGATACCATCCTCGCGCAAATTGACGGACTGGGTAAAATTGAGTTGCTGGTTGTGTAAAACAGGTAGTGTAAAAGATGAAAAAAGGCGCTAATAATAGCGCCTTTTTTATTAAGATGATTAATTATTATGTTTGTTATAGCACTTTTTCAATCTGAAAACCCATGTTTTGCATGAGTTCAGCTTTATCAAACGGCGCAAGGCTTGCGCGTGTGTAAGGCTTGTCTTTAAGATAAGTTCTTGTCACCCGCTGTAAGTCATCAAGGCTGACCGCCAAGATTTTGGCACGCATCGCTTGTTGCCAGTCTTTGCCGCGACCATGTAACTCAGCAAACAGCGCCTTGACCGCTTCACCCGCAGGACTTGCGGGCTTATCCATGCCTGCCATCAATCCTAAAATCGCTTCTTCAATCCAAGCATCAG
>NZ_JAMBNZ010000076.1 GCF_023715365.1 Georgenia satyanarayanai
CAGCGGCAACGTCCTACTTCGCCGCGCGCAGTACCGGTTGGCGGATGATCCGACGCGCGCTGTGCCGATCGTGCGCGGCATCGTGTCGGCAAAGGTGGCGAACCAGCGCGTCGTGTTGCTGAGAGCATTGCATGACCATGGCGCCGTCATGGAGGCACCGGTGCGGGAAACGCTGGAACTCTGTTCCGCCCGGTTGTTGGATCAGGCGCGCCGAATCCTGCTGGCGGCAGACATCGACCTGTTGCGCGGCCTGGAAGGTGAGGCGGCCGCGCTGTATTTCGGCGTCTTCGGGCACCTGGTTCGCGCTACGGACGCCGCCATGGGTTTCACCGGTCGTTCACGCCGGCCTCCGCTGGACCGCATGAACGCGCTGCTTTCCTTCCTCTATGCCATGCTGGGGCATGATTGCCGCGGCGCGCTGGAGGCGCATGGGCTGGACCCACAAGTGGGCTTCCTGCCCACTTGTGGGT
>NZ_JAMBNZ010000077.1 GCF_023715365.1 Georgenia satyanarayanai
GTGATGAAAATCCTGCTGCTCGGCGAAAAGGCTCGACGCCATGATGCACTCCGTCGGATGCGGAAGGGAAAAGGCCGGACCGCGTGCACGGCGGCACGCGGTCCGGGCGCCGGCGCGTTACACGTAGGTCGCCGTCAGGCGCTTCCGTGCTTCGTCGAGATCCTTCGGCGGCCTGGTCGGCTCGATGCCGACGAGGCGGGCGATGTTGTTGCCCATGTAGTCCTCGAGGCCGTCCTCGTCGAGATCCATCCCCTGCGGCGCGGGCCCGCACAGCATTTCCAGCTCGCGCAGCCACATGCCGGGCTCGTTCGGCGGCGAATCGGTGCCGAACACGATCTTGTTGCGCGGCAGCTCGCGCGCGAATTCGACGATCCGCGACTGGTAGCACCAGCCCGATTCGCAATACACGTTCGGCGTGTCCATCGCCATCAAGAACGCTTCGAACGAGTAGTTGCCGCCCGTCTGGAT
>NZ_JAMBNZ010000078.1 GCF_023715365.1 Georgenia satyanarayanai
TCGCTATCCAGTTCCCACCGCTGCTCCAGTCTTCCTTCCGAAAGACATTCCTCGCATTGGCTCAAGCCGCGCGAACGCGCTGGTCAGCCGATGATGCCGTGTATTCCGGCGCATCCGTCAAGGAAGCGTTCGTGATGTTTCCGCCCGGCCCCTTCCGAAACCCAGCCCGGGCCGACCTGCCCTTCCCGAAAATCCATGGGGTTTCCCCTGGCCACCAGGAATTCGGGGAGAATGCCGGTCCCCGCTGCTTTGAAGAAAACTGGCGGAAGCTCCGCATCGGCGTCACCCTGCTCCGGCCGGAGGTGAAGCATGGAAGACCTATTACCCAGAGCCATGCTGCTCGGCGAGTTGCTCAAGCGCCGTGCGGAAACCGTCGCCGTGCCCGAATCCTCCGCCGGCGGGCTGGTGTCGGCGGCCCTGCTCGCCATCCCGGGCGCCAGCGCCTACTTCATGGGCGGCGCCGTGGTG
>NZ_JAMBNZ010000079.1 GCF_023715365.1 Georgenia satyanarayanai
GCCGCTGGTCCTCGGTGACCGAGAGGATGGAGGCCCGCACGATCTCGAACTGCCCCGTCCGGACGGAGATCTTGTAGAGGAACACCGCCCCGATGATGATCCAGGCGATCGGCCACAGCCCGTAGACAAAGCCATAGGCCCCGGAGGCCAGGGCCTGCCCCGCCGGCATGCCGTAGAACAGCACGGCGACCGCGAGGGCGAGCACGACCGTGATCGTGCTGGCGACATAGCCCTTCAGCCGCAGAACCGTCAGCGCCAGGAAGAAGAAGGCGATCGGCACGAAGGCGATCAGGCTCGACAGCCAGATATTGCCCAGGGGGTCGTAGTTCTGCGGCCAGGCCGACATGGATCGTCCTCCACACTCACGGATGCGAGTGGCTCTTGGTGAGGCTAAATTGGTCTGTCCAATTAAGCTTGTTTTCACTTCAAGTTGTTTTTATCGAAGCGGCCATCAGGCGGTCAACTATC
>NZ_JAMBNZ010000008.1 GCF_023715365.1 Georgenia satyanarayanai
CTCCCCGGCCATCGACTCCGCGTCGAACAGATCCCGCTGATCCCGCGATCTCCCCTGCATGCACCAATCGTTCCCGACCGCCGCCCGCACACCGGTCAGGGACACGCATTCTTCAGCAGTCTCCTAGGCCGTGGCGCCGGCGTCGCGCTCCCGTCGCAGGGCCAGGGCGGCCCGTGCCTCGCCCATCTCGTCCCAGGGGAGCGTCTCGGTGTCGCGCTCGAGCGTGGCCTCCGGGCCCTTGCCGGCGAGCACCACGGTGTCCTGCGGGCCGGCCTGACCCACGGCGTGGCGGATCGCCTCGCGCCGGTCGCCGATGCTGACGAAGTTCGAGCGCCCGGCCTCGCGGGCGCCGCGCTCCATCTCGGTGAGGATGTCGGCCAGCGGAGTGTCCCGGTGGTCCTCCTCGGTGAGGACGGCGACGTCGGCCATCCGGGTCGCCACCTCCCCCAGCGGGGCGCGCTTGGAGGGGTCGCGCGGGCCGCCGGCGGACCCGATGACCACCCACAGGCGGCCCTCGGTGGTGACGCGCACGGTGGCCAGCGCCTTGTCGAGGCTCGGCGGGGTGTGGGCGAAGTCGACGATGACGCGCGGGTCGCCGTCCTGGCGCTCGCACATCTCCATGCGCCCGGGCACGCCGGGGAAGGTCGCCAGTCCGGCGACGAGCTCCGCGAGCGGGACGCCGGCCGCGTGGACCCCGGCCATGGCGGCGAGCGCGTTGGCGACGTTGAAGCGGCCAATCATCGGCAGCACAGCGGCCGCGGAGCCGGCCGGGGTGTGGACGGTGAAGCGCAGGTCGTCCGGGCCCTCGACGACGTCCGCGGCCCACCAGTCGGCCCGCTGCCCCTCGGCGCTGTACGTGGTGCGGCTGGGGGCCATCGGCAGCAGCTGCTCGGTCCACGGGTCGTCGGCGTTGAGGACGGCGTGCCGGGCGCGCTGGACGAGGAGGGACTTGTCGGCGAAGTACTGCTCCATCGTCCCGTGGAAGTCGAGGTGCTCCCCGGTGAGGTTGGTCCAGATGGCGACGTCGAAGTCGACGCCGCGGACGCGGTCCAGGGCCAGCGCGTGGCTGGAGGCCTCGACGACGGCGTCCGTCGCCGCGTGGTCGACCAGCTCGCGGAGGATCTGCTGGACCTGCGGCGCCTCGGGCGTGGTGAAGTGGGTCGGCGGCTGGCGCAGCACGCCGTCCGGCAGCTCGTAGCCGATCGTCGAGAGCAGCCCGGTGGGGCGGCCGGCGCTGCGCAGGAGGTGGCGCGCGAGGGCGGACGTCGTCGTCTTGCCGTCGGTGCCGGTGACGCCGAGGACGGTGAGCTCGCGGCTGGGATGTCCGGCGAGCACCGACGCGGCGTCGGCGAGGGCGGCCCGGGCGCCCGCCACCCGCAGGTACGGGACTGGGCAGGTGACGCCGTCGGGCAGGCCCTCACCGATGACGACGACGGCGCCGCGCCCGACGGCGTCGCCGATGAAGCCGTGGCCGTCGGCGCGCGCGCCGCGAACGGCGACGAAGACGTCGCCGGGGCCGGCCCAGTCGGCCTGGTGGGTGGCGCCGCGGACCTCGGTCGAGGGGTCCGCCCCTGAGGGCAGCTCGAGGTCCAGCGCGGCAGCCAGGTCACCAAGTCTCATGCGGCCAAGCCTAGGTGTCCCCAGCGGGGCGGCCGATCAGCTCGCGGTGGCGAGCTCCTGTCCGATGGCGGGACGGACACCCTCGAGGATCGCGGCGTCGACCATGGCGGCGATTTCCTCCTCCGTCTGGGACAGGACGAGGGCGAGCTCGGTGACGAAGGGGCCGCTCGCGTCGCGCAGCAGCTTCATCTCCCCGAAGGCGAGGCGCTTCTCCTCGTTGCTCCGGGTGAGGTCGCGGATGAGGGCGGCGATGATGAGGATCTCACCGGTGCGCAGGCGGTCGCCGTTGGCCTTGATGCGGCGGGACCAGACGGTCTCCTGCTCGGGGCTCGGCGCGAGGAGGACGTCGAGGATCTCCCGGACACCCTTGAGGTCCACGGCGGGACGTACCCCGACCTCGGCGGCGCGGTTCTCCGGCATCGTGACCTCGAGGTCGGAGTTGTGGACGTCGAGCTCCACGTAGGTCACCTTCTCCTTGCGGATGGTGCGCGTGGAGACCTTCTTGACCGTCGCCGGTCCGTGATGGGGGTGGACGACAACCTGACCAGTGGTGAAATTCAACGCGTGACCCTTCGCTAAAAGAGCGCCACACTCGGTGCCGGCAATACCTGGAAAAGGAAACCGACGACTGTCTCAAACCGCCCTACCGCTGATTTCCCGACATCGTCCGGGCGGTATGAGGACACGGAGGAATTCGCAGCCACATCCAGTGGGAGCGCCCGACCTCCGCGAGCCAGCGCATATCATCATCGCATATCTGGCAACAAATTGCCAGCCCGTGCCCTGCCCCACATTTTCGCCAATGCGCAACCGGGGCCGGGGCTGGCGGCTCACTGGCCCTTGACGTTGACGAGCTGCCGCAGCACGTGGTCCACGGAGACGAGGTCGGCAGCGTCGGCCATGACGACGTCGACGTCCTTGTAGGCGTCGGGGATCTCGTCGACGAAGGCGGCGAGGTCGCGGTACTCGATCCCCGCCATCCGCCGTCGCAGGTCGGCCTGGGTGAAGGTGCGTCGCGCCTGGGTCCGGGAGTAGGCGCGCCCGGCGCCGTGCGGGGCGGAGCACAGGGACATCTCGTTCCCCTTGCCGGTGACGACGTAGGAGGCCGTGCCCATCGAGCCCGGGATGAGCCCGCGCACCCCCTCGTGGGCCGCGATGGCCCCCTTGCGCGAGACGAGACGGCGGCCGCCGGCGTGCTGCTCGACGGCGGTGTAGTTGTGGTGGCAGTTGACCTCGTCGAGGCGCTGCACGTCCTCGTCGAGGAAGCGGCCCAGCTCCTCGACGACGCGGTCCATCATCACCTCGCGGTTGTGGCGGGCGAACTCCTGGGCCCAGTGGAGATGAGAGAGGTAGGTGTGGAACTCGGCGTCCTCCTCGGTGAGGTAGGCGAGGTTGCGGTCGGCGAGGTGGTCCCCGCGGCGGTCGGCGACCCGCTGGGCGGCGGTGATGAAGCGGCGGGCGATCTGGTTGCCCACCCCGCGGCTGCCCGAGTGGAGGAAGGTCCACACCCGACCCTCCTCGTCGGCCGTCACCTCGATGAAGTGATTCCCGCCGCCGAGCGAGCCGAGCTGCAGGCGCCAGTTCTTCGCGTAGGTCTCCGGGACGACGTTCTCGTCACGGGCGAGGCGCTCGAGCTCGGTGACCGCCTGCGGCGCGCGGCCCCACACCTTGCGGTTGTAGTTGCCGGGACTGAGCGGCACCGCACGCTCGATCGCCTCGCGCAGGACGGCGAGCGGCCTCCGGACCCCGCGGAGGCGCTCGACGGTGAACTGGGTGCGCACGGCGACCATCCCGCAACCGATGTCCACGCCCACCGCGGCGGGGATGACCGCCCCCACCGTGGGGATGACCGAGCCGACGGTAGCGCCCATGCCGACGTGCGCGTCGGGCATGAGGGCCACGTGCGGGTCGACGATGGGCAGTTCGGCGGTGAGACGGGCCTGGGCCAGGGCCTGGGGGTCGATGATCGAGGCCCAGGAGTACAGCTTGTCCGTGACGCGCTCCATGCCAACGACCATGGCAGGTCCGCGGCTGCCCGGCACGGGCAGGTGCACCGGCCGCCGCGACCGGTCAGACGCGGGCCAGCACCGGGGCGGCGCGCACCTGGTCCTCGAGCAGCGTGGGACGGCAGGCGACGAAGCCGCTGACGAGGAGCACGGCGAGACTGGCGAAGAGGACGACGAAGGCCCCCGCCCACGACCCGGAGCGGGCGTAGAGCGCACCGACGCCGAAGGGGCCGATGCACGCGATCGCGTAGCCGCCGCCCTGCATCGCCCCGGACAGCACCGTGGAGCCCGCCGTCGTACGTGTGCGGGCGTTGACGAGGGTGAGGCACAGCGGGAAGGTGCTCACGCCGAGGCCGAGGAGCACCACCCAGATGACAGCGCCGGCGTCGGGCGAGAGCAGGAGGCCGGCATAGCCAGCCACCATGGCTGCGGTGCACACGACGACGATGACGAAGGGGTTGCGAAGCCGGATCGCCAGGGGCGGGACGACGAACGCGGCGGGCAGCCCGATGACCGAGAAGAGCGCGACGAGCGCGCCGCCTGACTCGGGGTCGGCGCCCGCGTCGATGAGGATCGCCGGGAGCCAGGTGAAGATCGCGTGGACGTTGAGGCTGGTGATGCCCATCATGAGCACGAGCGACCACAGCAGCGGCGTGCGCCACGCGCCGTGCAGCCGCTGCGGCCCGGTCTCCACCGGCGCCGCGGCGCCGCCCGCACGTGCGGCCAGGACGACCCAGAGCACGACGGCGACGGCGGTCGTCGTCGCCCACATCGCGATGGCCCACCGCCACCCGGCGACGAGCGCCACCGGGACGGCCGCGAGGGGGGCGACGAACTGGCCCACCTGCAGGAGCGCGATGTACATCGAGCTCACCGCCTTGAGGTGCGCCGAGAAGTACTTCTTCACGAGCGGGATGACCAGGACGTTGGACGCCCCGACCCCGACGAACGCGACGACGGTGGAGGCGACGAGCATGCCGGTCGACGGCGCCAGCGCCCGCAGCACGATGCCGCCGGTGGTGAGGGCGACGGCGATCGCGATGGTGCGCTCCAGGCCGAGGCGGCGGGCCACGGGAGCCGCGACCAGCCCGAAGACGGCGAAGCAGGCCGTGACGATCGTGCCGAACACCCCGTACAGGGACGGCCCGAAGTCGAGGTCGGCGCCGATCGTGTCGAGCAGCGGCGTGAACCCGGTGACCGCAGTGCGGAGATTGAGCGCGGTCAGGACGATTGCCAGGAGGGGCAGCACGCTCGCCCGGGCCTTGTCGCTCATGTCGAACCCCAAAGGTAGGATGATGGGATGAATCGGGCAGACACTAGCGCACACCAGGCACCCCTGCGCAAGGCGCCGAGCATGACCGACACCGTCACGGCGCGCTTCCACGAGGCGGTCGCGTCCGGGGAGTGGCCCGTCGGCGAGCGGATCCCGGTCGAGGCCGAGCTCATGGCGTGGGTCGGCGCCGGGCGCAACACCGTGCGCGAGGCGGTCCAGTCGCTCGTCCAGGCCGGGCTCGTCCGCCGGGAGCAGGGACGCGGAACCTTCGTCATCGCCCGCTCCGAGCTCGCCACCACGCTGACCCGCCGGGCGACCCGTGCCCACCGCCGCGACGGCCTCGAGCTGCGCGCGGCCCTCGACGGCGCAGCGGCGCGGATCGCCGCGCAGCGCCGGGAGGACGCGGACGTCGCGGCCCTGCGGGAAGCCCTAGACGCGCGGGCCCGCGCCTGGGAGCAGGCCGACCACCAGGTCCGCATCGCCGCCGACCTCGCGCTGCACCGCGCCGTCGTCGCCGCCACGCACAACGAGCTCTTCACCGAGCTCTACGACGGGCTCGTCCCGCTCTACGAGGAGGTGCTCGCGGACGACGTCGACGAGGACGAGGACCCGCACGCGGACCAGCACGAGCGCCTCGTCCACGCGATCGTCGACCGGCGACCGG
Source organism: Georgenia satyanarayanai (assembly GCF_023715365.1). Taxonomy (GTDB): domain Bacteria; phylum Actinomycetota; class Actinomycetes; order Actinomycetales; family Actinomycetaceae; genus Oceanitalea; species Oceanitalea satyanarayanai_B. Next base: position 5,564 of record NZ_JAMBNZ010000008.1, read on the forward strand.
CCGACGCGGAGTCCGCGGTCGTCGACATCCTCGCGCCCCTCATCGACGAGCTCCCCCGCTGACCTGGCAGGCTGCTGCCATGCCTGCTGACCGGCGTCCCACGCGCGAGGAGCTGCTCGCCTCGGCCGACCGCACCCTCCCGCTCGTCGTCGCGCCGGGGCTGCGGGTGCTCTTCTGCGGGATCAATCCCGGCCTGTACTCGGCATGGTCGGGGCACCACTTCGCGCGGCCGGGCAATCGCTTCTGGCCGGCGCTGCACCGCTCCGGCTTCACGCCGCGCCAGCTCCACCCCTCCGAGCAGGAGGAGCTGCTCTCGCTCGGGCTGGGGGTGACAAACGTCGTCGAGCGCGCGTCGGCAACCGCCGCGGAGCTCTCCTCCGCCGAGCTGCGCGCGGGCGGGGAGCGGCTGCGGGCCGAGGTCGCGGAGCACCGCCCCGAGTGGCTGGCCGTGCTCGGCGTCACCGCCTACCGCACGGCCTTCGACCGGCCGCGCGCGACCTACGGGCAGCAGGACGTGCGCCTGGGGTCGACCCGGGTGTGGGTGCTGCCCAACCCGAGCGGCCTCAACGCCCACTTCACGCCGGCGCGACTGGCGGCGGCCTTCGCCGAGCTGCGCCGCGCCGTCGAGAGGCGCGGCGCAAACCCGACCTGAGCAGGGCGGTCTAGCCGGACTTGCGACGGAAGGTGCGCTTGCCTCCGCCGTTGACCTGGCTCCCGTGAACCGTGCCGGGGTTCTGCTGCGCCTGGTGGTTCTGGTGCGCGCGCTCGTTCTTGCGCTCGAGCGCCTGACGCATCTTCTCCTTGGCCGTCTCGGGCTTCGGTTCGGGCGTGGTGTCAGCCATCGTCCCTCCAGGTGTCTCGTGGGCGAAGCGGTCCTGGCCAGCCTGCCCTGCCACGGCGCCGATAGCCAGGACTTAACGCGCGCGGCGGAGCTCAGTGCGTCAGCTCGGCCAGCCGCTGACGCGCCTCCTCGACGGCGTGGCGGGCGGCCTCCTCACGGGCCTCGGCGTCCTCCCGCTCCTCGGCGGCCTGCGCCCGCTCCTCGTCCAGCTCCGCGAGCTGCTCCTCCAGCCGCTCGAGCTCACGGCGCAACTCCTCGGTCCGGGCGGCGGCATGGAGCACCTGCGCCTCGATGCGCGAGAGCTCCTCGGTGGCGTCCTCGAGCTCGGTGCGGGCGTGCTCGGCCACGCGCTCCCGGGCACGGAGCTCGCGCTCCGCGCGCCTGGTCTCGCGGGCGGTGTCCGCCGGCTCGGGCGTGGGCTCGGGGGCGCTGCGGCGGGTACGGCCGATCGCCCGGTGCGGCCGGGTCTGCTGCTCCGGCTCCTCGTCAGGCTCAGCACTGCGGGGCCGGCGGCTGATCGCCCGACGCGGCGGCGTCTGCTCCTCCGGCTCCTCCTCGCGCTCCGTGCTGCGGGGCCGGCGGCTGATCGCCCGACGCGGCTTGTCGTCATCGTCCTCCGCCGCCGGTTGCTTCTTCGCGGGGGCTACGGGACGGGTGTGCCGTGCCGGGCGGGGCGGAGCCGCGGGCTCCTCCTCCGGCTCGGCGGCCTCGACGGCGCCGGGCACACCGAGCGCCTCCTCGAGGCCACCGCTCGGCTCGAGGGCCCGGACGAGCAGCAGGCTGCGCACCGCCCGCTCGGCGGCACGGTCGATGACGACGGCGGACCACGTCGCCTCCACCTGCTCCTGCGCCGCCCCGGACAGCCCGACGCCCCGCTCCTCCGCCAGCCGCGCCGCCGTGCGGGTCACTGCACCGGTCAGCTCCCGCCGGCGCCTGCTCAGCGCCCGCAGCTCGGCCGGGTCCGCGGCGACCTGGGCCACCCGCAGCTCGGCGCCCAGCTGGCCGAGGGCATCGAGGTCCTCCGGGTGCACCCGGGCCACCGCGCCTACCGCCCACGCCGCGACCGAGGCCTTGGGCAGCGCCTTGACGGCCGTGGCCAGCTCCCGGTCGCCGGCCCGGCGCGTCGCGCCGGCGCGCGCGTTGCGGGTCGCGATGAACTCGGCCGGCGGGTGGGCGTAGAGCTCCCGCGCGACGGTCGCCAGCTCGGCGTCGGGGGTCTCGGTCACGGCCGTAGCGTGGCACGGAAGCCCCGGCCCGCGCCCTCCCAGCGGCTCTGGGAGGATCGCCCGGTGACCTGGCTCCTCCTGGCCGGCGCCATCGTGTGCGAGGTGACCGGCTCCCTGTCCCTGCGTGCCGCCGTCGACGACCCACGCTGGTACGCGCTCGTCGTCGTCGGCTACGTCTCCGCCTTCCTCTTCCTCGCGGCGGTGCTGCGCCGCGGGATGCCGCTGGGCGTCGCCTACGGCATCTGGGGTGCCACCGGGGTGGCGCTGACCGCGGCGCTGTCCGCGGTGATCTTCGGTGAGCCCCTCACGCTCCTCATGGCGGCGGGGATCGTGCTCATCATCGGCGGCGTCCTGCTCGTCGAGGTGGGCTCCCACCGGGCGACCGAGGCGGTGGACGCCTGATGGGCTGGCTGTTCCTCACCGGCTCGATCCTCGCCGAGGTCACCGCCACGCTCTCCCTGCGCGCCAGCGTCGACGGGCGCAAGGCGTGGCTCGCCGTCGTCGGCGTCGGCTACCTCGTCGCCTTCACGCTGCTGTCCCTCACCCTGCAGGCCGGCATTGGGATCGGTGTCGCGTACGGGATCTGGACCGCCGTCGGGGTCGCGCTCACCGGAGTCGGGAGTAGGGTGCTCTTCGACGAGCCGCTCACGCGGATGATGGTCGGTGGCATCGTCCTCATCGCCGCGGGGGTCCTCCTCGTGGAGCTGGGAGCGCAGTGACGGCGACGTACTGGAACCACAACACGGCCTTCCACGGCGAGATCGTCGCGGACGCGCGCCGGCGGGGCGGTCGCGTGCTCGACGTCGGCTGCGGGGAGGGACTCCTCCTCGAGCGCCTGGCCGGGGTGGCCGACGAAGTCGTCGGTCTCGAACCCCACCCGGCGGCCGTGGCCCGCGCACGTGCCAGGGACGTCCCTCGAGCGCGGGTGGTGCAGGCGGGACTGCTCGACACCGAGCTGCCGGCGATCGGGCTCTTCGACACCGTCACCTGCGTGGCAACGCTCCACCACCTGCCGCTGCGGCCGGCGCTGCGCCGTCTCGGCGAGCTCGTCACGCCGGGCGGACGCCTCGTCGTCGTCGGGCTCGCGGCCACCGCCTCGGCGACCGACGTGCTGGTCTCCCTCGCTCAGGTGCTGCCGGTGCGGGTGCTCGATGTTGTGCACCGGGCGCAGGGCGACGTCGGCGTCGCCCTGACCGACCCGGTCACCTCGCTCGCCGAGATCCGTGCCGCCGCCGAGGAGATCGTCCCGGGCGCGCGAGCGCGACGGCGCCTGTACTACCGCTACTCGCTGGTGTGGGACCGCCCCCCGCTCAGCCGCTGACCGTCGGCCCGGCCTCCTCGGGGGTGAGGACGACGACGCAGCGGCGCTCCCGCTCCATCGCCGCGCAGTACTCGTCCCAGTCCTCGTGCTCCCCCGAGAGGCGGCGGTAGTAGTCGACGAGGAGGTCCATCGCCTCGGGCAGGGAGATGATCTCCACGGTGCCGGTCAGCTGGACCCACGGCCCGAAGAACTTCTCGCTCAGCTGGCACAGCGACGCACGCGGCGTGCGCAGCAGGTTGCCGACCTTGACCGCCGTCTCCCGGGTGCTGATGAGGACGCGCCCGTGGTCGTCGACCGCAGCCAGGACCGGTGACTGCTGCGCGTCACCGCTGCGCCTGCGGGTAGCCAGGACGCCGCGGGGGTTGGCCCGCACGAAGTCGAGTGCCGCGCCGACGTCCACGGCTCAGTCGCCGATCTCGGCGCCGGTGGTCTCGGCGTACTCCTCAGGCGAGAGGAGCTCGGACTCCTCCGCCACCTCGACGGCGAAGAGCCAGCCGTCCGCGAAGGGCTCGCGGTTGACGAGCGAGGGGTCGTCGAGCGCTTCCTGGTTCACCGCGGTGACGGTGCCGGTGAGGGGGGCGTAGAGGTCGGAGACGGACTTCGTCGACTCCACCTCCCCGCAGGTCTCCCCCGCCGTCACCTCGGCGCCGACCTCCGGCAGGTCGAGGTAGACGATGTCGCCGAGGGCGTCGGTCGCCACGGTGGTGATGCCCACGCGCACGGGCGTGATGGAGTCGTCCACCCACTCGTGCTCGGCGGTGTACTTGAGGTCGGGACGGATGGTGGCCATGGTTTCTCCTCGGCGGTTCGGTCAGGGACGACGGTAGAACGGACGCTCGACGACGGTGAAGGCTTCGCGCCGGCCGCGCACGTCGACGTCGAGCGCGGTGCCGACCTCCGTGGCGGCGCGGTCGACGACGGCGAGGGCGATCGGGTGGCCCAGGGTGGGGCTGGGCAGGCCGGAGGTGACGACGCCGACCTCCACCTCCCCGAGGAGGACGGGTGAGCCCTGCCGCGCGGCGCGGCGACCCTCGCCGGAGAGGCCGACAAGTACCCGCCGTCCGGGCTCGCCCGCCTCGTGGGCCGCGCGGACGCGCTCCAGCGCCGTGCGGCCGACGAAGTCCGCCGTCTTGCGGCGCAGGCCGACGATGCCGCCGAGGCCGACCGTGAAGGGGTCGACGTCCAGCCCCAGCTCGTTGCCGTACAGCGGCAACGCGGCCTCCAGGCGCAGCGAGTCGCGCGCGGCGAGCCCGGCGGGGACGAGGCCGGCGTCCGCGCCGGCGTCCAGCAGCGCGCGCCACAGGGCGACGGCGTGCTCCCCCGGCACGAGGACCTCGAAGCCGTCCTCCCCCGTGTAGCCGGTGCGGGCGAGCAGCACGCGCTGCCCGGCCACGGTGGCCTCGCGGGCCCAGTAGTAGCGCAGGTCCCCGACCGGCCCGTCCGCGAGCGCCTCGACGATCCCGACGGCGCGCGGCCCCTGGACGGCGAGGAGCGCCGTCTCCTCGGTCGCGTCGGTGACCCGGGCGTCGAAGCCGGCCGCGCGCTGGCCAAGCTCGGCGAGGACGGCGGCCGTGTTGGCCGCGTTCGGCACGGTGAGGAAGCGGTCCTCGCCCACGCGGTAGACGATGAGGTCGTCGACGATGCCGCCCTCGGGTGTGCACAGCAGCGTGTACTTCGCCCGTCCCACCTCGAGGGTGGAGATCGAGCCGACGACGGCGTGGTCGAGGAACGCTCCCGCGCCGGGCCCGTCGATCCACACGGTGCCCATGTGGCTGAGGTCGAAGAGGCCCGCTGCCTCGCGCACGGCGCGGTGCTCGGCCAGCTGGGAGCCGTAGCTCAGGGGCATCACCCAGCCGGCGAAGCCGGTCATCGTCGCCCCCAGCGCCTCGTGCTCGGCGCGCAGGGCGGTCTCCTTCTCGCTCATCAGTCCTCCTCGAAGGCCTCGGGCGGCGGGCACGCGCACACGAGGTTGCGGTCCCCGTAGGCGTTGTCGGTGCGGCTCACCGGGGGGAAGTACTTGTCCTGCCGCAGCCCGGGGACCGGGAAGACGGCCTGCTCGCGCGGGTAGGCCCGGTCCCAGGCGTCGGTGGCGACGTCAGCGGCCGGGTGCGGGGCGCGGCGCACCGGGCTGTCGGCGACGTCGACCTCGCCGTCGAGGATCTGCTGGATCTCCCCGTGGATCGTCACCATCGCCTCGACGAAGCGGTCGAGCTCGGCGAGGTCCTCGCTCTCGGTCGGTTCGACCATGAGGGTGCCGGCCACCGGGAAGGAGAGCGTGGGGGCGTGGAAGCCGAAGTCGACGAGCCGCTTGGCCACGTCCTCGGCGGTGACGCCGGAGCGCTTGGTGAGCTCGCGCAGGTCGAGGATGCACTCGTGGGCGACGAGGCCGTCGGCGCCGGTGTAGAGCACCGGGAAGTACGGGTCCAGCGCCCTGGCGACGTAGTTCGCCGCGAGCAGCGCGCTGCGGGTCGCGGCCGCGAGGCCCTCGGCGCCCATGAGCGCGATGTAGGTCCAGGAGATGGGCAGCACCCCCGCGGACCCGTACCGGGTCGCCGAGACCGGCACCGCGCCGTCGTCGTCGCCGGCGGCGTCCCCGGGGAGGAACGGGGCCAGGTGCTCACGCACCGCGACCGGGCCGACGCCGGGACCCCCGCCGCCGTGCGGGATGCAGAAGGTCTTGTGGAGGTTGAGGTGGGAGACGTCCCCGCCGAACTCCCCCGGCTGGGCCAGTCCGATGAGCGCGTTGAGGTTCGCGCCGTCGACGTAGACCTGCCCGCCGGCGGCGTGGACCGCCTCGCACACCTCGCGCACCTCGGTGTCGAAGACGCCGTGGGTGGAGGGGTAGGTGAGCATGATCGCGGCGAGCTGCTCCCCGTGCTGCGCGATGCGGGCGTGGAGGTCGGCGGTGTCGATCGAGCCGTCGTCGGCGGTCCTCACGGTGACGACCTTCATCCCGGCGAGGACGGCAGAGGCCGCGTTGGTCCCGTGCGCGGAGGACGGGATGAGGCAGACGGTGCGCTCCCCGTCGCCGCGCGAGCGGTGGTAGCCGCGGATCGCGAGGAGGCCGGCGAGCTCGCCCTGGGAGCCGGCGTTGGGTTGGACGGAGACGCGGTCGTAGCCGGTGATCTCCGCGAGCCAGCTCTCGAGCTCGGTGACGAGCTCGCGCCAGCCCTCGGTCTGGTGGTCCGGGGCGAGCGGGTGGATGGAGGCGAAGCCCGGCCAGAGCATCGCCCGCATCTCCGTGGCGGCGTTGAGCTTCATCGTGCACGAGCCGAGCGGGATCATCGTGCGGTCCAGCGCGAGGTCCCGGTCGGCGAGGCGGCGCAGGTAGCGCATCATCTGCGTCTCGGAGCGGTGCGCGTGGAAGGTGGGGTGGGTGAGGAACTCGCTCGTGCGGCGCAGCGGCGCGGGGATCTCGAAACCGCCGTCGTCGTCCCCTGCCGACTCGGCCCCGAAGGCGGCGAGGACGGTGGCGAGGTGCTCCGGCGTCGTCGTCTCGTCGCAGGAGACGCCGACCGTGTCCTCGTCGACTAGCCGCAGGTTGACCCCGCCCCGTTCCGCCTCCGCGACGACGACGGCGGCCCGCCCGGGCACGCGGACGGTGACGGTGTCGAAGAACGCGTTGTGGACGACCTCGATGCCACCGGCGGTGAGACGCAGGGCCAGGGCGCGGGCGGCGCCGTGGGCGTGGTGGGCGATCTCCCGCAGCCCGTTCGGCCCGTGGTAGACGGCGTACATGCCGGCGACGACGGCGAGCAGCGCCTGCGCGGTGCAGATGTTGCTCGTCGCCTTCTCCCGGCGGATGTGCTGCTCGCGCGGCTGGAGGGCCAGGCGCAGGGCGGGGCGGCCCTCGCTGTCCTTGGAGACGCCGACGAGCCGGCCGGGCAGCTGGCGCTCCAGGCCCTCGCGCACTGCCATGAAGGCGGCGTGCGGCCCGCCGTAGAACAGCGGGACGCCGAAGCGCTGGGCCGAGCCGACGGCGACGTCGGCGCCCTGCTCCCCCGGCGGGGTGATGAGCGTGAGGGCAAGGAGGTCTGCGGCGACGGTGACCATCGCGCCGCGCTCCTTTGCCTCGGCGATGAGACTGGCGTGGTCCCGCAGCCGGCCGGAGGTCCCCGGCTGCTGGAGGACCAGGCCCGTGACGCCGTCGGGAAGGTCCGGCAGGCCGCCGTCGAGGTCGGCGACGACCGTGGTGAGGCCCACCGCCGCCGCGCGCGCCCGGACGACGGCGAGGGTCTGGGGGTGCAGCTCGTCGTCGAGGACGAACGTGGCGGCCTTCGAGGCCTTGTTGGCGCGCTGCATGAGCAGCACGGCCTCGGCGACGGCGGTGGCCTCGTCGAGCAGCGAGGCGTTCGCGACCGGCAGGCCGGTGAGGTCGGCGACCGCCGTCTGGAAGTTGAGCAGCCCCTCGAGGCGGCCCTGGGAGATCTCCGGCTGGTAGGGGGTATAGGCGGTGTACCAGGCCGGCGACTCGAGGACGCCCCGCTGGATGACGCTCGGGGTGTGGGTGCCGTAGTAGCCCTGGCCGATCATCTGGACGCGCTGGACGTTGCGCCCGGCGAGCTCGCGCAGCCGCTCGAGGACCTGCGCCTCGGTGCGTGGCGCAGGCAGGTCCAGGGGGCGCTGCTGGCGGATGGCGGGCGGCACCGAGTCGAGGAGGGGCTGCCAGTCGGTGTGCCCGAGCGAGTCGAGCATGGCCGCGGTGTCGGCGGCGCGCGGGCCGATGTGGCGGTCGGCAAAGGACGGTGAGGACATGGACACGGCTCCGGGGTGGCGGGGAACTGGGTCCTCCCCGCTCTGTCATGGGACCTGAGAGTTTTCGCGAGCCGGGCTCGCCTGCACCGTCGGTGAGCGCTGACGCGCTGCTTTCCAGAGCTGCCTGATCGCGGCGGTACCGGGGCCTGAGAGATTAGCGGGAGGGCTTGCTCCTTCGGCGCCCGCACAGGGCGGGGCTCTCCCGCCGCGGGTGGGCGGCGTATCGAGTTGTCCGGGTCACACTACCCGGCGACGCGGACATCGGTGACGCACCGGTCCGTGCGACCCTGGGGGAAGACCCCGTTCCCCGAGCAAGGACAACGATTGACGCACGCCTCCGCCCCCACCGCCCTCGAGCCGATGAACCCCACGGCCGTCCTCCTCGACCTCGACGGCACGATCAGCGACTCCGGCCCGGTCATCACCGCCTCGATCGCCGAGACGCTCGCACACTTCGGCTACCCGGAGCAGACGCAGGAGGAGCTGCTGCGCTTCGTCGGGCCGCCCATCCGCGATGGCTTCCGCGCCTTCGTCGGCGTGCCGGACGACCAGCTGGCCGCCGTCGTCGGCGACTACCGTGACCGCTACAACGACCGGATGCTCCAGGCCCCGGTCTTCCCGGGCATGGCCGAGCTGGTCCGTGACCTCCATGCACGCGGTGTGCCGCTCGCCCTGGCGACGTCCAAGCGGCAGTCGCTCGCCGTCGTCATCCTCGACGACGCCGGCCTGTCCCCGTACTTCACCGTCACCCGCGGCGCCTCGGAGGACGAGACCCGCGCGGTCAAGGCCGACATCGTCGAGGACGCGCTCGCCGGGCTCCGCGAGCGGGACGTCGACCTCACGCGCGCCGTCATGGTCGGGGACCGCCACCACGACGTCGACGGCGCGGGCGTGCACGGCCTGCCGACCGTTCTCGTCGCGTGGGGCTACGCCCGGCCCGGTGAGGAGGACGGCGCCCACGCCGTCGTCCACGAGGCTGCCGAGCTCGCCCGGCTGCTCTCCTGAGAGACGACTGCGTCCCGTGCCGATCGGCACGGGACGCAGCGTGGCTCAGGAGCGCGGGAGGCCCTGGGCGCGGTGGATGTCGTCGGACATCCGCACGAGCGCGAAGTAGAACTCCAGCGTCATCCGGAAGAACGCGAGGCTGACAACCAGCACGATCGGGCCGATGAGCAGCGCGAGCACGCCGAGGACCGGGTCCGCCGCAAAGCCGGCGAAGACCACGAACAGCCAGTACAGCGCCGAGAGGATCATCACGGCGAGGTACACCCAGCTGACCAGCTTGGGGGTGATGAGGGTGTGGAACTTCCAGTCGAAGAGCGCCGCGAAGAAGTTCTTCGGCGTCTCGCCGCTCGGGCCCTGCGGGGCGGCGGGGGCGCCGTAGCCCCACTGCTGCTGACCGGGCTGGCCGGGCTGCTGCCCGTAGGCGGGCGGGGGCGGCGGGACCTGGCCGGGCTGGCCCTGCTGCGGCTGGTAGGGGCTGGGAGGAGGGGTGGACACGATGGAGCCTTTCCAATCGGGGGTCATCGGGCACCGGCGAGGCTAGCGGAGGCCCGGTGCCTGCCCGGGGACGGCCGGCTCAGGCCCTCTGTGACCCTGGTCACCGGCACCGGATGCGCACGTCCGGGCGCGTGCCTACCGTCGAGGGGCGGCCACGCCCGTGGCCGGCGTAAGGAGGAGAACGATGGCATCCGAGACGAGCACGACGACCGACCACGACGAGATCCGCCGCTGGGTCGAGGAGCACGACGGGAAGCCCGCGAGCGTGCGTGGCACCGAGGGCGGCGACACCGCCGGCATCCTGCGGATCGACTTCCCCGGCGGCGCCGGCACCGACGACCTCGAGCACATCAGCTGGGAGGACTGGTTCGCGAAGTTCGAGGACCAGAAGCTGGCCTTCCTCTACCAGGAGCACAAGGCGAGCGGCGAGGACAGTACCTTCTTCAAGCTCGTCTCCCGCTGACCGGAGGGCACCGACGATGAGCGAGAGCCCCCAGACCGCGCAGCCCGACCCCCGCGAGGACGGCGTCCAGCCCTGGCGCGTCATCGTCACCGGCGCCGACTCGGGCATCGGCAAGGCGAGCGCCGTCGCCCTGGCGGTACCCGGCCGGCACGTCGCCCTCACCTGGCACACCGACGAGGACGGCGCCGAGCGCACCGCCGAGGAGGTCCGCTCGCTGGGCGCGACGGCGCACGTGCGGCGGCTCGACCTCACCGACCCGCAGAGCGGTGCCGCAGTGGTCGATGACCTCGCCGGGGCGATGGGCGGCGTCGACGCGCTCGTCATGTCCTCGGGCACCGGCAGCTCCGAGCTGCTCCTCGACATGGACTTCGCCACCTGGCGCGAGGTGGTGTCAGTGGACCTGGACGGCGCGTTCTGCTGCCTCCAGGCGGCGGCCCGGCACATGGTGGCCGGCGGCACGGGCGGGCGAATCGTGGCGATCACCAGCGTCCACGAGCACGCCCCGCGGGTGGGAGCGGCTCCCTACTGCGCGGCCAAGGGCGGGCTGGGGTTGCTCGTGAAGGTCGCGGCCCTCGAGCTCGCCGAGCACGGGATCACCGTCAACGCCGTCGCCCCCGGCGAGATCGCCACCCCGATGACCGGCCAGGAGGACGAGACCGTCATGGAGGGCAAGGAGCGCCCGGGCATCCCGGTCGCCCGACCCGGTGACGCCCGCGAGATCGCCGCCGTCGTCGCCTTCCTGTGCGGCCCGGAGGCGGGCTACGTCAACGGCGCCTCCTGGGCCGTGGACGGCGGCATGCTCCAGATGGGCCCGCAGGCCGGGTCGCACCTGGACAGCCACGACTGGCGCCGCCCGTAGGAGCCTCTCCCCGCCCGTCGTCCGGACCTCGCGGCTGATTCCGGGAAGCCCGCGCGGACCGGGGGCGCCGCCGTCGCCCGCCCAGTAGCGTCTGGGAGATGGACCTTCCGCTGCTGCCCCCGGTCGCTCCCATGCTCGCGAAGTCCGTCAAGGACGTGCCCGAGGGCGAGTACCTCTACGAGCCGAAGTGGGACGGCTTCCGCGCCATCATCTTCAAGGACGGCGACGACGTCGAGATCGGCAGCCGCAACGAGAAGCCGATGACGCGGTACTTCCCCGAGCTGATCGAGAGCCTGCGCGCCCAGCTGCCCGAGCGCTGCGTCGTCGACGGGGAGATCGTCATCGTCACCGGCGAGCGGCTCGACTTCGAGGCGCTGCTCCAGCGCATCCATCCCGCCGACTCGCGCGTGCGGCTGCTGGCCGAGCAGACGCCGGCGTCCTTTGTCGCCTTCGACCTTCTCGCGTTGGGCGACGAGGATCTCACCGGGCTGGCGATGGCCCAGCGGCGGGAGCGCCTGGAAGAGGCGCTCGCCGGCGCGCAGGCTCCGGTTCACCTCACCCGCGCCACCACCAACACGGCGCTGGCCCGCGAGTGGCTCGACCTCTTCGAGGGCGCCGGGCTCGACGGCGTCGTCTCCAAGCCGCTCGACCTCACCTACCAGCCCAACAAGCGGCTCATGCTCAAGACGAAGCACGAGCGCACCGCCGACTGCGTGCTCGCCGGTTTCCGCTGGCACAAGAGCGGCGACGTCGTCGGCTCCCTCCTCCTGGGCCTGTACGACGACGGCGGGAAGCTCCAGCACGTGGGCGTGGCGTCCTCCTTCACGATGAAGCGCCGTGCCGAGCTCGTCAAGGAGCTCGCGCCGCTGCGCCTGGCCGAGGGCGAGGACCACCCGTGGGGCGACTGGGAGAACGCCGCCGCCCACGAGAAGAACCGGCTGCCGGGCGCGCAGAGCCGCTGGTCGGCCGGCAAGGACCTGTCCTTTGTCCCGCTGCGCCCCGAGCGGGTCCTCGAGGTGGCTTACGACCACATGGAGGGCACCCGCTTCCGGCACAGCGCCCAGTTCCGCCGGTGGCGCCCCGACCGCGAGCCGGGGTCCTGCGGCTACGAGCAGCTCGAGGAGCCGGTGAAGTTCGACCTGGCCGACGTCCTGCGCTGACCGCAAGGCGATCGCCGTTGGGTTGTTACATCGATGCAGTCGCGCTGACTGTTCGTGCGTCGTGTCGCCAGTGCCGCCACCCATCGGCCCGACCGCCGGGCAACAGCAGCGCGCCGGGGGCGAGGATGTAGCCGTTGACGATCCAGGGCAGGTGGAGGGGGTCCACGCGCAGCTCGTCCTGGATGCTGGGCGGGGCGATGTTCACGATCGAGTCATCGAGCACGATCACCAGCTGGGCCGTCGCGCTCACGAGAAGGCACATGAGCCCCCGCGGGGCTCGGCCTTCGTCAGCGTCTGGACCACGTGACGTCTCCTCCTTCCTGCGTGTGGCGTCGGGCCGCCGAGGACGCGGTGGTGGCGTCGCGCGGCCGCGGCGTCGGGTACGACGGCGGGTAACCCCGCTTGTCAGCGGACGTTCGGGAGACGGAGCCCCGCTCGTGCGTCAGCGGTCGAAGGGCAGCGGGCTGTTTCGGTTGCCAGCGGGCCCGCGTGTGTTGCCGGGGGTGGGCTGATCAGGAGCGCACGAGCCGCTTGATGGCGTCGCTGGCTTCCTGGAGCTTCTCCCGGGCAGCGGCGTCGTCGCCGAGCCGGGCGGCGTCGAGGACGCAGTGCTTGAGGTGGTCGTCGAGCAGACCGGTGGCCACGGTCTGCAGGGCCCGGGTGAGCGCGCTGACCTGGGTGAGGATGTCGATGCAGTACTTCTCCTCGTCGATCATCCTCGCGATGCCGCGGGCCTGGCCCTCGATGCGCTTCATGCGCGTCAGGTAGCGGTTCTTGTCGCTGATGTATCCGTGCTCGTGCTCGCCGTCGGACTCCGGTTCAGCGACCTGCGCGACCCCACCGCCACAGCAGCCGGCGTCGGTGAGGAGATCCCGGTGGCCGTTCTCGGGAGCCTCCGGGCCGATGGTGCTGCAGCAGTCCGCGGCGGCGGATGCATCGGTCGTCATGGTCATGGTGCCTTTCGTTCGTCGAGTGAGGGTGGAGGTGCGTGGCTCGGGGTTACGTCGTGACGCTGCGGAATCCGCGCAGGCGCAGGCTGTTGCCGACGACGAAGACGCTGGAGAACGCCATCGCCGCACCGGCGAGCATCGGGTTGAGCATGCCCAGCGCCGCGACCGGGATGGCCGCGACGTTGTAGGCGAAGGCCCAGAACAGGTTCGTCTTGATCGTGCCCAGGGTCTTGCGGGAGAGGCGGATGGCATCGACCGCCGCGCGCAGGTCGCCGCGCACGAGGGTGATGTCGGAGGCCTCGATCGCGACGTCGGTGCCGGTGCCCATCGCCAGACCGAGGTCGGCCTGGGCCAGGGCGGGGGCGTCGTTGACGCCGTCCCCGACCATCGCCACGACCCTGCCCTCGCCCTGGAGACGCGCGACGACGTCGACCTTGTCCTTCGGAAGCACCTCGGCGATGACTTCATCGATGCCGACCTCGACCGCGATCTGCTCTGCCACTGCGGTGTTGTCGCCGGTCAGGAGCACCGGGGTCAGGCCGAGCTGCTTGAGCTCGGCGATGGCCTGTGCGCTGGTGGGCTTGACGGCGTCGGCGACGACGATCACGCCGCGCGCGTGCCCGTCCCAACCGACAGCGACGACGGTCTTGCCCTCGCGCTCTGCCTGAGCCTTCGCCTCGGCGACGGGGAGGGAGAGCCTTTGGGACCAGTCGGCCAGCAGCGACTCCCGGCCGACGACGACGGACGTGCCGTTGACGATGCCCTGCACGCCCTTGCCCTCGATGTTGGCGAAGTCCTCGGGCGCCGGCAGTGCGCCGATCTCCTCGGCCGCGGCCTTGGCGATCGCCTGGGCGATCGGGTGCTCGGAGGCGTTCTCCAGGGCCCCGGCCAGGCGCAGCAGCTCGGCGCGGTCGACGCCGGGCTCGGTGATGGCGTCGACGAAGGTCATCTTTCCGGTGGTGACGGTGCCGGTCTTGTCGAGCACGACGGTGTCGACCTTGCGCGTGGACTCCAGCACCTCGGGGCCCTTGATGAGCACACCCATCTGCGCGCCGCGGCCGGTGCCGACCAGCAGCGCGGTCGGGGTTGCCAGGCCGAGGGCGCAGGGGCAGGCGATGACGAGAACAGCGACCGCGGCGGTGAATGCGGCCGAGGTCGGGAACCCGGCCCCGAGCCAAGCGCCGAGGGCCGCGACGGCGATGACGATGACGATTGGGACGAACACCCCGGAGATGCGATCGGCCAGGCGCTGAACCTCGGCCTTGCCGGACTGGGCGTCCTCGACGAGCCTGGCCATCTGCGCCAGCTGCGTGTCGGATCCGACGCGGGTTGCGCGCACCACCAGGCGGCCGCCGGCGTTCACGGTCGCCCCGCTCACGGAGTCGCCCTCCGCGACCTCGACGGGCACGGACTCACCGGTGAGCATGGAGGCGTCCACGGCGGAGGTGCCGGCGACCACGTCGCCGTCGGTGGCGATCTTCTCCCCGGGGCGGACGACGAACTCGTCGCCGACGGCCAGCTCGGAGGACGGGATCTTCACCTCGGCCCCGTCGCGCAGGACAGAGACCTCCTTGGCGCCGAGCTCGAGCATGGCGCGCAGCGCGGCACCGGCCTGGCGCTTGGAGCGCTTCTCGAAGTAGCGGCCGGCGAGGATGAACATCGTCACCCCGGCCCCGACCTCGAGGTAGATGTTCGCAGCTCCGTCGGACGGCGCGATGGTGAGCTCGAACGCGTGCGTCATGCCCGGCTCTCCGGCGGTGCCGAGGAACAGGGCGTACAGCGACCAGAGGAACGCCGCGGTCGTGCCCATGGAGATGAGGGTGTCCATCGTCGCCGTGCCGTGCTTGAGGTTGGTCCAGGCCGCCTTGTGGAACGGCCAGGCGGCCCACACGATCACCGGCGCGGCCAGCGCGAGCGAGGCCCACTGCCAGTACGTGAACTGCAGCGCGGGGATCATCGCCATCGCGACCACTGGCACGGTGAGCACGACCGACCCGATCAATCGGTGCCTGAGCGACGTCAGCTCGGGACCGGCCGCACCATCGTCCTCAGCTGTGGATGCGGTCGCCTCGGTCTGCTTCGGCTTCGGCAGGACGGCGGTGTAGCCGGTCTTCTCGACCTCGCTGATCAACAGCTGCGGGTCATAGCCTCCGGGCGCGGTGACCCTGGCCTTCTCGGTGGCGTAGTTGACCGTCGCCGAGACGCCGTCGAGCTTGTTCAGCTTCTTCTCGATCCGGTTCGCGCACGACGCGCAGGTCATCCCGCCGATCTCCAGCTCGATGCTGGCGTCCGCGACCGGCTGTGTCTGGGTGCTCACTTTTCCTCTTCTCGTCCTCCGTGCCGCCTCGTCAGTGGGCGGGGTGGATCTCGCTCTCGACGACCCACTTGTGGTTGGTCATCGTCATCTCGTCGCTCTCGATGTCGACCATGTAGACCGTCTCCTGGGTGGAGTGGTCGATCGTCGCCGTCGCACCTTGCATCCCCGCCATGTGCTCGGCCTCCAGCACAACCTGGGTGCCGTCGACCAACGGCGCAGCGCCCGGGCTCTCGAGCTCCTCGTGGACGACCCACTTGTGGTCGACCACGGGCTCGCCGTCGTCGATGGGTGTGTAGCTGACCGAGTAGGTGGTCGTGGTGAACGCCCCGGAGATCGTCGCCTCCGCTCCATCCATGCCCGGCATGTGATCGGCGGCGAGAATGACCTCCGTGCCGACCGGGTACGTGGGGTCCGTGGCGGTCTGGATGCCCGCAGGCGGAGTGCCGCCGTCGGTGGGGTGGTCGTGGCCGGCCATGCCGCCGGCCTCCTGCTGCCCGTGGCTGCTGCTGTTCATGTCGTCCGCTCCTTCGCTGTGGCCGTTCACCTGGCTCTGCTGCGCCCACGACTCCACGGCGCCGTCGGGGACGACGACGCCGGCGAGCCCGTAGGCCCCGCCGAACGCCACCACCAGACCAGCGCCGTAGAGCGCGAGCCGTGCCGCGGCTCTCATCAGGCCCGCTCGGCCGTGTACCCGGCCTCCTCGACCGCAGCGAGGACCTGCGCGTCGTCGACGCCCTCACCGGTCACGACGAGCTTGCCGGTCTGCGCGCTGACCTGGACGTCCTCGACGCCGACAAGTTCGCCGACCTCCTCGCGCACCGACATCTCGCAGTGCCCGCACGTCATGCCCGTCACCTGGTACTCGATCGCAGCCATCGCATGCCCTCCTTCACCGGATACCCCCGCTGGGTATCTACCGATGGCACAACTGTATACCCCCCACGGGTATTCCTAAATCGGGGGCCGGGCGCAGCGACGAGAGCTCGACGCGGTCGATGGGACCCTGCAGCCCGGTGCCGTCGGCGTCTGTGGCCACTCCGTTGCGTCCCCGACGGTGAGGAGAGTGTGGCCGTCACTGGTGACGCGCGCCCAGCCCGCGGCCTGCTCGTCGGTGGCGACTTCCTCTGGCCGACGAACGGCCGTAGCTCGTGGCTGGCGGGGCGCCCACCGACCGTGACGACGCGTCCTCTCATGTCCGCCACCGATGGGCCACCGTCCGAACCAGCGGCCCAGGCCACAGGACATCGATCGCAAAGGACGGTCCGGCGCGCCCCGAAACACGTCTGCGAGGATCTCCCAGGCCGCGGGGTCGGGGGCCGACGGGGTCGGAAGTCTCGGCTCTCAGGCCGGTGGCCGGGGCGCTACTGACCGAGAACCATCGCGGCACCATCGCCGCTGCGCCGTGGAAGCACCGGGCTAGTGTCCGTGCCTGGGGTTACCGCGCAGCAGTGTGGCGAGCACCTGGGCCTCGCTGACGTCAGGGTGCTTCGTGGCGGTGATCAGCGTCAGGGGCCCGCGCTCGGCCAGGTCGCGGAGGTGCTCAAGTGCTGCTGCACGTTCGGGCTCGTCGAGCTCGGCGCGGTACCGGTGTTCAAACTCCTCGAAGCGTGCTGGGTCGTGGGCGTACCACTTGCGTAGCGCCGTCGACGGCGCAATCGCTCTGCACCATTCATCCAGGTCGGCTCTGTCCTTGCTGACTCCGCGCGGCCAGAGGCGGTCGACCAGCACGCGCGCGCCATCGGTTGGTCGCGGCTCCTCGTACGCACGGCGGACCGTCACCTCTGGCCTGTGCACCATGACAACCTCTTCTCCTCGCGCGAGCGCGCTTCGCCGCTCATTCCTTGCTGCTGCCGTGCCGAACGTCGCGATGCTCCTCGCACCGGGAGGAGAAGGCGGAATGCCACAGGGGCACCCCGGCGCCGGACCTCACGTCCAGGCGGATGCACGGCGGCGTCATAGTGATGGTCCTCGTCCTGTGAGCCACCGAGCTGCTCGACTCGTGCCTGCTCCCGGCGTCGATGCACGCACCAACCTGTAGGTCCACGCTCTGCCTCCACGTCCCGCCCTTGCATCTTCTGCTCAGCCGCGAGTTAATGCAAGGAACACTCCGTGAAAACAGGAGCTATGAGCACCCACGGCCAGGCTCCGGGTCCGGGCCAAGAACTGGGACCCCGGTCAGCGGCGGAAACGTCACCGCCGACAAGACTTCGAGCCCCGGCGTTGCAGCTCCCCGCCCGGAAGAACTCCCGGCCAGGGTCGTGCCAAGGCAGGCCGATGAGGGCCAGCGGTACTGATCGTCATGCCGCCACCTTGGCACCGCTGGCCGAGATCTCAGCGAGCAGCTCCAGAACGCTCGGTCCACGTGGATCGCCACACTGGGTCACCGTCGCCCAGGACAACACGTCAGGAAGGGGCCAGGATCATGGCACTGCCGAGGACGAGGCTGCTTGAACGGAACGAGATCGCCGACGACACTATGGTCTTCTCCTTCGAGAAGCCCCCGGGTTTCGAGTACACGGCCGGCCAGTTCGCCGACTACACGCTGCTGGATCCCGCCGAGATCGACGCCGAAGGAGCCACTCGAGGCTTCTCGTTGACCAGCGCCCCGTACGAACCGCACCTGATGGCCGCCACCAGGCTTCGCGACACCGCCTTCAAACGCGTCCTGAAGACCATGCCCCTCGGCACAGAGCTCGCACTCGACGCCCCGTACGGCTCTTTCACCCTCCACCACAACGTGGGCAGGCCCGCGGTCTTCCTCACCGGAGGGATCGGCATCACCCCGGTCCGCAGCATCGCCCTGCAAGCGGCCCACGACCGTACCGGTCACAAGATCATCGTCCTCTACTCGAACAAGCGCCCCGAGGAGGCTGCCTTCCTCGCCGAGCTGCGCAGGCTCGGAGAGACCGAGGAGAACTTCACGCTCGTCCCGACCATGACACGGCCAGAGACTTCGGAACACAGCTGGGACGGCGAGACCGGCCACGTGGACAAGGCCATGCTCTCCCGTTACATCGACGACGTGGCCGCTCCTATCTACTACCTCAGCGGCCCCGCGACGATGGTGACCGCCATGCGCACGGTCCTCAACGACGTCGGCGTCGACGCCGACGACCTCCGGACCGAGGAGTTCACCGGCTACTGACCTACCGGCCCGCGCCCCCACCTCACTGCCCATCCGCGGGCCGTGGACAGCCCACGTTCTCGCACCGCTGGACGTCGGAGTCGGGTCACGCCTCGACGTAGAGCCGGGACTGGTCGTGCCTCACCGTGCGGGGTGACGGGACACTGTCGTTCGCTTCTCCGGTGGCGGGTCGCTGTCCGGAGCGACCATCGAGTCCTCCTCAAGGCAGGCCGTCCGACTTCTTCGCCCGTGACGGCTGCACGCGCGCCGGCTCGCCGGGCATCTTCGGGTACTCGGGCGGGTAGGGCAGGTCGCTGTGCCCCTGGGCCTCCTGCCCTGCGTAGAGCTCGAGGAGCGGGGTCAGGTCGTGGGCGACGTCGTCGATCTCGGCGTGCAGGTCCCCGAGCTCGGCGAAGCGGGCCGGCATGGTGCGGACGGTGAGGTCACGCGGGTCGACGTCGGGCAGCTCGTCCCAGGTGACGGGCGCGGAGACGGGGGCGTGGGCCAGGGGCCGGATGCTGTAGGCGCTGGCGATCGTGCGGTCGCGGGCGTTCTGGTTGTAGTCGACGAAGATCGTCTGCCCGCGCTCCTCCTTCCACCAGTTCGTCGTCACCTTGCCCGGCATGCGCCGCTCGAGCTCGCGACCAAAGGCGATGGCCGCGTGGCGCACCTGGGTGAAGTCCCACTGCGGCTCGATCCGCACGTAGATGTGCACGCCCCGGTTGCCGGAGGTCTTGGGGAAGCCCCGCCAGCCGAGCTCGGCGAGGTACTCGCGGGCGACCGCCGCCACCTCGACGGCGTCGGCGAAGTCGGTGCCCGGCTGGGGGTCGAGGTCGATGCGCAGCTCGTCGGGGTGGTCGACGTCGTCGCGCCGCACCGGCCACGGGTGGAAGGTGATCGTGCCGAGGTTCGCTGCCCAGGCGACGGCGGCGAGCTCGGTGGGGCACAGCTCGTCGGCGGTGCGGCCGCTGGGGAAGGCGATCTCGACCGTCTCGATCCAGTCCGGCACCCCCTTCGCCGGCACACGCTTCTGGTAGAAGGCGTCGCCGTGCGGGTCGTTGCGGGTGGCCCGCTTCATCCCCTCGCGCACGCCCTTGGGCCAGCGCTCGAGGGTGACCGGCCGCTCGCGGAGCGCGCGCAGGATCCCGTCACCGACGGCGAGGTAGTAGTCGACGACCTCGCGCTTGGTGATCCCCGGCTCCGGGAAGATGATCCGGTCCGAGCTCGTGATGCGCACGGGCCGTCCGGCCACGTCGATCTCGACGGCGGGGCTCTTCGTCGGTGCCATGGCCAGACGCTACCGTCCCGGTCCCGCGTGGCCCACCGCTGAACCCGACCGTCGTGCTTTCCAGCGACTTGTCACTTACTCGCGCCGCGGTGGTCGAGCCGCCGCCCTATGGCCCAGACATGTGCCACAACCGCTCTCGACACGCCCGGGTGACGTGCCGGGCACCCGGCGTGTCGCGCCGACAAGCGGGTCTTTGTGGCACATGGGGCTCCTCCTCACGCGTCAGCGGTCGTAGGTCGTCCCGGGGACGGACGGCACGGCGTGCCACGCGCCGTCGGCGGCCGAGGCGACGACTGCCTCCCCCACCGCCGCAGCGGCCCACCCGTCCGCCACGGACGGGGCGCGCTGCTCGCCGGTGAGCACGGACCGGAGGAACAGGGACGCCTCGATCGTCTTGAGGTCGTCGAAGCCCATGCTCGTCCCCGCCCCGGGTTGGAAGCGCGCGAACTCGCCGTGCTCCGGGCCGGCCATGACGGTGCGGTAGCCGCCCCGCTCGTCGGCGACCTGCAGCTCGTTGAGCCGCTCGAAGCTCCACCGCACCGAGCCGCGCGTGCCGTAGACCTCGGCGACGTACTCGGCCCGCGGTCCGTGCGCGACGCGGCTGGCCTCAAGGGTCCCGACGGCGCCGGACTCGAACCGCACCAGCGCGGCGGCGTGGTCCTCGTTCTCCACCGCACCGAGCTCCTCCCCGACCTCGTAGCCGCCGTGGCCCACCCCGAGCCGGGTCGGCACCGGGCGCTGGGCGATGAACGTGCTCGTCGTCGCCGTCACCTCGGTGATGCGGCCGACGAGCTGCTGGACGAGGTCCGCGCCGTGCGAGAGCAGGTCCCCGACGACCCCCGGGCCGGCGAGCGCGCGCTCGTAGCGCCAGGTGAGCGGGGCGTCCGGGGACGCGGCGTAGTCGGCGAGCAGGCAGGCCCGCACGGTGGTCACGCGGCCCAGCGCACCGGAGCGGACGAGCTCACGGGCGTGGGCGATCGCCGGCGCGTGGCGGTAGTTGAAGCCGACGGCGGTGACCAGGCCGCGGGTCGTCGCGGCCCGGGCGATGGCCTCGCTGTCCGCGACCCCGACGCCCATCGGCTTCTCGATCCAGAACGGCTTGCCGGCGGCGGCCGCGGCGAGGGCGATCTCGCGGTGGAGGTGGTTGGGGGCGCAGATCGAGACGACGTCGACGTCCGGGCGCGCGAGCACCGCGCGCCAGTCCGGGCTCGCGTCGGCGAAGCCGAGATGGTCGACGGCGGCCTGCCGGGTGTGCTCGTGCGGGTCCGCGGCGACGAGGAGGAGCGGGTCGACGCGCAGCTCGGGATAGCGCTCGGGCACGCCCCGGTAGCTGCGGGCATGCAGGCGTCCCATCCAGCCCAGACCGATGACGCCGACGCCGATGCGTCGTCGCGGTGCCACCACCACTCGTCCTCCTCGACACGTCGGCGGAGGGGCCTCCGTCCCGGGTGATCGTGCGCGACCCCATCCTGCCCCCGCCGTCGTCCTCAGGGAAGGGAGACCTCTCGCAGCTGACGGCGGGAGGTGATGCCGAGCTTCGCGAAGATGCTGCGCAGGTGTGCCTCGATGGTGCGCGGGCTGAGGAAGAGCTGGGCACCGACTTCCCGCGACGTCGCGCCGGTCGCCACCAGCCGGGCGATGTGCAGCTCGTGCGGCGTGAGCGTGTCGGCCGGCTGGACGGACCGCTTGCGTGGGTGCTCACCGGTGGCCTGCAGCTCGCGGGCTGCCCGAGCGGCGAAGGCCTCGGCCCCCATCGCCGAGAGGCTCCCGTGGGCGGTCCGGAGCTGCTCGCGGGCGTCCTTGCGTCGGCCCTCGCGGCGCAGCCACTCGCCGTAGACGAGGTGGGCGCGGGCGGTGTACGCGCCCATCAGGGAGCTCTCGAGGTGCTCGATCGCCTCGAGGTAGAGGTCCTCGGCGCGGGGGCCGGTACTCGTCAGCGCCCGTGCGCAGGCCGCCGTCCCCAGGGCCCACCGGGTGCCGCTGGCCTCGGCCCGGGAACCGAGCTGGTCGACCGCGGACGCGGCGAGCTCCGGCGTTCCCGCACGGGCACACGCCTCGACGTACTCCGGGATGCTCGAGCTCCTGAGCGCCAGCTCCGGCGACCGGCAGGCGCTCGTTGCCGCCTCCTGCGCGGCCGGGTAGTTGCCGAGTCCGTTGTGGAGGACCGCCAGCGCGTACTGGGCCTGGGCGGCGTCCGTGCTCCCGTCGGGGTGGGTGGAGTCCTGAGCGGTGCTGGCGGTGAGGGCGGTGGTCGCGGCCTCGTCTCCCCGCCACGCGCCCAGGATGACCTGCGCGTGCGGGAGCTGGACGCCGCCGGTCGCCTGGGTGATCGTCGCCGCCTCTGCTGCCAGCTCGGTCGCCCGGCCCAGCCGGCCCATGAGGACCGAGGTGATCGACAGGAGGTTGAGGGCAGTGGGAAGCGTCGCGAGTGCCCCGGCGGTGCGCGCCCGCTGGACGTTGCGGGTGGCCAGCGCGTGGACGAGCTCGTCGTCGAGGAGCCCCACCGCCGTACGCCCGGCGAGCCAGAGCCAGGCGTCGTCGTGGCGGTCCGGCTCGGGACCGGTGTAGGCGCCGTCCCGGAACGCCTCCAGGGCGTGCCGCAGCTGCGGCACGCCGCTCGCGTACCCCTGCGTCAGTGCCGTCGCGAGGCCGTCGAGGAGGAGGTCCACCGGGCGGGCGGGTGACTCGGAGGCGGGAGCGGTCCGTACCGCCTCGGCGATGCCCACCGCGTCCCCGCCGTTGAGGATCGCCGCGTCCAGCGCGTGCAGGTGGGTCTCGCGCGACAGGGCGGGCTCGAGCGGTGCGAGCATCCGGGCGGCGTGCAGCAGCATCCCGGGGACCTCGGGGTCCCGTCGCAGGTGGAACGCGACATGGGCGCGCAGCAGCTCGACGCGGGCACGCTCGGAAACATCCAGCGGCCCCGCCGCGGCGACGCCCAGGAGTGACAGCGCCGCCTCGGACGCCCCGGCACGGTGCTTGGCCTCCGCCGCCTCCAGCGCCCGCCGCGCTCGCTGGACAGGCTCGGAGGAGAGCTCGGCCGCCTCCTGGAGGAACGCGGCAGCGGCCGCCAGTCCACCGCGGTCCCGCGCCCGGGTGGCCAGCCGCTCCACCTCGCCGGCGACCTCCTCGTCGACCCCGAGCACCGCCCGGGCGCGGTGCCAGGCCAGCCGGTCGGGATCACGGGACGGATCGGTGGCCGAGGCCAGCGCACGGTGCGCACGACGGCGGTCCGCGGGACTGGCGACGCCGTACACGGCCGAACGCGCGAGCGGGTGGCGGAAGCGCACCCGGCTGTCGATCTCCAGCAGCCCGGCCGCCTCCGCCGGCGCGGCTGCATCGGCCGCAATCCCCAGGTGCGCCGCGGCCCGCCACAGCAGGGCCACCTCCCCCGTCGGCTCGGCCGCAGCGACCAGCAGCAGCTGTTGGGTCGCGGGCGGCAGGCCGCTCGAGCGCCGTCGGAAGCTCTCCTCGACACGGTGGGGAACGCTCGCGGGGTCGGGCAGCTCGAACCCGCCGGCCAGCCGTGCGGGCGGCGCGCCCAGGGGCAGCTCCACCAGCGCCAGGGGGTTCCCCCGGGACTCGGCGATGATCCGGTCCCGCACCCCGTCGTCGAGCGGTGCGTGCACCCCGGCGCTCAGGAGGGTGCGTGCCTCCTCCTCGCTGAGCGCACCCAGGCGGAGCTCGGGCAGGCCGGCGAACGCGCGGACCACCGGGCCGTCACGCACCGCAAAGGCCATCGCCACCCGCTCGGCCACCAGGCGTCTCGCGACGAATGCCAGCACCTGCGCCGACGCCTCGTCCAGCCACTGAGCGTCGTCGACGAGGCACAGGATCGGCCTCTCCTCTGCTGCCTCGGCGATGAGGTTGAGCGTCGCCAGCCCGACGAGGAACCGGTCGGGCGCGGCGCCGGCGCGCTGACCGAAGGCCACGGCGAGGGCGGAGTGCTGGGGAGCGGGCAGCGCGTCGGCCCGGCTCAGCAGCGGCGCGCACAGCTGGTGCAGGCCGGCGAAGGCGAACTGGGCCTCCGCCTCCACTCCCACGAGCGTCTCCACGCGGAACGCCGCACCGGCCGCGTTCCGGGCGTGCTCGAGCAGCGCGGTCTTGCCGATCCCGGCCTCGCCTCGGACGACGAGCGTCCCGCTGCGCCCGGACCTGGCCAGCGCGAGGAGCTGCTCGACCGTGTCGCGCTCCGCACGGCGGCCCACGAGGTGCACCAGGTCCGGCCCCCATCCGAGTCCGACTGAGCTCTCTTGCACCGATCTACGTAGCTCCTACCGACGCGAACACTACCCGCCCTGCCCGTCGTCGCGGGCCGGAACGGTCACCGGACCGGGCCATCGCCGCAGGTGCACGCGGTGCCGGCCCTCTTGGCAGCGGCCGGCCGTGGCCCTCGCCACGCGGCGGCACAGCGGTGGTTCCCACCGACGCGAGGACGCCACCGGCGGTGCGAATCTCCAGGTACCACCCCATCGACCCAGGAGGTCACCATCATGGAACACCAGCTCACGGAGGGGACGGCCGCATCGGCCACCCGCGCACCCCTCGGAGGGCCCTCGCCCGGGCCTGTCGTCGAGGTCGAGGCGCTGAACGTCGACTACGGCGACTTCCGGGCGGTGAAGGACCTCTCCTTCCAGGTGCAGCGCGGCGAGCTGTACGCCCTCCTCGGCACGAACGGCGCGGGCAAGACCTCCGCGCTCGAGGTGATCGAGGGGCACCGCACGCCCTCCTCGGGCGCGGTGCGGGTGTTCGGCACGAGCCCCACCGACCGCGCGGCGGTGCGTCCCCGGATGGGGATCATGCTGCAGGAGAGCGGCTTCGCTGCCGACCTGACGGTCACGGAGTCGGTGCGGCTCATCGGGCGGCTCACCGGCCGGTCCGACACGGTCGAGCGCGTCCTCGATGCCGTCGACCTCACCCGCAAGGGCAGCACCCGGGTCGAGCAGCTGTCCGGCGGTGAGAAGCGACGTCTCGACTTCGCCACCGCGGTCTACGGACGACCGGAGCTCATCATCCTTGACGAGCCCACCACCGGACTGGACATCCAGTCCCGTGACGCCCTCTGGAACGTCGTGGAAGGCCTGCGGGCGGACGGCACGACCGTCATCCTCACCACGCACTACCTCGAGGAGGCGCAGCAGCGGGCCGACCGCGTCGGCCTCATGCACCAGGGCACCTTCCGGCACGAGGGCACGGTCGCCGACCTCACCCGCACCCTGCCGGCCTCGATCCAGTTCACGCTGCCGCCCGGCGCCCCGACCCCGCCGCTGGCCACCGCCCCAGCTGACGCGGCCTACCGCCTGGAGACCTACCAGCTGCAGCGCGAGCTCAAGCGGCTCCTCGACTGGGCCGAGACCAACGGCGTCGAGCTGCTCGACCTGTCGGCCGCCCCGACCCGGCTCGACGACGTCTTCCGCGCCATCGACACCGCACCCGCCAGCTCGTGACACCCCGACCACCGACAATTCGACAACCCGACAAGGACCTCACCATGTTGACCATCGCCCGGAGCGAGCTCATCCAGCTCCTCCGCGACCGGACCGCACTGTTCACCAGCCTCCTCATGCCGCTGGCCGCCAGCGTCTTCTTCATCTACAACCGCGACCTGTTCGTCGGCGCAGGCGGCCTCGGCTACATCGCCGTCCTGCTCGTCTTCACCCTCGCCGCGTTCAGCCTCTACGCCACCGTGGTGACCACCCTCGCCGCCCGGCGACAGAACCTGTTCCTCAAGCGGCTGCGCTCCACCGCCGCCACCGACCCCGCCATCGTGTCGGGGCTGGTGCTGCCGGTGAGCGTGATCTCCCTCGTCCAGGCGAGCGTCATCCTCGCCGTCCTCGCCGTCGTCAGCGACGCCCCGGCCAACATCCCGCTCCTCGCGGTGGCGGTCGCTGCCGCGTTCGCGATGATGCTCGCCCTGGGGATGGCCACCTCCGGGGTGACGAACTCCTCCGAGCGCGCCCAGATCACCACTCTCCCGGTCAGCCTGGGCATCGTTGCGGTCGCCATGTGGGTAGGCGTCTCCGGCGCAGAGGACCTCCCGCTGCTCAAGCGGCTGCTTCCCGGAGGGGCAGCGACCGAGCTGATGGTCCACGCCTGGAACGGGGGGTACCCGATCGGCGACTCGCTCCTGCTGCTCGCCCCCACCCTCGCCTGGGTCTGGGTCGCGGTCGCGCTGGCCACCCGGTTCTTCCGCTGGGAACCGCGGCGATGAGCGGCCGGACCGGCGCGCCCGTCCCGGCCGACCGGACACTGGCGGAGGACCTGCTCCTCCTGCTCTTCCAGCCCGGGTCAGGGACCATCGCCGGCGAGGGCACCCTCTCCTACGTGCTCGCCGGGGCGGTGCTCGCCGAGCTGGGGCTGGGCGGGCACGTCCACGCCGCGGCGGGGCGGCTGGGTTCCACGACCGTGTCCGCCGTCCCGCGCCGCCCGCCGGCGGACCGTCTGCTGCGCGAGAGCTGGGAGTACGTCTCCGACAGGGCCCGCGGCGTGCAGACGGTCCTGCCGGCGACCGGCCCCACGCTGCGCGAGCCGCTGCTGGACCGTCTGGTGGAGCGCGGTGACCTCCGCCGGAGCACCCGCAGGGCGCTCGGGCTGTTCTCGGTGTCGGTGCTCGAGGAGGGCGCCACGGGCCGTCGGTCGGCGCTGCTCACCGAGCTCCGCGCCGTGCTGGCCGACGGCGAGCCCGTCCCGCGTGTCGCCGCGCTCGCCGCGCCAGTGGCGCCCTGCCCCAGCTCCACCCGGACGTCCCGTGGACCTCCCGGGTGATCGCCCGCGCGGAGGCGCTCCAGGACGGCCAGTGGGAAGCCGGCGCGGCGGCCGAGGCAGTAGGCCGGACCGTGATGGCGTACCTCCTCTCCGTCACCGCCGCAGCGTCGCACCCGTAGCGGGGGCGCTCGCTCAGCCGGGCGGGACGGCGACCCGGCGGCCCGTCGCCAACGACTCGATGCCGGCGGCGGCGACGACGGCGGCCCGGTGGCCGTCCTCCGCGGAGGCACCTGTCGCTCCCCCGCGAGACGCGGCGGCCACCCAGGCAGTGAGCTCGGCGCGGTAGGCCTCGGCAAAGCGTTCCCGGAAGTCCGCGGCCACGGCGACGCCGGCCCGGCCGTCGCGGGCCACGTCCAGCCGGGCCGGCGGGCGCAGGCTCACCGCCCCCTCGGTCCCGACCACCTCGCACCGCACGTCGTAGCCGTACCGCGCGCTGAGGAAGACCTCGACCGTCGCGAGCACCCGTCCCCCGCCGAGCTCGACGACGGCGAGCTGCGGCTCGCGCAGCCCCTCCGTCCGCGGGGAGCGCACCTCGATGCCCGTCACCGGCAGGCCGGTGAGCCACGGGAGGATGTCGAGTTCGTGAACCATCGAGTTGCCCACGACGCCCTCGGTCGTCGCCTCCGGGTGCGGGGAGGCATTGCGGTGGACGCAGTGGAGGAGCACCGGCTCACCGACCCGGCCGCCGAGCACCGCCTCGCGCAGCTCGAGGTAGCCGGGGTCGAAGCGGCGCATGAAGCCCACGGTCACCAGTTGCCGGCCGGCCGCCTCCTCCGCGGCCACGACCTGCGCCGTCTCCGCCACGCCCACGCCCAGCGGCTTCTCGCACAGCACCGGCTTGCCCGCCGCGAGGCAGGCGAGGGTGAGCGGCGCGTGCGTGTGGTCGGGAGAGGCGATGACGACGGCGTCGACCTCCGCGTCCGCGATGAGCCCCTCCGCGCTGCCCGCCACCCGGGCGCCCACGGACGCCGCCACCTTCCGTGCCCGGTGGGCGTCGACGTCGTGCACCGCGACCACACGCGCGCCGGGGACGTGCTCGCTCAGCGCGACCACGTGCTCGGCGCCCATGGCGCCGAGCCCCACGACCCCGACGCGCAGCAGCTCAGCCTGCGACATCCTCGTCGGCGGCCTGCTCCTCGAGCTGGGCGCCGTACTCCTCGGCGTTCTCCTGCGTGACGACCGTGACGCCGGTGTCGACGCGCTCCTCGATGGTGCCGCCCTCGAGCAGCTCGACGGCCAGCTCCACGCTCGTGCGGCCCATCTCGTAGGAGTTCTGCGCGATGCTCGCGTCCAGCTCCCCGGCCGTCATCGAGGCGACCGCGTCGCTCGTGCCGTCCACGCCGATGACGAGGATGTCCTCCATCGCCAGGCCCGCCGACTTGATCGCCTCCAACGCGCCCAGCGCCATGTCGTCGTTCGCGGCGAAGACGATGGACACGTCGGGGTTGGACTGGAGGATGTCGGCCATGACCGAGCGACCCTCCGCACGGTCGGAGTTGGCGGCGAGGTCCGCGACGACTTCGATGCCGCTGTCGGCGATCGTCTCGAGCGCACCGTCGATGCGGGAGTCGGTCGACGGGTTGCCTGGCACGCCGCGGATGACGGCGATGGAGCCGGTGTCCGTCTGCTCGAGGATGTACTCCCCCGCCGTGACACCCGCCTGGTAGTTGTCCGTGCCGACGAAGGTCTCCTTGCCGTCCCAGCCCTCGATGTCGGTGTCCACGAGCAGCACGGGGATGTCCGCGGCGACGGCCTGCTCGAGGATCGGCTGGAGCTGCTCGGCCTGCGTCGGGGCGACGACGAGCGCGTCGACCTGCTGGGTGATCGCCGCGCGGACCTTGTCGATCTGCTCCTGAACCTGGGTCTCGGCGGTGGCGCCGGCGAGGGTGACCTCCACGCCCGCGGCCTCCCCGCCGTCCTCCACGCCGCCGGCCACCTGGAGCCAGAACGGCGAGGACAGCGTCTTGAGGACGACGGCGACCGTGTACTCCCCCTCGCCGTCACCTCCGCCGTCGTCGGTCCCGCCCCCGCTGTCGTCCCCGCCGCAGGCGGCGAGGACGAGGGTGCCGGTGAGGGCTGCCGCGCCGAGCGCGGCCGTGCGTCGGGTGAGCCTCATTGCTGGTGTCCCTTCTTCGAGGCGCCCTCGGTGGCGCCGACGATCATTGCGACCATGTCCTGCGCCGTCTCCGGGGAGGGACGCGTGCTGCCGACGACGCGGCCCTGCCGCATGACGACGGCGTTGTCGCACACCTGGACGACGTGGTCCATGTTGTGCGAGATGAGGATGATGGAGATCCCGTGCTCCTCGGGCAGCCGCCGGATGACGTCGAGGACGTTGCGGGTCTCCCGCACCCCGAGCGCCGCCGTCGGCTCGTCGAGGATGAGCACCCGGCGGGCGAAGGCGACCGCCCGGGCGACGGCGATGGCCTGGCGCTGCCCGCCGGACATGAGGCCGACGTGGCCCTTGAGGTCGGGCAGGTGGACTTGGAGGGTCCTCAGCCGCTCCTCGACGTCCCGGCGCATCGCCTTGCGGTCGAGCCAGCCGAGGCCGCGCCAGCCGCGGGGCTTCGTCAGCTCCTGGCCGACGTAGAGGTTGGTGGCGACGTCGAGGTTGTCGAAGAGCGCGAGGTCCTGGTAGACCGCCTCGATGCCGTGGTTGCGGGCCCCGGTGGGGCTGGTGACCGCCACCCGCTCACCGTCGAGGAGGATCTCCCCCTCGTCGAGCTGGTGGACGCCGGTGACAGCCTTGATGAGCGTCGACTTGCCGGCGCCGTTGTCGCCGAGCAGCCCGAGCACCTCCCCGCGGTGGACGGCGAGGTCCACGCCGGCCAGCGCGGTGACCGCGCCGAAGCGCTTGACGGCGCCGCGCACCTCGAGGACCGGCACGGTGCCGGGAGCGTGCTCCGCCGTCGTCGTCGTCATGTCCCCGCCTCCGTCTCCTCGGTCCGGACCACCCGCAGCCGCGTCTCCAGCCGGGAGCGGACGACGTCGAGCTCGACGGCGATGACGACGGCGGTGCCCAGGGCCACGTACTGCCAGCTGCTCTGGACGTTCATGAGGTTGAGGCCGTTCTGGATGACCCCGAGGATGAGGGCGCCGACGAGGGTGCCGACGACGGTGCCGCGGCCGCCGAAGAAGCTCGCCCCGCCGATGATGACGGCGGCGATCGCGGACAGCTCCATGAGGTTGCCGGCCGTGGGGTAGGCGGAGTTCGTCTGGCCGGAGACGACGATGGCGGCGGTCCCGGCGCTCATCCCGCTGAGGACGTAGACCGAGATGAGCACCCTGTCGACGGGGACGCCCACGCGGCGCGCCGCCTCCCGGTTGCCGCCGATGGCGTAGATCCACTGCCCCCAGGTGATACGGCGCAGCAGGACGTAGGTGAGGAGGGCGAGCACAGCGACGAGGACGACGGCGTAGGGCACGTAGCCGATCCGGCCCGAGCCGATCGCGGTGACGGAGGCGGGCATCCCGGTGATGGGCTGTCCCTCGCTGACGATGAGCGCGACGCCGCGCGCGACCATGAGCATGGCGAGGGTCGGCAGGAAGGGGTGGGGCAGCTTGCCCTTGACGAAGAGCGTGCCGTTGACCCCGCCCGCCAGGCCGCCGGCGAGGATCATCGTCGGGGTGACGAGCCAGCCCGAGACGAGGTCGAGCTCGCGGATCCACAGGGCACCGAAGATGCTCGACATGGCGATGACCGAGCCCTGCGACAGGTCGATGCCGGCGGTGACGATGACGAGCAGCTGACCGAGCGCGAGGATCGCGACGACGGACGCCTCCAGGCCCACGTTGCCGAGGTTGACCGGCGAGAGGAACAGCGGGTTGAGCACCGCGAGCACCGCCATGATGATGGCGAGCAGGAGCACCGGCCCGAGCCGCACGACGGTGAGGGCGGAGTGCAGCCCCCGGCTCTGCCGGCCCGGGCGCCCCGAGGCGGGGCCGCCCGGTGGTGCGGCTTCGCGGTCAGCAACGGCCGTCATCGGCAGTCCCCTCGTCGGTCCAGGGGCAGGTGACCGCCCCGTCGCGCCCAGTGTGGTGCCGGTCATACGCACTGTCAAGGATTGTCCGGACAATCCGACATCGGGGCGCGTCGCCGTCGGCGGCGCTACCCGCCGAGCGCTCGCAGGTGCTCGAGCGAGCGGCGCACGTCCTCCAGCGGGCCGCTGCCCTCCGGCGGCTCTCCGGTGAGGATGGTGTCCTGCTCGAGGACGTACCAGCCGTCGAAGCCCGCGGCGTCGAGGGCCGCCACGATGGCGGCGAAGTCGACGTCGCCCGTCCCCACCGGGGTGTAGATGCCCTGGCGGACGGCGTCGGTGTAGGTCGTCTCCCCGCGCTGGACGCGCAGGGCGAGGTCCAGGCGCACGTCCTTGACGTGGACGTGGTTGATGCGGGCGGCGTGCTCGGCCGCGAGCGCCACCGGGTCGGTGCCGCCGATGAGGAGGTGGCCGGTGTCGAGGCACAGCGGGACGACGGAGCCGTCGAGGACGCGGCGGACCTCCTCCTCGCGCTCGACCATCGTCCCCACGTGCGGATGCAGGCTGGCGCGCACGCCCCGGGAGGCGGCGAGCTCGGTGAGACGGTCGAGGTTGCGCAGCAGGGTGGCCCAGCCGGCGTCGTCGAGCGCGGGACGCTCGTCGTAGCCCTCCTGGCCCGAGGCGGCGGACAGGACGAGGACGTCCCCGCCGGCGGCCGCGAAGCTGTCGAGCTCGCGGTCCACCTCGGGCGCCGGGTCGTGGCCGGGGTCGTGGAGGACCACGGGGACGAAGGCGCCGACGGCGGCAAGCCCGTAGGGCGTGAGGGCCTGCGCCCGCGCGGCGGGGGCCTCGGGCAGCCAGCCCTGGGGGCCGAACTCGGTCGCGGTGAGGCCGAGCCCGGCCATCTCGGTGAGCACGCGGTCCGGGTTCAGCTGGTGCCCCCAGCCGGGGACCTCGCACACGCCCCAGCTGATGGGCGCTCCGGCGATCCTCATGGGTGGCTCCTCGCGGTGGTCGGCAGCAGGACGCGCTCACCGGTGGTGGCGCTACGGGTGGCGGCGTCGGCCAGGACGAGGGCGGCGCGGCCGTCCTCGATCGTCGGGGACGGTGCACGCCCGGTGCGCACGGCGTCCACGAAGTGGCTCAGCTCGTCGCGGTAGGCGGTTGCGTACCGGTCGAGGAAGAAGCCGAGGTAGGGCCCCGCCGCGCCCGCGTGGGTGGCCGACGAGTGGCGCACCGAGCCGGCCGTCTGGTTGAGCGCCTCCAGCGACCCGAGCGGGCCGAAGGCCTCGAGGCGCTGGTCGTAGCCGGTGGCGCAGTGGCGGGAGTTGACGATCGTCGCCACGGCACCGCTGGCCGCGACGAGCGTGGTGACGGCGCCGTCGAAGTCCTCGAGGTGCGCGTAGCCGGGGTCGAGGCGCTGGCCGACGGCGCTCACCTCGACGATGTCCCCGAGGAAGAAGCGCGCGGTGTCGAGGTCGTGGATCGTCATGTCGCGGAAGATGCCCCCGGAGACGGCGACGTAGGCGGGCGCCGGCGGGGCGGGGTCGCGGCTGACGATCGTCAGCTGCTCGAGCGGTCCGATCTCCCCCTGCTGCACGCGGGCGTGGATCTCGGCGAAGCTCGGGTCGAAACGCCGGTTGAAGCCCACCATGACCCGGTGCTCGTGACCGGCGATCGCGGCGATGCACTCCTCGACGCGGGTGAGGTCGAGGTCGACGGGCTTCTCGCAGAGCACCGCCTTGCCGGCGCGGACCGCGCCGACGAGGTGCTCCACGTGCAAAGGCGTGGGCGAGCCGATGATGACGGCGTCGACGTCGTCGGCGGCGTAGACCTCGGCGAGGTCGCGGGTGGCGCGCGCGCCGTGCGCGGCGGCGAGCTGCTCGGCGGCGTTGCCGACGGGGTCGTGGACGAGCCGCAGCTCCGCGTCGGGGTGGTGCGCGACGGTCGCGGCGTGGACGGCGCCGATGCGGCCCGCGCCGATGACGGCGATCCTCACCATGGGGGTGGGTCCTCTCGGGGTCAGTCGGTGGTGGAGGGAAAGCTCATCGACGCCTGCACGGGGCGGTCCACGTGGGGCCAGCGGCTGGTGACGACCTTGTTCCGGGTGTAGAAGCGCACGCCCTCGGGGCCGTGGATGTGGTGCTCCCCGAACAGTGAATCCTTCCACCCGCCGAAGGAGTAGTACGCCACCGGGGTAGGGATCGGCACGTTGACGCCCACCATCCCGGCTTGCACCTCATGGGCGAAGCGGCGGGCGTACTCCCCGGAGGCGGTGAAGATCGCCGCGCCGTTGCCGTAGGGAGAGGAGTTGACGAGGGCGAGGGCCTCCTCAAAGGTGTCGACGCGCACGACCGTGAGGAGCGGGCCGAAGACCTCCTCGCGGTAGGCCCCGGTGTCCAGGCTCACCCGGTCCAGGACGGTGGGGCCGACGAAGTAGCCCTGCTCGTGGCCCTCGACGGCGAGTCCGCGCCCGTCGACGACCGGCTCGGCGCCCGCCTCGATCGCCTCGGTGGTGTAGCGGATGACGCGCTCGCGCGCCTCGGCGGTGATGACCGGGCCCATCCCCACGCCGTCGCGGTCCCCGGGGCCGACGACGATGCGCTCCGCCTCCCGGCGCAGCGCCGCGACGAGGAGGTCGCCCGCAGCGCCGATCGCAACCGCCGCGGGCACGGCCATGCAGCGCTCCCCCGCCGAGCCGAAGGCACCGGAGGCGATCTGCGCGGCGGCGTACTCGATGTCGCCGTCAGGCATGACAACCGCGTGGTTGTTCGCCCCGCCGAGGGCCTGGACGCGCTTGCCGCGGGCTGCGCCGCGCTCGCGGACGTACCGGGCCACGGGGGTGGAGCCGACGAAGGAGACGGCGGCGATCCCGGGGTGGTCGAGGATCGCGTCGACGGCGGTCCTGTCGCCGTGGACGACGCTGAACACGCCGTCGGGCAGGCCCGCCTCGCGGTAGAGCTCGGCGATGAGGTTCGCGGCGGAGGGGTCGCGCTCGGAGGGCTTGAGGATGAAGGCGTTGCCGGTGGCGACGGCGATGGGGTGCATCCACATGGGCACCATGACGGGGAAGTTGAACGGCGTGATCCCGGCGACGACGCCGAGCGGCTGGCGCAGGGAGTGGACGTCCACGCCAGTGGAGGCGCCGGCGGTGTACTCCCCCTTGCTCGCCTGGTTGATCCCGCACGCGAAGTCGAGGGTCTCCCGGCCGCGGCCCACCTCCCCGCGGGCGTCGTCCAGCGTCTTGCCGTGCTCGGCCGTGACGAGCCGGGCGAGGTCGTCGGTGTGCCGCACGACGAGCTCGCGCATCCGGAACATGATCTCGGTGCGCCGCGCCAGCGAGGTCGCGCCCCACTCGCGCTGCGCCGCGGCGGCGGTCCGCACGGCCTCGTCGACGACGGCGGCGTCCGCGCGGGCGAGGCGGGCGCTCACCTCCCCGGTGGCGGGGTCGTGGACGGGGGTGGTCGCCTCGGTGCCGCCCTCGTGGGGCGCACCGGCGATCCAGTGGTGGATGGTCCTCATCGCTTCCTCTCCTCCCGGCGGGCGGTCACAGGTAGGGCCGCTGGTCGCGCCGGGCACGCTCGTACTCGAGGCGGGCGCGGCGGGTGCTGTCCAGACGGGCCGTCTC
Source organism: Georgenia satyanarayanai (assembly GCF_023715365.1). Taxonomy (GTDB): domain Bacteria; phylum Actinomycetota; class Actinomycetes; order Actinomycetales; family Actinomycetaceae; genus Oceanitalea; species Oceanitalea satyanarayanai_B. The sequence goes on from NZ_JAMBNZ010000008.1 coordinate 39,735, forward strand.
GGCCACGGGCACGTCCCACCAGGCCGACGACGGCGGGCCCTGCCCCTCGAGATCGGTCTCGATGACGATCGCCGTCGTCTCCTGCGCCGCCGCGGCGACGGCGTAGGCCTCGCGGAACTCGGCGACCGACCGCGGCTCGAGGACCTCGATGCCGTAGCTGCGGAGGTTCGCGGCGAGGTCCACGGGCAGCCGCTCGCCGTCGAGCATGCCGGTGGCGGGGTCGCGGCGGCGGTAGGCAGTGGCGAAGCGCTGGGAGCCGTGGGACTCGGAGAGCGCGCCGATCGAGGCCCAGCCGTGGTTCTCGAGGACGACGACGACGATCTTCAGCCCCTCGGCGACGATCGTCGCCAGCTCCTGCGGGGCCATCTGGTAGCTGCCGTCCCCGATGAGGGCGACGACCTCGCTCTGGGGCCGGGCCAGCTTGACCCCCATGGCCGCGGGGATCTCGTAGCCCATGCACGAGTAGCCGTACTCGAGGTGGTACTGGACGGGGGTGCGGGCCCGCCACAGGGCCTGGAGGTCACCGGGCATGGAACCGGCGGCGTTGACGAGGACGTCCTCGTCCCCCATGAGTTCGTTGAGCGCGCCGAAGACCTCGGTCTGGGCGGGCAGCGGGCCGTGCCCGCGCTGGTAGCACTCCTCGGTGACGCGGGCCCAGTCGGCGACGAGCTCGGTGACCTGCCGCGAGTAGGCCTCCTCGACGCGGTGTCCCGCGAGCGCCATGCGCAGCGCGTCCAGCCCGGCGCGCGCGTCGGTGACGACCATCTCGGCGGCGTGCTTGGCGGCGTCGAAGGCCTTGACGTTGAGGTTGACGAAGCGCACGTCCGGGTGGCGGAAGGCGGTGCGCGACGCCGTCGTGAAGTCGGTGTAGCGGGTCCCGACGCCGATGACGACGTCGGCCTCCGCGGCGAGCGCGTTGGCGGCGGCGCTGCCGGTCGACCCCACCCCGCCCGCCGCGCAAGGGTGCTCCCAGCTGATCGCGCCCTTGCCGGCCTGGGTGTCGACGACGGGGATGCCGGTGGCGTCGGCCAGCGCGGTGAGCGCCGCGCTCGCCTCGGAGTAGACGACCCCGCCGCCGGCGACGACGAGCGGCCGCCGGGCGCCACGGATGACGGCGGCGGCGCGCTCGAGTGCCGCCGGCTCGGGGACCGGCCGGGGCACGTGCCACACGCGGCGCGCGAAGAGCTCGGCGGGCCAGTCGTGGGCCTCGGCCTGGACGTCCTGCGGGAGGCAGACGGTGACGGCGCCGGTCTCGGCGGGGTCGGTGAGGACCCGCATCGCCGCCAGCAGGCTGGCGGGCAGCTGCTCGGGGCGGTGGACGCGGTCGAAGAAGCGGGAGACCGGCCGGAAGGCGTCGTTGACCGAGACGTCGAGCTGCTGCTCGTTCTCCAGCTGCTGGAGGACCGGGTCGGGGCGGCGGGTGGCGAAGGTGTCGGAGGGCAGGAGGAGCACGGGGATGCGGTCGATCGTGGCGAGCGCCGCACCGGTGACCATGTTCGTCGAGCCGGGCCCGATCGAGGCGGCGCAGGCGAAGGTCTGCAGCCGGTTGGCCGTGCGGGCAAACCCGACGGCGGTGTGGACCATGTTCTGCTCGTTGCGCGCCTGGTAGAGGCGCAGGTGCTCCTCGCCAGGGGCGCGGTCGAGCTCGTTCTGCAGGAGGGCCTGGCCCACCCCGGCGACGTTCCCGTGCCCGAAGATGCCCATCACCCCGGCGACCAGGCGGTGCTCCACGCCGTCGCGCTCGGTGTGCTGCACGGACAGAAAGCGCACGAGCGCCTGGGCCACGGTGAGGCGCATGGTCGGTGGCGTCGTCGTCTCGGTCATGTCGGGCCCCCCTGCTCGACGGGACGGGTCATGGGCAGGCGCGGGTCGACGTCCTGGGACTCCCAGGTGCCGCGGACCCAGGTGTGCGCCGGGTCGTCGGTCATCAGCCAGGTGCGGTCCTCCGCGGGGCCGGCCATGACGTTGAGGTAGTAGAGGTCGTAGCCCGGCGCGGCCATCGACGGGCCGTGGTAGCCGTGCGGGACGAGCACGACATCGCCGGTGCGGACCTCGGCGAGAAGGTCGAGGGGCCGTCCGGCGGTGCCGTAGGTGCGGTGGTAGGCGACGCCCGGGCCGGAGGGGCCGGGACGGACCGCGAAGTAGTAGATCTCCTCGAGCTCCCGCTCGACCTCGCTGTGCTCGTCGTGCTTGTGCGGCGGGTAGGAGGACCAGTTCCCGCCCGGGGTGAGGACCTCGCACACGAGGAGGCGGTCGGTGCCGAGCCCGCCGGCCATCGCGTAGTCGTTGACCTGGCGGGAGGCCTGGCCGGCGCCGCGCAGCTCGGTCCGCACGCCGTCGGCGCCCTGGTAGGCGACGGGGCGACGGCGGGTGGCGCGCGCCGTCGGGAGCGCGAGGGTCGCGCCGCCCGCTGAGGTGACGGTGAGGGTGGTGCCGGTGGGCACGTAGAGGGAGTCGGTGACGGCGGTGAAGACGTCGGGGCGGCCGGCGAGTTCGTAGGTGATGTCCTCGACCTCGACGGCGCAGGAGCCGGACAGCGGGAGGAGGACCATCTCGTCCGGCCCCGTGCGCAGCGTCTCGCTCCCGCCCGGCTCGAGCCGCAGGACCTTGAGGCCGCTGAAGCGCCACCCGGCGCGCTCGGGGGTGACGTCCAGGGCGTAGGCGCCGCCGGCGGTGTCGCCGGCGCGCAGGACGAGGCCGCTCACAGGAGTGCCACCGCCCGGTCGACGGCGCCCTCGACGTCGTCGTCGTGGGGGTAGAGGAGGGCGCGGCCGATGACGAGGCCCTCGATGCCCGGCAGCCGCAGCGCCTGCGCCCAGCCGGCGGCGGTGGCCTCGGTGTCCTTGCTCACCTCACCGCCGAGGATGAGCGCCGGGAGGGTCGAGGCGGCGGCGACGGCCTCCATGTCCGGCACGAGCGGGAGCTTGAGCCAGGTGCGCGCGGAGGTCCCGCCGAGGCCCGCGGCGATCGCGACGGAGGTGACGACGGCCTCGGTGGTGAGGACGTTGACCGCCCGGCCGCCCTCGCGGCGGGAGAGGAAGGGCTCGACGATCGCGGTGAGGCCGGCGGTGGCGAGCTCGTCGACGGCGCGGGCCGTGCTCTCCACGGTGCGCAGCGAGCCCGGGTCCTCGAGGTCCACGCGCATGAGCACCTTCCCGCCGTCGAGGCCCGACGCGGCGACAGCGCGCGCGGTGTACCCGGTGAAGCGGTCGTCCATCTCGAAGCGCGAGCCGCGCAGGCCGCCGCGGTTCATCGAGCCGTAGACGAGCTTGCCGTCCAGGGCGCCCATGAGCGTGAGGTCCTCGACGACGTCGGCGGTGCCGAGGAAGCCGTGGACGCCCGGGCGGGCTAGGGCCGCGGCGCACCGGCGGAGCAGCTCGCGCCGGTCCCCCATCGCCATGGCGGAGCTGCCCGCGGCGAGCGAGCCACGGGCGGGGTGGTCCGCGGCGATGACCATGAGCTTGGTGCCCGGCTCGGGCAGGCGGCCCCGGGGACGTTCCGCGAGCGCGCGGGCGATCCGCCCGGGCTCGTGCAGGCGGACGTGGCGTATCTCCTCAACGCTGAGCACGTGCCCGCCTCTCGACGTCCTGCGGGCGGGCGCCGTGGTCGAGGACCTCGAGCAGCTCCTCCTCGGTGGGCATCGCGGTGGAGCACTCGAGCCGCGCGGCGACGATGGCGCCGGCGGCACTCGCGGAGGCGATGGTGCGGCCCAGGGACCAGCCGGCGAGCAGGCCGTGGCACAGGGAGCCGCCGAAGGCGTCCCCGGCGCCGAGGCCGTTGACCACCTCCGTAGGGGTGGGCGGGACCTCGACGCGTTCCTCGCGCGTCTTGGCCAGCGTCCCGAGCGGACCCTGCTTGACGACGGCGAGCTCCACCCCCGCCTCGAGCAGCGCGTCCGCGGCGCGGTCCGGGTCGCTCTCCCCGACCGCCACCTCGCACTCCTCGCGGTTCCCGACGGCGACGGTGACTCCCGGCAGGAACTCGCGGACCGCCGTCGTCGTCTCCTCGCGGGAGGACCAGAACATCGGCCGGTAGTCGAGGTCGAGGACGGTGAGCGGGCGGCGGCCGCGGGCCTCCAGGGCGGTGTGGTGGGCGGCGCGGGAGGGCTCCTCGCACAGACCGGTCACGGTGAACCACATGACCCCGGCGCCGCGGACGGCGTCGACGGGCACGTCGTAGGGGCGCACCTGGAGGTCCGGGGCGCTGGGCTCGCGGTAGAAGTAGAGCGGGAAGTGGTCCGGCGGGAAGATCTCGCACAGCGTGATCGGGGTGTGGAGGGTCGGGTCGGTGACGACGAAGGCGTCGCTCACCCCGAGCCGGACCATCTCGCGGCGCACGTAGCGTCCGAAGGGGTCGTCGCCCACGCCCGTGATGGTGGCGGCGCTGCGGCCCAGGCGGGCTGCGGCGACGGCGACGTTGGTGGGGCTGCCTCCGAGGAACTTGCCGAAGGTCTCGACGTCCTCCAGGCCCACGCCCGTCGTCAGGGGGTAGATGTCGACACCGCTGCGTCCGAAGGTGAGGACCTCCGGTGGCGCCGAGCTCGTCATCGCACTCTCCTCATCTCGCGCCGCGCTCCTGTGCGCGGCCCGTGGACGCCTCGATTCTTCCCCAGCCCTCCCGTCCGGTCAACCGTTTGTCGTGACAAACTGATGTCCCGTCCGACAGCCCTCCTGTGGTGGCAAGATGTGTTGTCCCGACAGCTCCCGTCCCCGCGCTCGCCGACGGCTGAGCTGTTCCCGACAGCCACCTCACGACCACCTCGTCGCCGATCCAAGGACGGACACATGACGTCGCCGCAGATGTACCGCCCGCAGGTGCACCTGGACCGCACGAGCCCCGTGCCGCTCTACCACCAGATCTCCTCGGTGGTGCAGGAGGCGATCGTCTCGGGCGAGCTGCCGCCGCACACGCGGATCGAGAACGAGCTGGCGCTGGCCGACCGGCTCCGGGTCTCGCGGCCCACCGCGAGGCGGGCCCTCCAGGAGCTCGTCGACAAGGGGATGCTCGTGCGCAAGCGCGGGGTGGGCACGGAGGTCGCGCCCGAGCTCATCCGCCGCTCCGTGGAGCTCACCAGCCTCCACGACGACCTCGCCGCCGCCGGCCGTGAGCCGCGCACCGAGGTCCTCGAGCACGAGCTGCGTCCCGCCGACGAGGAGATCGCCGGGAGGTTGCAGCTCGAGGTGGGGACCGACGTCGTCGTCGTCCGTCGCCTGCGCTACGCCGACGGCGAGCCGCTCGCCCTCATGACCAACTACGTGCGGGCCGAGCTCGCGCCCTCCCGCGCGGACCTCGAGCGGGCGGGCCTGTACGCCGCCCTGCGTGAGCGAGGGGTGCGGCTGCGGCTGGCCCACCAGACGATCGGCGCCCGGCAGGCCACGGCCGCGGAGGCGCGGACCCTCATGGAGCCGGCCCGTGCGGCGGTGCTCACGATGGAGCGGCTGGCGATCGCGGACAGCGACACGGTCGTCGAGTACGGGCGTCACATCTACCGCGCCTCCCGCTACACCTTCCAGACCACGCTCCTCGCGAGGTAGCCCCGCCCCGCACCCCTCCTCCCCCGCCGATGAGGAGGGGCGCCGGTTGACGCCTCCCTACCGCCGACAGCCAGGAACAACTCAGCTGTCGGCGGTAGGGGGGGGTCAGCGGGTGCGGCGGTGGCGGGCCGCCAGGGCGACCGCGCCGCCCGCGAGGGCGAGCAGGGCCGCGACGAGCGCGACCGTGCCGACGTCCGCACCGGTCGACGGCAGCGGACTGCCGGCGGCCGGGGGCGTCGTCGGGTCACCCGGCGTCGTCGGCCCGTCGGTCGGGGCCGGCGACGTCGGCTCCTGCGTGGGCTCGTCGGTCGTCGGCTCCTCGGTGGGCTCCTCCGTGGGCTCCTCGGTGGGGACCTCCCCCTCGATGACCGGGAAGTACCACGCGTTGACCCCGCCGTCGGCGGCCTGGAAGGACACGAGCACCGAGCCGTCGGCGCGCAGCGCGTCGAGCGCGTCGTCGCCGATCTCCACGGTGAGCGTGTCGGTGCCCGGCGCCACGTCCGTGGCCCCGGCCCCGAGGAGACGCCCGCCCATGTCGGGCGCCCACGGCGCCGCGGCACCGTCCTCCTCCGAGCAGGCGGAGAAGCCGAGCTCGTCGCCCTCGCAGCTGGACACCCAGACGGGCACCATGCCGAGGTCGCCCTGCCACACGAAAGCCCGCACGGTCCCGGCCTCGGTCGCGTCCAACGACAGCGTGACCGAGGGCTCGCCGATCTCGACGTCGGAGACCGTGAGCCCGTGGCTCGCGGGCAGACCCGAGATCGTCACCCCGCGCACCGCGGACTGGTAGATCGTCTGCGGCGACTCCACGCCCATGAGCGCGGTGTCGGGGATGATCGGGTCGGCCGGCTCGGTGGGCCGGCCGGCCGGCGGCTCGTAGCCGTCGAGGTAGGCGTGGCCCCACCGGTAGGGCTCGGACTGCTGGCTCCCAAAGGGCGACCACGCCGTGCGCGTCTCCCCGATGAAGTCCTGGTTGTCCGAGTCGTAGGGCGTGACGTTGAGGCCGAGGAACTGCGGGTCGACGTCGTTCGTCGCCGCATCACCGGTCGGCACCGCGCTCGTCGGCCCGACGGCGGCGGGCAGGTTCTCGAGCGGGATCTTCGTCTCCACGGTGTAGGAGCCGCCCTCGTAGCTTCCGTCCGCGCCGCGCGACACGGTCACTGCGACCTCCTGGCCCGGGGAGTTCGGCGCCTCCTCGACCGTGTCCGCGAGCGGACCGGAGGAGAAGCCCTGGTGCGCGTCGGCGTCACGGCTCCAGCACGGCCCGTCCGGGCCGTTGCCGGCCGCGCCGGTGGGGTCGTCGGTGAAGGGCATGATGCCGGTCTTGAAGGTCGTCGAGGTGTCCCGCGACGTCGCCTGCGGGTCGAGCAGCACCTCGACGGAGTCGACCAGCCAGTGCCCGAAGCAGCGCTCGGGGGTGGCCGCCGCGCTCGCGACGTCGTCGACGACGTGGGCGAGGACGTAGAGGTCGTCGCCGGACCACGCGAGCCGGGCGTAGCTGCCGGCGCCGCAGTCGGTCCCGTCGGGCGCGCACTCCGCGCCCTCCCAGCGGCGGCCGATGTCGATGGGCTCGCCGTACGCGTCGTCCTCCTCGCCGTCGACGGCGGGCGCGTCGGCGGCCTCGGGGATGACGGTGGTCGGCACGACGTACATCTGCAGGGTCTCGCTGCTCGTCGAGCCGGCCGGGTCGGCCGTCGTCGTGATGGCGAGGTCGGCCGTCGCTCCCCCGGCGGCCGCCGGGTCGGTGTGGGTGACGGTGAGCTCGACCGTCGTCTGCTCCCCGGGGGCAAGGTCGGTGTAGTCCACCGAGGCGGGCTCGACGACGAAGGGCGCGGGCGCCGCGAGCGTCACCTCACCGTCCTGCGCCGTCGTCGTGCGGTTGGTGACGACGACGGGCACGGTCACCGACTCCCCGGCGCCGATGCGGCTCACCGCGGAGGACCGGCCCGCGACGTGGGTGAAGCTCTCGGCCCAGTCCTCGTACTCGGCGAAGTTGCCCCAGCGCTCGAAGCGGCCCTCGACGCCCGGGACGATGTCGACGCGGGTGTCGTTGTAGGCGGTGACGCTGCCGTTGGCGAAGCGTGCGGCGAGGCGGTAGCGCCCGGTGGCGGCGTCCTCGGACGGCGTCACCTCGAAGGTCACGCTGGACTCTGCCTCGCTGCTGACCGGTCCGAGCCGCTGCGGCTCGCTGACCTCCCAGCCGGTGGGGACGTCGAGGGTGACGTCACCGGCGGCGATGGTGCCGGCGCCCGCCTGGCTCTCGACCGTGACGTCGAAGGGCACGCCCGGTGCCTGGAAGTTGTCGGCGATGTCGAAGGAGAAGGTCGAGCCGAGCGGCATGCCGCCCGGGTCGGCGATGACGGAGCCGAAGAGGATCGCGTCGTCGCGGGCGTTCTCGGGCGAGCCGTTCGGCTGGAAGGGCACTTGCGACTCGGCGATGCCGTAGCGCAGGCACTGCGGGTCCCAGATCCCGGTGTGCTTGACGCGCGCCTGGGTGGGGTGCGCGCGGTTGCCCTCACGGCCCACCTGCGCCCACGTCTGCGCGGTCCCGGGCTCCTGGCCCTGGACGTTGCCGGGCAGCCAGGTGTACGGGGAGAGGTAGCCGCTCCACGTCCCGACGACGGTGAAGGGGTTGGTCGGCGCGGGCACGAAGCCGGCGTTGCAGCTCGGCCCGTTCGTGCCGCCCTCGCCCTGGGTGCCGGCGCCGGAGGTGATCATCTTGACCTGCCAGACGTCGACGGCGTCCGGTCCGCTGAGCTGCTCGGGGAAGGCGGTGGGGTCCGCCGCCATCTGCGCGGCCTCCCACACCACCCGGCCGGCGTACTGGTGGTTGCCGTGCCCGACGGCGAGGGAGGGCGAGAAGCCGGTGAGGATCTCGGGCTGGGTCTGGCGGATGACGTGGACGACCTGCCGCTGGACCCGCTCCGAGCCCCACACCTCCTCGGTGAGGGCGGCGCTGGTGTTGTAGAAGAAGTCGACGGCGTCGATGTTGTAGATGTCGACGGTGCCGGAGCGGTAGTGCGAGGCGCGGTCCTCGTTCTCACGGCGCAGGCCGAGCGCGGGGCCGGCCTCGTCGCCGACCGAGTTCGACCCGCCCTCGCCGCGGGTGAGCATGATGATGCCGCACTGGACGTCGTACTTGTCGTTCCAGACGCCGCAGGGCGTCGTGAAGCCGGCGTCGTCGTCGGGGTGGGCCCAGATGCCCATGACGTCGATCTTGTTGGGCTCGACCTCGGTGGTGATCGAGGGCTCGTCCACCGTGAGCGGTGGCGTCTCGTCACCCGACGCCGTCGGGACGAACGCCCCCAGTGCCAGCGCCGCAAGGGCTGCGGCGGCTATGCCTCTCTTCACGACTACCTCCTCGTCGAGCAGACGACGTCGTCTGCGCGTGACGCCCATCACTGGACTTTGTGCGGACAACCTAACGAGCGGGCGCTCACTTGTGCAAGCACCTGCTCAGTCCTTGACCGCTCCCTCGAGCATGCCGCGGATGAAGTGGCGCTGGAGGAAGAGGTAGAGGATGACCATGGGCAGCGCCACGAGGACGGCACCGGCCGCCAGGAGCACGGTGCCCTGCGTGTACTGGCCCTGGAAGAGTGCCAGGCCGAGGGGCGCGGTGCGCAGCTGGGCGTTGGGCGACATGACGAGCGGGATGAGGAACTCGTTCCACGTCCACATGAAGGTGAGCAGAATGAGGGTGACGACGGCGGGCCGTGCCACCGGCAGCAGGACCTGCCACAGCACCCGGTGGTGCCCGGCGCCGTCGAGACGGGCCGCCTCGATGATCGAGCGGTTCGCCCCGCGGAAGTAGGCCCGCATCCAAAAGGTGCCGAAGGCGACGGACTGGGCGATCTGCGGCAGCGCGATGCCCCAGATCGTGTTCGTCAGCCCCAGTGCCTGGAAGTCGAAGAAGAGCGGGACGATGATCGCCTCGGCCGGGACCATGATGCCGAGGAGGAAGACGTAGAACAGCAGCTGGGAACCGGGGAAGACGAAGGCGCCCAACGCGTAGCCGGCCATGATCGACAGCAGCGCCGCACTCGTGACGACGATCGCGGCGACGAGGACCGAGTTCGTCATGTACTCGCCGAACTTGCCCTGCTCCCACGCCCTGGCGAAGTTCTCCCAGTGGATCGTGCCGCCGGTGGCGGCGTCCTGCGGCGTCTCCGGCCCGAGCGCGGTGGTGAGGATGGTGGCGATCGGCGCCAGCGCGAAGAGCGCGAAGCCGATGAGGATGACGTAGTTGCCCAGGCGCTCCCCGGTGGAGACCCTCATCGCTCCCGCTCCCCGATGCGGTTGACGAGCAGGTTGATACCGAAGATGAGGATGGTGAGGACGACGGCGACGGCGGCCGCTGAGCCCACCCGCCCCTCCATGAAGGCACGCCGGTACACCTCGTAGCTCGGCACCGTCGTCGACGTGCCGGGGCCGCCGCGGGTGGTGACGTAGACGAGGTCGAAGGTCTTGAGCGCCGCGATGATCGTCAGGGTGAGCGCGACGACGATCTCCGCGCGCACCGACGGCACGGAGATGGCGAAGAAGGTGCGGACCGCGCCCGCGCCGTCGAGGGTCGCGGCCTCGTAGAGGTCCTGCGGGACGCGGGCCATCCCGGCCATGAGGAGCACGGTGACCAGGCCGGTGGAGACCCAGGTGCCGACGAAGCCGACGGCGGGCAGCGTCCACGTGAAGTCCCCGAGCCAGGCGCGGGTGAGGGAGCCGAGCCCGACGACGTCGAGCAGGCCGTTGAGCGGGCCGTCAGGTGCGTAGATCTGCCGCCACGCCACGGCGACGACGACCATCGCGATGACCTGCGGCAGGAAGACGACGGTGCGGAAGAAGGGCAGGCCGCGCACCTGGGCGCGCACGAGGAGCGCCGCGAGGACGAGGCCGATGCCCAGCGGCAGGACCGAGAAGAAGAAGATGAGGACGAGGGCGTGCCAGAAGGACTGGCGCAGCCGTTCGTCGGCGAGGACGTCGACGTAGTTGTCCACGCCCACGAAGGTCGCCAGGCTCAGCCCGTCCCAGTCGTACAGGGAGATCTGCACCGCCCGGCCCAGCGGGTAGAGCAGGAAGGCCGCGTAGACGAGAAAGGCCGGGGCGAGGAAGAGGTAGGGGGTCAGACCGAAACGGCCCAGCCCCCGCGGGCGACCCTTGCGGGCCGCCCGCGGGACGGGCGCGACGATGCCCCGTGGCTGGGCCGTCATGTCACTGCGCCGAGGCGACGAACTCGCTGTAGTCGGCCTCGAGGGCGGCGAGCAGCCCGTCGACGTCGAGCTGTCCGCCCATGAAGGACTGGAGGGACTGACCCAGGGTGTCGCTCATCGTGGGCGTGCCCCAGTCGAGGTAGGGGACGAGCGCCCCGTCCTCGGTGACCTCGGCGTAGGCGGCGTAGATGTCGGCCTGCAGGCCCGCCTCGGGCATGTGCTCGGCGGTCTCGACGACGGGCATGTTGCCGGTCTCGGCGAGCACGGCCATGGCGTCCTCGCTCGTGATGAAGTCGATGTACGCGGCGCCGACGTCGGCGTTCTCGGAGTTCGCGGTCACCGCGAAGGGGATGCCGGTGCCACCGGTCGTCACCTTGCCGGCGCCGGCCTCGGCGGGCGGCGGCGCGATGAAGCCGGCGTCCTCTCCCATGTCGGCCTCGACGTCCGGGCCGATCCACGAGCCGGCCATGAGGTAGACCCCGGCCCCCTCGGTGAAGGACTGCCACACGGCGTCGTAGTCGGCGCCGTTGAAGCCCTCGTTGAAGTAGCCGGCCTCGACCCAGGACTGCAGCTCCTCCGCGGCGGCGCGGTTCCCGTCGGTCTCCCAGCTCGCGCCCTCGTTGCCGAAGCCGAGCGCCCGGATCTCCTCGGGGTCCACGTGCGCACCCTGGACCGGGCCGAAGACGTGGCCGGCGGGCCACTGGTCGAGATTACCGAGCAGCAGGGGCGTCTCGCCGGCCTCGGCGATGGTGCCGAGCTGCTCACCGAACTCTGCCCACGTCTCGGGCAGCTCCAGCCCGAGCTCCTCGAGCTTGGACGTGGAGTAGTAGATGCCGACGACCTCGCCGACCTGCGGCAGGCCCCAGACGGAGCCCTCGCCGAAGGTGACGCCGTCCTCGGAGTAGCGGGTGTTCTGCAGCACCGAGTCCGGGAAGCGGTCCTCCCAGCCGTAGGCCTCGGCGTAGGGGTCGAGGTTGAGCAGCTGCCCGGCGGCGACGTACTGGCCCATCTGCGAGCGCGAGTTGTTCACCTGGGTGACGTCGGGGGCGTCCTCGCCCGTCAGCGCCAGCCGCAGCGTGGTGGTGAGGTCGTCGTTGGACTGGGTGACCCGGTCGATGGTGACGTTCGGGTACTCCTCCATGAAGGCCGCGTTGAGCTGCTCGATCTGCTCGTTCTGGCCGCCGCGGACCTCCTGGTCCCACACGACGAGCGTGACGTCACCGAGGCTGGAGATGTCGGTGACGACCTCCTCGCTCGTGGTGGCGCCGTCGGTGCCGGGCTCGGTCTCCTCGTCGTTGCCGCCGCTTCCGGGGGTGCACGCCGCGACGAGCGCGAGAGTCGCCACGGCAGCTGTGACGACGCCGGTGGAGCGGCGGGTTCGTTGTGGGCTCATGGTGCTGATTCTCCTTCGTCGTGGGCGGTGGTGGGTACCGCCCGGTGATCCCCGTTGATATTCGCTCAGAGGTCGGACTCGAGCGCGAAGGTCGCTTCCGCCCGGCGGGTCACGCGTCCGGTCCGGGCCGGCAGCACGTCCGGGAGGAAACGGTAGTGGTCGTGCAGCGCCGCGGCGGCCGGGTCGCCCTCGGCGCGGGCGGCGTCCAGGCGCTGCCACCAGTCGTGGAGGTCGCCGATGCCGGGCGCCGCGAGCGAGCCGCCGAACTCCTGGACGGCGAGCCCCGAGCACAGGGACGCGAAACGCAGCCGCTGCTCCAGCGGCCACTCCGCGAGGGAGCCGCGCGCGAAGGCGGCGAGGAAGACGTCACCCGCACCCGTGGGGTCGATGGCCGCGACGTCCAGGGCGGGGACGTGGGACTCCTCCCCCGTCTCGGAGTCGATGGCGACGGCGCCGTCCGCGCCCATCGTCACGACGACGAGCGGAACGAGATCGGCCAGCGCGCGTGCGGCCGCGTGCGGGCTGTCCGTGCGCGTGTAGGCCATGGCCTCAGCGGCGTTGGGGAGGAAGGCGTAGCAGTCCTCGAGGGCGGCCAGCCGGCTCGCGTCCCACTTCTCCGAGGGGTCCCACCCGAGGTCGGCGAAGACACGCGCCCCCGCGGCACGGGCCCGGCGCCACCAGCGTTCCTGGGCCCGCTCGTCGTCGAGGTCGATGATGACGGCGCGCACCGGGGGCGGGTCGCCGATGAGCGTGTCGTAGCTCATCGGGAGCTCGTGGCCGTGGGTGATCATCGACCGGTCGCCGTCGTAGGCGAGGGACACGGTGACCGAGGTGTGCTGGGAGGCGATCCGGGTGGAGCGGGAGAGGTCGATGGCCTCGTCGGAGAGGATGTCCCAGCACCAGCGCCCGTAGACGTCACCACCGAATCCCGTGGCCAGGCCCGTGGACAGGCCGAGGCGGCTGGCCGCGACGGCGAGGTTGGCGATGCCGCCCGGAAGGGAGCCCATGCCGCTGGCCCACACCTCGGTGCCGGGCCGCGGCGGGGTGGGCAGGCCGGAGAAGACGACGTCGAGGAAGAGCGGTCCGGACAGGAACACGTCCAGCACGCTGCCATCCGGCGCCTCCGCGGTCTCGTCGGTCACGCCTGCTCCTCCCGGCTCCGGACCCCCTCGTCCGTCGGCCTCTCGTCCGATTCCATGTTCGGACATTCTATGCACACTCCTGCCCGCTTCTGCATGGTCCTGCTAATGTCATTTCCGTGCTCACCACCACCCGCCGGGACGCGATCCTGGCCGAGCTGCACGACCACGGCGAGGTCGCCGTCGGGCACCTCGCCGCACGCTTCGGGGTGAGCACGTCGACGATCCGCCGGGACCTCAACCTACTGAGCAAGCAGGGCCGCCTCCAACGCGTCCGCGGCGGCGGCGCCGTCGAGCCCGACGTCCGGCCCTTCGAGGCGGTCGCCGGGGACCGGGCCGCCAGCAGGCAGCGCATCGGGGCCCGGGCGGCCGCGCTCGCGCGGGACGACGACGTCGTCGTCCTCGACATCGGCACGACGGTCGCCCAGGTCGCCCGGCACCTCCGCGGGCGCCGCGTCACCGTCGTCACCGCCTCCCTGGCCGTCGTCGACGAGCTGCGGGAGGACCCGGTCGTCGAGCTCGTCGTCCTCGGCGGGGTGCTGCGCCGCTCCTACCACTCCCTCGTCGGCTCCCTCCCCGAGCAGGCGCTGGGCCAGATCACCGCCGACATCGGCTTCCTCGGCACGAGCGGCGTGCGCGACGACGGCAGTGTGCTCGACTCCACGAGCATCGAGGTGCCGGTCAAGCGCGCCATCCTCGCGGCGTCCGAGCGGCGCGTCCTCGTCGCCGACGACGACAAGTTCCCCGGCTCCGGCGTGCTCGCCGTCTGCGGGCCCGAGGGCATCGACACCCTCGTCACCAGTCCCACGTCGAGCTCGCCCGGGCTCGACGTCCTGCGCTCCAGCGGCACGGAGGTCATCACAGCGTGAAGCTCACGGTCATCGGCGGCGGCGGTTTCCGCGTCCCACAGATCTTCCAGGCCCTCTCGGCGGGGGACTCGCGACTGCGCGTGGACGAGCTGTGGCTCTACGACGTCTCCGCCGAGCGGCTCGACGTCGTCGACCGGGTACTCAAGCAGCTCGCCCCCCAGCTCGCCCGTCCACCTCGCGTGGTCGTGACGCTGAACCTGGCCGCCGCCCTGGAGGGTGCGGACTTCGTGTTCTCCGCCATCCGCGTCGGTGGGACCTCCGGACGAATCACCGACGAGCGCACAGCGCTGCGCCTGGGCGTGCTGGGTCAGGAGACGGTTGGCCCCGGCGGTCTCGCCTACGCCCTGCGCACGGTCCCGCACGCGCAGTGGCTGGCACGGCAGATTGCGGTGCGCGCCCCCCAGGCGTGGACGATCAACTTCACCAACCCGGCCGGGATCCTCACCGAGGCGATGCGTGGCGTGCTGGGCGACCGCGTCGTGAGCATCTGCGACACCCCGATCGGGCTCATGCGGCGGGCCGCGCGCGTGTTCGGCCAGGACCCCCGGCGCGTCGACTTCGATTACGTGGGTCTCAACCACCTCGGTTGGTTGCGCACCCTCATGGTCGACGGACGCGACGTCCTGCCCGAGCTGCTCGCCTCCGACGAGCAGCTCGACCACATCGAGGAGGCTCGCCTCTTCGGCTTCGACTGGGTGCGTGCGATCGGCGCGATCCCCAACGAGTACCTCTTCTACTACTACCGCCACCGCGAGGCGATGGAGCGGATCACCGGCGGGGAGCCCACCCGCGGGGAGTACCTCGATGCCCAGCAGAGTGACTTCTACCGTGAGGCGGCCGCCGCGCCGGACCGTGCCCTGGAGATCTGGGACGCGACACGGCACGACCGCGAGTCGAGCTACATGAACGAGTCGCGCCCCGAGGAGGAGCGTCACGGCCGCCGCGCCGAGGACGTCGAGGGCGGCGGCTACCAGGAGGTCGCGCTCGACCTCATGACCGGCCTGGCCACCGGGGAGGCCGCGACGATGATCCTCGGGGTCGGCAACGACTCCCTGGGCGGCGGGCAGCTGCTCGTGCCCCAGCTCAACGCCGCCGCGGTCATCGAGGTGCCGTGCACGGTCGAGCGCGGCGCCGTCCGCCCCCACGCCGTCGCGCCGCTCGACGGGGAGATGGCCGGGCTCATCACGACCGTCAAGGCGAGCGAGCAGCTCGTCCTGCGGGCGTTGGACGAGGGCTCGCGCGAGCTGGCCTGGCGCGCCTTCGCCAACCACCCGCTCGTCGACTCAACCGAGGTGGCCCGCCAGCTGGTCGAGGACTACTGCGCCGCCATGCCCGACGTCGCCGCCCGCCTGCACTGAGCCTGTCTCTGCCCCGATGAGGGGGCGGGTGGGGGTGGGCACAACAGCGCCCCGCCCAGCGGTGAGCAGCGGTCGACCGGACGCGCCGCAGCACGGTTCATCCGCGACGACGTCGCGCGTCGTCACAGGGCAAGGAACCCAGGATCCTCGTCGAGCATCTCGACGCGGGTGCTGAGGCCGGTGACGTCGAAGAGGAAGCGCACGAGCTCGTTCGGCCCGATGACGCGGACCGGTGAGGCCACCGCGAGCGTGAAGATGAGAGCGAGGACGGAGGAGTCCATGAAGGTGATGTTCCGGACGTCGAGATCGATCGGAAGGTCGTAGCTCTTGGCGTCCCGGCACGCCTCCTCGACCTCGGCGAGACACATGAGGTCGACCTCGCCGGCCAGGGCGAGGCGCACGCGGGCGGCGGAGAACAGGACAGCTGCCGTGCCGGATGCAGGCGTGTTCGATGACATCGGCCCTCCTCTACTGTGGGACAGAGCGGGAGTTTACACTGTACGCGCACGCCCGTTTACATCGTAAAGTGTCCTGGCAGTGCCGTCCAGCGCGTGGCACCGAGGCCCTCCGGCCGTCAGTCGCCGGGAGCGCCCCGTCAGGCCGCGCGCGATTTGCCGCAATAGTCTGAGCTGCGCGAGCGTAGGTGACCAGGAGATAGGGGTGAGCGATGGGCGGCACGGCAGACACACCAAGACGGGGCAACCTCGACCGCGATCTTGTTGTCGCGACGGCGATCGAGCTCGTCGGCGCGGAGGGGCTCAACGCGCTGAGCATGCGTCGTCTCGGTGCGGCGATCGGTGTGGAGGCGATGGCGCTGTACCGCTACGTCGACGGCCGGGAGGACCTCCTGGAGAGCATCGTCGAGGAAGTCACCAAGAAGGTCGAGCGTGCAGCCGACATGGACATCGGCCCTCACGGGGGCTGGCAGGCCTACCTGCAGCACGTCGCCCACGCGGTGCGGGACATCGCGTCCGACCACCCGCAGGTTTTTCCCCTCGTGGCCACCCGCCACCCCGCCGCGCCGTGGCTCCGTCCACCGCTCCGTAACCTCGCGGTCGTCGAGGACTTCTTGCGCACCCTGACATCGGCGGGCTTCAGCGAGGAGCAGGCGGTCACCGCCTACCGTGCGTTCACCAGCTTCTTGCTCGGCCAGCTGCTCCTCACCGTGACACAGCGGGGTGCGCAGGCGGCCACCGAGGAGGTCCTGGACGAAGGTGGGGCGACCGTCGCCCACAGCGACATCTCCATCGATGACTTCCCCACGATCGCGCGCCTGCAGCCCAAGCTCTCCATCGACCGCTCCGACGAAGAGTTCGAAGAGGCGCTGGAGCAGCTGCTCACCCGCATCGACGCCATGGTCAGCCAGTGACCCGCGCACGGCTGCACCGGGCAGGCGCCGCGGCATGCTCGACGGCACGGACGCCGTGACGTCCTCGACCAGCCCGCGAACCTGAGCGGACGCGGGGCTCCGGACGCGAGGTGCAGACCCGTGGTCGCACCCACTCAGGGACGATCGTGACCGCAGGCGGAGTGGGTCCCGGACAACGGAAATGGCCCGGCACGCCGTAGCGTGCCGGGCCCTGGGCGCGGGCCGTCATGCGCGTGGCAGTGACGCGTTGCGCACGACCGCGCGCGGCCCGATACCCGCCCAGCGTCCCTGACGACCCCGCAGGACGCGGGTGGCCGGACGGCGCTGGAGGTGGACGTAGTCCGCGAGCGGCATTCCCATGGCACTGGCGGACATGTCGCCGAGCATGAGGGAGGACATGGCTTACCCCTGACTCTTCTTGTGGGTGGAGTCCCCGGACGAGGGGACGACGGCATGGCCCGGCGCCCGGGCAGGGATCGCGACCTCGTCGTCGGGATCCCTTCGGCGACGAGGCCTGCTACGCGAGCAGATGCTTGGCCATGACCAGAACCCTGCCAGGGGCAGTGTCAGGGGCGCCACTCATTTATCGGCGGCGGTCACCCGGCCCGGTGCGCGGCATCTTCGCGGCGCGCCGCCGGCGACGCAGCCGGCGCGGGAGCAGCGGGACCGGCCGCTGCTGGAGATAGACGATGTCTGCCAGGGGGATGTTCATGCTGCGGGCGAAGTCGTCGCCGAGCATCCTCTGCATGGTGGTACCACGTCCCTTCATCAGGCCCGCCGGGTGGGCGGGCGCACCTGAGCACGGCCTCGTGGGCCGGGCTGCCGTGTGGGGGAGACGTCCTGCTGAGGACGTCCTCGCCACCAGATTCACCACCATTGTCTCACATCGTGGTCACTCAGCCGGGGGCGTCGTCGCCTCGGTGAGCCGCCTGCCGAAGTGCGCGAGGGCGCTCACCACCTCCTCTCCCCCGCTCACCGTCCACGTCACCTCGGGCGGGATCCACGCCGGACCGTAGACGAGGTCGGCGAACGAGCGACCGCCCACCGGCCAGTCGGTGCCGCCCGACTCGTTGGGCGCCGCACCAGTCGCCCACACCCCGAAGTGCTTGCGCATCTCCTCCAGGTCCAGGTCGAGGTGGACCACCGCCTCCAGCGGGTAGCTCCGACTGTCCGTGTCGGTCGCGAGGATCAGCTCCGCGGGGTCGTCCACCGGCAGCTCCCGCGGGGCGGTCCGCACCCCGGTGCGCAACAGCCCGGAGAGGCGGTCGAGGCGGAAGGTGCGCCAGTCCTCCCGGTCCAGGTCCCAGCACACGAGGTACCAGCGCAGCCCGTTGGACACGAGCGTGTGCGGCTCGACGTGACGGGCGGCCTCCCCGTCGAGGGCGGTGACGTAGCGGAAGCGGACCCGCTCGTGGTCACGGCAGGCGAGCGCCAGCTCGGCGACGACGTCCGGGTCCACGGTGCGGCCGCGCCGACCGGCCGGCACGGCGTACTCCTGGAGGGCGGCCACCCGCCGGCGCAGGTGCGGGGCGAGCATCTGCTCGAGCTTGACGAGCGCGCTCAGCGCGGTGTGCTCACCCAGTCCCTGGACGGCCGCCACCCGAAGCCCGACGGCGATCGCCACGGCCTCGTCGTCGTCGAGGAGCAGCGGGGGCAGGCGACCACCCGCCTCGAGCCGGTACCCGCCGTCGAGGCCGGGACGGGCGCTGACCTCGTAGCCGAGCTCGCGCAGCCGATCGACGTCGCGGCGCAGGGTGCGGGCGCTGACGCCGAGGCGGTCGCGCAGCTCCCGGCCGGACCACGAGCGGTGGGTCTGGAGCAGGGAGAGCAGGCGCAGGGCACGGGCGGTGGGATCGGCCATGGCCGAAATCTACCGATCGATGCGGTCAAGATCTGGCCGCATTGACTCGTAGTGTCCTCGCCATGACTCCGATCATCAGCACCAAGGGGCTCACCAAGACCTTCCACCGCAAGGGCGGTGAGGAGGTTGTCGCGGTCAGCGACCTCACGATGGACGTCGAGCCGGGCACCCTCACGGCCTTCCTCGGGCCCAACGGGGCCGGTAAGTCCACCTCCCTGCGCATGCTCACCACGCTCCTGCCGCCCACGAGCGGCAGCGCGACCGTCTGCGGCTTCGACATCAGCCGGCAGCAGGCCGACGTGCGCCGGTCGATCGGCTACATCGGCCAGAAGAACGGCGCGGCCCAGTACTACCGGGTGCGGGACGAGCTCGTCTCCCAGGGTGCCTTCTACGGGCTGGGCCGCGTCGAGCGACGCCGTCGCGCGGACGAGCTCATGGAGATCCTCGGCCTCACCGAGCTCGCCACCCGCACGACGATGACCCTCTCCGGCGGCCAGCGCCGGCGCGTGGACATCGCCCTCGGCCTCGTCCCCGCCCCGCAGCTCCTCTTCCTCGACGAGCCGTCCACCGGCCTGGACCCGCAGTCCCGCTCCCACCTGTGGGACCACATCCTCACCCTGCGCGAGCGCTACGGGATGACCCTGCTCCTCACCACCCACTACCTCGACGAGGCCGACCGCTTCGCCGAGCGGGTGATGATCGTCGACCAGGGCCGGCTCATCGCCGACGACACCTCCGCCGGGCTCAAGGCGAACCTCGCCGGGGACCGCATCCTCCTCACCCTGCGTGGCACCGGCCCTGACGACGGCGCCCTCGCCACCCTGCGGCGCGTCGCCGCCCGCGGTGACGACGTCGAGCGGACCGCCGTCACGGTGCCGGAGGGGCCGGCGGTGCGGTACGCCGTCGTCGTCGACCACGGCGACCGGGTGCTCCCCGGGCTGCTCGCCGACCTCGCCGCCGGCGGCCACCGGGTCCTCGCCGCGGAGCTCCACCAGCCCACCCTCGACGACGTCTTCCTCCGGCTCACCGGCCGCAGCCTGCGCGAGGAGCAGGCCACCGCCGGCGCCGACACCCCCGCCCAGCCCGCCCTCACCCCCGGAGGCCCTCAGTGAGCACCGTCGTCACCGACACCCGCAACGTCCTCGTCCGCGAGCTGTGGCCGGTCCTGCGCGACCCGTTCAGCGTCATCTTCTCCCTGCTCCAACCCCTCGTCTTCCTCGCGTTCTTCGGCCCGCTGCTCAGCGGCATGACCGGCCTGCCGCTGGCGGAGTCCTTCCAGTGGTTCGTCCCGGGCATCATCGTCATGAGCACCCTGTTCGGCACCGCGATGGCCGGGTCCAACCTCCTCTTCGAGCTCCAGTCCGGCTCCCACGAGCGGATGCTCGTCACGCCCGTGGCCCGCTCGGCCCTCATGGTGGGGCGCGCGCTGAAGGAGATGGTGCCGCTGGCCGTCCAGGCGGTGGTCATCACGCTCGTGGCCGCGATCTTCGGCTTCCGCCCGCACCTGCCCGGCATGGCGCTGGGGCTCGTCGTCCTCGCGGCCTTTGGGATCGGGCTCGGGGCGCTCAGCTACTCCCTGGGGATCGCCGCGCGGGAACGGGACTGGATGTTCTGGGCGGTCCAGCAGGCGCTCATCTTCCCGCTCATGATCCTGTCCGGGATGCTCCTGCCCCTGGAGGCGGCGCCGCGCTGGATGCAGGTGCTGTCCCAGCTCAACCCGCTCACCTACCTCGTCGAGGCAGAGCGGGCGCTGTTCAACGGGCAGCTCACCGAGCCGGCGGTGTGGCAGGGCGCCCTGGCCGCCGTCGTGCTCGCGGCGGTCGGGCTCACGGTGGGGATCAGGATGATGCGGCGCAGCATCTGAGTGTCACAGGCCGCGGTTACCGTAGGCGGGTGGACCTGACCGAGAACGACGTGCGGGCGCTGCAGAACCTCACGCTCCCGGACGACGCCACCCTCGCGCGGTGGTTCGACCACGGCACGGTGGAGCGCGGCACCGACTACGCGCGGCGCGGGATGGTCCAGCGGCTCCACGTCGACCCCGACGAGCGGGCCCTGTTCGCCACCGTCCGCGGTAGCGGGGCCGGCTCCTACCAGTGCTTCGTCGTCCTCTACCCCGGCGCGCAGGTCTCGGTCCACTGCACCTGCCCGGTGAAGCTGGGCTGCAAGCACGGCGTGGCAGTGGTCGTCGCGGCCCGGGAGGCGAGCATCACCGGCGTCCGTCCCGCCTGGGAACGCGCCCTGGACGACGCCGTCACCGACGCCGCCTCCGGCAGCGGGGACCCGCTCGGGCTCCAGCTCGAGCGGGTCGTCGCGCGCGGGGCGGCCGCGGCGGCGGCCGGGCGCAGCGCCGCCCGCATCCGCATGGCGCCGGTGACGCCCGGCGCCAAGGGTCAGTGGGTGCGCACCGGCGTGAGCTGGCAGACCGTGCGCTGGACGTGGAGCCGCTACGTCCCCGCCCACGCCGAGGCGCTGCGCGCGCTCATCGCCGCCCACCCCCACGCCTACGGCACCCACGTCTTCCTCGACGAGCTCGGCCCGGCCGTGTGGCCGCTCCTGCGACAGGTGGTGGACGCCGGCGTCGCGCTCGTGCCCCACCGCAGCGTCAAGGGCGAGGTCACCCTCAGCAGCACACCCGCCGACGTCACCCTCGACGTCACCACCCACCCCATCCACGACGGCGTGCGCGTGGCCCCGTCGGTGCGCGTGGCCGGCCGCGCGGCCGGGGCCCACGCCGTCGCCTTCGTCGGCCACCCCGTGCACGGGGTGGCCGTGAGCGACGACGGCCTCGTCCTCGCGCCGCTGGCCCGCCCGCTGCCACTCGGCGCCTCCGAGCTCGTCACCGGCGAGCCCCTCCACATCCCGCCCGACGGCGTCGACCGCTTCCGCCGCGACTTCTACCCGCGCCTGCGCTTGCTCCTGCCGGTGCGCTCCTCCGACGACGCCGTCGACCTCCCCGAGGTCCTCGCCCCTGTCCTCGTTCTCGCCGTGGAGCACCTGCCCGAGTTCGTCGTCCGCCTCGCCTGGTCCTTCCGCTACCAGTCCGGCGAGACCGTCGCCGACCTGCCCGTCGGCGCCGACGACGACGTCGCACCGGCAGCCGACTGGGTGCGCGACCACGCGGCCGAACGGCGCCTGCTCGACGGTCTCGACCTGCCGGCCGAGCTGCCCCGCCACGTCTCCGGGCGCGGGCCCGCGCCCGTCGCCGAGCTGCGCCGGCTCGACGCCGCCCGCTTCACCGAGGACGGCCTGGACCAGGTGCGCCGGGCCAACCCCGCCGTCGTCGTCGAGGTGAGCGGTGAGGTGCCCGACTACAAGCACGTCGACGTCGCCCCCACCATCTCGCTCACGGCCACCGACACCCCGCAGGGTGACTGGTTCGACCTCGAGGTGGCCGTCGAGCTCGAGGGCGAGCCGGTGCCCTTCGGCCACCTCTTCCGCGCGCTGGCCACGGGTGAGCCGCACCTGTTCCTGCCCTCCGGCACCTACGTCACCCTCGACCGTCCCGAGCTCGACCAGCTGCGCCAGCTCATCGCCGAGGCCGGCGGGCTCCACGACGAGGAGTCCGGCACGCTGCGGGTCACCGCCTACCAGGCCGACCTGTGGCAGGAGCTCGTCGCCCTCGGCGTCGTCGCCGAGCAGAGCGAGCGGTGGCGGCGCACCGTCGACGCGCTCGTCTCCGGTCCGCCGCCCGGTCAGGTCGACGTGCCCGCCGGCCTGCGCGCCGAGCTGCGCTCCTACCAGCGCGAGGGCTACGAGTGGATCTCCACGCTGTGGGAGGCCGGGCTCGGCGGGATCCTCGCCGACGACATGGGCCTGGGCAAGACCCTTCAGACCCTTGCCGCCGTCCTGCGCGCGAAGGAGACCGGCCGGCTCACCGCGCCGGTGCTCGTCGTCGCGCCCACGTCCGTCGTGGGCGGCTGGGCGAGCGAGGCGGCCCGCTTTACCCCCGACCTCACGGTGCAGACCGTCGAGCAGACCGCCGCCAAGGCGCGCGTGCCGCTCGCCGAGCACGTCGCGGGGGCCGACGTCGTCGTCACGTCCTACGCGCTGCTGCGCCTGGACTTCGCGTCCTACGACGCGCTGGACTGGTCGGTGCTCGTCCTCGACGAGGCGCAGATGGTGAAGAACCACCAGGCCAAGACGCACGTGTGCGCGCGGAAGATCGCCGCCCCGGTCAAGCTCGCGATCTCCGGCACACCGCTGGAGAACAGCCTCATGGACCTGTGGGCGCTGCTGTCCATCACCGCACCTGGCCTCTTCCCCGACCCCCGGGACTTCACGGTCGCCTACCGCAACCCGATCGAGCGGGAGCACGACTCCGCGGCGCTGGACCGGCTGCGCCGCCGCACCCGGCCCTTCATCCGCCGCCGCACCAAGGAGGAGGTGGCCCGCGAGCTGCCGCCCAAGCAGGAGCAGGTGCTCACCGTCCCGCTGACGGCGCGCCACCGGAAGATCTACGACACCCACCTGGCGCGGGAGCGGCGCAAGATCCTCGGTCTCGTGGACGACATGGACAAGAACCGCTTCACGATCTTCCGCTCCCTCACCCTCCTGCGGCAGCTGGCCCTGGCGCCCGCGCTGGTCGACCCGGAGTACGAGGGCGTGGGGTCGAGCAAGGCCGAGGCCTTCCTCGAGCAGCTCGCCGAGCTCGTCTCCGAGGGCCACCGGGCGCTGGTGTTCAGCCAGTTCACCGGCTACCTCGGGCTGGTGCGGGAGCGGCTCGAGCAGCAGGGCATCGACTACTGCTACCTCGACGGCAGCACGCGGGGCCGCGCGGCCCGCATCCGGGAGTTCAAGGAGGGGCAGGCACCGGTCTTCCTCATCAGCCTCAAGGCCGGCGGGGTGGGGCTCAACCTCACCGAGGCCGACTACTGCTTCATGCTCGACCCCTGGTGGAACCCCGCCGTCGAGGAGCAGGCGATCGACCGCACGCACCGCATCGGGCAGGACCGCACCGTCATGGTCTACCGGATGGTCGCCGAGGGGACGATCGAGGAGAAGGTCATGGCGCTGGCCGACCGCAAGCGTGAGCTCGCCGGGCGCGTCCTCGCCGGCGGGACCACGGCCGCCTCGGCCCCGCTGTCCGCGGACGACATCCGCGAGCTGCTGGGCTGAGCCGGCTCAGAGCCGGGCGGAGCTCAGCACATGCGGCACATGGGCGCTGTGGCCGGCCTCGCGCAGCGCCGCACGCAGGCGCTCCGCCGCGGCGTCGAGCTCCTCGGGCGGGACGTCGTCGCGGGCCCGGTCCAGGCGCAGGGCGGCCTCGTCCCAGGCCGGCAGGACGTGGACGTGCAGGTGCGGGACCTCGAAGCCGGCCACCATGACGGCGGCGCGTGGCGCGTCCCACGCCGCGCGCTGCGCGCGCCCGATCGTGGCCGCCACGACGGCCAGGTGGGCGACGAGATCGTCGGGCGCATCGGTCAGCTGGTCGACCTCGACCCGCGGAACGACAAGGACATGGCCGTCCGTGACGGGGGCGATGGTGGCGAAGGCGACGCACTCGTCGTCGGCCCAGACGAAACGTCCCGGGATCTCCCCGGCGATGATCCTGCTGAAGACGGTGCTCATGGCGCCAGGGTATCGACGACTACGATCGGTGGGACGAAAGGGACGAGGTGCCAGGACAGGACGAGCGTGCAGTGTCCACCCGGACGGCCGCCGAGGCGTGGGAGGAGCTCTTCCGGGCCCAGGTGACCCTCATGCGACGCTTCGAGGCCGGTGACGACTTCGCCCCGCTCACCTCGCGCGAGTACGACGTCCTGTTCCAGCTGAGCCTCGGGGAGGGCCGGGCGATGCGCATGCGGGACCTCACCGCGCTCATCCTCCTGTCCCAGCCGAGCCTCAGCCGCATGGTCGACCGCCTCAGCGCCCGCGGGCTCCTCGAGCGGCGCGCCGCCCCGGGCGACGCACGCGGCGTCGTCGTCGCCCTCACCGAGGAGGGGCTGCGCCTGCAGCGCGAGATCGGCCGCCACCACGTGCGATCGATCCGCCGCTACGTCGGCGGCGCGCTCGACGAGGACGAGCTGCGCACCCTGCAGCACCTGGCGCACAAGCTGCGTACCGCCCAGCGCCACCTGTGAGGGGTCAGGCGGTGACCCACACCGCCGCGACGGCGGGGTCCCCGAGCTCGACGGGCTCCCCGGCGGACTCCCCAGGAGGGGTGACGGTGAAGAGGGTCGTGCCGACGTAGGGCCGGGCCTCGAGGACGGCCACGTGTGTGTCCAGCCGCACCCCGACGTCGGCGAGGTGGCGCAGCACCTGCGGCTCGGCGTCGGAGATCCGTACGACCCGGCCGCCTTCCCCCGCGGGCGTCTGTGCCAGCGGGCGGGTGGGCGGCACGGTGACCTCCCCGCCGGCCGTGGGAATGGGGTCCCCGTGCGGGTCGCGGACGGGGTGGCCGAGGAGCCGGTCGATGCGCTCGACGAGGAGGTCGGAGACGGCGTGCTCGAGGACCTCCGCCTCGTCGTGGACCTCGTCCCACTCGTAGCCCAGGTGCTCGACGAGAAGCGTCTCGATGAGCCGGTGGCGGCGCACCATCGCCAGCGCCGCCTGCCGACCGCGGCCGGTGAGGGAGATGCCCCCGTAACGCTCGTGGTGGACCAGGCCCTCGTCCGCCAGGCGTCGGACGGTCTCCGAGGCGGTCGACGCCGAGACCCCCATCCGGGCCGCCAGCGCGCTGACGCTCGTGGCGGGCCCGCCCCACTCCACCGCGGCGTAGATCGCCTTGAGGTAGTCCTGGGTGACGTTCGAGGTGGGCAGCTGGCTCACAGGATCAGCATCCACTGGTCCCAGAAGACGACGGCGATGAGGAGGAGGACGACGGCGTACCAGACCGTGATGACCAGGGCGCGGTCCTGGACGAGGAAGCGCCGCAGCCCCTCGGGGGCCGGCAGGTGGCGGCCCTGGAAGCCGCGGGCGAGGACGTTGACGACGATCGGGATCGTCACCGCCCACACGACGAGGCAGTAGGGGCACAGGCCGCGGAGGCTGGTGAAGGCCTGGTACTGGAACCACGAGATCCACACGGCCGCGAGCACCGAGCCGGCCATGAGCAGGACCCAGTACACGCGCGGGAGCCGTCCCCCGCCGAGGAGCGCGACGCCGGTGGCGGTGACGATCGCGAAGCCGATCGTGCCGAGGACGGCGTTGGGCGGGCCGAGCACCGAGGCCTGCCACGACAGGACGAACTTGCCGCAGCCGATGAGCGGGTTGATGTCGCAGCCGAGGGCGGCGTTCGGGTCACGAAGCAGCTTCTGCGTCGACAGGATGAGCATGACCGAGGCCCAGGTGCCGAGCGCGCCACCGATGGTGAGGAGCCAGCCCAGGCCGCGGGTACCGCCGCCGGCGAGCTGGTGCTCGGTGGGGCGGGCGGGGTCGAGGGCCGCGAGGGCCTCCTCCTCGGCGAGCAGCTCCTCGTCGGTCAGGGCGTCCTCGTCCGCGGTGACGTCCCCGGCCCGCTGCTGCTGGCTCATCTGCGCTCCGTTCCCGCGGACGACTCCGCGTCGGTCGGGTCCCCGCTGGGCCCGCCGCTCTCAGTATCACCGCTCGTCGGCGCCGAGTCAGCAGGGTCCGGGAACCGGTACCAGCGCCCCAGCTGGACGGTCGTGTCGGTGCCGACCGTCACCACCCGGTAGTCGAGCGGGCGGCCGCTGGCGGAGTCGACGCGCAGCACGGTCATCTCCGCGGGCCCGTTGAGCGGGCCGACCGTCGCACCGCCCGACGCGCCGGCGGTGCTCGAGCTGACGTACCGAGTGCCGGCGCCGTGGACCTCCGGCCCCTCGCGCCGGTGCCAGTGACCCGACAGCGCGAGCGGCACACACCCCTGCTCGAGTGCCGGGAGCGCGGCGCGCGGGTTGTGGACGAGCACGACGTCGGCCCGGTCGGTGGAGCACGCCTCCTCGGCAAGGCGCTCCCCCATCTCCGGCACGGTCTCGTCGCGCTCCGGCCGGGTGCCCTCGCCGACGGCGGTGAGCGTCGGGTCGGTGTCGCCGATGATCCGCACGCCGTCGACCTCGACGACGCTCCCGCCGAGGACGACGTACCCGGCGTCGCGCATCTGCTCCGCGGTGGTGACGGAGTCGTGGTTGCCGGTGGACACGATCAGCGGGAGGTCGTCGGCGATCTCCCCGGCGAAGGCGTTGACGCAGTAGGACTCCACGGCCGTCCCGCTCATCACGGTGTCGCCCGCGTCGAGGACGGCACTCGCCCCGCTCAGGCGGGCTGCGCCGGCGATGACGGACGCCATCCCCACGTTGCAGTGGAGGTCGCTGACGAGGAGGAAGGTCACCGGCTCCACCCGCGCGGGCGCCTCGGTGGCCGCCTCCGACGCGGCCGCGACACCGTCGTCCGGTGAGCCGGTGGCCTCGGGCGAGGCGGCGCCGTCGTCGGCCGGGGCTGTGGCGTCGTCGACAGGCGCCGTGGCGTCGTCGGCCGGCGGGGCGACGCCGTCAGTGGCGGTGTCTGTGGGCGCGGGGCTGACGACGGGGATGCCGGGCGGGCGGGACGGGGCACGATCCTGCGCGTAGGCCGCCTCCAGGTTCTCGTTGACCGAGGCATAGAAGGCCTCGTTCTCCTCGTAGGCCTCCACGAGGTAGCCCCCGTAGGTGTCGATGAGCTGGGCCATCCGGCCGGTCATCCGCAGGTCCTCCATCGGCGTGCCCGCCAGCGCGCTGATGGTCCGGCCGGGCGCGGGACGATCACGCACGGTCAGGGCCGTGGGCACCGCCACGAGCGTGACGACGACGACGGCGGCGAGCGGCACCACGCCGGGGCGCCGCGCCGCGTGAGCCACCTCGCGGCGCAGCAGCCCGCGGGAGGCGAGCCGCGCGCCGGCGACGACGAGGAGGACGGACCCGGCGACCATCGCCGCGCGGCCCAGGGCGTCGCGGACCAGCGCGCTGACGGCGTCGGCGACGACGGCGTCGGGGTGGGCCACGACCTGCGCGTACGCGGCGACGTCACCGGCCAGGCCGGTGACCGGGCTGGCCTGCACGGCCGTCAGCTCGGCCGGGATCTCCTGGACGACGACCTCCACGCCCAGCGGCCAGGGCATCGGGGAGTCGAGGAGGACCGTGCCGAGCGGACCGAGGTCGACGACGATCTCGTGCTGCGCGGTCACCTCGTAGTGCGCGACGTGCGGGCCCAGGGAGGAGTCGGTCGAGGCGGTGAGCACACCGACGACGCCGGAGACCAGCAGCGTGACGAGGAGTAGGAGGCCGGTGCGGATGAGGCGCCGCGTCGTCGTCGTCTGCCGGTGCCACCACGGCCAGCGCCGTCGCGGCGCGTCGTCCTGCTCGTCGTCCACCATCGCCACCATTGTCGCCCACCCGGGCGCGCGTGCCGAGCGGTGCGTGATGTGGTTCGCTCACCAGCGAGTCGAGAGAAGGAGCAGGCGTGGGTGAGGACATCTCCGGGACGACGTTCACGCGCGCGGACCACGCGAAGTACCGCGCGAAGATCCGCCGGTGCCTGGACACGCTGGAGGCGATGCTCGACGCGGGCGTCTTCGTCGAGGACGAGTGGCGCACGGGCCTGGAGATCGAGCTCGGGCTCGCCGGCGCGGACATGCGTCCGTTCCACCGCAACGCCGAGGTGCTCGAGCGCATCGCCGACCCGCTGTACCAAACCGAGCTGGGCAAGTTCACCATCGAGCTCAACGTCGAGCCGCGGCGCATCGACGGCCAGTCCCTCGAGCAGCTCGAGGCGGCGCTGCGCCACAACCTCAACCGAGCGCGGGACCGCGCAGGGGACGCCGGCGCCGAGCTCGTCATGGTGGGAATCCTGCCGACCCTGCCGGCGCCCCCGGCCGGGCGCAGCTGGTTCACCGAGAGCGACCGCTACGTCGCGCTGGACGAGGCCATCATGAACTCGCGGCGCGAGGACATCACGCTGCGCATCAACGGTCCCGAGCCGCTCTCGCTGACGATGGACTCGATCATCGCCGAGGCCGCGTGCACCTCCACCCAGCTCCACCTCCAGGTCACGCCCCGGCGCTACGCCGACTACTGGAACGCCTCGCAGCTGCTCGCCGGGCCCCAGCTCGTCATGGGCGCCAACTCCCCCTACCTCTTCGGCCACCACCTGCAGGCCGAGACGCGCGTGGAGACCTTCCTCCAGGCGACCGACACCCGGTCGGTCGAGCTGCGCAACCAGGGCGTGCGGCCGCGGGTGTTCTTCGGGGACCGGTGGATCACCTCGATCTTCGACCTCTTCGAGGAGAACGTCCGCTACTTCCCCGCGCTGCTGCCGGTGAGCAGCGACGAGGACCCGGCCGCGGTGCTCGCTGCCGGCGACACGCCGTCGCTGGCCGAGCTGCGGCTGCACAACGGCACCGTCTACCGCTGGAACCGGCCGATCTACGACGTCCAGGACGGTCGCCCGCACCTGCGGGTGGAGAACCGGGTGCTGCCCGCCGGGCCGAGCGTCCTCGACACCCTCGCCAACGCGGCCTTCTTCTACGGGATGGTCGTCGAGCTCGTCACCGACGAGCGGCCGCTGTGGTCCCGGATGTCCTTCGACGGGGCACGCGAGAACTTCCACGCCGCCGCGCGGTACGGGATCGACGCCCGGCTGTACTGGCCCGGCCTCGGTGAGGTGTCGGGCACCGAGCTCGTCCTCGACACGCTGCTGCCGATGGCGGCGCGCGGCCTCGAGCGGCTGGGCGTGGACGCCCCGGTCGCGGGGAAGTACCTCGACATCATCGAGGCCCGTGCCCGGCTGCGCCGCAACGGCGCCACGTGGCAGGTGGCCGCCGTCGAGGCCTACGAGGGGCGCGGCAAGGACCGCCGCGACGCCCTCCACCTCATGCTCGCCGACTACGTGAGAAACATGAACGGCGGAGACCCTGTCCACACCTGGAACGTCCCCACCTGACCCCAACACCCGCATATGCGGGAAATCTGCGGCTCCCCATGCGGATCGGCTGCAGGTTTCCCGCATATGCGGGTGTGGGGGCGGGGCTTACAGGCGGGGCTGGGTCTCTAGCGTCTCCAGGTAGCTCTGGAGCTCGTCGTAGGCGCCCAGGAGGTGGGCGGCCCGGGCTCGCAGGCCGGAGTACGTGAGGCGGTCGGCCTCGGAGACGCCGATCGGGTCGGCAACCTCGCCGGCGGGGCTGAGCAGCTCGAGGCCGGCGGCCAGCGAGTCGACCTGCCCGGTGGCGTACAGCGCGAGAATCGCCGAGCCGAGCGCGGAGCCCTCGGCGTCGTCGGTCGGGACGAGGGGGCGGCCGATCGTCGCCGCCATGACCTGGCGCCACAGGTCCGCGCGGAAGACCCCGCCGGTGCAGCGCACCTCGGTGACGGGAGTGACCGTGTCGAGGACGTCGACGAGGCTGGACATCTGCAGCGCCACCCCCTCGATCGCCGCGCGGATGAAGTGCCCGCGGCCGTGGGCGTGCCGCACGCCGAGGTAGGACCCGGTGAGCTCGGGATCCCACAGCGGCGCCCGCTCACCGAGGAGGTAGGGCAGCATG
This sequence comes from Georgenia satyanarayanai, assembly GCF_023715365.1. GTDB lineage: Bacteria > Actinomycetota > Actinomycetes > Actinomycetales > Actinomycetaceae > Oceanitalea > Oceanitalea satyanarayanai_B. Next base: position 69,935 of record NZ_JAMBNZ010000008.1, read on the forward strand.
ATGAGCCCGTCGCTGCCGGCGGGCACGGCGCCGGCCATCGCCATCACCTGGAGGTCGCGCAGCGGCCCGGCGGGAACGTCCGGCGCGTAGACCTCACCGGCCCAGCGGGCCACGACTCCGCCGTTGCTGATCGCCGCGCCGACCACCCAGGCGTCGTCGGCGAGGGCGTAGCAGAACAGGCGCCCGTCGGCGTCGAGCTTGGGCGCGTCGACGACCGTCCGCACCGCGCCGCTCGTGCCCATCGACAGCCCCGCGATCCCGGGCTCGATCGCCCCGGTGCCGAGGTTGCCGAGCGGCCCGTCGGTCGCACCCGCGTTGACGGGGATGCCCCCGGGCAGTCCCACGCGCAGGCCCGCCTCACGGGAGAGGTCGAGCAGCGCCGTCGTCGCAAGCACCTCGGGCAGCTGCTCGCGGCGCACCCCGGCCAGCGCCAGGGAGGAGTCGGCCCAGGTGCGGGTGGACAGGTCGAGCAGCCCCGAGGCCGAGGCCGTGGACAGCTCGGTGACGAGGCGCCCGGTGAGGTGGAGCAGGACGAGGTCCTTGAGCCCGATCCAGCGGTGCGCACGGGCTGCCGTGACGGTGTCGTGGCGGGCGAACCACATGAGCTTGACGAGCGGGCTCATCGGGTGGACCGGAGTGCCGGACAGGTGGAGGAGCTCGCGTGCCCGCCCGGCGGCCCGCAGCTCGGCGGCCTCGGCGTGCGCACGCGTGTCCGCCCACGTGATGATGTCGGTGACCGGGTGCAGGTCCTCGTCGAGACCGACGAGCCCGTGCATCGCGGAGCCAACCCCGATGACGTCGATCGCGCGGCCGGCGCAGGCCGCGACGACCTCCGCCAGGGCGCCGTCGACGGCGTCGAGCACCATCCGCGGGCTCTGCACCTGCCAGCGGGGTTGCGGCTCCGCGAGCCGGTACTCACGGAAGGCGGCCATCCGCCAGCCGGAGGTCGCGTCGACGGCGATGACCTTGGTGGTCGTCGTGCCGACGTCGATACCGAGGACGACGCCCATGCTCAGCGCCCCGTGCCCGACTCGAAGGACCGGAGCTGGTCGACGACGGCGGAGCGCAGCTCGGCGTCGTCGGCGAGGTCGGGGGCGAGCTCGCCGAGCACGGTGCGCACGGCCTGTTCCTCGTCCCCGGCCGCCAGCTGCTGCCAGCGCTCGGCCGCGACGTCCTTGACCGGCACGCCCGCCCCGCGCAGGTGGGCGACCCAGGCGGCGACGGCGACGACGGCGCCGTGGGGCAGCCGCCCGGCACCGCGCTCGGTGCGCAGCACCGGGACGTGGCGCACGGGCAGCTTCTGCGAGCCGTCGGCGGCGATGCGGCCGAGGATGTCACGCATGCGGGGGTTGGCGAAGCGCTCACGCAGCGCCTCGCGGTAGGCGGCGACGTCCTCCGCGGGGACGTCGAGGCTCGCCTCGGCGTCGTCCCACAGGCGCTCGACCCACGCGCGGAGCTGCTCGTCGGCAAAGGCCTCGTCCACGGTCTCGTGGCCGAGGATCGGCCCGGCGTAGGCCATGAGGGAGTGCGCGCCGTTGAGGAGGAGGAGCTTGCGGCGCTCGTAGGGCTCGACGTCCTCGACCAGCGTGACGCCGGCGGCCTCCCACTGCGGCCGGCCGGCCGGGAAGCGCCCGGCGATGACCCACTCGGTGAAGGGCTCGGTCGCGACGGGCGCGGCGTCGACGACGCCGAGCTCGCGCTCGACGAGCTCGGCGGTCTCCGGGCCGACGGCCGGGGTGATCCGGTCGACCATCGAGCTGGCGAAGTCGACGTTCTCCTCGATCCACGGCAGCAGGTCCGGGTCGATGAGCCCGCCGAGGTCGCGCACGACGCGGCCCACGACCTCACCGTTGCCGGGCAGGTTGTCGCACGGCAGCACCGTGATGGCACCACCGTCGGCCGCCTGGCGGGCGATGAGCCCGGCGACGAGCTTGCCGGGCACCGTGGTGACGGGCGCGACCGGGTCGCGGCGCAGGGTCTCGACGTCGGCGAGGACGTCGGGGTTGTCCCGGTCCAGCCCGCCGTCGGAGCCGCGCAGGTAGCCCGCCTCGGTGACGGTCGCCGTGACGACGGCGACGGCGGGGTCGCGCAGGTACCCGAGCCAGGCCGCGTGGTCGGCGGCGGCGTGGACGGCGCTCACCGAGGTGACGACCTCGAGCTCGTCGCCCTCCGCGCCGCGCACGACGAGCGTGTACAGCCCGTCCTGCGGGGCGAGGGCGCGGGCGGCGTCCGGGCGGCGGCCGGTGAAGGCCGCGATGCCCCACTGAGCGCCGTCGGCGGCGTGCATCGTGTACCAGGCCTGGTGGGCGCGGAAGAAGTTGCCCAGGCCGAGGTGCGCGATGCGGACGGGCGGCGCCACCTGGTCGGGGCCGCGGCTGAGTCGCTCGCTCACAGCTTGAACACCTTCTTCGGGATCGTCGTGACGAGGTCGAGGGCGGTGGCCAGGGCCTCGTCCTCGGTGAGGCGGTGCTGCGCGACCAACTCTGCCAGGTACGCGGCGTCCAGTCGCCGGGACATGTCGTGTCGCGTGGGGATGGACAGGAACGCCCGGGTGTCGTCGATGAAACCCGAGGTCCGGTAGAAGCCGGCGGTCTCCGTCACCGCGCCGCGGAAGCGGCGGATCGCCTCCGGGGCGTCGATGAACCACCACGGCACGCCCACGTGCATCGATCGGTAGAACCCCGCCATGGGGGCCAGCTCACGGGAGTAGACGGTCTCGTCGATGGTGAAGACGACGAGGGTGAGGTTCGGGTGGTTGCCGTAGCGGGCGAGCAGCGGCTGCAGCGCCTTGGTGAACTCGACGCTCACGGGGATGTCCGAGCCGGCGTCGGCGCCGTAGCGCTCGAGGTTGTCGGTGTCGTGGTTGCGGTAGACGGCCGGGTGCAGCGTCATGACCAGACCGTCCTCGGTGGCCATGCGCGCGGTCTCGCTCATCATGTGGCGGTGGAAGGCGCGTCCCTCCTCGACAGTGGCCTCCCCGCGCAGCGCGGCGGCGTAGATCCGCTCGGCCTCCGCGAGCTCGAGCGGCTCGGTCCCGGCGTCGGCGTGCGAGTGGTCGGAGGAGACGGCGCCGTGCTCCTTGAAGTAGCGGCGGCGGCTCTCGAGGGCCGCGATGTAGCCGGCGTAGTCACCGGTGTCGACGCCGGAGACCTCGCCGAGCTGACGGGCGAGGTCGGCCCAGCCCGGGCGGGCGAGCTCGAGGAAGCGGTCGGGGCGGAAGGTCGGGATGACGCGCCCGGTGAAGGTGGGGTCCTCGGCCAGCGCCCGGTGCGGGGCGAGGTCGTCCAGGGGGTCGTCGGTGGTGGCGAGCACCGAGATCCCGAAGCGCTCGAAGAGCGCGCGTGGGAGGAACTCGGGCCGGGTGAGCGCCTCGGCGATCTGGTCGTAGATCGCGTCGGCCGTCTCGGCGCTGGGGACCTGGGTGATGCCGAAGACCTCGACGAAGGTCGTGTCGAACCAGTACTTCACGGGCGTGCCGCGGAAGAGGTGGTAGTTCTCGCACAGGATCCGCCAGGCCTTGCGGGCGGCGGCCTCGTCCAGCTCGACCGGGCCGTCCGGCCCGCGCCCGAGGTCGCTGAGCTCGGCGCCGCCCGCGTGGAGCATGCGCAGCACGTAGTGGTCGGGCGACAGGAGCAGCGACACCGGGTCCGCGAAGGGCTTGTTGTCCACGAGCCACTGCGGGGGCACGTGGCTGTGCGGGGAGATGATCGGAAGGTCCTTGGTCGCGGCGTAGAGCCGGCGAGCCACGTCCCGCACCTCCGGCTGCGTCGGGAGGAGGCGGTCGGGATGGACGTCGAGGGACGCCTGCGTGTCAGCGCTCATGGCGCCATCGTCCCGATACCCTCCGCCGTCGGCAATGAAGTTGCCAGCCCTTGCCACTCGGTTGCCAGCGGTTGCCGCCGCACCCCGGTTTCTGCGCCTCCCCACCTGACTGCACGCCACCGCAGGGCTACGGTCGAGCCATGACGTGGTTCAAGGAGGAGGCCCGGTTCATCTCGCGGCCCCAGATCGAGGCGATGTGCGACCGGCTGCTGGACGAGGCGAAGGAGCGGCTCGGCATCGCCGAGTACCGGCGGGTGCTGCTCCTGCCCCCGGACCTCACCCGGGCGCACTCGGGCACCGGCTGGATGACCGAGTACCTCTACCACCGCCTCGACGCGGCCGGTACCGAGGTGCACGTCATCCCCACGCTCGGGCAGCACGTCCCGCACACCCGTGAGGACAACGAGTGGATGTTCGGCTCGATCCCCGAGGAGCGCATCCACGCCCACGACTGGAAGAACGGCGTGACGAACGTCGGCACAATCCCCGCGGAGTTCGTCCGCGAGCAGACCGGTGGTGCGGTCGACTGGGAGATGCCGGTCGACCTCAACACGATGCTCGTCACCGAGCAGTGGGACCTCATCATCAACGTCGGGCACGTCGTGCCCCACGAGGTGCTGGGCTTCGCCAACCACAACAAGAACTACTTCATCGGGCTCGGCGGCAAGCGCCTGCTCGGCGCCTCGCACATGGCCTCGGCCGTGTACGGCATCGAGAACAACCTCGGCAACCTCCTCACCCCCGTGCGGGCCTGCTTCAACTACGCCGAGGAGCACTTCCTCGGCCACCTCCCCGACGTCTACCTCCAGGTCGTCATGGACTACGACGACGACGGGAAGCTCGCCCACACCGGCGTCTACGTGGGGGACGACCTCGAGACGTACTACGACGCCGCGCGCGCCTCCCGGGAGCAGAACTTCACGCTCTTCGACGAGCCGGCCGACAAGGTCGTCGCCGTCATGCAGGCCGACGAGTTCCGCGCGACGTGGGTGGCCAACAAGGCGGTCTACCGCACGCGCATGGCGATCGCCGACGGCGGTGAGCTGCTCGTCATCGCCCCCGGCGTCGAGCGCTTCGGCGAGCAGCCGGAGGTCGACGAGCTCATCCGCAGGTACGGCTACCTGTCCCAGGCCGAGGTCATCGACCTCTACCGGACGCAGGCCGACATGCAGGACATCCCGCACGGCACCGCGCACCTCGTCCACGGCTCCAGCGAGGGCCGCTTCACGATCACCTACGCGCCCGGGCACCTGGGCAAGGAGGAGATCGAGTCGGTCGGCTACCAGTACATGGACGTCGAGGAGGCCCAGCGCCGCTACGACCCGGCCGTCATGAAGGACGGCTGGAACACCATGCCCGACGGCGAGCGGGTCTTCTACATCTCCACGCCGTCCGCGGGCCTGTGGTCCACGCGGGAGAAGCTCGAGAACCGCGACACCGAGCTCCACACCGCCTGACCCACCACTTCGCCGACAGCTGACTTATACCGACTAGCGGGATTGTTTACACGCACCGGCCCCGCCATGGTCGCCCCTCCGGGTGACCATGGCGGGGCCAACTTCTACTTGGCTGAGCAATCCGGCAGCTGCACGCGTCCATCACTGACCAGGCCGTCCGGATCGTCACGTTGCCGAGAAGATTCCCGCTCTCGCGGACGATCCCTCTCTCGCGTGTAGTCCCGCTGTCGGTGACGGATGACGAAGGGCCCGCCAGCGGGTGCTGGCGGGCCCTCCTGACCTCAGGTCAGTGGCGGTCGAGCGAGGGTGCTCAGGCCCCGTTCGTCGTCGCTCGGCGACGGATGGCCACGAAGGCACCACCGAGCGCGAGCAGTGCCACGACGGCCAGGACGACCCAGCTGCCGATCTCGGCACCGGTCGAGGGCAGCGAGCCACCCGGAACCGCGGCGTCGTCCGAACCATCGTCGGTCGGGTCCGTGGCGCCGTTGTCGTCGCCGTCACCGGCGCCGTCCTCGTCACCGGAACCGTCGCCGTCGTCGTCCGGGGTTGTCGGCTCGGGGGCCGGCGTCGTCGGCTCGGGCCCGGGCGTCGTCGGCTCCTCGACGTCGTCGGCGTAGGTGAGGCCGTAGCCGAAGGGGTACAGGGCCCCGTCGGTGGTCTCGTCGTAGCCGGGGGTGTCGCTCTGCTGCTCGATGATCGCCTCGCGGGTACCCGCCAGGGCAAAGGGCATCTTGCCCTGCGGCGCGTAGTCCCCGGACAGGACGTCGAGCAGCGCGGTGTCGCTCATGCCGAAGCCGGCCAGGATGGCGCCGGCGTCACGCAGGCCGCTCGCCTCGTCCAGCACGTAGGGCTGGCGGAAGTAGACGTGGAGGATGACCTTGCTCGGGTCGTCGACCTCGGACATGACCTGCTGGATGGTGTCCAGCGAGGGCACGACCTCCCACGACTCTGCCCCCTCCATGCCGGAGAAGTCAAGGATGCTCGACTCCCACGGGTAGGAGCCGCCGAAGCGCAGGCCGTTGTCGGTGCAGGAGGGGTTCTCCGCGCCGGCAGCGTTGTGGACGCACGCGTCCGCCGCGCCCCACAGGCTCTCGCCGTCGAGGCCCGGGATCCCGTCGATGGCGCTCGGGTTGACGCCGTGCTCGGGGTTGAGGCCGGACTCCGCACTGTTGCTCACGTAGTCGCCGGCACTCGTGCGGGCCGTCATCGAGATGAGGACGTAGTCGCTGTCCTCGGCGCTCGGGCGGGTCTCGCCCTCCTCGACGTTGCCGTTGGTGACGCCGTAGCCGCGGGCGGCGACCGTCTCCTCGTTGAAGTCACCGAGGATGTAGACGTCGGAGCCGTCGGCGAGGGGCAGCACCGGGCCCTCCTCGGTCTCCGCGTTCTCGAGCAGGACGAGCGACTTGCGCTGCAGGTCCAGGCCCACCTCGCGGTTGGCCTCCGAGCCGATCGTCGCGGTGGCGACGTCCGGGTCGACGTAGGGGTTCTCGAAGAGGCCCATGAGGAACATCGGCTCGAGCAGACGCTCGGCGGCGAGGTCGATGCGCTCCTCGCTCACCAGGCCGTCGTCGACCAGGTCGATGATCGTCTGGACGTTGTTGAAGCCCGACAGCGTGTCGGTGCCACCGTTGACGGCCGCGGCGACGCGCTCGGAGACGCTGGCGCCCTCGAGGCCCCAGGCGCGGTCGTTGATGATGCCGGTGTCGGAGTTCACGTAGCCGCCGAAGCCGAGCTGCTCGCGCAGCAGGCCGTTGACGATGGAGTCGGAGAAGGCGAAGCCGGTGAGCGGGTAGTCGCCCGCGCCGCCAACCTCCGGGACGTCCACGGGCACGCCGTAGTACGGCATGATCGAGGAGACGCCGGCGTCGATCGCGGCCTGGAAGGGCAGCATGTGCTCCTCGAAGAAGCCGCCGGGGTAGACCTGGGCCTTGCCGAAGGAGTAGTGCGGGTCCAGACCCAGCTCCTGCGGGCCGCCACCCGGGAAGTGCTTGAGGGTGAGGGCGACGCGGGTCTCGGGGGTCAGCGCCAGGCCGTTGTCGTTGTTGTCGACGAGCGGGCCCTGGAGCGTCTGGACGAGGGTCTCCATGATCGCGGCCGCGTGCTCGGCGTCCTCGGTGAAGGTTTCGTGGGTGCGGTACCAGCGCGGCTCGGTGGAGAGGTCGGCCATGTAGCCGTACATGCCGCGCAGGCCGATGGAGGCCCACTCCTCGCCCATGACGCCGGCGAAGTCCTCGACGACGGCCATGTCACCCGTCGTGGGGACCTCGCCCGTCGCGAGGGACTCCTCCCCCAGCGCCGCGGCCGCGATGCCGGCCTCCTTGGGGAAGGCGCTGAAGGCGCCGGCCGACTCGTTGATGCCGGCGCGCGCGTCCGGGTCGATGTGGTTGCGCGCGTTGGACTTGAACAGCGCCGGGATGCCGAGGCGGGTGGCCTCGCTCATCTCCTGCACCGAGTTGGTGAAGCCGGCAGCCTCGGCGGGCGTCACCGACGTGGAGGCCTGGAACCCGCCGGCGGAGGCGCCGCACTGAGCGTCGTCCGGGCCCGTCACCGTGTTGCGGAAGACGAAGCGGTGCATGTGCTGGGTGTTGACGAAGTTGTCGGCGGAGGGCGGGACCGTGCCCCGGATGCCGTCCTCGCACGCCGCGTTGAGCGTGTCGATGAGCATGAGCCCGGCCTTCTCGTCCAGCTCCATCTGCGCGACCAGGTCGGCGACGCGCTCGTCGACGGGCAGGCGCCAGTCCTCGTAGGCGTCGAGCTCACCGTCCTTGCTGAGGTCGCGGAACTCGTAGCCGTCGACCTCGATGATGTCCGTGACCCGGCTCTCGAGCACGGGCTGGTCGAGCTCGGGCGCCGGGACGGTCGCCGCACCGGCGCCGACCGTGAGCGTCAGTGCCAGTGGCGCCGCCGCGGCGACGGCCACGGCGGTCCGCAGCCCCACACGTGGGCTTCGAGACATTCTTCCTCCTCATGTTCACGTCGTCGTTGACGATGTCGTCAGCGACGGGACGTCGCGCAGCTGCGCGACCCGGCCGACGGCGGCGCGTCCCCGCGCCCCCCGGCCATCGCTCGATCGTCGCTGTGGCCCGCGCCACCCGACGAGGAGTTGCCGGATGTTGCCGCCTGTTCAGACCAGCTCAGTGGCGGGATGCCGACGGCCCCGCCGAGCCGGGGCTCGACGGGGCCGTGAGGAGGGCCAGAGAGAGCGCGGGGCTAGGCCTGCGCGGTCTCGCTGCGGTCCCCGGACCACTCGGTGTGGAACGTCCCGGGACGGTCGACGCGGTTGTAGGTGTGCGCGCCGAAGAAGTCGCGCAGCCCCTGGACGAGGGACGCCGGCAGACGCTCGGCCCGCACGGTGTCGTAGTAGGCCAGGGCGGCGGAGAAGCCGGGGACCGGAACACCCGCCGCGACGGCGTGGGTGACCGCCGCACGCCATCCCTGCTGGCTCGACTCGAGCCCGGCGGCCACCGACGGGGCCTCGAGCAGGGTGGTGAGGTTGCCCGCGGCGTACTCGGAGCGGATGCGCTCGAGGAGACGGGCACGGATGATGCAGCCGCCGCGCCAGATCTTGGCGACCTCGGCGATGTCGATGTCCCAGCCGAACTCCTCGGAGGCGGTCCGGATCTGGTCCAGGCCCTGGGCGTAGGCGACGACCTTCGAGGCCCACAGGGCCTGGCGGACGTTCTCCACGAGCTCGGCGCGGACACCGGTGTCGACGGCGGAGCGGGCGGGGCCCTGCAGGGCGGCGCGGGAGGCCTCGCGCAGCGCGGTGTGGCCGGAGGTGGACCGGGCGAAGACGGACTCGGCGATCGTGTTGACCGGCACCCCGAGCTGGAGCGCGATCTGCACGGTCCACTGCCCGGTGCCCTTCTGGGCGGCGGCGTCGGCGACGACGTCGACGAACGGGCGGCCGGTCTCGGCGTCGACGTGACGGAGCACCTCGGCGGTGATCTCGATGAGGTAGGAGTCCAGGTCACCGGTGTTCCACTCGGTGAAGACCTCGGCGAGCTGCCCGGCCTCGAGGCCGGCGGACCGCAGGACGTCGTAGGCCTCGGCGATGAACTGCATGTCGGCGTACTCGATGCCGTTGTGCACCATCTTGACGAAGTGGCCGGCGCCGTCGGGGCCGATGTGGACGCAGCAGGGCTCGCCGTCGACCTTCGCGGAGATGTCCTCGAGGATCGGGCCGAGGGTGACGTAGGACTCCGCAGGGCCGCCGGGCATGATGCTCGGACCGTTGAGCGCGCCCTCCTCACCACCGGAGATGCCGGCGCCGACGAAGTGCAGGCCCTTGTCGCGGAGGTAGGACTCGCGGCGGCGGGTGTCCTCGTAGTGGGCGTTGCCGCCGTCCACGATGATGTCCCCCTCCTCGAGGAGCGGGATGAGGGACTCGATGACGGCGTCGGTCGGGCCGCCGGCCTTGACCATGATGATCATCTTGCGGGGGCGCTCGAGGCTGGCGACGAAGTCCGCCAGCTGCTCCGACGCGACGAAGGTGCCCTCGTCGCCGTAGGCCGAGACGAGCTCCTCGGTCTTGGCGAAGGTGCGGTTGTACAGCGCCACGGTGTAGCCGTGACGTGCCAGGTTGCGGGCGAGGTTGCTGCCCATGACGGCGAGTCCGATGACTCCGATCTGCGCGGAGGCAGTCGCCTTGTTGTCAGTCACGTGCTGGTCCTTTCATCGGCGGCTTTGTGACGCTACGGCCCCCAGTATGGCGGCAGGCCCGCGCCCGGCCGCAGTGGTGTCCATGAGTTGCCACGGCTCTCAGGACCGCATGAGCCGGCCCCTGCCGGCGCGGGCGGTGGAGTCCCGCGCGACGAGCTTGACCGGCAGCACGACGGGCTGCTCGCTCGAGCGCGCCCCTCCGATGATCGCGATGAGGTTGCGCACCGCCGTGGCGCCCTGGAGCGACAGCGGCGATGCGACGGAGGTGAGGGCCGGGACGGTGAGCGCGCCGGTGCGGCTGTTGTCGAAGCCGACGACGCTCACGTCGCCGGGCACCGACACCCCCAGGGCGCGCAGCCCGCGGACGAAGCCGACGGCCATGATGTCGTTGAAGGCGACGACGGCGGTGCTCGGGTTCTGCGCCCACCGCCGGGCTGCCTTGGCCCCGCCCTCGACCGTCGGGGAGTTCGGGCCGATCCGGCGCACCCGCAGCTCCAGCTCCAGTCCCGCCTCCTCCAGGCCGCGCCACCGCACGCCGTCGGCCCACGAGGCCTCGGGCCCGGCGACGTAGGTGATCTCCCGGTGCCCGAGCTGCCCGAGGTGCTCGGCCGCGCGCCGCACCCCGCGCGCGCCGTCGGTGAGCACGCTGGGCAGCCCGCTGACAACCCGGTTGAGGACGATGACCGGCCGCTGCTTGGCGATGGCCCGGATGCCGGAGTCGGAGAGCCGCGGACTGGTGAGGACGAGCCCGTCGACGGCGCCGAGGAACGTCGAGGCGGCCTCCCGCTCACGCAGGTAGGACTCCTGGGCGTCGAAGAGCAGCATCGTGTAGCCGGCCGCTTCCGCCGCGGCGGAGGCCCCGCGGATGACGTCGACGAAGAGCGGGTTGCCGATGTCCGCGACGACCATGGCGAGGAGCCGTGTGTTGACCGCGCTGAGCACGGGAGCCACCGAGGAGCGCCGATAGCCCAGCGTGGCGGCCGCGGCGCGGACCTTCTCGGCCGTCGCCGCGCTCACGCGCCCCGGCCGGGCCAGGGCTCGCGACACCGTGGACGGCGCGACCCCCGCGGCCTTCGCGACGTCGTAGATCGTCGGGGCCCGGCCAGAGTCGGTCTCTCCCTCGCTGTCCATACCGGCCAACGGTAAGGTCACAGGGCAACCGGTGGCAACGAGTTGCCACGCCGCCTCCCGGCTCGCACACACTGGAAGCTCACGTGCACGAAGGAGCAGATCCATGACGACGACGACGGCGGTACCCGGCCTGAGCGGACCGGCGGCACAAGCCGCGACGGCGGTCGGGCAGCTGCTCGCCGGCCACGCGCCCCTGGGCGTGGCGTACTCCGGCGGCGTGGACTCTGCGACGCTCCTCGCCCTGGCGGTGCGCACGCTCGGGCCGACGAACGTCGTCGCCGTGCTCGGCGTCTCCCCCAGCCTCGCCACCGACGAGCGGGCCAGGGCCCACGAGACCGCCGCCGTCATCGGCGCGCGCGTCGTCGAGATCGAGACCCACGAGGGCGAGTCGGAGGCCTACCGCGCCAACGGACCCGACCGCTGCTTCCACTGCAAGGACGAGCTCTTCGCGCGCATCGACGACGAGCTCGTCGCCGAGCTCGGACTCGCCGCCGTCGCCTACGGCGAGAACGCCGACGACGCCGAGCGGCCCGACCGGCCCGGTGCCCAGGCCGCGACGAACCACAGCGTGCTGCGCCCGATGGCCGAGGCGGGGATGACGAAGGCGATGGTGCGGGAGGTCGCGCGGGCCCTCGCGGTGCCGGTCGCCGACAAGCCCGCCGCACCGTGCCTCGCCTCGCGGATCCCGCACTTCGAGGAGGTCACCCCGGAGAAGCTGCGGCAGGTGGACCGCGCCGAGGGGGCGCTGCGCCGCCTCGGGTTCACCGACTGCCGCGTGCGTCACCACGGTGACGTCGCCCGGATCGAGCTGCTGCCCGATGAGCTCCTCACCGCCGTCCAGCGCCGCGAGGAGGTGGACCGCGCCGTGCGCGACGCCGGCTTCCGCTTCGCCGCGCTCGACCTGCGCGGCATCCAGTCGGGGGCCTTCACCCTGCCCCTGGTGTCCGTCCGTGGCTGAGGGCTGGGAGCCGGGCCCCGAGCTCGCGCGCGTCGCGCACCTCGACCACGACCGCGCCGCCCGGCGCGGCTACCCCGAGGCCGTGCTGTGCGAGCCGAAGAGCGTCGAGCAGGTCGCGCTCATCGCCGCGGAGGTCGCCGGGGCGGGCACGCCGACCCTCTTCACCCGCGCGACGCCCGAGCAGGCGGCCGCCGTCCTCGCCGCGCTGCCCGACGCGCACCACGACCCGGTCGCCCGGGTGGTGGCTTGGCCCGCCGCGGCGCCCGAGCCCACCGGGGGCCTCGTCGTCGTCGTCAGTGCGGGCACCTCCGACCTACCCGTGGCCCGCGAGTCCGAGCTCACCGCCCGCTACCTCGGCCGGCGGACCGAGCTCGTCGTCGACGTCGGCGTGGCCGGCCTGCACCGGGTGCTGGGGCACCTCGACCTCCTCCGCTCGGCGCGTGTCGTCGTCGTGGCCGCCGGGATGGACGGCGCCCTGCCGAGCGTCGTCGCCGGGCTGGTGAGCGCACCGGTCGTGGCCGTGCCGACGTCCGTCGGGTACGGCGCCGCCTTCGGTGGCGTCGCGCCGCTGCTGTCGATGCTCAACGCCTGCGCCCCCGGGGTCGCCGTCGTCAACATCGACAACGGCTACGGCGGTGGCCACCTGGCCGCTCAGATCGCCTCCTCCTGAAAGGCGCACGAAGCACGCCGATAGGCGAGAATCAACCAACAGATGGGCATGTGTGCCCGGGGGGAGGCACCCATGTCCCGACGAGCCACCGCCGCCGCCGCAGGCCTGACGCTGGTCGCGCTGGCCGCGTGCAGCGCCTCGCTCGAACCCGGCACCAACGACGGTGACGTGCTCCACCTCGCCCTCAACCAGACCGAGTCCCACCCCTCCTACATCGCGCTCAACGCCTGGGGCGAGTACATGGAGGAGCAGACCGAGGGCCGCTGGACCATCGACGTCTACCCCAACGAGACGCTCGGCGCCCAGGCCGAGGCGATGCAGCTCGTCTCCGACGGCTCGGTCGAGATGGCGATCGTCTCGGGCCCGCAGCTGGAGAACCTCAACCGCGACTTCATCGCCCTCAACCTCCCGACGACCTTCGACGACATCGACCACCAGATGCGCGTGGTCCACGACCCCACGATCGTCGGGGACCTGTACGCCTCCCTGGAGGAGACGAACAACTTCACCGTCCTCGGCGGCTTCACCCAGGGCTCACGCAGTGTCTACACGACCTTCGGGCGCGTCGAGACGCCCGAGGACCTCGCCGGGCAGAAGCTGCGCGTGCAGGAGTCCGAGCTCAACGTGGCGATGGCGCAGGCGCTGGGCGCCTCAGCCACACCGATGGCCTACGGCGAGCTGTACACGGGCCTGCAGTCCGGCGTCGTGGACGCCGCGGAGAACAACGAGGTCTCCTACGCCTCGCAGCGGCACTTCGAGGTGGCACCGTACTGGAGCTACACCAACCACCTCGTGGGCCTGGACTACCTGATCATCAATACCGACATGCTCGCCTCGATGACCGAGGAGGACAGGGCGGTCTTCGACGAGGGCTGGGAGCTCGCCCGGGCCGAGCACGTCGAGCTGTGGCTGCAGGCCACGCAGGACGCGGTCGCCACCGCGGAGGCCGGCGGTGCCACCTTCTACGAGGTCGACGACCAGGTCTTCTTCGAGGCGCTCGAGCCGCTGGCCGACCGCTTCCTCACGACCGACGACCAGTGGGCGATCTACGACGCGGCCCGGGCCGCCTCGACGGAGTCCGCAGGCTGATGGTGCCGGTCCCGACACGGCGAGGTGACGGACGGCAACTGGTGGCAACCGTTGCGGCCCTGGCCCCCGGACCTGAGTGAATGAGGCAACCCGAACGGGACCCCCGTCGGACGGCACGCCTCGTGACGAGGCACGGCACCGCCGCCCAGCCGCGAGGCTGGACCCCTCCCCCCACTGCACGGCGCAGCGCCGCACCACCGGACGACGAGGTCACTCACGACCGAAGGACGGAACACACCATGAGGCACCGGAAGAACACCGTGGTCATCGCTGGAGCGACCGCTGCGACCCTGCTCCTCGCCGCCTGCGGCGGCGGTGACGAGGGCGGCGCGTCCGCCGGTGGCGGCGAGGGCAAGACCATGCGCGTGGCCCTCAACCAGACCGAGGAGCACCCCTCGTACATCGCGCTCGACAACTTCGGTACCTACCTGGAGGAGAACACCGAGGGCTGGGACCTGGACGTCTTCCCGAACGAGACGCTCGGCGCCCAGGCCGAGGCCCTCCAGCTCGTCTCCGACGGCTCGGTCGACATGGCCATCGTCTCGGGCACGCAGCTGGAGAACCTCAACCAGGACTTCGTCGTCTTCAACCTGCCGAAGGTCTTCGACGACGTCGAGCACCAGATGCAGGTCATCAACGATCCCGAGATCACCGGCGACCTCTACTCCTCGCTCGAGGAGTCGAACAAGATCACCGTTCTGGGCGGCTTCACCCAGGGTGCCCGCTCGGTCTACAGCGACGCCCCGATCGAGACCCCCGCCGACCTCGCCGGCAAGAAGATCCGCGTCCAGGAGTCCGAGCTGCACATCGCGATGGCCGAGGCCCTCGGCGGCGCCGGCACCCCCATGGCATACGGCGAGCTCTACACCGGGCTGCAGTCCGGCGTCGTCGACGCGGCCGAGAACAACGAGGTCTCCTACTTCACCCAGCGCCACTACGAGGTCGCTCCCTACTGGAGCTACACGAACCACCTCGTGGGCCTGGACTACATGATCATCAACACCGACCTCCTCGACAGCATGTCCGAGGAGGACCGCGCGGCCTTCGACGCCGGCTGGACCGCTGCCCACGAGGAGCACACCCAGCTCTGGGCGGAGGCCACCCAGGAGGCCATCGACGGCGCCACGGCCGGTGGCGCCACGTTCTCCGAGGTCGACGACGCCGCCTTCGCCGAGCCCCTCGAGGCCCTGGCCGCGGAGTTCATCACCACGGATTCCCAGCAGGCGCTCTTCGACGCGGCGCGCGCCGCAGCGAACTGATGGACCGGCCGAGCCACACACAACTGGAGGTGAACCGTGGATAGCGCCAAGAAGGTCCTCGACACGGTCCTGTACTGGATCACCGTCGTCCTCTTCGCGCTGCTCGTCGTCATCGTGGTCTGGCAGATCTTCAGCCGCCAGGTCCTGGGCGACCCGAGCACGTGGACCGAGGAGGGGGCCCGGCTCACCTTCGTGTGGCTCGGCCTGTTCGCCTCTGCGTTCGTCTTCGGCGAGCGCGGGCACATCGCGGTCGAATTCGTCGCCCGCAAGCTCCCCACCGGCGGGGAGAAGGTGCTGGCGATCCTCGTCCAGCTCGTCGTCCTCGCCTTCGCCGTCATCGTCCTCGTCTGGGGCGGCTGGCGGGCGGCGGACAACGCGTGGCTCCAGAACCTCTCGGCGCTGCCGTTCACTCTCGGCCAGATGTATCTCGCGCTGCCGATCTCCGGTGTGCTCATCGCCTTCTACTCGCTGTACTACATCCAGGCGGTCGCCCGCGGCACACAGGCGCCCTACGGGGACCACAGCGACGAGGAGGACGGCGCCGCCGCCGGCAGCG
Source organism: Georgenia satyanarayanai (assembly GCF_023715365.1). GTDB lineage: Bacteria > Actinomycetota > Actinomycetes > Actinomycetales > Actinomycetaceae > Oceanitalea > Oceanitalea satyanarayanai_B. The sequence continues at coordinate 85,539 of NZ_JAMBNZ010000008.1, forward strand.
AGCCGGAGGCCCTGCGCGCCGCGAACCTCGAGGTGGACAGCATCCTCCTCAAGCCCGACGACACCCCCGGTGACCGCCGGACCGACTCGAAGGAGGCGTGATGGACCCGGCAACGATCGCAGGTCTCATCCTGCTCGGCGGCATCGCCATCGGCATCGTCTGTTCCCTGCCGATCGCCATCGTGATCGGTACGGCCTCCTTCCTCGCAGCCATCCCGCTGCTCGGCCTCGAGCAGGCCGTGCTCGTCACCGCCCAGCGCATGTTCACGGGCATCAACTCCTTCCCGCTGCTTGCGATCCCGCTCTTTGTGCTCGCCGGCGTCATCATGAACAACGGCGGCATCGCCGGCCGACTGGTCGACGCCGCCAAGGTGCTCACCGGCCGTATGCCGGCGTCCCTGGCCCAGACGAACATCGTGGCCAACGCAATGTTCGGCGCCGTCTCAGGCGCCGCGGTCGCGGCAGCCGCCGCGGTGGGCAACGTCATGAACGAGCGCATGGTCAAGGAGGGCTACGACCGCCGCTTCGCGGCGGCCGTCAACGTCGCCTCCGCGCCCTCGGGCATGCTCATCCCGCCGTCGAACACCTTCATCGTGTACTCGCTCGTCTCGAGCACTTCGATCGCGGCACTGTTCATGGCCGGTGCGATCCCGGGCATCATGTGGGCTCTGGCCTGCATGGTCATCGTCTACGTCTATGCCAGGAAGCAGCCTGGAAAGCTCCGCTCCGCGGACCGGATCACCCCCAGGCAGGGAGTGCTCGTCATCTGGCGCGCCGTGCCCTCGCTGCTCATGATCATCATCGTCGTCGGCGGCATCCTCGGCGGCTACTTCACGGCCACCGAGTCCGCGTCCATCGCGGTGGTCTACTGCCTCGTCCTCTCGGCTGCCTACCGGAGCATCAAGGTTCGCGAGCTGCCCGGCATCCTCGTCGACGCGGGTCGCACGACGGCGATCGTCATGCTGCTCGTCGCGGTCTCCACAGCTCTGTCCTTCGTCATGAGCTTTGCCCGGATCCCGGACCTCATCTCCGACGCGGTGCTGAACTTCACCGACTCCGGCACCGTCGTGCTCATCATCATGATGATCATCCTGCTCATCGTCGGGACGTTCATGGACCCGACCCCGGCCATCCTCATCTTCGTGCCGATCTTCTTGCCGATCGTCACGCAGTTCGGGATCGACCCCGTGCACTTCGGAGCCATGGTCGTGATGAACCTGTCGGTCGGCGTCATCACGCCACCGGTCGGTAACGTCCTGTTCGTTGGGGCGCGCATCGCCCGGCTCCGCATCGAGCCGGTCATCACGAAGCTGTGGCCCTTCCTCGTGGCCATCATCCTCACGCTGTTCCTCGTGGTCTTCATCCCGCAGCTGTCGCTGTGGCTGCCCACCACGATGGGCCTCATGTAGCACCGACCGGTTCGGCCGGACACCCCGCTGTGGCCGGGAGGGCGCCCGCCCTCCCGGCCACAGCACCGTCCCGGTCCCGCCCGTAGACTTCCCGCCAGCGCCGCGTCCAGCCCGAGAGAGGCTCCTGCCCATGCCCACCCCGTCCACCACCCGCCGCGGTCCCGTCGGCGCGTACCGCGAGAAGCTGGGCAACGAGACGTTCGCGGGGATGGTGCTGCTCGTCGGCGCGCTCGTCGCGCTCGTGTGGGCCAACTCCCCGTGGCGCGAGGCCTACGCCTCGCTGTCGGAGACCACGGTCGGCCCGGCGGCGCTGCACCTCGACCTCACCCTGGCCGCATGGGCCTCGGACGGCCTGCTCGCCATCTTCTTCTTCGCCGTCGGCCTGGAGCTCAAGCAGGAGTTCGTCACCGGCTCGCTGCGCGACGCGCGCACGGCTGCCGTGCCCGTCATCGCCGCCTTCTTCGGGGTGCTGGGGCCCGTCGCGGTCTACCTCCTCGTCCAGGCGGTCACCGGCTCGGGGGTCTGGGACGGCTGGCCGGTGCCCGTCGCGACGGACATCGCCTTCGCCGTCGCCCTCCTGGGCATCTTCGGCCGGGGGTTCCCTCCCGCGCTGCGGCTCTTCCTCCTCACCCTCGCCGTCGTCGACGACCTCATCGGCATCGCCCTCATCGCCGTCGTCTTCGCCGACGGTCTCAACTACCTCCTGCTCGCCGCCGCGTTCCTCGCCGTCGCCGTCTTCGCGGTGCTCGTCCGTCGTCGCATCACCGCCTGGTGGGTGCTCATCCCCGTCGGCGTCGTCGCCTGGGCGCTCATGCACGCCTCCGGGGTCCACGCGACGATCGCGGGCGTGCTCCTCGGCATGGTGGTCCCCGCCGTCGCCCGTCCCGGTGAGGACGAGGACCTGTCCCACCAGTTCGAGCACAAGGTCAGCTGGGTCTCCTCCGGCGTCGTCCTGCCGGTCTTCGCCTTCTTCGCCGCCGGCGTCAACGTCGTCGACTCCGGTGGCCTGCTCGGCATCGTCACCGACCCGGTGTCCGTCGGGATCTCCCTCGGCCTGCCGCTCGGCAAGCTCATCGGCATCTGGGGCGGTACCGCGCTCCTCGTCACGCTCACCCCGCTCGCCCTCGGCAAGGGCCTCAACCTCAAGGACATGGTGGGGATGAGCCTGCTCGCGGGCGTGGGCTTCACCGTCTCCCTGCTCATCGCCCAGCTGGCCTTCGAGCCCGGCTCCGTCGAGAGCAGCCACGCCCGCGTGGGCGTCCTCCTCGGCTCACTGCTCTCGGCGGCGCTGGGCGGGATCGCGCTGCGGATCCGCGCACGCACCCGCGACGACATCGAGACCTGAGCCAGCCGGCTCAGTACATGAGCCGCCCGATCCAGCCCGCGATCGCGACGATGAAGGCGTAGACCCCGACGGCGAGCGCGGCGACGGCCGGCCAGCGCGGCAGGGCGCGCTGGGCGAGTGCGACGATGCCGAGGACGAGGGAGCCCACCGCGAGCACGAGGACGAGCATGAGCCCGATGGACTCGTAGGTGTCCCTGTTCGCCACGCTCTCCACGGTGATCGCGTAGACGATCTGCCAGGCCGTGAGCAGCCCCGCGACGGTGATGGCGATCCACCCCAGCCGGTTGCGGTCCGCCCGCTGCGGCTTGCGCGCCCCCCTGCCCGAGCTCCCCTGCGAGCCACCGGGTGTGGTGCCCTGTGGCGTCGTGCTTCCCGGCTCACGTGCGGCCATGTCGCATCTCCTCCCGAGACGGCACCGCGCCGCCTCCACCCAAGCCTGCCACCCCCGGCGGGTGATACCACTGGAGCATGACGACCTCTTCCCAGCCCCGCCGCACCCGCACCGCCTCCGTCGCCGTCACCGGTGGCTACGTCGTCCCCGTGGACGGTGAGCCCATCGAGAACGGCACCGTCCTCGTCGTCGACGGCGTCATCGCAGCCGTCGGGTCCGACGTCGAGGTTCCCGACGGCGTGCGCGTCGTCGACGCGACCGGCTCGTGGGTGCTGCCCGGCTTCGTCGAGTCCCACGCCCACATGGGCGTCCACGAGGAGGGCGAGGGCTGGGCCGGGGCGGACGTCAACGAGATGACCGACCCCATCGGCGCCGGGCTGCGCGCCCTGGACGCGATCAACATCGAGGAGGAGGGCTTCCGCGACGCCCTTGTCGGCGGGGTGACCTCCGCCGTCGTCAAGCCCGGCTCGGGCAACCCCATCGGCGGCCAGACGGTCGCGATCAAGACGTGGGGCGGGCGCACCGTGGACGAGCAGCTCCTCCGCGAGCGGGTCTCGGTGAAGTCCGCGCTCGGGGAGAACCCCAAGCGGGTCTACGGGGACAAGAAGGCGCTGCCCTCCACGCGGCTGGGCGTGGCCAAGGTGATCCGCGACGGCTTCGTCAAGGCGCAGAACTACGCCGCCACGCGCGACCACGCACTGGCCGAGGGCAAGCCGGTGGAGCGCGACCTCACCCTCGAGACGCTGGTCGCGGTGCTGGACGGCGAGCTCATCTGGGACCAGCACACCCACCGCCACGACGACATCGCCACCGCGATCCGGCTCGCCGAGGAGTTCGGCTACCGGCTCGTCGTCAACCACGGCACCGACGGTGCGCGCGTGGCCGACGTGCTCGCCGAGAAGGGCGTGCCGGTGATCTTCGGGCCGCTGTTCACCAGCCGCTCCAAGGTCGAGCTGCGCGACCGCGACATCGCCAGCCTCGCCCGCCTCGCCGAGGCCGGGGTGAAGGTCGCGATCACGACGGATCATCCTGTCGTCCCGATCAACTTCCTCGTCCACCAGGCGTCGCTCGCGGTCAAGGAGGGGCTGGACCGGGAGGTCGCGCTGCGGGCGCTGACGATCAACCCGGCCGAGATCCTCGGGCTCGACGACCGCGTGGGAGCGCTGCGCCCCGGGCTCGACGGCGACGTCGTCGTCTGGTCCGGCGACCCGCTCGACGTCTTCTCCCGCGTCCAGCGCGTCCTCATCACCGGCGCCGAGGTGTACTCCGCCGAGCACGGCGTCCACGAGCGCAGCGAGCGCTTCTGAGGCAGGGCGGCCGAGCCCGGGCCAGACTCGCCCGCCGCACCTTCCTTGCGTCGTACTTTTCACTCACCGCAGGGTGACGGAAAGGGCGACGCGTGATCGGGAAGGGCGACGCAACGAGGTGGGGGTTACGGTCGAGGGCATGGACGACGCGCACTCGACAGCCGGCAGCTACGTGGCCTCCGGGCAGGAGTTCACGCGGGACACGAACTACATCACCACCCGCATCACCCGCGACGCCGCGGACGGCTACCCGGTGGAGCCCGGCCGCTACCGGCTCGTCGCGGCGCGCGCCTGCCCGTGGGCGAACCGGACGATCATCGTGCGCCGCCTGCTCGGCCTGGAGGACGCGATCTCCCTCGGCCTGCCCGGCCCGACGCACGACGCCCGATCGTGGACCTTCGACCTCGACCCCGGCGGCCGCGACCCGGTGCTCGGCATCGAGCGGATCCAGGAGGCGTACCTCGCGCGCTTCCCGGACTACGCCCGCGGCATCACCGTGCCGGCGATCGTCGACGTCCCCACCGGGCAGGTGGTGACCAACGACTACGCCCAGATCACCCTCGACCTCTCCGCGGAGTGGCGCGAGCACCACCGCGAGGGGGCGCCGGACCTCTACCCCGAGCACCTGCGCGAGGAGATCGACACCGTCAACCGCCGCGTCTTCACCGAGGTGAACAACGGCGTGTACCGCTGCGGCTTCGCCGGCTCGCAGGAGGCCTACGAGAAGGCGTACGACCGGCTCTGGACGGCGCTGGACTGGCTGGAGGAGCGGCTCACGCACCAGCGCTACCTCGTGGGCGACACGATCACCGAGGCAGACGTCCGGCTGTTCACCACGCTCGTGCGCTTCGACCCCGTCTACCACGGACACTTCAAGTGCAACCGCAACAAGCTGAGCGAGATGCCGGCGCTCTGGGGCTATGCCCGCGACCTCTTCCAGACCCCCGGTTTCGGCGACACGATCGACTTCGAGCAGATCAAGCAGCACTACTACGTCGTCCACACCGACCTCAACCCCACCCAGATCGTGCCCGTCGGCCCGGACCTGTCCGGCTGGACCACCCCGCACGGCCGCGAGGTGCTCGGCGGGCGGCCCTTCGGCGACGGCACCCCGCCCGGGCCGGTGCGCGAGGGTGAGCGGGTGGACCCCGCCCACACGCCGCTGCGCTGAGGTAGCACCCGTCCGCCCGATCCCTCCCGACGGTCTCCCTCGCCAGGACCCGGCTCGCCTCCCTCCCTACGCGCCGGCATACCACACCTCCCGCCGGGCGACTGATGCACGTGCGTACCCAGACTGTCTACCTAGACAACCTGACTAGTTAGTGCCACCATCTAGTCATGAGCGCGAGACCCTCACGCAGCGAGTGGCTCCGCGGAGTCCTCGAGCTCTGCGTGCTCCGCACGCTGTCCCACGGGCCCACGTACGGGTACGCCATCGCCGCCGACCTCGCCGTGGCAGGCTTCGGCGACATCAAGGGCGGCACCCTCTACCCCCTGCTGGGGCGGCTGGAGAAGAACGCGCTCGTCACCGTCGAGTGGCGCGCGGGTGAGGGCGGCCCCGGGCGCAAGTACTTCGCCCTCACCGACGCCGGGCGCGAGGCGCTCGAGCAGGGCACCGCCCAGTGGCACGCCTTCGCGGCAACCGTGGCCGCGCACCTGTCGTGCGCGCCCGTCCCGACCACCTGACCCACGACTACACAGGAGACGACATGAGCAGCACGCCGAGCAGCGCCGCCGCCGAGGTGTGGCAGCGGCCCTTCGTCCGCGCCCACCAGCACTGGTGCGACGACTTCGTCCTCGAGCTTCGGATGCGTGACGTCCCGGGCCCGGTCATCGGAGACCGGCTCGCCGAGGTCGAGGCGCACTGCGTCGACAGCGGGGACAGCCCCGAGGAGACCTTTGGCAACCCCACCGAGTACGCCCGCCGGCTCGACCAGGACCGCTCACCGGAGCTCGTGGCGGGCGTGTGGCGGGTGGCGATCATCGCCGCGGTGCAGGTCGTCGCCCTCCTCGTCGGCACCTCCGCCGCGTCCGCGTGGGCGCGGGGCGAGGCGCTGTCCTACAACGCCGTCCAGCTCGGCGCCGTGGTCCTCCTCGGGGCCGTCCTGCTCGCCCTGCCCGTCCTCCTGCGCCCGCTCGTCGCGCGACCGTGGGCAGTGGGGGTGCCGCTGGCGCTTCTCACGACGACGGCGGGCGTCGGCGCGGCCGTGGCCGGACGGCTGGACCTGCCGGCGCTCGTCACGCTGCCGCCCGCAGCAGTCGCCGTCGCGCTCTTCGTCGTCGTCGTGGTCCTCGCCGTCCTCGAGCACCGCGAGCTGACGAGCGACGACGACACAGTCACCTCGCCGCTCCCGCCGGCGGACGCGCCCGCGGCACCGCGCCGCGGCCGCTTCGCCGCCCTAATGCCCCCCGTGCTCGTCCCGCTCGCCTACGTGGTCTTCGCTGCCCTTCCGTGGGTGCTGCACTGAGCTACTGGTAGGTGATGAAGTGGGGCACGGGGTCGACCTGGGAGATGGTCTGCTCCGGGGTGAGCATCGGGGAGTCCTCGTCGTAGAAGTTCTTCCAACCCCACCACTGGATGTCCGGGCCGTGCTCGTGGAGCGTGCGCCACGTGTCCTGCTTGGCGCCCTGGCCGCCCTGGCCGTCGGCGTGGACGAGGACGGCGAGCTCGCTGCGTGAGAGGTCCACCTCGGGCACGGTCTGGATCATCCGCACCTGGAACTGGTGGAGGACGAGCATCTTCTGCGGCAGGTCACGCTCGCGGGTGAAGTCGGCCAGCCAGTCGACCACCTCGTTGACCTCCTCGGCTGTCACCGAGCCGATGCGGACCATGTGCTGCTCGTCGGGCCCGAGGTTCCACTCCGGGTCCAGCGCCAGGCCGACGTGGGGCAGCTCGAGGAGCTCGGCGTAGAGCTGGGCCTGCTCGAGGAAGGAGGAGCGGCCGGGCTGGAGGTCGAGGACGACGTACTGGCCGGCCTCCCCCGCCGCCTCGACGAGCGGGCGCAGGTCCTCCGCGGGCCACTCGTTGGAGTAGTTGCCGTCGTCGCCCGCACTGGAGGAGGCGACCGTCGCGATGATCTCCAGGGCCGGGACGACGGTGTCGTCCACGAGCTCCTCGTAGGGCTGCGCGTGCTCCTGCGCGCGGGCGATCGTCTCCTCGGGGGCCTGCTCGCCCAGCACCCCGAGGGCGGGCGTCACCGGGCTGCCGTACAGCGCGACGTAGCGCTTGCCGGGGAAGACGAGCTGCCCGCCGCCGGGCAGCTCGACGCCGGTCACCGCGGTCGCGGCGCGCCAGGCGAGGGTCTCGTCGTCACCGAAGGCGTCCCCGAGCCCGACGACGTGCTCCGGTGCCGCCTCGCTCAGCGCGGTCACCGACTCGCTCGTGGCCCGCGGGTCCCCGCCGGGCACGACGGCGACGTCCGCACCGGCAGCGCGTGCGGTCGCCGTGGCCAGCAGCTCCCCGGGCGCGCCGGTCGTGAGGGCGAGGGTCCCGGTCACGGGCTCGGGCAGCTCGGTCGCCGGCAGCTCCTCGCCGTCGGCGGCCGGCTCGGACGTCGCCTCGGCGGCGGTCGCCTGTTCGGCGGTCGCGTCGTCCGCCGTCTGCTCGTCGGCGTCGTCCGTCGCGTCTGCTGCGGGGGCGAGCGGGGTGAGCGTCCCGCGCTCGAGCCCGACGACGGCGGCCACCTCCCCGCCGTCGGCCACCTCCACCGGCTCTCCCGCCTCAAGGCCGAGATGCTCGGCGAGCGCGGCGTCGTCGGCCGGGGCGGGGACGGCGACGACGTCGCCCAGCTCCTCGGGCAGGGTGGCGTCACCGACGGTGAGCACCCAGCCCGCGTCGAGGCGGTCGAGCTCCTCGGCGAGGGCGGCGGCGTCGTCGTCGAGGAGGACGGGGGCGCCGAGGGCGAGGCTCGCGCTGCCCGCCCGCAGCCGGGAGGCCGGGTCGGCGTCGTCGGCGAGGACGACGACGGGCGCGTGGGCGAAGAAGGTGCGGCTCGCGGCGAGGGCGAGCTCGCCGTCGGCGCCGGGAAGGACGTCGGTGGGGGCCGGCTGCTGGACCGACCCTCGCTCGGGGGTCGGCTCGGCGGTCGGGGACTCGGCGTCGTCGGAGCCGTCCTCGCTCGAGCAGGCGGCAAGGACGAGGCACACGCTCACGGCGAGGGCCGCGGCGCGGGTCGGACGTCGGCTCACGGGGAGGCCTCCAGGGGTCGGGTGCCCGACCACCCTACGTGGGGCACCCGGCCGCGGCGCGAGGCCGCTGGAGGCTCCGTAGAATCGGCGGGTGACCTCCTCCTCCCTCACCGCGGACGCACTCGGACTGTCCGGGCCGCTCGGTGAGCGGGCGACCCTGCTCCAGATCTCCTCGGGGTTCTGCGCGCCGTGCCGGGCCGCGCGCGGCCTGCTCGCGCGGGTGGCGGAGACGACGCCGGGGGTGCGCCACCTGGACATCGACGTCGCCCACGACACCGACCTCGCGGCGCGCCTCGAGATCACCCAGACCCCCACCGTCGTTGTCCTCGACGCGGGCGGCACCGTCGTCACGCGCTACGAGGGGGTCCCGCGACTGGCCGCTGTGCGCGAGCTGCTCGACCGGCTCGCGCCCGCTGGAGCCTAGGCACGTCGGACAGCGCCCGCGCCCAGGTCAGCGACATGGCAGCAGAGTAGAACAGGCTGAGTCTGCGCGATGTATTGACACGTAACACACTGTGTTGCCACAATCAAGCCAACACCCTCTCCCGATGGAGGCCCGCCGTGATCGTCGATGCCCTCGCACTTCTCGCCCTGGGCGCTCTCGCGGTGCTGGCGCCGGCGAGCCCCCGCTTCCGCTCCCACCTCACCCGCCGCCTCGCCACCCAGACCGGCGGCAGCGTCCCGGCGCAGTACGCCCCGGCGCTCGAGGCACGCATGACCCGCCGGGCCCGGGCCGTCGGCTCGGGCATCCTGCTCGCCGGGGCGGCCCTCGTCATCCTCGCCCTCCTGTGGCCGGCCGGCGCCGACGCGCCGTCCGGGGGCTACGTCGTCGTGTCGCTCGCCTTCGTCTTCGGCGCGGCGGGTCTGGCCGTGGTGGAGATCGCCCGGCCCGGCACCGTCGGGGACGCTCCCCGCACCGCCCGCGCCACCGCGCCGACGATGAGCGACTACGTCCCACCCGCGGATCGTGCGCTGTGCTGGGCCTTCGCCGGCGTCGGCCTCCTCGTCCTCGTCATCACCCTCGCGCTCGGTGGTGGCCGCTGGTTCGACGCGGACACGCTGTGGCGCAGCCCGCTGCCGGTGCTGGCCGTCGCGCTGCCCGTCCTCACCGCCCTGTCGGAGCTGGCCATCCGCCGCGTGCTCGACGCCCCGCAACCCAGCCGGGGCCGGACCGAGCTCTACTGGCAGGACGCCGTGCGCGCCAGCACGCTGTCCTCGCTCATGGCGCCGCCGGCTCTCGTCGGCCTCCTCGCGCTCGTCGTCACCGGCGCGGTGCTCGACGACGCCGCCTCCGTCGCCGCCGTGGCCACCGGCGAGGTGGGCCCGGCATGGAGTCTGTGGCTGCTCGTCGGCGGGTACGTCCTGCCGTTCGTCCTGCTAGCAGTCGCGCTCGTCGTCGCGACGAGACGCGGTGGCTCGGCGCCGCAGCGCTTCCGCGAGCGACTGTGGGACGGGCAGCAGCTCGGTGGCCCGGCCGCGGCGGGGGCATGATGCTCAGCATCGACCCCGCGTCTCCTGCCGCACCGTTCGCGCAGATCCGGGCGCAGCTCACGGCGCAGATCACCACCGGGACGCTCAAACCGGGGGACCGCCTGCCGACCGTGCGCCGGCTCGCCGGCGACCTGGAGATCGCGCCGAACACGGTGGCCCGCGCCTACCGCGAGCTCGAGGCGGACGGGCTCATCGTCGGACGGGGCCGGTCGGGGACGTTCGTCATCGACCCCGCGGCCGAGCGTGCGGGTGGCGACCACGCCGCCGCGACGCGAGCCGCAGAGGCCTACGCCCAGACCGTCCGCTCGCTCGGCATCGACTCGCGGGAGGCGCTCACCCTGGTGCGGCAGGCGCTCGGCGTCTGACTCAGTCGACGAGCCGGCGCAGCAGCGAAGCGAGCTGCTCGCGCTCGCTCGCGCCCAGCCGGCTGAAGAACTCCTCGGCCGCCGCGCCGCGCAGCTCGTCCGCCGCCGCGTGCACCGTGCGGCCCTCGTCCGTGGCGACGACGAGGACGGCCCTGCGGTCGTCGGGGTCGGGCTGCCGGGCGACGAGACCGCGGGCCTCGAGGGAGTCGACGACCTCGGTGGCCGAGCGCGGGGCGATGCGCAGGTGAGCGGCGACCTCGCTGAGCCGGGCGCCGTCGTGTCCGCACACCGTCCGCAGCGCCCGCGCCTGGTGCGGGGACAGGTCCCAGTCCTCCAGCGAGGACCACGTGCGGCGGCGCAGCGCGCGGCTCGCGTGCATGAGTGCTTCGCTGAGCTCGGGGTCGGCCATGCCGTCAACAGTAGCGCGCACCCACATAGTGAGGTAACCTCGCTATTGCGTGCGGCGCGACGGTCACGTCAGGACATCGCCGGCCAGTCCCGCGCCCCGCCCCTGAACCGGTCCGACGGCACCCAGCCGTCGCCACTCGAGAAAGCGAGGTGGCGCTCATGTCGAGCCCCTCATTCCGCCCCCACGGCCCCACCCGCCGCGACCCGGCCGACGCCGCCCAGCTCGAGTCGCACCCCGTGAGCGTGCGGCGTATCGCCGCCCTCTTCGGGCCGCACCGCCGTCGGCTGCTCGTCGTCGTCGCGCTCATCGCCGCGAGCTCCGTCATGGGCCTGGCGACCCCGTTCCTCACCCGGCACGTCATCGACATCGCCCTGCCCGAGCAGGACGTGCGCCTGCTCCTCGTGCTCGTCGGCGCGATGCTCGTCGTCACCGTCGTGACGGCGGCACTCGGCGTCCTGCAGACGTGGATCTCCACCGACGTCGGCCAGAAGGTCATGCACCGGCTGCGCACCGACGTCTTCGTCCACCTCCAGCGCCAGCCGATGTCCTTCTTCACCCGCACCCGCGGCGGTGAGGTGCAGTCGCGCCTCACCCACGACATCGGGGCGATGCAGTCCGTCGTCACCGGCACCGCCACGGCGATCACCGCGAACGTCACGACGGCGATCGCGACGATCGTCGCGATGATCGCACTCAGCTGGCAGCTCGCGCTGCTCTCCCTCGTCGTCCTGCCGCCCGCCATCTGGCTCACCCGCCGCGTCGCGCAGATGCGCCGCGAGGTGACGGCGAAGCGCCAGAAGGCGCTGGCCGGCCTCCACGGCCAGGTGGAGGAGTCGCTGTCCGTCAGTGGCGCGCTCCTCGCCAAGACCCTCGGCGCCGGCCCGGAGCTGAGCCGCCGCTTCGCCGACTCCTCCAGCGAGCTCGCCGACCTCGAGCTGCGCTCGGAGCTCGCCGGCCGCTGGCGGATGGCGACGACAAGCGTCATCTTCTCCGCTATCCCCGCGCTCATCTACCTCGTCGCGGGCCTGCCGGGCTCCGGCGACATCACGATCGGCACGCTCGTCGCCTTCATCGCCCTGCAGTCCGGGCTGTTCCGCCCGCTCATGGGCGTGCTCAACACCGGCGTGCAAGTGACCGCGTCACTCGCGCTGTTCAGCCGGATCTTCGAGTACCTCGACCTGCCCGTGGAGATCGACGACCCCGTGGCGCCGGTGGCACTGCCCTCCGGCGGCGGTCCGGGCGCCGTCACCTTCGAGGGCGTCACCTTCCGCTACCCCGACGCGGACGCCGACGCCGTCACCGGCCTCGACCTCCACGTCCCCGCCGGCACCCGGCTGGCCCTCGTGGGTGAGTCCGGGGCGGGCAAGACGACGATCGCCGGCCTCGTGGCGAGGCTCCAGGACCCGACGTCCGGGCGCGTGCTGCTCGACGGCGTCGACCTGCGCGACCTCACCCTGGCCGACCTCGCCTCCCAGGTGGGTGTCGTCTCCCAGGAGACCTACCTGCTCCACACGACCGTGCGCGAGAACCTGCGCTACGCCCGGCCCGAGGCGACCGACGAGGAGATCGAGGCCGCGGCCCGCGCTGCCCAGGTCCACGACGTCATCCTCGCCCTGCCGCATGGCTACGACACCGTGGTCGGCGCGCGCGGGCACCGCTTCTCCGGCGGCGAGAAGCAGCGCCTGGCGATCGCCCGCACGCTGCTGCGCGACCCCCGGGTGCTTGTCCTCGACGAGGCGACCAGCGCCCTGGACACCCGCACCGAGCACGCCGTCCAGCAGGCCCTCGACGTGCTGAGCCGGGGCCGCACGACGATCACCATCGCCCACCGTCTCTCGACCGTCCGGAGCTCCGACCTCATCGCCGTCGTCGACCACGGCCGCATGGTCGAGGTGGGCAACCACGAGGAGCTACTGGCGGAGGACGGCCACTACGCCGCCCTGGTCGCGGCGGCGGAGCGCCAACCCGCCCTGGTCCCCTGACCGCGCCAGAATCCCGCCACAAAGCCGCGGTCCGGCGTCATCAGGCAGGCTTGGACAAGCCTTAGGCCTTGATTCACTCAGTGACGTGGGGCCTTTGTGACGGGATGCGAAGGAGGCGTCGTGTCACCGACGTCCCACAACCAGGGAGCGCCTGCTCGCGGTGGTCTCCCCGCCGACCTCCGGCCGCGCCACTCAGCGGGCCGCCGCCGCGACCTCGGCCACAAGAGTGCGGACCGTCCGGGCGGTCTCCTCCCAGCCCTCCACGGCGATGCACGGGACACCCATGGCCTTGACCGGGTAGTCGTTGCCGCCCTCGTCGAGGCGGTCGCCGATGAAGAGCATATCGGCGAGGTCGATGCCGGTGTGCTCGGCCAGGCGCGTCATCCCGTAGGCCTTGTCGACGCCCTGGCGGGTGATGTCGATCGACGTCGAGCCGCCGGAGCGGACCTCGAGCTCGGGCAGCAGCGGGGCGACGGCGGCGCGCAGCTGCTCCTTCTTCTCCCCCGTCGGGTCCCAGGCGCGCTTCGCGTCCAGCGGGGCCTGCTGCCCGAGGGCGGAGAAGGTGATCTGCGAGCCGCGGTCCTCGAGGGCCGGCCCCCAGGTCTGCTCCTCCCACAGCCCCAGCCGCCGCGCCTCGCGCTGAAGCACGGCCAGTGCCTCGGCGCGCTCCGCGGCGGCGAGGTCGTGGGCGTAGATCTCCTGCAGGTCGCCGCCGTCGTCGTAGCGGTAGTAGCGCGTGCCGCAGGTGGGCATGAGGTGCAGACGGGATCGTGCGGCGTCGTCGAGCTCGAGACGCTCGGTCACCTGGGTAGTGAACTGCTCGAGCTGCCCGCCCGAGATGATGCACACCGGAACGACCGCGAGCAGCGCGGTGAGCGCGTCCGCCATCTCCGGGTGGATCGGGGACTTCGAGGGCGTGAGGGTGTCGTCGAGGTCGAAGGCGACGAGTCGCGCGGCAGGCATCGGCTCAGGATACAAGCGCGCCCGGTGACGACTCAGAACTCCTCGTGCGTGTCCGGGTCGTGGCTCTGCCGGCCGCGCTCGAGGCGGCTGATCTGGGCCATCTCCGACTCGCTCAGCTCGAAGCCGAAGACGTCGAGGTTGAGGCTCTGCCGGTCCGGGCTGGCGGACTTGGGGATCGGAAGGACGCCGAGCTGGATGTGCCAGCGCAGCACCACTTGCGCGGTCTCCACGCCGTGCCGGCCGGCGATCTGCTCAAGGGCCGGCTCGGTGAGGAGCGAGGCGCTGCGGGCCAGCGGGCTCCACGACTGGGTGAGCACCGTGCGCTCGGCGTCGGCGGCGCGCATGTCGGCCTGGGTGAAGTAGGGGTGCAGCTCGATCTGGTTGACGGCCGGCGCGACGTCGGTCTCGGCGATGATCCGGTCCAGGTGCGCGGCCGTGAAGTTCGAGACGCCGATCGAGCGGACGACGCCGTCATCACGGAGCTTGACGAGCGCGCGCCAGGAGTCGACGTACTTGTCCAGGCGCGGCAGCGGCCAGTGGATGAGGTAGAGGTCGACGTACTCGAGGCCGAGCTTCTTCCGCGAGGCCTCGAGGGCGCGCAGCGCCTCCTCGTAGCCCTGGTCGCTGCCGCGAAGCTTGGTCGTGACGACGATCTGCTCGCGCGGGACGCCGGACTCCGCGATACCGCGGCCCACGGCCTCCTCGTTCTCGTACTTCGCGGCGGTGTCGATGAGCCGGTAGCCCATCTCGAGCGCCGTCCGCACGGCCTCGGGGGCCTCCTCGCCCATCGGCCAGGTGCCGAGGCCGATCGCGGGGATCCGGTTGCCGTCGTTGAGCGCGAGAGTCGGGATCATGCCCTCCATTGTGGCGGTGCTCGGCCGAGCTACGCACCCGCGATCGCCCACTCTCCCGCTCCCCGAACACGACCTCCCCGGTTCTCCTCGTGGCGATGTGCTGTGAGAGGGAAGTTCACAGGGCAAGCGGGGAGCCCGTTGGAAAGGGAGCCAGAGCGGTCCGGCTGTCGGCGCAGGGGTGGGGCGGAGGAATCCGGCTGTCGGCGCGGGGGTGGGGACTCAGGCGCGACGGTAGTGCTCGGCGAGCCTTGCGAGGCCCTCGTCGATGCTCACGGCGGGCTCCCAGCCGAGCACCTCGCGGGTGCGGCGCTGGTCGAACCAGTGCGCCGTGGAGAGCTGCTCGGCGAGGAAGCGGGTCATCGGCGGCTCGTCGCGGCCCGGGCGCACCGCCCACACGGCCTCGACCAGTCCGCCGGCGATCTTCGCGAGCCGCGCCGGCACGCGCCAGGCCGGCGCCGGGGCCCCGGCGGCGAGCGAGATCCCGGCGATGAGGTCACCGATCGCGCGCGGTTCCCCGTTGGTCACGACGAGCGCCTGCCCGTGCGCCTGCGGCGCCCGCTCGAGCGCGGCGACGAGCGCGTCGGCTGCGTTGTCGACGTAGACCGAGTCGACGAGCACCGCGCCGTGGTCGAGCAGCGGCAGCCGCCCGCCCCGGGCACGCTCGACGATCCGCTCGACGAGCTGCGTGTCCCCCGGCCCCCACACGAGGTGCGGGCGCACGGCGACGACGGCGAGGTCCGGCCCGTCAGCCCCCAGCGCGAGCAGCTCGGCGGCCGCCTTGGTCCGGGCGTAGTTGCCGCGCGCGTGCTCCGGCTGCGCCGGTCCGGCCTCCTCACCGACGAGGGACCCTCCCGTGTGCGCGACCGACGGCGAGGACACCTGGACGAAGCGCCGCACCCCCGCGGCTCGTGCGGCCGCGAGCAGCGTGCGCGTCCCCTCGACGTTGACCTGCTCGTACTCGTGCCGCGGCCCGCTCACCGACACCTTCGCGGCGAGGTGGACGACGGCGTCACGCCCCTCGACGGCGCGCATCACCGCTGCGGGGTCGGTGAGGGACCCGAGGGAGTCGCTCGCCCCCTCGACGCCGGCGGGGCGCCGCTGGAAGGTCCGCACGTCGTGGCCCGCGGCCACCAGCCGCTCCGCGGTGCGCCTCCCGAGCATGCCGCTGGCCCCGGTGACGAGGACGCGCAGAGCCTCAGGCGCCGCGGTCTCGGTCGTGGTGGCGGGGGCGTCGACGCGGCGGCGACGGCGCTGCCGGGTCACGGCTCCCCCATCCGCCCGCCGGCCAGGGCGCGCTCGGCCCACCGGCCGATGCGGCCGCGCTCGATCTTCGCGTTGTGCCGCACGTCGGTCGGCAGCTCCCGCACGCGCAGGACCGCGGCGACCGGGACGTCGCACGCCTCGGCGACGGCGCGGCGCACCGCGCTGGCGAGACCGGGCGTCGCGAGGGAGGCGCCGGCGCGGGCACGGCGGTCGACGGCCGGATCGGTCTCGAGGACGACGACGAGCTGCTGGGTCCCCGGGGGGCCCACACCCACGGCGGCCGCACGCAGGACACCGGGCACCCGCTCGGCGGCGTGCTCGACGGCCACGGGCGTGATGACGCCCCCGGGTGCCGTGACGACGTGCGACAGGCGCCCCTCGACCCACAGCCGTCCCTCGGCGTCGAGGTGCCCGACGTCGCCGGTGCGGTGACGGCCGGGATGGTCGGCGCTGACCTCCTGCGTCGCCCACAAACGGTCGTAGGTGCGCTTGAGGTGCGGCGCGGCGACGAGGATCTCCCCCGTCACGCCCGGTGCGTCGGTGGGCTCACCCGTGGCGGCGCCGTCGTCGAGCGGGATGATCGCGACCTCGGTACCGGGCACGGGGCGGCCCACGCAGGTGCCGCCGCCTGCGCCAGGCACGGTGCCGACGTCGGCGAGGGCGCGGTGGATCTCCTCGAGGTCGATGTCGGTGACCGGCAGGACCTCGGTCATCCCGTAGGGCGTGCGAGCGCTGGCGCGGGGCATGACCTCGGCGACGCGGGCGAGGAGCTCCGGCGGGATCGGCGCGCCCGCGGACAGGAAGAGCCCGACGCCGGAGAGCGCCTCACGCTGCTCGGCGGACAGCTCGCCGGCGGTCGTGAGGACATTGCGGAGGGCGGAGGGCGAGGTGAAGACGGCGGTCGCACTGCTCGCGCGGACCGCCTCGGCGAGCGCGGCCGCGGTGAGGGTGGCCGGCGAGGTGACGTCCATGTCGGGGACGACGGCGAGGGAACCGAGCGCGGTCCCGAGCAGGGCGAAGGGCGCGAAGCCGGCGACGAAGGAGGACTCGCGGCCCAGGCCGTAGGTCGCGGCGAGGGTGTCGCGCATCCCGCCCAGGCCGCGGTGGGTGTAGACGACACCCTTGGCCGGGCCGGTGGAGCCGGACGTGAAGAGGATGGCGGCGTCGTCGTCCGGTCCGGGCAGGGGCGGCAGCTCGGTGCCGGCGCGCTCGAGCTCGGCGCCGCGGGCGGTGAGCCCGGGAAGGGTGTCGGTGACGCCGAGCGCACGGGCCTGCGCCGGCGGGAGCTCGCTCACCGCGACGCGACGGCCGGGCCACGACAGGAGCCGCGCGCCGACGAGGCCGCGGTCGATGCCGATGACGACGTCCGGGGATGCCCCGCGGATCGCGCGGCTCATCCCGCGCAGTCCAAGGCCCTGGTCGGCGATGACGGCGACGGCGCCGAGGCGCAGGCAGGCGAAGAGCGCGGTCGTGAGGTCGACGCCGGGGGTGACGAGCAGGCTGACGCGCTGCCCGGGCCGCACGCCGGCGTCGTGCAGGCCGAGGGCGAGGTGGCGCACGCGGGTGGCGAGGTCGCGCCACGTCACGGTGTCGGTGCCGCCGGGGTGGAGGGCGACGACGGCGGGGGCGTCGTCGTCGCGGCGCTCGTCGAGGACCGCCGCGAGCGGGCGGACCGGAGCCGCGCCGGCCGGAGGAATCCGGCTGTCGGCGGGGAGGGGGGTGGCGGCGGGAGCGGGGAGGGGGGTGGGGGCGGGAGCCGCGCCGTCGGGCGAGATCCAGCTGTCGGCGGGGAAGGTGGACTCGAGCCAGCGGGTGACGGTGCCGGCGACGTCGACGTCCTCGGCGAGGAGGTGGCCGGCGCCCTCGAAGCGGTGCACGTCGGCGTGCGGCAGGCGGCGCAGGAGGTCCTCGAGGTAGCGACGCTGGAAGATCGGGTCGCGCGGTCCCCACAGGACGAGGGCCGGCACCTCAAGGCTGGCCACGCCGTCGGCGATGGCGTCGAGGGCGGGGCGGCTCGGGTGGCTCGGGTCGGCGGGGATGTCGGCGACGAAGTCGGCGACGGCGCGGCGGTCTTCGTCGTAGGGCGCGAGGTAGGCGGCGCGCACCTCCCGGCTCAGCGGCGGGTGGGCCAGGGCGAGGGTGGCGCGCAGGAAGGTGCGGGTCCCGCTCGTCGCCCAGGCGTGCACGCTCGGGTTGCCCGCCAGCCGCAGCAACGCGGGGAGCTCGCCGTCGTCGTCGTGGTGGACGGCGGTGTTGGTGAGGACGACGCCCGCGAGCAGCTCGGGGTGCGCGACCGCCCAGCCCAGGGAGACGACGCCGCCCCAGTCGTGCCCCACCGTGACGACGGGGCCGGTGAGGCCGAGGTGGTCGGTGAGCTCCCCCAGCTCGGCGACGCGGTCGGCGAGGCGGCGGAAGCGCCCGTCACGCTGGGACCAGCCCATACCGAGCTGGTCGACGGCGACGACGCGCCAGCCGGCCGCCGCGGCCGCGGGCAGCAGGGAGCGCCACAGGTAGGACCACGTGGGGTTGCCGTGGACGGCGAGGAGCGTGCCGCGGGCCTCGCCGGTGAGGTCGGGGGCGTTGTCGAGCAGGTGCCAGGTGACCGGGGGGTCCTCCCCCGTAGCAGGGACGGTGACGCGGCGGCTCCAGCGAGGGTCGAGGCCGGGCAGCTCGGGCAGGTCGGTGCCCGGGCTCACCACTGCAGCTCGAGCATCGCCGTGTTGAGGCCCGACCCCACCCCCAGGCACAGCACCCGGTCCCCCGGCGCGAGGGTGTCGGCCTGGGCGGCGAGGGTCATCGGCAGCGACGCCGGGCCCACGTTGCCCCAGTAGCCAAAGGTGATCGGCACGCGGTCCTCGGGGAGGTCGATCGCGTCGATGACGGCCTTCGTGTACGGCGTGGAGATCTGGTGGGTGACGTAGCGGTCCATGTCGCCCCACTGGAAGCCCGCGCCGTTGTTCGCCTCGGCGAAAGCGGCCGTGACGAGCGGCAGACCGCCGTCGAGCAGGCCCTTGGTGTCGGTGAACATGCCGTCGAGGCTGCCCACGCACAACTCGTGGTGCTCGGTGCCGGCCCGCGAGACGCCGCCGACGACGCGGTGGCCACCGGGGTGGAGGTCCGCGCGGCCGATGACGGCAGCCGCCGCGCCGCTGCCCAGGGTGAGGGAGGCGAACTCGCGGCGGTAGTCCTCGCGGGTGACCTCGGGCCGCGCGAGGCGACGCAGGGTCGTCTCCTGGGTGCCGCGGGCGTCCTCGCTGTTGACGATGACGGCGTAGTCGATCTGCC
Source organism: Georgenia satyanarayanai (assembly GCF_023715365.1). Taxonomy (GTDB): domain Bacteria; phylum Actinomycetota; class Actinomycetes; order Actinomycetales; family Actinomycetaceae; genus Oceanitalea; species Oceanitalea satyanarayanai_B. The sequence continues at coordinate 104,790 of NZ_JAMBNZ010000008.1, forward strand.
CGGCATCGATCATCGTCGCGGCGAGCATGATGCCGTTGACGAAACCGAGGCAGGCGTTGGCGATGTCGAAGTTCACCGCCGAGGACGGCAGCGACAGCCCGTGGTGGATGCGCACGGCCACGGAGGGCTCGAGGTGGGTGCGCGTCACGGAGGTGTTGACCAGGAGCCCCACGCGGGCCGGGTCGACGCCGGCCTCGGCCAGCGCCTTGGCGCCGGCCTCGATGGCTGCGTCGTCGAAGCGGGTACCCGGCTCCCACCAGCGCCGCTCCACGACCCCCGAGACCCGCTCGAGGAGGTTGTCGGGAAGACGCAGCCGCCGACGCGTCGGCGCCAGCTCCTCCTCGAAACGCGACGACGGCACCCGCACGGGAGCCTCGATGTGCGTGACAGCAAGGAGTGCCGCATTCGAGTAGCGGAAGGTCGCGTTACCAGCGGGAGTCACCAGACGACTTTATCCGGAGCACGTCGAGAGGCGCACACCGGGGCGACGGCGGCTGTCAGTGGGACCGCTCACCCTGGCGCTCGCCCGCGCGGTCGAGGAAGTACTCGAGCCAGAAACGGGCAAAGGCGACGAGCACGAAAGCGCCGAGCGGTCCGGTGGCGAGGAAGAACAACCCGTAGAGGCTCCACTGACTCCCGCCCACGAAGGGGTTCCTCGCCATCCCGAAGGCACCGATCGCGCCGATGACGGCGACGATGAGGCCGAGCAGCGCGAGGACGAGGACGGCGACGTAGACGATCCGTGCGAGGCCGGGTGTGATCCGGCGCGTGAAGCCGAGGTCGGCGAGCCCACCGAGGGCGGAGGGTCGCTGCTGCGGCTGGGAGTAGCCCTGACCGAAGCCCTGTCCCGGTCCGGCCTGCTGCGCCGGGTAACCCGGCGCGAACCCCTGCTGCGGGTGACCGGACTGCTGCGGGTACCCCGGCTGCTGCGGGTAGCCGGGATAGCCACCGAGCTGCGGCTGGCCCGACGCCGGCTGGGCCGGCTGGCCGCCGGGCGGCTGAGCGCCCCAGGGGGCCGGCGGCGGCGGAACAGGGCCGTCCTGCGGCGCGTGCTCGCTGTGCTGGTCGGACATCGTGGCCCCTGACGTCGGCGGGTGGAGTCACGGCGAGCCTAGTGCCCGGTCCCCCGATCCGGGCGAAGTGGCGTGGCAGCATGGGTCCACCCGTCCGTACCCCTGGAGGTCCCTGTGCCCACGCCCCACATCGCCGCCGCCCCCGGCGACTTCGCCCCCGCTGTCCTCATGCCGGGCGACCCCCGGCGGGCACAGCGCATCGCCGAGCAGCTCATGCCCGACGCCCGCCTCGTCAACGACGTGCGCGGCATGCTCGGCTACACCGGCACCGTGGACGGCAAGCCGCTGAGCGTCATGGGCTCGGGAATGGGACAGCCCTCGGCGACCATCTACGCCACCGAGCTCTTCCGCGAGTACGGCGTCCAGCGCATCATCCGCGTCGGCACGGCCGGGGGCATCTCCCCGAAGGTCAAGGTCGGCGACGTCCTCGTGGGCCTGGGCGCCCACACCGACTCGGCGATGAACCAGCACCGCATCCCAGGGATCAACTTCTCCGCCGTCGCGTCCTTCGAGCTGGCGGAGGCCGCCGTGCGCGCTGCCCGGGAGCAGGGCATCGAGCGTTACCACGTCGGCACGATCGTCTCCCGGGACCACTTCTACCTCAAGGTGCCCGGGCAGACCGAGGCACTGGGCGCCTACGGGGTGCTCGGCGTCGAGATGGAGGCCGCCGCCCTCTACGGCGTGGCCGCCGAGCTCGGCCGCCAGGCCCTCACCGTCCTCACCGTCTCCGACCACCTGCTCGACGGCTCCCAGGACATGAGCGCCGAGGAGCGCGAGACGACCTTCCAGGGCGCGCTCTCCCTCGCCGTCGCCGCCGCCCTCAGCGAGTAGCCCCGGCGCCCGCCCGCCCGGTCTCCGGCGAGGCGGCCGGTCGGGTGATCGAGGACGACGACGCCGGACCGTCCCCGACCGCCCAAAATGTGCGGTTGGGGGCGGGGTGGGCTTCTAGACTGGCTGGCACGACGGGCGTTGACAGGGACGGGGGGTCCTATGTGCCCCACAGGTGGCGAGCCGGACGGCGCCCTGCGCGCCGGGGTTCCCCGCGCCAGCACCGCCGCCCCGCAGGTCTCCGGGCTGCGCCGCCCCCAGCTGCTGCGGGCCCTGGACGCCGTCGCCCGCGACCGCATGGGCCTCGTCGTGGCCCCGCCGGGCACCGGCAAGACGACGCTCATGGCGCAGTGGGCCACCGCCAGCGGTCTGCCCGTCGCGTGGTGCCGGCTCGACGCGGGGTCCACCGGCCGCCTCGTCCCCCTCCTGCACCGGGCGCTGGCCCCCCACCTCCCCACCGACGACGCCTTGGCCACGCCCGAGCAGCTGGCGCTGGCCCTGGAACGGCTGCCCGGCCCGGTGCTCCTCGTCCTCGACGACCTCCACGTCCTCGCCGGCCAGCCCGCGGAGGCAGAGCTGGAGCAGGTGCTCCTGCTGGCCCCGCCGCAGCTGCGGGTGCTCATCGGCTCCCGGCGCATGCCCGGCTTCAACCTCGCCCGCAGCGAGCTGGCCGCGCTCGTCGTCCTCACCGGGGAGGACCTGCGCTTCCGCACGTGGGAGGTCGAGACGCTCTTCCGGCGGGTCCACCGCGCCCCGCTCCCCCCGCACGACACCGCCGCGCTCACCCGGTACACCCAGGGCTGGGCGGCCGCCCTCCAGCTCTTCCACCTGTCCACCCTCGACAGCCAGCCCGCCGACCGGCACCGTGCCGTGCACGCGCTCGCCGGGCGCGCTCGTTACGCGCAGGACTACCTCACCGGTCAGGTGCTCGCCGGGCTGCCGCCGGAGACCACCGCGTTCCTCGTGCGGACCTGCGTCTTCGACGCCCTCACCGCCGACCGGTGCAATGCCCTCCTCGGCACGACGGACGCGCAGCGGACGCTGCGGGACCTCGTCACGCGCCAGGCCCTGACGACGACGACGGACGGCGGTGACACCTTCAGCTACCACGAGGTGCTGCGCCGCCACCTCGAGACCGCGCTGCGCGAGGAGCTCGGTCCCGCCGGTACCGCCGAGTGGTACGTCCGCGCGGCGGCGATCCTCGAGGATGAGGGGGACCTCGTCGAGGCGCTACGTGCGCGGGCCCGGGCCGAGGACTGGCCAGGCGTGCGTGCCCTGCTCCACGAGTCCGGTGAGCGGGTGTTCGTCGCCCCGCACCAGGCTCGGTCGCGCGACCAGACATGGGCGGGGCTGCTGCCGGCGTGGCTCACCGCCTCCGACCCGTGGTGCTGCCTGGCCGACGCCCGCCGGCTGCTCGGGGACGGGCGGCTCGACGACGCCGCGGCGGCCGCCGAGCGCGCGCGGGCCCAGTTCACCGACGCGGGCGGCCAGCGGCTGTGCGACGAGCTACGGGCTGACATCACCGCGTGGCGCGGCGGGCCGGTACCGCCACGGCCCCGGTGGCCCGACCTCCTCCTCGCCGCCACCCGCCGTCATCCGCTCGACGTCGCGCGTCGCGCCGCCGGGGCGGAGGACGCCCTGGTGCGGGACGTCACGGGCTTCGCCCACCTCCTCGGTGGGGATCGCCGGGCGGGCAGCAGGGAGCTGCGCACCCTCGCGGATCAGCCCGAGGGCACCGCCCCGGGCCTGGCCCTCACCGCGCGCCTGGTCCTCGCCACGCTCGGGACGATCGTCCCCGGCGGCGCGGGCAGACGCGCCGAGGTGCGCACCGGCCCCCTCACCTCCCCGCAGTCCTCGCCCTTCGACCAGATCTACCTGGAGGCGGAGCGTCACGGCCTCACCTGGCTGGCCCGACTCACCTCGGCGATCGCCGTTGCCGGGCACGGGGGTGACCGCCGGCCGATGGCCGCCGTCATCGGGGACCTCGACGCCCGCGGCGACCGGTGGGCGGCCGCCATCGTCGCCCTCGTGTGGTGCTTCATCCGGCTGCCGTCAGGGACGGTCGACTCCCGCACCCTGGACCAGCTGCGCCGCCGCCTGCGCGACCTCGACGCCGGTGTCCTCGAGGCCTGGGTGAGCGCGATCGGCGCGTTGCTGGCCGCGGCGCAGCAGCTGCCCGACGCCGCCGAGCAGGCCCGCCTCGCCGAGGCGCACTCCCGGTCCGCCGGCGTCCCGGGCGCCTGCGCCCTCGCCTACGCCGCCCTGGCCGCGGCGCGCACCGAGGACCGCGAGGAGCTCCTCACGCTCGCCCGGACTACCGCCAGCACCACCGGCCTGGACTGCCGCCCGTGGGCGTGGCTGGCGGACATGTCCCCGTGGTCGCACGAGCCGGCCGGCCCGCGGCCGACCGTCCCGGATCCGGGCGACCCCGCCCTCCCCACCCCGTCGGCGGCCCCCACTGCTGCGGCAAGCCCTTCGACGAGCGTCCCGTCGGCGGCCAGCCCTCCCGATCCGGGCTCCGGCCCCGCCCCCGTGCTCACCGTCCGCTGCTTCGGTGAGCTCCAGCTGCTCGTCGACGGCCGGGTGCCCGACCTCAGCGGGATCCGTCCCCGCGCCCGGACGGTGCTGCGCTTCTTCGCCGTGCACGCCGGCCGCTCGGTCCACCGCGAGCTCATCGCCGACGCCCTGTGGGGTGAGCTCGACCCGGCGGCGGCCATGCACAACCTCCAGGTGAGCGTCTCGAGTCTGCGCGCGGCGCTCGAGCCCGGCGTGCCCGGGCGGCACAGCCGGATCGTCGTGCGGGACGGTGAGTCCTACATGCTCGCCCTGGGCCCCGGCTCCACGAGTGATGTCGTCGAGGTCGACGAGGCGCTGTCCGCGGCCGCGAGGGCCGCTCGGCGCGGTGACGTCACGGGCCAGCGCGCCGCGCTGAGCACGGCGCTCGCCGTGTACACCGGGGACGTCCTGCCCGAGGAGGGCCCCGCGGACTGGCTCGTGCCCACCCGCGAGCGCTACCGCACCCGGGTGGCGGAGGCCGCCGCCCTGCTCGCCGAGCTCGCCCTCGCTGCGGGCGACCACGCCGAGGCCGTGCGTGCGGCACAGCGCAGCGTCGACGTCGACGAGTACCGCGACGACGCCTGGCGCACCCTCGTGGCCGCGCTCCGGGCCGCTGGGGAGCCGGCCGCCGCCGAGCGCGCCGCCCGCTCCTACTCGCAGGTGCTCCGCGAGCTCGGGGTGGCCGAGGACCTTAGCCCCGCCCCCGGAGCTCCACCTCCGCCAGCGCGACCGGCGCCCCCAGCTCCTCCCCGTACACCGAGAGGATCGTGAGGCGGACCGACTCGACGTCGCTGAGACCCACCGACACCGGCTGCGGCTCCCCGGTGTCGGTGAGCTCGACGTCCTGGACCTCCTCGCCCTCCGGCGTCGTCATGGTGAGGCGCAGCCCACGAGGCCGTGCCTCCAGGAGCCGCTGCTCCTCCTCCCCGCCGTTGCCGGCGACGACGAGCACGGTGACGAGGCGCGCCGGTTCGGGAAGGACGAGCTCGACCGACTCCCCGATCCCGTCGCCCTCCGGGGCCCACGAGCGGTCGAGGATCCCGTCGCGCACCTGGGACGCGGGACGGTCCGCCCGCGCGCTCGAGGCCACCACCTCGGACGGGTTGATGGGCTTGTCGCCCGCCACCCTGTCCACGACGGCGGCGTAGGCACCCGCGAGGGAGTCGCGGGCGTACCAGGCACCTGTCCCGAGCAGGCCGAGGATGACGATGGTGACGACGAGCCTCGTGGGGAACCGACGACGACGGCGCGCACGGGGCCGCGTCCCCGCCGCCGGTCCCTGGCGGGGCTCGGGGCGCAGCAGGCGCCGCCACCACGAGCGCTCCGGCTGGACCGGGGCGTCGGTGAGGTCGGCGCCGCAGCGGCGGCAGAAGTGCCGGTGCGGTGCGTTGCCCACCCCGCAGGCGCCGCAGACGAGCTCGCCCGGGCGCGGGGGCGGCTCCTCCTCCTCGGCCCGTGGCACCGGGCGGCGCTGCACGGGCGCGCCGGGCTTGCGCGCCGCGGGCTGGCGAGGGGCCGGCCGGCCCGGTTTGGCGGGGCTGGGCTGCGCGGCGGCGGGTGCCTCCGCGACGTCGGCCGGCCGCGCCGACGCCCCCTGCTCCCGCGGCTCCGCCGACGGCGGTGCCGCCGCGGCAGCGGCACCCGCCCCCGCGGCGCCGGAGGGCCCGCCGGCGGCGGCACCGCCTCGTGCCGCCTCGGTGCCCTCGCGCGCGGCGGCAGCCGCCGCCTGGGCGAGCGGACCGCCCCCGGCCGCCCGGACCGCCTGGTCTGCTGCCGTCCGGCCGGGTGCCCGCGTGGCACCGCGTGCCTCGGACCGGGCGCGGGAGGCGGTGCTGCTCGCCGTCGACAGCGCCCCGCCCGTGGCCTGGTCGGCGGCCCGGCGCGCCGCCCGCGCCGCCCGTCCGCCGAGCCCACCGAGCGCGCCCGAGCCGGCTGCAGTGACCGTGGGCGGCGCAGCCGATGCCGCAGCCGGTACGGCGCGCGGTGCGGAGGGGGCGACCGGCTCCTCGCCCGGCGCGGCGTGCGGGGGCCCGGCTGCCGACGCCGGCTCGTCGGTCGCCGCACGGACGCCGTCGTCGGCTCGCGCGGCCCCGCCCGCGCCGGCGCCGTCCGACCCCGCGGCACCGCCCGCCCTGCCACCGTCGGCTGTCTCTGCGCGACCTGCCCCGCCGTGGTCGCTCCCCACGGGCGCAGCCCCGCTGCCGCCGTCGCCTCCCGCGGGCGCACCCGCGCCGCCCCCCGCGACCTCAACTGTGCCGGCAGCGCCGGTCCTTGCGCCGTCGGCGACCGCGACCTGCGTCTCCTCCCACTCGAGGTAGGTGCCGCAGCTGCCGCAGAACAGCTCGCCGTCCTCGTTGCGGCTTCCGCACTCAGGACATGTCTGCATCGGAGTCCTCCACGACATCGATGGTGTGGGCCACGTGCGCCGGCTTGACGGTGGTGACGACCCGCTCGAGGCGGGTACGGTCCACGGCCCCCGGTTCGCGCACGTGCACGACCACTCGCAGCAGCGGCTCCGGGGAGCCCGGGAGCGCGGCGCCCGGCTGCGCGGACCAGCTGCTCGCACCGTTCTCCTCCACCTCGACCCGCCCGCCGACGACGAGCCGCACGGCGTCGACGATGCCCGCGGGGGTCCCACGCACGCGGTGGATGGCGGCGGCCCCGGCGACGATCTCGCGGCGCCGCTCCACCGACCACGTGTCGTCCACCTCGATCCCCACCCACTCCGCGAGCCAGTCGAGGAAGTCGGGCGGCGCGAGCTCGGGGTCGACGTAGCAGGCGAGGGTGTCGAGGGTGAGGAAGAGCGGGGCGAACGCCGCGTCAAAGGCCTGGACGAAGCGCTGGAGGAACTCGTCCTCCTGGTAGACGGCCGGCAGCCGGTGCGCCACGGGCGCGACGCTGGGCAGGCGGGGGACGGTGCCGCGCACGTCATCGCCCCCCGACGACGCGCACCTGGTGCTGGTAGGAGAACACCAGTCCCTGCGGGTCGATGTCGATGCGCTGGACCGGTTCGCCGCGCTTGCCGGTGATCGGGTCCGCGCCGAAGAGCTTGACGTCCTCGACGATCTCGGTGCCGCGCAGCGCCTGGAGGACGGCGTAGACCTCCCCGGCGTGGACGGGGCGACCGAAGGGCCAGCCCTCGGCGTCGGGCCCGCCGGAGACGGGGTCGAAGTAGGTGTTGAGCGCGGTGACGGCCTCGCGCTCGAGCCGCTCGACGTCCGCGCGCGGGCGCGCCGCGAGCCGCGCCACGATGGTCACGCCCTGGTAGAAGGGCGGCTCGACGAGGAGCCGGGCCCCCACGGGGCGGCGGCGGTCGAGGTGCTCGGTGATCCGGGCGAGGGCCTCCTCGCTGGGGACGAGGTCCTCGAAGCGCAGCCGGCCGGTGTCGTCGGGCACGGCGGAGGGCACGACGAGCAGCCGGACACCGCCGGACTCCTCCGGCGTCGTCGCCGGCACGCAGCGCACCCGCGCCACCGAGGGCTCGGCCCGCAGCGCGAGCTGCTCGTAGTCCTCGGCGGTGATCGCGCGGTCACGGGTGCGCAGGAGCAGCGGGCCGCGCTGCCTCGCCTCGGCGACCGACTCCCCGGCCACGCCCCCGAGCGCCGGGCGGCGGTTCTCCACGCGGTCGACGAGCGGGATGGGGGTGCGCATGTCGGTGATCGTCCGCGCGGAGACGTTGCCCCGCGGCCCACCGCCCGTCCGGTAGACCGGCACCCGCAGCGGTGCGCCCTTGGGCGGCACGGCGCCGTAGGAGCGCAGGGTGCCGTCGGCCTGTCGGACCGCCGGCCCGAAGTGCACCTCGCCGGTGGCCCGGTCGAGGAGGAAGACCTGGTCCTCGGGTCCCGCGGAGGCGAAGGACTCCACCTCCACCCACTCGTCCCAGCCGCTGCCGGCGGCCACCTGCACGACGACGTCGCCACCGGCGACCACCGGGCTGCGGTCGAGGTGGAACACCTGGGCGGGCACCCCCTCGGACAGGCCGAGGATCTCGTCGCGGACCAGCTCGGCGTGGCTTGCGGGGACGGTGCCCCCCATCGTGAAGGCGGAGACCGCGCCGATCGTCGGTGAGGCGCTGTAGCGCGGGTAGCCCTCGGGCGGGTCGACGACGCGGCAGCGCAGCCAGCCGGCGCGCTTGCCGTCGATGATCGAGGCCCGGTGGTCGGGCACGTGCAGGACGACGTCACCGGAGCGGTTGAGGCCGCCGGTCCCGTCGGAGTCCACGTCACAGGCCCGCCAGCCGGTCCCGGTCCACGCCTCCCAGGTGATCGGCGGGAAGCGGGGGTCCACGCCCACGCCGCGGACCTCGCTGTCGAAGCGCAGGACGACGATGCACGACGGCGCCGCGTCGTCCAGGCCGAGGAGGACGACGTCGTCGTGCGCCGGGGTGTCGGTGAAGACGGCGAAGCGCTCCGCCGCCCGCAGCGCGTCACCGCGGTCGACGACGCCCCCGCCGAAGCCCTGCGTGAGGACGAGGGACAGCGACCGCGGGGGCACGACGAGGTCGCGGGTGGTGCGGAAGACGACCGGCTCCTCGGTCTCCGTGCGAGGCGTGACGGCCTCCGACTGGGCCGGGACGACGACGATCTGGTCCTGGGCGGCGGAGAGCCAGTAGGTGAGCTCCGCGGACGCGGCCGTCGGCGGGTGCAGCGTCATCCCGAGGAGGTCGAGGAAGGAGACGTAGAGCTTGTCCGGCACCCGGTTGAGCCGGTAGGACAGCTGGTCGACCATGAGCGCGAAGGTCTCCACGAGGGTGACGCCGGGGTCGGAGACGTTGTGGTCGCTCCACTCGGGGCAGGTGGCCTGGATGTGGCGCTTGGCGTCGTCGACGAGCTGCTGGAAGCGGCGGTCGTCGAGGTTCGGGGCGGGGAGCACGGCTAACCCTCCTCGTGCTGGGGGATGACGTAGAACGGGAACACGAGGTTGCGGGGGTCGTTGGTGCCCCGCAGCGTGTAGGCGATGTCGATGTAGAGCACGCCCTCGTCGATCGCGTCGAAGCGGACGACGACGGCGGCGAGCTCGATCCGCGGTTCCCACCGCTCCAGCGCGACACGGACGCTGTAGGCGATGTCGCCCGCGGTGGCGGCGTCGGCCGGCGCGAAGACGTAGTCGTGGACGGAGCAGCCGAACTCGGGGCGCATCGGCCGCTCCCCCGGTGAGGTCGCGAGGATGAGCCGGATGCTCTCCTCGATCTCGCGCTCGCCGGCGACGAGCGCGATCCGGCCGGTGGCGTCCGTGCGCAGCGGGAAGGCCCACCCGGTGCCGATGAACTCCTGTCCCATGACGAGCCCCCACTAGTTGATCTTCACGAGGGAGCCGCGGACGGTGGTGACGCCGGCGCTGGTGAGCTCGGCGGTCCCCTTGGCGTCGACCTTGACCGTGGCCCCGGTGAGGGCGGCGCTGGCCTGCGCGTCGGCGCTCAGCTGCGCGGCCATGAGTGCCAGCTTCGCGCTGGCCTCGATCGTCACGTTCATCGCCTTGAGGGACAGGTCCCCCGTGCTCGTGGTGACGGAGACGTTCTTCTTCCCCGTGACGGTGATGTCCTGCTCGGCGGTGACCTCCAGCGGCCCCTGGGAGATGAGGACGACCCCCTTCTGCCCGGTCTGGGTGAGGGTGAGGTGCTGGGCGCCGTTGTTGGTGGAGACCGTGAGGGCGTCCTGCTGCCCGTCCTCGAGGAACTCCACGACCATGCCGGTCCGGGAGGTGAGGGCGCGCCGCTTGACCGAGCCGTCGCTGTGGACGTGCGCGGCCCAGCCCGCACCGGCCACGTCCTTGCCGTTGTACAGGCCCCCGAGGACGTAGGGCTCGTCGAAGGAGCCGCCGAAGGCGACGAGGACCTCGTCGTTCACCTCGGGCAGCCACGACACTCCGCGCTGCGCTCCGGCACCGAGCTGGACGGGCCGCGCCCACCAGCTCTCGTAGCCGTCCGCGAAGGGGAACTTCACCTTGACCCGCCCGTGGTTGTCCGGGTCCTTGACGTTGGTGACGAGGGCCGTGGTGGCTTTCCACCCGGCGGCCGCGGGCGGCTGGCCGCCGGCGATGACTCCGTAGACGGAGCGGTCCGAGACGTCCGCGGCGCTGAAGGAGGTCACGTAGCCCTCCCGTTCCGCGAAGTCGTGCCGCACGGTGGTGAGGACGTACTTGCCGCTGAACTCGGGCCCGACGTCCACGACGTTGACCGCCGTCGCCGCCCGCAGCCGCGGGTTGCCGCGCACGAGCCCCTCGACCTCGGCGAAGCCGCCGGCACGGGCGGCCGCGCTCACCGTCGCCGCCGTGCGGGCCGCGTCCAGGGTGGCGAGCCCGGACACCGGGAGGAGGTGCTTGGTCCCCTTGAGGTCCCGGGCGAGCGCGACCGGGGTGGTCTGGAGCACGGCCGCCTGCGTCTCGACCCGTCCCGGGGCGACGACGTCGCGCTTGGCGGTGTAGTCCCAGCCGCGGGCCTCGACCTCGGGCACCTGGGTGGACGCGGTGACGGTCGCGCGGAAGGAGAGGAGGTTGCGGCCGGCGGAGAGCACCTCCGGCGTCACACGCGGGTCGGTTCCCGACGGCGCGGTGCTCGCCGTCGTCGGGGTGTCGAAGTGGACCGTCCGTCCCCGGACCCAGACCGCGGCGCCCACCGTCCGGGCGAGCCGGCAGAGGAGCTCCCAGTCCGACTCCCCGTCCCGGGACAGGTGCTTGTGCTTGGTCGTGAACGGACCGACCTGAGCCTGCAGCCCGGCCTCCCGCAGCACCTTGCCCACGACGTCCGTGACGGACATCTCCGTGAAGGCCTCCACCTTGGCGCCGGACTGGAGCCGGCAGCGCACGTCCAGGGCGCGCACGGTGGTGAAGGCGCCGGTCTCGTCGATCTCCTTCTCCAGCGCGGTGACGTCCCCGTCGAAGAGCGGGACCGGAGCCCCCTGTCCGCTCTGCTGCACCGCGACGGACACGGCGGCGCCGATCTTCGCCCCGATGGTGCCGAGGATGTCGTGGTGTGCGTCGCTGAAGCGAAGGACGGCCATGCTCGGGACGTGGACGGAGTCGTCGACGTAGGCGGAGGCGAGCATCGCCGTCGCGGCGGGCGGCAGCGCCGTCCCGTTGACGGACACGACGACCTGGCTGCTGTGCTCCTCACCGAAGGGCACGGGACACCTCCCCGCCCACCGGCGCGAGCTCCTCGACCGCGGGGAGCATGACGGCGGTGCCCAGGCGGACCCGGAAGGGGTCGTCGATCCCGTTCGCGGCCGCCACTGCCCGCCACAGGTCCGGCCGGCCGTACTCGCCGTAGGCGAGTGCGGGCAGCGTGTCCCCCTCGGCCATGACGTGGACGCGGCGCGGGACCAGGCCGCCGGACGTGGGGTTCTGCCCGGACGGGTCCCCGGACAGCTCCTCGAGCACGACGGAGACGACGGCGCGGATCGGCACCCCGCCGCTGGTGAAGAGGGTGTACTTCGCCGACACGCTGGAGATGTAGGAGAGGAAGCCGGTGATCCCGCCCCACCGGAAGACCGCCCACGGCGGGGAGTCGCGCTTCTGGTCGTGGGAGCTGGTGGTCGGCACGCAGCAGCCGAGGAGCAGGTCCACGGCCTTCACCACCGAGTCGTCCTGGGTGTCCGACGCGTCGAGGAACATCTCGAGGTTGAGCTTGGAGGGCTGCGGGCCCTTGTACTGGGGTGGTCCGCTGCTCCGGTTCCCGGTGCCGGTGGCGCGGGCCCAGGTCGCCGCCTTGGCGATGGTCAGCTCCTTGGGGTTGAACTGGAACTGGACCCGTTGGAGCGCCGCTCCGGGCTTGGCCAGCGAGCCGTCGCGCGAGGGCTCGTACAGCTGGAGGTAGGCCTTCTCGAACTTGCTGGCGCTGCCGGCCGACGCGGTCGCGGCTTCCAGCCCGGGGTTGACCATTGCCGCTGCCCTACTTTCCGGAGTCCAGGAATCCGTGGTGGGCGAGCTCGAGCGTCTCGGTGAGGACCTTGCCCTGGTCCGCGGTGAGCGAGGGGCCGGTCCACCGGACGGGGACGACGCGCTTGAGCTTCCACTCGGCGACGACCGTGCCCGACGCCGTCATCGCCTTGATCGTCCCGGTCACCTCCTTGTAGCCCCTCGCCACCCCCGCGATCCACGAGGCGATCTTGCTCGTGTCGGCGCCCAGCGGCCGGCTCAGCTTGATGTTCGAGTACTTGATCCGGGTGGGCAGCTGCCACACGAAGCGGTTGTTGCCGCCCTCCTCGCGCGTCTCGAGGACGAACTCGCAGCCGAGCCCCTCGCAGCTGCTGAACGCGCCGAGGTTGGCGTGGTCGATGGTGACGACGTACCGCACCGAGACCGCGGTGTCGGTCTCCGCCAGGACGGTCATGGCCATCTCCGATCTGTCCGCAGCCCCCGACGTTCGCGGTCGAGGAGGATCTCGTGCCGCATGCGTCGCAGCAGCGGCGGGAACAGCGCGTCGACGAGCCCGGCGAGCTGCGCCGGGTCCGGCACCGCGGCCGGGCTCGACCCGGCCGGCGCGTCGGCGGGGGCCGCGTCGGTGACGACGACGTCGGTCGTCCCCGTCGGCGCGTCCTCGGACGGCTCCGGCACGACGGCGGCGGGCGGCGTCTGCACGGCGACGTCGGCCGGCGCCGGGGAACGACGCCGGTGCTCAGCCAGGGGGCGAGGGCGCAGCCCGCGACCGCTCACCTGGCCGGGGACGAACTCCCCCTGCACGGTCGCGGCGTCCCAGCTGTCCGGGTCGCGGTGGGCCGAGGTGCCGGCGAGGAGCGGCAGGGCGCCGGACGGCACCTTACTTCCGGCCCAGACAGACACGGACGAGGTGGCGACGGACCGGGCCACGGCGGGCAGGTCCAGGGACCCGGCCATGGCCGACGTGCCGACAGGCCGTGCCGCGGCGGGGAGGTCGACGGACCTGGCCACGGGCGAGATGCCGACCGACCGGGCCACGGCGGGCAGGTCCAGCGACCCGGCCATGGCCGACGTGCCGACAGGCCGTGCCGCGGCGGGGAGGTCGACGGACCTGGCCACGGGCGAGATGCCGACCGACCGGGCCACGGGAGGAAGCTCGGCAGACCCGGCCATGGGCGAGATGCCAGCCGACCGCGCCACGGTGGGGAGCTCGACGGACGCGGCGAGCAGGTCACCGGCCCGGACGACGGACGGCATCCCGACGGAGCCCGTCCGTACGTCACCGGGCCAGGAGGCGCCCTGCGTCGCCGCGGGACCGACGGGCACGTCGGGGGACCGGTCGTCGGTGGGGGCGCCCGGAGCCCGGGCTGCGCTGGTGGCGGTCCGACCCGCCGACGGGACGTCGACGGACCGGGCCACGGCCGGCGCACCGGCGGAGACAGCGACCGGCCGCGCACCTCCGGACGTGCTCACGGCGGACGTCGCCGACCGGGCGACCGAGGCCACGGCACCTGGGCGGGACCGTGCGGACGACGGATCGCCGATGCCGAGCTGGCGGGCGGCGGTCGCAGCCACTCCTCGCTGCAGGGGACGCAGCCACTCCGCGAGCGTGCCGGTGACGGCGGAGCGCTGTGCCGCGAGCGGGGCCTCCCCCGGCGCCGGGTCGACCGCTCGGGGCGCCACGGTGCGCCACGGCAGAGGTGGCGCGGCGGCACCGGCCGCCACGCGGGCGACGACCACCACCGCCCGGCCGATGCCCTCTGCGCCAGGCGCCCCGGCGAGCGGCAGCTCAGGTCTGACGGCTCCGGCGGGCACGGCCGTGCTCCCCGTCCCACCGGCCGACGCATCGAGCGTCAGGTCCAGCGCCGCAGCAGGTTCTGCCAGGGTCGGCCCGGATCCCCCGGTGTCCGTTCCGGAGGCGGCACCGACGGACCCGTCGAGTGCGTCGGGAGAGGAACGACCAGCGGCAGGCTCGGCGCTGGGCTCGGTACCGGCCCGCTGGACCGACCACGCGTCAGGCGAGGCGGAGTCGGCCGCAACTGCGGCGTCCTCGCCGCCCGGGAGCGGGACGCTCGGCCGGGCGTCGGCGCCATGACCGCCGGGGACCGAGGCAACCGGGAGCTGCGCGTCAGCACGCTGAGCGACCGCCGTCGGGACCGGCGGCCCTGCACGACCCGTCGTCGTCGATGCCTCGCCGAGCGTTCCCGCCGTTCGGTCCTGCACCCGGGGCAGGCCACCGAGGGCGGGCGAGATCCCGGTGCCTGACGCCTCCGGCGACGACTCGAGCGCGGGCGTCGGCAGGTCCTCCGCGGAACGCTGGAGGGAGTCGGTCCGGCTCACGCCGCCGCCCGATGCCTGGCCCACGGCGGGCGGACCTGCTGCCGCCGCACCCGAGACCGGCGGTGGTGCTGCGTCCGGCCCGGCCACGCTCCTGCCGGCGACCGGCATGGCGGCGACGCCGAGTGCGGCGGAGGGCGGGGCGATTCTGCTTCCGGGGGGCGGTGCCGCGGGCGGTGTGCTGGCGGAGAGCAACGGCGCGGTGACCGCGGCCTGCGAGCTCGGCACCGAGGGTGGTGCCGCGGGAGCAGTGTCCCGGCTGACGGAGGACGGCGAGTCGGTCGCGCCCCGAGCCGACGGCGACTGCGAGGCCCCGGTGGCTCGGCTCACGGAGAGCGGCAGTGCGGCTGCCTGGGCCGGAGCTGATGGTGCCCCGGTGGCTCGGCTGACGGAGAGCGGCGGTGTGGTTGCCTGGCCCGGACCTGATGGCGCGCCCGTGGCAAAGCTGACGGCCGGTAGTGCAGCGGCCTGGCGCGGGGGCGATGGCGTCCCGGTGCCACGGCTGACGGAGACCGGCAGTGCAGCGGCCCGGCCCGGACCCGAGGCCGCCCCGGTGGGACGACTGACGGAGACCTGCGGTGCCGCCGCCCGGTCCGGAGCCGATGGCGCCCCGGTGGCGGCGGGGGTCAGCGGTGCGACTGGCTCGGCCGGAGCCGATGGCGCCCCGGTGGCGGCGGGGGTCAGCGGTGCGACTGGCTCGGCCGGAGCCGATGGCGCCTCGGTGGTGCCGCTGACAGTGGCAGTGGGTGTGGCTGTCGGACTCGGCAGCGACGGCGGTGTGCCGGGCGCGGTGTCCCCGCTGGGGGTGAGGGGCGCTGCGTCTGCGGGATCGGGCCGGGCGGGCGCTGTCGTCGCCCCGGCGGGACCGTCGGCACCGGAGCCTCGTGCCGCAGCGGCCACCCGGTTCACGGGGAGCTCTGCGGACCGGCTCACCGTCGGTGACGGCACCGCTCCCCCGCGTGTCGGCGCCGCAGCGGTGGTCGACGGGAACCGCGGGGAGCTCTCGCCGTTCCCGCCCGCAGGTGCTCGGCCGGCAGCGCTCCCCGGAGCACCGATCGTCCCGACGTCGTGGACGGCCGGGCCGTCGTCCGCCCCGGCCTGGGCAGCGGGAGGGTGCGAAGGTCCGGGCAGGGCGACGGCTCCGTCCGACGGACCTGCCGCCCCGACATCGCTCGAGGCGGCAGTGGGTGGCGCCACGGCACGCTGGACCGGCCGGAGGTGTGGCGCGTCGATGGTGACCCCGGCACCGGGCGAGGCGGCACCCGACGCCCCACCGGCCTGCCCGATCGGGGCCGCGGGACCGTCCGGTGAGCCGGCGCGGACGTCGGGCGTGGCTCGGCTCCCCGGCTCGACCCCACGGGCCGGCTGCCGGACGGGCGATGCGGGGCTGGTGCTGAGCGGGGCGCCCAGACCCAGGCGCCGCGGGACGCTCCGCTGCGCCGTCGGTCCTGCACCACCCGCGCCGTCACCGGCCACGGTCGGAGCCGTCCCGCCGGTGCTGCGCTGCACCGGCGGCGGGTCGAGAGGCCGACCGGGGCTGAGCGGGATCTCGACGACCGTGCCGTCGTCGAGCTGCAACGGGTTGGTCCACGCGACCGGCGGCTGCCCGGCCGCGTCGGGTGCCGCGGCCTCCTCCCGCCGCTGGACCGGCGTCCTGTCGGCCGCCGGCGGGGGCGGCAGCGGTCCGGGAGACGGTGCGAAGTGCACCACCGGCACACCCGGCGCGGCCGTCGCCCGGGTCAGCGGGCCACCGGTGGCCCCGCCGGTCGCCACCGTCGACGTCCCGGCAGCCGGAAGCCCTGTGGACGCGGCACGCGCGACGGTCGCCAGCCCACCGCCGTCGCCGTCGACCACCCCGGACCACGACGCCGCGCTCACCAGGTGCGACATCCGGCCGGTGAAGCCGATGTCGTGGCTTGTCGTGGTCCAGCCCGCCGCGGTGCCCTGGTGGACGGAGGTCATGGGTGCGATGGTCCGTTGCAGGGGCGCGTGGAACGCCCAGCCGCTCGGGCTCGGGGCCGGCCGCGCAGGGGCGCTTCGCGGCGTGGCCGCCGGTTCACCGCCGGCGGGCTCCGTCGCCCGCCGCTCCCAGGGCCACCGCATCACTCACCGCTCCTCGGACAGGCGCGTGTTGATCTGCGCGATCTCCCGGACGTACCGGAGCCGCTGGGCGTGCTCGAGGTCGAGGATGTCGTCGAGCGGCCAGTGGAAGTGGTAGGCGACGTACGCGACCTCCTCGTAGATGCTGTCGGGCGCGTACGTCACGATTCCCCCAGGCGGCCACCGGAGAGGTCCAGGGTGAAGCGGTGGGAGCACTCGGGGCAGGTGACCGCGGCGCGGGTGTGCCCCTCGGCGTTGACGCGGCGGTAGAGGTCCTGGAGGAAGGCGACGTCCGAGGCGAACATGTTCTCCACGACCGTCGCGTCGACCGTGGTGAGCGTGCCGAGCCGGGTGATGACCCGACCGAGGAGGACGACGGTGGTGTAGGCGGCGTTCTCCTGCACCCGCGCGTCGTACAGGGGCAGCAGCTCGTCGCGTGCCGTGGCCAGGCGCATGGTGCCGGACCGGTGGAGCGCGCCGTCGGCGTCGAGGTAGCCGCGGGGCAGCTCGAAGTCGAACTCGGTCCGCAGCGTCTCGCGCCCACCCGGGGCGGCCGTCTCCTCGACGGCCGCCTCGGGCAGGACGAGGCCGGGGGATCCTCGTCGCATCAGGCGAACTCCATCTCGTCCCAGCAGATCGTGAACGTCTCGGTCATGGGCTCGGTGGACCCGGCCTTGAGGGTGCCGCCCACCTCGACGTCCTTGATCCAGCAGTTGCGGTAGTTCAGCGTGCTGACGATCGCGCCGTCGGAGGACATGATCTTCACCGCTGCCGTCTTGCGGGAGCCGGCCAGGTCGCCCTTCATGATCTGGGCGAGCCAGCTGGTGATGGTCTTGGAGTCGGTGAGGCCGCGCTTGACCTTGAACTCCCCCGGCTTCTGCCGGCCCATCATCTGGCGGGTGATGAACTTCCCGCTCGAGTCCTGGTGCTGGTAAGCGATCTTGTCGACCTCCGCCTTCAGGCCGCTGACCTCCATCACGTAGGGCACCTGCACCCCGTCGATCGTCACGCTGAACGAGTACGCCGGGGCGAGGTCCATGGCATCTGGGAGAGGCATGGCGTCTTCACTTCCTTCTCAGTCGGTTTCTGGATCACTCGGAGACGAGGCTCGTGCCGCCAGAGAACTGCGCGAGCTGGAAGATGACGAACTCGGCGGGCTTCACCGGGGCCACCCCGATCTGGCAGGTGACCTGGCCGGCGTCGATCGCCTCGGCCGGGTTCGTCTCGCGGTCGCACTTGACGTAGAACGCCTCGTCCGGCGTGAGCCCGAACAGGGCTCCCTTGCGCCACTCGTTGACGAGGAACGCCGCGATCGTCCGCTCGATGCGCGACCACAGCGCGTCGTCGTTCGGCTCGAAGACCACCCACTGGGTGCCCATGAGGATGGACTCCTCGAGGTAGTTGAACAGCCGCCGCACGTTGAGGTAGCGCCATGCGGGGTCGCTCGACAGGGTGCGGGCGCCCCAGATCCGGATGCCGCGCCCGGGGAAGCTGCGCACGCAGTTGATCCCCACCGGGTTGAGGAGGTCGTGCTCGGCCTTGGTGAGGTTTGTCTGCAGGGCGATCGCCCCACGGATCACCTCGTTGGCGGGGGCCTTGTGGACGCCGCGGGAGTCGTCGTTGCGCGCCCACACCCCCGCGACGTGCCCCGACGGCGGGACGAACCTGTTGCTGCCCGTCGACGGGTCGAAGACCTTGATGTAGGGCCAGTACAGGGCGGCGTACTTCGAGTCGTAGCCGGCACCGTCCACCCGCCAGTCCTTGATCTGCTGCGGGGAGAGGTTGGGCGGCGGGTCGAGGATCGCCAGGCGGTCCCCCATGAGCTCGCAGTGGGCGATCATCGCGAGCTGGACGGCCTGGACGGTCTCGAGGTCGATCGCACCCTGCTCGTAGGCGGCCATGAGGTCGGGGACGGCGAGCATCGTCACCTCGTCGATCGCCTCGAGGCCGGCGAAGCCGGTGCGCTCGGCGGCATCCCCGACGTAGTCGTCGGCGCCCAGCCGCTCGGTCGTGACCGGCGCGGGATCCGGGGCGGGGGCGACGAGCTCGGTCTCACCCTTGTCGGGCCTCATGAGCGCGCTGCCCTGCGCGACCTCCTCGACGAGCACGAGCTTGGACTCGGCGCTCACCTTGGTCGCGAGGTTGTCCCCGCCCTTCTTCGTCGTGAGGCCGTCGAAGGTCTCGGCCGGCTTGCCGTCGACGTTGATGACCAGACGGAAGCGGTCCTCGGGCGCCTTCTCGTCCTCCGGTGTGGCGACCGAGACGGTGAGCCGCTTCGTGCCGGCCGACTTCGCCACCACCCGGTAGCCGCCGAGGAGTGCCTCCGGCCGTCCACCGACCTGCTTGCGGCCGTTGCCCGACTGCCCGTTGCCGCTGTCGGCACCGACCCGCACGACGTAGCAGTTGCCGCCGCCGTTGAGGAAGTAGCCGTAGACGCTGTGGGCGAGGTAGGAGGTGGGGACGAAGTCGCCGAATGTCTCGGCGAACTGGGTCCAGTTGGACACGAGGGTGGGCTCGTTGACGGGCCCCTTCGACGCGAGCCCGACAAAGGCCGCGACGGCGGTGCCTACGCCCTCGATCGGTCGAGACCCAGCCTCGACCTCCTCGACGTACACACCTGGTGACAGATAGGTCGGCATGATCGTTCCTCCGGGTACCGGCGAGCGTGTGGGTAGAACAGTGCGGGTGGTGCGCCGGCCGCCCGTAGTCCGCCGGGCCGCCGTCGCGGGTAGGCCGGGCTGCACGAAGGGGCATGCCCGGAGGGCCGGGTCAGCCCGGGTCGGCGCCCGGCACCTCCTCCTCGACCTCGTCACGCTGGACGAAGGCGCCCTGCAGCTCCTCCTCGTCCTCCTGCCGCTGGACGAAGGCGCCCTGCAGCTCCTCCTCGTCCTCCTGCCGCTGGACGAAGGCGCCCTGCAGCTCCTCCTCGTCCTCCTGCCGCTGGACCGGCGCTGGCGCCGGTCCAGCCATGACGGCCTCGGCCGTGGACGCCGCCTCGCGCTCGAAACGGTCGCCGGGGTCGGAGACCCGCACGCCCGTGCCGGTGTCGCTCCCGTCGACCGGCCCGCTCCGCTGCTGGACGACGTGGGTGAGCTCGTGGGCGAGCATGGTGCGTCCCGCCGTCGAGGACGGGTCGTAGCGCTGGAAGACGACGTCGGAACCCACCGTGTAGGCGTGGGCGCCGACGGCGCGGGCCGAGTCGCTCGCGGCGCCGCCGCTGTGGACGCGCACGTCCGTGAAGTCGGCGCCCAGGCGGGCCTCCATGTCCGTCTGCACGTCGGGCTCCAGCGCCTGCCCGCCGCCGGAGCCCACGACGTCGAGGACCGGGGACCGCTCCTGGAGCACCTCCCCGGTGGCCTCGTTCCCCACCAGCCGCTGCAGCCCGAGCAGGCCCTCGGCCCCGAGGACGTCCGGGCGGTGCGCGGCCGCGGCGCGCAGCAGGTGGGGCTCCGGTGCAGCCGGCCGGGAGGTCCGCGTCGATCGTTCCCCGGCCGGGGCCCGCTGGTCGTGCTCGCGCATCGTCACCCCTCGGTTCGGCTGCGTCCAGGGTTTCAGCGGGCGCCGAGCCGGTGAAGGGTCCGCGGTCCGTCCCAAGGGGAAGCGGCACGTGCCCGAACGGGCGCCCACTCACCGCACGAGGGGCCAGTACCCGCCGAACTCGCTGGGCACGGTGAGCCGGCCGAGCTTGCGGTACTCGCGCTGCACGGCGGTCACGACGTGGGCCATCGTCACCGTGCCGCCGTCGTCGGCCGCGAAGTACGCCGCGGTGACGGCGGCGGACCGGATCGCGCCCCCGGCCAGCTCGAAGGCGCCGGCGCAGAAGCCCAGGTCCAGCTCCGCCGCCCGGGGCAGCGTGGTGCCGAGGCAGCGGTCCCACAGCCGCTGCCGCTGGGCGACGTCGGGCACGGGGAAGTCGACGACGACGTCGAGCCGGCGGGTGAAGGCGTCGTCGATGTTGGCGCGCAGGTTGGTGGCGAGGACGGCGAGGCCGTCGAAGCTCTCGAGGCGCTGGAGGAGGTAGGCGCTCTCGATGTTGGCGTAGCGGTCGTGCGCGTCCTTGACCTCCGAGCGTTTGCCGAAGACGGCGTCGGCCTCGTCGAAGAGGAGGACGGCGTTGACGCCCTGCGCGGCGGCGAAGATCCGCTCGAGGTTCTTCTCCGTCTCCCCCACGTACTTGTCGACGACGGTGGCCAGGTCGACGACGTACAGGTCCAGCCCCAGGTCCTGGGCGACGACCTCCGCCGACATCGTCTTGCCCGTGCCGGAGTCACCCGCGAAGAGGGCGACGACGCCGCGCCCGCGGGCGCCGCCGGGTCGCATCCGCCACTCGCCGAGGACCTGCTCGCGGTGCCGCGCGCGCAGCGCGATCTCCTGCAGGCCGGTGAGCGCGGGTTCGGGCAGCACGAGGTCGGCCCAGCCCACCGCGGGCCGCACCCGGCGGGCCAGCCGCTCCAGGGCCGTGCCGTTCTCGGCGCGTGCGCCGGCGAGGAGGTGCTCCACCCCCACACTGCGCTCCCCGGCCAGGCGCGCCTGCACCCGCGCGGCGTGGGCGGCCCGCACGACCTGCTCCGGCCGCAGCCGGAGCTGGGAGGTGGCGGCCACCTCCTCCGGACCGACGCCGTCGGCGGCGAGCTCGGCCAGCCACAGCGCACTGCGCTCGCCGACGGTGCTCTCGGGGACGTCGACGAGGAGCGGCACCTCGGCCGACCACGCGGGGTCCCAGCTGCGGTCCCCGACGAGCAGCACGGGTGCCTCCCCCGCGGTGAGGACGTCGAGCACGCCCGCCGGGGGCGCCTCGACCGGTCCGGCGACGAGCCCGGCGCCGCGCAGCCGGGCCTCCCGCAGCACGAGCCGGGCGAGCTCGACCGGCTCGGGCCGGGCAGCGAGCGCCGCGAGGTCGACGTGGACGATGGCGCGCCCGCTCGCGCGCAGCGCGCGCACGGCCAGGGCACGTCCCGAGCCGGTGGCCGGCTCACGGAGGTAGGCCAGGCGCGTGCCCTCCTCCAGGGCGCGGGCGAGCGGCGCGGGGTCGCCCCACGCGACGTCGGGCAGCGCGCGCAGGAGCGGCGCGACGACCGGGTCAGGCGTGTCGTCGCCCAAGAGGTGCCCGACGACGCGGTCCGGCACCCGCAGGGCGCGCCCGGTGAAGGCGCGCTCACCGTCCTCGACGGTGAGCAGCCGCGCCGTCGTCAGCGGGCCGTGGAGGAGGCGGGCCCGTACCTCCGCCGCGGCGAGCGGGACCCCGCACAGCGCGAGCGCGACCTCGACGCTGGGCCGGCGGCGGGTGACGTCGTCGTTGAGGTAGCCGTACAGCGCCTCGAAGCGGACGTCGAGGTCCCCGGCGAGGGCGACGAGGAGAAGCTCCTCGTCCAGCGGCGTGAGGCCGAAGCGCCGGGTGAGCTCGCGCAGCCGCACCCGCTCACCGCGCGCCTCGGCGGCGTCGGCCAGCGCCTCGGCGGCCGCGAGTCCTCGCGCGTCGGTGGGTGGGCGGGGGGCGGCGGGCCCGGCCTCGAGCAGCCGGGTGACCATCTCCTCGCTGAAGTAGAGCCCGCGGAAGGGGTCGTCAGGCTGGGGGTCGGTGGCGCGACGCTCGGCGACGAGGTCACGCACCCGCTGCTCGACGACACCGAGCCGGGCGAGGAGGTGGGCGATCACGTGGGCTTCCTCGGCTTGCGCGCGCGCTTGGCGGGCGTGGTCGGCCTGGTGGAAGTGGTGGGCGGGGCCGGCTCCTCGGGACGGGTGCGGCGCCCACCGGCGCGCTCCTGCGCCGGGCCGCGCAGGTCGGAGATGCTGACGACGGTCGGCTCGGCCACCGGCGGACCGACCGGGAGGTCGGCACCGGAGCTGAAGGGGGCGGTGAGGACGACGTCGATCGACGGCTTGAGCTGGCCGCCCAGGGAGGACCAGACGTCGGCGAAGCCGCGGTCCTCCGGCGGGGGCAGGCCCACGGTCAGCGGCACGCGGACGCCCTCGAGGTCACTGCCGAGCATCTCCGGGGGCAGGATCTCGACGGCGAGGAGCGCGCCGAGCAGGGCGTCGAGGAGCCGGTGCTCGTCCTCGGGGCGCGCCGTCCACGCGGTGACGAGGTAGGAGAGCTTGAACAGCCGCGGCGCGGGCACCCGGCCCGTCACCGTCCCGTCCGCACCGGCACGGGGAGCCCAGCCGCGCTCCCGCCAGCGGGTGTCCTCGCGCAGGTCGTAGAGGTAGAGGTTGACGGTGGGGGCGTTGCGACGCGCGGCCCAGTCCGTCGTCGGCGCGTCGAGGACGACCTCGACATCGGAGCCGTCGAGCGCGCGCGTGCGCACGAGCTCGCGCAGGGCCTCGTCGATCTCACGGATCACGGCTCACCCCCGGGTGAGGAAGTCGGGCGGGGCGGAGGTCTCGGGGACGACGAGCATCGCCGGGGCGGCCACGTCGGCGAAGCCGGGACCGGACTCCCAGGTGGCAGTCGCGACCCGCTCGCCGAGCAGGTCACCGGGCAGGACGAGCAGCGGCGAGCGGACCGTGCCGTCCGGGGCGACGGTCACCGGCCGCACCCACGCCGTCAGGCCCGGCGCCCACGACAGCGTCAGCCGGGCGCCCGGCGGGAAGTCGGTGCCGTAGGCGAGGGTCGCCTCCCCGGGCTCCCCGACGGACGGCAGCAGCCGCAGCTCGGGCTGCAGGACGGTGAGCTCGGCGGCGCCGGTGTCGTTGCTACGGGTCAGGTCGAGCGCCGTCGTCGTCACCGTGGCCGTCACCGGGCCGGCACCCGCCGTCACCGGTTCCAGGGCGACGACGACGGTGCGGCTCGCTCCCGGCGCGAGCGTCCCGAGCGCGCACGGCGCCGCGGCGAGGCAGGCGTCGGCGCCACCGGCCGTGACGGCGTCGGGGTGGGCGAGCGTGAGGCGCACCCCGGTGGCCGGGCCCGCCGCGTCGTTGGTGACGACGAGCCGCGCGGCGACCGGGTCACCGCCCACCCAGGCGGTCGGCTGCCCGAGCTCCACCCGCACCGCGACGTCGGCCACGAGCGTGACCCGCGGCGGGGCGACGACCTCGACGGCGGCCTGGGCGGTGTCGTTCTCGCCCAGCGGGTCGATCATCCGGGAGGTGACGGTCGCGACGGTGACGTGGCTGCCCGCGACGGCGATCTCCAGGGGCACGGTGACGGTGTACGTGGCGTCCACGGGCAGCGCCTCCGGCGCCGCGCAGCTGAGCCCCGTGGCGGTGGCCGCGCAGCCGGCGGGGACGTCGACGAGGTGCTCACCGCCGCCCGGCAGCGTGATGTCGAGGCCTGCGCCCCAGGCCGGTGAGGGGCCGTGGTTGGTCGCGGTGACCGTCAGGTCGACCTGTTCCCCCACGTCGACCTCGGTGTCGGAGGCGGTGGCGACCACGGCCAGGTCGGCCCAGGGCTGGTGGTCGAGGTCGGCGAAGCCGTGGCGCTGGCCCGGGACGACCTCCCCGCGCAGCACCACCGGCTCCCCGCCGGTGGCCGGGACGGAGAGGAGGGCGTCGGCCCCGTCGGCGCCGGCGGCGCGTCCGACGACGGCGATCGAGCTGCCGTCCAGGGACCAGTCCGGGTCGGCCGGGGACCAGGACTGGTCTCCGGCGCCCGCAACTCGCAGCAGCTCCCCGACGCGGTAGGCGCCGCCCTCCGGCTCCCCCGCGACGGCGACCGTGTACAGCGCCTCCCAGTAGAGGTCCTCGGAGGCGACGAAGGCCAGCCGGGTGCCGTCCGGGGACCACGCGGGCATCCACCCCGTCAGCGGCTGGTCGCAGGACCCGGGCGGACCGGGGCACGTCTCCGGCACGACGACGACGGGGCTTGCGTCCTCGCCGTCGACGTCGACCACCCACAGCTGCCCGCCGGCCTCGACGGCGAGCCGTTCCCCGTCCGGCGACCACGCCGGGGCGGTGACGCGGCCCGGCAGCCCGGCGTCGAGGAGGCGCACCTCGCCGGTGGCGAGGTCGACGAGGGCAAGGCTGCTGCCCTCGCCGGAGGACCGGACGAAGGCGAGGCGGGTGCCGTCGGGCGACCACGCCGGTTCCTCATCGCTCGCCTCCGGGTCACGCTCGTAGTCGAGCGGCGTCACGTCGACGAGGCCGGTCTCGCCAGCCTGTGTCGTGCCGACCATGAGGCGCTGGCGCCCCTCAAGGACGTAGGACTCGCCCCCGGTGCCGTCGGTGACGAGCTCCCGGTCGGCGGCAAAGGCCAGGCGCCGCCCGTCCGGGGCGTAGCTCGGGTGGGTCTCGTGGGCACGGTGCTCCTGCCCGAGCGGGTCGGTGGGCCGCTCGTCGGCGAGGACCCGGAACTCCTCGCCGTCGGCCCAGAAGACGTCGGCGAGGTCGGAGGGCAGCTCGCTGCCGAGGTCGGGGACGTGACCGAACGCGAGGCGCGGCTCGACGCCCGTGCCCGGGACGCGGTCCTCGACGACGACGGCGGTGCTCGCCGTGTCGTTGCCCAGCACCAGGTCCAGGGTGCTCGCCGTGACCGTGCCGGTCACCTCGTGCTCCCCCGGAACGTCGAGGACCACGGTGAAGGTCAGCTCGAGGTCCGCCCCCGGCGCGAGCGGTCCCGCCTCCGTGCACGTCGCGGAGGCGTCCGAGACCGAGCAGTCGGCAGGCGCGTCGACGACGCGCTGCCCGGCCGGCAGGGTGAAGGTCACCGTCAGCCCCCACGCCGCCGAGGGGCCGGCACTGGTGACGACAGCGGTCAGCTCGGTGGGCGTGCCCGCGACGACGGCGCCGGCCGCTGGGCGCAGGATGATCCCGACGTCGCTCCACGGCTGGTAGGCCGGGTCCCCGTAGCCGCCGGGAGCGTCGTCGCCCCACTCGGCCACACGGACCTCGGGCGTGCCGCCACCCGCCGGGACGGCGTACAGGGCGGGCCACAGCCCGTCCACGACGCGGCCGACGAAGGCGATCTCGGTGCCGTCCGGTGACCAGGCCGGGTGCCAGGCAGCCTCGAGCGTCCCCGGTGGCTGCTCGCCCTCCGCGTCGGCCAGCCGGCCTGCGAGCACGCGGGAGCCGCCGACGGCGTAGAAGCCGTCCACGGGCTCGGGCGCGATGTCGTGGACGACGACCGCCGAGTACTCCGGGGCGTCACCGAAGACGGTGCCGTCCCCGGCAGCGACCTGCGCGCCGTCGGGCGACCACGCCGGCGCCACGGCCGCCACCGGGTCGAGGCACTCGAGCGGGCCAGCCGAGCAGCCCGCGGCCGGCGTGCCGGCGGGGTACCAGCTGCCGTCGTCGAGGTGGACGACCCACAGCTCCTCGTCCTCGGTGCGGTAGCCGTCGACCGCGACGGCGAGCCGCTGCCCGTCCGGCGCCCAGCTCGGGTCGGCGGCGCCGGAGCCGGCTCCCTCGGGGAGCTCGAGCTCCCGGGTGGCGCCCGTGGCGACGTCGAGGACGAGGAGGCGCGGGTTGAGCCCGTAGAAGCTGTCCTGGCGGGTGAAGGCGATCCGCGTGCCGTCCGGCGACCACACGGGTGCGAGGTCGCTCTGCCCCGGCTCCGTCACGTAGCCGAGCAGCCGCAGGTCGGTGACGGGCGTCTCTCCGGCGGGTACCGGCTCGGCGGCAAGGTCGCCCACGGCCAGGCGCAGGTCGGCAGAGACGGCGCCGTCGACGACCTGCGCGGCGCTGAGAGCGAGCCGGGTGCCGTCCGGGGAGTAGGCCGGGTGGCGCTCCTCGAGGTGGACCAGCTGCCCGTCGTCGGTCGTGACCGCCCGGTGGACGAGGAGCCGCGCGTGCTCGGCGCCCTGCGCGGGGACGTCGGCGAGGTCGGCGCTGTCGTCCCCGCCGGCCCGGTTCGCCCACCGGGTGTAGGCAAGGTGCGGCTCGAGCACGGGCGGCGGCACCTCCACCTCGAGGGTGACGACGGCCGCGTCGTTGCCCGGCTCGGGGTCGACCGACGCGGTCGCCCCCTCGGCGCGGACCGGCTGACCGCCCGGGGCCACGGCCCGCAGCTCCACCGGCAGCGTCACGGTCTCCCCGGCCGGCAGCGTGCCGGGGACGACGCACGTGAGCCCTGCGGCGTCCGGCGTGCACTGCGCCGGCCACCCCTCCAGCGTGGCCTCACCGGCGGCGACCGCGGGCAGCTCGACGGCGACCTCCACCTCCCAGGCGGGCGAGGGGCCGAGGTTGGTCACGGCTGCCGTCACGGTGGCGGGCTGTCCGGCGTCGACCGGCGAGGTCACCGACAGCTCGACACCGACATCGGCCCAGGGCTGGTAGACCGGGTCGCCCACGTCCGGCGCGACACCGGGGAGCTCCCGCAGGAGCGTCAAGGCCCCTCCGTCAGCAGGCACCGACAGGAGCTCACCCAGGCCGCTCGGCCCCTCGCCGACGACGGTGACCGAGCTCCCGTCCAGCGCCCACGTCGGTTCACGGAGCACGGGGTAGTCCTCGGGGTCCGGTTCCGAGACCAGCTGGGGCGGTGGGACGAGGTAGACCTGCTCCTCCCCCATGACGGTGAGGTCTTCACCGACCGTCACGGTGGACAGGCCGTCGACACCTTCCCCTGCGGACGCCGTGTAGGCGATGCGGTCACCCTCGGGCGCCCACGCCGAGTCGCCGCCGGCGACCGGTGCGAAACAGCTCTCCGGCCCTCCCGTGCACCCGGGCTGCTCCACCATGACGTCGTAGGCCGCGCCGTCGTCGGCGTGGACGACGGTGAGCCGCCGAGGTCGGAACTCGTCGAGGACGGGACTGGTGACGATCAGGCGCGTGCTGTCGGGGGACCACGAGACGTCGGTGGCGGGCACCTCCCAGTCCTGGACGGTGCCGGACTCGAGATGGAGGACGGCGAGCGTGGGCGTCCCGTCGCCCTCGCGGCGCAGGTAGGCGATGCGGGTGCGGTCGGGGGACCACGACGGCCGGGTGGCCGCGACACCGGGCTCGTCGGTCGGTGCCAGCACCTCCACGTTTAGCGCGCCCGCCGGCCCGACGTCCGCGACGAAGAGGGTGGGCTCGTCCGGCAGCTCACCGTCGCCGAGAACGTGACGCTCGCTGCTGAGGACGAGTCTGCGCCCGTCCGGGGAGTAGGAGGGGTGCTCCTCAGCAGGCCGCGCCAGGCTCTCGCCGTCGTCGACCACCTCGTCGACGAGGATGCGGAAGTCCGAGGCGTCGGCAGCGAGGACGTCAGCGACGTCGGCCCGACGGTCGTCCGCCGTGCTGTGCCGGTAGGAGAAGGCGAGGCGAGGTTCGGTGCCCACGGCGGGAGGGAAGGGCGCGTCTAGCGCGACCGTGGCGACGTTGTCGGTGGTGGCAGGGTCGGGCGCGAGGGCGTCGACGCGGACATCGGTGCGGTAGCTGCCGGGCTCGGGGACGGCGACAGTGACCGTGAGCTCCACCGTCTCCCCCGCGGCCAGCGGCTCGTCGAGGGTGCAGGTGAGGTACCCGCCGTCGCCGCTGCACCCCGGTGGCCAGCCGACCGCGGTCTCCATGCCCTCCGGGCCGCCCGGGAGCTCGTACTCCACGCTGACGCCCCAGGCGGTCGACGGCCCGGGGTTGGTGACGGTGGTGATGAGCTCGACGAGCTCACCCAGCCCGATCCCGGTCGTCCGGGAGGACTCGAGGGTCACCGCGAGGTTGCTCCAGGGCTGGTGGTCCGGGCCGGTGAGGTCTGTCCAAGCACCCGGTTCGACCACGGTGCGGTAGTCACCGCCCGCAACGGGGATCGCGAACAGGCCGAGTCCGGCCGGGTCCTTGCCGGTCGGCTCCTCGAAGGCTGCCACGGTCACCTCGGTGCCGTCCGGGGACCAGGAAGGGTCACGGAGGCTCGAGAGCGCCCCGGCCCCGTCCGGAGGTTCGTAGAGCGGGACCGGACCAACCACCACTGGGGCGTCCGGCGTGCCGGTGGGACCCTCGAGGACGGCGGTGACGAGTGCGCCGCTCCCCGCGTCGACGTAGGTGAGCTGCGTGCCGTCGGGCGACCACGCCGGCCCCTGCCCGACGACCGGCTCCAGCCCGTCCTCGGTCTCCTCCACCAGGGGGCGCAGCTCCCCCGCCTCCTCACCGAGGAGCCAGAGCTCACCGACGTCCCCCTCGAGCGGAGCGACGAAGAGGATGCCGGCGCCGTCGAGCGACCACACCGGGGACACCGCCACGACGTCGCCGGCGCCCACCGCCTCGAGCGGGTCGGTCACGGTGCCTGTCTCCAGGTCGAGGACACGTAACCCCGGGCCCCCGTCCTCCGGGTCCGTTCGCGTGAAGACGATCCGGTCCCCCTCCGGGGACCAGTCCGGCTCGCTGTCCGCAATCCCCGACTCCCACCCCGTGTCGAGCGGCTCTGCCTCGGCGAAGGGGTCGGCCGCCGGGTCACCGGTGGTGAGGTCGGCGACGTGGAGGCGGCTGCCTGCCTCGGGCTCGTCACCGGCCGCCGCAGTGAGGACGACGCGGGTGCCGTCAGGCGAGTAGGAGGGGTGGGTGTCGCCGAGAGGACCGTCATCGGCGGTGGAGGTGTCGACCAGTCGGCGCGGCAGACCGCCCGCCGCGAGCACGTCCCACACGTCGGCAGCAGAGTCGGCGGAGGCGGCGCTCGTCTCACCGGCGAACACGAGTCGCGGCTGTTCCGCCGCCGGCGGGAGGAGCTGCGTGACCGCGCCCGACGCCGGGGAGGCGAGGGGCAGGGCGGCGGGCGCGAGCAGGCTCCCCACCACCCCGAGCCCGGCGGCCGAGGCCACCACTGCGCGTCTCACCTCAGAGCCTCCACGGGTCCACGGTGTCAGCGGCCGGCAGCCCGGTCAGCGAGCGGCGGACAGCACTTCGGGCAGTCCCCGCCGCACGAAGGGGCACCGCCCCGACCTGGCGGTGGGCAGGGTTGTCCCCTGGGGTTTCTAGGTCTGTTCGTGCTTGGCGGTGATGAGCTGGCCGTGGCGGGTGTAGAAGTGCCAGCGCCCTGCGGCGCGGACGATGGTGGTGCCGTAGACGTGGACCCAGTCGTGGTGGTGCCAGCACAGCAGGATGCCGTGCTCGACGCAGGTGTCTCCGCCGTCGCGGTACCACTGCAGGGAGTGGTGGATCTCCCCGACCCCGGGTGGCTGGTCGCAGTCGGGATACTGGCACGTCTTGTCCCGGGCGATGATCGCGCGGACCATGTGGGCGGGGAAGATCCGCTGCTCCCGTCCCACGTCCAGGACGGTGGAGTCCGGTCCGAACACCACCCGCGAGAGCGCGGACTCGCACACCAGCCTTGCCAGCATGGCCGGTGGGATGGGGGTGCCGTCCTCCAAGGTGGCCGGCTTGATGCCGGTCACCGCTCGGGGGTCGATGGCGGTGGAGATGACGTGGGTGTCACCCGGCTGCCAGGCGTCCATCCAGGCCTGCGCCTGCGGTGAGAGCTGGAACGGATCCTGCGCGCTACGGCTGGGGTCGCGGGGACCGCCGGGTGCGGTGAACAGGGCCTCTTCCCAGAAGCCGAGCTCACCGCCCGGCTCGTGCTCCCGCCCACCGGCTGTGACCGGCGGGCGGGGTGAACCGGTGGCCCCAGCGAGGGCGCGCAGGGTCTCGATGTCGGCCGTGACGCTCACGTGGGGCCGGATACGGGCACCCTTGCCCTGCTCACCGGCGTCCAGTGACTGCCGCGCCAGCGACGTCAGCGCCGCCGCCCGGCGCTGGGCCGGGGTGCGCTCATCACCCTTGGCCTTGCGACCCATGTGCGCACGCAGCGCGGTGTCCACGCTCTGCCCCGACAGCTCATCCAGCCACCCGTTCAAGTGGTAGCCGTCCATGGTCCGCGACAGGGTCAGCTGCTCCTTGGCGCCGTCCTCCCGCCAGGCACGGTCGGCGGCCTCCGGGTCCGATGCGATCGCCCACGTGCCCACGAGCTTGGCGAAGGACCCGGCGTCCATCCGCTGAGCCTGCTCCACCAGGAACGCCTCACCGAGCTGATCGTCGGACAGCTGGACCCGCAACCGGTCCGTGGCGGTCGCCCCGCGCACCAGGACACCGACGTGCTCCTCACTGATCCGCCCCTGCGCCAGCGCCGCCCGCGACAGGGGCAGCAGGTCCCGCAGCGCACGCGCGTGACGCACCTGCCGCGACGCACTCTGGGCGGTCGCGTCGGTCTGCGTGCGCAGCCACGCGGCGAAGGTCCGCTGCCCGTCCAACGCCCAAAACCCGTTCGCCTCGATTGTCACCAGCTGCGCCGAGCGCACCCCGGCCAGGCGCCGCTCGATCTGCTCACCCCGCTCGAACGCCTCGTGCAGGCGATGACCGTCCATCTCGTGCCAGCTCATCGACTCCAGCCGCGTCAGGCACGCCAGGATCGTGTCCAGCTCACCCACCGCATCGGCCGCCACCACCCCGGTGGCCGGCCCGCGCCCGGAGGCGGGACCCGCGCCGTCGACCATCTCCTCGGTCACGGTCCCCACCCCCTCACACTCTCGATGTGCTGCTGGTCACATCGTCTCAGGGGGGTCTGACATTCGACGGCGCGGACGCGGCACTCAGATGAGACCCTCCCGCAGTGCGTAGGCGACGGCGTGGGAGCGGTTGCGCAGCTGCAGCCGGCTCGTCACGTCGTGCAGCACGTTCTTCACGGTGCGCTCGGAGTAGGAGAGCTGTCGGGCGACCTCCCCCGTGTCGTAGCCGTCCGCGATGAGGCGCAGCACCTCGATCTCGCGGGCCGCCAAGCCGGTGAAGGTGAGCCCTCGGGGCTCGAGGACCTGCCGCTGCAGCTTGCCCACCTGATCCATGAGCCGGCCCAGCAGGTCGGGCGGGACGGTGCCGTCCCCGGTCGCAGCGGCGCGGATGACCGCGACGAGCCGGTCGGACGTCGCCTCGCTGCGCCGCACCAGCCCGACCACGCCCGCCTCGATCGCCGTGACGAGGTCACTGTCCTCGAGCTGCCCGACGACGAGCACGGTGCGGGTAAAGCCCTTGCGCTGGACGGCGCGCAGCATCCGCAACGTGTCGCCGTCGAGGCTGTCGCTGATGACGACGGCGACGAGCGCGTCGTCGTCCTCGTCGCGCCCCACGATCCGCACCTCCGGGCGCGGTCGCAGCTGGCTCACCACCCCCGCCTCGGAGATCGGGTCGCGGGCGCTGACCCAGACCGGCACTCGTTCCATCATCATGTCCTCCTCCACCCCAGCACGGCAGCACCGCCGCGTGCGCCACACTCTCCGCCTGAGGACTCTTCGTGCACTCAACGCGGACTCAACGGGCAGAACCGCTGCCCCGCGAGCCGCCGTTTCGCCCTCCGACGCACGTCACCGCGGTCCTACCGTCTGACCATGACCACGACTGCGCGCCTGGAGCGCCCCACCGTCCAGCTGACGGCGGGCACGGTGGAGCAGGTGCCCCTCCAGATCCGCAACGACGGGGAGATCGTCGAGGGCTACCGGATCGAGGTGCTCGGCGTGCCGGGGGCGTGGGCCTCCGTCGAGCCGGCCGAGATCACCGGCCTGTTCCCCGGCGCGGAGACGACGGCGACCATCTCCTTCGCGCCGCCGCGCTCGGCGTCCGTCCCCGCCGGCCAGCTGAGCTTCGGCGTGCGGGTGGTGCCGACGGAGCACCCCGAGCAGACGGTCGTGCCCGAGGGCATGGTCGAGGTCCTGCCCTTCCTCGAGACCACCGCCGAGCTCGTCCCTCGCACCTCCCGTGGCCGGCGCGGTGCCACGCACCACGTGGCGGTCGACAACCGCGGCAACGTCCCGGTCACCGTCCGCCTCGACGCCCCCGACCAGGACGCGCTCAGGGTGGAGGCCCGGCCCCCGGCGCTCACGGTGCCACCCGGTGAGGCGGCCTTTGCCGACCTCCGGGTGGCCCCGCGGAGCCGGATCTGGCGCGGGGCCTCCGTCACCCACCCCTTCACCCTCACCGTCCACACCGAGGAGACGACACCGGTCACGCTCGAGGGCACGCACCTGCAGGAGGCGGTCCTGCCGCCGTGGTTCCTCAAGGCGCTGCTCGCCCTGCTTGCCCTGCTGCTCCTCCTTGCGGCGCTGTGGTTCCTCGTCCTGCGCCCCACGATCGAGTCGACGGCGCGGCGAGCTGTCGAGGAGGAGGTCGCCCAGGCGAACGAGGCCGCCCAGGAGGCCGCCGTCGCGGCGCAGCAGGCCGGTGAGGAGGCCGGGCAGGCGTCCAACGCCGCACAGGCCGCGCAGGGCGCGGCGACCGAGGCGGGCTCCGCGGCCGTCGAGGCAAACGAGCTCGTGGGTTCGCCCACCCTGGACGACCTCGTCGTGCCGGTCGGTGACCGGTTCCAGGTGAACACCGCGCCCGGGGCCACCCAGTCACCGGAGCCCTTCGTCGTTCCCGCGGAGGGGACGGTCCGGCTCACTGACTTCGTGCTGAGCAACCCGCAGGGTGACTTCGGGCGGGTCGAGGTCACCCTGGACGGGCGCACGCTCCTCGACCTCGCGCTGGAGAACTTCCGCAGCGTCGACTACCACTTCCAGGAGCCGATCGTCGCCGGGGAGGGCGCCGAGCTGACGATGACGGTGCGCTGCGACGAGGTGGGTGTCCCGCCCGCGCAGGACCCGCCGCCCACCAACTGCGACACCTCGGTGCTCTACGGCGGCACCCTCCTCCAGCCCGTCGAGGACTGAGCGGTGCCGATGGGGCCGGCGCTGCGGGCAGGCGACACGGCGCTGTGCCCCCTGTTCGACGGCCCCAAGCCGCACGTGGGTGGCCCGGTGACACCGGCAGCGGCGGTGCCGACCGTGCTCATCGGTGGGATGCCGGCGGCCGTCGCGAACGCCGTCCCGGGCGGAACCGTCTGCGTCTCCCCCGCCCCGAACGGGATCGCGATGGGCAGCATGACCGTCCTCATCGGCAACTTCCCCGCCGCGCGCCTGGGTGACCAGTCCCTCCACGGCACGCCGATCGCGCCCGGCCCGGGCTGCCCCACCGTCATCATCGGCGGCTGAGCCGCCTCGACACCGTCGCGCACCCGGCGACGACGTGCGCTCTCGATCACAAGTCATCGTCGGCGGCGGTGGGGGGCGGCGGGCGTGAGCGAACTGGTCGAAGGACGGAGCGGCCCTCCTCCGCTCGTCGGACCGGCACGCGCCTCGACCTGCGAGACGGCCGGCCGCGGGCGACGATCGAGGTCCGCCCACCGCCTGAAGGAGAACCATGGCCACGAGCATCGCCGAGCACCTCGTCCGCCAGCTCGCCGCCGCCGGCGTCGAGCGCATCTACGGCATCGTCGGGGACTCCCTCAACCCGGTGGTCGACGCCGTCCGACGCACCGACGGCATCGAGTGGGTCCACGTCCGCCACGAGGAGGCGGCGGCCTTCGCCGCGGCGGGCGAGGCCGAGGTGACCGGCCGGCTCGCCGTCTGTGCCGGGTCCGCCGGGCCGGGCAACCTCCACCTCATCAACGGCCTCTACGACGCCAACCGCTCACGCCTGCCCGTCCTCGCCATCGCCTCGCACATCCAGAGCAGCGAGATCGGGACGCAGTTCTTCCAGGAGACCCACCCCGACCGCCTCTTCACCGAGGCCTCCGTCTTCTCCGAGCTCATCTCCACCCCCGCGCAGCTGCCCCGCGTCACGCGCAGCGCGATCCAGCACGCCGTCGGCACGCCCGGCGTCGCCGTCCTCACCCTGCCCGGCGACGTCGCCGACGCCGAGCTCGACGACGACGGCCAGCACCTCGTCCCCGCCACGGGCGCGGCCACCCTCGTCCCGGCCGAGGAGGACGTCGCCGCCCTCGCCGAGGCGATCAACGCCGCTGGGAAGGTCACGCTCTTCGTCGGCGCCGGGGCGCGCGGCGCCCGCACCGAGGTGCTCGCCCTCGCCGAGCAGGTCGGCGCGCCGGTGGGCCACTCGCTGCGCGGCAAGGAGGTCATCCAGTACGACAACCCCTACGACGTCGGGATGTCGGGGCTGCTGGGCTACGGCGCCTGCCAGGATGCGATGGAAGGGGCCGACCTCCTCATCCTCGTGGGGACCGACTTCCCGTACACCGACTTCCTGCCGGCCGACGTGCGCACCGCGCAGATCGACGTCGACGTCACCCACCTCGGGCGACGCACGCGCCTGGACGTGCCCGTCCACGGCGACGTCGGCGCCACGCTGCGCATGCTGCTGCCCCTGGTGCGGCGCAAGAAGTCGCGGGCCTTCCTCAAGGACATGCGGGGGCGACACGAGAAAGTGATGACGAAGGTCGTCGGCGCGTACACGCGCAAGGTCGAGAAGCACCGCCCCATCCACCCGGAGTACGCGGCGGTGAAGCTGGACGAGGCCGCCGGGCCGGACACCGTCTTCACGGTGGACACCGGCATGAACAACGTGTGGGCCGCCCGCTACCTCACCCCCAACGGCCGGCGGCGGGTCATCGGCTCCTTCATCCACGGCTCCATGGCCAACGCCCTGCCGCACGCGATCGGCGCCGCCTTCGCCGACCCGGGCCGCCAGGTCGTCGCACTGGCCGGTGACGGCGGGCTGTCGATGCTCCTGGGCGAGCTCGTCACCCTGCGCCACTACGACCTGCCGGTCACCGTCGTCGTTTTCAACAACGCCTCCCTCGGGATGGTCAAGCTCGAGATGCTCGTCGAGGGCCTGCCCCACCACGCGACGGACTCCCCCGCCGTCGACTACCGCCATGTGGCCCAGGCGCTCGAGATCCCGGCCGTGCGGGTGGAGGACCCGCGCGAGCTCACCGACGCCTTCCGCGACGCCTTCGACCGGCCCGGTCCGGCGCTCGTCGAGGTCATGACCGACCCGAACGCGCTGTCGATCCCGCCGAGCATCTCGGCGGGGCAGGTGCGGGGCTTCGCGACGTCGATGACCAAGCAGATCTTCGGCGGCGGCTCTGGCGAGGTCATGGCCATGGCGCGCTCCAACCTCCGCAACATCCCCCGCCCGTAACTCCTTTGCACCTCGGCCTGACACACGTCAACCCTTGACGTAGGCCGTCGCCCTTCGTCACAGTGGGAAGTGCCGGCGAGGACGCCGGGACCTACGGGAGGGGATGGTCATGCGCAGGCTGCTTGCTGTCGGTGCGACGCTGGGCGTCGTGATCACGGGGGCGGTGCTCCCCGCCGCGGGAGCGCCGGACGACCGGGTGGGCTGGGACCGCACCGGCGCCACGCAGCGGGTGCTGCGGGACGGCACCGCGGAGGAGGTGGGGCTGATCGCCCGCGAGCTCGAGCAGATCGAGGCCGCGCTCCGCGAGGGCCTCACCCGCGAGCCCACCCCCTTCTACCCCGGTGCGGTGGCGCTCGTCGCGGCCGAGGGGGTCGTCGTCGAGCGCACCGCGGTCGGTCACGCCGTGCGGTGGGCGGACACGACCACCGAGCTGCCTGCCGAGGAGCAGGTCGAGATGCGCACCGACACGATCTTCGACCTCGCCTCCCTGTCCAAGCTCTTCACCGCCGTCGCCGTCATGCAGCTCGTCGAGGCCGGCGACGTCGAGCTCGCCGACACCGCCGCCACCTACGTCCCCGCCTTCGCCGCGAACGGCAAGGAGGCGATCACCGTCGAGCAGCTCCTCACCCACACGGCCGGCCTGCCGGCGTGGATCAACCTGTGGAGCGCGCCGGACGAGGCCGCCGCGCTCCAGCGGGTCTGGGACGTGAGGCCGACGAGCACGCCGGGCACGGGGTACCTCTACAGCGACCTCGGGCTCATCACCCTCGGCGAGATCGTCGAGCGGGTCTCCGGGCAGGGGCTGGACGCGTACGTCGCGGAGCACATCACCGGCCCGCTCGGGATGAGCGACACGATGTACAACCCGCCGGCCGAGCTGCTACCGCGCATCGCCGCCACCGAGTACCAGGCGACGCCGGCCCGCGGGCTCGTGCACGGCGAGGTCCACGACGAGGCCGCGTGGCGGCTCAACGGCGTGGCAGGGCACGCCGGCGTCTTCTCCACCGCCGACGATGTCGCGGTCTTCGGGCAGATGCTGCTGAACGGCGGCAGCTACGACGGCGCCCGCGTGCTCCAGGCGGCGACGGTCGAGCTGATGATGCGGGACTACACCGGCCGGCTCTCCTCCTCCCACCGCGGGCTCGGCCCGGAGCTGGAGGCGTGGTTCTACCACGACGTCCTCACCAGCGCGGAGTCCGCCGGGCACACCGGCTTCACCGGCACCTCGCTCGTCATCGACCCGCACACGGAGACCATCGCGATCCTCATGACCAACCGGGTCCACCCGAGCCGCGACTGGGGCAACATCAACCCCGTGCGACGCGCCGTCGCGCGCGCCGCCGGCCTGGCCCGCCCGATGACCGGCTTCACCCGGGGCGCCGCCTGGTACTCCGGCATCGGCGACGCGATGGAGCACACCCTCACCGTGCCGGTGACGCTCGACGGGGACGACGAGCTCGTCGTCGACCTGTGGTTCCACACCGAGCCGACCGACCTCCTCCACGTCGAGGCCTCGACCGACGACGGCGCCACCTGGCAGCCCCTGGACGGCACGCTCACCGCCGGCGGGCACACCGTCGCAGCGGCGGGCAGCGTCTCGGGCGACGGCGAGGGGCGCTGGTGGGAGGGCCGCTTCGACCTCGCGGGCCTCACCGGCGACGTCCAGCTGCGGCTGCGCTACGCGACCGACGCCGTCTACTCGGGCCGCGGCGTCTACGTCGACCGCATCGAGGTCCCGGGCACCTTCGACGACCGGGACCCGGCCGACCGGGCGACGGTGGTCGCGGACGGCTGGACGCGGGTCACCGCGGACGGGTCCCTCGGGCCCACGGACCCCGCCGGCGCGCTGAGTGGGCTGGACGCCGCGCTCGCGCGGCACGTCGCCTCCGGGGACGTCGCCGGGCCGATCGCCCACCAGCTCGCGACCGCGCTCGACCAGGCCCGCAGCCGCCTCGACGGCGGCCGCGAGTCTCAGGCGGTGCGCTCCCTGGAGCGGGTGCTGCGACACCTGGACGGCCCGCGCCGGACGGACACCCTGAGCGGGGACGCGCGGTCCGAGCTGCGCGGCTGGGCCGTCCTCACCCTCGACCTCCTCATGCCCTCCCCCGTAGCGATTGCGGACGCCGTGTGACAGGGGCCACACTGAGTAGACGCCGAGAGTGTGAGGTGACGTCGTGGACGCCGACATCGAGATCCTGCCCATGCTGTCGCGGGGAAAGCACCGCAGTCCGCGCAGGGGCGCCTGTTTCATGGAGCTGGCCTCCTACCTGGCCGGTGAGCGGTGGAGCGACAAGCCCACCTGTACCCATCCGCTGCTCGCCCACCTGGCGCGGCTCGTCAACGACCTCACCGAGGACGCCGAGCGGCCGCGGCTCGCGACGCTCATCCCGGCGGTCATTGGGCTGCGCAGCGGGGACCCGCGGTGGGACGACGAGCTCACGCTGCTCGCCGCCTCGCGGGCCCTGCCGGTGGTGAGTGAGCACCACCAGCGGGCCCTGGCGGTGGGCATCCTCAGCTGCGAGCGCCGGCGCGCCGAGCGGGCGGGGGCCGACGCCGGCCTGCACCCGGCGAGCCGCCGCGCGCTCGAGGCGGTCCCGCTCGCCGAGCGCTGGGCCCGCGCCTTCGTCGAGCAGGTGGGGGGCGTGGGCGCCCACCACCCGGGCTCCGCCGTCGTCGAGATCGCGACGGTGGGGCTGGCCACGGCCTGCGTCCCCGACCCCTCGGAGATGCTGCGCGACCTGCTCGCCGACGCGATCACCCTGTGCGAGCACCTCGCGGGGCGCGAGCAGCAGCGACGTGAGCCGCTGGCCCCCGAGCAGTGGCGCGAGGTCGTCACCCCCGCACCGGTCGCCTAGACCGCCAGCGTGGGCGCCGCGGCCTCGAGCTCGCGCCGCTTGCGGTGCAGGGCAACGCGCAGGACGAGGGACAGGAGCAGCGCCACGGTGCCCGCGACGACCGTCACCCGGTAGGCGCCGGTGTAGCCGGCGACGTCCGCCAGCCGCCCGGCCGTGCTCGAGCCGAGCGCGTAGCCGAGTGAGGTGGCGGCGGCGAGGATCATCATCGCGGCACCGAGCCGCGAGGGGTCCACGACCCGTTCGCACGCCGAGTACAGCGTGATCATGTAGGGCGCCACCGCCAGGCCGAGCACGGCGAGGACGGGGGCGAGCGCGCCCAGCGAGCCGACGACGAGCAGCGGCAGGGTGAGCACGGCCAGGCCCGCCGCGAAGACGGGCAGCCGGTCGGCGAGCCGGAAGCGCACCGGCAGGATGACGATCGTCAGGCCCGCGACGACGCTGCCGACGCCGAGGACCGCGTGGAGCAGCCCGGCGAGACCGGGCTCACCGGCCTCGGTGGCCATCGCCGTCGTCCCGGCCTGGACGGAGCCGAAGATCGTCCCGACGATGAGCTGCCCGGCGCCCAGCCCGACGAGGAGCGGGCTCACCCGGGGGCCGGTGGCCCCGCTCTCGCCGCGGTGCCCGCGCACGAGCTCGACCGTGGGGTGGACGGCGAACCACGTGGCGAAGACGGCCAGGCCGCCGGCCGCGACGAGGAGCGCACCGGCCGGGGAGACGAGCGCCGCCATCGTGCCGACGATGGCCGGGCCGAGGACGAAACCGGCCTCGTCCGCCGCGCCCTCGTAGGAGAAGGCGGTGGACAGGAGCGTGAAGCGCTCCTTGCCGCGGGTCTTGGTGAGCTCGCGCCAGCGCACCCGGGCCATCGTCCCGATCTGCGGCACGAACAGGCCCGCGACCCCGCTGACGACGGCAAGGACCTGCCACGGTACGTCCTGCCCGGAGAGGACGACGAGGGCGACCAGCGCGAGGGAGCCGCCCGCGGACTGGACGAGGAGGACGGGGCGCTGCCCGATCCGGTCGGTGAGGGCACCGGCGACTGGCGAGGCGACCGCGTTGACGATGGCGAAGGCGCCGGCCGCGGCGCCGCCGCCGCCGTAGCTGCCGCTCACCTCGGCGACGAGGAGGAGCGTGCCCATCTGCGCCATGGCCAGGGGCAGGCGCGCGACGAGCGCGACGACGACGTAAAGAGGACCCGTCAGCGAGAAGAGGCTGCGGTAGGAGGACAGGGCGGACAATCGGTCTCCACGGAGGATCGTTCCGCGCTCCTCCCACCCCGGAAGCGCTGCGAACCCTGTCGCGGCTCAGTCTAGCCGAGCGCGGACCCGCTCGACCTGCGAGACAGGCCACTGCAGCCGGGCGGCGAGCTGCGCCGTCGTCGCGGCCTCGCCGAGCGCGCGGGCGGCGTGCGCGACGAGACGGCGGCGCAGCACCGTCCGGCGCCGGCGGCGCAGCACCGCGGCACCGACGAGCCCGTGGCGCGGCGCGGCGAGGAGCGCGAGGAGGAAGGCCGCGCCGACGGCGCTCGCGATCATCCCGGCGATCGACAGGTCCCACACGACGGCGAGCCCGTACCCGCCGAGCACCGCGACGGCCCCCACACCGAACGCGGTGACGAGCATGAGTCCGAGCCGGTCGGTGAGGAGGTAGGCGGTGGCCGCGGGG
Source organism: Georgenia satyanarayanai (assembly GCF_023715365.1). GTDB lineage: Bacteria > Actinomycetota > Actinomycetes > Actinomycetales > Actinomycetaceae > Oceanitalea > Oceanitalea satyanarayanai_B. Next base: position 144,871 of record NZ_JAMBNZ010000008.1, read on the forward strand.
CCGGCGAGGAGGGCGACGACGAGGATGGCACCCACCGAGTCGAAGGCGCCGACGACGGTAACGGACACGAGCGCCATGAGCACGTGGTGGACGAGCACCGGGGAGATCCCGACGACGGCGGCGAGCGCCGGGTCGAAGGTCGTCACCTTGAGCTCCTTGTACAGCAGGGCGACGACGGCGACGGCGAGGACCGCGACGGTTCCCGTGGTCCACCACGACCGGGGCCCGAGGTCCACCCCGCCGACGGTGAGGACGTGGAGCGGCGCGAAGGCGATCTCCCCGAAGAGGACGTGCTCGAGGTCGAGGTGGACGTTCCCGCCGTAGCGGGCGACGAGGAGCACGCCGAGAGCGAAGAGCCCGGTGAAGACGATCCCGGTGGCGGCGTCGCCGCGGACCTTCCCGCCGCGCTCGAGGAGGTCGACGAGGACGACGGTGAGGAGGCCGAAGGCGGCGGCTCCGGCGACGGCGGCGAGCGGGCCGAGGGAACCGGTGAGCAAGAAGGCGAGGACGATCCCGGGCAGGGCGGCGTGGGAGATCGCGTCTCCGACCATGACGCTGCGGCGCAGCAGGAGGAAGCAGCCGAGCAGCGCGCACGGGGCGACGACGAGCAGGGCGGTGACGATGATGACGACGTCGACGCTCATGCCGCCTCCCCCACGGCCGCGCGCCGGGCACCCGCCCGGGCGCGCAGCCGGCGCGCGGGCAGGGACAGGACGAGGACCGCCGTCGCGACGAGGACGACGAGCGGGCCGGTGGGCAGGTCGGTGGTCGTCGCGCTGAGCACGGCCCCGGACGCCCCGCTGAGGGCGCCGATGAGAGCGGCGAGCACGATCATCACCGCGAGCCGGTCGGTCCACTGCCGCGCGGCCGCCGCCGGGGTGATGAGGAGCGCCGCGACGAGCACGACGCCCACCGTCTGGATCCCGACGACGATCGCGACGACGAGCAGCACCGTGAGCAGCGCCTCGACCCGCCGCACCGGGTAGCCCACGGCCCGGGCGAAGGCCGGGTCGAAGGCGACGAGCTTGAGCTCCTTGTACGTGAGGGCGACGACGGCGAGCACCACCGCCGTCGCCACCGCCATGACCCGCACGTCGGCGGCGACGAGGCTGGCGGCCTGCCCGAGGACGAAACGGTCCAGACCCGACTGTCCCGAGGCACCGGTGCCGGCGACGTAGGTGAGCAGGACCGTGCCGGCCCCGAAGAACACCGACAGGACCAGGGCCAGGGCGGCGTCCTGCTTGACCCGCGTCCGCTGGACGACGACGAGGACGAGCCCGGCGGCGAGCGCCGCCGTCGCCGCCGCGCCGAGCATGAGCCCGGAGCCGGAGGTCGTGCCGGTGAGGAGGAAGCCGATGACGACGCCGGGCAGCGTCGCGTGGGCGAGGGCGTCGCTGAGCAGGCTCTGGCGGCGCAGCACCGCGAAGGTGCCCAGGGTGCCGCCGAGCAGGCCGAGGACGGCGGCGCCGAGCGCGACGGTCCGCAGCGTGTAGTCGCCGAGGAAGGCGCTGAGCTCACCCACGGCGGCCCGGCTCCGGCTCGTGGCGGGCCGCCCCACCATAGGTGCGGGCGATGTTCTCGGGGGTGAAGACCTCCGCCGTCGGGCCGGCGGCGACGAGCTCGCGGTTGAGGAGGACGACGGTGTCGAAGTAGTCGGCGACGGTGGACAGGTCGTGGTGGACGACGACGACGGTGCGCCCCTCGTCACGCAGCTCGCGCAGGAGGTCGACGACGACGCGCTCGGTGAGGTAGTCGACCCCGACGAAGGGCTCGTCGGCGAGATAGAGGCGCGCGTCCTGGGCCAGGGCCCGGGCGAGGAAGACGCGTTGCTGCTGCCCGCCGGACAGCTCCCCGATCTGCCGTCCGGCGAGGTCGAGCATGCCCACGCGCTCGAGGCAGCGCTCGGCGGTGCGGCGCTCGGCGGTGCCGGGCCGGTGCAGCCAGCCGAGCCGTCCGTAGGTGCCCATCTCGACGACGTCGCGGGCGTCGGTGGGGAAGTCCCAGTCCACGCTCCCCCGCTGGGGGACGTAGCCGACCTGGCCGCGAACCCGCTCGAGGGGCCGGCCGAAGATCTCGACGCCGCCGGCGACGGGCCGCACGAGCCCCATGGCGGCCTTGAGGAGAGTCGTCTTGCCCGCCCCGTTGGGGCCGACGACCCCGACGAGGCGGCCCTCTGGCACGGTGAAGGACACGTCCCACAGGACGGGCTCGTCGCGGTAGGCGGCGGTGAGCCCGTGGACGGACAGCGGCGCGGTCATGACCCTCCCAGGGCGGTGGCGATGGTCTCGGCGTTGGCGCGGAGCATCCCGGCGTAGCTGCCGGTGGGCGTGCCGGGCTCACCGAGGGCGTCGGAGTAGAGGCCCCGCTCGGGAACGCGCACCTTCCAGCCGCGGTCGGCGGCGGCCTCCCGGACGGCCTCGATGCTCGCCGGGGAGACGCTCGACTCGGTGAACAGCGCGGGCACCTGGCGCTCGACGAGGAGGTCGACGAGGCTGCGGACGTCCGCGACGCCGGCCTCGTCCTCGGTGGACAAGCCCTGGACGCCGCGGACCTCCAGGCCGTAGGCGCGGCCGAGGTAGCCGAAGGCGTCGTGGGAGGTGACGAGGACGCGGCGCCGCTCGGGCACGGCGGCGAGGAGCTCGGTGGCCTCGGCGTGGGCGGCCAGCGCCTCCTCGACGTAGGCACGCCCGCCGGCGGCGAAGTCCGCGGCGTGCTCGGGGGCGATCTCGCTAAGCTCCGCGACGACGGGGTCGACGACCTGCACCCACAGCACGGGGTCGAACCACACGTGGGGGTCGTGCTGGTCGGTGTAGTCGGCGGAGGCGAGGAGCTCCGCGCGGGGCAGGGTGTCCGTCAGCGCGAGCACCCGCTCGAGCGCCCCGGCCTCGAGCACCTCCTCCATCCGGCCCTCGAGGAAGAGCCCGTGGTAGACGACGAGGTCAGCTCCGACGAGGGCACGCACGTCACCCTGGCTCGCGCGGTACAGGTGCGGGTCCACACCCGGTCCCATGAGGGCGGTGACCTCGACGTGCGCACCGCCGACGGTGCGGAGAAGATCTGCCGCGTGCGTCGTCGTCACCGTGACGTCCACGCGGCCGTCGTCGGCACCGCCCGCCGGGCCGGCGCACGCCGCGAGCAGCACGAGGCCCGCCGCGAGCGCGACACGGTTTCGGATACCCGAACTCATATGGCAAGGCTAGCCGAACTTTTTCGTTCCGTGCACCTGGGCGCCGTGCGCCCGCTCGCCGTCCCAGCGGGCGCACGGCGCCGACGGCCGGTCTAGGCCGGCGTGAGGACCTCGGCCTCGAGCCGCGCGTAGCTCGTCTCCATCCCGTCGACCATGCCGGTCCCGAGGACGGCGTCGCGCGTCTCGGCGTCCGGGTAGGTGACGACGACGGTGAGCAGGGTGCCGCCGCCGACGGGCGTGAGGGTGAGCTCGTTGACCGCACCGGGACCCTCGACGCCGATCATCCGCTCGGTCGTCACCTCCCGGTACGGCGGCGCGGACTCGAGGAGCTCGCCGGTGAAGCCGAAGCGGTCCCCGCCGCCGTCGCGCTCCCACTCGCTGCGGAAGGTGTCCCCGACGCTCGTCGCGACCTCGCACACCGGCATGCTCCACCCGTCGGGACCGAGCATCCAGCGGCGGATCAGCGCGGGGTCGTGGTGGGCGTCCCACACGGTCTGCACCGGGCCGTGGATGACGCGGCTGATGCGGACGCGGGTGTCATCGAGGACGTGCGCCGCAGTGGGCATGTCCGCGCTGAAGGAGGCGAGGTCGGCGAGGACGGCGTCCACCTGCTCCATGGCGGCGGTCAGGCCCTCCTCCATCCCCATCGAGAGCAGCTGCTCGAGCGCCTCGAGGGAGGGGAAGACGGTCCGCGTCAGCAGCCGCGAGCCGGTACCGGTCGGCTCGAAGGTGTAGACCATGCGCGTGGAGGGCAGGCCGGCGTCGGGCTCGCCGTCGGGTGTGGCGAAGCCGTCGCGGACCTCGAAGGACCGGCCCGGCTCGACGGTGAGGAACTCCCAGTACCCGCCCGCCCGCTCGCCGTCCGGTCCGGTCATGTAGTAGTCGGAGCGGCCACCGACGGTGACGTCGTGGCGGGTGAAGGTCGCGGGCCAGCCGGGCGGGCCCCAGAACTTCTCGATCTGGCGGGGGTCGACGTAGGCGTCCCAGAGCCGGCTGACCGGCACGGGGAAGTCGGCGACGACGGTCATGGTGAGCGCGTCGAGGTCCTTCTCGACGGTGGTGACGGGCATGGCGGTGCCTTTCTGGCGGTCACTCGTCCTCGGTGAGGAGCGAGTCGAGCCGGGCGACCCGTCCGCGCCAGAGCTGCTCGTACTGGTCGAGCAGGAGCTGGGCCCGGCGGATCGTGTCGGGGTTGCCGCGCACGAGGCGTTCGCGGCCCTGCCGGTGCTTGGTCACCAGACCAGCTCCTTCCAGGACGGCGACGTGCTTCTGCACGGCCGCGAACGACATGTCGTAGTCGCCTGCCAGCTCGGTCACGGTCGCCTCCCCCACGAGGGTGCGCCGGACGATGTCGCGCCGGGTGGCGTCGGCCAGGGCCCGGAACACCCGGTCCGTCGCGGCGTCGTCCAACACGTCTTGTACAACCATGTGGTTGTACATTAGTGGCGAGCGACGTGTCCGTCAACCCCCGTAGCGCCGGGCGACCTCCACCGTCCGCGGGCCGTAGTGTCCGCCGAAGATCACCGCGTGCATGACGAGCATCGTCAGCTGGTGCAGCCCGACCCGCTCCTGCCAGCCCGCAGCCAGCGGGGAGACCTCCTCGTAACCGGCGAGGATGTCGGGCAGGCGGTCGACGCCGAAGAGCGCGAGCGCCGCGAGGTCGGTCTCGGCGTGCCCGCCGTGGGCCGCGGGGTCGATGAGCACGGCCTCGACGGCGCCGTCCCGCTGGGTCCACACGACGTTGCCGCCCCACAGGTCACCGTGCAGGCGCGCGGCTCCGTCCCCGACGAGGGCGGGCTGGTCGTGGTCGAGGTCCCCGGCCGCGAGCCGGTCGGCGACGCGCTCGAGGACGCGGGCGCCGTCGTCGTCGATGGAGCCGTTCGCCAGTGCACGCGGCACGTACGGGCGCAGCTGGTACTCGGCGTAGAACTCCCCCCACCGGGTGAAGGGCCCGTCGGCGTCGTGCTCGTGCAGCGGCATCGGGCCGGAGCTGCGCGGGACCTCCCCGCGCCACCCGGGCGGGGAGCAGCCCAGGGACGGGGCCCCGGCGGCGTGCGTGCGGGCCAGGCCGCGGCCGAGGGCGGCAGCGGCCTGCGCCGTCGGCTCGGCCGCGGGCAGGTGGACGAGGTCCATCCACCCCTCCCCCTCGGCGAGGATCTCGACGACGGGCGCGCCGCCCGCCCCCACCGTGAGCCAGCGCAGGCCGGCCGCCTCGAAGCGCAGCGTCACCGGCTCGTCGGTCTTGTGGAAGGTGCTCATGGGGCCATCGTGGCAAGGCGTGGGCCGCCCGGCGAGGGTGAGCCCGGTTCGCTACAGTCGTCACCGTGAGTGAAACGGGCGCGCGGGGCAACGCGGTGGTCATCGAGGACGACGCTGACATCAGGTTCCTCCTCGAGGTGACCCTGGGACAGGCGGGCTTCGAGGTGACGTCGGCGCCGAACGGCCAGGCGGGCGTCGACGCGGTGCGCGAGCTGCAGCCCGTCATCACCACCCTCGACATCTCCCTGCCCGACTTCGACGGCTTCGAGGTGGCGCGGCGCATCCGCGCCTTCTCCGACACCTACATCCTCATGCTCACCGGACGGGCGGACGAGATCGACACCCTCCTCGGGCTCGAGGCCGGGGCCGACGACTACGTGACCAAGCCCTTCCGGCCCCGGGAGATCCGGGCCCGCATCGAGGCCCTGCTGCGCCGTCCGCGCACGGTGGCCGGAGAGGCGCCGCCAGCGGCGGCGGCCGCTGCGCTGCCCGCTGCGCCGCCCGCCGCGGCCGAGGCCACGCAGGACGACGACGCCCTGCTCGTCCACGGCGACCTGCGCCTGGACCGCGACGCCCGCCTCGTCGAGCTGGGCGGGACACCGCTGGAGCTCACCCGCAGCGAGTTCGACATCCTCACCGCGCTGCTGTCCAACCCGCGCCGCGTGCTGAGCAAGTCCCAGCTCGCCGGCGTGCTGTGGTCCGAGGGCTACGACACCGGTCTCGAGGCGACCGACGCGGACCGCCGCTCGGTGGAGGTCCACGTCGCCAACCTGCGCCGCAAGCTCGGCGAGGACGCCACCAGCCCGCGGTACGTCGAGACGGTCCGCGGCGTGGGCTACCGGCTGGCGCTCAGCGCCCGCTGAGTGCGGCGCGCGCCCCGCGCAGCGCGTGGCACGTGGGCCCGGCGAGGGCCTCGACCTCGGCCAGCGCCCGTTCGGCGGCGGCCCCCTCCGTCGTACGGCACCGGGTGGCGGCGTCCGCGAGGTCGCGCGCCCCGAGCATCTGCGCGGAGCAGGCGAGGCTGAGGGACACGTCCCGCAGGTCCTCGCCGGTGGCGACGGCCTGCCGGAGCCGGGCGAGCCGCTCGCCGGCCATGTCGAGGAAGCGGTCGATCATCCCGACTGCGGCGCCGGTTCCGACCTGCTCGACGAGGCCGGTCAGCGGCCCACGGTCCAGCGGGCCCCCGGTCACGGCGTTCGTCCGTGCTCAGCCACAGTACGCCGCGCCGATGCCGACGCGCTCGACCCGGACCTTGGTGCTCGACGGCGCCGGGACGGTCGTGCCGTCGGTGAGCACCGCGGCCACGCGCAGGGTGTAGCTGTCGAAGCTGACGAAGTCGAACTGGTAGGGGCTGACCGTCGTCGTGCGCTGGCGGGCGGGGACGGTGCCGACCTCGCGCCACGTCCCACGGTCCTCGAGCTGGAGGCTCCACCGGGCCACGGTCTGGTTGAGACCGCCGGCGTCCCAGTCCCAGGCCAGGGTCACCCACTGGTTGAGCCAGCCGGGCGTGCAGCGCATGGCGGAGACGCTCGGGGCGGCCGGCAGCTGGTGGGTCGCGGTCCAGGTGTTCGCGGCGGTCCACGTGCCCGCGGTGGCGACGCCGTCGACGGTCGTGGCGAAGGCGAGGGCACGCCCCCCCAGCTGGACGCGGACCTGGTCGGAGGGGACGAAGGTGAGGCACAGGGTGCGGGCGCCGCTCATGCGCTCACCGCCGGTGACGGTGAAGGAGGTGCGGGCGCCGCTGAGGCCGGCGGTGTAGGCGACCGGGTCCGTCGCGGCGCAGGTGCCGTTCTTGCCGGCGAGGCGGTAGTCGACGCGGGAGCCGTCGAGCTCGGCGCCGGTGAGGGCGCGTCCACCGGAGGTGACGGTCACGGCGCCGGGGCGCCACGTGCCGCTCGTGTCACCGGACATGCCGAGCGTGGCCGTGGTGCCGGTGCCGGCGGTGGTGACGTCGACCTGGACGCCGCCGGTGCGCAGCTGCGGCACGGCCACGGTGGCCTCGTCGCTCCACGCGGCCAGGGTGGACTCGCTCGGACGCAGGAGGAGGACCCCGCCCAGCACGACGGCAAGGGCGAGGAGGCAGGCGGTGAGCCGCGTGGTCATGGCATCTCCTGGGTGAGCGTCCAGCGGATCGCGCCGGCGTCGAGGGTGGTGTGCTGGGCGACGGCGGCCGGGACGGTGAGGTCGACGACGGCGGTGACGGTGGCGCCGTCGTCGGCGGGCGTGACGGTCCAGCCACGCGTGCCGGCGGCCCGGAGCGTCGTCGTCACCCGCGGGCCGGAGCGGGTCAGGCCCTGCAGCCCGGTGACCTCGAGGCCGAGGGTGCCGGTGAGGAGCTCACCGGCCGCGCTCACGCTCACCGTGGAGGAGAGGCGCACGACGTCACCCGGAACCAGAGGCGTGCTCGCGGGCAGCGGCTGGGAGGTGCCGGGCCGCACGACGACGGTGCTGGCGCTGACCGGCTCGACGGTGAGCTCACCGGCGGAGACGACCTGGCCCTCGCGGAGCTCGGCGTCGTTCCACCCGGCGAGGGTGGTGCCGCTGCCGGAGAGGAGGACCACCGCCACGACTGCGGCGAGTGCGGCGCGGGTCAGGCGGCTGGGCACGATGGTTCTCCTCTCCGGTGGTGGGTGTGGTGCGGGTGCGTGGTGCGGGTCAGGCAGCGGGGACGGTGTCCTGCGTGAGGGTGACGTCCAGGCCGCCGAGGGAGACGTCCTGGCCCTGGCCGACGAGCTTGGCGGTGGTCGCGTCGAAGGCGACGGTGACGGCGACGGCGAGCGTCTGCTTCTCGTCCTCGGCGACGACGGCGGCGGACGTCCCGGTGACGGCCTCGCCGTTGAGGGACATCGTCGCGTTCGCGCGCAGCTGGGCGAGGAGCTCGGCATCGCCGGTGAGGCCCTCGAGGTTGTGGCGAACGGTTGCGCGGAGCAGGTCGCCCTGCGCGTCGATCGTCATGGTCTCGCGGTAGGTGAGGGCGTCGCCCGGCACGACGAGGTAGGACCCGTCCGCGACGGCGGCGGTGACGTCCGCGCCGGCGACGTTGGTCCACGTGCCCTGGCCGGCGGCGAGGTCGAGGACACCGGCGGTGATCTCGGTGTCGGTCGCCGCGGCCTCGGAGTCGGACCACTCGGCGAAGGTGGCGCCGCCGGCGCCCAGGACGACGATGCCGACGGCGGTGGCCGCGACGGCCTTCCAGGTGGTGCGGGTGGGGCGGGAGGTGGTGGAGCGTGCCATGGTCGTGCCTCTCGGTGCGGGGGCCGGTCTGTCCGGCGCTGCACCAAATATCGGTGGCCGACCTCAGCGGTCCCTGTCCCTCACCTCAGTCTCACCTCAGGACTGGCTCAGGATTCCTCAGAGCCAGCTGAGGACCCGGTTGCCGCCCTCCGCCACGGCCCGCTTCGCCCGCCGCGCAGCCAGCTCGCGGAGGGCGTCGAGCTCGTAACCGGTCTCGGCGTCGGCGGCCACCCCCAGGCTCACCCGCAGGCGCAGCCGGGCGCCGTCGACCTGGAGCGGCACGGCGATGACACGACGGCGCAGGTTCTCCGCCCACGCGTGGGCCTCGACGCCGGTGAAGCCGCGCAGGAGCACCTCGAAGACGTCGCTCGCGTCGTCGTCCACGCGCCCGGCGAAGGAGTTGGACGGGGGCGCGAGGACGCGAGCACTGTCGACGACCGCGACGAGCGCCGCCTCGGCGACGTCACGGTGGAAGCCCGTGGTGAGGTCCCCACGGCCCTCGACGACGACGACGACGACGGCCAGCGGGTCCCCGGCCCGCTTCGCCTCCCGGGTGGCCTCGGCCGCGCGCGGGAGGAACGTCGCCGGCGTGCGCAGGCCTGTCTGCGGGTCGAAGGCGCTGGCCCGGATCTCCCGGGTGTGGACCTCGTCGGTGCGGATGACGACCATGCAGTACCCGGCCGTGGTGATGAGGACGATGAGCACGAGCAGCGTCGTCGACGTCCCCAGCGCGCGCGTGAACGTCGGGGAGTCGGGGCCCTGGGCCAGGTACACGGCCAAGCGCGCGCTGTAGTACACACCAACGAGCAGGAGGACCCCACCGAGGACGACGCCCAGCCGGTGCTGCATCCACCGCCTGCGCAACGCCTCGACACCCCCCAGCAGCCCGCCGGCCGCCGTCCCGAGGAGCACCGCCCAGCCCCCTCCCCACTCACCGGCGTCCGGGCCGGCGAGGAGCGTCGCGAGCGCTGTGACCGCGGCAGCACCGAGCGTGACACCCAGCAGCGGGCGGCGTCCGCCGTCGGCGCGGATGCCGTTCCACATTGCCAAGGTGGTGACGACGGAGGACGCGTTGCCCAGCGCGACGAACCACCAGAGCGTCCCGCTCGCCGTGGCGGCGACGTAGAAGACGGCGGTGGTGGCCGCGCTGCTGAGCGCGAGGGTCCACAGCAGGTCGACGGGTGAGCGACCACGGCTGGCGACCTCGACGACGAAGGTGGTCGCGACGATCGTGACGACGACGATCGAGACGACGTAGAGCGTCGTGGCGTCGAGCATCAGCGTCTCCCCCCGCACGGCAGGACGACCTCGACGCGTGTGCCGCGGCCGGGCTCGGACGCGAGGGAGATCGAGCCGCCGAGGGCCTCGACGATCTGGCGGCTGATGTGCAGGCCCAGCCCGGTGCCCTGCACGGAGGTGTGCCGCACCTGCGGGGCGCGGTAGAAGCGGCTGAAGAGCTGGGCCTGGTCGGCGGCGGGGATGCCCGGGCCGTCGTCGGTGACGGTGAGGCAGACGCTGCTGCCACTGCCCCTGATCTCGATGTCGACGTGACCACCGTGGTGGGAGTACTTGACGGCGTTGGAGACGACGTTGTCGACGACCTGGGTGAGCCGCCCGACGTCCGAGCGGACGACGGCGGTGCCGGTCGTGGACACGGCGATCTCGATGTCGCGGTCGGTGGCACGCGGGGACTGGGACTCCACGACGTCCTCGACGACGGCAGTCAGGTCCACGTCCGCCCGCGAGCCTGCGTCGGACGCGGTGCGTGCGGCACCGAGGAGGTTGTCGATCAGCAGGCGTAGCCGGCCGGCGTTGCGCTCGGCCACCTCGAGGTAGCCCTTGACGTGCGCCGGCAGGTCGGGGTCGTCGATCGCGAGGTCGAGGTAGCCGGTGACGGACGTGAGCGGGGTGCGCAGCTCGTGGGAGACGGAGGAGACGAAGTCGTCTCGTTCCGAGAGCGCGAGCAGCTGGTCGGTGATGTCGTGCAGGGCCACGACCGTGCCCTCACCCTCACCGCCACCGTCCTCGTGCGGCAGCCGACCGGTGCTGATGCTGAAGGCGACGCGGTTGTCGGGAGCCTGTTCCCACCACACGACGCTGCGGTCGATCGCCTCTCCCCCGGCGACGGCAGCCAGGCGCTCCCGGTCCACGGGCGTGGTGCCGTCGGCGGAGAAGAGCCGGGGGGCAGCATCGACGAGGTGGGACCCGACGGCGAAGCCGCCGCCGCTCGCCTCGCGCAGCGCCCTGTTGACGACGACGACGGTGCCCTCCGGGTCGAGCACGGCGACGCCCGCGTCGATCGTGTTGAGCACGCCCTCGAGTCGCGCCCGGTCCAGTGCCGTCTCCTCGAGGATCTCCTCGACCAGCGCGCTCTGCCCGGCGAGGAGCTCGCGCCGCGCGGCGGACCGCTTCTCGGACAGGTGCAGGGAGCTGGCGACGGCGACGATGGCGGCGGGCACGGTGAACATCCGGCCGGCGTTGTCCGGGGTGATGGACAAGGCCCCCACCTCGAACGCGCGGACGATGTCCACCCCCATCGAGGCGACCACGCCGGCGAGGACGGCCGTCACCGTCGCGCCCCACCCCATCCGCGCGAGCCACACAACAGGCAGGAGGAGGAGCACCGAGGCTCGCGCCCCGACGCTGAGCACACAGACGATGGCGAGCATGTCGAGCAGCGGGACCACACCCTCCACCCGTCGCGGCAGCTGCTGCCAGGGCACCGCGGCGGCCAGCGCCGTGGCGACGAGGTTGATCGCGGCGCCGACGAGGACGGCGTCGGGCGTGCCCGGCCCCTCCTCCTCCCACGCGAGGAGCGCGACGGTCATGACGCCGAAGGCGACGAAGAACGGGAGCTGACGCCCGAGGACGGCGAACCGGCTGTGCGTGGTCTCGTCGGAGGAAGGGGCTAGCTGGCGCGACACGCTCCGAGCCTAGGCTGCCCGGCGTAGGGTGGCGCGAGCGGCGCGCGGCTGCCAGGACGGGAGGCGTGGTGGGCGGCGTTCTCGTCCAGGCGGTGTCGCTGGTCGCGATCATCGCGCTGGGGCTCGGGGTCAAGCGGCTCGGCTGGCTGTCGGTCGCGCACTTCCCCGTCCTCGCGACGATCGTCCTGCGCATCACGCTGCCGGCGGCGATCATCACCAGCGTCAACGACTTCGACCTCACCTGGGCGCTGCTGTCCCTGGCGGTGGTGGGCCTCGTCGTCAACGTCCTCCAGCAGGGCACCGGGATGCTCATGGGGCGCCGGCGGGGCCGGGAGGCGCAGGCCTTTGGCGTCCTCAACGTCGGCAGCTACAACATGGGCGCCTTCGCCATGCCCTACCTCGCCGGCTTCATGGGCCCGCAGGCGCTCGTGCTCGCCTCGCTCTTCGACGTCGGCAACGCGGTGGCCGCCGCCGGCCTGGGCTACGCGTGGGCCATGGCCCTGGCGCCCGGCGATCGGCGCATGGGCGTGGGCGGCTTCGTGCGGACGATGCTGCGCTCGACGATCTTCGTCACCTACCTCGTCATGCTGCCGCTGCGGCTGCTCGACCTCAGCCTGCCCGGCCCCGTCATCGGGCTCACCGGCACGATCGGTGCCGCCAACACCTTCCTCGCCATGTTCATGATCGGCGTGGGCCTGGAGCTGCGGCTGCCGCGCGCCAAGTACCGCCAGGCCCTCATGCTCCTCACGGTCCGCTACGGCTACGCCGTGCTCTTCGCGCTGGGGACCTGGCTGCTGCTGCCGGTGCCGGCCGAGGTGAAGGTCGTGCTGTGCATGGTGTACTTCGCGCCGATCGCGGCGATGGCCCCGGGCTACACCGCCGAGGTGCGTGGCGACGTCGAGCTGTCCACCTTCATGACGTCGGTGACGATCCTCGTCGGCATCGTCGCCATGCCCGTCGTCCTCACCCTGCTGGCCTGAGGCCTGCCCCACACCCCCGCCCTCCCTCACCCACCCTCCCGCCGACAGCCGGATCTCGCCGACAGCCGGATTCCGCCGACAGCCGGATTCCGCCGACAGCCGGATTCCGCCGACAGCCGGATCCCGCCGGTCGTCCGTCAGCCGACGAGCTCGGCGACCAGCTCCGGCACGAGCCTGGCGGCCGGCCCGGTCCGGACCTCGTCGAAGTAGCGCGAGACCTCGCTCGGCTCGAGGTTGAGCTCGAGCGTCCGGGCCCCGCTGCTCGCCGCCAGGGCGACGTAGCCGGCGGCCGGGTACACCGCGCCGGACGTGCCGACGGCGACAAAGAGGTCGCAGCCCGTGACGGCGCCGTGGATGCGGTCGAGCTCGTAGGGCACCTCGCCGAACCAGACGACGTCGGGGCGCAGCCGGGCCTGTCCGCACCTGGGGCAGGGCGGCGCGTCGAGGAGGTCGGCGTCCCAGACGGGCCGGGCGCCGCAGGCCTCGCAGCGGGCGCGGCGCAGCTCGCCGTGCATGTGGACAACCTGAAGGGAGCCGGCCCGCTCGTGGAGATCGTCGACGTTCTGCGTGACGACGAGCAGGTCCTCCCCGAGCGTCCCCTCCAGGGCGGCGAGCGCCCGGTGCGCCGGGTTCGGCCCGACGAGCGCGAGGTCGCGGCGGCGGGCGTCGTAGAAGCGGTGGACGAGCCCGGGGTCCCGGGCGAAGCCCTCGGGGGTGGCGACGTCCTCGACGTCGTGGCCCTCCCACAGCCCGCCGGAGTCGCGGAAGGTCCGCACCCCCGACTCAGCGGAGATCCCGGCACCGGTGAGGACGACGACGCGCATCCCCCCATTGTCGGCCCGCGGCTAGGATCGGCACATGAGCCCAGAGCCGGTCCGTGTCGTCGTCGCCGACGACCAGCCGCTCATGCGGCGAGCCATCGGTGAGCTCGTCGAGAGCGAGGCGGACCTCGAGCTCGTCGGACAGGCGAGCAACGGCGCGGAGGCCGTGCGGACCGTCCGCGAGACCGGTGCCGAGATCCTGCTGTGCGACCTCGACATGCCCGTGATGAGCGGCGTCGAGGCGATCAGGGAGCTGTCCGCCACTGCCGCGGTGCGGAGCATCGCGCTGACGACCTTCTCCTCCATGGACCTCGTCCTGGCGGCCCTGCGCGCCGGGGCCAGCGGTTACCTCGTCAAGGACGCCACGCCCGAGGAGATCGTCGACGCCGTGCGCCAGGTGCGCGAGGACTCCATGGTCCTCTCCCCGTCGGTGGTCAAGCTTCTCGCGGCGCACGTCACGACCCTGCCGGCCGCCGCCGTCAGCGAGCCGGCACCCGACGCGCCGGAGCTCTCCGAGCGCGAGCACCAGGTCCTGCAGCTGCTCGCCGGCGGCCTGAGCAACCGTGAGATCGGAGCCGAGCTGCACCTGTCGGAGGGCGCCGTCAAGCTGCACCTCGGCCGCGCGTGCGACCGCCTCGGGGCGCGGGACCGGGTCCAGCTACTCGTCCGGGCGGTCGAGCTCGGGCTCGTCACGCCCAGCCTGCTCAAGCCGGAGACGGCGATGGACCGCTACCGCTGACGGTGCCACCCGCTGGCCGACCGTCCAGGCGACAGTGGACGATGGGCCATCGCGGTGCCCGCTGCACCGGGGGAAGACTTGGAGACGTCACAGCGACCCCAGCACAGGAGGTTTCCACCGTGAGGCTTCGCCGCATCGCCGCCGCGTCCCTGGCCCTGTCCGTCACCATGCCCGTCGCCCTCGGGGCACCCGCCCTGGCTGCCGACGCGGGCCCGGCCGTCAGCGTCTCGGCTCCCGCCCCGCCGACCGCCGCCCCCGCGACCTTCCTCGGCGACCTCGCGTGCCAGGTGCTCGGCGACTTCTTCGAGAAGTGCTGACCCGGCCCTGAGTCCCGCCCGGGACACCGGGCCTCCCGGCGCGCGCCGGTGCTATCGTCCCAGCGATGGCGGGCGACGGTGAGCCGAGGAAGACTCCCCGCCGGCTGGGGCGCGTGCTCCAGGCGGCTCCCCGCCCGCTGTCCAAGGTCGCCACGACGGTCCTCGCGCTCCTCGGCGCCGTCCTGCTGCTCGACTTCCTGCTCGACACCCCCGTCGTCACGCTCGCCGAGCTGCTCCGCTGCGTGCTCTTCGGCCTCGCCTGCCTCGCCCTGCCCGTCAGCACCCGCCACCCGGCCGCTGCCACGGTCCTGTTCCTGCCCGGCAGCGCCGTCGCCGCCGTCGCCACCGACCGGATCGGCATCGTCACGATCATGGCGTGCGTGCTCGTCGCCGTCGTCGCGACCGTCACGAGCGCCCGGGCGGCCGCCGTCGTCCTGGGGGTCCTCACCGCGTGGGCGGCCGGCGTCTCCGTCGCCGTGTACGGCGACCTCACCCACCTGGGTCCGTACCTCCTGTTCGCCGTGCCCGCCATGGTCGTGGGACTCGCCTTCGGGCGCCTGCGCCTGCACACCCACCGCACCGAACGGCACAACCGTGAGCTGCTGCAGCGCCAGGCCGAGGTCCGCTCCCGCGAGCGCGCGTCCCTCGCCCGCGACCTCCACGACGTCGTCGCCCACCAGCTGACGCTCATCTCGCTCGTCGGCGGCAGCAGGGCGCGCAGCGCGGACCCCGAGAAGCTGCGGTCGGCGCTCGTGGAGACCAGCGAGCTCAGCCGCGAGGCGCTCGTCGAGCTGCGCAAGCTCCTGCGGGTGCTGCGGGACCCCTCCAGCCTCGCCACGGACGCGGAGCCCGCTCAGCGCGGGCTGGTCGACGTGGGCCTGCACGACGGCGTGCAGCTGCTCGTCCAGCGCCTGCTCGACCTCGGCTTCACCGTCGACCTGTCCTTCGACGCCCCCGCGCAGATCCGGGCGCCACGGACCACCGTGGAGTCCCTCCTGCGCATCCTCCAGGAGGCGACGACGAACGTCGTCAAGTACGCGGTGCCCGCCTCCCGCGTCGTCGTCGGCGTCCGTCTCTCCTCCGAGTCGCTGTCCCTCACCGTGGAGTCCGAGGTGGCGAGGGCACGTGGCCGCGTGAGCCCCGAGCTCGCGACCGGCCAGGGGATCATCGGCATGCAGGAGCGGGCCGCCCTGCTCGGCGGCGAGGCCATCATCGGCCCGGTGGGCCAGACGTGGTCCGTCCAGGTGGCCCTGCCTCTCCGCTGACCCCGGCGGCGCGGACGCACTGACCGATCGGCCTGCCCGAAGGCCTGCGCGCCGGCGACGTTCCGCACGCCCGGTCTGGACGGACGGGCATTGGCCGCGCCCCCCGTCCTGCGGTGGTGTGGTGCCTGTCACCGACGACCCAGCCCACGGTGGACCGGGAGGTGACGCACCCCGGGGAGTCACCCCACACAGCTCGACGAAGAGAGTGAGGAGTCCAATGAGCAAGCCCGAGTTCAGTCCCAACGCCGACGTCCTGATGGAGATCGACGACCAGGCCGTGACCGCCGACCAGGCAGGTCAGGGCTGGGGAACCATCGTGACCACGCTGACCTGCTACGGCGTCAGCTGGGCCATCGGCAACGACGGCAACTTCTGCACCGCCACCGTGGAGTGTCAGAAGAACTGTTCGTGAGGTCCGGTGCCGGTGCCCGCGAGCCGGGCACCGGCACCGCCGCCCAGTCCACCCACTCCGTCCGCCGAGGGGCACCCATGACTGTCGTGAGCACCGCCGGCCTCGACCAGGCCGTGGCCACCTACGTCCCCGAGCTCGCCGGGACGAGGCGTCCGGGCCTGGCCGCCCTGCTCTCCCACCACCGCCTGGACCGCCACCAGACCTTCGGCGGCAGCGACCGCACGGGCACCGCGCAACAGCTGCTCGCCCCGTTCATCGACCCGGCCCCCGGCGCAGACCCCGGGCCCGTCCCAGGCCGCGACCTCCGGTTCCTCGGCTGGACCCGGACGCTGGTGGACGCGTGGCTGCGGCCCGAGCACGAGTCGCTGTCCTGCCACCCCGCTCTCGCCGACGCGCCGGCGTTCACCGGCCCGCACGTCGAGGACGGCGTGGCGCTCGCGAGCGAGACCCTCGTCCGGACGCTGGTCGAGGTCCTGGCCGAGCGCCGGCAGGCGGGCGCGCTGCGTGGAGCGACGCCCGAGTCGCGCTTCGACGACTTCCGGGCGTGGATCGGCTCCCCCGACGGCGCCCGCGCCCTCGCCCGCCGCTACCCCACCGCGGTGATCCGGGCGCACGCCCTCGTCATGCGCCGCTCGCGGAGCGTGCGCGAGATCCTCGACCGCTTCGTCGACGACCTCCCCGACCTGCGGGCCACGCTGCCCGGCCTGGACGGCGACGCCCGCGTCCACGCCCTGCACCTGGGAGCCGGTGACAGCCATGACGGCGGACGGACCGTCGGCCTCCTCGACCTGGGACCGCACGGCCGCCTCGTCTACAAGCCGCGCAGCCTCGCCGCCGACCGAGCCTTCGCCGCTCTCGCCGGCGGTCTCAACGCGGAGGTCGGGACGTCGCTGCGGGTCCCGCGCACCCTCACCCGTGAGCACCACGGCTGGGCCGAGCTCATCGACGGCGACGACGCCCCTGCGGCCGACGGCCGCCACCCCTACCGCCTCGGCGAGCTGGCCGCCGTCCTGTACCTCCTGCGCAGCACCGACATGCACTACGAGAACGTCGTCACCGACGCGGCCGGCCGGCCCGTCGTCGTCGACGCCGAGACCATCCTGTCCGCCTCGCCCGTGCGCGAACCTACCTACGCGGACGGCGCCGGCTCCCGGCACGCGCGGGCGCTGCTCGAGGACTCCGTGGTCGGCGTCGGCCTGCTGCCCCTGCGCGTCAGCGTGCCCGGGCGCCCGGAGTCGCTGGACATCGGCGCCTCCGGCTCGATGGCCGCCGGTCAGGTCTCCCCCTTCCGCAGCCTGGCCCTGCGGGAGGTCGGGCGCGACGACATGCACATCGCCCTGGAGCCGGGGCGCGTGGGCTCGGGCAACGCCAACCCGCACGCGGGTTCCGACGACGTGGTCGCCTTCCGTGACGGCGTGCGGCACGGTCTGGAGGACACCCTCCGCCGGCTGCTGGACCGCCGTGACCTCGTCGCTGCCCTGGTCCGTGGGGAGTTCGCCGGCGTGCGGCTGCGCCACGTCAACATCCCCACGGTCTTCTACGCCCAGCTGCTGCGGATGTGCTCCCACCCCGCGCTGCTCGAGGACCCCTGCGCCCACCTCGCCGTCCTGGGGCGCGTGAGCCTCCGGAACGGCGCCGCCCGCTCCGCGGCCGGCCACGAGGTGACCCAGATGCTCGGGGACGACGTACCGCTGTTCACCGTCGACGCCCACGGCCGGGACCTGCTCGACGCGCGTGGCCGCACCCTGGTCCCCGGCTTCTTCGACGCCACCCCGGTGGACCGCGTGCTCGCGCGGCTGGACGCGCTCGACGAGGCGGAGGTCCAGCGGCAGGCCGAGCTCGTCAACGTCGCCTTCGTCCCCCGCGTCCCCGACGGCGGGGAGCGGACCGCGCCCCTCACCCGCACGCCCGCGCCCCGGCCGCCCACGCGGGAGGTCGTCACCGCGGCGGTCGACAGGATCCTGTCCCGCTGGGTGCCGGCAACGGACGGGGCCCACCCCGGCACGTTCTGGGGTCCCCTCGTCACCACCGCCGACGCCTCCCAGTGGACCCCGGGCTCCCTGGGCTACGACCTGTACGGGGGGAGCGTGGGCGTGGCCCTCGCGCTCGCCGAGGCCGGCCACCTGCGCGACCTGCCCAGGGCCCGGGAGGTGGCGGCGGCCGTGCTCGACCCGATCCGGGCGCAGATCCTCGGCGGCGCCCTGGAGGGGCACCCCGTCTCGGCCGGGGGGATGACGGGCATGGGCGGCACCGTGTGGGCCGTCGCCGCCTACGACCGGCTGTCCGGCAGGGGGACCGGTGACCACGCCCGGCTCCTCGACGCGCTGTCGTCGACGGTGGGACCGGGCACCGTCCCGGACCTCACCGCCGGCCTGGCCGGCGCCCTGGCTGCCGCCTGCGGCGTCGTCGAGCAGACCGGGGCCGCCCATCGCGAGGCCGTCACCACCGCCCTCGCCGGGCTGGCCGTCCGCACACTGCCCGGGCTGGAGCAGGTGGCCACCGGCTCCCCGGGTGACCAGCCGCTCTTCACCGGCTACGCGCACGGACTCGCGGGGATGCTCGCGCCGGCCCACCGCGCCGCGCACGCCCTGTCCCAGGCCCACCCCGGGCTGGCCGCACGCCTCGGCGCCGTCGGGTCCGCCCTCCTGGGGGTGCTCCTCGAGCAGACCGACGACGACGGCGACCTCCCCCGGACGGTCGGGGGCTCGGACTCCTCGTGGGCGTGGTGCCACGGCGCCCCGGGCGTCCTCCTGGGCCTCCTCCAGGCCGCCGAGCTCGGCGCCGACGTCCCCGAGCGGCTGCTCGTCGGACTCGGCCGGCAGACGCTGGAGCGGGGACTGGGCAACAACCCCACGTACTGCCACGGCGACCTCGGCTCCCTCGCGGCGCTGCACCGCCTGGCCGTGCACACCGGGGACGACGTCGCCCGGCATCGGTGGACGGCGGAGACCAGGTCCCGCGCCGCACGCACCGCCGTTCGCGACCACTCGACCGCCCGCGACCGCTACGCCGGCACCGACAGCCTCATGGTCGGCCGCGCAGGAGCGCTGCACGCGCTGCTGCGCACCACGGCCCCGACCGCCTGCCCCGACGTCCTCAGCCTGGAGTAGGGGCCCACAGCTCAGCCGGCCGACCCGGCCGGCTGACCCGGTCCACCGCGGCCGGGAGCACACCGCACGACGTACGACGAACGAGAGGAGAGCACCATGTTCACCACGAAGGACTACACGAGGGCCAACGGCTACGTCAGTGACGCCGAGCTGGTCGAGCTGACCGAGGACACCGCCGTCGACGCTGCCGCCGGGACCACCACCATCCCCTGCGCGATCGGCGGCGGCGTCATCGCCATCTCGGCCGCCCTGCCCGACTTCTGCCCGACCGGCGCGTGTACGACGCGCTGCTGAGCTGAGCCCGCCGACGAGCCGGGGCCGCGCCCCGCACGGCCCCGGCTCGTCGCACGCACCCACAAGGGACAGGGAATGGACATGACCAGTACCGCCTCGGCGTCCCTCGACGCGTCCGTCGAGCTCGCCCTGCACGCCGTCGACGGCAGGTTCCCCACCTTCCACCGCGCCCACCTGCGCGAGGCGGCGCAGCGGCTCGACGCCGTCCTGCGGGACACCGACGCGACGACGGTGCGCACCGAGCTGCTCAGCGACCTCGCGCTGCGTCTGGACACCCTGGCGGTCCGGACCCTCATCACCCTCTTCCAGTCCCGGCGCAGCTGCGACGCCGCCCTCGACTACACCGCCTTCGACGCCGGCCTCGCCGACCCCGCCGTCCGTGCCGAGCTGCGAGCCGGGCTGCCCGAGCTGGACCGCCTGCTCGACCTCACCGTGACGCGCTGGCTCGACCACGTCACCTGGGTCCTCGCCGCGGCCACCGCCGACCGTGCGCACCTCGCCGAGCGCTGGGGCACCGGCGGACGGCTCACCGCGGTCCGCCTCGGCCAGGGCGACCCCCACTGCGGGGGGCGGTCCGTCGCGATCCTCGAGTGGACCACCGGACCGCGGCTCGTGCTCAAGCCCGCGGTCAGCAGGGTGCACGCCGCCCTCGCCGAGCTCGTGCACCTCCTCGACGAGGACGGCACCCTGTTCGGTCCGGTGCTGCCCGACCGGCTGGGCCGCCACGGCCACGAGTGGCAGCGCTTCGCGACCCCAGCGACCTTCACCCACGCCTCGGCGGCCCGGTACCTGCGCCGGTACGGCCGGCTCTCGGCCCTGCTCCACGCCGTCGGCGCCACCGACATCCACCGCGAGAACGTCGTCGCCACGACGGAGGGGCCGGTCGTCGTCGACACCGAGACGCTGTGCAGCCTGCCCTCCTTCGAGCGCCGCGGCTCCGCCCACGAGGTCCTGGCCCGCTCCGTGGAGGCCGGGGTGCTGCGCACGATGATGTACCCCTCCCGCTTCCTCGGCGCCCGCATGCCCCTCGACCTCTCCGCCCTCGGTGTGCCCTCGGAGGCCGCGGGGCGCTACGAGGGCACGACGGTCACCGACGCGGGGACCGACGAGATCCGCTTCGACACGTCCCACCTGCCCCTCGAGGAGGTGCAGAACCGGCTCTGCACGGACGGCGGGGAGCAGATCGACCCGCGCCGCTACGCCGCCGAGCTGCTCGACGGCTACGCCGAGGGCATCACCCTCCTGCGCCGTCGTCGTGACGCACTGGGGACGGTGCTCGGCCGCCACCGGCTCGGCTTCCGCCAGGTCTTCCGCGCGACCTGGCGCTACGCCCGGCTCCTCGAGTCCTCGACGCACCCCTCCCGGCTCGTCGACCCGGACCGGCGGCTGGCGACGCTGGGACTGCTCACCCCCACGGCGCGCGGGGTGCCGCCGGAGGTCCAGGAGGCGGTGCGCGACGCGGAGGTCGACGCGCTGACCGACGGCGACATCCCCTACTTCGAGGTCACCGCGACCGGTGCACTCCACGCCAACGGCTCGCCCGTCCCGCTCGCCCAGCTCGACCGCACACCCGCCCAGATGATGACGGCGTGGTGGGACCACGTCCTCGACGCGCCCCTCGAGGACGAGCTGCGCACCCTGCGCCTGGCACTGGACGCCGCCGCCGACGACGCGTGGCAGGCCGGGCCGGACAGGGGGGTCAGGCAGGACCTCACCGTCCCCCCGCCTCCCCCCTCCGCGACCCTGTCCGAGGACGGCCGGACCGCCACCTGGCTGAGCAGCGTCCAGGTGGGCGACGGCCTCTACCTCACACCGGTCTCCACCTCCCTCTACGAGGGCGGCGGGGTCCTGTGCACCCTGTGGGAGACCCGCGCCCCGGGACGGACGGCGGCCACCCGCCAGCTCCTGCGCGGCGTCGTCGCCGGCGCAACCTTCCACGCGGTGCCGGCCGAGCCCGACGACGTCCACGAGATCGTCTACTCCCCCTACACCGGGGCCCTGGCCGACACCGTCGTCGACGCCGAGCTGGCCGTCCGCGGAGTCCTCACGCCGGACCGGGCGCGGGAGGAGCTCACCCGGACCGCGCTCCAGCTCCCCGCCCTGCTCGAGGAGCTGGGCCGCCGCTACACCGGTGAGCTGCTCGGCGGCGCGGGCGGGACGTTCACCGCCCTCAGCAGGTTCCGTGACCTGTGGTGGACGGGCGCCGAGAGCGTCCCGCCGCGGTGGCCCGCGGAGGTCGGGGACGCGCTCGCCCGGGTCATCGGGAGGCTGGACTCCCTGCTCGACGCTCCCGAGGCCGGGATCGCCCACGGCAACGTCGGCCGGCTGCTCGGCGTCGCCGAGGCCGTGGACCTCGTCGCGGCAGTCACCGGACGGGACCTGGCCGGCTGGCGGGCCGAGGTGGCCACCCGGCTCGATCGGGTCCTCGACTCCCTGCCCGGTAAGGACGCCTTCGTGGACCCACGGTCACGGCAGAGCTGGTGCCGGGGCGCGTCCGGCATCGCGCCCGCCCTCGTCCGTGTCCACGCCCTGACCGCCGAGGAGCCCGCGACGGCGTACGAGGCACGTCTGGAGATGCTGCTCGGAGTCCTCCTCGCCGACCCGCCCGTCGGCGCACGGGACCTCAGCCTCTGCCACGGGGCCGCGGGGCACGTCCTCGCGCTCACCACGCTCGGGCGCGACCTGGGCCGGCCCGAGCTCCTCGAGCACGCCGGTGCGCGGCGTGACCGCCTCCTCGAGGAGGTCGCGGGCCCGGGCTGGACCTCGGGCCTCGGACGCGGTCCCGCCGCGGAGGGCTTCTTCGTCGGCCGTGCCGGCTGGGACCTCGCCTGCGCCTCGCTGGCGGACCCCGACGTCCGGGTCCCGCGCCTGGTGGGCCTGACGTGAGGGCCCCGTCGCACCAGCGCGTCCCCGTGGTGCAGCAGTACGCGCAGAGCGAGTGCGGCCTGTGCTGCGCGGCCATGGTCCTCGGCGCGTGGGGCCGCCGGGCCGCCATCCGCAACCTCCGGGCGGAGGTCGACCCGGGCCGCGACGGCCTGTCGCTGCGTGACATCGCCTCGATCCTGCGCGGGCGAGGGATGCAGGTCTCGTTCTTCCGCGCCAACGTCGCCGGCCTGTCCCGCATCGACACGCCCGTCATCGCGCACTGGAACGGCAACCACGTGGTCGTCGTCGAGAAGGTCACCCCCCGGGGTGCGTGGATCGTCGACCCCGCCTCCGGGCGGCGGCACGTCGGGCTCGAGGAGCTCGAGGAGTCCTTCTCCGAGCTCGTCCTCGTGTGCACCCCCACCGAGGCCTTCGAGCGCGGTACCGAGGACTCGCGCTCGGTCTGGCGCGAGGTCATCGGGGCGGTCCGCCTTGGCACCGGGCGGCCGATGCTCGCCGCGGGAGCACTCTCGCTCGTCCTGTACTCGGTCGTGCTGGCCGTCCCCATGGCCACCGAGCGTCTCGTCAACGGCGCCGGGGCCGAGTTCCTCTCCGGCCCGGCGTCTGCGCAGATCCTCGTCCTCTGCGTCCCGGTGCTCGGCTACGTCCTCATCGCCGCGGTCCGCTCGAAGATCCTCGCGGCGCTCGTCGCCACCGTCGGGTCCTCCCTCATGTCCGCGACCTTCGGGCGACTCATCACGCTGCCCTACCGGTACTTCGCCACCCGGTCCCAGGGCGAGCTCATGATGCGGCTCAGCAGCGTGTCCCAGATCAGGGACATGCTGTCCAACCAGGTCACCGCCGCCCTGCTCGACGCGGGGACGCTCGTCGTCGCCCTCCTCTACGTCACCCAGAGCTCCGCCGGCCTCGGCGCCGTGACGATCGCCCTCATCGGCGTCGTCGTCCTCGTCAACACGATGACGTGGGGACGGCTGC
The DNA here is from genome assembly GCF_023715365.1 of Georgenia satyanarayanai. Lineage (GTDB taxonomy): Bacteria > Actinomycetota > Actinomycetes > Actinomycetales > Actinomycetaceae > Oceanitalea > Oceanitalea satyanarayanai_B. The sequence continues at coordinate 168,274 of NZ_JAMBNZ010000008.1, forward strand.
GCCGTCGTACCGACCAGGAGATCACCGCTCTCGCGGAGGCCTCCGGTGTGCAGATGGAGGCCGTGTCCTCGATCGCCGCGATCAAGACCTCGGGCATGGGCGAGCGGTTCTACGCCAACTGGCGCCTCCGGTACGCGGCGGCCGTCCACCACGGACGGCGGCGCATGGAGCTGCAGGGCTACGTCTCCGCCCTCGTCTCGGGCGTCCAGATCTTCGGTCCCTTCGTCATCCTCGTCGTCGGGCTCAACATGGTGCTGTCCGGGCACGCCGACCTCGGTGCTGTCATCGCCAGCCAGGCGCTGGCTGCCACCGCCCTGGGCACCACGACGTCCCTCACCTCCACCGTGGCCCAGTTCGTCCAGGCGCAGGCACAGGTCCAGCGCATGGGCGACATCCTGCTCCAGCCCGCGGAGGAGACCATCTTCGGCACCGGTGCCCACGAGCCGCGCGGTGCGATCGCCGCCGAGGAGCTCAGCTTCTTCTACCCGGGCTCCAGCCGGCCGGCGCTCCAGGGCGTGAGCTTCCGGGCCGAGCCGGGCGAACGTGTGGCCGTCGTCGGGAGCACCGGCTCGGGCAAGTCGACCCTGGCCAAGGTGCTCGTGGGCCTGTACCCGGCATCCTCGGGCACCATCCGCCTGGACGGCCGCCCGATCGGGACCGTCCGCGAGACCGACTTCCGCGGCGGCGTGGCCTACGTCCCGCAGGACGTGGTCCTGAGCAACCGCAGCATCGCGGCCAACATCGACTTCTCCGCCGGGGAGCCGGACATGGAGCGGGTGCGCGAGGCGGCCGCGCAGGCGCACGTGCTGGACGCCGTGCTCGGCATGCCGCTGGGCTTCGACACCGAGATCCGCGAGATGGGCGCGAACGTCTCCGGCGGGCAGCGCCAACGGATCGCGCTCGCCCGGGCGCTGGCCCGGCGGCCACGGGTCCTCGTCATGGACGAGGCGACCTCGGCCCTCGACAACGCCACGGAGAACCAGGTGGCGCAGTCGCTGCGGGAGCTGCGGTGCACCCAGATCATCATCGCGCACCGGCTCTCCACGATCCGCGACGCCGACCGGGTCGTCGTCATGGACGACGGCCGCGTCGTGCAGACGGGCACCCCGGGCGAGCTGGCGGCCGTCCCGGGCCCCTACCGGCGGTTGGTCGAGCCCGCGGCCGGTGAGAACCGGACATCCGGACTAGACGAATGGCTCTCCCCCTCCCACGCCGATCCTTCCTAACGTGGTGGGAGAAGCCCTGCCCCACCCGGCCGACCACGAAGGACGAGCCCATGGACAGCACGACGACGGCGACGAACCGGCACGAGCCGACGAGCCACCAGGCGACAGTGCCCGTGATCATGGCGCGCAAGCTCGGGCGAGCCTTCGGTGACGTGCGCGCGGTCGACGGGATCGACATCGACGTCCACCGCGGACGCATCGTCGGCTTCCTTGGTCCCAACGGCTCGGGCAAGTCGACCACCCTGCGCATGATGCTCGGTCTGCTCGAGCCGACCACCGGCGGCGTGACGATCCACGGCGTGCCCTACGCCCGGCTCGAGTCACCGCTGACGACCGTGGGTGCCTCCCTCGACGGCCAGGCCTTTGCGCCCTCGCGGACCGGGCGCCAGCACCTGCGGTGCTGGGCGGGGCTCGCCGGCGCCTCACGCGAACGGGTGGACGAGCTCCTCGACCTCGTCGGGCTGTCCCGTGCCGCCGAGCGCCGGGTCGGCACGTACTCCCTGGGGATGAAGCAGCGGCTCTCCCTGGCCACCGCACTCCTCGGCGACCCGCAGATCCTCGTCCTCGACGAGCCGTCCAACGGGCTCGACCCCGAGGGCATCCTGTGGCTGCGCCGGACCCTGCGGGAGCTCGCGCGCGAGGGACGCACCGTCGTCGTCGCCTCCCACCTGCTCAGCGAGGCACAACGGATGGTCGACGACGTCCTCCTCATCCGCGACGGCGTCGTCCTCTACCAGGGCGCCCTCGCGGAGCTCCTCGCCTCGGTGCCCGCCCCCGAGCGCGGCGAGAGCGACCTCGAGCACGCGTACCTGCACCTCACCCGGCAGCGGGAGGTGGCGGCCTGATGGTGACGCAGCTGTCCTCGGAGCTCCGCAAGCTCACCACGACGTGGAGCTGGTGGGCCATCGGCGCCGCCATGGTCCTGTGCACGACCGCGCTCGTGGCCGTCCTGCTCCTCTCCGGCCTGCACGTCGAGCAGTCGCCGCTGGACCTGTCCACCGTCGCCGGCGTCAAGGCCGTCTACAGCCTCGGTGCGGGCATCACCTACGTCTTCACCCTCGTGGCGGGGATCCTCGTCGTCACGAGCGAGTACCAGACGGGGACGATGGCCCAGACCCTGCTCGCCAACCCGGACCGCCGCTCGGTGTACCTCTCCAAGGTCCTCGCAGCAGCCGTGTCGGGGCTCGTCTTCGGCGCCGTCACCCTCGCCGCGAGCGTGGCCACCACCGCCGCCCTGCTCGCCTCCGAGGGGCTGAGCCCGCAGCTGGGAGAGGCGGCCGTCACGCGGGGGCTCGGGGGGACCGTCGCCACCCTCACGCTGTGGGCGGTCATCGGCGCGGGCCTCGGCGCCCTGGTGCGCAACCAGCTTGTCGCCGTCGTCGCGGTGGTCGTCCTGAGCCAGGCGGTCGAGCCGATGCTCAGGATCGCGCTGCCGGGACGCGCGGCCGACTACCTCCCCAGCTCCATCGCCGACGCAGCGAGCGGGGGGACGGTGATGTCCCTCGCGATGGGCAGCAGCGCACTCGACCAGAGCACGGCGCTCGGCCTCATGCTTGCCCTGACCGCCGTCGTCGCGCTCGTAGGGGCGCACCGCTTCCGCCGCTACCAGGTGACCTGACCGACCGAGGAGAGGAACCGTCATGGACCAGCACACCCGTCCCGGAGTGTCCGAGATCGTCACGTTCGTCGCCGCCGCACTCTGCGCCGTCCTCGGCCTGCTCGTCTCGCCCAGGTACGGCGGGGCCACCTGGCTGGTCCTCGCGGTCGCCGCGCTGCTGCTGTGGCAGGGCGTCACGCTGCGGCGGCGCCGCACCGGCTCGACGAGCGAGTCCTAGCCGGGCGCCGCCCGCCGGGCTCCGCGCGGGCCTACCCTCCCGCGGTGACGGTCCGGTTGTGCTCGAGCGCGATCTCCAGCCAGGACGCGAGACCGTCTCCCGCCAGAGCGGTCGCCGCGACCTCGACCCAGCCCGGGCCCATGTCCCGGTCCGGTCCCATGACCGCCTGCGCCGCACCGGGCCGGGCGAGGAGCTCCTCGTGGCGGTCGGCGTCGACGCGCAGGAGCAGCCCGCCGTCCTTGACGGCGCTGGCGACGAGCTTCTCCCTCACGAGGAAGGAGCGCGTGCCGAACATCGTCACCTCCCGGACCGGCTCCTCACCGGCGAGCAGCGCTCGCACCCGCTCGACGAGCTCGGTCTGTGCGCTCATCACGGCTCGCTCGTCCCGGCGGACACTGCCCGAGGACCAGTCTGCCGCGGACGGGTGGGCTCCGGAGCGGCTTTCCGGTGCAGGAACGCCAGAGGCGCGGCACCCGGTGGGTGCCGCGCCTCTGACCAACTGTGGAGCTAGGGGGATTCGAACCCCCGACCTCTTCCATGCCATGGAAGCGCGCTACCAACTGCGCCATAGCCCCTTGCTGCGTCACCGAGTCTAGACGACGGCCGACCTCGCTGACCAATCGCTCGGCCGTGGTGCGCACCACACTGCTCAGGCGGTGAGGTTGTGCGCGGTGAGCCGCCAGCCGGGGCGCCGGCCGGGGTTCGGCGCGACGAGCGCCCACGCGCAGTTGTCCAGTCCGCTGAGCCCGAACCAGGCCCCGGCGTCGAGGTCGAGCAGGTGCGTGAGCCCCAGGGTGACGGCCGCTCCGTGTGCGACGGCGACGAGCACGCCGTCGTCCTCGACCTCACCGGCCGTCTCGAGGAGCGCTGCCGCGACGCGCCGCCCGACGTCGACTCGCGTGTCCGCCTCGATCCCCTCCGGCTCCTCCCCCTGCCGCCAGGCACGGAAGGCGGTCGGCCAACCGTCCTGGATCTCGGCCTGGGTCAGGCCCTCCCAGTGGCCGAAGGAGCGCTCCCGCAGCCGCGGCTCGGGCTCGACGGGCAGGCCGGTGAGCTCACCGAGGGGCGCCGCCGTCGCCAGCGCACGCTGGAGGTCGGAGCTGATGATGCGGGCCGGCCCCAGCTCGGCGATCCGGGCGGCAGCGGCCTCGGCCTGAGCGGTGCCGGTCTCGTTGAGCGGGATGTCGGACTGGCCCTGCAGCCGCCCGGAGGCGTTGAAGTCGGTCTGTCCGTGCCGCCACAGGACGATGGTGCGGGCGGTCATGTCGTGGCGCCGGCGTCGTCCTCCTCGGCCGGCCCGTGGAGGTCGGCGGGCAGCTCGATGACGGGGCAGTCCTTCCACAGGCGCTCGAGGGCGTAGAACTCACGGTCCTCGGTCTGCTGGACGTGGACGATGATGTCGCCGTAGTCGAGCAGCACCCAGTGCGCCTCGGTGACGCCCTCCTTGCGCATCGCCTTGGCGCCCTCGCCGTGCAGGGCCTCCTCGACGCCGTCGACGATGGCGCGGACCTGGCGGTCGGTGGCTCCCGACGCGACGACGAAGGCGTCGGTGAGCACGAGGCGCTCGCTCACGTCGAGCGCGACGATCTCCTCGGCCTTCTTGTCTGCGGCCGCGCGGGCGGCGACGACGGCAAGGTGGCGGGCTCTCTCGTCAGCTGGCACTGGACTCCTCGGGTTGTGTGGTGGTGGCGATGGTGGTGGTCAAGGCGTCGGTCGAGCCGGCGAAGGCGTCGGTGGCGAGCAGCCAGATGAGCGCGCCGATGATGGCGGCGACGAGCACGAGCACGGCGACCTTGATGATGGTCACCGCGGGGTTGTGCTCCTGGGGCGCCCGCGTCGCGGGGGCGGGCTGGGCGTCGGGCTCGGGCGCCGGGTCGCCGGCGCGCAGCGAGCGGCGCGAGGGCGCGGGGCCCGCGGCGGCGTCGGGGCTGGCGCCGGAGACGGCATCGATGGCCACCCACCGGGGCCGCAGGAGGACGTCGTCCTCGGTCTCCTCCGCACTCTCCGCCGTGTCGGGCTCCGGCAGCGCGGCACGGGCCGCGCGGGCCGGCCCGTCGAGGTTGAGGGAGAAGGTGGCGCGCTCGGACCAGACCGCCGGTCCGGTGGCCGGCTCCGCGTCTGCCGCAGCTGCGGTGGGCTGGGATCCTGGCGCGTCCGGACGGACGACGGGCTGGATGCCGGTGAGCTGGCCCGTGGCGTCCAGCGCCCGAATGCCCTGGGCGGTGCTCGGGGTGCGGACGACCGGTCGCCGGCCGGTCGCGGTGCGCTCCTGGGGGCGCTCGGCGGTGTCCGGCTGGGGTGCGCGTTCCCGCAGGGAGCGACGGCTGGGGATCCGCGGTTGCTCGGAGCCGGGCCGCGCGCCGCTCGAGGCGGCGGAGGCGGCCGACGGCGCGCTGACCGGCGACGGCGCGGAGACCGCCGTCGTCCCGCTCGCGGAGGCGGAGGGTGCACTCGGTGCGGACGCGGGCTGCGGCGTCGCGGCGGCGGACGTCGACGGCGCGGAACCGGCCGACGGCGCCCACTCAGAGGTCGTCATCGGCGGCGGGACCGGGCGCTCGTGGTGCTGGCCGAGCGGCAGCTCACCGGTGGCGATCGCCTCGAGGCGCGCGGCCTCCTCCGCCTGCTGCCAGCGCAGCTCACGACGGGTCAGCGGCCGGTCGCCACCGGTCTGCTCGGCGGCGCGGGCGGCGGCACGCTCGGCCTCCCGGCGACGGCGGCGCTCCCCCGCGGGACGGTCCGTCCCCTCAGTCATCGGCTCGTCCTCCTTCACGGCTGGGCGGCTTCGCACCGGCGCCGGAGGCGACCGGCGACCGGTACAGGTCGTGCTTGTGGATGTACTGCACTACGCCGTCGGGCACGAGGTACCAGACGGGCATGCCCTCCCGGACCCGGCGGCGGCAGTCGGTGGAGGAGATCGCCATCGCGGGCACCTCCATGAGCGAGACGCCGCTGCTCGGCAGGCCGGTGTCGTCGAGCTGGTGGCCCGGGCGGTTCACCCCGACAAAGTGGGCCAGGGACCACAGCTCGTCGACGTCCTTCCACGACAGGATCTCCGGCAGCACGTCGGCACCGGTGATGAAGTACAGCTCTGCGTCCCGGAAGGCGGCCTTGAGGTCGCGCAGCGTGTCGATCGTGTACGTGAGCCCGGGCCGGTCGATGTCCACCCGCGAGACGGTGAACCGCGGGTTGGACGCCGTCGCGACGACAGTCATGAGGTAGCGGTGCTCCGCGGGGGTGACCTCGCGGTCCTGCTTGAACACCGGCTCACCGGTGGGGACGAACAGGACCTCGTCCAGCGAGAACACGTCGGCGACCTCGCTCGCGGCCACCAGGTGGCCGTGGTGGATCGGGTCGAAGGTGCCTCCCATGACGCCGATCCGCCGCGCCTGGTGCTGGGTCATGCTCAGCGGCGGCGCGTGTGCACGTTGCGGTAGGCCAGCGTCACCAGCAGCAGGAGCAGGAGGATCGCAAAGGCGATGATCCCGTACATGATCGCCGGCATCGGGAGGTGGTTGGCGTGCTCCTCGGTCTGCTGGGCGAGGTTCACGAGCGAGCTCGTCATGGGGTCGGCTTCCTTCCGTCGAGACGTGCTACCCAGTCTCCCACGGTCAGGGAGGTGGGACCGTAGGGACCTTACTCGCGCACGTGGCCGTCGCCGACCACGATCCACTGGGTGGTGGTGAGCTCCCCCAGGCCCATGGGGCCGCGGGCGTGGAGCTTCTGGGTGGAGATGCCGATCTCCGCGCCCAGGCCGAACTGCCCGCCGTCGGTGAAGCGGGTGGAGGCGTTGACGATGACGGCGGCGGAGTCGATCTCACGGGTGAAGCGCTCCGAGGCGCGCAGGCTGGTGGTGCAGATCGCCTCGGTGTGGCCGCTGGACCAGCGGCCGATGTGCTCGATGGCGGCGTCGAGGTCGTCGACGACGCGCACGGCCAGGTCGAGGCTGAGGTACTCGGTGGCCCAGTCCTCGTCGGTGGCGGGGGTGACCTCCACGCCCTGCGGGGTGAGGGCGGCGGCGTCGTCGTCGGCGTGGATGCGCACGCCGGCCTCCCCGAGCGCGGCGAGCGCGACCGGGAGAAAGTGCGCGGCGGCGGCGCGGTGGACCAGGAGCGTCTCGGCTGCGTTGCACACCCCGGTGCGCTGGGTCTTGGAGTTGAGCACGATGGCGAGGGCCTGGGCGACGTCGACGTCCGCGTCGACGTAGACGTGGCAGTTGCCCACGCCGGTCTCGATGACCGGCACGAGGGACTCGCGCACGACGGTGCGGATGAGGTCGGCGCCCCCGCGCGGGACGAGGACGTCGACGAGCCCGCGGGCGCGCATGAGCTCGACGGCGCCCGCGCGGCCGTGGACGTCGATCGACTGGACGAGGTCGGCGGGCAGCCCCTGCGCCTCCAGGGCCTCGCCGAGGACCTCGACGATGACGGCGTTGGAGGAGGCCGCGGCCGAGCCGCCGCGCAGGATGACGGCGTTGCCGGACTTCAGGGCCAGGCCGGCGGCGTCGACGGTGACGTTGGGCCGGGCCTCGTAGATCATCCCGACCACGCCCATCGGCACGCGCACCTGGCGCAGGGTGAGGCCGTTGGGCAGGGTGGAGCCGCGCACCACCTCACCGACGGGGTCCGGGAGGGCGGCGAGCTCGCGCAGGGCCTCGGCGATGGCGGCGATGCGCTCGTCGGTGAGGGCGAGGCGGTCGAGGAGGGAGTCCGTCATGCCGCCCGCGCGGCCGCGGTCGAGGTCCTCGGCGTTTGCGGTGACGATCCGTGCGGACGACGCGACGAGCGCGTCCGCCATCGCGTGCAGGGCGGCGTCCTTGGTCGCGCGGGTGGCGGTGGCGAGCACCCGGGAGGCGGTCTTGGCCGCCCGTGCGACGTCCTCCACGGCGGCGCGCACGTCCCCGGTCACCGGCGCGGTGGGACCGGGGTCGGCGACAAGGTGGGCGGGCTCGAGCACAGGCGTGTCCGTCATGCCCTCCAGGGTAGGCCGGACCACCGACAGCCGGTAGGCGCGTCTCCCGGAGCAGTCACGGCGCCCCTGTGGCGCCCGGGCAGTGACGCCCGTCCCAGCCGTCGCCGCACGCTGGCGACGTACCCTGGTGGGGTGACCTCGACCAGTCCCCTGCCCGCGTCGGCCACACCCCCGGCCACCGCCTCCCCCGGACCGTCCCGCTCCCGCGACGGCCTCGTCGACCGCCTCACCTGGGGGCTGGCCGTCGCCAACCTCGTCGCGCAGATCGGGATCATCGTCACCGGCGGCGCCGTGCGGCTCACCGGCTCCGGGCTCGGCTGCTCCGAGTGGCCGCTGTGCGAACCGGGCTCCTTCACCCCGACGTTCCACGGCGAGAGCGACCTCCACCAGGCGATCGAGTTCGGGAACCGGACGCTCACCGGTCTGCTCGGGATCATCGCCCTCGCCCTCGTGTGGGCGGTGTACCGCCGCCAGCCGACCGCCTCGCGGCCCCCGTCGCTCAAGCGGCTCGCGCTGCTGCCGCTCGCCGGGATCGCCCTCCAGGCGTTCGTCGGTGGCGTCACCGTGTGGGTGGACCTGCACCCCGCGATCGTCGGCTCGCACATGCTCATCTCGCTGGCCCTGGTCGCGGTCTCGACCTACCTGCTGCTGCGCCTGGCCTCGCCCGATGCGCCCGCCCGGGCCGCGTCCTCCGGCCGCCTACGCACCGTCGGCGGGCTGGCCGGGCTCGTCGGCGTCGTGCTCCTCGTGCTCGGGGTGGTGACGACGGGCGCCGGGCCGCACTCCGGTGACGAGACCGAGCCCTACCGCTGGGCGCTGGACCCCGCGTTCATCTCCAGGCTCCACGCGCTGTCGGTGTGGACCTTCGTCGTCCTCGTCGCCGTCGGCCTGGTGCTCGCCCGCCGCGAGGGCAACACCGCGGCGCTCCGCGCCTGGGGCTGGCTGCTCGCGGCCACGCTGCTGCAGGGAGTCATCGGTTACGTCCAGTACTTCACCGGCCTGCCCGAGGTCCTCGTCGGACTCCACATGCTCGGCGCGGCGCTCACGGTCGTCGCGATCGTCTACGCCGTCGGCGCCCTCGCCACCCGCACCCCCGCCCCCCTCCCCGTCCACAGCTGACCCACGGCTCCGTCGCCGACAGCCGGATTCCTCGGCCGCCCGACGGGACGGGGAAAGCTCCAGCTGTCGGCGGACGCGGTGGGAGCGGAGGAATCCGGCTGTCGGCGAGGGAAGGCGGCAGGGGGCGAGGGCTAGCGGAACCAGGGGGCGTCGGCAGGGCGCAGGGTGGCCCAGCCGGCGGCGCGGGCGCTGGCCGCGGCGAGGATGCCGACGACGGCGCTCGGGTTGTGCAGCCGGCCCTCGTGAACCGCGGCGAGGGCCTCGTCGAGGGGCACCCACCGGGTGGTCATGTCGCGCTCCTCGTCGGCGCGCTCGTGCCGCTCCGCCTCGGGGACCTCGGTGACGTCGCGCGCGAGGTAGATGCGCAGCGACTCGTTCGAGCCCCCCGGTGAGGTGAAGTAGTCGACGAGGACGTCCCAGCGTCCGGCCTGCAGGTCGGTCTCCTCGGCGAGCTCGCGCTGCGCCGCGACGAGGTAGTCCTCGCCTGCGACGTCGAGCAGCCCGGCCGGGATCTCCCACAGCACGGCGCGCACGGGGTGGCGGTACTGGTCGACGAGCGCGACCTCCTCCCCCTGCGGCCCCTCGCGCAGGGCGACGACGGCGACCGCGCCGGGGTGGTCGAGGAACTCGCGCACCACCGGCTCGGCGTCGTCGCTCAGGCGCACGTCCTCACCGGCGAGGTCGAAGACCTTGCCCTCGTGCAGGACCCGCCGGGCGACGATCTCGCGGTCGGCGTCCCGCCGGTCGGCGATCGTCACGCGCCGGCCTTCCGGGAGGCCGGGGAGTGCTCGGCCGCGCCGGGCGCGGGCGTCTCGTCGACGAGGTCGGTCGTGCGCGGCACGCCCGCCTCGTCCACTCCGGTGCCGCTGGGCGCGGCAGGGACGCCGTCGCCCTCGACCTCGAGCAGCCGGGTGGCGCGCTGCCGCTCGAGCGCCGCACCGACGAGCCCGTGGAACAGCGGGTGGGCCCTGGTAGGCCGCGACTTGAACTCGGGGTGGGCCTGGGTGGCGACGTAGTACGGGTGCTTCTCGCGGTCCAGCTCGACGAACTCGACGAGGGAGGAGTCCGGGGAACGCCCGGAGATCTGCAGCCCAGCCTCGACGAGCGCGTCGCGGTAGTTGTTGTTCACCTCGTAGCGGTGGCGGTGACGCTCGGTCACGCGGGTGGTGCCGTAGGCCTCGGCGACGACGGAGCCGGGGGTGAGGACCGCCTCGTAGCTGCCCAGGCGCATGGTGCCGCCCATGTCGCCGCCGCCGCCCTCGACGAAGTCGACCTGCTCGGCCATCGTCGCGACGAGCGGGTCCGGCGTGCCGGGGTCGAACTCGGTGGACGAGGCGTTCTCCAGGCCCAGGACGTTGCGGGCGTACTCGATGACCATGCACTGCAGGCCCAGGCAGATGCCGAGCGTGGGCACCTGGTTCTCGCGCGCCCAGCGCAGCGCGCCGAGCTTGCCCTCGATGCCACGCACGCCGAAGCCGCCGGGCACGAGGATCGCGTCGACGTCCTGGAGGGCGCGGCGGGCGCCCTCGGGGTCGGCGCAGTCGTCGGCGGGCACCCAGCGGACGACCACCTGGGCGTGGCGGTGGAAGCCGCCGGCGCGCAGCGCCTCGGTGACCGAGAGGTAGGCGTCGGGCAGGTCGACGTACTTGCCCACGAGGGCGACCTCGACGGTGTTCCGCGGCTTGCGCACGCGCTGCAGGAGGTCGTCCCAGTCGCTCCAGTTGACGTCCCGGAAGGGGACGTTGAGGCGACGCACGACGTAGGCGTCCAGGCCCTCGCGGTGCAGGACGGCGGGGATCTCGTAGATGGAGGAGGCGTCCTCGCACTCGACGACGGCCTCGCGGTCGACGTCGCACATGAGGGCGATCTTGGCCTTGACGCCCTCGGGCAGCGCACGGTCGGTGCGGCAGACGATGGCGTCGGGCTGGATGCCGATGCTGCGCAGCTCGCTCACCGAGTGCTGGGTGGGCTTGGTCTTCAGCTCACCGCTCGCCTTGAGGTAGGGGATGAGGGAGACGTGGACGAAGAAGACGTTGTCGCGGCCGAGGTCGTGGCGCACCTGGCGGGCTGCCTCGAGGAACGGCAGGGACTCGATGTCACCGACCGTGCCGCCGATCTCGGTGATGATGACGTCGGGTGCCTGGGCGCCGTCGACCGGCTGCGCCTGGGCGCGCATCCGCGCCTTGATCTCGTCGGTGATGTGCGGGATGACCTGGACGGTGTCGCCGAGGTACTCCCCCCGGCGCTCCTTGGCCAGCACGGTCGAGTAGACCTGACCGGTCGTCGTATTGGCGGCGCGGGACAGGTTCACGTCGAGGAAGCGCTCGTAGTGGCCGATGTCGAGGTCGGTCTCCGCCCCGTCCTCGGTGACGAAGACCTCACCGTGCTGGAAGGGGTTCATCGTGCCGGGATCGACGTTGATGTAGGGGTCGAGCTTCTGCATCGTGACGCGCAGGCCGCGCGCGCGGAGCAGCTGGCCCAGGCTGGAGGCCGTCAACCCCTTGCCGAGGGATGACGCGACACCACCGGTGACGAAGATGTGCCGAGGGACTGTGTCGCCGCTAGTGCGGTGAAGGGTGACCACGGAATTCCACCTTAGCAGTCGGTCGGTCAGGTCCGGTCCGTACCGCGAGTGCGCTGCGGCACCACGGCTCGAGCGTAGACGTCGCGCAGCTGGGTGACGACGTCCTGTGGAGTGGGGAGGCGACCCGCCCGGGCCCGTGCGGCGTCCCGCAGCCGGTCGCGCTCGGCGTCGTCCGTCAGCAGCCGCGCGACGGCAGCGGAGAGCTGCTCAGCCCGCGGCGCGACGAGGACGGCGGCCTCGGCCGTCACCTCGCGCGTGCCGCCCACGTCGGTCGCGACGATGGCGGCCCCGGCCTGCAGGGCCTCCTGCAGGGCGAGCGGCTGCCCCTCCCACGTGCTCGTCGACACCACGACGTCGGCGACGCCGTTGAGGGCGGCGACGTCGTCGCGGCGGCCGGCGACGACGACAGGCAGCGCCTCGGCACGGACACGTCCGGAGAGCTCATCGGCGAGGGGCCCGTCCCCGACGACGACCCACCGGAAGGCCGGGGCGCCGTCACGCACGAGGGTGGCGGCGGTGTCGGCGAGGAGTCCCAGGCCCTTCTGCGGGGCCAGGCGCCCGACGGTGAGCACGAGCCGCTCCTGCGCCGTGAGGCCGAGGGAGGCGCGCAGCTGCTGCCGGGCGGCCTCGTCGAGCGTGCCCGTCTCGGCGCGGGCCGGTGCGGGGACCAGTGCCCGCTGCGCGGAGGCGCCCAGGCGGGTGGCGCGGGCGACGAGGTCGCCGCTCACCCCGAGGACGAGGTCGGCGCCGCGCGCGACGACGCGTTCGAGGACGGCCGCCACCGCCTGCACCTTGGGCCCTCCCACGGGAAGGTTGTGGAGGGTGACGACGACAGCGGGGCGCCCCCGCATCGCGCGGGTGGCGAGCACGGCGGCGGCCCCGGCGCGCAGCCCGTGGGCGTGGACGAGGTCGGTGCCGGCGAGCACGCCGCGCAGCCGCTTGAGGGCCGCGACGTCGCTGGGACGCGGCCGGTCGGCGATGTCGACGACGGCGGTCGGCACCGGTGACTCGGCGACGACGTCGGCCGGTCCGGCGAGGAGCACCTGCTCCCCCGCGTCCGCGAGGAGTCCGGCGACCTGACGCGCGTGCCGGGCGACGCCGCCCGCGCTCGTCGAGGTCAGCTGGACGATCCGCATGGCCCTCACCATGTCACGGCCTCACGACCACCGCGCGGGACGCAGCGCGGTGCGGTCGGCAAGCACCACCGCGAGCGCGCCGAGCAGCGCGGCGCACAGGCCGCCGGCCGCGGCGGCGAGCAGCCCGGACAGCAGCTGGGGCCCCACCGCCCCGAGGACGGCGTCGGTGACGAGCCGGCCGGCCAGTCCCCCGGCGGCCGCACCGACCGCGCCCACCGCGATCGTCCGCACGAGCCCGCCGAGCGCTGCGTCGGCACCGAGGGCACGCCGCAGCGCCCACAGCAGCAGGAGGCCGGCGACGGTCATGCCGATCGACGTGCCCAGCGCGAGGGACCTGAGCGTGGCCGGCCCGTTCCCGCCGTCGGGCGCGGTCATCTGGACGAGGACCGCCGCGGCGACGCTGACGACGAGCCAGCCGGCCGCCGTCGCCGTCACGGCGGCCCGGCCGCGGTCCAGGGTGTACAGGCAGCGAGACACGTGGAAGACAAGCCCGTAGCCGACGACGGCCGGGGTCAGCCAGGTGACCGCCGTCGTCATCCCCTCCATCGTGCCGCTGAGGGAGAAGACGGCCGTGACGCCCGGCGCGACGGCCGCGAGGATGCCCGCACCGACGAAGGACGCGGCGAGCACCGAGCGGGTGGAGCCGACGGCCATGGCCGCGAAGGCAGCCCGGTCGTGGCCCCCGGAGAGCTCGGCCAGCCGCGGGAAGACGGCAGTGGCCACCGGGACCGCGAGGACGGCGTAGGGCAGGAAGTACACCGCGCGGGAGTACTCCCAGATCGTGATCGTGCCCTCCACTCCCCCGGCGCGCGCCAGCACGATGAACACGACGACGCTCACCTGCTGGGCGAGCAGCGCGCCGATCCCGGCCGCGGCGAGGTTGAGGGCGCGGCGGCCCACGCCGGGCGGGAAGTGGAGCGCGGGACGCAGGCGCACGCCGCTGCGCACGACGGGCACGAGCAGCGGCAGGCTCATCGCCGCGACGCCCAGGGTGGTGCCCCAGGCGAGCCAGTCGAGCGCGGACTGCGCCAGGCGCTCGGGGTCGTCGGCCATCCCGCCGGAGAGCATCCCGAAGGCGAGGTAGGCGCCGATGACGACGACGCTGGACAGGAGCGGGGCGATCGCCGGGAGGAGGAAGCGCCGCTGTGCCTGGAGGACGCCGGTGAGGACGACGCCCACGCCGTACAGCGGGATCTGCAGCGCGAAGATCCGCAGGAAGTAGGTGGCCAGCTGGCGCTGCGTCTCGACGTCGGAGCCGACGGAGTCGGGCAGCAGCCCGACGATCGGGCCGGCGAGGACGGCGACGAGGAGCCCGAGCGGCACGAGGACGGCCAGCGTCCACGTGAGCAGCGCCGAGGCGATGCGATCGACGTCCCCGCGCAGGTGACGGGCGAGCGGGGCGGCGAGCAGCGGGACGACCGCACCAGCGAGCGCACCGCCGGCCGCGACCTCGAACAGGACGTTGGGCAGGGTGTTGGCGGTGGAGTAGGCGTTGGCGGTGGCGGAGTCGCCGAGCGTCGCCGACTGGACGAACCACCGGACGAAGCCGACGGCGCGCGAGAGCACCGTGACGGCCGCCATCATGCCCGCGGCGCCGGCGACCCCGGAGAGGATTCGGCGGCGGCCGGTGACCGGTTCGGTCACCTCCCGGCCACCGGGCTCACCGTCGGCCCCACTGGTCCAGGGCGTGGAGGGCCGGGGTCTGGTCGATGACGCGGGAGAAGCTCACGCGCTCGCTGAGCAGCGTGAGCCCGACGACAGCGGTCAGCGCACCGCCGCGTAGGGCACGGGACGGGTGCGCGGCCAGCGCGGTGCCCAGAGTGGCGCCCAGGGCGTTGGCGCCCGTGTCGCCGAGCATGGTGCGCTCGGACAGGTCGTCGCGCAGCCCGGCGGCGGCCGCGCCGAGGGCGGTGGCGGCGACGGGCGCACCCGGCCCACCGGCCAGCGTGGTGACCGCCGCCGCGGCGCAGGTGACCTTGAGCGCCCGGCCGGGGCGCAGGTCGAAGAGGTTGAGGAGGTTGGCGGTGCCGGCGATGAGCGCGGCGCTCGTGCCGCGGTGGATGAGGCGCGCGACGGGCCCCGTACCCCGGGCGGGCAGGATCAGCGCAGCGAGCAGCGCGCCGCCGCCGATCCCGGCGATCTTGAGCGCCCCGGTGGTGACCTGGCCCGCGCGCAGCGCGCCGAGGTGGCCGCGCAGGCCCTTGACGTGGCGGTCGGCCTCCCGCTCGGTGAGGTCGTCGACAGCGCCGAGCGCGCCCGCGGCCCCCGCGGCGACGACGGCCGCCGCGCCGGTGCGACCGGAGCCGAGCAGCGCGAGGCTCGTGCCGCCGGCCTGCGCGAGCCCACCGAGGAGGCTCACCTGCCGGCCGGCGTAGTTGGTGCGTTGCCAGCGCTCGGCCCCGCCGGGCGGTGTGCCCTCGACTGCCGCGGTCACCGCTCCGGTGGCGGCGACGCCGAGCAGCGCGGCCCGCAGGCGCCCCATCAGGTGGCGTCCTCGGTCTCGTCGGCAGCGGCCTCGTCCTGCTCGGGCTCGGGCACGGCCGGCGGGGGCAGGTAGACGGCGGGCGGGACGGGCGCGGTGGCCTCGGCTCCGACGCCGTAGTGACCCACCTCCCCGGAGATGTCGACGGCGAGGGCCATCGGCACGCTGAGGCGACCGGTCAGCTCGCTGACGGAGTCGGTGGTCGTCACGGTCGCGGCGGCCTCGGAGTCGGCGCGCACGGCGCTGACGAGGTCGAGCTCGGTGGCGGCCGAGCCGGCCACGACGGTGCCCTCACCCGTCGCGGCGATGCCGCGGGCCAGGGCGACCTCCTCGGCCAGCCGCTGCTCACGGGTCTCGACGTCGGCGGGCTGGGGGCTCTCGCCGGGGCCGGTCGCCTCGCTGCGCGGGGCGACGACGACGGTCGCGTTGGCGGCCTGCTCCGGCTCCTCGGTGACCTCGACGAGCGGGTCGTCGGCGGAGACGAGGAGCTCGAGGAGCGTCTCGGCGTCGGCCGTGGGTGTGCCGTCGACGTCACCGCGGGTGAGTGCCTGGCCCAGGGCGGTGCCGAGGATGACGCCGGCGTCGGCGCCGTCCGCGGGC
The DNA here is from genome assembly GCF_023715365.1 of Georgenia satyanarayanai. Classification (GTDB taxonomy): domain Bacteria; phylum Actinomycetota; class Actinomycetes; order Actinomycetales; family Actinomycetaceae; genus Oceanitalea; species Oceanitalea satyanarayanai_B. The sequence goes on from NZ_JAMBNZ010000008.1 coordinate 184,224, forward strand.
GCGGGGTCGAGGTAGCCGAGGATCTGGCCGGCGAAGCTCGAGCGGAAGGTCGCGGTCGCCGGGTCGGTCCACGCCTCGGTCACCTGGACCTGACCGGTGACGGTGGCGCCGGCCTGCTCCAGACGCAGGCGCACGTCGGCGACGTCGTCCTCGTCCGCGGCGGGCAGGACGACGACGGCGACGCTGCGGCCCTCGAGGCGCGAGCCGAGGGTGGCGGGGGCGACCTCGTCGAGGAACTGGTCGCGGTTCTCGCGCTCGACCTCGCTGACCTCGAGCTCGGTGCGCAGCCGGTCACGGTCCTCGCGCAGCTCCTCGACCTGGCCGGTGAGCTGGTCACCGAGGGGCTGGTTGAGGGGGCCGGCGCCGAGGAGGATGCCCAGTGCCAGGGCCAGGAAGACGGCGATGAGAGAGACGAGGTGGTAGCGGAAGTCGATCATCGTGCTCCTACGAGGTGGGCGCGGGCGGGGCGATGCCCAGCAGGTCCTTGATGGCGGCGAACAGGCCGTCGAGCCGCGCCATGACGATCTGGAACAGCGCCTGGCCGAGCTCGGTGGAGAAGAGCGCCACCCCGATGGCCAGGAGCCCGGCGAGCGCGAGCAGCACGATCTGCAGCGTCGAGATCCGGGTGCGGTAGAGCTGGGAGACGCCCTTGGCGTCGACGAGCTTGGAGCCCACGCGCAGGCGCGTGAGGAAGGTCGAGGCCATGCCGGCGCGGCCCTTGTCGAGGAACTCCACGAGGGTGGCGTGGGTGCCGACGGCGACGATGAGCTCGGCGCCCTTGTCGTCGGCCAGCAGCATGGCGACGTCCTCGCTCGTGCCGGTGGCGGGGAAGACCACGTGGTCCACGCCGAGCTGCTCGACCCGGGCCATGCCGGGCGCGCGCCCGTCGCGGTAGGCGTGGACGACGATCTCGGCGCCGCAACGCAGGGTGCAGTCGGACACGGAGTCCATGTCCCCGACGATCATGTCCGGCGTGAGCCCCGCCTCGATGATCGCGTCCGCGCCGCCGTCGACGCCGATGAGGACGGGGCGGTACTCGCGGACGTAGGACCGCAGCATCGCCAGGTCCTCCTTGTAGTGGTAGCCGCGCACGACGATGAGGACGTGGCGGCCCTCGATGGCCGTGTGCACCTCGGGCACGCCGACGCCGTCGAGGAGGAGGTCGCGCTCCCGGTTGAGGAAGTCCATCGTGTTCCCGGCGAAGGCCTCGAGCTGGACGGACAGTCCCTCCCGGGCCTCTGCCATGGCCGCGGCGACGCTCTCCTCGGTCTGCTCGGTGCCCTCGGCCACGAGCACGTCGCCGGAGTAGACGGCGCTGCCGTCCACGCGCACGGGCCGTCCCTCACGCAGCGCCATCACCGAGCCGCCGAGGTCGTCGACGAGCGGGATGCCCTCCGCGACGATGATCTCCGGGCCGAGGTTGGGGTAGCGCCCGGAGGTGGACTTGGCGGCGTTGAGCACCGCGGCCGGGCGGCAGGCGACGAGCGCCTCTGCCGAGACACGGTCCAGGTCGAGGTGGTCGATGACGGCCACGTCACCGGGCTGCAGGCGCTTGGTGAGGTTCTTCGTGCGCGGGTCCACACGCACGGGACCGGTGACACCGGGCCCGGTGTCGGGAGGCGTGCGGCGACGGAAGAGGGGACTCACGCGAGTCATCGTGCCACGACGGCACGGTCGAGCAGCTCTGCGGCGTGGCGGCGAGCCACGTCGGAGTTCTCCTGCCCGGACAGCATGCGCGCCAGCTCCTGCTCCCGCTCGGGCCCGGTGATCTCGCGCACGTCGGTGATCGTTGTCTCGCCCGTGGATTTGCTCACGAGCAGGTGGGTGTCGGCGAAGGCGGCCACCTGGGGAAGGTGGGTGACGACGACGACCTGCGCCACGCGGGCCAGGCCGGCGAGCCGGCGGCCGACCTCGATGGCAGCCCGGCCGCCCACGCCGGCGTCGACCTCGTCGAAGACGAAGGTGGGGCGCACGGCCGCGTCCCCGTCCGGCGTGGCGACGGCGACCTCGAGGGCGAGCATGACGCGCGACAGCTCACCACCGGAGGCGCCGTCTCCGAGCGGGCGGGGCGGTGAGTCCGGCCGCGGCTGCAGCAGGAGGCCCACGTTCTCCGCGCCCCACGGGCCGGGCTCGGGCAGCGGCTCGAGGCGCACCTCGAGGTGGGCGCCGGGCATCGCCAGGCCGGCGAGCTCCGCGTCGACCACCTCGGAGAGCCGGGAGCCGGCGTCGGTGCGGGCGGCGCTGAGCCGCTCGGCGAGCTCGCCGAGGGTGGCGGTGAGCTCGGTGAGCTCCTCGCGAAGCGCGGCGCCGCCGTCCTGGGGGCCGTCGATCTCCGCCAGCCGGGCCGCGGCGGCCCGTGACCACTCGCCCAGCTCGTCGGTGCTCTCCAGGCCCAGGCGCAGCGCCGCGTCCCGTAGGGCGGCGCGGCGCTCGTGGACGGTCTGGAGGCGGTCGGGGTCCGCCTCGAGGGAGGAGAGGAAACCGGACAGCTCGGTGCCGACGTCGGACAGGAGGTAGGAGACCTCGGCGAGCCGGGTGGAGAGCGCCGCGAGCTCGGGGTCGCTGACGTCGAGGGCGCGGCGAGCGTCGTCGACAAGGACGGTGGCGTCCTGCTCGGCGCCCTCCCCGGCTCCGAGGAGGGCGGCGTGGGCGCGGCCGGCGGCCAACCGCAGCTCCTCGACGTTGCCGAGCCGCTCGGCCTCCGCGCGCAGGGCGTCGTCCTCACCGGGCTGGGGGTCGAGGGTCTCGAGGAGCTCGAGGTTGGTCCGCAGGCGCACGGCCTCCCCGGCCCGCTCGTCGGCCCGGGCCTGCCACTCCTCCAGGCGCGCCTGCGCCTCGGTGAGCCGCTGCCACGTGGCGCGGTACTCCCCGAGCAGGGCGGAGACGCCGGCGAAGGCGTCGAGGAGCGCCCGCTGACGGGCGGGTGAGCGCAGGCGCAGCTGGTCGGACTGGCCGTGGACGGTGACGAGGTCGGCGGCGAGCTCACCGAGGAAGGCCTGCGGGACGCTGCGCCCGCCGGCGAAGGACCGGGAGCGGCCCTGTGCGGGCACCGCCCGCGAGAGGAGAAGGGCGTCGTCGTCGAGGGAGCCGCCGGCGTCGGTGACGCGCGCGGCGACGTCGTCCCCGACGACGAACGTGCCCTCGACGACGGCGCGCTCGGCACCGCTGCGAACCATCGCGGAGTCGCCCCGTCCGCCGAGCAGGAGGTCGAGCCCGGTGAGGACCATGGTCTTGCCGGCACCGGTCTCACCGGTGATGACGGTGAACCCCGGACCGAGCCCGAGCGTGGCCGACGCGATGACACCGAGGTTCTCGATCCGGATCTCCTCGATCACGGGTCCTTCCTCCCCCCGCGCCACCCGGTGACGGGGAGCGCGAACTTCGCCACCAGCCGCCCGGAGAAGGGCGTCGGCTCGATGCGTGCCAGCCGCACCGGCTCGGTGCCGCGCCGCACGTCGATGTGGGAGCCGACGGGCGCGGGCAGCTGGCGCCGCCCGTCGCACCACACGTCGCCGCCGGAGAGGTTGCGGTCCAGCACCTCGACGGCGAGCACCGAGGAGGGCCCGGCGACGAGCGGGCGGGCGAAGAGCGCGTGGGCGGCGATGGGGACGACGAGGAGCGCCTCGACGTCGGGCCACACGACCGGCCCGCCGCCGGAGAAGGCGTAGGCGGTGGAGCCGGTGGGGGTGGCGATGACGATGCCGTCGCAGCCGAAGGAGGACAGGCCGCGGCCGTCGACGCCGAGGGCGAGCTCGATGACCCCGGAGCGGTCGACCTTCTCGATGGTCGCCTCGTTGATGGCCCAGCCGCTGTGGACCACGCCCGTCGGGGTCTGGACCTCGACGTCGATCGTCATCCGCTCCTCGACGGTGTAGTCGCGGTCGGCGATGCGCTGGACCACCTCCCCGAGGCTGTCCGGGTCGGCCTCGGCGAGGAAGCCGACGTGCCCGAGGTTGACGCCGATGAGCGGGACGTCGCGGCCGCGGACGAGCTCGGCGGCGCGCAGCAGGGTGCCGTCACCGCCGAGGACGAGGACGAGCTCGGGGTCGTGGGAGGGGTCGTCGTCGAGCTCGCGGACCGGTTCGATGCCGAGCTCGCGCAGCCCCGCCTCCGCCTGGGCGGCCGCGGTGACCGCCTGCTCGCGCCACTCGTGGCTGACGAGGAGGACCCGGCGGCTCACGGTGCCACCGCCGGGCGCTGGTCGATGGCGGCAGCGATCACGGCGTCGAGCTCCTCGGGTGGGTGGACACGGCTCGGGTCACGGCGCAAGCCTATGAAGTACTCGACGTTCCCGCTGGGACCGGGCAGCGGGCTGGGTACGACGGCATAGGTCCCCAGGCCCAGCGCCGCGGCGGCATCGGCGACGGTCCGCACGGACTCGGCGTGCAGGGCGGGGTCGCGCACGACACCGCCCTTGCCCAGGCGCTCCTTGCCGACCTCGAACTGCGGCTTGACCATGAGAAGGAAGTCGGCGTCCGGCACGGCCGCGCCGGCGAGGGCGGGCAGCACGAGGGTGAGGGAGATGAAGGACAGGTCCCCGACGACGAGCCCGGGCGCCGGGGCGACGGCGGCGGGGTCGAGGGTGCGGACGTTCGTGCGGTCCAGGACGGTGACCCGGGGGTCCTGCTGGAGGGACCAGACGAGCTGCCCGTAGCCGACGTCGACGGCGACGACGTGCTCGGCCCCGCGGCGCAGCAGCACGTCGGTGAAGCCACCGGTGGAGGCACCGGCGTCGAGCGCGCGGCGGCCGGCGACCGTGGGGGCCTGGTCACCGAGGGCGTCGAGGGCGCCGGCGAGCTTGTGCGCGCCACGGGAGGCGTAGTCGTCGGTGGGCGGGGCGACGACGCGCAGCGCCTGGGCGGGGTCGACCTGCCGGGCGGCCTTGGTGACGGCGACGCCGTCGAGGAGGACGTGGCCCTCTGCGATGAGCTCGGCGGCGTGCTGGCGCGAACGAGCCATCCCGCGGCGGACGAGCTCGGCGTCCACCCTGACGAGGCGCGCCACGTCAGGACTCGGCCGCGGACAGCTGGGCCGTCAGGGCGCGGTGGACGGCGTCGAGGACGGTGACGTGCTCGCCCAGGGGACGCTCCGCGAGGGTCTCGAGCTGCGCGAGCTCGGGGACCGGCTGGGGTGCCGTGGGGCCGGGGCGCGGCGGCGCGGGCCGAGGGGCTGGCGCTGGCGTCACGTCCGGCATGGGTCTCCTTCTCACGTCCGTCCTGCAGGGTCCGCTCCCCCGCCAATGTACCGCCGTGGCGGCCCGGACCGGCGGCGCCGCCCTCAGGTGAGGTTGACGAGCAGGACGTAGGTCAGGGTGCCGGCGCCGACGCTCAGCAGGGTGCGGCGCCCGCCGGTGAGGTGGACGGCGACGGTGACGGCGGCGGCCAGCGCGGCGTGGAGCAGGTGCCCGCCGGTGGCGGAGGAGCGGAAGGTCGCGGCGGCGAGCACGGCGAGGATGCCGGCGGGCATCCAGGCCGCCATCGTCGTGACGAGACGCGAGTCGCGCAGCGGCTCGAGGATCGCGAAGGGCACCGCGCGCAGCGCGAGGGTGATGACGAAGACGGTCGCGAGGACGGCGACGACGTAGCCCGGCTCAACCACGTGAGCCTCCTCTCGTGAGGGCGTACCGGCCGAGGAGGAGACCGACGAGCAGGACGAGTCCGAGGAGGAGGACGGAGTCGGGGGCGACGACGACGGCGCAGGTGAAGGCGAGCCCGGCGAGCAGCAGCGACGGGACCTCCCGGCGGCTGCGAGCCGCGTCGAGGGTGAGCGTGATGAACAGGGCGCACAGCGCGAACTCCAGGCCCTGGACCGGTCCGGGCAGGAGGGAGGCGACCGCGACGCCGGTGAGGCCGCCGCCCACCCAGTAGGCCTGGAAGCACACCTGCATGGAAACCAGCCGCCACGCCGTCCAGCCGCGGGGGCGCACGGCGGTCATCGCGTAGGCCTCGTCGATGAGGGCGTAGACCGAGTAGGCGCGGGCCACCGGGTGGCGCACGACGCGCAGGGGGAAGGAGAAGGCGTAGAAGACGTGCCGGAAGTTGACGACGAGGGTGGTGACGGCGATCGCCGCGATCGAGGCTCCCCCGCTGATCATCCCGACGAGGAGGAGCTCGAGGGAGCCGGCGAAGGCCGCGACGGACAGCGCGGGGGCGAGCCACCACGGCAGCCCGGCCTGGACGACGAGGAGGCCGAAGGCCACGCCGAGCGGGTACATGCCCAGCCCGGCCGCCAGGGAGGCCCGGACGCCCGCGCCGATCTCGGCGCGGCGTCCGGTGCCCCCCTGGGTGGTCGGCCGTGACACGGGAACCGGGGTCAGCCGACCACCAGGGCCGGGACGGCCTCCGGCGCGAGCGGGGCGCTGCGGTCAGCGGCGTCCCACGCGGCGACGCACAGTGCTCGCCAGCCGTCGAGGCTGACGCGTGCGCGGGTGCTGCCGCCCAGCCGCTGCGTGTCGGAGGGGCCGAGCGGGCCGGTGGGGTCGTCGAGGAGCTCGAGTGCGCCGTCGTGCACGCGTGCGAGGGCGGCACCGGAGCCCCACCAGCCGTCCTCGACCTCGACCGGCGAGGGGTGCTGGACGAACAGCCCGCGCAGGTCGATGGCGAGGAGGGAGGGGCGCTGGTGCGCCGGGGCGAGGACGGTGTCGCGCGCGGTGGTCACACCGGTGAGGACGAGGAGGCCGGGCATGCCGGCGGCCCGTGCGCCCTCGAGGTCGGTGTCCAGGCGGTCGCCGACGGCGATCGGCGTCGAGGCCCCGAGCCGGTCGGCGGCCTGGTGGTAGATCGCCGGGAGCGGCTTGCCGGACGCGAGGGGCTTGATGCCCGTCGCCTCGACGACGGCGCGCACGAGCGCACCGTTCCCGGGTGCCACGCCGCGCTCCTTGGGGATGGAGCCGTCAAGGTTCGTGGCCACGTGTCGGGCTCCGGCGCGGACGGCGTAGGCGGCCTCGGCGAGGTCATGCCACCCCAGGTCGGGGGCGAAGCCCTGGACCACTGCCGCCGGGGCGTCCGCGGCGCTCGTGACGAGCTCGAAGCCCGCCGCGCTCAGCGCGGTGCGCAGGCCCTTGCCACCGACCGGGAGCACCCGGGCGCCGGGCTCGAGCTCTTCCTGCAGCAGGAGAGCCACCGACTGGGCGGAGGTGACGATCTCCTGCGGCACGCAGGGGATGCCGAAGCCGGTGATCTGCGCGGCGATGTCCTCCGGTTCCCGGGAGGAGTTGTTCGTGACGTACAGCGGACGCAAGCCCCGCGCGGCGGCCGCCTGGATGGCGGCCGGCGCGTGGTTGACGGGCTCGTCACCCAGGTAGACGACCCCGTCGAGGTCGTACAGGGCGACGTCGTAGGTGTCGGCGGGTACGGCGGACCCGGTGAGAGTTGCCGTCACGGGCGCTCCTCCTCGGTGTCGGCGAACAGGTCGAGCTGGACCTGCTCGGGCTCGTCGGCGTCGTCCTCCTGCTCGGGCTCCGCGTCCGGCTCGGGCTCGGCCTCGGCCTCGACCTCGGGCTCGGGCTCGGCCTCGGCCTCCACCGCGGCCTCGGGCTCGGGGTCGGACTCGGGCTCCACCTCCGGCTCGATCTCGACCTCGGCCTCCAGCTCGGCCTCAACAGTGGCCTCCGCCTCCGGCTCCAGCTCTGCCTCAACGACGGCCTCATCCTCAGGCTCGGAAGCAACCTCGGGCTCCGCCTCCGGCTCGACCTCAGCCTCAGCGGCTGCGTCCGTCTCGGTGCCGTCCTCGGGCTCGGGCTGCGTCGCCACCGGGTGATCCGGCGCGTCGTCCTCGTCCTCGTCCCCGAGGAGGTCGACCACGACGAGCTCCTCGTCCTCGAGCTGCATCTCTCCCGCGGCCTCTCGGACAGCGGCTGCCTCCTCGTGACGACCGAGCGTCTCGAGACGGTCGGCGCGCACGAGCTGCAGCCGGCGCTTGGGCTCGGCGTCCTTGACCGCCGGGAGCAGTCGCTCCACGACGAGCAGCGCGGCTTCGTGCTCACCGAGGTCGGCGCGGGCGCCGCTCTCGACGAGGGTGAGCTCGACGGCCTCGGCAACGGGCAGCGTCCGGCCCTTGGCCTCTGCGATGACGCTGAGCGCCCGCTCCGGGCGGCCCAGGCCACGCTCGCAGTCCGCCTCGATCGCCGGGTGGGCGTCCATGCCACTCAGGCGGCGCACGGTGCGGACCTCACGCAGTGCCTCCGCGTACCGGCCGGTGGCGTAGGCGGTGAGCGCGAGAGCCTCGCGGACGACGTCGACGCGCCCAGCGCTGCGCACAGCGGTGCGGGCGTGCTCGTAGGCAAGCTCCGGCTCGGTGTCGACGAGCCTGCCGGCCATGATGAGGTGGGAGGCGACGTGGTCGGCGTTCGACTTCGTCAGCGTCCGCAGCCGGGCGCGCGCGGCGCGGTCCAGCATGTCGGGCGTGACGTCCTCATCGATGATCGGCTCCGGCTCGCGCTCGACGCGGCGCGGGTCGAGCTCACCGGGGCGGCTGGGGCGGCCGCTTCGCGCATTGGCCGCTGCGTCGCCACCCTCCTTGCTGAAGCGTCGGGGAGCGCGCGGGTCGTCGCGACGTGCGTCGCGACGCGGCCCACCGCGACGGTCGTCGTCACCGCGGGGCCGGAAGCCCCGGCCCTCTCGCCCACCGGAGGGCTGCTCGCTCCCACGGTGCGGGCGGGAGCTCCACTCGCCACGGCGCTCGTCGGAGCCGCCGGAACGACGGTCCTCGCCCCGAGGGCCGGAGTCCCGGGGACCACGACGCTCGTCGCCGCCACGGCTCGCACCGAAGTCACGGCCACCACGGGTGTCACCACCACGGCTCGCACCAAAGTCACGACCGCCACGGGTGTCACCATCACGACGCGGACCGAAGTCACGACCGCCACGGGTGTCTCCGCCACGGCTCGCACCAAAGTCACGGCCACCGCCACGGGCATCGCCATCACGGCGCGGACCGAAGTCACGACCACCGCCACGGGCATCGCCATCACGGCGCGGACCGAAGTCACGACCACCGCCACGGGCATCGCCATCACGGCGCGGACCGAAGTCACGACCACCGCCACGGGCATCGCCATCACGGCGCGGACCGAAGTCACGACCACCGCCACGGGCAT
>NZ_JAMBNZ010000080.1 GCF_023715365.1 Georgenia satyanarayanai
GCACCGGCTCGAGGGCCTTGAGTGCCAGCTCGAGATAGGCCCTGGCCGAACGAATCTTCTCCGCCCGGGCCTCCCCTTCCAGAACCCGGGCGTTGAAGCCAGCGACCTTCGCCCGGATGGTCGCCCGGACCGCGATGAACAGCGGCAGCAGGGCCTGACCGGCATCGTCCGCCTCGAGGTCGCCATAGGCCTGCAAGAACAGCCGCGCCAGATCCGGCAGGCCGCGATGAATCAGGTCCATGACCAGGAAAGCCAGATCGTAATAGACGTCGGTGCAGGCCAGCGCCTCGTCGAACTCCAGGCAGTCGAACAGAACCGGCTTGCCGTCGAGCAGAACGATGTTCGCCAGATGCAGATCGCCATGACAGTGGCGCACCCGTCCGGCCAGCCGCCGCTGCTCGAGCAGGGCGGCACATGCCGCGAGCTGCGCGGCCGTCGCAGCGTTGAGCCGCTCGATCAGTGCCGGAT
>NZ_JAMBNZ010000081.1 GCF_023715365.1 Georgenia satyanarayanai
TTATTAAATTGTAAAGACTAATCTGCAAACTAAAAACCCTATCTTTACACTTTCTTTATATCTGCACTTTAACAATTAACGACAAATTTACAAGCTTCTTGGTAATAATAAGCATTGACAAATTTTATGCTTAATCTATCAAGGAGTTGGCTATGCAAGCGTTAGCAGGGTTGATGGCACTCGGGTTATTTTTCTATCTGGTGTACGTCCTTATCAAAACGGAGGAGTTTTAATGACTTCCTCTGCCTTCATTCAAGTCCTTTTATACCTTGCGGTATTATTTATGCTTGCCTATCCGTTAGCAGGATTTATGGTGAAGCGGATGCAAGCCCCTTTATCTGCCAATGAACAACGCTGGTTTTCCCGTTTTGGGATGTTAGGCGTGGACAATCACGGCAAACTCAGTGATGAGATGAACTGGAAACAGTACGCCATAGCAATTTTGCTATTTAACATCATTGGCTTAGT
>NZ_JAMBNZ010000082.1 GCF_023715365.1 Georgenia satyanarayanai
GGGTCCGGTATGGCCCAGATGCGAGCCGGACTGCCGTTTGTCAAGCACGCGCAATGGTTTGAGAGACGTTCGCAACTCGCCGGACGGCCGGAAAGGACCCGCCATGCGCGCCCGACGCCGCATTTCCTTCCCGCCATGCCGGTGCCAAGCTGGACCCATGATCGTCCAGGACAGAACCGGCCCCGAACGCAACAAGGACGCCGCCGCGCGCCCCGCCGATGCCGCCTCCCTCATCCTCTGGCGGCAGTCCCGGCAGGGGGTGGAAGTACTGATGGGCCTGCGCAGCCGTGCCCACCGCTTCATGCCCGGCGTGCTGGTCTTCCCGGGCGGCAGGCTGGACCCGGCGGACCGGCGAACCCCCGCCCTCACCCCCCTCGCCGCCCCGACCCGGCAGGCCCTGGAACGCCGCGCCACGCCCCGCACCGCCCATGGCCTGGCCATCGCCGCGGCGCGGGAACTGCGGGAGG
>NZ_JAMBNZ010000083.1 GCF_023715365.1 Georgenia satyanarayanai
GAGATTCGCGCATTGGTGGCGGGAACGCCGCTGGTGGAGGCGCCGATCTTCGAGGTCGCCGCCACGGCGGGCGAGGGCGTGCGGGCGTTGCGTGAGCATCTCCTCGCCAAGGCGCGTGAGCTGCCGGCGCGCGAGGTCGCGGGGTTGGGGTTCCGGCTCGCGGTGGACCGGGTGTTCAGCCTCGCGGGCGTGGGGACGGTCTGCACGGGGACCGCGCATGCGGGGGCGGTCGTCATCGGCGATGAGCTCGTGTTGTTGCCGCCTGCGCCAGGCCAGGCGCCGCGGCGAGGGCGCGTGCGCAGCCTGCATGCGCAGAACGCCGCGGCGGAGCGCGCGACGGCCGGTCAGCGCGTGGCCATCGGGCTAGTGGGCATCGACAAGGATGAGGTGGCGCGCGGGCAGTGGCTCGCGGCGCCGGAGATTGCACAGTGGACGGATCGGCTCGATGCGCGATTGCGGCTGTGGG
>NZ_JAMBNZ010000084.1 GCF_023715365.1 Georgenia satyanarayanai
GAGGCCATGCGATTCGCACCGGCTCCCGTCGCCTCGCCGTCGCCCGCCGGCGATCAGCGCGGCTGCCCGTGCTGCGAGGCCGCCGCGTCGACGGCCTCGACCGAGCGCGTGAGCCACGGCCCGATGTCCATCTCTTCGTAGCGCACGAGCCGGCTCTTGCGCGCGCGGCGATACGCCCACCAGATCGCGACGAACAGCGGAATCCACACATAGATCGACAGCACTTCCATCCAGTCGATGTGCGCCGCGAAGAATGCCTGGTAATCCTGGCCCAGCGAAATCACGATGCAGATCGCGATCGCGAACAACGGCCCGAACGGAAACCATTTCGCGCGATACGGCAGCTGGTCGAGCCGATAGCCCTGCTTCAGGAATCCCTTGCGGAACCGGTAATGGCAGACCGCGATGCCGAGCCACGCGATGAAGCCGGTGATGCCGACCGTATTCAGCAGCCACAGATAGATGC
>NZ_JAMBNZ010000085.1 GCF_023715365.1 Georgenia satyanarayanai
CTATGAGGAAGATTGACATAGTCAAAAATTTGATTCGTCAACGTATGGAAGGGTTGCATTAATCGCATGGCGTTTTCCAAAATATTTGAGGAGAGATAAATTAGAAACCTTTGCACGAACAAATAAACAAAAGTTTGTAAAATTGATATAATAAAGTAAAATTAACCAGATAGCGAAAGATACCAATATGGCATGGAAACAAACAGGGCAACTCTCCCTAGCAGACAGTCTCATTAACGCTCACAAAGCCATCAAAGAATTAGATGAACTACATAACCTAATCAACTGGCAAACTATCGAGCAAACCTTACGCCACGTTCATAGCAGTGATCGTGGCGAAAGTGCCTTTAACCCTGTCATCATGTTTAAAATCTTACTACTACAAAAACTCTATAACCTATCCGACCCAGCCATGGAAAAACAACTGGCAAGAGATTTACTATTTCGTCGCTTTGTTGGTCTATCG
>NZ_JAMBNZ010000086.1 GCF_023715365.1 Georgenia satyanarayanai
GGCGAATGCGGCGCGACGGCCTCGCCATTCGCGTGCCCCCCTGCATGTCCCCTGGGCGGGGGCAGGAAAGGTGGCGCTGCGGTGGTCAGGCGGCGGGATAGGGCCGGTGGCCGAAGATCGCGGTCCCCACCCGCACATGGGTGGCACCCTGGGCGATGGCCAGCGGGAAATCGCCGCTCATGCCCATCGACAGGCGCTTCAGCCCGTGCCGGGCCGCCAGTTCCGCCAGGAAGGCGAAATGCGGCACCGGGTCCTCGCCGGCGGGCGGGATGCACATCAGGCCGGAGATGGAGAGGCCGTACTTCTCCTGGCAGGCGCGCAGGAAATTCCCCGCCTCGGCGCGGGCGATGCCGGATTTCTGCGGCTCCTCCCCGGTGTTCACCTGCACCAGCAGCTCCGGCCGCCGGCCTTCCTTCGCCATGGCGGCGGCCAGGGCTTCGGCGAGCTTGGGCCGGTCCAGGCT
>NZ_JAMBNZ010000087.1 GCF_023715365.1 Georgenia satyanarayanai
GAAGAACACTCCCTACCGCGACCCGAACGTCCTCGCGGGAGTCAGCGACGACTCGGCCCAGTACAAGGCGCTCGACATCGCCGTGCGCGTGGGGGAGTTGTTGCTGCGCTGCGGGGCGAGCACGCGTGACGTCGAGTCGAGCGTCGTCGCCGTCGCCGCATCGGCGGGGCTGCGCCGCCTCGAGGTCGACATCACGAACCAGGCGCTGCTGCTGCAGACGCCGTCACCGCATCCGGGCCATCCGCCGCTGACGATGCTGCGCGTCGCCCGTTCGTCGACGCGTGACTTCTCCCGGCTGACGGCCGTGCACCAGTTCGTCGAGCGCCTCGTCGCGGGCGGCATGGATCTCGACGAGGCGACGAAGCAGTTGCGGCGCATCCAGCGGATGCCGCGGCTGTACCCGCGATGGCTCGTCTCGGTCGCGTTCGGTGGTCTCGCCGCGTCGGTCGCGACGATCCTCGGT
>NZ_JAMBNZ010000088.1 GCF_023715365.1 Georgenia satyanarayanai
GTGCTGAAGGAGCTGATCGAGCAGTTGCAGACGGCCGAGCATGGCCCCGACACCGAAGCGCTCTCGCAATGGTGGAAGGACATCGAAGGCTGGCGCGCGAAGGACTGCCTGAAGTACGACCGCGAAAGTGAGATCATCAAGCCGCAGTACGTGGTCGAGAAGGCGTGGGAGCTGACGGACGGCAATGCGTTCGTGTGCTCGGACGTCGGCCAGCACCAGATGTGGGCCGCGCAGTTCTACCGTTTCAACAAGCCGCGTCGCTGGATCAACTCCGGCGGCCTCGGCACGATGGGCTTCGGCCTGCCGGCGGCGATGGGCGTCAAGATGGCCCATCCGGACGACGACGTGCTGTGCATCACGGGCGAAGGCTCGATCCAGATGTGCATCCAGGAACTGTCGACCTGCCTGCAGTACGACACGCCCGTGAAGATCATTTCGCTGAACAACCGCTACCTCGGCATGG
>NZ_JAMBNZ010000089.1 GCF_023715365.1 Georgenia satyanarayanai
GGCGCTATGCCGAAAGCTATGATCGAACCCTGGCCGCGCTCGATCACGTGCCGATCGGCGCACGGCTGGTCAGCTTCGTCGGGCGTCCGCGCTGCGCCGACGATTGGGCCTATTCGCGGCTCGAACACGTCCCGGCGATCGCGCTGGAGCGCCGGCTGGCCTATACCAACGACCAATGGTCGATGGCGGGAGGGCAGTTGCTGACCGCGCGTTACCGCCCGGCGCAGCGCTTCGCGCACGACCCGTCCGAGATCGTCACCGGGCTCCTCTGCCGCGGGCAATGGTGGCGGACGATCGGCATGGCGATGGCGCAGTTCCCGCGCGACGCGTTCGACTATGTCTGGTTGATCCAGCCGCCGCCCTTCGACCCAAGGCTCGCCGAGGGGCTGACCCCGATCTGGCGCGAAGGCGCGAGCGTGCTCTATCGCGTCGACAAGAAGCCGCCCCGCGGGGAAGCCGAGGT
>NZ_JAMBNZ010000009.1 GCF_023715365.1 Georgenia satyanarayanai
AGCGAGGGGGAAACGCCCGGTCCCATTCCGAACCCGGAAGCTAAGCCCCTCAGCGCCGATGGTACTGCGTGGGAGACTACGTGGGAGAGTAGGACACCGCCGAACACCCATTCCCGTAAGGGCCGCACCTCAGGTGCGGCCCTTACGTGTTTCACCACCCAACACTCACCCACGCACCACCATCAACGCCGCCTCCAGGCGCTCCATCATCCACACAAGCTCCTCCTCGGTCACCACGAGGGGAGGAGCCAACCGGATCGTCGCGCCGTGCGTGTCCTTGGCGAGGACCCCGTGGTGCTGCAGCTCCTCGCACAGCCTCCTCCCGCTGGCCACGCGCGGATCGAGGTCGATGCCGGCCCACAGCCCGCGGACCCGGTGGCGCACGATCCCAAGGGCGTGGAGCCGGGCCAGGCCCTCCTCGAGGACGGGCTCGAGGCGGCGGACGTGCTCCTGCAGGTCCCCCGGCTCGAGGAGCTCGACGACGGCTTCCCCGACGGCGCAGGCGAGCGGGTTGCCCCCGAAGGTGGAACCGTGCTCCCCGACACCGAGGACGCCGAGGATGGCGTGGTCGGCGACGACGGCGGAGACGGGAAGGACCCCGCCCCCGAGTGCCTTCCCCAGGATGTAGACGTCGGGCACGACCCCCTCGGACTCGCACGCGAAGGTGTGGCCCGTGCGCCCCAGCCCGCTCTGCACCTCGTCGGCGAGAAGGAGCAGGCCGTGACGGTTGCAGATCTCCCGCACCGCGGCGAGGTACCCGTGCGGCGGCAGGAGGACACCGGCCTCGCCCTGGATGGGTTCGAGGAGGACCGCTGTCGTGGTCGGTGTGACGGCGGCCTCCAGCGCTGCAGCGTCACCGAAGGGGACGGGGTCGAAGCCGCCGTCGTACGGTCCGAAACCCGCACGCGCGGCCGGGTCACTCGAGAAGCCGACGATCGTCGTCGTCCGGCCGTGGAAGTTCCCCTCGGCGACGATGATCCGCGCTCGCCCGTCCGGCATCCCGCGCCTCGTGTACGCCCACTTCCGGGCCACCTTGATGGCGGTCTCCACCGCCTCGGCCCCGGTGTTCATCGGCAGCACCCGCTCCTTGCCGCACAGCCGTGCCAGGCGGGTGGCGAAGCCGGCCAGACGGTCGTTGTGGAAGGCGCGGCTGGTGAGGGTGAGGCGGTGCAGCTGCTCCTCGGCCGCCGCGAGCAGGGCCGGGTGGGAGTGTCCGAAGTTGAGGGCGGAGTACCCGGCGAGAGCGTCGAGGTACTCGCGGCCCTCGACGTCCCGTACCCACACGCCGCGTCCCTCGCTCAGCACGACCGGCAGCGGCGCGTAGGTCTGGGCGATCACGGACGTCTCGGCTGCGATGGTGTCCGCGGTGCTCATCCACGCCTCCTCGCCTCGGTGCGATCCATCACGATGGTAAGCAGGAGAGCCGTGAGAAGTCCGCGTTTCAAGACCAGTTCCAACGAGGCAGCCATGTGACACGCCGGTAACGTGGGACCGCGTAGCATGACGCCAGCCGTCTCTCACCCAGCAGAAGGACAACGGACAATGAACTCTTCTCCTCTGGCCCGGCGCTCCGCGCTCGCTGCGACGGCAGCCGCGGCGCTCCTGCTCGTGTCCGCCTGCGGCGGCGACGAGGGCGAGAGCGGTGAGAGTGCCGGCCTCGGGCTGGTCGACGAAGGCACGCTCACCGCCTGCTCCAACGTCCCCTACCCGCCCTTCGAGCTCGAGGACGCGGAGGCGCCCAGCGGGTACAGCGGGTTCGACATCGATCTCCTCCAGGCCATTGCCGACGACCTCGAGCTCGACCTCGCCGTCGAGAACGTCAGCTTCGAGGCGCTCCAGTCCGGGACCACCTTCGTCTCCGGGCAGTGCGACGTCGGCGCCTCCGCAATCACCATCACGGAGGAGCGCCAGGAGAACCTCACCTTCTCCGAGCCCTACTACGACTCCCTCCAGTCGCTGCTCGTGGCGCCGGACTCCGGCATCGAGTCCATCGCCGACCTCGCGGACAAGAACGTCGGCGTCCAGGCCGGCACGACGGGCCTGTCCTACGCCGAGGAGAACGCCGAGGGCGCCACGCTCGTGGAGTACCCGGGGAACGCCGAGCTGTGGTCGGCCATCCAGGCGGGCCAGATCGACGCGATCCTCCAAGACCTGCCGGTCAACATCGAGAACGCCGAGGCAGACCCGAGCTACGTCATCGTCGAGGAGTACTCGACCGACGAGCAGTACGGCTACGCCATGGCCAAGGACGCCTCCACCGAGCTCGTCGACGCAATCAACTCCTCGCTCCAGGGCCTGCGTGACGACGGCACCTACCAGGAGATCTACGACTCCTACTTCGCCGTCGAGCGCCGCTAGCCCATGCGCCTCACCACACGCCGGCGGCTGACCCGGACAGGGATGTACGTCCTGTTCTTCGCCGCCCTCGCGGCCATCGCGCTGCTGGCCGACTGGGAGCGGATCTCCAACCAGTTCTTCCGCCTCGACATCGCCCGGGACCAGTTCCCCGAGATCGTCACGATCGCCCTGAAGAACACCCTCCTCTTCACGCTGATCTCCTTCGCCGGCGGCCTGGTGCTCGGGATCGTCTTCGCCCTCATGAAGCTGTCCAGCGTCGGCCCCTACCGGTGGTTCGCCACCGCCTGGATCGAGCTGTTCCGCGGGCTGCCGGCGCTCTTGACGATCTTCGTGATGGCGTACGTCGTGCCGATCGCCTTCGGCTTCCGGATCCCCGGCGGCAACGTCGGGGCCGGGCTCGTCGGGCTCATCTTCGTCGCCTCCGCCTACATGGCCGAGGTGATCCGATCCGGTATCCAGGCCGTGCCCAAGGGGCAGAGCGAGGCGGCTCGATCGCTCGGCATGTCGCCGGCTGAGACGATGGTGAGAATCATCCTGCCGCAGGGCTTCCGCATCATCATCCCGCCGCTGACCAACGAGTTCGTGCTCCTTCTCAAGGACACCTCGCTGCTGTTCATCGCGGGCTCCACGGTCCTCACCAAGGAGCTCACGACCTTCGCGCGGGACGGCCAGACGACGACGGGCAACGGCACCCCGCTCGTCATGGGCGCCCTGCTCTACCTGGTGATTACGATCCCGCTGACCCGGCTCGTGGCAGTGCTCGAACGACGGATGGCGAGGGGACGATGACGGGCACCACCCCCGCGATCGAGATCACGGGGCTGCGTAAGAGCTTCGGCGACAACGAGGTGCTCAAGGGCATCGACCTGGCGGTGCACAACGGCGAGGTCGTCTGCGTCATCGGCCCATCCGGCTCGGGGAAGTCCACCCTGCTGCGCACGGTGAACAGGCTCGAGGAACCGAGCGGCGGCTCGCTGCGTATCGAGGGCGAGGACATCCTCGACCCGGACTGCGACATCGACGCCGTGCGCACCCGCATCGGGATGGTGTTCCAGCAGTTCAACCTCTTCCCGCACCTCGACGTCATGGGCAACCTCACCATCGCTCAACGCCGCGTCCTCAAGCGCGGCAAGCAGGAGGCCACCGAGGTGGCCCGCGCGATGCTCGAGCGCGTCGGCCTCGCCGACCGCGGGGACGCCTACCCGGCGCAGCTCTCCGGTGGCCAGCAGCAGCGCGTGGCCATCGCCCGAGCCCTGTCGATGAACCCCGACATGATGCTTTTCGACGAGCCGACCTCCGCGCTCGACCCCGAGCTCGTCGGTGAGGTCCTCGACGTGATGAAGCTCCTCGCCGCCGAAGGAATGACGATGATGGTCGTCACCCACGAGATGGGCTTCGCGCGCGAGGTGGGGGACCGGCTCGTCTTCATGGACGACGGCCTCATCGTCGAGGAGGGCATCCCCGCAGAAGTCCTGGCCTCACCACAGCACGCCCGCACCCAGGCGTTCCTGTCGAAGGTGCTCTAGTTGCTCCGACCCCCGCCGCTGGCGCACCTCCTTATCACCCGCTTTTTGCAAGGTTGACGAGAGGAACACGATGCAGGTTCGACGACGAGTCTGGTGCGGTGCCGCGGTCTCCGCCGTGCTGCTGGGGGCGGTGACCGTACCCGCGGTGGGCGCCGGCCCGGTGACCGCGGTGGTCACGCCCCCGACGGCGAGTGCCGCGGCCGAGGACGACGGCGTGCCCTACCCGCGGCAGGAGCCGCTCACCGAGCCGCCGGTCAACGAGGAGGACCAGTCCTACTGGCGCGGGGCCATCCCCTTCCACGAGATCGCGCCGCTCCTCAACGGCCTCACGGAGACCAGCGAGTACGTCTCCACCGAGGTCGTCGGCCAGTCCACCGAGGAACGCGACCTGTACCTCGTGACGATCACGGCCCCGGAGACCGCGGCGGAGAGTGCCCAGCAGGACGCGTGGCGCGACCGGATCAAGCACGACGCCGATGCCGCCCAGGACGACGCCGCGCTCATGGCCGGCTACAAGACACCGATCTGGTTCAACAACAACATCCACGGCAACGAGTGGGACGGCACCGACGCCACACTCGCCTACATCACCGAGCTCGTCGGGGCGCTCGAGGCTGGTGACGAGGAGGCCCTGGCCCTCGCCGAGGGGTACCGCCTGTACTTCACGGTGACGAACAATCCCGACGGACGCGTGGCCGGCACGCGGGCGACCGCGCTCAACCTCGACGCGAACCGCGACTTCATCACGAACACGACGCCGGAGACCCGCGCCGTCCGCGACCTCACCGGGGACCTGCAGCCGGTCTTCTTCATCGACCTGCACGGGTACACCGGCACCCTGCAGGTGGAACCCACCGGCCCACCGCAGGGCGAGAACTACGAGCACGACCTTCTCATGCCCTACTCCTACGCCGCCGCGCTGCGGATCGAGCAGGACGTCGTCGCCGCGGACATCGAAGGGAACCCGCTGACCGAGGACGGCGGGATCATCATCCCGTTCCGTGACATCCCGTCCGGGTGGGACGGCTGGCCGCCGATCTTCACCCCGCAGTATGTCCAGTTCCAGGGCTCCATCGCCTACACCGTCGAGCTCGGCCCCGGCCGGAGCCGTGCGGCGACGGTGGAGGAGCAGCTGGTGGAGAACGCCCAGCGCCTGGTGACCAACCGCGAGGTCGGCCGCCAGGTCATCGAGTCGACGGTCGCCTACGTCGACGAGAACCGCGACGCCATCCTCGGCAACCAGATGGAGATCTTCCGGCGCGGGCAGGAAGGTGAGCCGCTGCGAGAGATCCCGGCGAACCCCGACCCGGACGACTACGCCGGTCCGGACGAGTGGACCGAGGAGTGGGACGAGCCCGACGTCACCGGCACCGACTTCCCGCGCGCCTACCTCATCCCCGCCGGGACGACCGATGCCGCAACTCTCGTCGACCATCTCCTCGCCCACGGTGTCGAGGTCGGCACCGCCGATGCCGCCTTCGGGGCCGCCGGCGAGGAGTACCCGTCAGGCACCTTCGTCGTCGACATGCACCAGCCACTGCGTGGCCTGGCCAACGTCCTGCTCTCCGACGGCTCCGACATCTCCGACCGCGTGCCCAGCATGTATGACATCTCCGCGTGGAGCCTGGGCCGTCTGTGGGGAGCCGAGGTCGACCGCGTCGGTGACACGACCGACCCGGCCCTGCCTGTCACGGCGACGCCGCTGGTCGTCGCGCCCCCGACCGGCTCGTTTCCGGCCGATGCCGGGTACGTGAGCCTCGCGCTCGACGGCGTCGCGGCGGTGCAGGCGGTCAACCTCCTGCTCGCGGCAGGGGTGGCCGTCGCCGACGTCGGTGACGGCACCGTCGTCGTCGGCCCAGACGGGCTGGAGGAGGCGGAGGTGGTGAGCGAGCTGCTCGGGGTCGCCTTCACCGCCAGCGACGGGAGCGAGCTCGCCGGCGACGACGTCCGCGGCTTGTCCGCGCTGCGCGTCGGCTACACCTCGTCCGCGGCCTACGGCGGTGAGGACGAGCTGGTCCTCACCGGCCTCGGCTTCGTCGACCCGGTTCGTGTGACGCCGGCCGGGCTCGCCGACGGGACCGTCGACCTCGACGAGATCGACGTGCTGTGGCTGGGGGCGCCGCTTCGGCTGGGCACGGACGACGCTGCCGCGCGGGCAGCGCTCGAGCTGGACGAGTACTTCGAGTCGGGCCGGGGCGTCGTCGCCTCCGCGCAAGCCGGTACGTGGGCAGCCGACACCTTTGGGCTCTTCGAGGCGACGGCGGTGAGCGGTCCCGGCCGCGCCAACGGCGTTGTGCTCGTCGACACGGCCGACGGCGTCATCGGCGCCCAGGCCGAGGGCGCCGCGTTCACCTACGGGCCGGCGTACTTCACCGACCTCGGGGAGGAGGTGACGGTCGAACAGACCTTCACCGCCGAGCCGCTGCTCAGCGGTCACTGGCTGCCGAACGAGGACGGGACCGGCGGGCCGGAGCAGGCTGCCGGCCAGCCCTCGGTCATCTCCGCGGTGACCGACGACGGCTCTCGGGCCCTCGTCTTCGGCACCGACCCGCTCTTCCGCACCCACCCGCGCGGGATGTTCGACGACGTCGCGGCCGCGCTGTACTGGGCAGGTCCCGAGGGCGCACTCGTCGAGCCGCCCGTCGAGGAGCCGACGGAGGAGCCGACGACTCCCGAGCCGACCGAGGAGCCGACCACCTCCGAGCCGACCGAGGAGCCGACGACGGCCCCGACCTCCGAGGAGCCGACGGTCGTCCCGACGGCGGGCCCGACGAACGGTCCGGGAAGCGGGCGTCTGCCCAGCACCGGTGCCGACGTCTGGGCCCTTGGTGTCCTCACGGTGCTGCTCGCCGGCGGTGGCGGGGTGCTCGTCGCCCGCCGTCGCGGGACGGACTGACACCGGCGTGACCCTGTGGGGCGGCACCTGCGACCGGGGTGCCGCCCCGCTGTCATGTCTTGCCGCTCGAACGTGCGCCGAGAGTGTCGGTTCGGAGTCTTAGACTCGGGACATGACCACCGAAGCCACTGACATCAAGCCGCGCAGCCGTCAGGTGACCGACGGCATCGAGGCGACGGCATCGCGAGGCATGCTCCGCGCCGTCGGCATGGGCGACGACGACTTCGCCAAGCCCCAGATCGGCATCGCGAGCTCGTGGAACGAGATCACACCCTGCAACCTCTCCCTGGACCGTCTGGCCCAGGGAGCGAAGGAGGGCGTGCACGCCGGCGGTGGCTACCCGCTCCAGTTCGGCACCATCTCGGTGTCCGACGGTATCTCGATGGGCCATGAGGGCATGCACTACTCGCTCGTCTCGCGCGACATCATCGCCGACTCGGTCGAGACCGTCATGCAGGCCGAGCGCCTCGACGGCTCGGTGCTCCTCGCCGGCTGCGACAAGTCGCTGCCGGGCATGCTCATGGCCGCGGCCCGCCTCGACCTCGCCGCCGTCTTCCTCTACGCCGGCACGATCATGCCGGGCTGGGTCAAGCTCGAGGACGGCACCGAGAAGGACGTCACCCTCATCGACGCCTTCGAGGCCGTCGGCGCGTGCTCGCGTGGACTCATGAGCAAGGGCGACCTCGACCGCATCGAGCGCGCGATCTGCCCCGGCGAGGGCGCGTGCGGTGGCATGTACACCGCCAACACCATGGCCTCCGTGGCCGAGGCCATGGGCATGTCCCTGCCCGGCTCCGCCGCCCCGCCGTCGGCCGACCGTCGCCGGGACATGTTCGCCCACCGCAGCGGTGAGGCGGTCGTGGAGATGCTGCGCCAGGGCATCACCGCGCGCGACATCATCACGAAGAAGTCGCTGGAGAACGCGATCGCCGTCGTCATGGCCTTCGGCGGCTCGACGAACGCCGTGCTGCACCTCCTCGCGATCGCCAACGAGGCCGAGGTCGACCTCTCGCTCGACGACTTCAGCCGCATCGCCGAGCGCGTCCCGCACCTGGGCGACCTCAAGCCCTTCGGCCGCTACGTCATGAACGACATCGACCGCATCGGCGGCGTGCCCGTCGTCATGAAGGCCCTGCTCGACGCCGGTCTGCTCCACGGCGACTGTCTCACCGTTACCGGCAAGACCGTCGCGGAGAACCTCGCGGGCATCAACCCGCCGGACCCGGACGGCAAGATCCTGCGGGCGCTGGACAACCCGATCCACGCGACCGGCGGCATCACCATCCTCGGTGGCTCCCTCGCCCCGGAGGGCGCGGTCGTGAAGTCCGCGGGCTTCGACTCTGACGTCTTCGAGGGCACCGCCCGCGTTTTCGAGCGCGAGCGGGCCGCGATGGACGCCCTCGAGGACGGCACCATCCAGGCCGGCGACGTCGTCGTCATCCGCTACGAGGGCCCCAAGGGCGGCCCGGGCATGCGCGAGATGCTCGCCATCACCGGCGCGATCAAGGGCGCGGGGCTCGGCAAGGACGTCCTCCTGCTCACCGACGGCCGCTTCTCCGGTGGCACGACCGGCCTGTGCGTCGGGCACGTCGCCCCCGAGGCGGTCGACGCCGGACCCATCGCCTTCGTCCGTGACGGTGACAAGATCCGCCTCGACGTGGCCGGCAAGACCCTCGACCTCCTGGTCGACGGGGAGGAGCTGGCACGGCGCCGCGAGGGCTGGGCGCCGCTCGCCCCGCAGTTCACCAAGGGCGTGCTGGGCAAGTACACCAAGCTCGTGCAGTCGGCGAGCACGGGCGCCATCCTCGCCTGAGCCACCCCGCATCGCGCCGAGAGCCGGATTCCTCCACGGAGGATCCGGCTCTCGGCGTAAGAGGGGGCGAGGCTAGGGGACGAGGAGGACCTTGCCGGTCGTCTGCCGGCCCTCGAGGGCGGCGTGTGCGGCGGCCGCCTCGGCGAGCGGGAACTCCTGCCCGATGCGGACGTCCAGCCCGTCGGCGACGGCGTGGAAGAGGTCAGTGGCCCGCCACAGCAGCTCGGCGCGGTCGGCGGTGTAGTGCGCGAGCGTCGGACGGGTGACGAAGAGCGACCCCGCGCCGTTGAGGCGCTGGAGGTCGAAGGGCGGCACCTGCCCGCTGGACCCGCCGAACAGGACGAGCATCCCCCGCGGGCGCAGACTGCCCAGGGAGGCGTCGAAGGTCGCCCTGCCCACGCCGTCGTAGACGACGTCGACGCCCCGGCCGTCGGTGAGCTCGCGAACGTGCTGCGGCAGCTCGGCCGTGAGGTCGTCGAGCTCGGTGTAGCGGATGACGTGCTGGGCCCCCGCCTGGCGGGAGAGGTGCTCCTTCTCCACGCTGCCGACAGTCGAGATCACCCGGCCGCCGCGCCGCACGACGAGCTGGGTGAGCAGCAGACCGACGCCACCGGCACCGGCGTGGACGAGCGCGACGTCGCCGGGTGACACCGGGAAGGTCGAGGCGCTGAGGTAGTGGGCGGTCATCCCTTGGAGGGGGAGTGCGGCGGCGGTGTGGAGGTCGATCCCGGCCGGGACGGGGATCGCCTCGTGCGCCGGGACGTTCACCCGCTCCGCGTAGCTCCCAGGTGCGGCGGCCCACGCGACGTGGTCCCCGACCGCGAGCTCGGTGACGTCGTTGCCCACCTCGACGACGGTGCCCGCTCCCTCGGTACCGACGACGTGGGGGAACTCCACCGGGTACACCCCGCCGCGGCGGTAGGTGTCGATGAAGTTCACCCCGGCGGCCGCCACCTCGACGCGGACCTCGCCCGGACCTGGGGGCTCATCGGGCAGGTCGATGACGGTGAGGACCTCCGGGCCCCCGGCCTCGGTGGCGTGGACGGCGCGCATGGGTCATGTATACCGGGTCTGCTCAGCGCGTGGGCGGCTAGGTTCGCAGCCGCGGGATCCGATGTCCGGCCTGGGTGTGCTCGACCGCACCTTCCGCGGGACGGGCAGCGGGCCGTCATCGAGTACGGCAACCGGTGGAGCGGTCGCCCCCGGAGTGCACGTTGTCCCTTGTCACCCTCCCGGAGCGTTTCGAGCCGTCGACGTCAAGGGCTGCTGTTCAGACTGCGGGACGGGAATCCATTATGTGAGACCGGTTGGGTGACCTTGGGGTGCGGGGTTACAGTTCTGGCATGCAGCAGGACGTCGTACTTCACAGGCGCGCAGCCGCCGACCGCTGAGCCGGTCCCGCTGCGCGCATCCCTTCGCACCCGCCTCGGGTCGAGGGGTTTTTTGTTTGCCGCTCTGCCGCACCACCACCGAGGTACCAGGAGGGTCATCATGGCCAAGGGACCAGTCCCCGCGCCGCCGCGCACCACGCCGCAGCCGTCGGTGCCGAGCGTCGTCGCGGCGTCGTCCGCGCCCGTCGGGCAGATCCGCGAGGAGGTCAACGGAGCCACGAGCATCGTCCGCTCCCTCGAGGAGGTCGGTACGGAGGTCATCTTCGGCATCCCCGGTGGCGCGATCCTGCCCACCTACGACCCGCTCTTCGACTCGAAGCGGCTGCGCCACATCCTCGTGCGCCACGAGCAGGGGGCGGGGCACGCCGCCACCGGCTACGCCGTCGCCACCGGGAAGGTCGGCGTCTGCATGGCGACGTCCGGCCCCGGCGCGACGAACCTCATCACCGCGCTGGCCGACGCCAACATGGACTCGGTGCCGATCGTCGCCATCACCGGCCAGGTGGGGGCCTCCGCGATCGGCACCGACGCCTTCCAGGAGGCGGACATCGTCGGGGCCACGATGCCGCTGACCAAGCACTCCTTCCTCGTCACCGACCCGGACGAGATCCCCGCCCGCATCGCCGAGGCGTTCCACATCGCCTCGACCGGCCGCCCGGGCCCGGTGCTCGTCGACATCGCCAAGAGCGCCCAGCAGGCACCCACCACCTTCGCGTGGCCGCAGGAGCTCGACCTGCCCGGCTACCGGCCCTCGGTCAAGCCCCACTCCCGCCAGGTGCGGGAGGCCGCGCGTCTGCTGGCCACCTCCCGGCGGGCGGTGCTCTACGTCGGTGGCGGCGTCATCCACGCCCAGGCCTCGGCGGCGCTGCGCCGGCTCGCCGACCTGTCCGGCGCCCCCGTCGTGACGACGCTGATGGCTCGCGGCGCGCTGCCCGACTCCCACCCGCAGCACCTGGGCATGCCCGGGATGCACGGCTCGGTGGCGGCGGTCTCCGCGCTCCAGCAGGCCGACCTCCTCGTCACCCTGGGGGCCCGGTTCGACGATCGGGTCACCGGTCAGCTCTCCTCCTTCGCGCCCAAGGCGACGATCATCCACGCCGACATCGATCCGGCGGAGATCTCCAAGAACCGGCACGCGGACGTCCCGATCGTCGGCGACCTCGCCGACACCATCCCCGACCTCGTCACCGAGCTCGCCGCCGCCCACGAGCAGTTCGGCAAGCCGGACATCGAGGCCTGGTGGCAGCGCCTGGACGAGCT
The DNA here is from genome assembly GCF_023715365.1 of Georgenia satyanarayanai. Lineage (GTDB taxonomy): Bacteria > Actinomycetota > Actinomycetes > Actinomycetales > Actinomycetaceae > Oceanitalea > Oceanitalea satyanarayanai_B. The sequence goes on from NZ_JAMBNZ010000009.1 coordinate 11,245, forward strand.
GCGTGAGACCTACCCGCTGGGCTGGACGCCGACCGCCGACGGCCTCGTCGCCCCTCAGCACGTCATCAGCCGGATCGGGGAGATCTCCGGACCCGAGTCGATCTACGCCTCGGGTGTGGGGCAGCACCAGATGTGGGCCGCGCAGTTCATCCGCTACGAGAACCCGCGCACCTGGCTCAACTCCGGAGGTCTGGGCACCATGGGCTACGCCGTGCCCGCCGCCATGGGGGCGAAGGTCGGCATGCCGGACAGCACGGTGTGGGCGATCGATGGCGACGGATGCTTCCAGATGACCAACCAGGAGCTGGCCACCTGCGCCCTCGAGGGCATCCCGATCAAGGTGGCGGTCATCAACAACTCCTCGCTGGGCATGGTGCGCCAGTGGCAGACCCTCTTCTACGACGGCCGCTACTCCAACACCGACCTCAACACCGGCCACGAGACGGCGCGCATCCCCGACTTCGTCAAGCTCGCCGAGGCCTACGGCTGCGTGGGCCTGCGAGCCGAGACCGTCGGCGAGGTCGACGCGACGATCAAGAAGGCGATGGAGATTGACGACCGGCCCGTCGTCGTCGACTTCGTCGTCAGTCGCGACGCCATGGTGTGGCCGATGGTCGCTGCCGGCGTGAGCAACGACGACATCCAGTACGCGCGGGGAATCACCCCCTCGTGGGACCGCGACGAGTGAAGCGAGGAAAGCGATGAGTACCCGTCACACCCTCTCGGTGCTGGTGGAGAACAAGCCTGGCGTGCTCACCCGCGTCTCCGCGCTGTTCGCCCGCCGCGCCTTCAACATCCACTCCCTCGCCGTCGGCCCGACCGAGCACCCGGAGATCTCCCGGATCACGGTCGTCGTCGATGCCGCGGAGCTGCCCCTCGAGCAGGTGACCAAGCAGCTGAACAAGCTCATCAACGTCATCAAGATCGTCGAGCTCGAGGCGGAGTCGTCCGTCCAGCGCGAGCTCCTGCTCGTCAAGGTCCGGGCCGACGACGCCTCGCGCACCGCCGTCCTCCAGGTCGTCGAACTGTTCCGGGCCCACGTCGTCGACGTCGCCCCGGACGCCGTCACCGTCGAGGCGACCGGCTCGCACTCCAAGCTCCAGGCGCTGCTCACCGCGCTCGAGGCGCACGGCGTCCGCGAGATCGTCCAGTCCGGCACCGTGGCCATCGGCCGCGGCTCCCGCTCGATGACCGACCGCGCCCTCGAGCGGGTCCGCACCGCCTGACCCCCACACTGACCAACGAAGCACCGGCCTTCACGGGCCACCACATCACACACCAGGGAGAACACTGTGGCTGAGCTGTACTACGACGACGACGCCGACCTGTCCGTCATCGCCGGGAAGAAGGTCGCCGTCATCGGCTACGGCAGCCAGGGGCACGCCCACGCGCTGAACCTTCGCGACTCCGGCGTTGACGTCACCGTCGGCCTGCGTGAGGGCAGCTCGTCGGCCGCCAAGGCCAAGGACCAGGGCCTGAAGGTCGCGAGCATCGCCGACGCCGTCTCCGGCGCCGACGTCGTCGTCATCCTCGCGCCGGACCAGGCGCAGCGCACCCTCTTCGCGCAGGACATCGAGCCGAACCTCAAGGCTGACGCGACGCTGCTCTTCGCCCACGGCTTCAACATCCGCTTCGGCTACATCAAGCCGGCCGCGGGCCACGACGTCGTCATGGTCGCCCCCAAGGGCCCGGGCCACCTCGTGCGCCGCGAGTACGAGTCCGGCCGCGGCGTGCCCGTCATCGTCGCCGTCGAGCAGGACGCGAGCGGCACAGCGTGGGACACCGCGCTGTCCTACGCCAAGGCCGTCGGTGGACTGCGCGCCGGGGGCATCAAGACGACCTTCACCGAGGAGACCGAGACCGACCTCTTCGGGGAGCAGGCCGTCCTGTGCGGTGGCACCTCCCAGCTCGTCCAGTACGGCTTCGAGGTGCTCACCGAGGCCGGCTACCAGCCCGAGGTCGCCTACTTCGAGGTGCTCCACGAGCTCAAGCTCATCGTCGACCTCATGTGGGAGGGCGGAATCGCCAAGCAGCGGTGGAGCATCTCCGACACCGCCGAGTACGGCGACTACGTCTCCGGTCCCCGGGTCATCTCTCCGGAGGTCAAGGAGAACATGAAGGGCGTGCTCGCCGACATCCAGTCCGGGGCCTTTGCGGACCGCTTCATCACCGACCAGGACGCCGGTGCGCCGGAGTTCAAGGACCTGCGCGCCAAGGGCGAGCAGCACCCGATCGAGACGACCGGCCGCGAGCTGCGCAAGCTCTTCAGCTGGGTGGAGGCCACGGACTCCGACTACACCGAGGGCAGCGCCGCACGCTGAGCTCGCACCTGAGGCGCCGGCCGGGAGAGATCCCGGCCGGCGCCTCGTGCGTGGACGACCGGTCAGTCGCCGTACTTCACCAGCGCGCCCTCACCGAAGGCGCCGGTGACGGCGTACACCGTGTGGCCGGCGACGGCGACGTCCGCGGGCGAGTCCGCCTCGAAGAGCGTGGTCGCCTCGTTGTGGCCGTGGGGGATGGCTGAGACCCTTCCGCCGAACATCTCTGCGACGATGACGGTGCCGTCCGGCGTCACGTCCAGACCCGTCGCGCCGTGCAGGTCACCGGCGACCTCGAAGGTGTGCTCGGCGTCCGGGCTGATCCAGTACACGCTGCTCAACGGCAGGACCTCCCCGGCGCCCCCGCCCAGCGTGCTGACGTACAGCCCGCCGAGCCAGCCCACCTGGACGTCTGTCGGGACCGACTCGGCGATGAACCGCTTGCCGACGATGCAGTTCGGGATGTCGAGCCCGAGCTGCTCCTCCCAGGCGGCCTCGAGCCCGGCGGTGAACGTGATCGTCTTGCCGGGCAGGACATCCACCGTCGAGATGTCTCCCGTGCTCTCGTCGACCTTGAGGACCGCGTTGGCGGCCGCGTCGGCGACGTAGATGGTGCCGTCGTGCACCTCGAGCTGGTAGCCGTGCGACTCGACGATGCCGTGGTAGTTGACGAGCGGGAAGCCCGCCGTCTCCTGGAACGCGGTGAGCTGGTCGAGGCAGGTGCCGCGCGCGTTGGTCACGCCGTACCGCTGGGACCGGTCCGGGTTGTTGGCGATCTCGTGGGCCCACAGGTCATCGCTGACGACGGTGCGCTCACTGTCCTTCGTCCTGACGATGTAGGTGGTGGGCGCCTCGCCGCTGAAGTCGCTCTCGATGTGGTACGTGGCGCCGTCGCTGTAGGTGACGCCGACGAGCTCGGCGGTCTCCGGGCTGCCCGCGAGGGAGTGGAGGTTGGTCACCGCGCCGTCCCCGTCGACCTTGGACAGCGTGTTGGCGAAGGTCTGGGTGACGTAGATGTCGCCGCCGTCGCCGGCGGCGACCGTGAGCGGGCCGATGAGGCCGCCCGTGACCACCTCCGGCTCGGGGGCGTGGTCGTCGGCCCGAGCCGGGACCGTGAGGAGGGAGGCGGCCAGGGCGAGGATGCCCGCTCCGGCTGTCAGGGTGGATCTCTTGCGCATGGCTTCTCCAGGCGTGAGGGAGGACGACCGTCCCTGGCTGGGACGACCGGTACCCGAGAGCGCGGAGACGGGCTTCTCGGGCCCGCCTCGCCCTCCCGTCTTCGCCGGGACAGCGCGAGGCTATGCCCGCGTATCGAGCGGTGGACAGGGTGACGAGGGAGGATTTCCGCGAAGCACCCTCCTTCACCCTTCGGCGCTCAGCGCAGGATCGGCACCTGGAACGGGTAGCGGTAGACCTCGCCGCGGTTGGCGGCGATCGCGCCCTTGATCGACAGCACGAGCTGGGCGATGGAGGCGACGGCCCACAGGATGACCGCGACCGGCAGGAGGAAGATCGTGGCGGCGCAGATCCAGCCGGCGGCGTTGGCGACCCACACGGTGACGTTGAAGTTGAAGGCGCTCGCGGCCGCGTTCCGCACCAGGGGTCCGCGGTCGCGCCAGACGAACCACACGATGAGCGGCGCGAGGAAGCTGAGGAGACCGGCGCTGAGGACGATGCCGATGAACGGGGACAGGTGCGCGACGACGGCGATCGTGCGGTCGTCGTTCGAGGCGTCGGGCCGCTGCCCGTACGGCGGGTAGCCGTAGGGCTGCTGCCCGGGGTGCGGGTAGCCGCCCTGCGGGCCACCGTAGGGCTGCTCGGCGTAGGGCTGTCCCTGGGACGAGTACCCGGCACCCTGCCACGGCTGTCCACCCGAGGGCGGCGGCTCGCTCTGGTCGCGGAAGTCGTCCGGAGGCGTGGTGGACATGGTGCTCCTTCGTCGGCACGGTGTGCTCGGGCCCAGCGTACGGGCGCGCCGGCGCCGCTGTCCTCACTGCCTGGCACACTCGCCCCATGACGTGGAGCGAGGACACCGACGGCAGCACCGAGCACGAGCCGGGGACGGCGGAGGCGCGGGACGCCGCCGTCGCCGCCTACTGGGCGACGGCTCGCAAGAGGGCCGGCCTCACCCGGCTCGACGTCGTCGTCGGGCAGCAGGCGATCGGATCGGTGCAGCCGCCCGCGTGGTCCTTCGGCTCCGATCCTCGCGAGGCCGACTCCCTGCTCGGCCTGGTGCTCAGCGGCCGGAAGACCGGGACCTCGAGCGCGGCCCAGCCCTACGCCGTACGCGGCGAGTCGGTGCCGCGGCCGGGTGACCTCTCGATCATCCTCGACGGTTCGGGCCGCCCGCGCGCGCTCATCGTCACGACGGCGATCGAGGTCGTCCCGTACTCCGTGGTCGACGCCGCGCACGCCACGGCCGAGGGGGAGGGGGACCTGTCGCTCGAGCACTGGCGGGCCGTCCACGCGCCCTTCTTCGCCGCGGAGCTCGCGGAGGTGGGACTGAGCTTCGACGACGACAGCGAGGTCGTCCTCGAGCGCTTCCGGCTCCTCGACCCGAAACGACACACACAGGGAGCGAACGAGCGGGAGCCGGTCCTCACCTGAGGCAACCGCCCTCGCGCCGGGAACGCCGCAGGGTGCCCGGCCGGTGGCCGGGCACCCTGCGTGCCTGCTCAGTGCCTACAGGGAGAGCGAGCGGCGACGGATCACCGCTGCGGCCCCACCGAGGAGGAGTGCGCCCGCCACGGCGAGCGGCATGATCGCGTTCGCGCCGGTGCTGGGCAGCCGCCCCGCGGGCGGAGCCCCGGGGGTCTGCTCACCGGCGACTGCGCAGCCGGGCTCGGTGAGCTCGACGGTGGTCATCGCGCGAGTGCCGTCGTCGTTGAGGGTCCAGCCCTCGGCCGCGGTGAGGGTGTAGCCCTCCTGGGCGGTCGCGGTCACCTGGACCGTGCGGCCGGCCTGGACGTGGCCCTCGACGGAGTAGTCCACGCCCTCGGTCGTGGCTGGGATGATCGACGGGGTGGTGGTGTCCCCCTCGCCCGTGCAGATCCCCTGCGTCACCTCGGGCATCACGGGAGCCACGGGAACATCGGGCAGGGGCACGGATGCGCAGTCGACCTCCGCAAGCTCGATGGTGGTCATCGCGCGAGTGCCGTCCTCGGAGACGGTCCAGCCCTCGGCCGCGGTGAGGGTGTAGCCCTTCTGGGCGGTCGCGGTCACCTGGACCGTGCCGCCGGCCTGGACCTCACCCTCGAAGGAGTAGTCCACGCCCTCGGTGGTGGCCGGGGTGATCGACGGGGTCGTGGTGTCCCCCTCCTCCGTGCAGACGGCCTGCGTCACCTCGGGCATGACAGGGGCGACCAGCCGATCGTCTGACAGGGCGCCCCAGGACAGCGTCGCCCTCGCGTCCGCGCCACTGGCCGCGTCGACGAGGATGATGGTCTGCGCGTGGCCGGCAGCGCTACCGCCGGCGGCCGGGACCTTGAGGATGGACCCCGTGACTCCCGATGCGGTTGCCGTCGCCTCGATCGTGGCCGAACCGGCCGCGGACTCCTCACGCGCGTCGAGGTAGAGCTGGTCATCGTTGTGCACGGAGCTCAGCTCGATCTCCATGCCGTCGGCGTCGACGACCGGCAGGGCGGGGTCGACTGTGACCGTGACCGAGTCGCGGTTGGTGGTGACCGTCACGGGGCCCACCAGGGTGCCGGCGTGCTGCTGCTCCGTCGTCGTCGTGAGGGTGACCTCGGCGCGGCTGTCGTTCTCGGGGAGCCCGACGTTGGCCTCGCCAAGAAGGTGCTCACGCACGGTGCGTGCGTCGGCGCTCAGCTCCGCGTCGACGCCGTCCGTCAGCTTCCAGACCGCGTACTGCGTGCCAGCGACGGCCTCGCTGACGGTCAGGTCGGGCACCCCGACGGCCTGGCCGAGCTGCTCCAGGGTGAGCGTCGGGTAGCTGTTCGTGATGATCCACGCGATCTTCTCCCGCACATCCAGAGACGTGCTGAAGGCGTTGTCGCCCGGGAACTCGCTCCACCCGGCGCGCTCCGCCGGAGTGTCGTAACGGGCAGCGACGTTGTACTCGATGCAGTACGCCCACAGGTCGGGCACTCCGGTGGTCCGGCTGCCCTCGCTGGTGAAGATCGGGAACAGGCTCGCGATGCCCTCGCCCCTCTGCGCCTGGCTCCTGTCGCCGATGTGGACGTAGTCGTCCGTGTCCGTGTCCGCGTACGCCGCGACAGGCACCACCGTCATCATCGCCACGATCGCCGCGATGCCGAGTGCGAACCACCGCGCCACCGCGTTCGCGGGTCGTGGTCTCAAGCCGTGCTGCATGGAAGGCCCTGCTTTCAAGTCGGTATGGAGGGCCGGACAGCACTGTCCGGTGCGTCGCCAGACCGGACGGTACCTGCAGGCTCCAGGTCGTGCCCGTCGAAAGTAGGGTCCCTTGGCTGTGCGAAAGGACGGTGCCGTCACCCCGCGTGGGGGAACCGGAGACTCCGCTCACGTGGTGAGACGCGCGTCCCGACACGTGGACGGTTCTCTACGATGACCCGCATGACGCGCAGCATCGACCTCGCAGTGATCGCCGGGGACGGGATCGGTCAGGAAGTCGTCGCCGAGGGGCTCAAGGTCCTCGACGCGGCACTGACGGACGTCACCGTCCGCACGACCCCCTACGACCTCGGCGCCGCCCGCTGGCACCGGACCGGCGAGACCCTCACCGACGAGGACCTCGCTGCCATTCGCCAGCACGACGCCATCCTGCTCGGCGCCGTCGGGGACCCGGGTGTGCCGAGCGGTGTCCTGGAGCGTGGGCTGCTGCTCCGCCTGCGCTTCGAGCTCGACCACTACGTCAACCTGCGCCCCTCGAAGCTCTTCCCCGGTGTGTCCACGCCCCTGGCCGAGCCCGGCGACATCGACTTCGTCGTCGTCCGCGAGGGCACGGAGGGGCCCTACGTCGGCAACGGCGGGGCCATCCGTGTCGGCACGCCGCACGAGGTGGCCAACGAGGTGAGCGTCAACACCGCCTTCGGCGTCGAGCGCGTCGTGCGAGACGCCTTCGCCCGCGCCGCGGCACGGCCCCGCAAGAAGCTCACCCTCGTCCACAAGCACAACGTCCTCGTCCACGCCGGCCACCTGTGGCGACGGACGGTCGAGCGCGTCAACGCCGAGTTCCCCGACGTCACCGTGGACTACCTCCACGTCGACGCCGCGATGATCTTCCTCGTCACCGAACCCGCACGCTTCGACGTCATCGTCACCGACAACCTTTTCGGCGACATCGTCACCGACCTCGCCGCGGCCGTCACCGGCGGTATCGGCCTGGCCGCGTCCGGCAACGTCAACCCCGACGGCACCGCACCGAGCATGTTCGAGCCCGTCCACGGCTCCGCGCCGGACATCGCCGGCCAGGGCAAGGCCGACCCGACCGCCACCGTGCTCTCGGTCGCGCTCCTGCTCGAGCACCTCGGCCACGGCGACGCCGCGGCCCGTGTTGAGCGCGCCGTCGCCGCTGACATCGCCGCCCGGGGAACGACCCCCCGCACGACGAGCGAGGTCGGCGACGCGCTCGCGGCCGGCGTCGCCGAGGCACAGCCCGTCCCCTGACGGCGGTCCGCGCCGGGAACCGGCGATCCCGGTTCCCGGCGACGCGCTCCCCGGCGCTACCCTCGAGTACCCCTGCACGCACCAGCACCCGCCGTGGGGCGGATGACCGAAGGACCGCTGGAGGCCCGCCATGACCACTGCACCTGCCGAGTTCGCGATCGTGCCCAGCTCGCGGCCGCGGACGACGGCCGAGCGCGCGGCCGCCCTGGACCGGTTGAGCTTCGGTGTGGAGTTCACCGACCACATGGCCAGGGCGACGTGGACGGTCGACGGCGGGTGGCACGGGCACCGGGTCGAGGGATTCGCCCCGCTCGAGCTCTCCCCGGCCGCCTCGGTCTTCCACTACGGCCAGGAGATCTTCGAGGGCCTCAAGGCCTACCGGCACGCCGACGGCTCGGCCTGGGCCTTCCGCCCCGAGGCCAACGCCCGGCGCTTCCAGGCCTCCGCGCGGCGCCTGGCGATGCCCGAGCTGCCGGTCGGGGACTTCCTCGCCTCCATCCGCGCCCTCGTGGAGACCGACCTCGAGTGGGTGCCGGCGGCCGCCGGCGCGAGCCTCTACCTGCGCCCCTTCATGGTCGCGACCGAGCCCTTCCTCGGGGTGCGGCCCTCGCACCGCTACGAGTACCTCGTGATCGCCTCCCCGGTGGGCCCCTACTTCGTCAACGGCTTCCAGCCGGTCTCGATCTGGGTGGCCGAGGACTACCACCGCGCCGGCCCCGGTGGGACCGGCAACGCGAAGTTCGGCGGGAACTACGCCGCGAGCCTGCTGCCGCAGCAGATCGCCTACGCCCGCGGCTTCGACCAGGTGTGCTTCCTCGACGCCGGCACCGGGACCAACCTCGAGGAGCTCGGGGGCATGAACGTCTTCGTCGTCGGCGCCGACGGCGTCGTGCGCACCCCCGCCCTCACCGGCACCATCCTCGAGGGCGTCACGCGCGCGTCGATCCTCACGCTGCTCGCCGACCAGGGCAACCCGGTCGAGGAGTGCGACATCCCGCTCAAGGGGCTGCTCGCCGGCATTCGCGACGGCTCGGTCAGCGAGGTCTTCGCCTGCGGGACCGCCGCGGTCATCACCCCCATCGGGCGGCTGGCGGGGGAGTCCTTTGACATCACCGTCGCCGACGGCGCGGCGGGCCCGGTCACCGAGCGCCTGTTCACCCAGCTCACCGACATCCAGTTCGGTCACGCGCCCGACCCCCACGGCTGGATGCAGCCCCTCGCCTGACCCCGCCCCCCTCTCCTCATATGCGGGAATAATGCGGCCGCGGCGCCGGCCGGACGGTGAAAATCCCGCATATGCGGGGTTCGGGGGAGGCGGGGGGGGGTGGACGGGTGGTACGGATCACTCTCCGCGTGTGGCATCATGACCTCATGCAGTTCCGGCTCATTATCGGCTAGCGCACGCGGCACCACCCGCCACGTGCGCAACCTCCCGTACCCCGGGAGGTTTTTTTGTTGCCGGGGCCACCTGCCCGCGGCGACCGAGACCCGGCACCACCCCCGCCGGGGAGCAGGACTGCGACGGCTGACACAGGGAGACCGACACCATGAGCACGACGACGCGCCCCGCCTCGCAGGCTGAGCTCACCATCGACGTCTACGACACGACCCTGCGCGACGGCGCGCAGCAGGAGGGGATGAACCTCTCCGTCGCGGACAAGCTCGCCATCGCCCCGCTCCTCGACGAGCTCGGGGTCGGGTACATCGAGGGCGGGTGGCCCGGCGCGATCCCCAAGGACACCGAGTTCTTCGCGCGTGCCGCCAAGGAGCTGGACCTGCGCCACGCGCGTCTGGCCGCGTTCGGATCCACCTGCAAGGCAGGCACGCGCCCCCACGACGACGCTCAGGTCCGCGCCCTCGTCGACTCCGAGGCACCCGTCGTCACGATCGTCGCGAAGAGCGACATCCGGCACGTGGAGCGGGCGCTGCGCACGACCGGGGAGGAGAACCTGCGGATGATCGCCGACACCGTCCGCTACCTGCGCGAGCAGGACCGTGAGGTCATCCTCGATGCCGAGCACTTCTTCGACGGTTACCGCTACGACGCCGAGTACGCCGTCGCCGCGATCAGGGCAGGCCTGGACGCCGGCGCGCACGTCGCCGTCCTGTGCGACACCAACGGAGGCATGCTGCCCGGCTGGGTCGGGGAGATCGTCACCGCTGTCCGCTCCCGGGTCGACGGGGTCCTGGGCATCCACGCCCACAACGACACCGGCTGCGCCGTCGCCAACTCCCTCGCCGCCGTCGAGGCCGGGGTACGGCACGTCCAGGGCACCGTCAACGGCTACGGCGAGCGGACCGGCAACGCCGACCTCGTCACCGTCGTCGCCAACCTCGAGCTCAAGCACGGCGTCGACACCCTCGCCGGTGAGGGCCTGCGGGAGTCCAGCCGCCTGTCCCACGCCATCAGCGAGATCACCAACATCAGCCCCTACGCCCGCCAGCCCTACGTGGGCTCCAGCGCCTTCGCCCACAAGGCCGGCCTGCACGCCTCGGCGATCAGGGTGGACCCCGACCTGTACCAGCACATCGACCCCGTCGCCGTCGGCAACGACATGCGCATGCTGGTCTCGGAGATGGCGGGCCGGGCGAGCATCGAGCTCAAGGGCCGCGAGCTCGGCATCGACCTGTCCGGCCGCGCCGACGTCCTCTCGCGCGTCACCGAGCGGGTCAAGGCCGCCGAGGCGCAGGGCTACACCTTCGACGCCGCCGACGCGTCCTTCGAGCTCCTGCTCCGCGAGGAGCTCGACGGCGCCCGCCCCCGCTACTTCACCGTCGAGAGCTGGCGGGCCATGGTGCAGACGCTGAGCGAGGACATCTCCCTCACTCTCGCCGAGGCCACCGTCAAGCTCCACACGGGCCGCGGCCGCGTCGTGTGCACCGGTGAGGGGAACGGCCCGGTCAACGCCCTGGACCACGCCCTGCGCCAGGCTCTCGTCGACGTGTACCCCGAGCTCGAGGACTTCGAGCTCATCGACTTCAAGGTGCGCATCCTCGACACCCAGTCCGGCACCGACGCCACCACCCGCGTGCTCATCGAGACCTCCGACGGCGCCCGCTCGTGGAGCACGGTGGGCGTGGGCCCCGACATCATCGAGGCGAGCTGGGAGGCCCTGGTCGACTCGGTCGTCTACGGGCTGCTCCACCGTGACGTCCACCCGCGCTGACCGCGACCGCCGCGGCAGGGGCGGTGCGCGGTAGCCTGCAGGCGTGCGAGGCGAGTACAAGGTTCCCCAGGGCAAGCTGGTCGCCGTCGACCTCGACGTCGTCGAGGACCGGCTGCGTCACGTCAGTGTCTCGGGGGACTTCTTCCTCGAGCCCGACTCCGCGCTGGAGGACATCAACGCGGCCCTCGAGGGCATGCCCGCGACGGCGGGCGCCGAGGAGCTCGCGCAGGCGGTGACGCGGGCGCTGGACCCGCAGGTGGCGCTCGTCGGCTTCAGCGCCGACGCCGTCGGGATCGCCGTCCGCCGCGCGCTCGGCCACGCGACGAGCTGGGCCGACCACACCTTCGAGGTCATCGGCCCGCGTGTGCTGCCGCCCGCGCTGCACGTGGCCCTGGACGAGGTCCTGCCGGGGGAGGTCGCCGCCGGCCGCCGCGGCCCGCTCATGCGGATCTGGGACTGGGACGCCCCGCTCGTGGTCATCGGCTCCTTCCAGTCGGTGCGCAACGAGATCGACGCCGAGGGCCTGGCCCGGCACGGGATGACGGTCGTGCGCCGCGTCTCCGGCGGCGGGGCGATGTTCATGGAGCCGGGAAACTGCATCACCTACTCCCTCGTCGTGCCGACCTCGCTCGTCGAGGGGCTGAGCTTCGAGCGCTCCTACGCCTTCCTCGACGACTGGGTGCTCGGCGCCCTCAAGGAGGTCGGGGTCGACGCCCGGTACGTGCCCCTCAACGACATCGCCTCCGACGCCGGGAAGATCGGCGGCGCCGCGCAGAAGCGCTTCGCCAGCGGCGTCGTCCTTCACCACGTGACGATGAGCTACGACATCGACGCCGACAAGATGCTCGAGGTGCTGCGCATCGGCCGGGAGAAGATGTCGGACAAGGGCACGGCGAGCGCCAACAAGCGCGTCGACCCGATGCGCTCACAGACCGGCATGAGCCGTGCGGCCATCATCGACGCCTTCATCGCCCACTTCGAGGGCCGCTACGACACCGTCCGCTCGGACTACACCGAGGACGAGCTGGCGCGCGCCGAGCAGCTCGTCCAGGACAAGTTCCTCGACGACGCGTGGACCTACCGGGTCCCCTGAGCCGCGTTTTCCGGATCCCGCCACAACCGTCGGCGACACGCCGCCGGTCCACGGCGTCGGCGCGGCGTGTCGCGTCTGCCTGCCGCCCTTTGTGGCGGGATCCGGGAGCAGCGGTGAGAACGATAGGCTCGGGCCCGTGAGTGAGGTCCTGGAAGCACTGGTCGCAGTCCGGGACCGCGTCGCCCGCGCCGCCCGCGTCGTCGGCCGCGACCCGGAGGAGGTCCAGCTCCTCCTCGCGGTCAAGACCCTGCCCGTCGACCGTGTCCGGGAGGCGATCGGTGCCGGCGCCCACCTCCTCGGGCACAACCGGGCGCAGGAGCTCGTCGCCACCGCCCCCGAGCTCGCGGGCCTCCCGCACGAGATGCACTTCATCGGGCGGCTGCAGTCGAACAAGGCCGGCAAGGTCGTGCCGCTCGTCAGCTGCGTCCAGAGCGTCGACAGCCTCGCCCTCGCCGAGCGGCTCGACCGCCTCGCCGCGCGCGAGGGACGCCGCCTCGACGTCTTCGCCCAGGTCAACACCTCCGGTGAGGAGACCAAGGCCGGGGCGGCGCCGCAGGACGCGGTCGCGCACGCCCTCGCCGTCGCCGCCCTGCCGCACCTGCGGCTGCGTGGGCTCATGACGATCGGTGCCCGGTCCGAGGACGTCGACGTCGTCCGCGCCTCCTACGAGCGGCTCGCCGCGCTGCGGGACGAGGTCGTGGCGAGCGGTGCGCCGGGGACCGCCGAGGCGCGGGAGCTGTCGATGGGGATGAGCACCGACCTCGAGCTCGCCGTCGCCGCCGGCGCGACGATGGTCCGGGTCGGGACCGCCGTCTTCGGAGCCCGCCCCACCGGCTAAGTTGTCCCCCACGGGGGCTCGTCACGTACCGTGTCGGGGTTCTCGAGAGACGGGAAGGTCCATGTCCGACACCGGCCGCCGGCTGACGCCGGCGCAGCTGCTCCTCATCGTCGTCGTCAGCATCCTCGTGCTGCTCTTCGTCATCCTCCTCGCCGGCCGCCTCACGGGCGGCGGGGGCGAGCGGGGTGCGGACGCGTCGACGGCCACCACCGCCCCGGACGACGACGTGGCCGACGACGTGACGCGGACGACGGAGCCCGTGGCGGAGTACTTCGCCTCGCCGTCGGGCAACATCGTCTGCGCCCTCACCCCCGACAGCGCCGACTGCGTGATCTCGAACTTCCAGTACGAGCCCGAGGACGCCGACTGCGAGGAGGAGGGTGCCGGCGGGCACCTGCGCGTGGAGGCGGCCGGGGCGTCGATGCCCTGTGAGCCGCTCGTCGTCGCCGGTGACGTGCCGGCCCTGAACTACGGGGAGACGACGACGGCGCACGGCTTCACCTGCGAGAGCGCTGAGTCCGGGGTCACCTGCCGCCACGACGACTCCGGCTACGGCTTCGCAGTGGCTCGGGCCTCCTACGAGCTGTTCTGACGCGACGAGGGCCGCCCGGAAGCCTCGGGCGGCCCTCGTCATCAGCGAGTCACCAGATGCGCACGCGCTCCTCGGGCGGGAGGTACAGCGCGTCGCTGGGCTGGACGTCGAAGGCCTCGACGAAGGCGTCGAGGTTGCGCACCACCCCGTTGCAGCGGAACTCGTTGGGGGAGTGCGGGTCGATCGACAACAGCCGGATCACCTCGGCGTCGCGCGCCTTCTGCTGCCAGATGCGGCCCCACGAGAAGAAGATGCGCTGCAGACCGGTGAGCCCGTCCACCACCGGAGCATCCTCCAGGCCGGACAGGCCCTGCTTGCGCAGCGCGATCTCGTAGGCCGTGATCGCGATCGACAGCCCACCGAGGTCCCCGATGTTCTCCCCAATCGTCAGAGCGCCGTTGACGTGGTGCGAGCCGTTCAGCTGGGCGGGGGAGAAGGCGTCGTACTGGGCGATGAGGGCCGTGGTGCGGGCCTCGAACTCCGCACGGTCCTGTTCGGTCCACCAGTCGCGCAGCCGGCCGGTGCCGTCGTACTTGCTGCCCTGGTCGTCGAAGCCGTGACCGATCTCGTGCCCGATGACCGAGCCGATGCCGCCGTAGTTCCACGCGTCGTCGGCGTCGACGTCGAAGAACGGGGGCTGGAGGATGGCGGCCGGGAAGACGATCTCGTTCATCGTCGGGTTGTAGTAGGCGTTGACCATCTGCGGCGGCATGAACCACTCGTCGCGGTCCATGGGCTCACCGAGCTTGGCGAGGTTGCGCGCGGTCTCGAAGAGCTCGGCGCGACGGACGTTGCCGAGGAGGTCGGTCGGGTCCGTCTCGAGGGTGGAGTAGTCGCGCCACGTGTCGGGGTAGCCGATCTTCGGGGTGAAGGCGGCGAGCTTCTCCAGCGCGCGCTCCTTGGTCTGCTCGCCCATCCAGTCCAGCTCGGTGATCGACTGGCGGTAGGCCTCGATGAGGTTGTCGACGAGCTCCTGCATCCTGGCCTTGTGCTCGGGCGGGAAGTGGCGCTCGACGTAGATCTTGCCCACGGCCTCGCCCAGGGCACCCTCGACGAGCGCGACGCCGCGCTTCCAGCGCTCGCGCATCTCCGGCGCGCCGGTGAGGGTGCGGCCGTAGAAGTCGAAGTGCTCCTCGACGAAGGCGGCCGGCAGGTACGGCGAGCGGGCCGAGACGACGTGCCACAGCAGCCACATCCGCAGCGAGTCGACGTCCAGCTCCTCCCACGCCGTGGCGAAGTGGGTGAGGAAGGAGGGCATCCCGACGATGGTGGAGTCGACGGCGCCGGCGGGCAGGTCGAGCGACTCGCGCCACAGGTCCCAGGGGAAGCCGGGAGCGGAGTCGAGGACCTCGGCCCACGTGCGGGGGTTGTTGATCTGATCCGCCTCGCGGGAGCGGACCTTGTCCCAGTGGCCGGCGGCCAGGCGGGTCTCGACGTCCATGACGCGCTGCGCCGCGCCCAGCGCCTCGTCGGCGATGACGAGCCCGGAGAGCTCGAGCATCGCGGCGACGTGCGCGAGGTAGGCCGCGCGGGTCTCGGCGTGGGCGTCCTCGCGGTAGTAGGACTCGTCGGGCAGCCCCAGCCCGCTCTGCCAGAGGAAGACGCGGTAGTTGTCGGGGTCGTTGAAGTCGGTGTCGACGAAGAGCGCGACGGCGCCGCCCACCCCCGTGGAGGCGAGGGTGCCCATCGCGCGGGCGAGCGACTCCTTGTCGCGGGCGGCGGTGAACAGCTCGAGGTCGGGTTGGAGCGGCCCGGTCCCGAGCGCCTCGATGCGCTCCTCGGCCATGAACGAGGCGAACAGGTCGCCGACCTGCTTGGCCTCGTCCGTCGCGTCCTCCGCGGCGGCGGCGTCGGCGATGATCTCGCGCACCCGCTGCTCGGACAGGTCGCGCAGCACCATGAAGGCGCCGTCGCGAGCGCGGTCGGCCGGGATCTCGTGCTCGCGGAGGTAGGTCCCGTTGATGTGGCGGTAGAGGTCGTCCTGCGGCCGCACGGTCGTGTCCATGGCCTGCTCGAACGACATCGACGTGGTGGTCTCGTCAGTCGTCATGGTCCGACGATACGGGAGGTGCCGTAGCCGGCGCGGGCTGAGTCGGCGCCCGCGACGGGCGTGGGACACGGCAAGATAGGGGCCATGCGCATCCACATCGCCGCCGACCACGCCGGGTTCGAGCTCAAGGCCGCCCTCGTCGAGCACCTCACCGCGGGGGGCCACGACGTCGTCGACCACGGGGCCCACACCTACGACGCCCAGGACGACTACCCGTCCTTCTGCTTCGCGGCCGGGGAGGCTGTCGTCGCGGAGCCGGGCAGCCTGGGGATCGTGCTGGGAGGCTCCGGGAACGGCGAGCAGATCGCCGCGAACAAGGTCCGCGGCGTGCGCGCCGCGCTCGCGTGGGACCTCGACACCGCGACGCTCGCGCGCACCCACAACGACGCCAACGTCCTGTCCCTCGGTGCTCGCAAGCACTCGGTCGACGACGCCGTCGCCATGGTCGAGGCCTTTGTCGCCGAGCCCTTCTCCGGCGAGGCCCGCCACCAGCGCCGCATCGACCAGCTCGCGGAGTACGAGCTGCGCTGAGGCGCGCCGCGTCAGAAGCCCCAGCCGGTGGACGGGGACACCGGCCAGGAGAACGCCGTCGCGGCGGGTACCAGCGTCCCGGGCACGAGCTCGGTGACGCGGCCCGCTGCCGCGAGCGCGGTGAGTGACGTGCCACCGAGGTACGCCGCGCCGAGGTCGGCGATGCCCACCGCGAGGTGTGCCGCCTCCTCGGTGGGGGTGACCTGGACGCCGCCCGGCCCGCCGCGCACCTGCCAGCGGCCGGCGTTGTCCGGGACCAGCGGGTCGCTCACCTCCAGGACGACGTCGACGCCGCACGGGTAGGCCCGTGCGCGCAGCGCCGCCGGCAGGTCGAGGATGCGCAGCCACACGTCGTCATGGACCCGTCGCCCGATGCCGCGCAGCTCGGTGAGCAGCCCGAGGAGCGCGTCGTCGGGCGCGAGGGTGTACGCCTTGACCTGACCCATGAGGTCGAGGTCGAGCAGGGTGCCCCAGAGGGCGCGCGCCGCGGCCGGGTCCAGCGCGAGGGCGTCGTGGACCTCGACCGTGCCCGCCGGGAGGTTCTCCTCCCCCCAGCTGTCCTTGCGGCGGAAGACGGCGTAGCCCCTCGGCCGGCCGGCCGCGTCCCGCACGACGGCGAGGCGCTTGCGCTCGGCGCCGCGCCGGGCGGAGGGCCAGTCGACGAGGTGCGCGGTGCGCAGGGCCGGCGTGTCCCGCGTGATCCACCCCGGCCGCACCACCGCGCCGTGGACGCGCTCGACGTCCGCGCTGTGGTGCTCGGGGTCGATGGTCTCCAGCTCGACGACGAGGTCCTCCGCCTCGGGCACGGGGCGCAGGCCCGCGCCGCGGCCGAGGCTGAGTGCGACGCGGTGGGTGGCGATCCCGTAGCCGTACCTCTCGTAGATCCCGCTCTCGGCCGCGTTGAGCACCGAGACGACCTCCCCGCGCTCGCGCGAGCGCCGCAGGTGGGCGTGGAGCATGGCGCGCCCCAGACCCCGACGGCGGTGGCCCGGGTGCACCCCCACCCAGGTGAGTCCGGACGCGGGCACACGCTCACCGCCCGGCACCTGGAGACGGAAGGCGAAGGAGGAGTGCACGGCCGCGAGCGCCGTGCCACGGGCGCCCGCGTGCCACACGCCGACGCTGCGGCCTGGCTCGAGGGTCCACACCTGGACCGGCTCGTCCTCCGGGGCGAGGTCGGAGGCGAAGGCCCAGCGGTCGACCTCCTGCATGGCGGCACGATCTGCGGCGTCGTCGAGCTCGGCGAGGCGGTAGCCCGGCGGCAGGGGGACGGGGGTGGGGTCGATGAAGGTCACGCACAGGAGCATGGCAGCGCTCCCGACGGCACCGCGAGCGGATTTTGGGACAATGGCCGGCGTGACCGACTGGAGCGAGCTCGTCCTCGACATCGCCGACGACGTCCCGCCCGGCCGCGCCACGACGTACGGACTCATCGCGGAGGCTGCCCGCGCCCGCACCGGCCGTGGGTCGGCGCGGTCGGTCGGCGCCGTCATGTCCCGCGAGGGCGGGTCCGTCGCCTGGTGGCGGGTGGTCCGCGCCGACGGCTCCCTGCCCGAACAGCTCACCGCCCGCGCCGGCGAGCACTACCGCAGCGAGGGGACCCCGCGGCGCCCCGGCGGCTCCGTCGACCTCACCCGCGCCCTGTGGGACCCCGTGGAGGAACCCAATGCCTGAAGGCCACTCGATCCACCGCCTCGCGCTCGCCTTTGACGAGCTGCTCCACGGCGAGCGTCTGGAGGTCACCTCACCGCAGGGGCGCTTCGCCGCGGGCGCCGAGCTGCTCGACGGACGCCGCCTGGCGGCGACCGACGCCCACGGCAAGCACCTGTTCCTCGGCTTCTCTCAGGACGGTGAGGCGCCCGAGGACTTCCGCTGGCTGCGGGTGCACCTGGGGCTGTACGGCTCGTGGACCTTCGCCGGGGACACCACCTTCCAGGCGCCGCACGCGATCGGCGCGCCGCGCCGCCGGGTGGCCGAGGAGGAGACGCCCGTGGACGACGGCGGTGCTCAGGCGCCGGCGCCGGCGGAGTGGGAGCCGCCGGAGCCGCGGGGCGCCGTGCGGGTGCGGCTGCTCGGGGAGCACGGCGTCGCCGACCTCACCGGACCGACCGCCTGCGAGGTCGTGACGCCGCAGGAGAAGGACGCCGTGCACGCCCGGCTCGGTCCCGACCCGCTGCGGGCGGACGGGGACGTCGAGCAGTTCGTCGCCAACGTGCGTCGCCGGGCCCGCCCAGTGGGCGAGCTCCTCATGGACCAGTCCGTCATCGCCGGCGTGGGCAACATCTACCGCGCCGAGGCGCTCTACCGGGCCCGGCTGCACCCTCGTAAGCTCGGCCGGACCGTCGCCGCGCCGCGGCTGCGGGAGATGTGGGCCGACCTCGTCACGCTCATGTCCGACGGCGTGGCCACCGGCAGGATCGTCACGACCGAGCCGGAGGACCGGCAGGAGGACGAGGACCGCTGGTACGTCTACCACCGTGAGGGGCGCCCCTGCCTGCGCTGCGGGAGCAGGGTCGCCGAGGACGAGATGGCCGGCCGGCGGGTCTTCTGGTGCCCCCGCGAGCAGCGCCGCCCCTCGGCCGCCGCCTGAGGAAACCCTCGCGGGCGACCGGATGGCCGTCGTCGTCCTGCCCGACGGCCGGCGGTTCGCGGGCGTCGTCGGGGTGGTGGCGAGCAGTGACCCGGCGGCCCACGTGGCGGTCGTCGTCGACCGCCGCGTGGCCGCCTGCGCGGGCTTCGAGGTCGCCCTCCACGACTACTTCACCGACCCGGCGCGCCGGGAGCGGTTGCCCGTGGGGAGGCAGCCGGTGCCCGGCGCCACCGACCTTCCCCGGCGCGGTGCGGCAGGAGGCCGCTCAGATGAACAGCGCGGGATCGGCGTAGGGGTCGATCTCCGGGGGGTTCTCGCGCACGCGGCCCGGTACCCCGACCGCGACGGCACCCACCGGAACGTCCTTGACGACGACGGCGTTGGCGCCGATCTGGGCGTCGTCGCCCACGCTGATCGGGCCGAGCACCTTGGCGCCGGCGCCGATGACCACCCGGTTGCCGATCGTGGGGTGCCGCTTGCCACGCGTCATCGAGCGGCCGCCCAGCGTGGTGCCGTGGAAGAGGACGACGTCGTCGCCCACCCGGGAGGTCTCGCCGATGACGACGCCCATGCCGTGGTCGATGAACAGGCGGCGGCCGAGGACTGCCGCCGGGTGGATCTCGACGCCGGTGAGGGCGCGCACGAGCTGGGACAGCAGTCGCGCCGGCAGCCTGCCGAGGGGACCGGCGTGCCACATCCGGTGGCAGACCCGGTGGGCCCACAGGGCGTGGACCCCCGGGTAGCCGAGCGCCACCTCTGCGAGGCTGCGCGCCGCGGGATCACCGCGGCGCGCAGCCTCGAGGTCCTCCCGGAGGAGGACCCAGAAGCGGATGTGGGAGTTGTGCACGTCAGTCGGCGAACTCGCTGTAGAGCGGCGTCGAGAGGTAGCGCTCGCCGAAGCTCGGGATGACGACGACGATCGTCTTGCCCTCGGCCTCCGGGCGGGCGGCGACCTCGAGCGCGGCGGTCACGGCGGCGCCGGAGGAGATGCCGACGAAGATGCCCTCCTCTGCGGTGAGCCGGCGGGCCATCTCCACCGACTGCTCGGCGTTGACGTCGATCACCTCGTCGTACACGGAGGTGTCGAGGATCTCGGGGACGAAGTTCGCGCCGAGGCCCTGGATCTTGTGCGGGCCGGGCTTGCCACCGTTGAGGATCGGCGACTCGGCCGGCTCGACGGCGATGATCTTGACGTCGGGCTTGCGCTCCTTGAGCACCTGGCCCACACCCGTGATGGTGCCACCGGTGCCGATGCCGGCGACGAAGTAGTCGACCTCGCCGTCCGTGTCGTTCCACACCTCCTCGGCGGTGGTCTGGCGGTGGATGGCGGGGTTTGCCTCGTTGGCGAACTGCCGGGCGAGGACGGCGCCCTTGCGCTCCGCGGCGATCTCCTCGGCCTTTGCGACGGCCCCCTTCATGCCCTCGGAGCCCGGGGTGAGGACGAGCTCGGCACCAAAGGCGCGCAGCAGCGCACGGCGCTCGCGGCTCATCGTCTCGGGCATCGCGAGGACGACGTTGTAGCCGCGGGCGGCGCCGACCATCGCCAGGGCGATGCCGGTGTTGCCCGAGGTCGCCTCGACGATGGTGCCGCCGGGGGGCAGGGCGCCGGACTGCTCGGCCGCGTTGACGATCGAGACGCCGATGCGGTCCTTGACGGAGTTGGCGGGGTTGTAGAACTCGAGCTTGGCCAGGACGGTCGCGTTCACGCCCTCGGTGACGCGGTTGAGGCGCACGAGCGGAGTGCGGCCGACGAGGGCGGTGACGTCGTCGTAGATACGTGCCATGGGACTTCCTTCACTTCGGGAGGTTCGGGGCAAGGGCGCCACCGACTCTGGTGGCTGGGGAGCGCCGGGCATGCGGCAGGCCGCACGGTTGGAGCCGGGCGCTCTACGGACAGCGCCGGCGGCGGGAGGAGGCGGGGGCGGCAAGCACGAGCACGGCTGCGGCATCTCCTCTCACTGCTGCCGGGCCGGTCGACGTGCCGGCCTGCGTTCCTTGAACCCTAAACCAGGCCCTCGGACCGATCAATCGGTGGTCGTATCGCGGGCGGGCGTCTGCAGGCGGGCGCGGGTGGCGTAGGTGTTGAGGAGCGCGGCACCCGACGCGGCGTCGTCGACCGTGACGACGAGCCGCCGCCCGCCGGAACGCTCGACGGCGACCGCCTCACCGGAGCGGATGACGACGCCGACCGTCCCCGACACGTTCGTGCGCAGTCCCCAGCCGCCGAAGTCGGGGAAGGGCCGCACCGTGGTGACGTCGGCGCGCTCCACCTCACCGGCGGGGACGTGGATCCGGGGCCAGCCGAAGGTGCCGCGGGTGGTGAGCCCGCGCGCGTCGACCTGGACCTGCCACGTCGTCATGGTGAGGACGAGGGCGAGCAGCGGGACCGCGACGACGAGGGGGACCAGCGTGTCCCCGAGGAGCCACGGGGCCACGCCGCCCACCGCGCCGACGGCGACGACAACCCAGGTGACCGTGGTGCCCAGGCCCGCGACGCCGCGAACCCACACGGCGCGCTGCCCCTCGGGCAGGACCGCGGTGGGGGCGCCCTCGGCGAGGGAACCGGTCGCGGGCAGGGCCGGGTCGGCGCCGGCCGACGCGCCCGCCACCGCCCCGAGGAGCAGGGCAGCGAGGATGCTGGCGACGAGCCAGCCGTCGGGGGAGGCCGCAGCGGTGGCCGAGGCGACGTCGACCTGAGCGGCGACGCTCGCCAGCGTCATGCCGGCGAACAGCACCGAGAGCCCGACGGCCAGGCCGAGAGTGAGGCGGCGCGTGATCGCCTGGCGGCCCGTGAGGACGGAGAGGGCGGCCATGACGAGCAGCGACAGGCCGCTGATGACGGCCATCGGCACGAGGAGCTCGGTGATCGAGCCGGTGCGGTCGACGGCGCCCGTGGGTCCCCAGTGGACCGCGACGGGGTCGGGCAGCCGGGGGAGCAGGCGGACGACGGCGAGCCAGGCGGCCGCCGTGACGAGCACCGGCACGAGGACGCCGAGCGCCCAGGCGCGGCGGCGGTGAGGCAGGGGGCGGGTCATGAGGTCTCCTCCGTGGAGCTGAGCAGGGCGGCGACGGCGGACATCGGCAGGCCGAGGCGGCCTGCCTCGCGGCGGGCGGTGGCCACGGCCGCGAGCAACGGGGCGTAGTGCTCGACGGCGTGGGCGGTGACGACAGCGCCGCGCCCGCGGCGCAGCTCGACGAGACCCTCGTCGCGGAGCAGCTGGTAGGCGTGCAGCACCGTGTGCTGGTTGACGTCGAGCGACTCCGCCAGGTCCCGCGCCGAGGGCAGCCGCTCGCCGCTGGCGACCTCACCGCGCAGGACGGCGGTGCGCACCTGACCGGCGAGCTGCTCGAACAGCGGCAGCGCCGAGGACGGGTCGATGCGAATGAGCATGCGTCAACTCTACTTGCTCTATCTCAACTATAACAAGCCCAACTCTCTCGCGACTATGCGGGGAGCTCGACCACGCGCGTCCCCGCAGTCTTGACCTCGGCGACGCCGCCGGTGAGGCCCGCGACCGCGGAGGTGAGGGCGCCGTCGTCGTTCGTCGCCAGGACGAGGGTCACCTGCTCGGCGTAGGCGACGTCGTCGACGGCGAAGCCCAACGCGCGCAGCTCGGACTCCACGCGGCCGGCGTCGGCGTGGGCGAGCGAGACCGCGTGGAGGCGCGTCTCGCGCTGCACCACCACCGGTGCCACCTCCAGTGCCGAGCGGACGGCGTCGGAGTACGCCCGTACCAGTCCGCCGGTGCCGAGCTTCACCCCGCCGAAGTAACGGACGACGACGGCGGCGAGGTCGACCAGCCCGCTCCCGCGCAGCACCTCGAGCATCGGCATGCCGGCGGTGCCGGCCGGCTCGCCGTCGTCGGAGGACCGCTCGACGAGGTTCGCCCCAGGGGCGCGGACGACGAAGGCGGAGCAGTGGTGCCGGGCGTCGGGGAAGGCGTGCCGTGCGTCGTGGACCAGCGCGCGCGCCGCGGCCTCGTCGTCGGCGCGGCGCAGCCACGTGAGGAAGCGCGAGCGGCGGATCTCCAGCTCGGTCGCGGTGGTCACGCCGCCGGCAAGGGTGCGAACATCCATGGTGAGGCCATTGTGGACGCCCCGGAGGGGGCAATGTCACACCCGGCCGTAGCGTCCGGCATTGGACCCGGACGCCTGCGCCGTGGCACGCTATACGACGGCAATCGTCTCGACCACGAAAGGAGCGGCAGGGCAGATGGCAGTTCCGAAGCGCAAGATGTCCCGTAGCAACACCCGCTCTCGCCGGTCCCAGTGGAAGGCGGAGCCCACCACGCTCCAGACCGTCCGCGTCCAGGGCCGCGAGATCCAGGTGCCCCGGCGCCTGGCGAAGGCCTACCAGAAGGGCCTGGAGTTCGCAGACTGATCGCGTACTCACGCGTCGACGGCCGTCACCCCTCGGGGTGGCGGCCGTCTCGCGTTCCGGCCCCGTGCCGCTCGAGCCAGCCGAGGACGTCGCGCGGCACGTCGCTGCTCGAGATCGTCGCCACGTGGCCGCGTCCCGGATACGTGACGAGCGTGCTGCCGGCGATGCCGGCCGCGGTCTGCCGGACGGTGTCGAGGGAGAAGAACCGGTCCTCCTCCCCGGCGAGGAGCAGGACCGGCGCGGTGATCCGCCCGAGCGCGTCGTACCCGTCGAAGGAGCGCTCGGCGTCGGACTCGACGAGCAGGTCGCCCGGCGGCGTGGCCGACCCGGTGAAGAGCCTGCCCACCGCCCGCCCGAGGAGGCGGCGCAGTCGGGCGTGACGAGGGGCTGGCAGGACGTACTCGAGGAAGACGGCCCCGGCCTCCGCGTCGCGGCCCTCGGCACGCAGGCGTGCCCAGCGGGCGTCCACCTCCGTGCCCCACTCCTCGACCTGCGCCGCCGCGCCGACGAGGACGACCGAACCCACGACGTCGGCGTGGTCGGCGGCGAGGTGCAGAGCGACGAGCCCGCCGTAGGACTGCCCGAGCACGACGTCGGCTGTGCCGCCCATCTCCTCGCGGACGAAGCGGGCGTGGTCGGTGGCCATGTCGGCCACCGTGTGACCCGGGGGCATGTGCCTGGGCCGGGTGACGGCCCAGACGGTGAACCCGGCATCGACGAAGGGTCGCAGCTCGCGCTCGCTGAGCCGGCCCATGAGGCCCTCGGGCAGGTCGCTCCCGGGGCCGCCGGGGATGCTGAGCAGGGAGCGCGGACCGTCGCCGAGGACGAGGAACTCCATCCCGCCGGCCGACGTGCCGGTGCGGCGGGGGAGCGGCGGACTGCTCGGGCGTGCCGCGGCGATGACGCCGCCGGCGACGGCGGCCAGGACGGCGCCCACCGCCAGCTGTCTGCGAGCGGTCACGGGCCACCTCCTGGAGGGGCGCACCTGCGCTGGTGCGTGGAGCGGGTGACCAGAATCGAACTGGCACCATCTGCTTGGAAGGCAGAGGCTCTACCATTGAGCTACACCCGCGGGCGCGCCGGTCTCCCGGCGTGCAGACCCGAGTGTAACGCGCCGGGCGGCTTCCCCTACAATCGCACTCGCGGCCACCGGCCGACCGGGATGTAGCGCAGCTTGGTAGCGCATCCGCTTTGGGAGCGGAAGGTCGCAGGTTCGAATCCTGTCATCCCGACCCCCTGCCTGCGGCGGACGTCACGCCCCCGGGCTCCCGCGCCGTCGCGGGCCAGCGCAGCCGTGCTCTACGATGGAACGCGCCTGTGCGCACGTCCGTCTGCCTCGGTTCGCGAACGCACAGCACCCGCACTTCCCCCGCGCGGGGGCGTCCCATGGAACCGAAGAGTGGAGAGCATCGCAGTGAAGAGCGCCGTCGAGACCCTTGAGCCCACCCGGGCCAAGCTCACCGTCGAGGTGTCGTACGAGGAGCTCAAGCCGAGCATCGACCACGCCTACTCGCACATCGCCGAGCAGGTGAACGTGCCCGGGTTCCGCAAGGGCAAGGTCCCCGCCCGCATCATCGACCAGCGCGTCGGTCGTGCCGCCGTCATCGAGCACGCCGTCAACGACGCGCTGCCCGGCCTGTACCGCGACGCCGTCGCTGAGACCGGCATCAAGCCGCTCGGCCAGCCCGAGGTCGACGTCACCGAGGTCCCCAACCTCACCGGCGCGGTCGGTGGCCAGCTCACCTTCACCGCCGAGGTGGACGTGCGCCCCGAGATCACCCTGCCCGACCTGTCCACCTACGAGATCACCGTCGACTCCGTCGAGGTGACCGACGAGGACGTCGAGCAGCGTCTCGAGTCCCTGCGGGAGCGCTTCGGCACGCTCGTGGGCGTGGATCGCACGGCGGCCGACGGCGACTTCGTCTCCATCGACCTCAAGGCCACCGTGGGCGAGGAGGAGGTCGACTCCGTCACCGGCACCTCCTACCAGGTCGGCGCCGGCACGATGCTCGAGGGCATGGACGAGGCCATCACCGGCCTGTCCGCCGGCGAGAGCACCACCTTCACCACCACCC
The DNA here is from genome assembly GCF_023715365.1 of Georgenia satyanarayanai. Classification (GTDB taxonomy): domain Bacteria; phylum Actinomycetota; class Actinomycetes; order Actinomycetales; family Actinomycetaceae; genus Oceanitalea; species Oceanitalea satyanarayanai_B. The sequence continues at coordinate 36,487 of NZ_JAMBNZ010000009.1, forward strand.
TCGTGGGGGGCGAGCGCGCCGGTGAGGAGGCCGAGGTCACCGTCACCGTCAACAGCGTCAAGGAGCGTGAGCTCCCCGCCGCCGACGACGAGTTCGCCGAGCTCGCCTCCGAGTTCGACACGATCGACGAGCTGCGTGCCGACCTGCGAGAGCAGGTCGGCAAGGACAAGAACTCGAACCGCGCCGTGGCCGCCCGCGACCAGCTCCTCGAGCGCCTGCGCGGCGAGATCGAGTTCCCGCTGCCGAAGAACGCCGTCGACGCCGAGATCAAGGCGCACCTCGAGGCCGAGGGCAAGACCGAGGACGACCCGCACGGCGAGGAGGTCCGCGAGGACACCGAGAAGGCCATGCGCGACCAGTTCATCCTCGACGAGCTGGCCCAGGCGCTGGAGGTGCAGGTCGGGCAGAACGAGCTCCTCGAGTTCCTCCTGTCCACCTCCCGTCAGTACGGCATGGACCCCAACGAGTTCATCCAGTCCGCCGGCCAGGCGGGCCAGATCCCGATCTTCGCCGGTGAGCTCGCGCGCAACAAGGCGCTGGCCGTGGCCCTGCGCAAGGTCAAGGTCGTCGACGGCGAGGGCAAGGACGTCGACCTCAGCGACTTCATCGGCTCCGACGACGACGACGCCGCGGCGGCCCTCGCCGAGGCCGCCGCCGTCGCGGACGCCGCCGAGCCGGCCGCCGAGAGCGCCGAGTCCGGGGAGAGCGCGGACAGCGCCGACTCCGGCGAGAGCGCAGACTCGGGCGACAGCGCCGACTCGGCCGACAGCGCCGAGTCCGCGCCCAGCGCCGACTGACTCGACCATCCGCAGGGCGGTGCCGACACGGCGCCGCCCTGCGGCGTACCCGGGCCGGCCAGGTGCGCCAACAGCGAAAACACCCGTGAGGCGGCAGAGATGGGCCGCGGGCGGGGTTAGTGTCCTAAGAACATCGCCGCACGGCGGGTCCCCACGACCGCCGGTGCCCCGGACGACCAATGGGAGCGTGTACGTGAGCCACCAGCCTCGAGGTGCCCACGAGGGCAACAGCCTCGGCCTCAGCGACTCGATCTACCAGCGTCTCCTCAAGGAGCGCATCATCTGGCTCGGCACGGAGGTGCGTGACGACAACGCCAACGCCATCTGCGCGCAGATGCTCCTGCTCGCGGCGGAGGACCCCGAGCGCGACATCTTCCTCTACATCAACTCCCCTGGTGGTTCGGTGACGGCCGGCATGGCCATCTACGACACCATGCAGTACGTCCAGCCGGACGTCGCGACCGTCGGCATGGGCATGGCCGCCTCGATGGGGCAGTTCCTCCTCTCCTCCGGTGCCAAGGGCAAGCGCTACGCCACCCCCCACGCCCGCGTCATGATGCACCAGCCCTCCGGCGGCATCGGCGGCACCGCCACCGACATCCGGATCAACGCCGAGCTCATCCTCCACATGAAGCGTGTGCTGGCCGAGATCACCGCCGAGCAGACCGGCAAGACGGTCGAGCAGATCAACCGGGACGCCGACCGTGACCGCTGGTTCACCGCGCCCGAGGCGATGGAGTACGGCTTCGTCGACCACGTCGTCGAGTCCGCTGCCTCCGTCTCCGGTGGCGGCGGGACGACCGGCAAGTAGCGGACCACGACGACCACCCAGGAGCATCAGTGAGCATCGAATCCCAGTTCATGGCCCGCGCCGGACGCCTTGACGGCTCCGCCCTCGCCGGAGGTCTCGCACCTGCCGCGCCGTCCGCGCGGTACGTGCTGCCCCAGTACGAGGAGCGCACCGCCTACGGGTACAAGCGCCAGGACCCCTACACCAAGCTCTTCGAGGACCGCATCATCTTCCTCGGCGTGCAGATCGACGACGCGTCGGCCGACGACGTCATGGCCCAGCTCCTCGTCCTGGAGAGCTCGGACCCCGACGGCCTCATCACGCTGTACATCAACTCGCCCGGTGGCTCCTTCACGGCGCTCACCGCGATCTACGACACGATGCAGTTCATCAAGCCGCAGATCCAGACCGTCTGCCTCGGCCAGGCGGCCTCCGCCGCGGCCGTGCTGCTCGCGGCCGGCTCGCCCGGCAAGCGGCTGGCGCTGCCGAACTCGCGCGTCATGATCCACCAGCCGGCGGTCCAGGGCGGCGGCTACGGCCAGGCCTCGGACATCGAGATCCAGGCCCGGGAGATCCTGCGGATGCGCGAGTGGCTCGAGGAGACCATCGCCTTCCACTCCGGCAAGCCGGTCGACCAGGTACGCGAGGACGTCGAGCGTGACAAGATCCTCACGGCCGCCGAGGCCCTCGAGTACGGCCTGGTCGACCAGGTCCTCGAGTCCCGCAAGGCGCAGGTTCCCGCGATCACCGCGTGAGCCACCCCCGCCGGCCGGGCACCTGCCCGGCCGGCGGACCCGTGTCCGGGGGACGTCCGCGTATCGCCCGACACACCACGGCCCGGTGACAAGACACGTGGGCCCGTCATGGTGTCCAATGGACAGTGACCCCACCGGTGAAGAGGAGTGAGCATGGCACGGAGTGCTGAGGGTACTGACCTGCTCAAGTGCTCCTTCTGTGGCAAGAGCCAGAAGCAGGTGAAGAAGCTCATCGCCGGTCCGGGGGTGTACATCTGCGACGAGTGCATCGACCTGTGCAACGAGATCATCGACGAGGAGTTCGCCGAGGCCAGCGAGCTCGGTCTGGTCGACCTCCCCAAGCCGCGCGCCATCTTCGACTTCCTCGAGCAGTACGTCGTCGGCCAGGAGCCCGCCAAGCGCTCCCTCGCCGTCGCCGTCTACAACCACTACAAGCGGGTCCAGGCCGCCGAGAAGACCCCCGCCGCCGACGACGTCGTCGAGCTGGCCAAGTCCAACATCCTTCTCATCGGCCCCACGGGGACTGGCAAGACCTACCTCGCCCAGACGCTGGCGAAGATGCTCAACGTGCCCTTCGCCATCGCCGACGCGACGGCGCTCACCGAGGCCGGGTACGTCGGTGAGGACGTCGAGAACATTCTCCTCAAGCTCATCCAGGCCGCCGACTTCGACGTCAAGAAGGCCGAGAAGGGCATCATCTACATCGACGAGATCGACAAGATCGCCCGCAAGAGCGAGAACCCGTCGATCACGCGCGACGTCTCCGGTGAGGGCGTGCAGCAGGCGCTGCTCAAGATCATCGAGGGCACCCAGGCCTCGGTGCCGCCGCAGGGCGGGCGCAAGCACCCCCACCAGGAGTTCCTCCAGATCGACACGTCGAACGTCCTGTTCATCGTGGCCGGCGCCTTCGCCGGGCTCGAGGACATCATCACCTCCCGCATCGGTCGCAGCGGCATCGGCTTCGGTGCCACGCTGCGCTCCACCGAGGTGGACGTGGACCCCTTCTCCGAGGTGCGGCCCGCCGACCTCCACAAGTTCGGGCTCATTCCCGAGTTCGTCGGCCGCCTGCCGATCGTCACGACTGTCTCCCCGCTGGACCGCGGCGCGCTCATCAAGATCCTCACCGAGCCGCGCAACGCGCTGGTGCGCCAGTACCAGCGGATGTTCGAGATCGACGGCGTGGAGCTGGAGTTCACCGAGGACGCCCTCGATGCGATCGCCGACCTCGCCCTCCTGCGGGGGACCGGCGCCCGCGGCCTGCGCGCCATCATGGAGGAGATCCTGCGCGAGACGATGTTCGACGTCCCCAGCCGCGACGACGTCGAAAAGGTCGTCATCACGGGCGAGGTCGTCCAGCAGAACGTCAATCCCACGCTCGTGCCGCGCGAGAAGAAGCGCCGTCCGCCTCGTGAGAAGAGCGCCTGACACACCTGCGATGAGGTGCGGGCCCGCGTTTCGTGGACCACAGTAGACAGCACTGCACGCGAGACGAGTGAGGTGCTGTCACATGCAGATCGACTGGCTCACGAGCCTGGTTCCCAGTGGCGACGACGTCGTCACCGTCACCTTCGACGCGACGCGCGAGTCGGAGAACGGCTACCAAGCCGTGCTCACCCGATGGCGCGACTTGCGCCGCACGCTGGAGGGCCGAGGCGTGAGCGCCCCCACCCTCGACCACGTCGAGGAACAGGTGCGCGTCCCCACCCACGTCCCCGGCAAGCACGGTCGCGCGATCGTGGCGGGTCCGGAGGGCGTCGTCATCGACCGGGTGCTGCCCGAACCGCCGTCCGACGACACCGGGGTCGTGGGCCTCGACGCCGTGTCGCTGGCCAAGGTCGCGGACGGCACCGTCGCCTACCTGCTGGCCGAGATCGACCGCACGGGGGCCGATCTCACCCTGCAGAGGCACGCCGCCTTCGAGTACGAGGCAGGGGGCGACGAGCTGGACAGCGTGGAGGGCGACCAGGACGTCATCAACAAGGTACGCCGTGCCGGGATGGCGACCCGACGCCTGCAGGCCCGCGCCGAGGACTCCTGGGAGCGCAACGCGGAGACCGTCGCCGTGGAGCTGGACCGGATCGTCACCGAGCGCCGGCCCGAGCTGCTGCTCCTCACCGGCGACGTCCGGGCCGTCGCGCTCGTGCGCGAGCGGCTGGGTGCGGAGGCCGGGGCGATCGCCACGGTGCTCGAGGGCGGCTCGCGCGCCGCCGGCGTCAACGAGCAGGCCTTCGAGCGCAAGCTGCACGAGGCGCTGGAGATCTTCCGGGTGCGCCGCCGCGAGGACGTGCTCGACCGCTTCCGCCAGGAGGAGGGCCGGGACGGGACGGCGACGCAGAGCGTCGACGACGTCGTCGCCGCGCTCTCCCGCGGCCAGGTTGCCGAGCTGCTCCTGCGGGAGGACACCACGGGGCGCAACTCCCAGCTGCGGCTCCGCAGCCTCTGGGCCGGGGACGGGGCCCTCGAGATCGCCACGACCCCCGCCCTCGTCGCCGATCTCGGTGTCAGCGAGCCGCGGGAGGTGCGCGCCGACCTCGCGATCGGCCGGGCCGCCGCGGAGCAGGCGGCAGGTGTGACGATCGTCGACGAGGCAGCCGCCGAGCTGGTCGACGGCGTCGGTGCACTGCTCCGGTGGCGGGACGCCTCGACCCCGAGCGAGCACGCCTACAAGGTGAGCGGGGACAACGCCCGCTCCTGACCCCGACCGGCGGCGCCGTCCCACGGGGGCGGCGCCGTCGGCGTGTCCAGTGACGTTCTCGTCAGGTCCGACGGACAACCGGCTCGGTGCGTGGGCCTGCGTCGAGCCAAGCCCGTCGCTCGCCCCGGACGGCCGCTCGAGAGGCGAGGGCCCATCCCCACGCGAGCGGCAGCAGCGCGTTGCCCAGGGACGTCACGGTCGTGATGGCGAGCATCAGGGGGAGGAAGAGCACGAGGAGAACCGCGGTCGTCCGCGGCCGGAACCCGCGACGCAGCAGGAGCGTCCCGAGGGCGATCCCACTGCGGGCGATGACCAGGGCAGCGGCGATGCCGACGAGGAACATCTGGTCGGTCCACGGGGTGAAGTACTCGCCGACGACGGACACCGTCATCGTCACGTAGCCGACCAGCGCCAGATCATCGCCTCGGGCAGCGGGGCACGGGTGGTGATGCTCACGACCTTCGACATGGACGAGTACGTCTTCGCCGCCCTGCGGGCCGGCGCGAGCGGGTTCCTCCTCAAGGACGTGCAACCCGAGCTGCTCGTCTCCGGTATCCGTGCGGTGCGTGCCGGTGAGTCGCTGCTCGCACCGACCGTGACGCGACGCATGATCGAGCTGTTCCTCCAGCGGCCGCGGCCGGTCGACGTCGAGGCCCGAGCGAACCTCGCGACGCTGACCGCCCGCGGGTACGAGACCCTGCGGATGCTGGCGCGAGGACTGACGAACGCGGAGATGGCCGCGGAGATGTTCGTGTCGGAGACCACGGTGAAGACACACGTCGGCCGGGTGCTCATGAAGCTGGCGCTGCGCGACCGGGTGCAGGCGGTGATCTACGCCTACGAGACAGGCGTCGTCCCCGGCCCGGACGTGTGACACCGCCGGTGAGAGCCGGAGCCAGCGGCTCGGCGTCCACGGCACGGCCACGCAGCCGTCGCGCGGGACCTTGCCCCTAGGATCGGCCCATGAGCGAGACCATCCCGGCCGAGCTGGCACGCGCCCGCGGCACGATCGACAACATCGACGCCGCCCTCATCCACCTGCTCGCCGAGCGCTTCAAGTGCACCCAGCGGGTGGGGCACATCAAGGCCGACCTCGGGCTGCCGGCGTCGGACCCCGGCCGTGAGGCCGAGCAGATCCGGCGCCTGCGCGCGCTCGCCGAGGACGCCGGGCTGGACCCGGTCTTCGCCGAGAAATTCCTGTCCTTCATCGTCGAGGAAGTCATCCGCCACCACGTCGCGACGGCGGAGTCCCGCCAGGCCGACTGACCCCCCACCCTCCCGCATATGCGCAAAAATCACGGCCGTCGCGAAGCAGCGGCCGTGATTTTTCCGCATATGCGGGGGATGGAGGTGAGGTGCCTCAGGTGCCGTAGATGGCGTTGACTTCTGCCTCGAAGGCTATTAGGACCTTGGCGCGCTTCACTTTTTGGCTGGGGGTGAGGTAGCCGTTCTCCATGGTGAAGTCGGTCGTGAGGACGTTGATCTTGCGGATCGACTCGGCCCGGGAGACCGCCTCGTTGGCGCGCGTGACCGCGCGGTCGAGGGCTGCGAGCACCCGCTCGTCCGTGGCGGCCTGCTCGACGTTCATCGCGGGCAGGTCGTGGTTGGAGAGCCAGCCGGGCAGCATGTCCTCGTCGAGCGTCACGAGCGCGCCGATGAAGGGACGCCCGTCGCCGACGACGACGACCTGGGAGACCAGCGGGTGACCCCGCAGCCGGTCCTCGAGCAGCGCGGGCGCGACGTTCTTGCCGCCGGCCGTCACGATGATCTCCTTCTTGCGGCCGGTGATGCGCAGGTAGCCGTCGGAGTCGAGCTGGCCGAGGTCGCCGGTGACGAACCAGCCGTCCTCGGTGAAGGCCTCCGCCGTCGCCTCGGCGTTGTCGTGGTACCCCCGGAAGACGTGGTCGCCCTTGACGAGCACTTGTCCGTCGTCGGCGATCGCCACGCGTGTGCCCGGGTACGGCGGGCCAACCGTGCCGATCTTCGTGAGGCCGGGACGGTTGACGGTGGTGGGGGCGCCGACCTCGGTGAGCCCGTAACCCTCGAGGACGCCGACGCCGATCCCGCGGAAGAAGTGGCCCAGCCGCTCGCCCAGGGGGCCGCCACCGGAGATCGCCCACGACAGGTTCCCGCCCATGGCGGCGCGGATCTTCCCGTAGACGAGGCGGTCGGCCAGCGCGCGCTGCGCCTTGAGCGCTGCGGTGGGTCCGCCGTCGGACTCCAGGGCCCGCGAATAGGTGATCGCGACCTTTGCGCCCCAGCGGAAGATGCGCTGCTTCGCACCGGCACCCGCCTTGGCGTCGGCCGAGTTGTACACCTTCTCGAAGACGCGCGGGACGGCGAGGAGGAACGTCGGCTTGAAGGCATCGAGGTCCGCGACGAGGTTCTTCGCATCCGGCACGTGGCCCATCGTCGCGCCGGAGTAGACGCACAGGATCTGGACGAAGCGCGCGAAGACGTGCGCGATCGGCATGAACAGCAGGGTCCGCTTGTCCGTGCCGCGGACGACGCCGGAGAAGTTCGGGTCGTCGCTGCCGTTGACGACGAGGCTGACGAAGTTCCCGTGCGTCAGCTCGACGCCCTTGGGCCGTCCGGTGGTGCCGGAGGTGTAGATGATCGTCGCGAGGCTCGACATGTCGGCGGCCTCGGCGCGCTCGGTGACCCGTTCGGCAGGGACGTCCGTGCCGCGACCGATGACGGTCTCGATGGCGTTCTCGTCCAGGACGAGCACCCGCTCGAGGTGCTCGAGCCGCTCCACCATGGGCTGGAGCATCGCCGCCATCCCGCGGGTCTCGGCGAAGACGACGCGGGCACCGCAGTTCGACACGATCCACTCGGCCTGGTCGGCGGAGGAGGTCTCGTAGATCGGCACAGGCACGGCGCCGGCGGACCAGGCCGCGAAGTCGAGCAGCGACCACTCGTAGCTCGTGTGCGCCATGATCGCCACGCGGTCACCGACCTCCACGCCCAGGCCGATGAGGCCCTTGGCGACGGCGGTGACCTCCTCGGCGAAGGTCCGCACGCTCACCGGGACGAACTTCGTGCCCAGGGAGGACTTGCGCTCGAAGATGACGCCGGCGGGGTCGCGGGCCAGCCGGTCGGCCAGCACCCAGGGCAGGGACATGTGCGGCTCGAGCCGCCCGACCCCGGGCGTGCTCGCCTCGGGACGCTGCTCGTTCATCGGTCGATCCTCTCCCCGGGAGTGGCTCCCGGGTGCTCGGTCGTGCGGCGACGGGCGCGCGGGGCACGCCCGTCGCGGGGGCTGGTCAGCGCGTCTTGGCCGGGGGCTCGTCCAGCTCGTGGGCGCCGACGACGGCGTCCTCGAGGTCGGCGCGGCCCATGACCTCGAGGTCACCGCGCACCCGGCCCGCGGCGCGCAGGTCGGCGAGCGCGTGGCCGATGCGGTCGACGTCGGAGGAGGGCAGCTCCAGACGCACCCGGGCGAAGGTCGTCCGCTGGGACACCTTCGCCTCGGACTTCACCTTCCGCAGGGCCGCGAGGGCCTTGCCGGTGGCGTGGAGGAGCGCGGGGTCGGCGTCGGTCACGGCCTGGCGCAGCGGCGCGGCCGAGGGCCACGCAGCCGCGTGCACCGACCCGCTGCGCCACCAGCTCCACACCTCCTCGGTCGCGAAGGGCAGGAACGGGGCGAGCAGCCGCAGGACGACGTCGGTGGTGATCGCCAGCGCGGTCCGCGCCGAGGCGACCTCGGTGGGCGTGTACCCGTTCGCGGTGGAGCCGTAGGCGCGGTCCTTGACGAGCTCGAGGTAGTCGTCGCAGAAGGTCCAGAAGAAGGTCTCGGTCAGCTCCAGGGCGCGGGTGTGGTCGTAGCGCTCCAGCGCCGTCGTCGCGCTCTCGACGACGTCGGCCAGCCCGGCGAGGAGCGAGCGGTCCAGCGGCTCGGTGACCGCGGCGACGTCGAGGCTCGCCGGGGTGTCCCCGCCCATGGTGAGCGCGAACCTCGAGGCGTTGAGGACCTTGATCGCCAGGCGGCGGCCGATCTTCATCTGGCCGGTGTCGAAGGCCGCGTCGGTGCCCAGGCGCGCCGAGGCCGCCCAGTAGCGGACGGCGTCGGCGCCGTGCTCCTGGAGCAGGCCGAGCGGCGTGACGACGTTGCCCTTGGACTTGGACATCTTCTTGCGGTCCGGGTCCAGGATCCAGCCGGAGATCGCGGTATCGCGCCACGGCAGGGAGTCGAACTCCAGGTGCGCGCGGACCATCGTGGAGAACAGCCACGTACGGATGATGTCCTGGCCCTGGGGGCGCAGGTCCATGGGGAAGACTCGGGAGAAGAGGTCCTCGTCGCGCAGCCAGCCGCCGGCGATCTGCGGGGTGAGCGAGGAGGTGGCCCAGGTGTCCATGATGTCGACCTCGCCGACGAAGCCGCCCGGCTTGCCGCGCTGGTCCTCGGTGTAGCCCGCCGGGACGTCGGTGCTCGGGTCGAGCGGGAGCAGGTCCTCCGACGGCGTGAGCACGAGCTCGTGGTCGACGTCGCCGTTCTCGTCGACGGCGTACCAGACCGGGATCGGGACGCCGAAGAAGCGCTGGCGGGAGATGAGCCAGTCGCTGTTGAGGCCCTCGACCCAGTTGGTGTAGCGCACCCGCATGAAGTCGGGGTGGAAGCCCAGCTCGCGGCCGCGCTCGAGGAGTCCCTCGCGCAGGTCGCGGCCCTGGGAGTCGGTGCCGGGACGGCCGCCGTTGCGGATGTACCACTGGCGCGAGGTGACGATCTCGAGCGGCTTGTCGCCCTTCTCGAAGAAGTTCGTCTTGCGCTGGGTGGCGACCGGCTCGCCGTCGAGGTCGCCGCTGGTGCGCAGCGCGTCGACGATCTCCTTGCGGGCGGTGAAGGTCGTCCTCCCGGCCAGGGACTGCTCCCACAGCTCGACGGCGGCGGGCTGGGCGACCCACTCCGGCGCCTCGGCCAGGAGACGGCCGTCGCGGCGGACGACCGGGCGGGTGGGCAGGTCGAGCTCGCGCCACCACTGGACGTCGGTGAGGTCACCGAAGGTGCAGCACATCGCGATGCCCGCGCCCTTGTCCATCTCGGCGGCCGGGTGGGCGAGCACCGGGACCTCGACCTCGAAGAGGGGGGAACGGACCGTGGTGCCGAACAGCGGCTGGTAGCGCTCGTCATCGGGGTGGGCGATGAGGGCGACGACGGCGGGCAGCAGCTCCGGGCGCGTCGTCTCGATGTGGACCTTGCCGTCCGTCACCTGCTCCAGGTCGGCGCCGGCGGCCGGGTCGGTGAGGTGGAAGGCGACCCGGTGGTAGTGGCCCGGGTAGTCGCGCGCCTCGAGCTCGGCCTGGGCGACGGCGGTCTGGAAGGTGACGTCCCACAGGCCCGGAGCGGCGGCCTGGTAGGCCTCGCCGCGGGCGAGGTTGCGCAGGAACGCGGCCTGCGCGACGAGCTGGGACTCGCGCCCGATGGTCTGGTAGTGCAGCGACCAGTCCACGCTCAGGCCGAGGTGACGCCACAGCGCCTCGAACTGCTTCTCGTCCTCCTGGGTGAGGCGCTCGCACAGCTCGACGAAGTTACGACGGGAGATGGGCTGCTGGTCGGCCGCCTTGACGCTCTTGCCCTCACCGCCGTCGTGCGGGGGCACGAAGTCCGGCACGTAGGGAAGCGTGGGGTCCACGCGCACGCCGTAGTAGTTCTGCACGCGGCGCTCGGTGGGCAGGCCGTTGTCGTCCCAGCCCATCGGGTAGAAGACGCGCTTGCCGGTCATCCGCTTGTAGCGGGCCACGACGTCGGTGTGCGTGTAGGAGAACACGTGGCCCACGTGGAGGGAGCCGGAGACCGTGGGCGGCGGGGTGTCGATCGAGTAGACCTGCTCGCGGGTGGCGGTGCGGTCAAAGGCGTAGGTGCCCTGCTCGGCCCAGCGCTCGTCCCACCTCTCCTCCAGGCCGTCGAGGCTGACCTTGTCCGGGACGGACGAGGTGGGCAGCGGGGCGGCGGGGGTGGGGTCGTGCGCGTCGGTCATGGGACCAGATTGTTCCACGCTCCCAGGAGAGCCGGGCTGCCCCGTCCGTGTCGGTGAGGCGTTGTAGAGTGACGCCCGTCATGAACTGCACGTCCATGGGGGTACTCGTGTCTGTTGTCCACCCGTCCTCGTCTGTCACCCGTTGGCTCACCGCGGCGGGCGCGGCGCTCGCGGCCACCGGCCTCGTCGCTGCCGGCCTGCTCGGCCCCGCAGCCCCGGCGGACGCCGCGGTGCCGGTCGATGAGATCGTCCCACCGCCGCAGGAGGCGGCCATGCACGGGGCGGAGGTGGACCTCTCCGGCGAGGTGACGATCGTCGCTGCCGAGGACATCGACACCGTCGCGCTCGCGGCGCTCGAGGAGCTCGTCACCGGGGTGGGCGGCAGCCCGACGGTGACCGACACGGCACCGGATGCGGGCGTCGCCGTCCACCTCGGAGCGGGCACCACGGACGTCGAGGCGATGCTGGACGTCCTCGGGGTGGAGGGCACCGACACGCTGCCGTCCGAGGGCTACGTGCTCGCCACGGGTGACGTTGACGGCGTGCGCACGCTGGTCCTCGCGGGAGCCGACGCCCGTGGCACCTACTACGCGACCCAGACGCTGCGCCAGGTGGTGAGCGACGGTGTCGTGCCGGCGCTACGCGTGCGGGACTACCCGCTCATGCCGATCCGCGGCGCGATCGAGGGCTTTTACGGCATCCCGTGGTCCCACGAGGCACGCCTGGACCTGCTCGAGTTCTCCGGGGCGCACAAGCTCAACACCTACATCTACACGCCCAAGGACGACCTCCTGCTGCGCGCCCAGTGGCGCGAGCTCTACGAGGGCGAGGAGCTCGAGCGCATGGCCGAGCTCGTCGAGCAGGCGGGCGAGCACCACGTCGACTTCACCTTCGCGCTGTCCCCGGCCAATGACATGTGCTACTCCTCCGACGAGGACTACAAGGCGACGATCGCCAAGTTCGAGCAGCTCCGGGACCTCGGCGTGGACTCCTTCTACGTCGCGCTCGACGACATCCCGCTGACCTTCCACTGCGACGCCGACCGTGAGCGCTACCCGAACGAGGGCAACTGGTACTGGCTCGCGGACGCGCAGACCGACTACCTCAACCGCATCCAGACCGAGTGGATCGAGCCCAACGGGCTGCAGGACCTGCAGACCGTGCCGACGAACTACGCAGGTTCCGGCGAGGACCCCTACAAGGGCCGCTTCGGTGACCGCCTCGACGAGGACGTCCGCGTCCAGTGGACGGGCGAGGGTGTCTTCTCCGACACCATCACGGTGGAGTCCGTGCAGCGTGCCTCGCAGAGCTACCGCACCGACCACCTGTACATCTGGGACAACTTCCCGGTGAACGACGGGCGGCGCGACCGACTCTTCCTCAACCCGCTCACCGGCCGTGACCCGTACCTCTACGAGCACATCGACGGTTTCACCTCCAACCCGATGATCCAGCCGTACGCCTCGTGGCCGGCGCTGGCCAACTACGCCGACTACACGTGGAACGGCCCGGCCTACGACGCCGAGGCCTCGATGGCCGCCGTGCTGCGCGAGCTTGCCGGGTCGGACGCCACCGTGCGTGAGGCGCTCACCGCCTTTGCGGACCTCAACCAGTTCTGGCCCTACCCGGCGGACCGGGAGGGGCAGGAGCGCGCTCCGGAGCTCAGCGCCGACATCGCGGCGTTCTGGAGGGCGTACGAGGCCGGGGACGACGACGGTGAGGAGGCGCTCGCAGACCGGCTCGCCGTGATCGGGGCGCTGCCCGAGACCCTGCCGCAGATGGCGGAACCGGGCTTCGCGAGCGACGTCGAGCCCTGGGCCGCGGCGGCCGCGCAGTGGGCCACGGCGCTCGAGCGCGACGTCGACATGCTCGCCGCGGTGGCCGAGCGCCACGGCATCCCGGCAGCGGCGGCCTTCCTCGCCGCCCGCGAGCAGATCGAGCTCACGGACGAGGCGACGGTCGACGACCAGGGCGAGGACGGTGTCCTGCGTCCCGACGTCATCGTCCCCACGGTGGGGGACGGGGCGTTCGAGCAGTTCGACGCGGACGCCGTCGCCGCCTTCGCCGAGTGGCTCGGCGTCGAGCCCGCCCCGCCGGTCGTGGGCTACCCGGCAACGGCCACGAGCTCGATGGGCACCTACCAGGACTACGCCGTCGACCGCATGACCGACGGGGACCAGGAGTCGCTCTACTGGTCCAACGAGACAGCGCGGACCGGGGACTACGTCCAGGTCGACCTCGGGGAGCCGCGCGAGGTGGGGCGGGTCGCCGTGCACCAGGCCGACTCCGACAACGAGGGCGGGGACAGGTTCTCCGACGCCACCCTCCAGTACTCGCTCGACGGCGAGGAGTGGACGGACATCGAGGACTTCACCGACACGTCCGTCGCGGTCGCCGACCTCGACGAGCCGGTGACGGCCCGTTACGTCCGTCTCGTCGCGAACGCCGACAACTCCGGCGGTGCGTGGGTCAAGGTGCGCGAGTTCGTCGTCTCGGCAGCGTCCCCGGTCGAGACCAACCTGCCGAGCGCCGAGGGCGCGGGCGTGGGGCGGGCCTTCGACGGCGACCTCCTCACCGCCTACCGCGCCGCCGGTGCGCCGCAGGAGGGCGCCTTCGCCTCCGTGGTTTTCCCCGAGCCTCGGCCGGTCGGGTCGGTGACGGTCATCGGAACCGGGGCCGGCACGATCGAGGTGCTCGCCGAGGGGCAGTGGCAGGCGGTCGGCACCCTCGACGCCGACGTCGCCTTCCACGAGGCGGCCGTGGACCTCGGGACCGTGGAGGGCGTGCGGCTCGTGTTCGCGGCAGGCTCCCCGGCGCCGCTCATCCACGAGGTCATCACCCGCGAGGGCGGTCCGGTCGGGGAGGACCCGACGGAGGAGCCGAGCGAGGAGCCGACGGAGGAGCCGAGCGAGGAGCCCACGGCGGAGCAGCCCACGCCCACCGACCCGGTCACCGATCCAGGTGAGCCCACCGCGCCGGTCGGTGGCCCCGACCAGGGCGGGCGACTGCCCACGACGGGTGTCGCCGGCGCCGACCTCCTCCTCACGGCGGGGCTGGTCGCGCTGCTCGGTGGCCTGCTCCTGACGCTGGCCCACCGCCGCCGTCGAGCCTGAGCGCAGCGCCGGGGCCGTCCACGAACGGCCCCGGCGCTGCCGGCCGCGGTCGCGCAGGCGCCTGTCGGCCCTGAGAGACTGGCCCCATGGACCTCACGATCGGGTACGCGGCCGCGCTGGAGCAGTTCCACCCCACCGAGGTGGTCGAGATCAGTGCGCTGGCCGAGGAGCACGGGTTCTCCGGCGTCATGGCCGCCGACCACTTCCAGCCCTGGACGCCGTCGCAAGGTCAGGCCGCGTTCGTGTGGAACGTCCTCTCGGCGCTGGGCGAGCGCACGCGCGGGGACCTCGGCCCCGGTGTGACCGCCCCGACCTTCCGCTGGCACCCGGCGATGGTCGCCCAGGCCTCGGCCACTCTCGCGGCCATGTACCCGGGGCGGCACTGGCTCGGCCTGGGCTCGGGGGAGGCGCTCAACGAGCACGTCACCGCGAGCTACTGGCCCGAGGCGCCCGAGCGCATCAACCGGATGTTCGAGGCGATCGAGATCATCCGCAAGCTCTTCACCGCCTCGCTGGCCGGCAAGGACGCCAAGCACTCGGGCACCTTCTACAAGCTCGAGTCCACCCGGCTGTGGACGATGCCCGAGGAGGCACCGCCGATCTACGTCGCCACCGGAGGCCCGGTGACCGCGCGCCGCGCCGGCAAGCACGCCGACGGCCTCATCACCGTGGGTGCGCCGCTGGAGAAGATCTCCGGGCTCTTCGACAAGTTCACCTCCGGCGCGCGGGAGGTGGGCAAGGACCCCGAGACCATGCCCAAGATCCTCCAGCTGCACATGTCGTGGGCCGAGACGGATGAGGAGGCGCTCGCGAACGCCCTGGACCAGTGGCCCAACGGCGGGATGAAGTTCCCCAAGGCCGACATCCGCTCGCCCTTCGACTTCGCCGCCATGGCCAAGCTCGTGCGTCCCGAGGACTTCGAGGGGCGGATGGTCATCTCTGCCGACCCCGACGTCCACCGCGCGGAGATCCAGAAGTACGTCGACCTCGGCTTCGACCGGATTTACCTCCACAACGTCGGTCGCAACCAGCGTGAGTGGGTCGAGGTCTTCGGCCGCGACGTCCTGCCCAAGCTCGTCCGCTGATGCTGCTCGCCCAGGCCGTCGAGGGCCTGCCCCCGGTCACCGGCGGGGACGACCTCGCCGCCGTCGTCGCGCCCGCCCTCCGGGAGCTGGTCTGGCCCGACGGGAGCACCGGCGTCGCCGCGGGGGACGTCGTCGTCGTCGCGAGCAAGGTCATGGCCAAGGCCGAACGACGGCTCGTCGCCGCCCGGACCCGCGAGGAGCTCGAGGCGGCCATCGCCTCCCAGACGGTGCGGGTCGTGGCGGAGCGGCCGCGGCCGGACGGGTCGACGCTGCGGATCGTCGAGACCCCGCAGGGGCTGGTCATGGCCGCCGCGGGTGTCGACTCCTCCGACGTGCCGCTGGGGACCGCGCTGCTCCTGCCGGAGGACCCCGACGAGTCGGCGCGCCGGCTGCGCCGCGGGCTGGACGCCCGTCTGGGCGTGCGGCCGGGCGTCGTCGTCACCGACACCGTCGGCCGGCCGTGGCGCGAGGGCGTCGCGGACATCGCGATCGGCGCGGCCGGGGTCGTCGTCCTGCAGGACCACCGCGGCCGGCGCGACGGGTACGGCCGCGAGCTGCGGATGACGACGATCGCCGCCGCCGACGAGATCGCCGCGGCCGCCGAGCTCGTCAAGGGCAAGGCCGACGGGCGGCCGGTGGCCGTCGTGCGCGGCCTGACCCACCTCGTGACGACCGAGGACGGCGACGGCGCCCGCGTCCTCGCCCGGTCCGCCGCAGACGATCTCTTCCGTGAGGGCTCCGCCGAGGCCTACGCCCGCGGCCGGGCCGACGCCCAGGGCTGACCTGCGCCCCTGCCCCGACGCTCAGGGCTGGCCCCACCCCCGCGCCGACAGCCGGATTCCTCCGCCCGGCTCAGGGCCTGATCAGCACCTTGAGCGCCTCACGCGAGTCCATCAAGCGGTATGCCTCGGCGATCTCGCTCAGCGGGAGCTCGCGGTCGAAGACCCTGCCCGGCGCGATGGTGCCGTCGAGAACCTGGGGGAGGGCGGCCTCGATGTATGCCCGGATCGTGGCGGGCCCGCCGGTGAGCGTCGCATTCTTGGCGAACAGCGAGGTGAACCCGACCGGAGCCTCCTCGTACTGCGGCACCCCGACGCGGGAGATGACGTCACCGGGACGGACGATGCCGTAGGCCTGCTCGTAGGCCGGCATGTGGCCGACGGCCTCGATGACCACGTGGACGCCCCCACCGCCGGTGATGTCGAGGACCTTCGCGACGCCCTCCTCACCGCGTTCGGCGACGATATGGGTGGCCCCGAACTCACGGCCGAGGAAGGTACGGTCCTCGTGGCGACCCATGAGGATGATCGTGTCCGTGCCGTGCTGCTTGGAAGTGAGCACGGCCGACAGTCCGACGGATCCGTCGCCGATGACGGTGACGCTCCTGCCTGCCTCCACACCGCCCTTGTGCGCGGCGTGGTGCCCGGTCAGGTAGACGTCGGAGAGGGTGAGGAGCGAGGGCATGAGGGCCTCGTCGGTCCCGTCCGGGACGACGACCGCGGTGCCAGGCGCGGCGAGCGGGCACCGCTCCGGCCACGGCTCGGTCACTCATGTGGAGGACGGGGCATGACGCTCACCGACCTTCTCGCCGCGCTCGACGCCGGCGAGACCATCACCGGCGGTTCTCCCGCGCACGCCGTGATGCTCGAGACAGGTCAGGAAGCACTCCGGATCGCCGGGGAGCTCAACACGGGCTACCACGAACCGGCGCAGGTCCGGGAGTGCCTTGTTCGCCTCATCGGGCGCCCGGTCGACGACTCCGTCACCCTCTTCCCTCCGTTCACCGCGGACTTCGGTCAGAACATCAGGCTCGGCAAACGCCTCTTCATCAACTCCGGGTGCCGGTTCCAAGACCAGGGGGGATCACGATCGGTGACGACTGCCTCATCGGTCACAACGCTGTCATCGCTACTCTTCAGCACGACATCGACCCCGCTCGACGCGGTGGCCTGGAGCCCTCGCCTGTCGTCATTGGCAGCAATGTGTGGCTCGGGGCGAACGTCACCGTTCTTCCGGGAGTCACCATCGGGGAGGACGCCGTCATCGGCGCCGGTTCGGTCGTCACACGGGATGTCCCCGCCGAGTCCGTCGCCGTCGGCTCGCCGGCGCGCGTCGTCCGCAGCATCAGCGACGACGGCCGGTCGGCCTCAGCGTTGTCGCGCCGGTAGGACGGAGTGGCGCTCGGATCGCGCCACAAGCACGACGGCCGGGGAGCGACACACCGACGACACGCCGAGCGAGACGCTGGCCCTGGCCCTGGCCCTGGCCCTGGCCCTGGACGGACCGTCCTCGTGGCGCGATCCGAACGGCGTCAGGCGCGGGTGTAGAGGAGGAGGTCGCGGCCGCGGACGGTGACGCGCTCGGCGCAGACGCCGTAGACGCGCGAGACGAGCCCCTCGGTGAGGACCTCGGTGGGTGGGCCGGCCGCGACGACCCGTCCGGCGTCGAGCACGACGACGTGCGCGCAGTACGCGAGCGCGTGGTTGAGGTCGTGCAGCGCGGTGAGCACCGTGACACCCGTCGCGGCAAGCTCCTCCGCGAGGAGGAGCACGTCGAGCTGGGCGGCGACGTCGAGGTGGTTGGTCGGCTCGTCGAGCAGGAGCAGCCGCGGCTTCTGCGCGAGGGCGCGCGCGAGGTGGACGCGCTGACGCTCGCCGCCGGAGAGCGTGGCGACGTCGCGGCCCTCCAGGTGCGCGGCCCCTGTGCGCCCCAGCGCCTCGCGGGCGAGGACGACGTCGTCGCTTGAGTCGGCGGACCACGTCGGCCGGTGCGGGGTGCGGCCGAGGAGCACGACGTCGAGGACGTCGAGGGACACGGGAGCGCTCGAGTCCTGCTCCACGAGGGCGAGCTCGCGAGCGCGGGCTCGGCGGGACAGCTCGGCGAGCTCACGGCCGTCGAGGAGAACCGTGCCGTGGTCGGGCTCCAGCGCCCCGACGAGGAGCCGCAGCAGCGTCGACTTCCCCGAGCCGTTGGGCCCGACGACGGCGCTCACCTCACCCGGCGGCAGCTGGGCGGCCACGTCGCGCAGCACCGGCGTCCCGCCCAGCCGCAGCCCGAGCCCACCAACCGTGAGGGTGACGGCGTCGGTGCGCGCGCCGGTCCGCGCGGGCCAGCTCACAGCCGGCTCCGGCGCAGGAGGACGGCGAAGACCGGCGCCCCGATGGCGGCGGTGAGGATCCCGACCGGCAGCTCGCGCGGCTCGAAGACCGTGCGGGCCGCGGTGTCCGCGAGGAGGAGGAACAGCGCGCCGACGAGCGCGGCGGCCGGCATGACGCGGTGGTTGCGCGAGCCCAGGACGAGCCGGACGGCGTGCGGGACGACGAGACCGACGAAGCCGATCGACCCGCACACCGACACGAGGACGGCGGTGAGGAGCGTGACGACGACGAGCAGCAGCCACCGCTCCCGCCGCACGTCGATGCCCAAGGACGAGGCGGACACGTCCCCGAAGGCGAAGGCGTCCAGCACCCGCGAGCGTGAGGCAAGCAGGCCGCCCAGGACGATCGTGCCACCGGCGGCGAGCGTCGCCTCGGGCCACGTGATGCCCCCGAAGGAGCCGAGCAGCCAGGACAGGATCTCCCGGTAGGAGTCACCCGTCGCGGACCAGAAGATGACGAAGCTGACGAGCGCGGAGCAGGCCTGCCCGACCGCGACACCGGCCAGCACGGTCCGGACCGGAGGCAGGCTCCCGCCGCGGGCCGTGGCCAGCAGCAACGTGAGCATGAGCGCTCCGATCGCACCGACGAACGCGGCCACCGGCAGCAGCACGGTCATCCCGAGCACGAGGACCCCCACGGCCCCGAGGGAGGCGCCGGAAGAGACCCCGAGGAGGTAGGGATCGGCCAGCGGGTTGCGCACGACTGCCTGCATGACCGTGCCGGCCACCGCGAGCCCCGCGCCGACGCTCGCCGCCGCGACCACCCGTGCCCCGCGCCCTTGCCACACGATGGCGTCCTGGATCGCAGTGAGCGGATCACCCGCGCAGCGCACTGCGCCTGGCGCGAGGGCCGAGCACACGTGGTGCCACGCCGAGCCCCACACCTGCCCCACCGTGATGGAGGCCGGCCCCACGGTGACCGCCCAGCTCATCGCGAGGACGAGCAGCGCGAGCAGTCCCAGAAGACCGCCGGCCAGGGCGAGGCGGCGCGGCCGACCGGCACCCGGGACGGGTGCGTCGGTGGCCGGTGCACGGCGGTCGAGGTCGGTCACCGCGCGAGCTGCTCGATCTGTCGGGTGAGGTCGGCGACGGCGGAGACGTTGCGGACCCCGGCCTCCGTCGCCGCGAAGGGAACGGTGAGGTAGCGGCCCTCCTGGACGGCGGGCATGGCGGCCGTGACGGGGTTGGACTCAAGCACCTCGATCTTGTGCTCGGCGGTGTTCCAGGCGGAGTCGACGAGGACGAGGACGTCCGGGTCGCGGTCGGCCACGACCTCCCACGACAGCGAGGTCCACGTGTCCTCGACGTCGACGGCGACGTTCGTCAGCCCGGCCGCCGCCATGATCATCTGCGGCGCTCCGATGCCGGCGCCGACGAAGGGGGTGTCAGAGCCGGAGGAGTACCACAGGGCGCTGAGCCCCTCACCGGTCGGTGTCACGGCCTCGAGGTCCGCGCGCTGTTGAGCGACCACGGCCTGCGCCTCCTCGGGCACGCCGAGCATCCGGCCGACCTCCTCGATCTCCGCGAAGACGTCCTCGAAGCTCAGCGGGTTCGGCTGGTGGGCGGGGTCCTGGCAGGCGGAGGGGGAGACGAAGGTGGAGACGCCGAGCTCCTCGTACCCCGCGCGCTCGCCCGCGCCGTCGTCGGACAGGTTGGACTCCCACCCGGCGTAGACGAGGTCGGGGGAGAGATCGAGCACCGACTCACGTGAGGGGCTGCGCTCGGCGAGGACGGGCGGCGGCGTCACGCCGTCGGGCAGGGGACCGTCGGAGAAGGCCGTGCCGACGAGCCGGTCACCGGCGCCGAGCGCGATGACCATCTCGGTGGCCGAGGACTTGATCGTCACGATCCGCTCGGGTGGCGCGTCCAGGGTCGTCTCGGTCCCGCAGCTCGTCACGGTCACCGGGAACCCGGCCGCGGACGACGACGGCGCAGCACTCCCGCCGTCGTCGTCGTTCGTGGCGTCGTCGGTGGGCGCCGCCGAGCAGGCGGTGAGGACGAGGGCGAGCGCGCCGAGGGCGGCGGCACGGCGGGGCAGGGACACGCGTGACTCCAGAGCAGGACGGGATGAGCTCTGCGCAGTCACAGCGCCGCGCGCGGACCGTGGGCCCAGGTCGAGGCCCGCCACCGGGGCTGCCCGGGGTCCGCGGTCCAGCCTACGCCTCGTGGCCCCGGACGGGCGCAGCTAGGTCCGGGCCTTGCTCTGCCTGGCGTCGTCGGTCATGTCCTCCAGCTCCCGGCCCTTCGTCTCGGGCACCTTCCACAGGACGAAGAGCAGGGAGAGGAGTGCGAAGGTCGCATAGAGCCCGTAGGCGAGGCTGAGGCCGATCTCCGAGAGCGTGGGGAAGGTGGTGGAGACGGCGAAGTTCGCCAGCCAGTTCGCCGCGGAGGCGACCGAGACCGCGGTCGCGCGGATCTTGTTGGGGAACATCTCCCCGAGCATCACCCACATGATCGGTCCCCATGTCGCGCCAAAGGACACGACGAAGAGGTTCGCGGCGATGAGGGCGACGGTGCCCCAGGGCTGGGGCAGGCTGACGTCCTCGCCGCTGCCCTGGGACTGGGAGAAGGCGACGGCGAGCGTCCCGAGGGTCACGACCATGCCGATGGAGCCGCCGATGAGCAGCGGGCGGCGGCCCACCTTGTCCACGAGCAGGATCGCGACGACGGTGACGAGGACGTTGGTCACTGAGGTGATGACCGACGTCGTCAGGGCCTGGCTCTCGTCGAAGCCGACCGAGCGCCACAGCGACGTGGAGTAGTAGAAGATGACGTTGATCCCGACGAACTGCTGGAACACGGCGAGCGCGATGCCGACCCAGACGATCGGCTTGAGCCCCATCGAGGCGCCCCGCAGGTCGCCGAGGCTCTCCTTGGCCTCTCGCTTGAGTGAGTTGTGGATCTCCTTGATCTTCGCGGCCGTGTCCTTGACGCCGGTGTACTTCCGCAGCACCTCCGCGGCCTCCTCCTCCCGATGCTGGTCGACGAGGTAGCGCGGGGACTCGGGGATCGTGAGGGCGAGCAGCCCGTAGATGGCGGCCGGGACGGCCTCGGCCATGAACATCCAGCGCCACGCCTCCTGGCCGAGCCACAGCTCCTCGGCGGCGCCGCCGGCGACGTCGGCGAGGAAGGCGTCGGCGAGGAGGGCGGCGAAGATGCCGAGGACGATCGCCAGCTGCTGGAGGGACCCGAGCCGGCCGCGGACGTCCGCTGGGGAGACCTCCGCGATGTAGGCCGGGGCGATGACGGAGGCGGCACCGACGCCCAGACCGCCCAGGGCGCGCCACGCGATGAGGTCCCAGGTGCCGAAGGCGAGGCCCGACCCGATCGCCGAGGCGAGGAAGAGGATGGCGGCGATGATCATCACGCGCACGCGTCCCTGGCGGGACGCCATGGGCCCGGCGAGCCACGCTCCCACCACGCAGCCGAGCAGCGCGGAGGAGACGGCAAAGCCCTGGAGGAAGCCGCTGATGCCGAAATGCTCGCTCATCGCGTCGATCGCGCCGTTGATGACGGCAGTGTCGAAGCCGAAGAGGAACCCGCCCATGGCCGCTGCCAGGCTGATGCCGAGGATGCGTCCGTTCATCGTGCTGCCGCTGTCGCTCATGGCCTCTCCTCGTCGCGCCGTCCGGTCACGGGGACGCTAGCGCCGAAAGCAGAGGTCGGCGCGGGGAGAGGGTGGACCGCGCTCCACCCCGCCCGCGAGATGCTCGACACCCGTCGGGACCAGCCGACGCGCGTTCGCACCTGCGAGCAGGGCAGAGCGTCTGTCACTCGGCCCAGTGGAGGAGCAGTCCCGGCGTGATGCTGGGCCGGTAGCGGTCGTCGATCGACGCGCCGGGCCGGGAGTCGGGCGTCACCTCGCAGGTGGCCACGGCCACCGCCCCCGAGGGGTCGCCGGCCGGGCTCGGGACGTCCAGCGCGCCCCAGCCGCTGAGCAGCAGGGTGGTGGAAACCGCTGTGACCATGTGGTGGCGCTTGCTGCGTATGCGGGACATGAGGACCTCCTCGGGTGTGCCGTGCGCCTGCCGGACGCCAGGCGTCGCGGGTCGACCCCTCAACTGTCCGGCGCGCGCGGGCCCCGACGGAATACGACGTTGCGCGTATGTCGCTGCTCCCCACCCGGGGAGTAGCGTGGGACAACGCCACGGCCCGGGGAGGCCTCGATGGTCAACGGCAACATCACCACGGGTGACATCGCCACGCTGCGGGACATCCTCGACCTCGCCCGGCCGCGCCCCGACCTGTCGCCCGTCGACGCGACGTTCCAGGTGCTCCGCCTGCTCGAGCCACTCCTGGGCTGCGACGGCGTGTCGTTCCAGGCCATGGACTCCGTGACGCTGGCACTGTGGCACCAGCAGGACATGGTGGATGGTGAGGAAGCCCTGTACGGGCCCGAGGATCTTGCAGTCCCCGAGGACGATCCGACGACGGACCTCTGGGAGCGCTCCTGGTGGAGCGGCACCTGCAGCCTCATCGAGCGCACCGGCGCCGCGGTGGTCACCTCCGACCGCAGCTGGTACACCGAGCGGGAGTTTGCCGAGGACCCGCTGAACCGCGAGATCCTGCACTACGTGGACGAGTTGATCGTGGGGCACCCCGTCGGGCCGTTCCGGTCCTTGCGGATCATCGCCCCCAGGACCTCGGGCAGCCCGTTCGCAGAGCGCGAGCTCGTCCTCATGCGGTTGCTTCATCCGCACCTGCAGCCGCTGCTGGTGGCCGCGGCGAGCGAGCGGACGGTCGCAGCCTCTGCTCTCACCCCGCGGCAGCTGGAGATCCTGCGCCTGGTGAGGTTCGGCATGCCGAACCGGCACGTCGCACGCGCGCTGGGGATCTCCGAGGGGACGGTGCGCAAACACCTGGAGAACGCCTACGAACGTCTCGGGGTGCACAACCGGGGGGAGGCGGTCGCGATCGCCCTCGACCAGGACGACACCATTGCCCGGAACGTCCGGTTGGCCACCTGAGCCCACCCACCGGGGAGGGCAGGAGGATGATCCGACGGCGACGGGCGGGGTCAGTCGGCGAGCTCGCGGTCCCGGTCGACGACGGCCCGCACCCCGCGCACGACGGCGGGGGTGAAGCCGGCCTCCTCCATCGCGACGATCCCGGCGATGGTCGTCCCGCCGGGGGAGCACACCATGTCGACGAGGTCGGCGGGGCTCACGCCGTCGTCGGCCCGCTCGAGCACCATCCGGGCGCTGCCGAGCACGGCCTGCGCGGCGATCCGGGTGGCGAGGGCCTTGGGCATGCCGTCGCGGACGGCACCGCGGGCGAGGGCGTCGATGAAGGTGAAGACGAAGGCGGGGGAGGAGCCGGCGATCGCCGTGTACGTGGCGAAATCCTTCTCCGCGAGGACGACCGTCCCGCCGACGGCCGCGAAGATCTCCTCGACGCGCGCGACGTCGGCCTCGCCGGCGGCCTCGTTGCCGCACAGGGCCGCCATGCCGGCGCCGATCATCGCGTTGACGTTGGGCATGACGCGCACGACCGGCACGTCACCGCCGCGCAGCAGCGCATCGAGGGCTGCGAGCGTGATCCCGGCGGCGATGGACACGAGCACCGGACGACGCTCGACGACGGCGGACGCCAGGTCGCCCAGGACAGCGGGCAGCACCTGCGGCTTGACGGCGAGAACGACGACGTCACTGCCCGCGACGACCGCCTCCGCCGAGTCCGCCACGGTGGCTCCGACGTCGTCGGCGAGGCGCTGGGCCGCGGACTCGTTGACGTCGTAGAGGAGCACGTCCCCGCCCGGGACCACGCCCGCCGCGGTCACGCCGCGCACGATGGCGCCGGCCATGGTGCCTGCTCCGATGAACCCGATCGTCATGCTGCCTCCCGCTGCCGTCTGCGAACGCACCCCAGTATCCACGGCGCCCCGTCCGCGCGACCGGGCACCATGAGGGCATGGACCTCACGCAGCTCACGCCTGCCCGCCGTGCCCTCGTCACCGGTGCCTCGAGCGGGATCGGCGCCGCGACCGTGCGCCGCCTGCGCGCCGACGGGTGGGACGTCGTCGCCACGGCCCGTCGCGCGGACCGGCTCGCCGCGCTCGCCGAGGAGACGGGCGCCGTTGCCGTCCCCGCCGACCTCACGAGCGAGGACGACGTCGCCGCCCTCGTCGCGTCGGTGCGCTCAGGTGGCGTGCTCCACGCCCTCGTCAACAACGCCGGCGGTGCGCGCGGTGCGGACCAGATCGAGACGGGCCGCGTCGAGGACTGGCGGACGATGTACGAGATGAACGTCCTGTCGACGCTGCGGCTCACGCAGGCGCTGCTGCCGGACCTGCGAGAGTCGGGCGTCGGGGACGTGCTCGTCGTGTCCTCGACCGCGGCGCTCGACACGTACCCGGGTGGCGGAGGGTACGTCGCTGCCAAGCACGCCGAGCGGGTCATCGCGACGACGCTGCGCCTGGAGCTGGTCGGCCAGCCGGTGCGCGTCATCGAGATCGCGCCGGGCATGGTGCGCACGGAGGAGTTCGCCCTCAACCGGCTGGGTGACGAGGCGGCCGCGGCACGGGTCTACGAGGGCGTCGCCGAGCCGCTCGTCGCGGAGGACGTCGCCGACGCCATCGCGTGGACGCTGAGCCGCCCTCACCACGTCAACGTCGACCTCATGGTCCTGCGGCCCCGGGCGCAGGCGTCGAACACCGTCATGGCGCGCGACCGGTAGCCGGCCAGACGTCGAGGACCAAGGTCTACGTCCGGCCCCGGCGTTGCGCATCGACCGGTTGGGGAGGAGCTCTCCTTCGAAGGGAGGCCCTCCAGCTTGCGGGGAAGGCGCAGCACCTGCCGTTGACGCGATCCAGGGGGCCCGTGACTCCGGTTGACGCGGCCGGCTGTGGCGGTGCTAGAAGGTGGGCGTGTCGGGCATGCGTTGTGTGGGGCGGCGTTCGCAGGTGACGCGGCCGCCGGGGTGGCGGCGGTAGACGTGGCCGCTGGGGGTGATCCACTGGTAGGCGCCGGTGCTGAGGCGGTGGAGCTGGAACTGGCCGCTGGTCTTGAGGATGTGGTCGTGGGCGCAGAGGGCTTCGAGGCCGAGCATGGAGGTGGTTCCTCCGGCGTTCCACGCGATGGTGTGGTCGAGCTGGCAGTGGCGGGCGGTGTGGGTGCAGCCTGCGCGCACGCAGGTGCCGTCGCGTAGCCGGATGAGTTCGGCGAGCTCGTTGGGTGGCCGGTAGCGGGTGCGTCCGTGGTCCAGGACGGTGCCGGTGAGCGGGTCGGTGATGATCCGTCGCCACGTCCCGCCCAGCGCCGCGGCCCGGGCGACGGCGGGGGAGATAGGCCCGTAGCCCTCCAGGACGGCGACCTCGGCGGGCTCGCGGTCGAGGAAGGCGAGCATGGCGTCCTCCTCGGGCAGCGGGGCCAGCTCCGCGCCGGAGCCGCCGGCCGGCTTCGAGGCCGGTAGGCCGAGCTGCCTGGCAATGTCGGGTGGGAGCAGGACCGAGAGCGGCACGAGGACGCGGATCTGGGCGCGCTGCCCGCCGATGTGGCCCACGGGCATGTGCCAACGGCTCGGGACGGTGCCGCCGCTGCCGGGTGGCGGAGCATCCGCGGGCGGCTCAGGCGGCTCAGGCGGCTCAGGCGGCTCAGGCGGCTCAGGCCGCTCGGGTGGTGCTGCGGTGGTGGAGGGGCCGACCGTGGGCGTACCTGTCCCCTTGGACCGGTGGTCGGGTGGGTCGGGAGCGGCCGGATCGGGGTCCGTGGTGCCCGGCGGTGCGAGCGGGCCGGCCTCATCCTGGTCGGCCGCTGGTGTGGACGGGCCTGGGAGCGCCGTGGGGGCGTCTGCGGCGGGAGTCTCCTCGATCGCTGGGCTGCTGGGCACCGTCGTGTCGTCCGAAGGGCCGATCGGTGCCGGCAATGGGTCGCGCTCAGGTACCCCTGGCCGGTCGGGCATCGGCTCGGGTGCGGGCTGCTCGGTGGCCGGGGTGGTGCCTGGTGGTAGTCCGACGTATCCGAGCTCGAGTGCGGTGTGGCCCATGAGGGAGAGGATGTCGGCGCGGAGCTGGTCGAGGGTGCGGTCATCGCCGCTGGCCTGTGCGGAGCGGGCGGCTGCCTGGAGGGCGAGGTCGATGGCCGCGGCGTCGGTGGCGGGCAGGACTGCGCGGATGCAGGCCATGCCGTCGGGCAGTTGACGGGGGTGCTCGACCCGTCGCCGGGCGCGGGCGCGGGCGTGGAAGAGGTCGGCGTGCTCGTGGCTGAGGGCGATGACGGCCTTCTTGATGGCCTCGATGAGCTGGCTGTGGGTCTGGGTGCCGGCGTCGTCGATAACCGAGTCCTGGACCAGGACGGCGATCTCGACCGGGTAGTCCTCCAGCATCGAGACGATCGTCGTGGCCTTGCGGGCGTCGATGTGCCCGGTGGCCAGCGCCTGACCGGTGAGGGCGAAGACGTTCTCGAAGGCGCGGGCGTTGCTCACGATCCGCTGCGCGGCGAAGCGGCTCAGCCCCAGGCGCGGAGCGAGCTCGTCGGCGGCCATGTTCCCCGACCTCACGTGCGAGGGCAGGGCGCCGCTGCCGTTCATGAGCGGCCGCCGGGAGAGCTCACCGGCCACCCGGGTGAGCTTGGCGGTGGCCCACGCGGCGATGCGCTGGTAACCGGCGGCCATCTCCACGAGGTAGTACTCATCCACCTCGCCAGGGTCGATGTCCTCCAGCTCGGTGAGGAGCTGACCATCGGGCGCCATGCCCGCCAGGGCCTCGGCCGACACCGGCTGGACCGGCTCGAAGCTCGGCTCCACGGTGGTGACCACCGAGGGTGGCGGCCTGTCCCGGCCGCCGAGGAACACATCGGCCGCGTCCTCCTCCCGGGCCCACAGCTCCTGCAGACGACGGGCAGACTGCTCACCGATCGGCTCGTGGGTGTACGGGTCCTCGAGCCAGGCAGCGTGCGGGTCGAAGTCCTCGATGCTGCTCACCAACCCCACCCCCTCTGCGGGCTTTCGACTGCTCTGCCGTCCTACCTCCAAGGCTAGGACCGACCACTGACATCCGAGCTCGCCACCCCACAGGAGGGCTTCCGGGCAGCTCAGACCTCCTCAGTCCGGAGAGGGGCACCGCAGAGGAGGCGGCGACGGCCATCGCGGTGGACTTAGCACCGCCGGCGACAGCCGCCCGCGGGGCGAGCAACAGCTCGATCGGCCCAGGAGGAGGGCAGCACTCCCGAGCACGACGACGAGCGCCCCGGCGGCTAGGGCCGCATGGCATCCGGCGCGTGTGTCCACCAGCCCGGCCCATGGCTCGCCTCGACCGGCGAGGTGCTCGCCAGCCGCTGGAACTTTCCTGACCATGGTGGTTGTCGGACAGTTCGGCCGGATGCCACGGCGGATCAGAGGCCAGCCTGTTCATCGGGTTGTCGGCGTGCGCTGAGGCTCAATCGATCTTGCCCGGCAGGGAGCCGCTACTGGGGAGGTCGTCAGGGCCCGACCGCCGGCCGGCGCCGAGGCCCGGGCTTGAGTGGAGCCGTCCCCCGTAGACCCCGTCGGGTGTTCTGTGATCGAAAGATGGCAGACGGCAGGGAAAGGACGGACGGTTCCCCGTCGGACCGTCGCAGCGATCGGTGCGCTGACGGCCGTGCTCGTCAGGATCGGCCGAAACCCTGACCTACGCCATGGCCGCGGGGTCGTGGACGAGGCCGCGCTGGATTCGCCGGGAGCCACGCCACAGCGCGACGGCAGGGACGGCGCAGTCGACGGCGAGAAGGCTGCACGCGGCGGCCAGGAGCACGTGGAGCGCGGCGTCGGGCGTGCCCTCGGTCAGCTGCCAGAGGGAGTAGCCGGCCGCGCACGCGCAGAGCACGGCGGCCAGTGCGCCGAGGCTGCTGAGGACGACCCGCGGGAACAGCTCGGGGCGCAGGGCGGAGAGGAGACCGTGGGCGCGGTGCGCGAGACCCGGCTGCCGGGCCGGGCTGCTCGTCATCCACACCTCCGCGGCGCGGGACAGGCGGGCGCCCGCGCGGAGCAGGTCCAGGCCGCGGGCAGCGGCGAGGGCTCCACCGGCGAGGGCGGCGAGCACAGCGACGACACCGGTGGCAGCGACCGCTGCACTCCCGGTGGCGATGACGGCGTCGAGGACGGCGACGCAGCCGACGACGGCGAGCACGAGTGCCGCGACGACACCGAGCCACAGCCCCACGCCGGTGAGGATGCGAGGGGCACCGGTGTACTCGCGGACGAGGGCGTGGACGGCCGGTCGGCGCCCGGCCGTGGTCTCCCCACGCTCGGCGGCGAGGACGTAGGACTCGGCCGTCGCCGGCAGGAACCTCACGACTGCGTCGGTCCGTCCACCGGCAGCACACCGCTGGCCTTGGCGACCCCCTCCGGCGGCTCCGCGCCGACGTGGACCCCGGCCGCGATCGCGCTGACGACGTGCGCGAGCAGCGGACGGTGCTCGGTGTCGGGCGAGCTGCCCGTGACGAGGACGAGGTCGTGCGGACGCCCCGGGAGCGCGACGGCGACGACGCAGCAGCCGAGCCGCTCGACCGGTGGGGTGCCCGTGGCCGGCCGCGGCGCCGTGGACCCGTGCGCCCGTCCGAGCCGGGTCTGCGGGGTGAGGGTGAGGAAGGCCTGGACCGCCGTGCGCCCGTCGACGAGCGTGATGTCCTCGACGCGCTCGACGGTGCCCGCGGTCCCGACGGCGCGCTCGACGAGCGCGACGGGGTTGACCTCCCCGCTCGGCACGTGCTCGATCGTCGTCGAGAAGGTCCACACGGCCGGCTTGTCGTCGACCTCCGTCAGAACGACGCCCGCGGAGGTGACACCGGTGCCGGCGACCGCTGCCCGGGCCTCGCGCAGACCGACGTAGAGGTGGTCGGTCGGACCGTCCCCGAGGTGCTCGCGGGCGGGCTCGATCATGTCGCGCCAGTGAGCCTCGGCGCGGGCGTCGATGTCGAAGGCAGCGATCTCCACCCAGCCGGGCGGGGTGGGGACCCAGAACTGCTTCGGGGCGGCGGTCACGGTCATCAGTCGTTCCGATCGGCGATGTCGCGCTGCTGCTCGTCGGTGACGAAGCCGTGCCCGCCGAAGAGGTTGCCGAAGCGCTCGAACGTCCGGCCCAGCGGGTTGCCGACGTCGTTGAGGTTCTCCTGCGTGTCCATGACGTTCTTGCTCTCCTCGTAGGTGCGGCCGGTGACGTAGCCCCACGTCGCCATCGGCCCGACGGGGTTGAAGGAGAGGGCCGCCGTCGCCGTGGCACCGGCGCCGCCCGTGCCCCGGGAGATGCCGGCGACCGCCGGGACGAGCCCGGACATCCCTCCCGAGCTCGCCGCCATCGTGCCCAGGCCCTGGACGATCTTGCCGAGGCCCGCACCGGCGAGCAGGCCGAGCGCGCCGGTGAGCATCTCGGTGGCGTCCTCCCGGCCGCCGGCGAACTGGAGGAAGTCGACGGCGACCGCCGCACCGCCGAGGACGAGGCCGGCCATGCCGAGCCAGCCGACCGGTCCGGAGACGATGAGCGCGATGATCGCCGCGACGGCGACAACGACGGCGAGGATGTCGATGATGTCCTCGAGCACCGGCAGGACGTAGTCCTGGAACCAGTCCTCGACGTCGCCGAGCCAGTCGGTGAAGCTGTCCCACATGCTCGAGTCCGGGGCGTCCCCGGCGGCGCAGGACAGGCAGGACGCGACGTACTCCGCCTCGCCGGCGTAGGTCTCCGCGAGCCCCTGGGCCTCGAGACGGATCTGGTCGAGCTCGCCGGTCGCAGCGGTGAGCTGGTTGGCCGGCCCGTCGGTGTCGACGTCCGGGTCCTCGCTCTGCTGGGCGGCCGTGAGGTCGTCCGCGGCGTTCGACACGTTCGTGATCGCCGTCGCGGCGCGGGTCTCGAGCTCGTCGGCCTGCTGCTGGAAGGTGACGAGCGAGGACGCCCACGTCTCCAGGGCGGCGGCCGCGGCCTCGAAGCTGTCGGCGGCCGTGACGACCCGGGGCGTCAGCTCGCCGGACATCGTCTCGTGGAAGGCGGTGGCGGTCTCGCCCTGCCAGTCCTGCTGGCCGGTGCCGCCGAGGACGTCCGCGGCCTCGCGGATGCGGGCGGCGGTCGTGCGGACCTGCTCGGCGACCGACTCGGCGGAGACGACGCTGCCCGGCGTGGGGTCGAAGCCGAGGGAGGGGAAGGACCTGGCGACCATCAGCCCTCACCGCCGGTGATGGACGCCTTGAGGGCCGCGTCCAGCTCGGCGAAGCCCTGCGCGATCGCGGCGAGCCCCTCGGCACCGTTGCCGGAGACCTCGGAGAGCTCCCCGATGCCGTGGTTCCACTCCTCGCCGAAACTGCTGAGCTGCTGCCGCAGGGCGTCGTGCCCGGTCACGTCCCCGGGGACGGCGGACATCGCCCCGGCCGCGCCGGACAGGGTCTCGCGGATGGTCTCCAGCGTCGTCCTCGTGGCTGCCAGGGCGTCGCCGTCGATGAACAGGTCGACCACGTGTGCGCCTCTCTCTCGCCGCTGACGTGCCCGGTGCACGCCTGCCGGGGACCATCATGGCGAGCACCGCGCGCGGTGGACAGCGGTGGGCATAGGGAGAACTCCCCATGTGCCGCCCGGTCGCCGTGCCGCTGCCGCGAACGGCTACACTTCCGGGCACAGGCATTGACCCGGTCATCACCGGTGAGCCGCCGGAAGAACGGGGTGCGAGCCCCCAGTAGAACCGGCCGGCAGCGGACCGTCACATCCGCGCGAGAGTGGCTCCGGGCCACGGCTCCGGCCGAGGACCCGGCGGCAAGCGAGGTGGTACCGCGGCAGCGGACCCGCCCAGGGTGGGTACGTCGTCGTCCTCGCAGCGACGCGAACGACGACGAGGAGCACCACCACCATGGCCACCACCCCCCGCTACCCGCGCCACCAGACCGGCGGCGAGGTCCCGGCCTCCCCGCGGTTCCCCGAGCTCGAGCAGGAGGTGCTCGCCCACTGGGCCGCCGACGGAACCTTCCAGGCGTCGGTCGACAACCGGCCGGCCGGCGAGGACGGCAGCAACGAGTTCGTCTTCTACGACGGCCCGCCCTTCGCCAACGGCCTGCCCCACTACGGCCACCTCCTCACCGGCTACGTCAAGGACGTCGTCGGCCGCTTCCAGACCCAGCTCGGGCGCCGGGTGGAGCGCCGCTTCGGCTGGGACACCCACGGCCTGCCGGCCGAGCTCGAGGCCGAGCGGACCCTGGGGATCACGGACAAGTCCGAGATCGAGGAGATGGGCATCGAGGCCTTCAACAAGGCCTGCGAGGACTCGGTGCTGCGGTACACGGGGGAGTGGCGCGAGTACGTCACCCGCCAGGCGCGCTGGGTGGACTTCGACAACGACTACAAGACGCTCGACTCCTCCTACATGGAGTCGGTCATCTGGGCCTTCAAGCAGCTCTACGACAAGGGCCTGGCCTACGAGGGCTACCGGGTGCTGCCCTACTGCTGGAACGACCAGACCCCGCTGTCCAACCACGAGCTGCGCATGGACGACGACGTCTACCAGATGCGTCAGGACCCGGCGGTCACGGTGGGGCTGCGCCTGGAGAGCGGCGAGCTCGCCCTCATCTGGACGACGACGCCCTGGACGCTGCCCTCCAACCTTTCCCTCGCCGTCGGGCCGGACGTCGAGTACGTCACCGTCGTCCCTTCCGAGGGGGCGCTCGCGGGAGAGAAGGTGCTGCTCGCCGCTGCCCGTGTGGGCGCCTTCGCCCGCGAGCTCGGCGAGGAGCCGCAGATCGTGGCGACGACGACGGGACGCGAGCTGGCCGGGCGCCGCTACGCACCCGTCTTCGACTACTTCGTCGGCCGCGAGGGCCTGGGCGAGAACGTGTGGACGGTGCTCACCGCCGACTACGTCTCCACCGAGGACGGCACCGGCATCGTCCACCAGGCCCCGGCCTTTGGTGAGGACGACATGGCCGTGTCCGCCGCCGCCGGCATCGGCACCGTCGTCCCTGTCGACGACGGCGGCCGCTTCACCGGTGAGGTCGCCGACTACGCCGGCACGCAGGTGCTCGAGGCGAACCGCGCGATCATCGCCGACCTCAAGAACGGCACCGGCCCGATCGGCCGTCGGCCGGAGGTCGAGCGGCCGGTCCTCGTGCGCCAGGAGACCTACGACCACTCCTACCCGCACTGCTGGCGCTGCCGCCAGCCGCTCATCTACAAGGCCGTGACGAGCTGGTTCGTGCGCGTCACCGAGTTCCGCGAGCGGATGGTCGAGCTCAACCAGCAGATCACCTGGGTCCCGGACCACATCAAGGACGGCCAGTTCGGCAACTGGCTGGCCGGTGCGCGCGACTGGTCGATTTCGCGCAACCGCTACTGGGGCACCCCCATCCCGGTGTGGGTGTCGGACGACCCGGAGCACCCGCGCATCGACGTCTACGGCTCCTTCGCCGAGCTCGAGGCGGACTTCGGGCGCCTTCCGGTGGGCCGCGACGGCGAGCCCAACCTCCACCGCCCCTTCATCGACGAGCTCACCCGCCCCAACCCGGACGACCCGACCGGGACGTCGACGATGCGCCGCATCCCCGACGTCCTGGACGTGTGGTTCGACTCCGGGTCGATGCCCTACGCCCAGGTGCACTACCCCTTCGAGAACGCCGGATGGTTCGAGCACCACTACCCGGGCGACTTCATCGTCGAGTACATCGGCCAGACCCGCGGGTGGTTCTACACCCTCCACGTCCTCGCGACCGCCCTGTTCGACCGGCCGGCCTTCACGACGTCGGTCTCCCACGGGATCGTGCTGGGCTCCGACGGCCGCAAGATGAGCAAGTCCCTGCGCAACTACCCCGACGTCAACGAGGTCTTCGACCGCGACGGCTCGGACGCGATGCGCTGGTTCCTCATGGCCTCCCCGATCCTGCGCGGCGGCAACCTCGTCGTCACCGAGGAGGGCATCCGGGAGAACGTGCGCCAGGTGCTCCTGCCGGTGTGGAACACCTGGTACTTCCTCTCCCTGTACGCGGGTGCCGCGAACGGCGGGCAGGGCCGTGTGGGCCGTGAGGTGACGCCGGAGGAGGCGGCCGGCCTGCCGGTCATGGACCGCTACCTCCTGGCCCGCACCCGCGCGCTCGCCGCGGACGTGCGGACCATGCTCGAGGCCTACGACGTGCCCGGCGCCTGCCAGGCCGTGCGCGAGCACCTCGACGTCCTCACCAACTGGTACGTGCGTACCTCCCGGGACCGGTTCTGGGAGGAGGACGAGGACGCCTTCAACACCCTCCACACCGCGCTCGAGGTGCTCATGCGGGTCATGGCGCCCCTCGCCCCGCTCATCACCGAGGAGGTGTGGCGCGGGCTCACCGGCGGGCGCAGCGTCCACCTCACCGACTGGCCGGTGCTCGACGACGCCTTCGCCGCCGACGAGCTCGTCGCGTCGATGGACCGCGTGCGCGACGTCGTCTCCACCACCCTCGGCCTGCGCAAGGCCGGCGGGTTGCGCGTGCGTCAGCCGCTGCGTGTCCTGCAGGTCGTCACCGACGAGCCCGCGGCGCTCGAGCCCTTCGCCCGGCTCATCGCCGACGAGGTCAACGTCAAGGCCGTCGAGCTGCGCTCGCTCGCCGACGACACCGCCCAGGAGTACGGCGTCTACACCAGGCTCACCGTCAACGCCCGCGCCGCTGGCCCCCGGCTCGGCAAGGACGTCCAGCGCGTCATCAGGGCCGCCCGCTCGGGGGCGTGGGAGCAGACCGACGGTGGCGTCGTCGTCGATGGCATCGCCCTGGAGGAGCAGGAGTACACGCTCACCACGGAGGTCGAGGACCGTGCCGGGGACGAGCGCGCCGCGGGCGTGCTCGACGGCGGCGGTTTCGTCGTCCTCGACACCGCCCTGGACGACGAGCTCCTCGCCGAGGGGGTCGCCCGCGACGTCGTGCGCCGGGTCCAGGACGAGCGCAAGGCCGCCGGCCTGCACGTCACCGACCGGATCACCCTCGCCGTCGACGTTCCCGGACGCTACGCCCGCTGGATCGAGAACCACGCCGGTCTCGTCACCGAGGAGACCCTCGCTGTCTCCCTCACCGTCGACGTCAGCCCCACCGATGAGATCGCCGTCCGCCTGGAGGTGGCACAGCCGTGACGAACCGTGACGACCAGCGTCCCGAGGACAGCGATGACCGCGCCCGCCGGGAGATGCTCTCCCGACGGGCCGGCGACCACGCCGTCCCACCGGCCGCGGGCGGACCCACGCCGGCGAGCGCGGCGACACCCGACGGCGCCGAGCTCGCCGCCCGTGAGGTCCAGGCCGAGCACGACCGCGCCGCCCAGGAGCTCGTCGCCTCCGGCCTGTTCAGCGGGCCCGACCCCACGGTCATCGACGACGTCCTCGCCTCGCCGGACGTCACCGTCGTCGTCGACCCGGTCGCTCGCGCCCAGGCCGAGACGGAGGTCCACCGCGTCTACACCGAGATCCTCACCCGGGCCCCGGAGCACGACGTCCAGCCCAGCCTCGACCGGGTCCGGGAGGTCCTGGACCTTCTCGGTGAGCCGCAGCGCGCCTACCCCGTCATCCACATCGCCGGTACCAACGGCAAGACGTCGACGGCGCGCGTCGTCGAGCGGCTGCTGCGCGAGCGCGGCCTGCGGACGGGACGGTTCACCTCCCCGCACCTGTCGACGGTGCGCGAGCGCATCGCCCTGGACGGCGAGCCGATCAGCCCCGAGGCCTTCGTCCGCACCTGGGAGGACGTCGCGCCGTACATCGAGATGGTCGACCAGCGCTCCCGCGCCGAGGGCGGGCCGCGGCTGAGCTTCTTCGAGGTCTTCGTCGTCATGGGCTACGCGGCCTTCGCCGACGCGCCGGTGGACGTCGCCGTCGTCGAGACGGGCATGGGCGGGCGCTGGGACGCGACGAACGTCGCCGACGGGGCCGTGGAGATCCTCACGCCCATCTCCCGCGACCACGAGCGGTGGCTCGGGCACACGCTGCCGGAGATCGCCGGTGAGAAGGTCGGCATCCTCACGCCCGGCTCCACGGTCGTGAGCGCCGAGCAGCACGAGGAGGTCGCCCCCGTCGTCCGGGACGCCGTCCAGGCGCTGGGCGCCCGGCTCGTCGTCGACGGGCAGGACATGGAGGTCGTCGACCGCCAGCTCGCCGTCGGCGGGCAGATGCTGGTCCTGCGCACCTCGGCCGCCACCTACACCGACGTCTTCCTCCCGCTCCACGGCGCCCACCAGGCGCACAACGCGCTGCTCGCCGTCGCCGCCGTCGAGGCGTTCTTCGGTGGCGGCGCGCTGAGCGGGGAGGTCGTCGAGCACGCCCTCGCCTCCGTCGACTCACCCGGCCGCCTTGAGCTCGTCCGCACGAGCCCGACCGTCCTCGTCGACGCCGCCCACAACCCCGCCGGGGTGGAGGTGCTGCGCGCCGCTCTCGAGGAGTCCTTCGACCTGCGCCGCGTGGTCGGCGTCGTCGGTCTTATGGCCGACAAGGACGCCGAGGGCATCCTCTCGGGCCTCGAGCCGATGCTCACCGAGATCGTCCTCACCCGGGCGGCGACCGACCGTGCGCACGACGTCGAGGACCTCGCCGAGCTCGCCCGTCAGATCTTCGACCCCGAGCGGGTCCACGTCACCGACAGGATCGATGAGGCCATCGACCTCGCGGCGGCCCGGGCCGAGTACGGCGGCGAGCCGGGCGGCGCCGTCCTCGTCACGGGCTCGGTCGTCCTCGTCGGGGAGGCGCGGTTCCTCCTGCGGCGCGGCAGCTGACCGCTACGCGCCGGCGAGGTCCGCGAGGCGCATCCGGCCCAGCCACCCCGGGACCGCGCGCCGGGCGTCGCTCGGGCCGGTGAGCCGCACCGCGCCCGAGCCGAGCGCGCGCTCCCAGGTCGTGTCGGCGCGCCACAGCTCGACGAGCGTGCGCAGGGACGTCTCGACGTCGACGGTGACGTCGAAGCCGGGGTCGTGGTCGCAGACGTCGACCTCGTCGCCGGCGACGACGAGCCACCAGGCAGCGGCACCCGGCGGCAGGTCGGTGAGGTGGAAGGCGAGCACCGTGCGGGTACGCGGCCACGCCTCGACGGGGATGGTCCGGCGCATGTCCCAGAACAGCAGGTGGGGGTCGAGGTCCTCCTCACCCAGCTCGCCGATCCACCGCAGGCTCCACACTCCCAGGGCGCCCACCACGCCCTCGAGGTCACGGCCGGCGTCGGTGAGGGCGTACCCGACCTTGCCTCGTCCCCTCTCGCGCCGCACGAGGCCGGCCCGTTCGAGGGTGCGCAGGCGCTTGGAGAGCAGGGCGGGGGACATGCGCGGGACACCCCGGCGCAGCTCGTTGAAGTGGCGGCTGCCGGCGAGCATCTCCCGGACGACGAGGAGCGTCCAGCGCTCGTCGAGGATCTCCATCGCCTTGGCGACAGGACAGAACTGGCCGTAGCTCGTCATCGCAGCCTCCGGTGACAAGTACACGCCCGCCTGCCTGCTCCCGACAAGTACAGATCCAGCACCGCCGACGCTACAGAGCTGGCACTGGAGCCGGCTCCCGGGCCGCCGGACCCTGAGGGCACACCAGTCACCGGAAAAGGGGTCTCGCCATGACACCGTCCACCATCACCACCACCGGCACCACCGCCGACCGGGAGCTCAAGGCACGGCACCGCGCCATGTGGGCGCTGGGCGACTACCCGGCCGTCGCCGACGAGGTCATCCCAGCGCTTGGCGCCGAGCTCGTCGCCGAGGCCGGGACCGGCCCGGGCCAGACCGTCCTCGACGTCGCCGCCGGGTCCGGGAACGTCGCCGTCCGCGCCGCGCTCACCGGCGCCCGCGTCGTCGCCGCCGATCTCACGCCCGCGCTCCTCGAGGCGGGCGCGGCACGGGCCCAGCGGCTCGGTGCCACCGTCGAGTGGGTCGAGGCCGACGCGGAGGACCTGCCCTTCCCGGACGCCTCCTTCGACGTCGTCACCTCCTGCGTCGGGGTGATGTTCGCCCCGCACCACCAGCGGGCTGCGGACGAGCTCGTCCGCGTCGTCCGACCGGGCGGGACCCTCGCCCTGACGGCGTGGACCCCGGAGGGCTTCATCGGTCAGCTGTTCGCGGCCGTGCGGCCCTTCGCCCCGACCCCGCCCCCGGACGCCCAGCCGGCGCCCCGCTGGGGCGACGAGGGGCACGTGCGCACCCTCCTCGGGGACCGGGTCGAGGTCCTCACCGCCGAGCGGCGCATCCTCGCGGTCGACCGGTTCACGGGGCCCGAGCACTTCCGGGACTTCTTCGCCACGACCTACGGCCCGACCGTTGCGCTCTAC
This sequence comes from Georgenia satyanarayanai, assembly GCF_023715365.1. Lineage (GTDB taxonomy): Bacteria > Actinomycetota > Actinomycetes > Actinomycetales > Actinomycetaceae > Oceanitalea > Oceanitalea satyanarayanai_B. The sequence continues at coordinate 74,057 of NZ_JAMBNZ010000009.1, forward strand.
CGCGCGCACGCCGGTGACGCCGAGGCCGTCGCCGGGCTCGACGCCGCCCTGACCGGCGTTGCCGACCGGTTCGGCCGCCGCGAGGCCGGCGGGTTCACCATGGGCTGGAAGTACCTGCTCCTCGTCGGGCGGCGTCGCTGAGCTCGCCGCGCGGGGTGGCCACCCGGGCCCGCCCTGCGCGCGCGCGATCAGCCTCCGGCGGGCGAAGTGGGGCGGCGGCAGGATTCTCCTGTCGCCGGGTGCGGTGCGCGTCCGGATCCGGCCGCTCCGGTCGCACCGGCCGAGTACGGTGTGGGGGAAGGCGGGGCCGGCCTCGTCACCGGCCCGCGTCAGCCCGCCGGGAGGCGGCCACTGCTGCGGCGCGGCAGTGCGCGCCGTCCCACGACGACGAGGGAGACCGCAGTGAAGAAGCTCATCAACGACCCGGGTGACGTCGTCACCCAGTCCGTCGCCGGCCTCGTGGCCGCGCACGGCGACATCCTCACCGCCAGCACCGACCCCCTGTTCGTCTCCCGCGCCGGCGGTGCCGTCAGCGGCAAGGTCGGGCTCGTCTCCGGCGGCGGGAGCGGCCACGAGCCGCTGCACGCCGGATTCGTCGGGACCGGCATGCTCGACGCCGCCGTCCCCGGCGCCGTCTTCACCTCTCCCAGCCCCGAGCCGATCCTTGCCGCCATGCAGGCCGCCGACGGCGGTGCGGGAGTCATCCAGATCGTCAAGAACTACACCGGCGACGTCCTCAACTTCGAGGTCGCGGCCGAGCTCGGTGAGGCCGAGGGGCTGAGGGTGCGCAGTGTCCTCGTGGCCGACGACGTCGCCGTGGAGGACTCGACGTGGACGGCCGGGCGCCGCGGCGTGGCCGGCACGCTCGTCGTGGAGAAGATCGCCGGGGCCGCCGCCGAGCGCGGCGACGACCTCGACGCCGTCGTCGCCGTCGCCGAGCGCACCGCCGCGGCCGTGCGGACGATGGGCATCGCCCTCCACGCGCCCACCGTGCCGGCCGCCGGCCGCCCGTCCTTTGACCTCGAGGACGACGAGGTCGAGCTCGGCATCGGCATCCACGGCGAGCCGGGCCGCCGACGGGTCAAGGCCGTGCCGGCCGACGAGACCGCCGCGCTGCTCCTCGACGCCGTGCTCACCGACCTCGGCGACGTGTCCGGGCGCGAGGTCCTCCTCCTCGTCAACGGCATGGGCGCCACCCCCGCCCTCGAGCTGTACGTCCTCTACGGCGCCGCCCGGCGCCTGCTCGAGGAGCGCGGCGCGAGCGTCGTGCGCTCGCTCGTCGGCAGCTACGTCACCTCCCTCGACATGGCGGGCGCGAGTATCAGCGTCATGCCGCTGGACGAGGAGCTCATCACGCTGTGGGACGCTCCTGCCCACACCGTGGCACTGCGTCAGGGAATGTGAGGACCGCATGGACGACACGCTCGACACCTCCTGGGTGCTGCGCTGGGCCGAGCTCGCGCAGCACGCCGTCTCCGAGAACCGGATCGCGCTCATGGAGCTCGACCGCGCCATCGGGGACGGCGACCACGGCGACAACCTCGACCGCGGCTTCACCGCCGTCAGCGCCAAGCTCGCCGACGCCTCCCCGGACTCCCCGACGGCGGCCCTCAAGCTCATCGCCACCACCCTCATGTCCACGGTCGGCGGGGCGGCCGGCCCCCTGTACGGCACCGCGTTCCTTCGGGCCGCCACGGCCCTGGGGGACGGGCCGGTCGACGCGGCGGGGGTCGCGGCGCTGCTCACCGGCGCCGTCGAGGGTGTGACGGCGCGCGGCCGGGCGGCGGCCGGGGACAAGACGATGGTCGACGCGCTGCGCCCGGCCGCCGAGGCCGCCGGTGCGGTCGCCGAGGAGGGCGGCAGCGCCCGGGCGGCCCTCGAGGCCGCCGCCGACGCCGCCGCCGCGGGCGCGGAGGCCACGGAGCCGATGGTGGCGCGCAAGGGCCGCGCCAGCTACCTCGGGGAGCGCTCGGCCGGCCACCGCGACCCCGGCGCCCAGTCCAGCGCCCTCATCCTGCGCGCCGCCGCCGACGCCGCCGCGGGGGGAGCGGGGACGGGGCAGTGACGACGGCGATCGTCGTCGTCTCCCACTCCGCGCAGCTCGCCCAGGGGCTGTGCGAGGTGGCGGCGCAGATGGCGCCCGACGTCCTCCTTCGCCCGGCCGGCGGGACCGACGACGGCCGCATCGGCACGAGCTTCGACAAGCTCCTCACCGCGGTCGGTGAGTTGACCGCGGACGGTGGTGACGGCGTCGTCGTCCTCACCGACCTCGGCTCGGCGACGATGACCGCCGAGTCCGTCCTCGAGATGGTCGACGACGACCGCGTGCTGCTCGCCGACGCCCCGCTCGTCGAGGGCACCGTCGCCGCGGCCGTCGCCGCGCAGGGCGGTGCCGGCCCGGAGGAGGTGCGGCGCGCCGCCGAGGAGGCCGCCCTGTCCTTTGCCGCCGCCCAGCGCGGCGGCCCCGCCGGCCCGGCACGGGACGGGGAGGTCCTGGAGCGGGTCCTCCAGCTGCGCAACCGGCTCGGGCTGCACGCCCGTCCCGCCGCGCAGCTCGCCCGCCTCATCACTGGCTTCGACGTCCACGTCGAGATCAACGGCGTGGACGGCGCCAGCGTGCTCGCCCTCATCGGGCTCGGGCTCGCGGGCGGGGCGACGATGACGGTCCGGGCCAGCGGCCCGCAGGCCGAGCACGTCCTCGACGCCGTCGCCCAGGTCGTCGACGAGGGCTTCGGGGAGGAGTAGCGCCGCCTCGCCGGGACTTGGTTATGGTGGCCGGAACGCTCAGCCCGACAGCACCGTCGCCCGAAGGGAATCCCATGCACGAGGTCAAGGCCGTCGTCGTCAAGGAGAGGAACGCCCCCGCCACCGTGGAGACGATCCTCGTCCCCGACCCGGGGCCGGGGGAGGCACTCGTCGACGTCGTCACGTGCGGCGTGTGCCAGACCGACCTCCACTACAAGGTCGGCGGGGTCAGCGACGACTTCCCCTTCCTCCTCGGGCACGAGGCCTCCGGCGTCGTCTCCGCCGTCGGTGAGGGCGTCACCGAGATCGCCGTCGGGGACCGCGTCATTCTCAACTGGCGCGCGGTGTGCGGGCAGTGCCGCGCGTGCCGCAAGGGCCAGCCCTGGTACTGCTTCGCCACCCACAACGCGACGCAGAAGATGACCCTGCAGGACGGCACCGAGCTCAGCCCGGCGCTCGGCATCGGTGCCTTCGCCGAGAAGACACTCGTCGCCGCGGGCCAGTGCACGAGGATCGAGGGCGACATCGCCCCCGAGCAGTACGCCGCCCTCGGTCTGCTCGGCTGCGGGGTCATGGCCGGCATCGGCGCCGTGCTCAACACCGGCGCGGTCCAGCGCGGGGAGTCGGTGGCCGTCATCGGTTGCGGCGGGGTCGGTACGGCTGCGATCGCCGGTGCCGTGCTCGCCGGGGCGACGACGATCATCGCCGTCGACCTCGACGACGAGAAGCTCGCCACTGCCCGCCGCTTCGGCGCCACCCACACCGTCAACTCCCGCGAGCAGGACCCCGTCGAGGCGATCCGCGAGCACACCGGTGGCTTCGGCGCGGACGTCGTCGTCGACGCCGTCGGGGTCGCCGCGACCTTCGCCCAGGCTTTCGAGGCACGCGACCTCGCCGGCCGCGTCGTCCTCGTCGGCGTGCCCGACCCGGGAACGGCGTGGGAAATCCCGCTGGACCAGGTCTTCGGCCGCGGCGGGGCGATCAAGTCCGCGTGGTACGGCGACACCCTGCCCTCGCGCGACTTCCCCATGCTCGTCGAGCAGTACCGCCTGGGCCGCCTGGACCTCGACGGCTTCGTCACCGAGCGCATCGGCATCGACGACGTCGAGCCCGCCTTCGACAAGATGGCCGCCGGCAAGGTGCTGCGCTCCGTCGTCGAGATCAACGACCCGCCCGCGACCTGACCCGCCCCACGCCCCCCACCCCTTATCGCCGACAGCTGAGTTGTTACCGGCCGTCACCCGACCCGATGGGAGCCACCCGATGACCACCCCCGTGCGCACGGACAGCAGCGGACGCGTCCGCGTCGAGAACCTCGTCACCAGCGGCACCTTCTCGCTCGACGGCGGGACCTGGGACGTCGACAACAACGTGTGGATCGTCGGTGACGACACCGAGTGCGTCGTCATCGACCCGGCGCACGACCCGGCCGCCGTCGTCGAGGCGGTGGGTGGTCGCCGCGTCGTCGCCGTCCTGCTCACCCACGGCCACGACGACCACATCCGTGCCGTGCGCGACGTCGCCGCCCGGGTGGGCGCTCCGGTCCACCTCAACCCGGCCGACACGATGCTGTGGGAGCAGGTCTACCCCGGCACGACGGCGGACGAGGAGATCACCGACGGGCAGGAGATCACGGTCGCCGGCGTCACGCTCACCGCCCTGCACACCCCCGGCCACTCGCCCGGCTCGACGTGCTTCCACGCACCGGACCTGGGGGAGGGCGGCATCCTCTTCTCCGGCGACACCCTCTTCAACGGTGGGCCTGGCGCGACCGGCCGCTCCTACTCGGACTTCCCGACGATCATCGAGTCGATCCGCGAGCGGGTCCTCACGCTGCCCGAGTCGACCGAGGTGCTCACCGGCCACGGGGACGCGACGTCCGTCGGGGCCGAGAAGCCGCACCTGCAGGAGTGGGTCGACCGCGGCCACTGAGGAACCGGCGGGGCCGGTAGGGCACGATAGGGGCCATGAGCGAGATCAAGCCCGTCGAGAGCTGGCTGACCGACATGGACGGCGTGCTCGTCCACGAGCAGCAGGCCATCCCCGGTGCCGCCGAGTTCATCCAGGCCCTCATCGCCTCCGGACGGCGCTTCCTCGTCCTGACGAACAACTCGATCTTCACGCCGCGCGACCTGCGCGCCCGGCTGCGCGCCGGAGGCATCGACATCCCCGAGGACGCGATCTGGACCTCGGCGATGGCCGCGGCTCAGTTCCTCGACGGTCAGCGCCGCGGGGGCAGCGCCTACGTCGTCGGCGAGGCCGGCCTCACCACCGCGCTCCATGACATCGGCTACACGATGACCGACGTCGACCCCGACTACGTCGTCCTCGGGGAGACCCGCACGTACTCCTTCGAGGCGATCACCCGCGCGATCCGGCTCGTAGAGGCGGGGGCGCGCTTCATCGCGACCAACCCCGACCCCTCCGGCCCCTCCCAGGAGGGCACGCTCCCGGCCACCGGGGCGGTCGCCGCCCTCATCACCCGGGCCACCGGCGTCGAGCCCTACTTCGTCGGCAAGCCCAACCCGCTCATGATGCGCAGCGCGCTCAACCGGATCGACGCGCACTCGGAGTCCACCGTGATGATCGGGGACCGGATGGACACCGACGTCGTGTCCGGCCTCGAGGCCGGCATGCGGACCATCCTCGTCCTGACGGGGTCGACCCGGCCCGAGCAGGTGGACCGCTTCCCCTACGTGCCCACCCGCGTCGTCGACTCCATCGCCGACGTCACGCCGCTCGTCGCCGAGTACGCCCCGCAGGCGGAGCGGTGACCCGCCGTCCCCGGCGCAGCGCCCGGGCGCTGTTCACGGCCACCCTCCTCCTCAGCGAGGCGATGGTCGTCCTCTTCGCCGGCCTGGTCGCCTACGGCCTGCGCCTGGCCCCGGTGCGGGAGATCGTCCTCGGCGGTGCGGTGCTCGCGCTGTGGGCCGTCCTCGCCGGCGTCCTCGTGCGCCGCGGCACGGTCGGGTACGTCCTCGGCTCGCTGCTCCAGCTCGCGCTCATCGCCACCGGGCTCGTCGTGCCGATGATGTACGCCGTCGGCGGCGTCTTCGCGCTGCTGTGGCTCGTGTCCCTGCGCGTCGGCGGGCAGATCGACGCCGAGCGCGTGGTGCGGGAGGACGCCGAGCGCGAGCACGAGGAGCGCCGCGGCGCGGGGGAGGCCGCGACGGGCCGGTAGGGTCGGTCGCGTGACTTCCACCGAACGTACCCTCGTCCTCATCAAGCCCGACGGCGTCCAGCGCTCCCTCGTCGGGGAGGTCCTGCGCCGCATCGAGGCCAAGGGCTACCGCATCGTCGCCCTCGAGATGCGCAGCGCCGACGCCGAGCTCCTCGGCGAGCACTACGCCGAGCACCGCGGGCGCCCCCACTTCGAGCCGCTCATCGAGTTCATGGGCTCCGGCCCGCTCGTCGCCGCCGTCGTCGAGGGCAACCGCGTGATCGAGGGCTTCCGGTCCCTCGCCGGCACCACCGAGCCGACGACGGCGGCCCCCGGCACCATCCGCGGCGACCTCGCCCGCGCGTGGGACACCAAGGTCATCCAGAACCTCGTCCACGGCTCCGACTCCCCGGAGTCCGCCGAGCGCGAGATCTCCCTCTGGTTCCCCACGTTCTGACACACCCCACCGTCCGCGCCGAGAGCTGAGCCGTTCCCCGGAACAGCTCGGCTCTCGGCGTCGTGGGGCGTGGGTCAGTAGAACTCGCGCGTGTCCATGACGTTGCGCAGCGGCTGGCCGTCCAGCAGCCGCGTGGCGTTCTCGGCGAAGAGTGCGGCGATCCGGCGCGGCTCCTGCTCGGAGAGTGCGGCGGTGTGAGGGCTGAGGAGCACGCTCGGGTGGCCCCACAGCGGACTGTCGACGGGCAGCGGCTCCACGGCCGTGACGTCGAGCGCCGCGAACCCGACGCGGCCGGCGTCGAGGGCCTCGACCAGCGCGGCCTCGTCGACGACGGTCCCACGGCCGACGTTGACGAAGAGGGTGCCGGCTCGCAGGCCACCGAAGACCTCGGCCCCGAGGAGGCCGGTCGTCCGGTCGGTGCCCGGCAGCGCCGACACGATCGCGTCCGCCTGCGCGGCCGCGGCGGCGAGGTCGTCGAGCGGGACGACGCGGTCGACGTGCTCGAGGGCCTCGCGCCGGCGGCTCGTGCCCCAGACGGTGGCGCCCAGCGCCGCGAAGCGCTGCGCGACGACGCGACCGATGCCGCCGAGCCCGACGACGAGGACCGTCATCTCGCTCACGTGCCGCATGAGGCGCCGGCCGTCGCCCCACGTGCGTGACGCCTGGTCGGCCTCGAGCCGCCGCAGGTCCTTCGCGCCGGCGAGCACACCGAAGAGAGCCCACTCGGCCAGCGTCTCGGCGTGCATGCCCGCGCTCGTCGTCACGGTGACGCGCCCGAGCTCCTCGGCAGTGAGCCGTGCGGCCTTGACCTGACCGCCGCCGCCCGCGGCGGTCGTGTGGACCCACCGCAGCCGCAGGTTGCTGCGCACGGTCCGGGCGAGCGCCTCGGGGGAGACGTCGGGGATCCCGAAGAGCGCGTCCGCCTCGTGGAGCAGAGCCTCGAAGGCATGCTGCTGCGCCGGGTCGCGGCGCCAGGCGGGGTCACCCTCCCAGTCGCCGCTCCAGCGCCACGGCGGGGTGAGCCCAGGTCCGCGCAGCAGCTCGATGCGCGGCTCGCGGCGGAGGATGAGCTCCACCGATGCGTCGTCGAGGGTGACGCCGAGCGCCACCTTGAGGGTGTGGTCCGGCACGGGATCTCCTTCGGTGGGGGCGGCAGGGCCGGGTGGGGCTAGGTCAGCGCAGCGGGGTCTCGAGGCGGGTGCCGCCGGCGAGCACCGTGGCGACGCGACCGGGGCCGGCCTCGTGGTTGGACAGCGGTGCGCCCGCCATGACGACGTCGCCCGGGCCCAGACGTAACCACCGGGCGACGTAGGCGAGGGACTCCCTCACGGGGACGGGCATTGCCTCCACCGTCGTCGCGCACACGCGGGTGCCGTCGAGCTCGAGGGCGAGCAGCCCGGTGTCGAGGGACGCCGCTGTGTCGATCCACGGTCCCAGCGGCGTGGAGCCGTCCCCGCCCTTGGACTCGAAGTTGCGCGGGTCGAGCGTGGAGCGGTCCGGGTAGGAGATGTCGTTGACGGCGGTGACGCCGAGGACGAACTCGTGGGCGTTCCCCTCGTTGAGGTCCGGGCCCTCCGGGCTGCCGGTGTCACGGCCGATGACGACCGCAACCTCCGCCTCCATGACGGCGCGTCCCGCGTCGCGGCGCAGGCGCACCGGCTCACCGTGCGCGACGACGGTGCGCGGGCTCTTGAGCCAGGCCTGCACGGGGGAGGGGTGCTCCGACGTGCCCCGGTTCTGCGCGATACCGACGAGCACCGTGGGCACGGTCGGGGGCAGCAGCCGCAGCCCCGCAGCCGGCACGGCCTCGCCGTCGTCGTGGGGGCGGCGTCCCTCGGTGAAGGCGACGTACGGGTCCCCGACGGGCCGGACGACGTCGCCGTCGAACCGGACGTGGCGGACCGTGCCGTCGAGGACCGCGCGTCCGATGCGCATCACCGCACCGCCGTGCTGATCGCCGCGTGCGTCTCGTCGGTGGAGACGCGGATGGCGTCGTCGTGCCTGAGGAGGTCGCGGCCCTTGGTCTCGGGCACGAGGAACGTCGACGCCGTCGTGATGAGCGCGAGCGTGGCCATGTACACGGCGGGAAGCAGCCAGTCGCCGTCGGAGACCGCGAGGAGGTAGGCGCCGAGCACGCCCGCCAGCCCGCCCGCGAGGACCGCGGAGATCTCCCGCGCCATCGCGACGCCGAGGTATCGGTGGCGGTTGCCGAAGAGCTCGGGCAGCATCGCGCACTGGGGGCCGAGCATGGTGTTGACCGCGACACCGATCCCGATCGCGATGACGGCGATGACGCCGACGGGGTGACCCTGGGAGAGCACCCACCAGGCCGGGAAGGAGTACAGCAGCAGGAACACGGCCCCCGCGCGGTAGACGATGCGGCGGCCGAACCGGTCCGACAGGTGACCGCTGAGCGGAAGCACGACCATCGCGATGAGCGCGCCGAGGGTCACGCCCCATGTCGCGACACCGCGGTCGACGGGGTTGGCGATGAAGTTGCCGGCGACGAAGGCCAGACCCAGCGTCTGGAACATGTAGGAGCCGCCGTTCTCGGCCATCCGCAGCCCGATCCCGACGACGACGCTGGGGAAGCCCGTGGTGAAGATGTCGCGCACGGGTCGTTCGGCGACCTGCTCGTGCTTCTCCAGCTCCACGAAGGTCGGGGTCTCGCGCAGCCGCATGCGGATGAACAGCGCGAGCAGGATGAGGAGGAAGGAGGAGAGGAAGGGCAGGCGCCAGGCCCAGCCGAAGAAGACCTCGTCGGGCAGCAGGGACATGAGTGAGAACACCAGGGCGGCGAGCAGGGTGCCGAGCTGGATGCCGATGAAGGGCAGCGCGGAGAAGAAGCCGCGGCGCCGGACCGGGGAGTACTCGGCCATGAGCACCGTCGCGCCTGCCTGCTCGGCCCCCGCCCCGAAGCCCTGGAGGAGACGGAGCACCGTCAGCAGGACGGGAGCCCAGACGCCGATCGAGTCGTAGGTGGGAAGCACGCCGATGAGCGTCGTGGCCCCGCCCATGAGGGCGATCGTCACGACGAGCACCCACTTGCGGCCGAGCCGGTCGCCGAGCGTGCCGAAGAAGAGGCCGCCGAGCGGACGGGCGACGAACCCGACTCCGAAGGAGGCGAGCGAGGCGACGACGGCGAGCTCCGGCGGAAGGTTGGAGAAGAACAGGTCACCGAAGATCAACGCCGAGAAGAGCCCGTACAGGGCGAAGTCGAAGTACTCGAGTGCGCTTCCCACGCTCGAGGCGAGCGTCGCGCGGCGCAGGTTGTCGGCGTAGTCCGGATCGTCCGTGTGGTCCAGGCGCCTGGTGGTGTCGTCGTTGGTCACGTGCCATCCCCTCGATAGGCGTGCTCCGTTGCGTGTGAACCGTAACACCATGCTGAACGACGTACAACCGGCTGAACAGATTGATGCTGGGTCGTCAGACTGCCGGTCGGTGGAGGGGGTTCGTCAGGGCCTGTGCCGCCGTGAGGAGCGCGGCGCCCACCTCCGCGACCCGCGCCTCGTCCGCCTCCTCGGTGAGGAGCGCGGCGCCCATCGCCAGCGGCGGATCGACCGGCGCCCACGGCTCGAGCGGGACGGCGACCCCGGTGATCCGCGCGAGCGAGGCGCCGCGGTCGATCGCGTAGCCGCGCTCGCGGGTCGCGGCGAGTGTGGGGAGGAGCTCGTCCACGGTCGTCGGGCTGTCCGGGGTCAGCTGCCGGAAGGGCTGCGAGTCCGCCAGGAGGGAGCGCACCTGGGCGTCGTCGACGGTGGACAGGAGGGCCAGCCCGGTGGCGGTCATGGCCGCCGGCAGCCGCGAGCCGAGAGGGGTGCCGAAGCGGTTGGGCCACCGCCCCTCGTGCCGCGCGAGGTAGACCGCCTCGCTGCCGTCGAGCATGGCGATCTGCACCACCTCACCGTGGAGCACCGGCGACGCGGCGACGACCCGGTAGAACTCGCGGACCTGGTTGAACTGCTGCGCGTAGGCGCCTCCGAGCTCGGCCACCCGCCGCCCCAGCCGGTAGCCGCCGTTGTCCCGCTCGATCATCGCGCCGTCCTCAAGGGCCGCGCACAGGTTCGCCGTCGAGGACTTCGCGATGCCCAGGGCCCGGGCGATCTCGCTGAGCGTCAAGGGGACCCCCTGCGCGTCCGCCAGCAGGGTGAGGATCCGCAGCGAGCGCGACACCGCGGGGGCGGGGCCACGCTCGGGCGCACCGGTCGGTGCATCGGTCATGCGAGGTTCCTTCGGGTCGGGCGGCCGGGTACGCGACCAACCTAGCCAAGCGGACTGCGGCAGGGGACCGGCCCGCGACTCCCCGGGGACCGCGGTTCCGCCCGTTAGGCTGCTTCCGTGCATCTCAAGACGCTGACGCTGCGGGGGTTCAAGTCCTTCGCGTCAGCGACGACCCTGCACCTGGAGCCGGGGATCACCTGCGTGGTGGGGCCCAACGGCTCGGGCAAGTCCAACGTCGTCGACGCCCTGTCGTGGGTCATGGGCGAGCAGGGCGCCAAGTCGCTGCGCGGCGGCTCGATGTCCGACGTCATCTTCGCCGGCACCTCCTCGCGCGCGCCGCTCGGCCGCGCTGAGGTGTCCCTGACGATCGACAACTCCGACGGGCTGCTGCCCATCGACTACTCCGAGGTGACGATCTCCCGCACCCTCTTCCGGGGCGGCGGCTCGGAGTACGCCATCAACGGGGAGTCCTGCCGGCTCCTGGACATCCAGGAGCTCCTCTCCGACACCGGCATGGGCCGGGAGATGCACGTCATCGTCGGGCAGGGGCAGCTCGACGCCGTCCTGTCCGCCGGGCCCGAGGAGCGCCGCGGCTTCATCGAGGAGGCCGCCGGCGTCCTCAAGCACCGCCGCCGCAAGGAGAAGGCGCTGCGCAAGCTCGAGGCGATGAAGGCCAACGTCGACCGCGTCAACGACCTGTCGACCGAGATCCGCCGCCAGCTCGGCCCGCTCGCCCGCCAGGCCGACGTCGCGCGCCGCGCGCAGGTCATCCAGGCCGACCTGCGCGACTCCCGCGCCCGCCTGCTGGCTGACGACCTCGTCCAGCTCACCGCCACCCTCCAGCGGGAGGTCGCCGACGAGACGGCGCTGCGGGAGCGGCGCACTGCCGTCGAGGCCGCCGCGGACTCCGCCCGCAGCCGCCTCGCCGCCCTCGAGGCACATGCCGCGGCCGCCGCGCCGCTCCTGCGCGAGGCGACCGACACGTGGCACTCCCTGTCCGGGCTGCGCGAGCGCCTGCGCGGCCTGCACTCCCTGGCCGCGGAGCGCACCCGCCTGCTCGGCGCCCCCACCCAGGAGCACCGCGGCACCGACCCCGACGAGCTCGACGCCCGCGCCGCCCGCGCCCGCGAGGAGGAGCAGGCGCTCGCCGCGGAGGTCGAGGCCGCCCGCGCCGCCCGTGACGCCGTCGTCGCCGAGCGCACCCGCCTCGAGGACGCCGAGCGCGAGGCCGAGCGAGCGCTGGCCGCCGTCCACCGGGGCGTCGCGGACCGCCGCGAGGGGCTCGCGCGGCTCACCGGGCAGGTCGCCGCCCGCCGCAGCGCCGCGGAGGCCGCCCAGGCCGAGCTCGGGCGCCTGCGCGCCAGCCTCGCCGAGGCCGAGGAGCGCAGCCGCCACGCCCAGGCCGAGTTCACCGCCCTCGAGCAGCAGGTCGCCGGCGAGGAGGAGGGCGAGGAGGGCCTGGACGAGGCGCACGAGGAGGCCCTGGAGGAGCTCGACGCCGCCGAGGCCGCCCTCGCCGCGCTCCACGAGGAGGAGCGCACCGCCGAGGGCGAGCGCCGCACCTGGCAGACCCGCCGCGACACCCTCGAGCTCTCCCTCGTCCGCAAGGACGGCACCGGTGCGCTCCTCGAGGCCGCCGAGCGCCTCGCCGGACTGCGCGGCTCCCTGCCGGACGCGCTGAGCGTCGAGCACGGCTACGAGGCCGCCGTCGCCGCCGTCCTCGGCGCCCACACCGACGCCGCCGTCGTCGAGTCCACCGACGTCGCCGTCGACGCCATCCGCCGCGCCCGCGACGAGGACCTCGGCCAGGTGCGTCTCGTCGTCGCCGGTGCCGCCACCCCCGACGACGACGCCGCCGCCCCCGCGGGCGGGCGCTGGGCCAGGGACGTCGTCACGGCCGACGGCGAGCTCGCGGGTGCCGTGACCACCCTGCTGGCCGGCGCCGTCGTCGTCGACGACCTCGCCACCGCTCGGGCCGCCGTCGCGGCCGCCGACGTCCTCGCCGTCACCCGCGACGGCGACGTCCTCTCCCGCGCCAAGGCCGCCGGCGGCACGGGTGCCGGCCCGAACGTCCTCGAGCTGCACGCCGCCCACGAGGAGGCCGTCACCGAGGCGGACGGCGCGACCGCCCGCGCCGAGCAGGCGCGTTTCGGGCTCGTCGCCGCCCGTGACCGCGTCGCCCGCGCCCAGGAGTCCGTCGACGCGACCCTCGCCGCCCTGCACGCCTCGGACGCCCGGCTCGCGGGCGTCGCCGAGCAGCTGGGCCGGCTGGGGTCCGCCGCCCGCTCCGCCGAGGCCGAGGGCGATCGCATCCGCCCCGCGATCGCCGAGCTCGTCACCCAGGGCGAGGAGCACGAGCGCCAGCTCGCCGAGCTCCTCGCCCGCCTCGAGGTCGCGCAGCGGGAGCCCGAGCGCACCGAGGAGGACCTCACCGCCGCGACGGCCGAGCGTGACCGCGCCGCCGGTGAGGCCCGCGCCGCGCGGGCCCGGGAGACCGAGGCACGTCTGGCGCTGCGCACCGTCGAGGAGCGGGCCGGGGCCCTGTCCGGCCGGGCCGCGTCCCTCGAGCGGGCCGCCGAGGCCGAGCGGGTCGCGCGCCGCAAGGCCGCCGAGCGCGAGCAGCGCCGCGCCCGGCAGGCCGAGACCGCGGCTCTCGTCCGCTCCGGCGCCGAGCAGGCGCTCGCCGTCATCGAGCGCTCGCTGTCCGCAGCCGCGGACGCCCGCGAGGAGGCCGAGGAGGCCCGCGGGGCCCGCGAGCGGGAGATCGCCCAGGTGCGCACCGAGCTCGAGGGGGCCACCGGCGAGCTCGCGCGGCTCACCGACGCCGTCCATCGTGACGAGGTTGCCCGCACCGAGCAGCGGCTGCGCATCAGCCAGCTCGAGGAGCGTTCGGTGAGCGAGCTCGGCCTGGACCCCGAGGTGCTCGTCGAGGAGTACGGCCCCCACCAGCCGGTGCCCGTCGTCGTGCCCGAGGGGGAGGAGCCGCACGAGCCCGTCGCCTACGTGCGCGAGGAGCAGGACAAGCGGCGCAAGCGCGCCGAGCGCGACCTCGCGCGCCTGGGCAAGGTCAACCCGCTGGCGCTGGAGGAGCACGCGGCGCTCGCCGAGCGGCACCAGTTCCTCACCGAGCAGCTCGCCGACCTCAAGAAGTCCCGCGCCGACCTCATGGAGATCGTCCGGGAGATCGACGAGCGCGTCGAGCGAGTCTTCGCGGAGGCCTACGCGGACACCGCGGCCGCCTTCGACGACGTCTTCGCCCGGCTCTTCCCCGGCGGCGAGGGCCGCCTCGTCCTCACCGACCCCGAGGACATGCTCACCACCGGCATCGAGATCGAGGCCCGGCCCGCGGGCAAGAAGGTCAAGCGCCTGTCGCTCCTGTCCGGCGGGGAGCGCTCGCTCACCGCCGTCGCGCTCCTCGTCGCGATCTTCAAGGCGCGGCCCAGCCCCTTCTACGTCATGGACGAGGTCGAGGCGGCGCTGGACGACACGAACCTCGGCCGGCTCCTGGAGATCTTCACCGAGCTGCGCGAGGACTCCCAGCTCATCGTCATCACCCACCAGAAGCGGACGATGGAGATCGCCGACGCCCTGTACGGCGTCACCATGCGCGGGGACGGCGTCACCACCGTCATCAGCCAGCGGCTGGCCGAGGAGGAGCGCGCCGGGGTGTGACCACGCCGGTGAGACCGGATAGCACGAATCGCCCGTGCGTGAGTGATAATGGAGCCCATGACGGGGGCGATCCTGGTGACCACGCTCGCGGCGCTGTGCGCCGCGGGGATCTTCGCTGCCGTCCTCATGGCCCAGCGCCCCGCGGAGGGCTGGGGGACCTGGCTGCGTGCCACGGTCCGCGCCTGGCGGCGCGAGGACTTCACGTGGGCCGACGAGGTCGACGAGGAGGACGCCGGCGGCCTCGGCACGCTGTACCTCATGAGCGAGCCGGGCAACGCCTACACGACTGCCGAGGAGCTCGCCGAGCGACTGCGCGACATCCGCGAGCACGCTCCCGCCCTGCCCGACCGCCGCGAGGGTCGGCCGACCGAGGCGCCCGCCTGACCCACGGTTTGCGGGCGCGCTGTGCCCCCGCCTCACCTGCGCGGTGGCCCTGCGGCCGCCCTGTGGTCCAGACTTGGCTGTTGTGACCGATCAGCTCTGGGCAGTCCTTGCCGTCGTCCTCGTCGTCCTCGCCGGCGGAACCGCCGCCCTTACCGCGGGCGTGCGCCGCCGTCGTCCACCCGCACTGCCGGAGGAGCGGCCCGCGTCCGTCGCCACCGCCGAGGCGCCCGTCGACACGCTGCCACCGGAGGTGGACGACAGCGACGTCGTCGTCCAGGAGCCGCCCGCCGTCGAGACCGAGCGTCCCGCGCCCGTCGCCGGCCGCATGGTCCGCCTGCGCGAGCGGCTCTCCCGCTCGGGCACCATCGGCCGCTCGCTCCTGTCGATCCTTTCCCGTGAGTCGCTCACCGAGGAGGACTGGGAGGAGATCGAGGAGACCCTCCTGCTCGCCGACGTCGGCATCGGCCCCACGACCGAGCTGATGGACCGTCTGCGCACCCGCGTCCAGGTGCTCGGCACCAAGGACGCCGTCTCCGTCCGCGAGGTCCTGCGCGAGGAGCTCCTCCAGCTCGTCGACCCCACCATGGACCGCACGCTGCGCACCACGAAGGGCGTGGGCGACGACGGCGAGCCGCACCCCGCGACCATCCTCGTCGTCGGCGTCAACGGCACGGGCAAGACGACGACGGTGGGCAAGCTCGCCCGTGTCCTCGTCGCCGAGGACCTCGAGGTCGTCCTCGGTGCCGCCGACACCTTCCGCGCGGCGGCCGCCGACCAGCTGCAGACCTGGGGCGAACGCGTGGGCGTCCCCACCGTGCGCTCGGACCGCGAGGGCGCCGACCCGGCCGCCGTCGCCTTCGACGCCGTGCAGGCGGGGCGCACCGCCGGGGCGGACGTCGTCCTCGTCGACACCGCCGGGCGGCTGCAGAACAAGGCCGACCTCATGGGCGAGCTCGGCAAGATCAAGCGCGTCATCTCCCGGCAGGCGCCGGTGAGCGAGGTCCTCCTCGTCCTGGACGCGACCACCGGCCAGAACGGCCTGCGCCAGGCGCAGGTCTTCGCCGAGGTCGTCGACGTCACCGGCATCGTCCTCACCAAGCTCGACGGGACCGCCAAGGGCGGGATCGTCGTCGCCGTCCAGCGCGAGCTCGGCGTGCCGGTCAAGCTCGTCGGCCTGGGGGAGGGCGCGGACGACCTCGCCCCCTTCGTCGCCGAGGACTTCGTCGAGGCGCTCCTCGCCTGAGGCTTCCCCCCCTCCCCGCATATGCGGGAGAACGACGCACGCGGGGAGTCCCCGGACGTCGTAATCCCGCATATGCGGACGAGCGGGGGAGGGGGCGGGGTGGAAATACGGGTGTCACACGGGGGTGAATAACGTCACTTGACCGAAACATTGCTGCGACGTGCCTGAAATATGGTGCGTGCAGGGTGGTCCCAGCCGGCCGTAGGGAGCCGGGACCGAGAGGAACCACCCATGGAGCTCGACAGCGGCATCACCGCGTGGATGCTGGTCTCAGCATCGCTCGTGCTGCTCATGACCCCCGGGCTGGCGCTGTTCTACGGCGGTATGACCCGGTCCAAGTCCGTACTCAACATGATGATGATGTCCTTCGGGGCGATGGGCGTCATCGGCGTCATCTACGTCCTGTGGGGCTGGTCGATGTCCTACGGCAGCCAGAGCATCGGCGGCATCTTCGCCAACCCCTTCGAGATGTTCGGCCTCGACGGCGCGATCCTGGACGAGTCCGGGGAGTTCGTCCTCGACGGCGGGCTGCCTGTCATCGTCGACGTCGGCTTCCAGGTCACCTTCGCCATCATCACCACCGCCCTCATCAGCGGCGCCCTCGCCGAGCGGGTGAAGTTCGGCACCTGGATGGTGTTCGCCGGCCTGTGGGTCACCCTGGCCTACTTCCCCATGGCCCACATGGTCTGGGGCGGCGGCCTCCTCAGCGGTGACGGCCCCTTCGCCTCGATCGCCGAACCGATCGACTTCGCCGGCGGCACCGTCGTCCACATCAACGCCGGCGTCGCGGCCCTCGTGCTCGCGATCGTCGTCGGCAAGCGCCGCGGGTTCAGGCGCACCCCCAGCCGCCCCCACAACCTCCCGCTCGTCATGCTCGGCGCCGCCCTCCTGTGGTTCGGCTGGTTCGGCTTCAATGCCGGCTCCGCCTACGCGGCCGACGGCCTGGCCGGCCTCGCCTGGGTCAACACGACGACGTGCGCCGCCGCCGCGATCCTCGGCTGGCTCGCCGTGGAACAGCTGCGCGACGGGCACGCCACCTCCCTCGGTGCCGCCTCCGGCATCGTCGCGGGCCTAGTCGCCATCACCCCCGCGGCCGGCGCGCTCAGCCCGGTCGGCGCCATCGTCCTGGGACTCCTCGCCGGTGGGCTGTGCGCCCTCGCCGTGTCCCTCAAGTACCGCTTCGGCTACGACGACTCCCTCGACGTCGTCGGGGTCCACCTCGTCGGCGGCCTCGTCGGCACCGTGATGATCGGCTTCCTCTCCACCGACGGCGGCCTCCTCTACGGCGGCGGGCCCAAGCTCCTCGCCGTCCAGGTGATCATCGCCGTCGTCGCGATGCTCCTGTCCGCCGTCGTCACCGTCGTCATCGCCCTCGCTCTCAAGGCAACCCTGGGCTGGCGGGTGACCGAGGACGTCGAGACGATCGGCATCGACTCCGCCGTCCACGGCGAGTCCGCCTACGAGGGCCTGGGCAGCGGCCTGGCCGCCACCCTCCCGCCCCGCGAGACCGCTCCCACCACCGTCAGCAGCGAAGCGAAGGTCGGGTCATGAAGCTCATCACCGCAGTCGTCCAGCCGCACCGGCTGACCGAGGTCAAGCAGGCACTCATGAGCGTCGGGGTGCGCGGCATGACGGTCTCCGAGGCCAGCGGCTACGGACGCCAGCACGGGCACACCGAGGTCTACCGCGGTGCCGAGTACGCCGTCGACCTCGTGCCCAAGGTCCGCATCGAGATCCTCGTCGACGACCACGACGTCACCGTCGTGACCGGCGCCATCGTCCAGGCCGCCCACACCGGGCGGATCGGCGACGGCAAGGTGTGGGTCTCTCCCGTCGAGGAGGTCGTGCGGGTCCGCACGGGCGATCGCGGCGCCGCCGCGGTCTGACCGTGTGCACTCCGTCGGTGACCTGCGCGCGGCCCGGCTCGCCCTGCCGCCGGCGAGCTCCCCGCCGGAGGCCGTCAGCGGCTGCGGCACGCGCCGTCGGTGCCGCCAAGTACGCTGGACCTCTGACCGGACCCAACGAGCACGAGGAACGTCCTTGTTCGCCAGCCTCTCCGACCGCCTGACAGCCACCTTCCGCAACCTCCGCGGCAAGGGCCGGCTGTCCGAGCAGGACATCACCACCACCGTCTCCGAGATTCGGCGCGCCCTCCTCGAGGCGGATGTCGCCCTGCCGGTGGTGCGTGAGTTCACCGCCGCCGTGCGCGAGCGGGCGCTCGGGGCCGAGGTCTCCGGCGCGCTCAACCCCGGCCAGCAGATCGTCAAGATCGTCAACTCCGAGCTCGTCGAGATCCTCGGTGGACAGGCCCGGGACCTGCGCTTCGCCAAGCGCCCGCCCACCGTCATCATGCTCGCCGGCCTCCAGGGCGCCGGTAAGACCACCCTCGCCGGCAAGCTCGCGAAGTGGCTCAGGGACCAGGGCCAGACCCCTCTCCTCGTCGCCTCCGACCTCCAGCGCCCCAACGCCGTCACTCAGCTCCAGGTCGTCGGTGAGCGCGCCGGCGTGCCCGTATGGGCGCCCGAGCCCGGCAACGGCGTCGGTGACCCGATCGAGGTCGCACGCTCGGGTCTGGCCCACGCGCAGGACAAGCTCTACTCCGTCGTCATCGTCGACACCGCCGGCCGCCTCGGTGTGGACACCGAGATGATGGCCCAGGCCGCGGCCATCAAGGACGTCGTCCAGCCCGACGAGACCCTCTTCGTCCTCGACGCGATGATCGGCCAGGACGCCGTCGCGACGGCGCAGGCCTTCCAGGAGGGCGTCGACTTCACCGGCGTCGTCCTCACCAAGCTCGACGGCGACGCCCGCGGTGGCGCCGCCCTCTCGGTCGCGAAGGTCACCGGCCGGCCCGTCCTCTTCGCCTCCACCGGTGAGAAGCTCACCGACTTCGAGCGCTTCCACGCCGACCGGATGGCCTCCCGCATCCTCGACATGGGCGACATCCTCACGCTCATCGAGCAGGCCGAGCGAGTCTTCGACTCAGGCGAGGCCGAGCGGATGGCCGCGAAGGTCTCCGGCGGCGAGGACTTCACGCTGCAGGACTTCCTGGACCAGATGCAGCAGCTCAAGAAGATGGGCTCGATGAAGAAGATGCTCGGGATGCTCCCGGGCATGGGCCAGATGCGCGAGCACCTGGAGAACTTCGACGAGCGCGAGGTCGACCGCATCGAGGCGATGATCCGCTCGATGACGCCCCAGGAGCGCGCGAACCCGAAGATCCTCAACGGCTCGCGCCGCTCGCGCATCGCCCGCGGCTCGGGCACCACCGTCACCGAGATCAACCAGCTCATGGAGCGCTTCGGCCAGGCGCAGACGATGATGCGGCAGATGGCTCGCTCCGGCGGCAAGATGCCGCCCGGTGGCTTCGGTCCCGGCGGTCTGCCCGGTGGCGGCAAGAAGTCCAAGGGCCGGATGGCCCCGCCGCCCAAGATGGGTAAGAAGGCGAAGTCCGGCAACCCCGCCAAGCGCGCCAAGCAGGAGGCCGAGGCGCTGCGCAAGGCCGCCGAGCAGCCTGCCGCGCCCACCGGTTCCGCCTTCGGACTGGGTGGTGGGCAGTCCGGTGCCCCGGAGGCCGTGCCGGACCTCGAGGACTTACAGAAGTACCTGCGCTGACGGGAGTGAGATGGGCCAGCCGCTGCACCTGACCGGGACGATCGTCGTCGGCGACGCCGCCGAGCTCGACGAGTGCTGGGTGGTCGACGGCCGCCTCACGCTCGAGCCGCCCGCCGAGCCGGCACGCGAGGTCGAGGGCTGGGTGCTGCCCGGGCTCGTCGACGTCCACTGCCACATCGGGCTCGGCCCCGAGGGAGCGGTGAGCGTCGAGGAGGCGGAGGTCCAGGCAAAGGCCGACCGCGAGACCGGCACGCTGCTCGTCCGCGACGCCGGCTCCCCGCAGGACAACCGGTGGGTGCAGGAGCGCAGCGACCTGCCCCGGCTCATCCGCGCCGGTCACCACCTCGCGCGGCCCAAGCGGTACCTGCGCCACTACGGCCGCGAGCTCGACGACGTCGCCCAGCTGCCGCAGGCGATGGCCGAGGAGGCCGCCTACGGGGACGGCTGGGTGAAGATCGTCGCCGACTGGATCGACAGGTCGGAGGGCGCCGACTCCGACCTGCGCCCGCTGTGGCCGGCCGATCTCCTCGCCGAGGGGATCGCCGCCGCGCACGAGGCCGGCGCCAAGGTCACCGCCCATGCCTTCTCCCGGGAAGTCGTCGACGACCTCCTCGACGCCGGCATCGACGGCATCGAGCACGGGACCGGCATGACGGCCGACCACATCGCCGAGGCTGCCCGCCGCCGCATCCCCATCACCCCGACCCTGCTCCAGGTGGCGTACTTCGCGGACTTCGCTCAGCAGGCCGGGACCAGGTACCCCGTCTACGCCGCGCGCATGCGGGCGATGCACGAGCGCCGCTACGAGCAGGTGCGCGCCTTCCACGAGGCCGGCGTGCCGTTGCTCATGGGCTCCGACGCCGGCGGCACCATCGGCCACGGCTCCCTGCCCGCCGAGCTCGCCGAGGTCGTGCGGGCCGGCGTACCCGTCCTCGACGTCGTCGCCGCCGCGAGCTGGCGGGGCCGCGACCTCCTCGGGGTGCCGGGCATCCACGAGGGCGCGAGCGCCGACGTCGTCGTCTACGCCGAGGACCCCCGAGAGGACGTCACCGTCCTCGCCAGCCCGCGCGCCGTCGTGCTGCGCGGCGAGCTCTTCTAGCCCTCGGACGCGCCGAGCGCTCACCCACCGCCGACAGCCGGATTCCTCCGCACTCTCTGGACGTCGGCGTGATGCGTCACGGTGGACGCCGAGCTCGACCACGACGGCGTGACGATCACCGCGACCGTCGCGCGGCGACCGCGCTGCGGGCGGTGCCGGCCGGCTGCCTGCGCCACCGTCCGTCCGCGTGGCACGAGCGCAGGCGAACGTGACGAGCGCGAAGCGAAATGACGCCCACGCTCGTCAGCTTCGCCTGCGGTCGCTGCCGGAGCTCTTTTCGCTCGCCGGGCGTCCGCGGAGTGATGGCCGATGGGGCGGGGCGCGCGTGACCGAGACCGTTGACACCGTCGCCGCTCCTATGGTTCATTGGTCGTGCAGTGAACCAACGAGGCGAGGGAGGTGGGAGATGTTCGACGGACCGGAGCCGATCTACGTACAGATCGCCGAGCACCTGCGCCGCCAGATCCTCGACGGCGCGCTCGCCGAGGGAGACCAGGTCATGAGCACCACCCAGTACGCCACGACCTACCGCATCAACCCGGCCACCGCCGCAAAGGCCTTTGCGCAGCTGGTGGACGAGGGCGTCATCTACAAGCAGCGAGGAGTGGGCATGTTCGTCGCCGACGGCGCCCGGGAGCGGCTGCGCGAGCACCGCCGCGGCGCCTTCTTCACCGACCGCCTCGACGCGGTCCTCGACGAGGCGCGCGTCCTGAGCATCAGCCCCGCCGACCTCGTCCGCTACATCCAGCAGAAGGGAGCCGGAGCATGAGCGGCCTCGACGTCGAGCTCACCGACCTCACGGTCGACTACCGCGAGACCCGCGCCGTCGACTCCGCCACCGTCCGCTTTCCCGCCGACACCATCACCGGTCTCCTCGGCCGCAACGGCTCGGGCAAGACGTCGATGCTCTCGACGATCGCCTCCCTGCGACGCCCCACGAGCGGCACCGTCCGTGTCGACGGCCGCGACCCCTTCGAGGACGAGCGCCTCATGGAAAGCGTCTGCCTCATCCGCGAGAGCGGGGACGTGCTGAGCGAGGAGAAGCTCAAGGTCACCCTCGAGCTCGTCGCCTCCGCGCGGCCCACCTGGGACCAGGCCTACGCCGAGGAGCTCCTCGACGCATTCGAGCTCGACCCGCGCAAGAAGCCGGGCAAGCTCTCCCGCGGCCAGCGCTCCGCCTTCGGCGCCGTCATCGGGCTCGCCACCCGCGCGCCGGTGACGATGTTCGACGAGGTCTACCTCGGCATGGACGCCCCGTCGCGCCGCCGCTTCTACGACCTCCTCATCGCCGACTACGTCGAGCACCCGCGCACGATCATCCTCTCCAGCCACCTCATCGCGGAGGTCGAGCGGCTCTTCGAGCACGTCGTCGTCCTCGACGGCGGCCGGGTGCTCCTCACCGAGGAGGCCGACACCCTGCGCAGCCACGGCGTCACCGTGACCGGCCCCGCGGCCGAGGTCGACGCCGCCACCGCCGGTCTGCGCGTGCTGGGGGAGCAGGTGCTCGGGCCGACCAAGCGCGTCACCGTGCTCGGCCGGCTCGACGACGCCACGCTCGGCCGCTTCCGCGCCGCCTCTCTCGAGCTCGGCGCCGTGCCGATCGAGGACCTGTTCATCGCCCTCACCGAGAAGGAGGCCCGCCCATGATCACCGGCACCTCAGCCCCGCGCCTGCGCGGCAGCGTGAGCGTCGGCCGCCCGCAGTGGGTCCGCTCGGCGGTCCACCACCTGCAGGTCTACCTGCTCATGTGGGTGTGGTTGTGGGCGATCGTCGTCGTCGGCGCTGCCCTCGCCATCGCCGTCGTCGACCGGGTCGGCACGGTCAACGTGTCGATGGTCCAGTTCGTCCGCACCGGCCCGCTCGTGTGGTTCCTCTTCTCGATCGCCGTCATCGTCGCGACGACGTACCTCACCGCGCACGTCGCCAACGGCATGACCCGTCGCTCCTTCCTCACCGGTGGGCTCGTCGCCGCCGTCTCGAGCTCCGTGCTCCATGCCGTCACGGCGGCCGGGCTGCTCCTGCTCGAGGGCGTCCTCTACGACCGCATGGGGTGGCAGCACGACGCCGAGCCGGGGGAGGAGTACACCGCGGGTGTCTGGGAGTCGGGGCTCGGCACGCTCCTCGTCGACCACGCCCTCCTCGCGCTCTCCGGCACCCTCACCGGGCTCCTCGTCGGCATCACCTACTACCGGCTCGGCGGCTGGTGGGGGACCCTCGCGCTGCCCCTCACCATCTCCCCGATCCTCGCCGTCATGTTCCTGACGAGCTGGACGGAGGCCCCCTTCGTCCCCTTCGACGCGCCGGGCTGGAGCGCCTACCTCGTGGGCGCCGTCCTCGTCCTCGCGGCCGGCCTCGCCTTCGCCCTGCTCGTCCGCCGTGTCCCCATCGCCCGAACGGAGTCCTGAGATGGAACCCGTCATCGAGGTCCGCCACCTCCGCAAGACTTACCGCGACAGGGTCGCCGTCGCCGACGTCAGCTTCGACGTCCACCCCGGCGAGATCGTCGCCGTCCTCGGCCGCAACGGCGCCGGCAAGACGACGACGGTCGAGACCGTCGCCGGCCTGCGCACCGCCGACGGCGGCGAGGTCCGCGTCCTCGGCGTCGACCCTCAGCGCCACCCCGAGCTCATCCGTGAGCACGTGGGCATCCAGCTGCAGGAGGCCAAGCTGCCGCCGAAGATCACCGTGGCCGAGGCCGTCGAGCTGTACGCCTCCTTCTACGCCGAGCCCGTCGACGCCGAGGAGCTCCTCGAGCTCCTCGGCCTCACCGAGCACCGCGACAGGCGCTTCGAGCGCCTGTCCGGCGGCCTGCAGCAGCGCCTGTCCATCGCCCTAGCGCTCGTCGGCAACCCGCGCATCGCCATCCTCGACGAGCTCACCACCGGCCTGGACCCGCAGGCCCGCCGTGAGACCTGGGCGCTCATCGACGGCGTCCGACGGCGGGGGGTCACCATCCTCCTCGTCACCCACTTCATGGACGAGGCCGAGCACCTCAGTGACCGCGTGGTCGTCATCGACGGCGGGCGGGTCGTCGCCGACGGCACCCCCGCCGAGCTCGCCGCGGGCAGCGCGGACGAGCGCAGCTTCCGGATGACCACCCCGCAGCCCGTCGACCCGGCGCTGCTGCGAGCCCTGCCCGAGGTGACCGGCGTCGCCGCCCACGGCCGCGAGGTCGAGGTGACGGGCACGCGCCGCGTGCTGCCCGCCGTCGTGCTCGAGCTCGCCCGCCACGACGTCGTCCCCGACGACATCACCACCGTCCGCCGCAGCCTCGAGGACGTCTTCCTCGAGCTGACCGGCTCACCCAGCACGGAAGGAGTACCCGCATGAGCGCCACTGCCGCCACCCGGGCGCCCTCGGGACGTCGCGGGCTCGGCACGCTCGTGAGGACCGAGGGCCGGCTCTTCCTCCGCGACCCCGGAGGTGTCTTCTTCGCCCTCGCCTTCCCGGCCGTGCTGCTCCTCGGCATGGGGCACGCCATCCCGGGGATGCGGACGGAGGTCGACAGCGTCCCCGGCCTCGAGGGCGTCACCCTCATCCACCTGTGGGGCCCGGTCGTGCTCGCCACCGCGATCGCGACGGTCTCCCTCACCACGCTGCCGGCCACCGTGGCCGGCTACCGGGAGCAGGGCATCTTCCGGCGCCTGTCGACGACGCCGATGCGGCCCAAGTCCGTCCTGGTCTCCCACGTCGCGGTGAGCGGGGCGGCGCTCGCCGTGGCCGTCGTCCTCGCCCTCCTGGGCGGGATGGCCACGCTGGGGATCCCGCTGCCCGAGAGCCCCCTCGTCGTCCTCGCCGCCTTCCTCCTCGCGACGCTCGCGCTGTTCGCGATCGGCCTCGTCGTGGGCGGTCTGGCGCCCAAGGCGTCGACCGCCTCGGGGATCGGGATGCTCCTGTACTTCCCGCTCCTGTTCTTCGCCGGCCTGTGGCTCCCGATCTCGCAGATGCCCGACACCCTCGCGACCGTCGCGACCCTCACGCCGCTCGGTGCGGCGAGCGAGGCCATGACCACCGGGTGGTTCACCGGGGACGTGCCATGGCGCGAGCTCGGCGTCATGGCGGGCTGGAGCGTCGTCGGCTTCCCCGTCGCGGCCAAGGTGTTCCGCTGGGCGTGACGAACGCCCCACCCACCCGCTGAGGGCGCGCACTTGGGAATGGGCCCGCCGGTCTGGCAGAATGACCCGCTGTACTCGGACCGGTGGGCCCCTCTCACCCGTCGGAGCCGTGTCCAGGGCCAAGCAGTCCCCGAAACCCACCGGGGACACGCGTCGGCCCACCCCACATGAACCAGGAGTGACCACCACAGTGGCAGTCAAGATCCGTCTCAAGCGCATGGGCAAGATCCGCGCGCCGTACTACCGCGTCGTCATCATGGACGGTCGCAAGAAGCGTGATGGCCGGGCGATCGAGGAGATCGGCAAGTACCACCCGACCGAGGAGCCCTCGCTCATCGACATCGACTCCGAGCGCGCGCAGTACTGGCTCTCCGTGGGCGCCCAGCCCACCGAGCAGGTCGCCGCGCTGCTCAAGGTGACCGGCGACTGGCAGAAGTTCAAGGGCCTGCCGGGCGCCGAGGGCACCCTGCGCGTCAAGGGCGTCAGCGCCGAGGACGCCGCCGAGGCGCGCGCCGCCGCGGTCAAGGCCGCCGAGGACGAGGCCGAGAAGCGCAAGGCCAAGGCCTCCGAGGCCGCCGCCGCGGCCACCGAGGAGAAGGCGCCCTCGGACGCGCCCGCCGAGGAGCCCGCCGACGAGACCAATGCTGGCTGACGCCCTCGAGCACCTGGTGCGTGGCGTCGTCGACAACCCCGACGACGTCACCGTCACCTCCCGTTCGCTGCGTCGCGGTGAGCTGCTCGAGGTCCGGGTGCACCCCGACGACCTCGGCCGCGTCATCGGCCGGCAGGGGCGCACGGCGCGAGCCCTGCGCACCGTCGTCTCCGCGCTGTCCACGCGCGGCCCGGTCCGCGTCGACGTCGTCGACACCGACCGCTGACCACGGACGCGAGCCCTGGTTCACCCCCGGTGAGCCAGGGCTCGCGCTCGTTCTATCCCGGAGGAGAGCTACAGATGGAGCTGGTGGTCGCCCGCATCGGCGCACCCAACGGCCTGCACGGCCTGGTGCGCCTGGAGGTCCGGACCGACGACCCCGCCGGCCGCTTCGCCCCCGGGACGGTGCTCGCCACCGACCCGCCCGAGCGCGGCCCCCTCACCGTGGCCGCGAGCAGCGAGCGGCAGGGCTCGTGGTACGTCCGCTTCACCGAGGCCCCCGACCGCACCGGGGCCGAGGCGCTGCGCGGCACCCTCCTCCTCGCCCCTCCCGAGGAGGACCCGGAGGAGGACGCCTGGTACCCCCACGAGCTCGTCGGGCTGCCCGTGGAGGACACCACCGGCCGCCACCTCGGCACGGTCGCGGGGATCGAGCGGCTGCCCGCCCAGGACCTCCTCGTCCTCACCGAGGAGGACGGCCGGCGCACCCTCGTTCCCTTCGTCGCCGAGATCGTCCCGCTCGTCGACGTTCCCGGACGCCGCGTGGTCCTCGACCCGCCCCGCGGGCTGCTCGCCGGCGACGACGAGGACTGACGTGCGCATCGACGTCCTGACGATCTTCCCCGACTACCTTGCGCCGCTCGAGCTCTCGCTCGTCGGCAAGGCGCGCCAGTCCGGGCTGCTCGACCTCGCCGTCCACGACCTGCGGGCGTGGACCACCGACCGGCACCGCACCGTCGACGACACCCCTTTCGGCGGGGGCGCCGGCATGGTCATGCGCCCCGACGTGTGGGGCACGGCCCTGGACGCCGTCCTCGAGGGCGACGCCGACGACGGCGGGACTGTGCTCCTCGTGCCGAGCCCTGCCGGGGAGGTCTTCACCCAGCGCACCGCCGAGGAGCTGGCGGGCGCGCGGCGCCTCGTCCTGGCCTGCGGCCGCTACGAGGGCATCGACGCCCGCGTGGCCGAGCACTACGCCTCCCGGCCGGGCGTCACCGTGCGCGAGGTGTCCATCGGGGACTACGTGCTCAACGGGGGAGAGGTGGCGGCGCTCGTCGTGGTCGAGGCCGTCGCGCGGCTGCTGCCCGGCGTCGTCGGCAACCCCGAGTCGCTCGTCGAGGAGTCCCACGGCGCCGCGGGGCTGCTCGAGTACCCCGTCTACACCAAGCCGCCCGCCTGGCGGGACCTGCCGGTCCCCGAGGTCCTCACCTCCGGGCACCACGCCAAAGTGACCCGCTGGCGCCGTGACCGCGCCCTGGAGCGCACCGCCGCCCGCCGCCCCGACCTCCTCGAGCGGCTCGCGCCCGAGGCGCTCGACCGCGAGGACCGCCGGGTCCTCGCCGGCCTCGGCTGGTACGTCGGTCCGGCCGGCCCCCGCCGCGCGCAGGTGCGCCTCGCCGGCCCCGACGACGCCGTCGCCCTGGCCGCGCTCGCCGCCCTTACCTTCCCGCTCGCCTGCCCGCCGTCGCTCGGCCCCGAGGCGATCGCCGCCCACGTCGCGACCCGGCTCGACGCCGACAACTTCGCCCGCTTCCTCACCGATCCCGCGCACCTTGTGCACGTCGCCGCCGACGAGGACACCGGCGCGCTGCTCGGCTACACGATGGTCGTCCTCGACTCCCCGGCCCCCGGCCGGGAGGAGAGCGAGGGCGTGGCCGAGCTGAGCAAGTGCTACGTCCACCCCGACGTCCACGGCAGGGGACTGGCCGGCCGGCTCGTCGCCGCCGCGACGGACGCTGCCGCGGAGCGTGGGGCCAGGGAGCTGTGGCTCGGGACGAACGCCGCCAACCGGCGGGCCCGGCGCTTCTACGAGCGCTGCGGGTTCGCCGTCGTCGGGAAGCGGACCTACGACGTCGGGGGCGTGCCCAACGACGACGTGGTGATGAGCACACCGGTTTCGGTGCCCTGACCCGCTGTGGCAAGATGGACCGGTCATGCGCTCACGGCGCGCGGTCTGCCTCAGGGGACCGGCGCATCCGGGCAGCGTGGCCACCATCAGATGTCGGCAGCGTCCGCTGCCACGAACAGCGCCGGTGACCTGTGGCACCAGCGGGAAGGCACAACCATGCAGACCCTCGACCACGTCGACGCAGCATCGCTGCGCGACGACATCCCCGACTTCCGGGCGGGCGACACCCTCAAGGTCCACGTCAAGGTCGTCGAGGGCAACCGCAGCCGTATCCAGATCTTCCAGGGATACGTCATGGCCCGCTCCGGCGCTGGGGTCCGCGAGACCTTCATCGTCCGCAAGGTGAGCTTCGGCGTCGGCGTCGAGCGCACCTTCCCGATCCACTCCCCGTCGATCGACAAGATCGAGGTCGTCTCCCGCGGCGCCGTCCGCCGGGCCAAGCTGTACTACATGCGCGGTCTGCAGGGGAAGAAGGCCAAGATCCGCGAGAAGCGCTGACTCGCGAGCACGTACCATCACTTCTGCCCGGCTCGTCTCGAGCCGGGCAGAAGTTCTTTTCCGACACAGGAGTGCGCAGGCCGTGACGAACGACGACGACGCACGGACCAGCGCCACGCGCCGCGACCGTGAGCAGCTGCGGTCCGAGGAGCCGGGCGACGCCGCCGGGCCGGCAGCCCGGCGCACGGGCGGCTGGCTGCGGGAGACCGCGATCGTCGTCGTGAGCGCGCTCGTCCTGTCCGTCCTCATCAAGACCTTCCTCGTCCAGGCCTTCTTCATCCCCTCCGGCTCGATGGAGGACACCTTCGCCGTCGGGGACCGGGTGCTGGTGAGCAAGCTGGCGCCGGGGCCGCTGGACGTCAGCCGCGGCGACGTCGTCGTCTTCGTCGACCCAGGCGGCTGGCTCGAGCCCCAGCCCGACACCCGCAACCAGCTGCAGCGCGGCGTCGAGGAGGTCCTCACCTTCGTCGGCCTGCTTCCGCAGAACGCCGGTGAGCACCTCATCAAGCGGATCATCGGCCTGGGCGGGGACACCGTCGAGTGCTGCGACGCGGACGGACGGATCACCGTCAACGGCGTCGGGATCGACGAGCCCTACCTCAAGCCGGGTGTCTCCCCGAGCGAGACCGAGTTCTCCGTCACCGTCCCCGAGAACCACCTGTGGCTCATGGGCGACAACCGCTCCAACTCCCAGGACTCCCGCGCCCACCAGGGCGACCCGGGCGGTGGTGCCGTGCCGATGCGCAACGTCGTCGGCACCGCCGTGCTCATCCTGTGGCCCTTCGACAGCTGGACCGTGCTCCGCAACCCGGGCGACACCTTCGCCGAGGTGCCCGAGCCCTGACCGGGCCCGTGCCTACGATGGCTGCGTGCCTGTGAACCGCGCGCCCACCCGGCAGCTGGAGCGTGAGCTGCTCGACTCCGGCCACCGGCTCGTCGCCGGGATGGACGAGGTGGGGCGCGGCGCCCTCGCCGGGCCCGTGAGCGTGGGCGTGTGCCTCGTCGACGCGAGCACCGGGCGACTGCCCCGCGGGCTGCGCGACTCCAAGCTCCTCACCGCCCCCGCCCGGGAGGCCCTGTGCGAGCCGGTGCGCCGCTGGTCGGTGGGCAGCGCCGTCGGGCACGCCGGGCCGGACGAGATCGACGCCCTCGGCATCATCGCCGCGCTGCGGCTCGCCGGGACCCGGGCCCTGGTGACGCTCGCCGGGCAGGGGCTGGTGCCCGACGTCGTCGTCCTCGACGGGATCCACGACTGGCTCACCCCGCCCGACGACCTGTTCGGCGGCCTCGACCCCGAGCTGCCCGTCCTTGTCCCGCCGGTGCGGACCCAGGTCAAGGGCGACCTGCGGTGCGCCGTCATCGCGGGGGCGAGCGTGCTGGCCAAGTGCGAGCGCGACGGGATCATGGTCGGGCTGGCCGAGGAGCACCCCGCCTACGGCTGGGAGGCCAACAAGGGCTACTCCGCCCCCGGGCACCTCGCCGCACTGCGCGAGCTCGGGCCCACCGAGCTGCACCGCCGGTCCTGGCGTCTGCCGACGGCTCAGGAGCCCGCTCGGGAAGCCGCCGTCACCGAGGCAGCTGTGCGCGAGGCCACGCCCGTCCCGGTGCCCGCCGGTGCGGCGCTCCCTCGTCCCGGGGCATGATGGGGACGTGAGTGCTGAGGACCTGGAGAACTACGAGGCCGATCTCGAGCTCGGCCTGTACCGCGAGTACCGGGACGTCGTCGGGCTCTTCTCCTACGTCGTGGAGACGGAGCGTCGCTTCTACCTCGCCAACGAGGTGGACCTGCAGGTGCGCTCGGCGGGCGGCGAGGTGTTCTTCGAGCTGACCCTCGGGGACGCGTGGGTGTGGGACGTCTACCGGTCCGCGCGCTTCGTGCGCTCGGTGCGGGTGGTGACGTTCAAGGACGTCAACGTCGAGGAGCTGCCGCGGGCGGAGCTCAACCTCCCGTCCTGAGGCCCTTGCCCCACAGGGCGGGCTCGCGCTGAAGCTGTCCACCGGTCGGTGACCGTGCCCGGACCCGCCCGGGCGGCGTCGGCGACGCTGGTCGCGGAGGTGGTGCCCCGTGGCCGCAAAGGACGAGCTCGGCGCCCGTGGCGAGCGCATCGCCGCAGCGATGCTCCGTGAGGACGGCTACGAGATCCTCGACCGCAACTGGCGCTGCCGCGAGGGCGAGATCGACATCGTCGCCCGGGACCCGCGCTCCGACGCCATCGCCTTCGTCGAGGTCAAGACCCGCAGCGGTACTGGCTTCGGCCACCCTTCCGAGGCTGTGGGCGCCGTCAAGCTCGAGCGGCTGCGGCGGCTGGCCGGGCGCTGGTTGAGCGAGCACGGCACGCGCGCCGCCGAGGTGCGCATCGATGTCGTCGCGGTGCTGCGCCGCCACGGGCGCCCCGCGCTCGTCGAGCACCTGCGGGCGGTGGGCTGAGGTGGGCCTGGCACGGACGTGGTCGGTGGCGCTCGTGGGCGTGGAGGGCCACCTCGTCCAGGTCGAGGCGCACGCGGCGAGCGGGCTGCCGGCCTTCATCCTCGTCGGGCTGCCCGACGCGTCGCTGTCCGAGGCACGCGAGCGCGTCCGCGCCGCGGTGACGTCCTGCGGGCTGCCCTGGGACGCGCGGCGGCGCACCGTCAACCTCTCCCCGGCGTCGCTGCCCAAGGCGGGCTCCGCCTTCGACCTCGCCATCGCGGTCGCCTGCCTGGGGGCGGACGGCCTGCCCGACGCCGGACGGGCCGGGAGGGCGGTCCACCTCGGCGAGCTCGGGCTGGACGGACGCGTCCACCCGGTGCGCGGGGTGCTGCCCGCGGTGGCCGCCGCCGTCGCCGCCGGCCGGCCCGACGTCGTCGTGCCCGCCGGCAATCTCGCCGAGGCACGGCTCGTCCCCGGTGCACGGGTGCGCGGGGTCCAGCACCTCACCGAGCTCGCGCGCGAGTACGGCGCGGACGTGAGCGTGCCGGTGCCCGAGCCGCTGCCGGTGCCGGCGCCGCCGGCGGCGCGGACGCCCCCGGACCTCGCGGAGGTCATCGGGCAGGACGAGGCACGCTTCGCCCTCGAGGTTGCCGCCGCCGGGGGCCACCACCTCCTCATGGTCGGGCCGCCTGGAGCGGGCAAGACGATGCTCGCCGCGCGCCTGCCCGGTCTGCTGCCCGACCTCGAGGACGCCGACGCCCTGGAGGTGACGGCGATCCACTCGGTGGCCGGCACCTTCGACGCCGGTGGGGGACTGTTGCGACGCCCGCCCTTCGAGGACCCCCACCACACGGCCACGGCCCAGGCCATCGTCGGAGGCGGGTCCGGGGTGCCGCGTCCCGGCGCCGCCTCCCGCGCCCACCGCGGCGTGCTCCTGCTCGACGAGGCCCCGGAGTTCGCGCGGCGGGTGCTCGACTCGCTGCGCCAGCCGCTCGAGCACGGGGAGATCGTCGTCCACCGCGCCCGTGGCGCCGCGCGCTACCCGGCCCGCTTCCAGCTCGTCCTCGCCGCCAACCCCTGCCCCTGCGGCAAGGCGACGGGCAAAGGCCTGGCGTGCACGTGCACGCCCCTGGAGCGGCGCCGGTACCTCGCCCGCCTGTCCGGGCCCCTGCTCGACCGCGTCGACCTCCAGATCGACGTCCCCGCGGTCACCCGCGCCTCCGCCGCGCTCGGCTCGGAGGGGGAGAGCAGCCGGGTCGTGTCCGCGCGGGTCGCCGCGGCGCGTGCGGCCCAGCACCGGCGGCTGGCGGGCACCCCGTGGCAGAGCAACGCCGAGGTTCCCGGAGCGTGGCTGCGCGCCCCGGAGCAGGGGCTGGGGACGCGGCCGCGTGCCGTGCTCGAGCGGGCCCTCGACTCCGGGACGCTGAGCCTGCGGGGGATGGACCGCGTGCTCAAGATCGCCTGGACGCTCGCCGACCTCTCCGAGCGTCCCCACCCCGACCTCGACGACGTCGGGGCCGCCATGAGCCTGCGCATCAGAGGAGGCACCGGTGCCTGACCTGCCCTTCGACACCACCGACCAGCGACTGGCCGCGGCCGCGTGGACACGCGTCGCCGAGCCCGGTGACCGCGCCGCCGGTGTGCTGCGCGCCCGCCTTGGGGCGGGCGCAGCACTCGAGTGGCTGTGCCACGTCCGGCGCGCCGGCTCGAGCTCGGTCCTCCCACCCGGCGGGGTCCTCGTGGACGACGCCGTCGCCGCCGATGACTGGCGCAAGGCCGTGGGCCGGTGGGTCCCGCGCCTCGACGACCTCGACATCCGGCGCGAGCTGAGCATGCTCGACGCCCTCGGCGGTCGTCTCCTCCTGCCGGGTGACGAGGAGTGGCCGACCGTGTTCGGGGACCTCGCCGAGCGGGCGCCGGCGGCACTCTGGGTGCGCGGCAACGGCCGCCTGGACCTGCCGCGCCCGGCCGTGGCGATCGTCGGGATGCGCGCGAGCACCCGGTACGGGGAGACCCTTGCCGCGCAGATGGCCATCGAGCTCGCCGAGCGGGGCGTCGTCGTCGTGTCCGGTGGCGCCTACGGGATCGACGCCGCTGCCCACCGCGGCGCGCTCAGCGCCGACGGCCTCACGTGGGCGGTGCTCGCCGGGGGAGTGGACCGTCTCTACCCGGCCGGCAACACCCGCCTGCTCGAGACGATCATGGACGAGGGCGTCGTCCTGGCCGAGCCGGCACCCGGCTCGTCGCCCGGCCGCCACCGCTTCCTCGAGCGCAACCGCCTGATCGCCGCCCTCGGCCGGGTGTGCGTCGTCGTCGAGGCCGGGTGGCGCTCGGGCGCCCTCAACACCGCCCGGCACGCCGAGGACCTCCTGCGTCCGGTGGCCGCGGTGCCGGGGCCGGTGACCTCGATGGCCTCGGCGGGCTGCCACCGCCTCCTGCGGGACCACGGCGCGGTGTGCGTCACCGACGCCGCGGACGTCCTCGAGCTACTCGCACCCAGCGGTGAGGACCTCGCGCCGGACCGGCCCGTGCAGCCCGGCCTGCTCGACGGGCTCGACCCCCTCGGCTCCCGGGTGCTCGACGCCCTGCCGGCGAGGTCCGCCGCGAGCCTGGCCAGCCTCGCGCGGGCGGCCGGACTGAGCGAGCGGGAGGTGCGGGCCGGTGTGGGGCGGCTCGAGCTGAGCGGCCACGCCCAGCGCAGCGGCAGCGGCTGGCGCCGCACCCCGAGGCTGACGTGAGCCACGTCACAGTGAGGTAACGTGGCAGGGCGACGATGTCGTCGTCGTACCGGCCACACCGACGCGACGAGGCGCCCGCGGGCCGGCTCAGCAGAGGAGGGCAAGAACATGGCAGGAAATCGCGCAGTCGCCTACAAGGGCACCGGTCAGGTGGAGATCATCGACACGGACTACCCGACCTTCGAGCTCAAGGACGGGCCGGGGGTCAACCCGGCGAACGTGGGACGCCAGGTGCACCACGGCGTCATCCTCAAGACCGTCGCGACGAACATCTGCGGCTCGGACCAGCACATGGTCCGGGGGCGCACCACGGCGCCGGCGGACCTCGTCCTCGGCCACGAGATCACCGGTGAGGTCGTCGAGGTCGGACGGGACGTGGAGTTCGTCAAGAAGGGCGACCTCGTCTCCGTGCCCTTCAACATCTCCTGCGGCCGCTGCGTCAACTGCAAGAAGCGGCGCACCGAGATCTGTCTCAACGTCAACCCCGACCGGCCCGGCAGCGCCTACGGCTACGTCGACATGGGTGGCTGGGTCGGCGGGCAGGCCGAGTACGTGCTCGTCCCCTACGCGGACTGGAACGCCCTCGTCTTCCCGGACAAGGCGCAGGCGATGGAGAAGATCCTCGACCTCACCATGCTCTCCGACATCCTGCCGACCGGGTACCACGGTGCGGTGAGCGCGAAGGTCGGGACGGGCTCAACCGTCTACATCGCCGGAGCGGGACCGGTCGGGCTCGCGGCCGCCGCCTCGGCGCAGCTGCTCGGCGCGGCCGTCGTCGTCGTCGGTGACTTCAACACCGAGCGCCTCGCCCAGGCGCGCAGCTTCGGCTGCGAGACGATCGACCTTAGCAAGGGGCAGCCGCACGAGCAGATCGAGGACCTGCTCAAGGTGCCCGAGGTCGACGCGGCCGTCGACGCCGTCGGCTTCGAGGCGATGGGTCACGGTGGCAAGGAGGCCCCGGCGACGGTGCTCAACAGCGTGATGAGCATCGTGTCTGCGGGCGCGTCGGTCGGCATCCCCGGTCTCTACGTCACCGGTGACCCGGGCGGCATCGACGAGGCGGCCCAGCGTGGCGCCCTGTCGATGGACTTCGGGACCGGCTGGGCGAAGGCACTCACCTTCGTCACGGGGCAGACCCCGGTGATGAAGTACCACCGCGGCCTCATGCAGGCGATCCTCAACGACAAGATCCACATCGCCAAGGCCGTCAACGCGGAGGTCATCAGCCTCGACGACGCACCCCGCGGGTACGAGGAGTTCGACAAGGGCGCGGCGAAGAAGTACGTCATCGACGCCCACGGCTCGATCCGCTGAGACCGACGCGCCTGGCGGTGAGGCTTGCCCTCACCGCCGGGACGCGCGACGGTGAGCACGTGCCCGACCCCTCCGCGCTCCTCGACGCCTTCGGGCGCCACCTCGCCCTGCAGCGAGGTCTGTCGGAGCACACCGTGCGCGGCTACCTCTCCGACGTCCGCTCCCTCCTCGACACGCTGCGCGAGGACGACGGCGCCGTGGACCTCGCCCGGCTCGACCTCACCGCCCTGCGCGCGTGGCTGGCCGGGCAGGCCCGCGAGGGGCGCTCGCGGTCGACGCTCGCCCGCCGCGCGGCGGCCGCGCGGACCTTCTGCTCCTGGGCCGTGCGCCAGGGGCACCTCGCCGAGGACGTCGGTGCGCGGCTGCAGAGCCCGCGGGCCGACAAGCGCGTGCCGCAGGTCCTCGCCGTCGACGAGGCGACCGTCCTGCTGGACCTCACGGCCCAGGTGGCTGACGACGGCGACCCCCTCCACCTGCGCGACTGGGCGGTCCTCGAGATGCTCTACGCGACCGGCGTGCGGGTCGCCGAGCTCGTCGGCATGGACCTCGCCGCCGTCGACCGACGTGAGCGGACCGTGCGGGTGCTCGGCAAGGGCGGCACCGAGCGGGTCGTCCCCTTCGGCGTCCCCGCCGACCGCGCACTGGCGGAGTGGCTCCAACGCGGCCGCCCGGAGCTCGTGACGCCGACGTCGCCACCGGCCCTCTTCCTCGGCGCGCGGGGAGGGCGTCTGGGCGTACGGGCGGTGCGCGAGCGGGTGCACGGCCTGACCGCGCTCGCCGGCGTGCGCGACATGTCGCCCCACGGCCTGCGGCACAGCGCCGCCACCCACCTGCTCGCCGGTGGCTCGGACCTGCGCACCGTCCAGGAGGTGCTCGGCCATGCCTCCCTCGCCACCACCCAGCGCTACACCCACGTGACTCCCGAGCGCTTGCGCGCCGCCTACACCCAAGCCCACCCCCGCGCCTGAACGTCTTGCCCGTTCATCGCCGAGAGGCGACGTATTCCCGACGCCCCACCTTCCGCCGACAGCTCACTTGTGACCGACCGGTCGCCTGCCGCCGACAGTCGGGTCCCGCCCACCAGCGGCTCGGTCACTACCGGCGGCTCACGTGCCGCTGACAGCCGGACCCCGCCCGCCAGCGGACTGCTGGCGCACGTCGAGCCGTGCAGCGCGGATCGGACCCGGTGGCGGGCTCGGTCCCTCACCCGTGCTGGGGAAGCAGCCGGATCACGACATCCTCGGTGAGGAGGGTGAGCGGATCGACGTAGCCGTCCCGACCCCGCCGTGCTCCCCAGTGCAGGCACGGCTCGTCAGGGCAGTGGTGGCCGAGCGGCTCGAGCACGCCGACCACCTGTCCCGCCGTCACCAGGGCGCCGCGGCGAGTTGTCGCCGTGACCGGCTCATAGGTGGTGCGGAGGCCGTCGGCGTGGTCGACGGACACGACGCCGCGGCCGGCGACCCGACCGGCGAAGGCGACGACGCCGTCGCCTGCCGCCCCGACATCTGCGCCCGCCGGGAGGGCGAGGTCGACGCCGCGGTGACCCGCCGCCCACCGTTCGGGTGGTGCGGCGAAGGGGCGGACGACCTCTCCGGAGCCGCCGGTCGGCCACTCGTACCGGACCCGGTCGACTGACGTGGTGGGGCTCTGCACGGCGACCTGTGGCGCGGGCGCGGGTTGCTGGGCCAGGAAGAGCGCACCACCGAGGACGGCGAGCACACCCGCCGCAGCCACGGTGCCACTGCTGAGACCCATGGCACCAGCATCGGGGCAGCGCGCCGGCACCGTCGGACGTCTGACGGCCTCTGGGGATGGCGGCCACGCGACGGTGACCGGTGGACCGGTCACAAGTGAGCGCTCGGCGGTCGGGGGAGGGAGTCACACGTCAGCCGTCGGCGTGGGTGGGGTGCGGGGCGGAATCCAGCTGTCGGCGGGATGGGGCTTTCGGTGTCGCGGGTACCACACACCGGCGGTCCTCCCTGCGCTGCCGGGGGGAGGGGGTGGGGTGCGGTAGAGTTGGCACCGCAGCCGGAGCGATCTGGTTGACATCGCGTGCCCACATGTCGCGCTCGCAGTCCCTCGGACCCAGCGACGCGAGGCAGCCGGCGCGGTCCCGCCAAGGCGGGGGCCGGCAGTCGTGAGCACCAGGAGTGGCGACCACCCGGTCGACCACAGACAACCGAGTAGCGGACAAGGCAGCGGTACGCCCGCGCCCTGTTCGCAGGACGTGCGGAGCACCCGCACCGGAAAGGACGAGCCATGGCCGTCGTCACCATGCGCCAGCTCCTCGAGAGCGGGGTCCACTTCGGGCACCAGACCCGTCGCTGGAACCCCAAGATGAAGCGCTTCATCTTCACCGAGCGCAACGGCATCTACATCATCGACCTCCAGCAGTCGCTGACCGACATCGACCGTGCCTACGAGTACGTCAAGGAGACGGTCGCCCACGGCGGCACGATCCTGTTCGTCGGAACCAAGAAGCAGGCGCAGGAAGCCGTCGCCGAGCAGGCCGCGCGCGTGGGCATGCCCTACGTCAACCAGCGCTGGCTCGGTGGCATGCTCACCAACTTCACCACCGTCAACAAGCGCCTGCAGCGCCTCAAGGAGCTCGAGCAGGTCGACTTCGACGACGTCGCCTCCAGCTCCTTCACGAAGAAGGAGCTGCTCATGCAGCGCCGCGAGAAGGACAAGCTCTCGCGCACGCTGGGTGGTATCCGCGACATGACCAAGGTGCCGTCTGCGGTGTGGATCGTGGACACCAAGAAGGAGCACCTGGCGGTCGCCGAGGCGCGCAAGCTGAACATCCCCGTCATCGCCATCCTCGACACCAACTGCGACCCGGACGAGGTCGACTACGGCATCCCGGGCAACGACGACGCCATCCGCGCAGTCGGTCTCCTCACCCGCGTGATCGCCGACGCCGCCGCTGCCGGTCTCGTCACGCGTCACGGTGGCGGCTCGGGCAACGCCCCGACCGAGGCCGAGCCGCTGGCCGAGTGGGAGCGCGAGCTCCTCGCCGCCAACGAGGCCGACCAGAGCGCGCAGGCCTCGCCGGTCGTCGCCGAGCAGGGTGACGCGGCCGTCGACGCCGCCCAGCACGTCGCCGGCGTGACGAACGACGCCGAGCAGGTCGCCGCCGCCGCCGAGGCCGGCGAGGAGTCCGCTCCCGTCGTCAGCGCCGAGGGCCCCGACACCACGCAGGTGGCCGACAACGCCCCCGCGACGGACGCCCCCGCGGCGGACGAGCCCCCCGCCAGCCAGGCCTGATCCCCGACACTCCGAGGAGACACACACATGGCGAACTACACCGCCGCTGACATCAAGGCGCTGCGCGAGAAGACCGGCGCCGGCATGATGGACGTCAAGAAGGCGCTGGACGAGGCCAACGGCGACGCCGACAAGGCCATCGAGATCATCCGCGTCAAGGGCCTGAAGGGCGTGGCCAAGCGTGAGGGCCGCGCGGCCTCCGACGGTCTCATCGCGATCGAGGTCGTCGCCGACGGCGAGGGCGAGACCGGTGTCATGGTCGAGCTCAACTCCGAGACGGACTTCGTCGCGAAGAACCAGGTCTTCATCACCCTCGCCGAGCAGGTCCTCGCGGCCGCCGTCGCCTCCGGTGCGGCCGACGTCGAGACCCTCCTCGCGGCCCCCGCCGGTGACAGCACCGTCGGCGCCCTCGTCGACGAGCACGCCGCCACCCTCGGCGAGAAGCTCGTCGTGCGTCGCGTGGCCCGCCTCTCCGGCGCGAAGGTGGCGCACTACCTGCACCGCACCGCCAAGGACCTGCCCCCGCAGGTCGGCGTCCTCGTCGCCACGGACGCTGCGGGCGCCGAGGTCGCCCGGGACGTCGCGATGCACATCGCGGCCTACAGCCCGCAGTACCTCACCCGTGAGGAGGTTCCGCAGGACGTCGTCGCCAACGAGCGTCGCATCGCCGAGGAGACCTCCCGCAACGAGGGCAAGCCCGAGGCTGCGCTCCCGAAGATCGTCGAGGGCCGCATGAACGGCTTCTTCAAGGAGACCGTGCTCCTCGAGCAGGCCTACGCCCGTGACCCGAAGACCACGGTCGGCAAGGTCGTCGAGGGTGCTGGTGGCACGCTGACCGGCTTCGTCCGGTTCCGCGTCGGCGCCTGACACACGTCGTCCGGGTGGCCCCGGCCCGCACGGGCCGGGGCCACCCGCACACCATCTTCCGGAGGTCTGCATGAACGTCTCGTCCGACACTCCCGCGAGCGGGCCCTCGCCCCGCCGGGTCCTCCTCAAGCTGTCCGGTGAGGTCTTCGGCGGCGGCTCCATCGGTCTCGACGCGGACGTCGTGGCCGGCGTGGCGAAGGAGATCGCCGAGGCGAACGCCGCCGGCGTGCAGATCGCCATCGTCGTCGGCGGTGGCAACTTCTTCCGCGGCGCCGAGCTCTCCCAGCGCGGCCTGGACCGCTCCCGCGCCGACTACATGGGCATGCTCGGCACCGTGATGAACGCCCTGGCCCTCCAGGACTTCCTCGAGCAGGCCGGCGTGCGCACCCGCGTGCAGACCGCCATCACGATGGGCCAGGTCGCCGAGCCGTACATCCCGCTGCGCGCCGTGCGGCACCTGGAGAAGGGCCGCGTCGTCATCTTCGGCGCCGGCGCGGGCATGCCCTTCTTCTCCACCGACACGGTCTCGGCCCAGCGTGCGCTCGAGACGCACTGCGACGAGGTGCTCGTCGGCAAGAACGGCGTCGACGGCGTCTACACCGCCGACCCGAACCTCGACCCCACGGCGACCCGCCTGGACCACGTGACCTACGGCGACGCGCTGCGCCAGGGTCTGCGGGTCGTCGACGCCGCCGCGTTCTCGCTGTGCATGGACAACGGCCTGACCATGCGCGTGTTCGGCATGACCACGCCCGGCAACGTCACGCGTGCGCTGCTCGGTGAGAAGATCGGCACACTGGTGACGGTCGACGGCGGTGGCGACACCTCCGCGGCAGGAGACGACATGAAGGAGACACGGTGATCGACGAGATCCTCTTCGAGGCCGAGGAGAAGATGGACAAGGCTGTGGAGGTGGCCAGCGAGGACTTCGCCGGCATCCGCACCGGCAGGGCGAACGCGGGGATGTTCTCCAAGATCCTCGTCGACTACTACGGCGCGCCCACTCCGCTGCAGCAGCTCGGGTCCCTGACGATCCCCGAGGCGCGCACCGTCCTCATCCAGCCCTACGACCGGGGCGCCGCCAACGCGATCATCAAGGCGCTGCGCGAGTCCGACCTGGGCGTCAACCCCACGGACGACGGCAACGTCATCCGCGTCGCGCTGCCCGTCCTCACCGAGGAGCGCCGCCGCGACTACGTCAAGCTCGCCAAGACCAAGGCCGAGGACGCGCGCATCTCCATCCGAAACGTCCGCCGCAAGGCCAAGGACGAGCTCGACCGGATGAAGAAGGACGGCGAGGCCGGCGAGGACGAGGTCGACCGCGCGGAGAAGGAGCTCGAGGGGCTGACGAAGAAGCGCGTCGACGCCGTCGACGAGCTCCTCGCCGGCAAGGAACGAGAGCTCCTCGAGGTCTGAGTGAGCACCACCGGCGGTGACCCGCCGCTCACCCGCCGTCAGATCCGTGAGATCCAGGAGGGTGCGCGGCGCGCCATCGTGACCCAGGCGCCGCCCAAGCCGGCCAGCCGCGCGGGACGCAACCTGCCCGCGGCGATCGCCGTCGGTCTGGGCCTGCTCGGCGTGCTCTTCCTGAGCCTGTTCGTGCGCGAGGAGGCGTTCGTGGTCCTCGCGCTGCTCGCCACGAGCGGTGCGCTGTGGGAGTTCGCGCGCGCCGTCGGCACCCGCGGCGTCGCCGTGCCGCTCCTGCCGCTGTGGGTGGGAAACGCGGGCATCCTCGTCTCGGCCTACACCGCCGGGCCGGGAGCGATGCTCGTCGCCTTCTTCCTCACCGCGGGCGGCGTGCTCGTGTGGCGCGTGCTCGACGGCGGAGGTCCCGACGCCGTGCGCGACGCCTGCGCCGGCGTCCTCGCCTCCGCCTACGTCTCCTTCCTCGCCGGCTTCGCCGTGCTCCTCCTCACCGAGGACCGCGGGCCCTGGCTCGTCCTCACCCTCGTGCTGTGCGCCGTCGCGAACGACACGGGCGGCTACGTCGCGGGCGTCCTCGTCGGCCGCCACCCGATGGCGCCGTCGATCAGCCCGAAGAAGTCGTGGGAGGGAGCCGGCGGCTCCCTCGTGCTCGCGGCCGCCGTCGGTGTGGGGCTGGCGCTCCTCGCGCTGGACGCGCCGTGGTGGGTAGGGCTGCTCCTCGGGGCCGGTGCCGTGGTCACCGCCACCGTCGGGGACCTCTCGGAGTCGCTTCTCAAGCGTGATCTCGGACTCAAGGACATGGGCACGCTCCTGCCCGGTCACGGCGGAATCCTCGACAGGCTCGACTCCCTGCTCATGACGGCGCCGGCCAGCTACCTCCTGCTCACGACGTTCGTCGGCTGACTCCCAGGAACGCATGGAACAATCGGCACCGACATGTCGACGACCTCACCCCTCCCTCCGACGCCAGGCGCTGCCGGTGAGCGGCCCCAACTGACCTTCACCGCGCGGCGGCGCGGAAAGCCGCCGCGCCACCTGGCCGACCTCACCCGTGAGGACCGCGCCGCGGTGCTGCGGGAGAAGGACCTGCCCGCCTTTCGGGCCGACCAGCTCTCGCGCCACTACTTCAGTCATCTCACGCGTGACGACGCCGCGATGAGCGATCTCCCTGCCAGCGGCCGCGACGAGCTCGTCGACGAGCTGCTGCCCGAGCTCCTCACCGAGGTCCACACCCTCCAGGCCGACGGCGGGGCCACCCGCAAGGCGCTGTGGAGCCTGTTCGACGGCGCCAAGGTCGAGTCCGTCCTCATGCGCTACTCCGAGCGCGCCACCCTGTGCGTGTCCTCGCAGGCCGGCTGCGGGATGGCCTGCCCGTTCTGTGCGACGGGCCAGCAGGGCCTGACCCGCAACCTCTCGACGGCGGAGATCGTCGAGCAGGTGCGGGTGGCGGCCGCGGCCTGCCGCGACGGCCTCCTCACCGGTGGCCCCACCCGTCTCACCAACGTCGTGTTCATGGGCATGGGCGAGCCGCTGGCCAACTACCGGGCCGTGGTCAACGCGGTGCGCCGGATGGTCGAGCCCAGCCCCGCGGGCTTCGGGCTCTCCGCCCGCAACGTCACCGTCTCGACGGTCGGCCTCGTGCCCGCCATCGACAAGCTCGCGAAGGAGGGCCTGCCGGTGACCCTGGCCGTCTCCCTCCACGCCCCCGACGACGGCCTGCGCGACGAGCTCATCCCGATCAACTCCCGGTGGAAGGTCGGTGAGCTGCTCGACGCGGCCCGCCGCTACTTCGATGCCACCGGGCGCCGCGTGAGCATCGAGTACGCGCTCATCCGCGACATCAACGACCACCAGTGGCGCGCCCAGCTCCTCGCCGACGAGCTCCTCGCGCGCGGCAAGGGCTGGATCCACGTCAACCCGATCCCGCTCAACCCCACGCCCGGCTCGAAGTGGACGGCCTCGGACCCCGACGTCGAGGACACCTTCGTCCGCACGCTGCGCAAGGCCGGGATCCCCACGACGGTGCGCGACACCCGCGGCAGCGACATCGACGGTGCCTGCGGCCAGCTCGCGGCCGAGCAGCTCGCCACCGCCGCCCCCAAGGTCGGTGTCCCCGAGGTGAAGGAGTCCGCACGATGAGCACGCTGTTCCCGGTCGTGGGGCGGATGAGCACCGGGTACGACCGCGAGCAGGTCGAGGAGTTCTTCACCCGTGCCCGCCAGGCCTACGAGGCGGGACGCTCCGGCAGCGACACCGGCCTCCACGAGACGGAAGTTCGCCAGGTGGCCTTCGACCTCGTCCGGGCCGGCTACGCGACCGGGTCGGTGGACTCGGCGCTGGACCGCCTCGAGGCCGCGCTCGTCCAGCGGCGCCGTGACGCCTTTGTCGCCGCCCACGGCCAGCAGGCGTGGATGGACCGCATCGCCGAGCGCGCCACGACGCTCTACCCGCGCCTCGTGCGCCCGGCCGGGGAGCGTTTCGCGGCGCCCGAGCGGGGCCGCGGCTACGACCGCGACGCCGTCGACGGCCTCATGGACCGGCTCGTCGCCTACTTCGACGCCGACGGCGACCTCACCGCCGCCGAGCTGCGCACCGTCACCTTCCCCTCCGCGCGTCGCGACAAGGCCTACGCCGAGGGAGTCGTCGACGCCTACCTCGACCGCGCCGTCGAGGTCCTCCTGGCCGTCGAATGACCACGCTCACGCTGCTCGGCTCGACCGGCTCCATCGGGACCCAGGCCCTGGAGGTCATCTCCCGCGGCGGCTACGAGGTCGCCGCGCTGGCGGCCGGCGGCGCCAACCTGCGGCTCCTCGCCGAGCAGGTCGTCGACCACGACGTGCCGCTCGTCGCCGTCTCCCGCGGCAGTGCCGCGGACGTGCGTGACGCCGTCGCCGCCGTCGCGGCCGACCGCGGCGTGCCCGCCCCTCCGGTCGAGGTGCTCGTGGGGGAGGGGGCCGCCGCCGAGCTCGCCGGCGCGGGGAGCGACGTCGTCCTCAACGGCGTCACCGGCTCCGTCGGCCTGGAGCCCACCCTCGCGGCCCTGCGCGCCGGGTCCAGCCTGGCGCTGGCGAACAAGGAGTCGCTCGTCGTCGGCGGCGCCCTCGTGCGCGCCGCGCGGCAGCGGCCCGACCAGATCGTCCCCGTCGACTCCGAGCACTCCGCCATGGCCCAGGCGCTGCGCTCCGGCGCGCACGCCGAGGTCGCCCGGCTCATCCTCACCGCTTCCGGTGGTCCGTTCCGTGGCAAGCGGCGCGAGGAGCTCACCGGCGTCACCGCCGCCCAGGCGCTGGCCCACCCCACGTGGGCGATGGGACCGGTCGTCACGGTGAACTCCGCAACCCTCGTCAACAAGGGTCTGGAGCTCATCGAGGCGCACCTCCTCTTCGACGTCGCGGTCGAGGACATCACCGTCGTCGTCCACCCGCAGTCGGTCGTGCACTCGATGGTCGAGTTCGTCGACGGCTCGACCATCGCCCAGGCCTCCCCGCCCGACATGCGCCTGCCCATCGCGCTCGCCCTGTCCTGGCCCGCCCGCCCCCAGCGCGCCGTCGCCCCGTGCCGCTGGGACGAGGCGACGAGCTGGACCTTCGAGCCGCTGGACGAGGACACCTTCCGCGGCGTGCGTCTGGCCCGCCAGGCGGCCGCCGCCTCCGCCACTCACCCGGCCGTCCTCAACGCCGCCAACGAGGAGTGCGTCGCCGCCTTCCTCGACGGCCGCCTCAGCTTCCTCGCCATCACCGACATCCTCGAGCAGGTCCTCGCCGAGCACGGCGGCGTCCCCGCCGAGAGCCTCGACCTCGCCACGGTCCACGCCGCCGAGGCCTGGGCCCGGCACCGCGCCCGGGAGCTGGCAGGCACGCGATGAGCTTCCTCGTCGGGGTCCTCGTCCTCGTCGTCGGGCTCGTCGTCTCGATCGCGCTCCACGAGGTGGGGCACCTCGTGCCCGCCAAGCGCTTCGGCGTCAAGGTCACCGAGTACTTCGTCGGCTTCGGCCCCACCCTGTGGTCCCGTCGGCGAGGGGAGACCGAGTACGGGGTCAAGGCCGTCCCGCTCGGCGGCTACGTCCGGATGGTCGGCATGTACCCGCCCGCGCGGACCGACCGGCCCGTGCGCCGCCGTCGTGACGGCCGC
The DNA here is from genome assembly GCF_023715365.1 of Georgenia satyanarayanai. GTDB lineage: Bacteria > Actinomycetota > Actinomycetes > Actinomycetales > Actinomycetaceae > Oceanitalea > Oceanitalea satyanarayanai_B. Next base: position 118,195 of record NZ_JAMBNZ010000009.1, read on the forward strand.
GCCACCCTCGTCGAGGAGGCCCGCGAGTACGCGCTGGCCGAGGTCGGCCCAGGCGAGGAGCACCGCACCTTCTCGGCGCTCAGTGTGCCGAAGAAGCTCGTCGTCATGCTGGGCGGGCCGGTGATGAACATCCTCATCGCCGTCGTCCTCCTCGCCGTCGTGCTCGTCGGGGTCGGCGTGCCCACCTACACCGCCACCCTCGGCAACGTCCAGGAGTGCCTGCCCGCCGAGCCCGCGGCCACCGAGTGTGCCGACGCGGACCCGGCCGCGCCCGGCGCCGTCGCCGGCCTGCGGCCGGACGACACCGTCCTCTCGTGGGGCGGGCGACAGGTCGAGACCTGGGACGACGTGCGTGCGGCCATCGCCGCGTCCGGGCCCAGCCCGGCCACCGTCGTCGTCGAGCGCGACGGGCAGGAGCGCACGGTCACGGTGACGCCCGTGATGACCGAGCGGCCCGTCGTCGTCGACGGCGAGGTCCTCACCGACGACGCCGGTGAGCCGGTGACCGAGCCGCAACCCTTCGTCGGGATCGGGCCGCTCGCCGAGCTCGTGCCGCAACCCGTCAGCGCCGTCCCCGGCCGGGTCGCGGAGGCCGTGGGCGCGACCGTCAACGTGGTCCTCACCCTGCCGCAGCGGCTCGTCGACGTCGCGCAGGCGGCCTTCGGCGAGGAGGAGCGCGACCCGGGCGTCGTCGGGCTCGTCGGCGTGGGCCGTTTCGCCGGGGAGATCGCCTCCATCGACAGCGAACGGTACGGCGTCGTCGAGCGGGCGGCGGACCTGCTCGGTCTCCTCGCCTCCCTCAACCTCGCGCTGTTCGTCTTCAACCTCGTCCCGCTGCTCCCGCTCGACGGCGGCCACATCGCCGGCGCCCTGTGGGAGGGGCTGCGCCGCCGGGTCGCGGCGTGGCGCGGCCGTCCGGACCCCGGGCCCGTCGACGTCGCGCGGATGCTGCCGCTCACCTACGTCGTCGTCGTCGCGATGGTGGGGATGAGCCTCCTGCTCGCCTACGCCGACATCGTGCGGCCGGTCACGCTCACCGGCTGAGCCGTGCACTCAGGTGGTGCGGTGGGTGATACTGGCAAGGTGAGTACACCGATCTCCCTCGGCATCCCGACCGTCAAGGAGCAGCCGCCCGTGCTGGCTCCCCGTCGGCCCACCCGCAAGATCCGGGTGGGCAACGTCGAGGTGGGTGGTGACGCGCCGGTCAGCGTCCAGTCGATGACGACGACGAAGACCTACGACATCAACGCCACGCTCCAGCAGATCGCCGAGCTCACCGCCTCGGGCTGCGACATCGTCCGGGTGGCCTGCCCCACGGACAAGGACGCCGAGGCGCTGCCGATCATCGCCAAGAAGTCCCAGATCCCGGTGATCGCCGACATCCACTTCCAGCCGAAGTACGTCTTCGCGGCGATCGAGGCCGGTTGCGGCGCGGTGCGCGTCAACCCCGGCAACATCCGCAAGTTCGACGACAAGGTCAAGGAGATCGCCAAGGCTGCCGCAGGCGCCGGCGTCTCTCTCCGGATCGGCGTCAACGCCGGCTCGCTGGACCCGCGGCTGCTCAAGAAGTACGGCAAGGCCACGCCGGAGGCGCTCGTCGAGTCCGCGGTGTGGGAGGCGTCCCTCTTCGAGGAGCACGGTTTCCACGACTTCAAGATCTCGGTCAAGCACAACGACCCCGTCATCATGGTGCGCGCCTACGAGCTGCTCTCCGAGGCCGGCGACTGGCCGCTGCACCTCGGCGTCACCGAGGCCGGCCCCGCCTTCCAGGGCACGATCAAGTCCGCCACCGCCTTCGGTGCGCTGCTGTCCAAGGGCATCGGCGACACCATCCGGGTCTCCCTCTCCGCCCCGCCGGTGGAGGAGATCAAGGTCGGCAACCAGATCCTCGAGTCGCTCAACCTGCGTCCGCGCAAGCTCGAGATCGTCTCCTGCCCCTCCTGCGGCCGCGCCCAGGTGGACGTCTACCAGCTGGCCGACGACGTCACCGCCGGCCTGGAGGGCATGACCGTCCCGCTGCGCGTCGCCGTCATGGGCTGCGTCGTCAACGGCCCCGGTGAGGCCCGCGAGGCCGACCTCGGCGTGGCGTCCGGCAACGGCAAGGGCCAGATCTTCGTCAAGGGTGAGGTCATCAAGACCGTCCCCGAGGACCAGATCGTCGAGACCCTCATCGCCGAGGCCAACCGGATCGCCGAGGAGATGGGCCTGCAGCCCGAGCCCGGTGGACCCGTCGTCACGGTCAGCTGAGCGGAGCCCCGTGCTGGGCAGGTGGCGCCACCCCGTGGGCCCGCGCGTCCGCCCCCTGCGGGAGGAGGACCGTGAGGCGGCCCTCGGGCTGTGCGCCGCCGACCCCGTCGGCAACGTCCTCGCCGCCGTCCAGGTCGAGGCGCTCGGCCGCCGCCGGCTGCCCGGTGCCGAGCTGCTCGGCGTGTGGTGCGACGGGGAGCTGCGGGCGCTGTGCTGGTCCGGCGCCAACCTCGTGCCCGTCGCCGTCGACGAGCCGGAGCTGCTCGACGCCGTCGCCGAGCACGTTCGCAGCCGCGGACGGCGGGCCTCCTCGATCGTCGGCCCCGCCGAGCAGGTGCTGGGCCTGTGGGACCGGCTCGGTCCGGGCTGGCTGCCCTCGCGCGAGGTCCGTGCCGACCAGCCGTCGATGGCGATCTCCGCCACCCCCGCCGTCGAGCCCGACCCGCGGGTGCGCCTGAGCAGCCCCGACGACCTCGACGTCGTCGTCCCGGCCTGCGTGGCGATGTTCACCGAGGAGGTGGGCTACTCGCCCCTCGCCTCGGGAGGCGCCTACGCGGCGCGGGTCCACGAGCTCGTCTCGACGCAGCGGTCCTACGTCCGGATCGAGGACGCCCCCGAGGGCCGGCGCGTCGTCTTCAAGGCGGAGGTCGGTGCGTGCGCGCTCGGCGTCGCCCAGATCCAGGGTGTGTGGGTCCACCCCGAGCACCGCGGGCAGGGCGTCGCGGCACCGGCGATGGCCGCCGTCGTCGAGGACGTGCGCCGCCGCACCGCGCCGGTGGTCTCCCTCTACGTCAACGGGTACAACACCCCCGCGATCGCGACCTACCGCCGCACCGGCTTCGAGCAGGTCGGCACGTACGCCACCGTCCTCTTCTGAGCCGACGCTCCGCCCGCCGGGGCCCCGGCAGCCGCATTCCGCGGCCGGATCTTCGGACCATGTGCCGCAAACGGCTGGCCGCCGCGCGCGAGGGCCGCGGCACGCCGCGCGACACGCCGGCCGGCGGCCCGGTCCGGCCAGCGGCGGTCCGCTTTGTGGCACATGCCCCCACCGCCGGTGATACGGGCCGCGGCGGTTGATGGGCTGTCGGGGGCGGGGAGGGCCCGGTGGGTGGGGCGGGGTGGGGGAGTGGGCGCGATACGCTGGCCCGCGTGCTGATGCGGATGTCGACCCTGTTCCTGCGGACCCTGCGTGAAGACCCGGTGGACGCCGAGCTGCCGAGCCACCGGCTGCTCGTGCGGGCCGGCTACATCCGCCGTGCCGCCCCGGGCATCTACACCTGGCTGCCGCTGGGCCTGCGGATCCTCGGCAAGATCGAGCAGGTCGTGCGCGAGGAGATGACTGCCGCGGGCGCCCAGGAGGTCCACTTCCCGGCGCTGCTGCCGCGCGAGCCCTACGAGGCCACCGGCCGCTGGACCGAGTACGGCCCGAACCTCTTCCGCCTCCAGGACCGCCGCGAGAACGACTACCTCCTCGCGCCCACCCACGAGGAGATGTTCACCCTCCTCGTCAAGGACCTGTACTCCTCGTACAAGGACCTGCCGCTCACGCTCTTCCAGATCCAGACGAAGTACCGCGACGAGGCCCGCCCGCGCGCCGGCCTGCTGCGCGGACGTGAGTTCATCATGAAGGACGCGTACTCCTTCGACATCGACGACGCCGGCCTCGAGCGCTCCTACCGCGCCCAGCGCGAGGCTTACGAGCGGATCTTCACCCGCCTCGGCCTCGAGTACGTCATCGTCGCGGCGACGAGCGGCGCGATGGGCGGCTCCCGCTCGGAGGAGTTCCTCTTCCCGACGCCGTCGGGCGAGGACACCTTCGTCCGATCGCCCGGCGGGTACACGGCCAACGTCGAGGCCGCCCTCACGGCGGTGCCCGAGCCCGTCGACGCGAGCGACCTGCCGCCGGCGCAGGTCCGCGACACCCCCGACTCCACGACCATCGACACCCTCGTGTCGCAGGCCAACGCGCTCTACCCGCGCCCTGACCGTCCCTGGACGGCGGTGGACACGCTGAAGAACGTCGTCCTGGCCCTCGCCCACCCGGACGGCACCGAGGAGCTCGTCGTCGTCGGTCTGCCCGGGGACCGCGAGGTCGACCTCAAGCGGCTCGAGGGCGCGCTCGAGCCCACCCTTGTCACGCCGGCCACCGACGAGCAGCTCGCCGCGCGTCCCGAGCTCGTCAAGGGCTACATCGGTCCCGCCGTCATCGGGCCGAACACCGGCGAGGAGGGCGAGGACCGCCGCGCCCTGCGCTACCTCCTCGACCCGCGCGTCGTGCCCGGCACGAGCTGGATCACCGGCGCGAACGAGGACGGCAAGCACGTCTTCGGGCTCGTCGCCGGCCGCGACTTCACCGCCGACGGCACCATCGAGGCCGCCGAGGTCCGGGCGGGCGACCCCGCGCCGGACGGCTCCGGCCCGCTCGAGCTCGCCCGCGGCACCGAGATCGGCCACGTCTTCGCCCTCGGTCGCAAGTACGCCGAGGCGCTCGGCCTCAAGGTCCTCGACGAGAACGGCAAGGCCGTCACCGTGACGATGGGCTCCTACGGCATCGGGGTCAGCCGCGCGCTGGCCGCCGTCGCCGAGGCGACGTGCGACCACTCGGGCCTGTCCTGGCCGATGAGCCTAGCCCCCTTCCACGTCCACCTCCTCGCCACCGGCAAGGACCCCGAGGTCTTCGCCGAGGCCGAGCGCATCGGCGCCGAGCTCAGCGCGCAGGGCATCGAGGTGCTCCTCGACGACCGCCCGAAGATGTCCGCGGGCGTGAAGTTCGCCGACTCCGAGCTCCTCGGCGTGCCCCTCGTGCTCGTCGTCGGCCGCGGGCTGGCAGAGGGCAAGGTCGAGCTGCGCGAGCGCGCCACGGGGGAGCGCCGCGAGGTTCCCGTCACGGAGGCCGTCGCCGCGGTCGCCACGGCCGTGCGGGCCGCTCTCGGGAGCTGAGCGTCACCGTGTCCGGGCGCCGCGCGCTGGGGGCCGCGCTGCTCGCCGCGCTCACGCTGACGGGCTGCGGCGTCCGGCTCGAGACGCCGCCCCCGGAGGTCCCCGCCGCCGACGCCGTGGAGGAGGCCCGCCAGGACGCCGCCCTCGTGGCCGCGCAGCTGCGGGACGCCGCCGGCGCGGCGGCCACGGACGACGGCGCCGCCCTCGGCGAGGTGCTCACCACCGTCGAGGAGGCGTCGGCCGAGCACCACGAGGCGCTCGGCGGCGTGTGGGAGCCGTGGCCGGGTGCCGGCCCGGAGGCGACCGCGTACCCCGAGGACCCCACCACGCCCGCGCCCGCCGCGGCGGCGACGCCGCAGGAGGTTCTCGACCTCCTCGAGGAGGGTGCTGCCAGCGCGCGTGAGGACGCCCTCGCGCACGACGGTGAGCTCGGCCAGCTGTTCGCCGCCGTCGCGATCTCCCGCACCTGGCTCGCCGCGGACCTCGCGCGCGCACTGTCCGTCGACAGCGAGCGGCTCCCGGCCGCGCCGCAGCCGGCACCGGAACCCGGCACGGTCGACGCGGAGACCTCCCGCGCCGTCGACGCCGCCCGCTACGCCCTTGAGGTCGTCGCCGCCCGCAGCAGCGGTGCCCAGCGCGAGGCCGCCGCCGCGCGTGCCGAGCAGCTCGCGCTCGTCGCCGGCGCCGTCGACCCCGAGGAGGACGAGCGCGAGGTCGCCTACGACGTGAGCGACACCGCGGAGGCCGAGGCGCCGGAACGCGCCCTCGCGGGCGCCGCGGAGCTCGACGTCCTCGGCGCGTACGTCGCCCTGCTCGGGAGACCGGTCGAGGACCGGGAGACCGTGCTCGACGCCGCGACCTACGCCGCCGGGCAGGTGCGGTCGTGGGATACCGCACTGCCGGCCCTGCCCGGCCTCTCCTGAGAGGGGCCCGCCCCCCGGGTAAGGTGTGGGAGTTCCGCAGCCGAGCCCCCAGGAGAGCACCATGGCACGCCCGTCGGACGTCGCAGCCGAGCTGCGCCGCGTCCTCGAGCCCGTCGTCACCGACGCCGGTCTGTACCTCGAGGACGTGAGCGTGAGCGCGGCCGGCCGGCACAGCGTCGTCCGGGTCGTCGTCGACCTCGCGGACGGGCCCGGCGGCGTCGGCTCCGACCTCCTCACCGACGTCTCCCGCCAGGTCTCCACGACCCTCGACGACGTCGACGTCGTCGCCGGGGCGTACACCCTCGAGGTCTCCACCCCCGGCGTCACGCGACCCCTGACGACGGCACGCCACTACCGCCGCGCCGAGGGGCGCGTCGTCCGGCTGCGCACCACGTCCGGCGCCCTGCGCGGACGGGTCCTCGCGGTCGACGGCGAGGACGTGGTCATCGACACTGAGGGCACGCGTCAGGTCGTCGCGCTGCCCGACATCACCTCGGGCACGGTCGAGCCCGAGCTGGGGCGTGCGGCAGACGCTGCCGCAGAGGGCTGAGGAGGACACATGGACATCGACATGACCGCGCTACGCCTGATCGAGAGCGAGCGCGAGATCCGCCTCGACGTGCTGGTCGGCGCCATCGAGGAAGCACTCCTCCTCGCCTACCAGCGCACCCCGGGGGCCGCGGAGCGGGCCCGCGTGGAGGTCGACCGCCGCACCGGCCGCGTCACCGTCATGGCGACCGAGGTCGACGAGGAGGGCAAGGCCGTCGGCGAGTACGACGACACCCCCAGCGGATTCGGTCGCATCGCCACCGCCACCGCCCGGAGCGTCATCGTCCAGCGGCTGCGCGACGCCGAGGACGACCAGGTGATGGGCTCGCTGCGCGACCGCGCCGGCACCCTCATCGCCGGCGTCGTCCAGCAGGGCCGCGACCCGCGCGTCGTCCTCGTCGACATCGGCGAGCTCGAGGCCGTGCTGCCCGCCCACGAGCAGGTGCCCACCGAGACCTACCGCCACGGCGACCGCCTGCGCGCCTACGTCCTGGAGGTGACGCGCGGCGCCAAGGGACCCTCGGTCACCCTCTCGCGCACCCACCCCAACCTCGTGCGCGAGCTCTTCGCCCTCGAGGTGCCCGAGGTCGCCGACGGCAGCGTCGAGATCATGGCGCTGGCCCGCGAGGCCGGGCACCGGACGAAGATCGCCGTCGCCTCCACCGTCCCCGGCCTCAACGCCAAGGGTGCCTGCATCGGCCCGATGGGCCAGCGGGTGCGGGCCGTCATGAGTGAGCTCGCCGGCGAGAAGATCGACATCGTCGACTACAGCGAGGACGCCGCGACCTTCGTCGGCAACGCGCTCTCGCCCGCCCGGGTGACGAGCGTGGAGGTCGTGGACGCCGAGGAGCGGTCCGCCCGTGTCGTCGTGCCCGACTTCCAGCTGTCCCTCGCCATCGGCAAGGAGGGCCAGAACGCACGCCTCGCCGCGCGCCTCACGGGCTGGCGGATCGACATCCACTCGGACACCGAGGGCGAGCAGCCCGAGCGCTGAGCCCCTTCGACGGGGGCGTGTGAGCAAACACACCACCCCCCGCTGCGTGGCCCATCACTGTCCCGCAGGGGCCGGTGGGGGTAGACTTCCGGACGGGCCGCAGCCCGAACTCTCATGACTATGCCTCCTCCCCCCTCACCTCCCGGCGAGGGACAGGTGCGCACATGCGTGGGATGCCGGGTCAAGGCCCCGCGGTCCGCCCTCGTGCGTGTCGTCCTCGTTCCCCAGTCGCCTCGCGCGGTGGTGGACGAACGGACGGACGCTCCGGGGCGGGGGGCCTGGTTGCACGCCGACCGGGCTTGCCTGGACCTCGCCGATCGCCGGCGGGCGATCCCCCGGGCCCTGCGCTCCGCAGGACCGGTGGACACCGCCGCCGTCACGGAGTGGTTCAGCACGAGAACGCCGGGTCAGACCTGAGCCGGCACGAGTCATCGACGAAGAAAGCGGGTTGGAAGCCGATGGGCACCCGATGAGTACCCAGCGATGAGTTTCAAGCACTAACACGGCCCCACCCTGTCCCGGGCGGGCCGAGACAGGAGAAATGTGGCAAAGCTTCGCGTCCACGAGCTCGCCAAGGAGCTCGGCGTCGACAGCAAGACGGTTCTGGCCAAGCTCGGTGAGCTCGGAGAGTTCGTCAAGTCGGCCTCGTCCACCGTCGAGGCGCCCGTCGTGCGCCGCCTCCGGGAGGCCATTCCCGCACCGTCGGCCTCCGAGGAGAAGCCGGCACCCAAGAAGGCGGTCAAGCCCAAGGCCCCCGCCGCCAAGACTGCTGAGCCCGAGGCCCCTGCCGCGCAGGAGACCCCGGCCGCACCCGCCGCCCCGGCACCCGGCCCCGCGCGCCCGGCGCCCGCCGCCGCGCAGCGACCCGCGGCGCCCAAGCCCGGTGCACCCGCACCGACCCCGGCGCCCCAGCCCCAGGCGGCACCGGCAGCCCCCGAGCCCGCGCAGCCCGCTGCCGAGGCGAGCACCCCCGAGGCACCGACGCCGGACACCAAGGCCGCTGCCGGCCCCAAGCCCGGCGCCCCGCGCCCGGGCAACAACCCCTTCGCCACGAGCCAGGGCATGCCCCGGCCCGGTGGCAGCGGTGGACCCCGTCCCGGTGGTCCCCGCCCCGGCGCCCCGCGCCCGGGCAACAACCCCTTCGCCACGAGCCAGGGCATGCCCCGGCCCGGTGGCAGCGGCGGTGCCGGCGCAGCCGGCCCGCGTCCCGGTGGCCCCCGTCCGGGCGGTCCCCGCCCCGGTGCGGGCGCCGGTGCGGCAGGTCCGCGTCCGGGCGCACCGCGTCCCGGTGGCGCACGCCCCAGCCCGGGCATGATGCCCGGCCGCAGCTCGGTCGGGACGCCTGGCGCGCCGGCTCGTGGTGGCGGCGGCGGCCGTGGCCGTCCCGGTGGCGGTGGCCCCGGTGGTCCCGGCGGCGCAGGCGGTCCCGGTGGCGGCGGTCGTCCCGGCGGTTTCGCGGGTCGCGGTCGTCCCGGTGCGCGCGGCGGTACGCAGGGTGCCTTCGGGCGTCCGGGCGGTCGTCCGGTGCGCGGACGCAAGTCCAAGCGCGCGAAGCGTCAGGAGTTCGAGCAGCAGGGCGCACCGAGCCTCGGTGGCGTCCAGGTCCCTCGCGGCAACGGCACCACCGAGGTGCAGATCCGCGCCGGCGCCAGCCTCGCGGACTTCGCCGACAAGATCGACGCGAACCCCGCAGCGCTCGTGACGGTGCTCTTCCACCTCGGCGAGATGGCCACGGCCACCCAGTCGCTGGACGAGGACACCTTCAAGGCGCTGGGTGACGAGCTCGGCTACATCATCAACATCGTCTCGCCCGAGGACGAGGACCGTGAGCTCCTCGGCGGCTTCGACATCGACCTCGACGCCGAGCTGGCCGGGGAGACCGACGAGGACCTCATGGCCCGTCCGCCGGTCGTCACCGTCATGGGTCACGTCGACCACGGAAAGACCAAGCTCCTCGACGCGATCCGTAGCACCGACGTCGTCGCCGGCGAGGCCGGTGGCATCACCCAGCACATCGGCGCCTACCAGATCTGGACCGAGCACGAGGGCTACGACCGCGCGCTCACCTTCATCGACACCCCCGGTCACGAGGCCTTCACGGCCATGCGTGCCCGTGGAGCCGACGTCACGGACATCGCGATCCTCGTGGTGGCGGCCGACGACGGTGTCATGCCCCAGACGGTCGAGGCGCTCAACCACGCGCAGTCGGCCGGTGTGCCGATCGTCGTGGCCGTCAACAAGGTGGACAAGGAGGCGGCCAACCCCGCCAAGATCCGCCAGCAGCTGACCGAGTACAACCTCGTGGCCGAGGAGTACGGCGGCGACACGATGTTCGTCGACGTCTCCGCGCTCCAGCGGATGGGCATCGACGAGCTCCTCGAGGCCGTCCTCCTCACCGCGGACGCCGCCCTGGACCTGCGGGCCAACCCGGACAAGGCCGCGCGCGGCGTCGCCATTGAGGCGAACCTCGACAAGGGCCGCGGCACGGTCGCGACCGTCCTCGTCCAGTCCGGAACCCTGCACGTCGGGGACGCCATCGTCGCCGGTACCGCCCACGGGCGCGTCCGGGCGATGTTCGACGAGCACGGTGTCCCGGTGGAGGAGGCCGGCCCCGCACGTCCCGTGCAGGTCCTCGGCCTCACCTCGGTGCCCCGCGCCGGTGACTCCTTCATCGTGGCCGGCGACGACCGCACCGCGCGGCAGATCGCCGACAAGCGGGCCGCCGCCGAGCGCGCCGCGACGCTGGCCAAGCGTCGCAAGCGCGTCTCGCTCGAGGACTTCACCGAGGCGCTCCAGCAGGGCCGGGTCGAGACCCTCAACCTCGTCCTCAAGGGCGACGTGTCCGGTGCCGTCGAGGCGCTGGAGGACTCGCTCCTCAAGATCGAGGTCGGCGACGAGGTCGCGCTGCGGATCATCCACCGCGGCGTGGGTGCCATCACCCAGAACGACGTCAACCTCGCCACGGTGGACAACGCCATCATCATCGGCTTCAACGTGAAGCCCGCGGAGCGGGTCACGGAGCTGGCCGACCGCGAGGGCGTCGACATCCGGTACTACTCGGTCATCTACCAGGCGATCGACGACGTCGAACAGGCCCTCAAGGGCATGCTCAAGCCGGAGTACGAGGAGGTCCAGCTGGGCACCGCGGAGGTCCGCCAGGTGTTCCGCTCCTCCAAGGTCGGCAACATCGCCGGTTCGATCATCCGCTCCGGCACCATCCGCCGGAACACCAAGGCGCGCGTCCTGCGGGACGGCGTCGTGGTGGGGGAGAACGTCACGATCGACTCCCTGCGCCGCGAGAAGGACGACGTCACCGAGGTCCGCGAGGGCTTCGAGTGCGGTATCAGCCTCGGGTCGTTCAACGACATCACCGAGGGTGACGTCATCGAGACCTTCGAGATGCGCGAGAAGCCGCGCAAGTAGAGGGCTGCAGTCCTCGCGACGTGGCGCGCACCGACAGGTGCGCGCCACGTCGCGTCACACGACAGGAGAGAACCATGGCCGACACCCCGCGGATGCGCCGCGTGAGTGACCGCATCCAGCAGATCGTCGCGTCGATGCTCGAGTCCCGCATCAAGGACCCGCGCCTCGGCTTCGTCACCGTCACGGAGGTCCGGGTCACCGGAGACCTCCAGCAGGCCACCGTCTACTACACCGTGCTCGGTGACGAGCAGGCCCAGCGGGACACCGCCGCCGCCCTCGCCTCCGCGCGCGGCCACATCCGCTCGGAGGTCGGCAAGCAGCTCGGTCTGCGGCTGACCCCGACGCTCGAGTTCACGGCCGACGTCGTGCCCGAGACCGCCGCCGACCTCGAGCGTGCCCTGCGCGAGGCCGCCGAGCGGGACGCCGAGCTGGCGCGCATCGCCGCCGGCGCCACCCCCGCCGGGGACGCCGACCCGTACCGCCGCCCGGCCGTGGACGACGTCGACGAGGCGGACGAGCCCGCCGACGACGCCCGCTGAGCCCGCCGTGCCGGTGAGCATCCCGCGGCTCGGTGCCGCCGGCGTCGCCGTCGGGGTGCTCTCCGGCCTGCTCGGCATCGGCGGGGGAGTCGTTCTCGTCCCGCTGCTCGTCCTCCTCATGGGGATGGCGCAGAAGCGGGCGCAGGCCACCTCCCTCGCCGCCATCACCCTGACGGCCGTGGCCGGCGCTGCCAGCTACGGCGTCGCGGGCGACGTCGCCCTCGTCCCTGCACTGGTCGTCGCGGCCGGCGGTATCGTCGGCACGCTCGTCGGTGCCGAGCTCGTCCACCGGATGTCCGAGCGCACGCTGCGGATCGTCTTCGCCGCGGTCATGGTCGTCGTCGCCGTCCGGATGGCCCTCGCCCCTCCGGTCGAGAACGCCGGCGAGCTCGCCCACCTCGACGCGCCGGTCCTAGCCGGCTACGTGGGCGCCGGGCTCCTCATGGGCCTGCTGTCCGCGCTCGTCGGCATCGGCGGAGGTGTCGTCATGGTGCCGCTGCTCGTCCTCGGTTTCGGCTTCTCCCCGCACGAGGCGCAGGGCACCTCGCTCGCCGTCATGGTTCCGGTCTCCCTCATGGGCGCCTGGCGCCACGCCCGCCGGGGCTACACCGACTGGCGCGCGGGCCTCATCCTCGGCGTGGGCGGCGTCCTCGGCGCCCCGCTCGGCGCACTGCTCGCCCAGGCGGTGCCCGAGGTGTGGCTGCAGCGACTCTTCGCCCTCCTGCTCGTCTACTCGGCCGTCCAGCTCGTCCTCAAGGCCCGCAAGCGCTGACAGACGCCGCCCGCCTCTTGTGCCGAGATCCGGATTCCTCCGCGGGCGGCGCGATGGAGCCCATCTCCTTGTGCCGAGAGCCGGATTCCTCCGCGGGCGGCGCGGTGGAGCCCATCTCCTTGTGCCGAGAGCCGGATTCCTCCGCGGGCGGCGCGGTGGAGCCCACCTCCTTGTGCCGAGAGCCGGATTCCTCCGCGGGCGGCGCGGTGGAGCCCACCTCCTTGTGCCGAGAGCCGGATTCC
>NZ_JAMBNZ010000090.1 GCF_023715365.1 Georgenia satyanarayanai
TAATAGCGTCTTTAATATCGAAGATCCCTTTCTCGTAGAGATTCAGCACGATTTGACGGTTTTTCGCATTGTTAGACACGCTGCGATCGGCATTCACCTCTTCAATGGTGAACTCCAGCGTCTGGGCGACCAGATCGTCTACCGAAGAAGCAAAGTTCACCGGCGAGTTCACTTCAGGCGTTTCTGGCGGAATAAAGGTGCTCATGATCTGGGAAAACGGCACATCCAGATTCATGTTGATACACAGCAGACCAATCACCCGGTGATCGCGGTTGCGAATGGCAATCGTCACCGACTTCATCAGTACGCCGCTTTTAGCACGGGTAAAGTAGCATTTGGAAACGCTGCTATCGGCGCCCGTCATATCGTGCAGCATGCGCAGCGCAAGATCGGTAATCGGTGAACCGATTTGGCGGCCGGTATGTTCACCATTGGCGATACGGATGGCAGAGCATTTCAGAT
>NZ_JAMBNZ010000091.1 GCF_023715365.1 Georgenia satyanarayanai
TCGTCTCCGGCGGGCCGATGGAGGCGGGCAAGGTCGTCGCCCATGGCGTGACGAAGAAGTATGACCTGATCGACGCCATGGTGGCCGCCGCCGACGACCGCGTCTCGGACGAGGACGTGAAGGTCATCGAGCGTTCCGCCTGCCCGACCTGCGGCTCCTGCTCCGGCATGTTCACGGCGAACTCGATGAACTGCCTGACCGAGGCGCTGGGCCTGGCGCTGCCGGGCAACGGCTCGACGCTGGCGACCCATGCCGACCGCCGCCGTCTCTTTGTCGAGGCGGGGCACCTGATCGTCGATCTCGCCCGCCGCTACTACGAGCAGGACGACGCTTCCGTGCTGCCGCGCAACGTCGCCTCCTTCGCCGCCTTCGAGAACGCGATGACGCTGGACATCGCCATGGGCGGCTCGACCAACACCGTGCTGCACCTGCTGGCCGCCGCGAACGAGGGCGAGGTGCCC
>NZ_JAMBNZ010000092.1 GCF_023715365.1 Georgenia satyanarayanai
TCTAAATTCTGATAAATTTACATTTTTTTATGATGAAATGACTAGACGAATTCATTTTTTTGGACGCAGTAAATCAAATAAACTAAATTCATTTTTTGAAATTTCTATTACATCTTCAGAAGATTTATGTTTAGCGATTAAATCGACTATTGATGTATACAAAGATGTTTTAAAACTTTTAGAACAAAAAGATATTAAATTCTCAACACATTCTGAACATAAATTAGAAACTAATTATATTAATTGGGCAATTGGTTATGATTCACAGCGAAGAATTTCATACAATGAAATTTCGGTAAAAGAATCTAATAATGTTAAAGATGCTTTTTATCCATCAATTACTGAAAAATATAACATTTCGGTTAATGAATTCATTGATGAATATTTAAAATCAGACGAATCTGTTTTATTATTAACTGGTAAAAAAGGTTCAGGCAAAACGGAATTAATTAGACAAATT
>NZ_JAMBNZ010000093.1 GCF_023715365.1 Georgenia satyanarayanai
TTTGATATCGGGGTGAATGAATACATGGGTAAACCATTCCAAGAACAAATGCTGTTAGACACGTTAGCGCGCTTTACCCAACAAGCAAAAACTGACTAAGCCGACTGGCCAGGTAAAGGATACAATCATTCATGCTGTCAAAGTACCCACCGCTGCGATTTTTTATCGTTGCTGAGGAAAATCAGCAACGGCTCGCCTTTAGCGATACCATTCGTTCTTGGGGATTTGAAATCGTGGCATGCTTGGCAGCGTCACAGTTGTTCGAAAAACATTTTCAGCAAAAAGTTGATGTGTGGCTAATCGATACCCCAGACGATTACGCCGTCATTCAAAATGTTGAAAAACAACAGAATGTCAATTTGACTAAGGTTGTGCTACTGGGCTTTGTCACTGCGCCTTATATCAATGAAAGTCTGTTATATGCCAAATGGCAACGCCAACTCAAGCGAAAAATTGCCA
>NZ_JAMBNZ010000094.1 GCF_023715365.1 Georgenia satyanarayanai
CTATAATAGAATCATGATCTAAGACATTCTCCCCTTTACCATATGCTTTAGCTCTAAGCCCAAGATTTTCAGCTTCCAATATAACTTGTTCAACCAATTGATTGTTAGATGTTAAAAAAACCACAGGTTCTTGATATTTCTGCGAATAATATCGTAAATATAGTAATCCGATAGCAGTTTTACCAGAACCTGTACTCAATTTTAGTATTAATTCTTTTGAGTCCAAGTTATCATCAATAAGGTCAATACATTCTTTCTGAATTGTTCTTAATACTGCATGTGAGTTTTTTGCATCAAGAGAATTATATAATTCGTTTATGCTATTAATCTGCTTTAGAGAATTATTTTCAAAGACTTTATCAAAGATAGACATATTTTAAATCACCATTTTTAAATTCATTAACTAAAAAATCTTGAAACTCTAAAACCACTTGTTTCCCATAGTTCACTTTGATTAG
>NZ_JAMBNZ010000095.1 GCF_023715365.1 Georgenia satyanarayanai
GCCTGAAACTGCCGCGCATCAGTGCGGTTTCAGGCCACACGCGGGTTGCCAAATGTAGAAAGCTGCCAGCGCGAAGTGCGGCGGTTGGCCGCAGAGTACCGAGTCGGCCTTGAATAACTCGTAAGGCACTGATCTAGCTGTGAGATTTTCCGGGCTCGGCGACCTGGATTTGCAGGGTTCGATTGTTTTCGACGACAAACCCTGCGAATCTTGTGGGCATGAAGCACCGCCCGCGCCCGCCGGAACAGGCCGATCTGCTGCGGCCGCGGCTGGTCGACATGATCGATGGGCGGCACGAACTGGTGCGGCTGGCGGCGCTGATCGACTGGTCCTGGTTCGAGCGGGAATGGGCCGGCTTCTTCCCCGCCGCTGAGGGACGGCCGGCCACGCATCCGCGTCTGGTCGCCGGGCTGATGTACCTCCAGCACGCCCATGGCCTCTCCGACGAGGCGGTGCT
>NZ_JAMBNZ010000096.1 GCF_023715365.1 Georgenia satyanarayanai
CTGCAGCAGACGCTCAAGGATCCCGAACTGGCCCGCCGGATCGAGGCCCATGGCATGGAGCCGCTGCCCACCGGGCCGCAGGAGGTCGGCGCCTGGGTCCGGCGCGACCAGCAGAAATGGGAGGAGGTCATCCGCAGCGCCAACATCTCGCTGGATTGAGAACCGCGGCACCGCGCACCCCGCCCGCGGCGCCGACCGCCCCCGTCCTCAGCGCGCGCCGCCGTCCAGCACGCCGAACCACTCGGCCAGATCGCCCGCCAGCCGACGCAACCGCAGGTGGGCCTCGGCCTGCTGCCAGGCGTTCTCGATGTCGCGCTGCTGCACGCCGAAGCGTCGGTCGTACTGGTCGATCAGCTGCATCAGGCTGCGCCGCCCGGCGTCGAACTGCAGTTCGCTGGCGCGCACCACCTGCTCCCAGCGCTGGCGCTGTTGCGTCAGCTGCGGGGCGGCGCTGGCG
>NZ_JAMBNZ010000097.1 GCF_023715365.1 Georgenia satyanarayanai
TTCGTAGAGCTTCGCCTCGAAATCGGCGGGCGTCAGGGTCTTTTCGAGCATGGCGCATCCCTGTGCCGGGAGACGCCCGAACGTCAAGTGCGGAAGGGTTGCGTCCGGATCAGAACACCCTTCCGCACCCCGGCCTCAGGAGGCCGGGCGGCCGAGCACCCGCTCGATCTCGGCACGCACCATGCGCTCCACCATCCCCGGCAGATGGGCATCCAGCCAGTTCTTCACCAGCGGGCGAACCTCCTCGCGCACCACGTCCTCGATGCTCGGGCCATTGCGGGAGATGACGCTCTTCTGCTCGGCCGCCACGGCGCGGGCCAGCTCGCTCAGCGCCGCGGCGGCGGCGGCGGCCGTGGAGGGCGCCAGCAGCGAGCCGTTGGACGGCACCGCATCGGGTGACGGTGCCACGGGGGGCGGGCCGGACGGGGCTTCGGGTGCGACCATCATCGCCTCGGTC
>NZ_JAMBNZ010000098.1 GCF_023715365.1 Georgenia satyanarayanai
ATCCGGAACCGCGCTCGCTCAATGGCGCGCTGAAAAATTTCGCCATCCGCCATCTGCAGCAGGCCGGGCATGAAGTGCAGGTTTCCGATCTCTATGCCATGCGCTGGAAGGCCGGGTATGACGCCGACGACAGCGGCGCGCCGCCGGTCGGCGAGTTCTGGCGGCCGACCCTCGATTCCAAACAGGCCTTTGCCCAGGGCACCCAAAGTGCGGATATCGTAGCCGAGCAGGAAAAGCTGCTGTGGGCCGATACAGTGATTTTTCAGTTCCCGCTATGGTGGTTCTCGATGCCCGCCATCATGAAGGGCTGGATCGACCGGGTGTACGCCTGGGCTTTGCCTATGGCGTCGGCGAGCACAGCGACCGCCACTGGGGCGATCGCTACGGGGAAGGCACTTTCGTCGGCAAACGGGCGATGCTGATCGTCACCGCCGGCGGCTGGGCAGAACACTATTC
>NZ_JAMBNZ010000099.1 GCF_023715365.1 Georgenia satyanarayanai
TCGCCAGGACAACCGCACGCCAGCTTAACCGGACGCATTGATGCGCTGCCCGCCTCATTTGGGTTATGGTCGTTTATTACCCTGCTCTCACACTTGGCGGCTTCTTTGAGCTCTACGATCTCTTCCAGACCGGGTATATCAGCACGGGCCTGCTGGCGGAGGGCATTTTCCACACCGGACAGGCGGGCATCTTCGGCATCGCCGACCAGGCGGCCTTCGCCTCCGCCACCTTTATGGGGCTGTTTATCGGCGCCAGTCTGCTGGCGCCGCTGGCGGACAAACTGGGCCGCCGCCTGACCTTTATGGTGGCGCTCGCCTGGTACGGTCTTTTTTCGCTGCTGATGGCGACGCAGAGTAGCGCGGAAGGGGTGATCTTCTTCCGCTTTCTGGTGGGGATCGGCCTCGGCATTGAGCTGGTGACCATTGATACTTACCTCAGCGAATGGGTGCCAACCC